>NZ_JACHCQ010000034.1 GCF_014205835.1 Pedobacter sp. AK013 | reverse complement strand
AGATCAAAGCTTTTAGGGCAACCTCAAGAGGTGTAAGGGATATTAAATTCTTCTTATTCAGATTGTCGAAAATATATGCTTAAAACATCCCCCCCAACTTTTCCGCTTGATCCTTTAAATATCGATTATGCCGATTTCTGCGCATCAAAAGATATCAGCGTAAACAAAAAAGAACTTGCGGCAATGTTCGCTCATATCGCGCACGAAACCCGTAACGGAATTAACAATAGATATAATGATGGTTTAATGCTTAACCATGAATTGGATACCAATGCCAATTATACAGTTGCCAATGTAACTTATCCTGCCGTCACGGGTAAAAAATATTATGGCCGAGGCCCCATTCAGTTAAGTTACAATAGTAATTATGGTTTTGCATCTGATTGTTTATTTGGTAATAAGAATATTTTACTTAAAAACCCGAATATGGTTAGCACTAATGCCATAACTGCCTTTGAAACCGCAATTTATTTCTGGATGACGCCACAGGGAGCAAAACCATCTCCTCATGATGTAATTACCAATAAATGGAAACCATCTGCTTCGGAACTGCAAAAAGGATATAAAGCCGGTTTCGGCATGACAATTAATATTGTAAACGGCGCTTTAGAATGTAATAAAGGAACCGAAATGCCTGCAATGAAAGATAGAATTGGCTTTTACCAGTATTTTTTAAAAAAGTTTAATGTAACTGATGCCGATTGTTATTGCGATTGTGCGAAAATGGAGCCATTTCCGGGATAAGAAATTGGGTTTATTAATATTAAGGCTGCTATATTGTCCCGATTTTCTAATCGGGATTAGCAATTCTCATGTTATTAAGGCTAAAATAAATTAGATACCTACTGGGTCAGGGTGGTGAACACCTAGACCCTAATTTTTCAGAATCCCCAATTTATTCCGCACTTTCTTTAAGCATCTGATAAAGGTCTGTTGCACCTCCATCAAATTTAGTTCCGTTTACATAAAATGATGGCGTTCCGTTTACACCGCTCCGTACACCGCTATCAAAATCATCTTCTATTTTTCGTTTGATTTCTTCTGAGCTGCTGTCTTGCTGGAACTGTTCCAGGTCTAAACCTATCGTTTCGGCCAATTCATCGAACAGCTCGCCATTTAAACGGTATTGATTTTCGTAGAGTGCATCGTGCATTTCCCAAAATTTATCTTGTAAACCTGCCGCTTCTGCAGCAATAGCCGCCGGAAAAGCAAATTCGTGGGCATTTGCCAAAGGGAAATGGCGGAAGATAAATCTGATCTGGTGGCCAAATGTCTCTTCAATTTCCTTCATAATCGGGTAGGCATTACCGCAATAAGGACATTGATAATCGCCAAATTCGACAATGGTTACACTGGCCGAATCATCGCCTTGAATATGATCTTGATCGTTTATTTCTGGTTTTAAAGTACTCATAACTTATTTTTTATTTAATTCCTCTAAGGCGTCTAAAATTCCGTCTGCACCAGGATTAACGGCTATTGGTGACAAATAACTCCAGGCAATTTTTCCATCTTTATCAATAACAAAAAGTGCCCTTTTGCTTTCTCCAAGTTCATCATCATACACCCCATAAGCTTTTGATACTGCACCTTTTGGTTCAAAATCTGCCAATAAGGGAAAATGCAGTTTTCTATTTTCTTCGAAGGCAAGGTGACACCACACGCTATCAACAGAAACGCCGAAGATCTGTGCGTCGTATTTACTAAAATATTTTAACATTTCGTTATAAAGTGCCATTTGGTCGCTGCATACCGGGCTCCAATCGGCAGGATAAAAAGCCAGGATTACATTTTTACCTTTAAAATCTTTAAGTTTTATTTTCTGATCAGGGGTAGCATTCAATTCGAAATCTGGTGCTGTTGCGCCTTTTTCTAACATATTAGGGAGTTTAAAGTTTAAATTTTTCTATTAAACAGTGCTGAACTGCTGTTGTTTGCAACAAAATTTTAACCCAATTTTTGCCGTTTAATTAAATAAGACTGAAGGATTGGGTAAAATCCCTCGTTTATATCGGCATCAATTAAGTCGATTTTATATTGGGCACATTTTAGCGCAATTTGCTGACGATAAGAGGAAATTGCGGCTGTATAATTTTCCTTTACCTGATTAGTGTGCACTTTAATCGTTTCTCCTGTTTCCATATCGATAAACTGGTATGGACGGTTCTCAAAATTGAACTCCACTTCCTTTGATTTATCCACCACGTTAAAAACCACTACTTCGTGCTTGTTGAATTTTAAATGCTGCAGGGCATCAAAAAAACCGTCTGTTTTATCGGTACTAGTCTGCGTATTAAATAAATCGCTGAAAATAATAACCAAAGAGCGTTTGTGAATTAATTCGGCAACCTGGTGTAAAGCTTCACTCAAGTTAGTCTGCGCATTTACCTTAGGTTTATGCAGCAGGTCTTCTAATTGTGTAAATAAATATTTCTGATGTACAGTGGTCGACTTTGCTGGCGAATTCAACAGTATTTCATCTGTAAATAAGCTTAACCCAAAGGCATCGCGCTGTTTCTTCAACAGGTACATTAATGAAGCAGTAGCCTGTATGGAGAAAATCAATTTGTTATTTTTAGGCTCTGGAAAGTACATTGATGAGGAAACATCAATCACAAACTGACAGCGTAAATTTGTTTCTTCTTCGAAACGTTTACTATAGAGTTTATCAGTTTTGGCGTATAATTTCCAGTCAATATTTTTAACATTATCGCCATTATTATACTGACGGTGCTCGGCAAATTCGACTGAAAAGCCATGAAATGGACTTTTATGCAATCCGGTAATAAAACCTTCTACCACTTGCTGGGCAAGCAATTCTAAATTACCATAGCTTGTTTCGTTTTCGTAGTTTACAGCCTGCATATGGTAAAGCTAATAAAAGATTTATTAAAAAACCTGTAAAAACCGATCAGGTTCTTAAACTTAATTAAATAGCGACAGCAAACTGTAAATTACAAACTGCAAACTGATTTGGCCGTTTCCCTAAGCTGCGCAAGGGTCGGACTTTACAGGGCTTCACTCTGGTACCGATGAAAAATTGGGACTGAACTCATTACCAAAATTCAAAACCTATTTTTCGTTTAAAATATCCATAACCTGTTTAAGTGCTTCTTTTATTTCAGTACGAGAGAGTACCAAGGAGGCATTGGGCTTTACCATAGCTTTAATCACCTTATCTTCAGCCAAATAATAACGTGTTTCTATTGTTTTTTTTATCTTAAAATCTTTTAGATACATAGGTTTATCATAAAAAAATTCTTTCTTGTATAAAAAAAATAATTTTTTGTTGTTAAAGTAATAATCTGTTTCAGCCTTTCCCGTTTCACCATAAAAGATACAATGTATCTTTTTAAGCACGCCTTTATTATAATAACCAATTACTTCGCCACCTTCTGCAGACATTCCGAAAGCATCTTTGGTTTTCTTTTTAAAAAATTTCAGTTGCTTATTGATTAATACAAAATCTGATTGGATTTTCTTGATTAATGCCGCACTATCTACAGCATTTCTAATTGGATTTTTATCAGCTGCAAAAATGTTATAGCTGCTACAAATAGCAACAAATAACAATATTAGAAGTCTCTTCATGCTATTTTTTATTTTTTAAATCTTTAATGCTTTTCCCAAAAGTCATCTGGAAGTGCGGATAGTCTTTAAAACCTTTCTAATTCCCTCCCCATTCAAATCCTACTTGTTCTCCAATTTTAACCACTTCTCTAGGCAAAATGCTCCAAACAGCCTGGCCTTCTTTAACAATTACCACATCCATTGCTAATGCATAATTATGATAACTTGAGCCTCCCTTTGCTTTAGTTACAATGTTACCTGGAGTTGTTCTTCCCTGATTGTATAGTGCGTTTTGCTCAGCAACGGTTCTTAACGCTTGTACAATCCTCAATTGTATACCAAGTTCTTCTTCAACTGTATTAATAAATTCTCTTGCGGGATTTTGCAACCTTCTATCCAAAGTTAAAATCCTTTTATTTGTTGTATCATCCCAAGTTGGCCTTAAATATATAGGTAACCCATTCTCAACAATTAATAGTAGAGACTTTGTTTTTTTGTTAAATTTTATACGCTTTTTTCTACTACAAAATATGCCCGAATCAAGAAAATAATAATCTATATCTGTTCCACCTTTAGTGGATTTTTTTTCGACAATATAATTTCTATGAATAGTATCATAATTAAAGTTATTGAAGAACTGGGATATGAGCATGAATTAAAGCCTTGAAATGATTTAAAAGGATCATAAAAGGAAAATAAGATACCTGCATTCCTTTTTTCTTTTAAAGAATATTCCATCATTATGTTATTAATGTTTTGATAACTAATTATTAAATCACAATAAAATAATAGGGAATAATAAATTTACAGCAATTAGAATGCCATAATTACATCAGAGGTACGTCTATAAGCAGCTTTAACACAAATGAGGTTTTTAAATAGTATCTGGTTTCTAATTTGATGATGGGTTGCAACACTCCCGCCCCCTGCTTCTGCCGATGAAGCCGTGAAACAAGCAAGCACGCCGTACAATAATAAAAATAAGTGCTAACTCGGCATCCCGCCATGGTCGGGTTTAGGTGGCACCGACTATGCTGCTGTCCCTTGTAAATAAACCCGATAGTAGTGAGCATCCTGATCCTTCATCAGGATAAAACGGAGCGGGACTGAAAGTCCTGATGAAAAACAGCCTCCCATTCCCCCCAAAAAAAATCCCGAACTCAAAAGAATTCGGGATTAATATTTTAAAAAACCTATCAATTTATTCGAAATCTGATAGGTTTAAAAACTAATTATTTCTTCGCTATCCTATATAAATGTCCGTTATCGGTTACCGAATAAAGTGCTCCATCTTTGCCCTCCACCATATCGCGGAAACGTTCGCCTTTACCTTCCAGTAAACGCTCTTCGCCAACAATTTTGTCATCTTTTATCACCAATCGGATAATATGCGAACCACTTAAACCACCTACAAATAAATTGCCTTTCCACTCGGCTATGCTGTTACTGTTATAAAAAGCTATACAACCAGGCGAAATACTTGGGTTCCAGTAATAAACCGGTTGTTCCATACCTTCTTTCTGTGTAATACCATCTCCAACTTTTTTTCCACTGTATTCTGTTCCGTAGGTAATAATCGGCCAACCATAATTTTTGCCCGGTTTAATAATGTTCACCTCATCGCCACCTTTCGGCCCAAATTCGGCTTCCCATAAATCTCCGGTTGTGGGATTAATGGCTAAACCATCCGGATTACGGAGTCCATAAGCATAAATTTCAGGTCGGGCATCGGCTTTACCTGCAAATGGCCCATTGGCAACTGCTTTTCCATCAGTAGTAAGATGCAGAATTTTCCCTAGCGAAGAATTTAAGTACTGCGCCTGTATTCTGATATCATTTCCCGAACGTTCACCTGTACTTACAAATAAATTACCATTTTTATCGAAAACAATTCTCGATCCGTACTGCAGTTTACCGCCATAAGCTGGCGTAGCGCGGTAAATAATGGTTTGGTTTTCTATGGTAGTTTCATTAGCCGCTAGTTTACCTTTGGCAATGGCCAATAAAACACCTTTATCTTGTGGCTCTGAATAAGCCCAATAAATCATCCTATTTTTTGCAAAGTTCGGGTCTAAGGTTACATCTAATAAACCACCCTGGCCTGAAGGATCTACCTTCGGTAAACCGATTATTTTTTTGCTTAATTTACCATCTGGCGTAAGGATTACCATGGTACCCTGCTTTTGTGTAATTAGGAAACCACCATTCGGAAGAACTGAAATGGCCCACGGATTTTCTAACTTTTCATTAATAATCTTGATATCCAGAGGGGTTTTGGTCTTTACGCCTGCAATTCGGGTCTGCCCGGCAAATGCCGGCTTATAATCCGCAGATGGTTCATTAGTTTCAACAGGATTCTGCGCCGATACACATGCAATATTTGCACAGTTTAGTGTTATACCTGCCAATAAAATACCCAAAGTTTTACTGTTAAATAAGTTAATAGACATGATTGTGAGTTTTTTATTAAAGAAACAAAATTATGTTTGCAATAAAAAACCCAAATCCATCAAATGAACTTGGGTTTTAAATATGTTACAAGCCCTTGGGCTTTGCTATTTTTGTTTTAAGCTTAAACTAAGCCAATTGCTTGTTTAATTTTTCTGCCAATACTGATTTTGGAACAGCACCAACTTGTTTGTCAACAACTTCACCACCTTTAAAGTATAATAAAGCTGGGATGTTACGGATACCAAACTGCATTGAAATTTGAGGGTTGTTATCAACATTTACTTTTCCAACTACCGCTTTGCCATCATATTCTTTTGCGATTTCTTCTACTACCGGACCAACCATGCGACAAGGGCCACACCATTCTGCCCAAAAATCTACTAATACGGGTTTATCTGATTTTAATACAAGCTCCTCGAAGTTTGCATCTGTGATTTCTAATGCCATAATTATTTTTTTTATGTTCAAATATATGTATTCAATTGTAATGCCAACCCATCTGTAATGTCAATTTGACATTATTTTGAGGTAGAAGGTATAAAGGTCGAGGGTGGAAGGTTTTGGGCGCCTAAGCCTTTAAGCCTTCTACCTTCACCCTTAGTTCAGCTTGTAATTAACAACATTGAGCCCTAGTAATTGTTCCAAAAACTTATTGCTTGGATTTATTTTAAGATTTTTGGAAGGCATATCCAGCATAATCTCTTTTTCCCGATCAAAAACAGCGAAGTTAAGTTGGCAGTTCTGCTGCTCAGAATTTGCCTTATTGTCTGCTAATATAGCTTCAATCTCGCGCATCAGTTGATCGTTAACCCGTTCAATTGGTACTTGGATAGTTAAACTTTTCGCCAATTTATCCCTCAGTTCAGACATTAAATTAATGGCGGTGATTTTAAATTCCCAATCGCCGGCTTTACCAAAACGCTCACCAACCCGGCCTCTAATCTGTAAAAAATATCCTTCGGTTAAAAACGATTTAAACTTTAGAAAATCTTCACCAAACAAGGCCATTTCACTTGCATCGTCATAATCTTCGAAAACAAAAGTACCAAATGGCTTACCCGTTTTGGTAATCCTTTGCGATGCCGTAACTACGAGTCCGCCTACACAAAGCTCGCGGTTTTTTAATTTTTCGAATTCGGCCAATATATCCTCGTTGCTATCGCCCATGCGCACCTTATTAATGATACTCAGCTGTTTAACACCATGTGTACAGAATTTATCGAGCTCGAGTTTATAATTATCTAAAGGGTGGCCAGATAGAAAAATCCCAATAGCATCTTTTTCGTATTTTAACCTATCCATTAATGCCCATTCTGGCGCAACTGGCAAACTTGGTTCTAAAATGAGGTCAGCTTTAGAGCCGCCAAACAAAGAAGCTTGTGAGGTACTTTCATTGTTTTGAAAATCGTTGGCATATTTAATAATCTTTTCAATGCCGTTCATTTTATCGTTCGGACCGATATAAAAATACTGTGCCCTATGACCTCCAAATGCATCGAAAGCACCACTATATACAAAACTTTCGTAAGCTTTTTTATTTACAATGCGTGTGTTGGATCGCTTGGCGAAATCGTACACATTAATATAAGGGCCATTTGCCGATCTTTCTTCAATAATACTTTCTACGGCCTTTTCACCAACACCTTTTACTGCCGACATACCGAAACGGACTTCGCCCTTGGCATTTACCGAAAATTTAAGATCGGATTCGTTAACATCAGGCCCTAGTACGGTAACACTCATTTGGCGGCACTCTTCCATGAAGAAAGCCACCTGTTTAATATCGCTCATGTTATTGGATAGTACTGCAGCCATATATTCGGCAGGGTAATGTGCTTTTAGGTATGCGGTTTGATAGGCAATCCATGCATAACAGGTAGAGTGCGATTTGTTGAAAGCATAGGATGCAAATGCTTCCCAATCTTTCCATATTTTTTCCAAAGTTGCAGCATCGTGACCTTTTTCGGCCGCTTGTTTCACAAACTTCGGCTTCATTTTATCTAGAACTTCTTTCTGCTTCTTACCCATTGCCTTACGCAGTACGTCGGCCTCACCTTTGGTAAATCCGGCCAGTTTCTGCGATAAAAGCATTACCTGCTCCTGGTAAACGGTAATTCCGTAAGTTTCTTTCAAATACTCTTCGCAGGCATCTAAATCGTACTTAATTTCTTCTTCGCCATTTTTACGGCGAACGAAACTTGGAATGTACTCCATTGGTCCTGGGCGATATAATGCGTTCATCGCAATTAAATCGTCAAAAACCGTTGGTTTTAGCTCCTTCATATATTTCTGCATACCCGGACTCTCGTACTGAAAAATCCCGATGGTTTCACCACGCTGGAAAAGTTCATAGGTCAGGGCATCATCAATAGGGAAATTATCTGGATCAAGATCGATACCAAACCTTTTTTTAACCAGTTTTACGGTATCCTTTATTAGGGTAAGGGTTTTTAAACCCAAAAAGTCCATCTTCAATAAACCCGCGCTTTCTACAACGGAGTTATCAAACTGGGTAACATATAAATCAGAATCTTTGGCTACTGATACCGGAACAAAATTGGTAATATCGCTCGGTGTAATAATAACCCCGCAGGCGTGGATACCTGTGTTACGCAACGACCCCTCTAAAACCTGTGCCTGCTGAATGGTTTCGGCACTTAAATCTTTCTGGCTACCGAGGTTTTTAAGTTCTACAACTTTCTCATATTCATCAGGCCGCAAAGCATCTTTTAAGCTTTTTTCGTCAAGGTTAAAGATTTTAGCCAGCTTCATGTTCGGAATGAGCTTGGCAATTTTATCGGCCTCAAACAATGGCAAATCTAACACACGTGCCGTATCGCGGATAGACGATTTGGCGGCCATGGTGCCATAAGTAATAATCTGTGCTACCTGGTTGGCGCCATATTTATTAATTACATAGTCCATTACCCTGCCACGACCCTCATCATCAAAATCGATATCAATATCGGGCATGGATACACGATCCGGATTTAAGAAACGCTCGAACAGGAGATCGTATTTAATCGGGTCAATGTTGGTAATCCCGAGGCAATAAGCAACAGCAGAACCTGCCGCCGACCCCCTGCCTGGACCAACCGATACATCGAGGTTTCGCGCTTCCGCGATAAAATCCTGTACAATCAGGAAATAACCCGGGTAACCGGTTTTTTCGATCGTTGCCAGCTCGAAATCCAAACGTTCGATAACATCATCCGTTAATGTTCCGTATCGGCGCTTAGCACCTTCGTAGGTTAAATGTCTTAAAAACTTGTTTTCACCACGTTTTCCACCATCGGCTTCATCCTCGGCAACCAAAAATTCATCAGGAATATCGAATTTTGGTAAGAGTACCTCGCGGGCAAGTTTGTAAATTTCAACCTTATCCAAAATTTCCTGAATATTCAAAATTGCCTCGGGCAAATCAGCAAAAAGCGCCTTCATTTCATCGGCCGATTTGAAATAGTATTCTTGGTTTGGCAATCCATAACGGTATCCACGACCGCGACCAATCGGTGTGGCTTGTTTTTCACCGTCTTTTACACAAAGTAAAATGTCGTGCGCATTGGCATCCTTTTTATTAATGTAATAAGTATTATTGGTGGCCACCAGTTTAACGGCATGTTTATTGGCCAGGGCAATCAAAGTTTCGTTTACACGGTTTTCATCTTCCTGGTTATGGCGCATTACCTCTATGTAAAAATCATCACCAAATTGGGCTTTCCACCAAAGTAAAGCTTCTTCTGCCTGATTTTCGCCGAGATTTAATATTTTATTCGAAATCTCTCCGGAAAGGTTTCCGGAAAGGACAATAATATCTTCTTTGTACTGTTCAATTACCTGCCTATCAATACGTGGAACGTAATAAAAACCTTTGGTATAGGCAATAGACGACATTTTAGCCAGGTTATGATAGCCTTTTTTATTTTTCGCCAACAGTACCATCTGGTAACCATTATCTTTTGCTGTCCGGTCTAAGTGGTTGCCACAAACAAAAAATTCAACTCCAACAATAGGTGTCATTACCACCTCTGTTGGCCGCTCGCCCGCTTCAATTGCGGCAGCATTTTTTGCTTCGGCAGCTTTGTTATGGTTTAAAACATGATTTACAAAGTGAAAAGCCCCCATCATGTTCGCATGATCGGTCATGGCTACCGCTGGCATTTTTTGTGCTGCCGCAGCTTTTACCAGATCTGGGATACTAATGGTACTCTGCAATACCGAAAATTGGGTATGGTTGTGCAAATGCACAAAAGTAGCTGCTGCAAGCTCTTGTTTATTATCTGCAAGTGTTTGTTTAGAAATTCCGCCGCCTTCCGTTTTTTGCTGGCGTTTGCGGATTTCATCAGAAGCAGCTTTTAAATTAATGTGTTTTAAACCAACACCTTCAATAGTAGCTGGATTTACCTCCCTAAAACGAGGAAAATATTCTACATCAACCTGTAATTCTTCTTTTTTAAAGACCTCTCTTTTTACCAATTCTAAGAAACAACGTGTAGTTGCTTCCACATCGGCAGTTGCGTTGTGGGCTTCGTTAAAAGGAACACCAAACAAATAAGAGTGTAACTCGGTTAAGGTTGGCAGTTTAAATCTTCCACCCCTACCTCCTGGCAATTGTAAAAGTTGGGCGGTAACTTCGGTACAGGTATCCAAAACAGGCATTTCTGCTAAACGGTTGGCGACCCCAAAACGGTGAAACTCACAGCCCATGATGTTCACATCGAAACCAACATTTTGCCCTACGATAAACTTTGCCTTATTTAAAACCTCGTTAAATTTAGCCAGCATTTCGTCGAAACTGATACCTTGTTCAGCTGCCAGTTCAGTAGAAATACCATGTATCCGTTCTGCATCGTACGGAATATTAAACCCCTCTGGTTTAACCAGATAATCCTGATGTTCAACCAATCTCCCCATCTCATCATGCAATTGCCAGGCAATCTGTATACAACGCGGCCAATTATCCGTATCGGTAATGGGTGCATTATAATTACGTGGCAAACCAGTGGTTTCGGTATCAAAAATTAAGTACATATTGTGCAGTAAAGAATTAACCGTTTCAGAATAATAACGGTTCTTCAAAAATAAGGAATTTGAGGGTTGAAGTTGTCAGGATTTTATCAACAAAAATATGGCAGTCAAACCTCTCAAGCTTTTTTAAACATTAATCCCGGATTCATTAAAAAAGATTCTTCGCTGGGCTCTGAATGACAAAAACTTAAAAATGATAAAAATATTCTTGACTCACCAGCTCACTCCCCTCATATTCTTTCTGCCTGCACCTTTCAATAATACGCACCAAATAAATCTGCTTCCATTTAAGTTCGCTACCATAATAAAGATCTATATTAGAAATGGCTTTGTTTTTCATAATTTCTTAGAACAAAAAACCACTGTTCAATCTCTATTAAGTAAACGCAGGTTTAAATTATAAAGTTTTGAAAAGGATTTTTAAACCTTATATTTATTTCTACCTTCGATTAGGATTTAACGATACGCAAACCATTAAAATAAAATATATGAAAGTAACGGTTGTTGGCGCAGGCGCAGTTGGTGCCACTTGTGCAGATAATATTGCCCGCAAAGAATTAGCGAACGAACTTGTATTATTGGATATTAAAGAGGGTTTTGCCGAAGGTAAAGCGATTGACATGATGCAAACCGCAACCCTTTTAGGTTTCGACACCAAAATTATCGGTGTAACGGGCGATTACAGCAAAACTGCTGGTTCGGATGTGGTAGTAATTACGTCAGGATTGCCCCGCAAACCGGGTATGACCCGCGAAGAACTAATCGGTATTAATGCTGGCATTGTTAAGGGCGTTGCCGAAAATATTTTAAAATTCTCTCCAGAGGCGATCATTATCGTGATCAGCAATCCAATGGATACCATGACTTATTTAGCCCTGAAATCTTTAGGCCTACCAAAAAACCGCATTATAGGTATGGGTGGCACTTTAGATAGCTCGCGCTTTAAGTTCTATTTATCGCAAGCTTTAAATTGCAATCCTAACGATCTACAAGGTTTTGTAATTGGCGGCCATGGCGATACCACCATGATTCCATTAATCCGTTTAGCTACCTACCAAAGTTTACCGGTAAGTAATTTATTGGATAAAGCTACGCTTGATAAAGTTGCGGCTGACACCATGGTTGGTGGCGCCACTTTAACTGGCCTGATCGGAACGTCGGCCTGGTATGCTCCAGGTGCAGCAGGCGCGGCATTGGTTGAAGCCATTTTGCGTGATGAGAAAAAATTATTTACCTGCTGTGTTTCTCTCGAAGGAGAATACGGGCAACAAGATATCTGCCTGGGCGTACCTGTAATTATAGGCCGCAGCGGCTGGGAAAAAATCATCGATTTTAAATTAACCGACAATGAGCAGGCCGCATTTAACAAAAGTGCCGATGCAGTAAGAAATATGAACAGTGTACTGGCAGAAATGAAGTTGGTTTAAAACATTTAATTGTCATTACTAACAAATGATCGTCATTTCGAGTGGAGTGCAGCTAAGTCAAGAACCCGAAGGCTCAACGAAGCTAAATCTATTTGGATAGAACTCTCCATTACGCTTCGCTCCAGTTGAGATGACGACTATCCTATTTAAATATTTGCTTCAAACATTGAATATCCAAGGTGTAAATAACATTTTGACTGATACGCACAACATCAGCACTTACCACAAAATACCCATTTTGGATGGACTGGAATTGTTAAACGCAAAAAAACACACTATTGACTTTCCCTTCCACACGCACAACACCTTTAATATTGCACTGATCTTAAATCAGACTTTTTATACCAAACTTAATGATAAGTTTTTGCAGGCACCGATCGGCACCTTATCTATTACCAATCCGCACGAAGTACATGCTACCCCCTGCGACAATAAGCTGGGCAACTCATTTTTTACATTCTACGTTTCACCCGACGTACTCAAAACCTTAAACAAAGGCTGCGATGTTTTTTTTGAGGATAAGATCATTTACGATCGTGACCTGGTTAACATTTTCTATTATTTGTCCAGGCACTTTAACAATCCAGAGGTTAATCTCGAAAAAGAGTTGCTAAATGCTTTAGAAAAACTGGTTGCACGTTATGCTTCAAGCATGTATTTCGAGTACAAGAAAACGGCACTGTTTCAAAGTTTCCTCAGTGAAGACCTGATGGAAAAATTTTCTTTAACAGATACTGCCAAGCGTTTTGGGTTGGATAAATATAAATTCCTGCGTTTATTTAAACATGAAACCGGTTTAACCCCCAATAATTATATCCTTTTAAAGCGGATCGAAAAATGCAAAAAGCTGATCACTAAAGAAACAGATCTAATGGAGGTTGCCATCGAAACAGGCTTTTATGATGTGGCACACCTGTCGAGGCATTTCAAAAGATTTACTGGGGTAACCCCTTCCGAATATAAAAGGGCCTAATCCAATTGCAATATCGTACAACGGCCTAAGGCTTTTAAGCTTTATTTTTGCTATCAAACTCAAACACAAATGAAAAAAGATAGCCTCATCATCCTAATTATTTTATTTTTCAGTCTCACACTACATGCGCAGGTAGGCAAAAAACTGATTCCCCTTAAAATAGATAGAACAACAGCAGATTTAACCATAAAACAGGGCGAAGAAACTTCGTTCAGCTTTCAGTTAAAAAAAGATTTTTACTATTCTATAACTGTTGAGCAAAAAGGAATAGATGTTACGGTAGCTTTAAAGGATCATAACGGCAGAACTATACAAGATGTAGATTCGCCAAATGGCAGGTTCGGCGCAGAAAAACTCGTTTTCTCGCCTGATAGCAGAGCCAGTTTCATTCTGACGGTTAAACCCTTGCCAGATACAAGCAATGCAAAAGAAGGCAATTATTCGGTTGTGGTACAAAGTCCACCAAAAAATATTAAACAATTGAGCTACAAAGCCCTTGAACAAGATTTTGATATCCTGAAAAATGCTTTTATAGAAACACATGTTGGCCTGTGGTACAATACCTATGCGCAATTTGATAGTCTATGCAAGGCGCAAAAAAGCAAGATAAAAGATAAAATGACTGCTTTGGATTTTTATCAGATTGTTGCCCCCGTGGTTACCTATACCAAAGAGGGCCATAGTGCAATCCAGCCTTCCGATGAAACGAGTAATTATATCAGGCAGAATGGTAAGTATTTTCCTTTTTTAGTAAAGATTTTGGATAAAAAGGTTTATATCATCAATGATCTGGACAATTACAAAACCAAGGGAATGATGATCTCTAAAATCAATGGAAATAGCATCGAAAGCATCATGAATCAGTTTCTAGCAATAGAACCTGCCGATGGTTATAACACCACAAGTAAATATCGTTGGATAGAAACAGCTTTCTCCAAATATTACCTACGTTTCTTCGAACAGCAACCCAGTGCGTTTGATATCGAACTGATTAATCCTAAAACCAGCGAAAAGATTAACTACAACCAGATACCAACATTAAGCTTTAAGGAATATGGAAAATTCGTATCAAAAGAAACAAAATCTATCCCCAATTACAACTATAAAGAACCGGCGGCATTAAAGATAGATACGCTCAACAGCACGGCCACACTAACGGTAAATACATTTTCTACCAATAGTTACAAAGATGGCAGAAAGGGTTTTAAAGAATTTCTGGCAAAGGGTTTCCAAAACATTTCTGACCATAAAATAAAACATCTGATTATAGATATCAGGAAAAACGAGGGCGGTGCGCAGGCTATGGAAGACCACCTGATGTCGTACCTGGTCGAAAAAGAATATTCCAAATATAAGTACGCTGAAATTCCATCCTTCACCTATTCGTTTTTGGACTATACAGCGTATCGTGATAAAAAATCGCAGGATGATTTTGAAAAAGAGTTAAAAGCCGAATTTTACCACAGCCACGATGGGCGGTATTTGGATATCCCTGGAAAATACAAAAGCGATACCCCCCAGACAAACCGTTTTAAAGGTGATATATACATCCTTATCGGTGGTTTATCTTTTTCAGGAGGTTCGGAGTTTGCCGCTTTAGCAAAAAATTATACCAATGCACGTTTTATAGGCGAAGAAACGGGCGGCGGATATTATGGCAACACCAGTGGTTTTTTCATCCACTATACTTTGCCCAATTCCAAATTAACCGGCCGCATCCCGCTCATTAAATTTGTTGTTGATGAAAAACAAAACAATATTCTCTTTGGTCACGGTGTAATGCCTGATGACGAAGTACAACCTAAAATTGAAGAATATTTAAGCGGCTACGATACAGAAATGGAATTTGTAAAAACCCTGATTAAAAACAAATAACGAACATCTGACATGGTTTTCGGGTAAATTAGCCTAATTTAGGTCGATAATATTTGTTATGAAAGCCATTTCCATCCCGCTAAGACTGATAAACTTACAAGACGACGGCTTCCACCTTTTAGTGGAAGTTGTTATTTTTAAAGAAAAACATTTTGCCGTTTTAGACACTGGCGCCTCAAGAAGTGTATTCGATAAATCTTTGATTGAGCAACACCTGTCAGAGACCCTGCAAGTATCTGACGAAATTAACGCAGCCACTCTTTTTACCACCACCACTACCATCCAGGCCACAATTCCTGAATTAAAAATAGGTTCGTTAAAGATCAAAAACTACGAAACCGTGGCTTTCGATCTGCAATCGGTTAGCGAAACCTACCAACAGTTTGGCCACCCAACTATTATGGGCATTATTGGTGGAGATATCTTAATGCAGTATAAAGCCGTTATTAATTATGATAAAATGGTTTTAAAACTTTATAGATAATCTCAGCATGAAAAGCGATATTAGTGATAGGAACGATATTATTGTTTTAGTGGATGCATTTTATAAAAATGTTGCGCTTAACGAACAGATAGGTCCAATATTTACCGATATTGCCAAAGTAGACTGGTCGCATCATCTTCCAAAAATGTACGATTTCTGGGAAAGTATTCTTTTCGGAAAAGCAATTTATAAAGGAAATCCGATGCTTAGCCATTTTGCCCTGAATGAACAGATACCCTTGCAAACTGAAGCCTTCAACACCTGGAAAAAACTATTTTTCCAAACTGTAGATGATCTTTTTGTGGGAGCTAATTCAGATTTGATTAAACAAAAAGCACAATCTATTGCAGATTTGATGCACTTTAAAATAAATTTACCACAATCGAAGATTAAAATTGTTTAAGTTTTTTTACTTTGATTTAAACTGCTTTCTTTATAAATTTAGTTAACCAAACTAAAATCAAATCATGAAATTCCTCAAAATCTTACTTGGCGTTATTGTCGTGTTGGCAATAATCATTGTTGTAGGCGGCTTCTTCTTGCCAAAAAGTTATACAGTAAGCAGGTCTACTGTAATCAATGCTCCAGACAGCACCATTTACAAAAACGTTGTAGACTTTAAGGAGTTCTACAAATGGAATCCTTGGGCAAAAATGGAACCTTCAGCAAAAAGCACTTACGGGGGTGTTGCAGGTGAGCCAGGCCATATATACGAATGGAAAGGTAAAGAGACTGGAAGTGGTTATATGAAAATAAAAAGTGTAACACCTAACAAACAGGTAGATATTGAACTAAAATTTATCGAACCTTTTGAAAGTTTAGCAGATACCAAATTCGATATACAGCCAGAAGGAAATAGCAATAAGGTAACCTGGACAATGAGTGGAGAAAATAACCTGATCAGTAAATGGATGTGTGTATTTGTAAGCATGGATAAAATGATTGGTAAAGACTTTGAAGACGGACTAAAATTCTTGAAAGAAAAATCCGAAAAAGGGATCTAGAATATGGTATCAGTTTAAGCATTGTCGAAAGATTTGCCAAGAGATACTGAAGCACGAAGTACAATTGCATTGTCATTCTGAGCGCAGCGAAGAATCTTTAAAGTTGATGATGGCATAAAAAAACCTCTCGTTTGAGAGGTTTTTTTATGCTTCAATTTCAATAAGCTCAAACAATTGTGTCGGTTTTACGTTAAAAAAGTATTAAAACCAGCTAACCATCAATTAATATTTTGTAATTCCCTATTTTTTAGATTACTTGCCGGTAAATGAATTTATTACTTGTAGAAGATGAACCGAGCGTTGTATCTGTAATTTCGAGGGGTTTAACCGACGAGGGATTTACCGTGAGTATTTCCCCAGATGGTTTAATCGGAAAACAGATGGCCTTAGAAAATCAATTCGACCTGATTATTCTCGATATCATGCTACCTGGAATAAATGGATTGGAGCTTTGCAAAATTATTAAAGAACAAAAGCCAAATACCCCCATTATTATGCTTACGGCTTTGGGTACTACCGAAAATGTGGTGAACGGACTGGATAATGGTGCCGATGATTATTTAATAAAGCCATTCAAATTTGCTGAGCTTTTTGCGAGGATCAGAATGCTATTGAGACGATACCGTGGCATGGCTTCGCAAGATCAGATTATTTCTGTAGCAGACCTACAGATTAATTTAAGCGCAAAAACGGTAAAACGAAACCAACAGGAAATTGTACTTACTGCAACAGAATATCGGCTAATCGAATACATGGCCAAAAACAAATCTAAAATTTTATCCCGGATAGATATTTTAGAAAATGTTTGGGATATCGATTTTAACCTTGGCACCAACGTGGTTGATGTTTATGTTAATTATCTCCGCAAAAAAATAGATAAAAATGCCGATCAAAAACTCATCCATACTGCAGTAGGCTTAGGATATATATTAAAGGAAAAATAAATGGAGATAGCAAAGAAAATCACTTTACTTTTCGCCATTTTATCGGCAATTATTATCTCTTTATTAAGTGGTTTTGTTTGGTTTTTTTCTAACGACTTTGCCTTTGAAGATTTTTATAAACGCCTAGAGGCCAGGGTTAATATTGCTGCCCAGATTAAACTCTACGAAGATGGTAACAATAAGGTTTACGCAAAAATGCGAAATCAATACCTGGAGCGATTGCCTTCTGAGCAGGAGTATATTATCGAGGCTGGCAAAACACCAGGTAAGGTTGACCGCGAATTACCGTCTACTTTTTATGATCGTATTAAGGCAGGCTATATGGCCCGTTATAGAGTCGAAAACCATTTCTACGCAGGAAAATACTTTAAAAATAACGATAATGGATATATAGTAATTGTTTCTGCAAATGATCCATTTGGTTTTCGAGAGTTAAAAGATCTTCAAAGAATCTTGATAATTGGTTTTTTTCTTTCAGTTATTTTATCTTTTGTTGTTGGCTGGAAGTTCTCCAATTACATGTTAATGCCATTAAGAAATATAATTAAAAGCGTAAAAAAAATAAAAGCAGAAAATTTACATTTAAGGTTGGATGTAAAACAAGGTAACGATGAGATGTCGCAATTAGCCCAAACCTTTAATAACATGCTTAACCGCTTAGAAACAGCATTCGAAACACAGAATAACTTCATCAGTAATGCTTCACATGAATTGAGAACACCATTAACCATTATTAGTGCTGAGGTTGAACTGGCGATGAAAACCATCGAGGATACAGCAAAACAGGAAAAAGCTTTAGCAAAAATTAAAGATGAGGCAGAAAGATTAGAACATATCTTAACCAGTTTACTGGGCCTGGCACAATCTGGCTTTAACGGAAAAAACCAACCCTGGGAAGAGGTACGGATGGACGAACTGTTGTGGGAAATTAAAGAATCGGTTAACCAGGTACACCCTAACAGTAAAATAGAAATCGACTTTACCAAACTTCCTGATGATGAAGAATTACTAACACTAAGGGCAAACAAAAACCTAATGAAACTTGCCATCAGTAATATTGTAAACAATGCCTGTAAATACTCAAATGAGAATCTGGTAAACATTAGTATCGAAAGCAATGCCAACATGCTTTCGATTGCGGTAACGGATAAAGGAATTGGGATACCGCAAACAGATATACAGCATATATTTGAACCTTTTTATCGTGCATCTAACACCAATGATTTTAAGGGTTATGGTGTTGGCTTACCGCTTTCACTAAATATCATCCGTTTGCACCGAGGTAGTATTGCTATTAAATCGCAAGAAGGAGTTGGTTCAGAGATAAAGGTTTTATTGCCTACTAAAGTTTAATCGGTTAATTGTTTGAACCGGTTAATTGTAAAATCAATTCCAACAATTTATCAATCTGGCAATTTGTATCTTATTTTTAGTTAACCGATTGAACAATTTATGCAGTTAACCAGCCACTACTCCAAAAAAGAGTATATTCTAATCTCATTCTAATCTCTCTCTTATTTTGCTGTAATAACATCACGCTAAACTTGTATAAATAATTTTTCAATTCATTTAAACAAGATATAGCGATGAAAACAGTATTAGTACCAACCGATTTTAAATTAGAAAGCATTAAAATTATTGATGCGCTTGTTCAACATCAAAAAAATGAAAGTTTAAACATTATTTTTGTACATGCCTTTAAATTATCAGATTCGATAACTGATATGTTAATGCTGAGTCGCCGCAGCCGCGATTACGAAAATGTTAGCGACGAATTTTATCAGCAAATAAATCAAGCCAAGGCAAAGTACCCTACACAGATCAATACTATTGGGATCGAATATTTTTACGGAAGTACAGTAGCGGCTTTCAAAAACTTTATCGAAGCTTTTGATATAGAACGTATTGCCTACTTAAAAGAATACAATTTTACACCAATCAACAAATATAGCATAGACCCTAAAATACTGACAGAACGCGCAGGCTGTGAAATAATTCAATTAAATACATTAACTATTCATGCTAGTGAAAATTTAATTGACACCAAAATACACGAAACACAATTGCAAGAAACCAACGCTTAATTATCACACTTAAAACTTTATATCATGCTGTTACGAAATAATATTCCGCTCACTTATATATTCGGAAAGATCAAAAAAGAACTCCTGTTTGTTATTGGTTACTCCATAGGTATTGTGGTACTGTATGAAAACTTTCATGTTACACGAATTTCCATTCCTGTTGCTGTACCAGCTTTACTAGGAACCATCATTTCGCTTCTATTGGCATTTCGGTCTAACCAGGCCTACGATAGATGGTGGGAAGCCAGAATTCTTTGGGGTGCCATAGTTAATGATTCGAGAACCCTCTCTCGCCAGATATTATCATTCGTTGAAAATCCTTATGGTTTAGACGAAATTGAGGAATTTAAGGCCAGGTTTGTGAAAAGACAAATTGCCTGGTGTTATGCCTTAAGTCAATCATTGCGCGGTTTTAATCCACGAAAAGGCTTGGAAGAATACCTTTCTGCAGAAGAAGTGGCCTTCATTAAGAAACGCAAAAATGTAACCGCCACTATATTGGAGTTACATGCCATGGATTTAAAAAGGGCACTACAGGAAGGTTGGATCAATAAATACCAGCAGATAGAAATAGACAAAACGATAACAGGTTTATGTAACCACATGGGGGGATCGGAAAGAATTAAAAACACCGTTTTTCCGGTTACTTATAGCAAATATATTAACATGTCTATCCATTTGTTCATCGTATTACTGCCATTTGGTTTAATCGAATACTTCGGTTATATGGAAGTCCCATTAGTGGTTGCTATTGCCGCATTCTTTTTATTGGTAGAAAAAATGGCCGTCCATCTTCAGGATCCCTTTGAGAATAAACCCACGGACACCCCAACTACCACAATTTGCCGAACTATTGAACGCGATCTTTGCCAGATGTTAGACGATAATAAAATATACGAGGACAAACCTCAGACAGAATTGGCTCCGGTAGGATCATATTACATCCTGTAATAACCTCCAAAGCCTAAAAATAAATCTCATTGCGAGATGGTTAGTTAAGGGCAATGGCTTTCTCTTTGGATAAAGAGCAGCCATTTGCAATAGTGTATAACACAAAAGCCATTCAATTTTTTTGAATGGCTTTGTTTTGTAGTCAGATTTTAAGCTTCGGCTCAACTTAAGCATCAATTTTTGCATATTTTGCATTACGCTCAATAAATTCTCTGCGCGGAGCAACTTCATCGCCCATTAACATCGAGAAAGTATGATCACATTCTGCTGCACTTTCGATTGTAGCCTGCATTAAGGTACGTGTAGCAGGATTTAATGTAGTATCCCAAAGTTGCTCAGCATTCATCTCACCCAAACCTTTGTAACGTTGGATGTGTACGCTATCTTCTTTACCCGCACCTTTTAAACGTTGTACAGCCGCATCACGTTGTACATCATTCCAGCAGTACTCGAATTCTTTACCTTTTTTAACCTGATAAAGTGGTGGAGATGCAATGTAAACATATCCAGCTTCGATCAAGGCCCTCATGTAACGGTAGAAGAATGTTAAAATCAACGTGGTAATGTGCGACCCGTCGATATCGGCATCCGTCATAATTACAATTTTATGGTAACGGAGTTTAGTTAAATTTAAAGCTTTATTGTCTTCTGGTGTACCAATACTAACTCCAATAGCGGTAAACATATTTTTGATCTCATCGTTTTCATAGATCTTATGCTCCATCGCTTTCTCAACGTTCAAAATTTTACCTTTTAGCGGTAAAATCGCCTGGATGTTACGATCACGGCCCTGTTTAGCGGTACCACCCGCAGAATCACCCTCAACCAGGAAAATTTCACATCTTTCTGGATCGCTATCTGAGCAATCGGCTAATTTACCAGGTAAACCCGAACCACCCATCACACTTTTACGCTGTACCATTTCGCGTGCTTTACGCGCCGCAGCACGTGCAGTTGCGGCTAAGATTACCTTATTGATAATCATTTTGGCTTCTTTAGGGTTTTCTTCAAGGTAGTTACCCAGAGCCTCTCCTACCGCAACATCAACAGACCCCATAACCTCACTGTTTCCAAGTTTGGTTTTGGTCTGTCCCTCAAATTGTGGCTCTTGCACTTTTACCGAAACAACTGCAGTTAAACCTTCCCTGAAGTCATCACCGGTGATTTCCATTTTTACGTTCTTTAATAAACCTTCCTTATCGGCATAATTTTTTAAAGTACGGGTTAATCCCCTACGGAAACCAGCTATATGCGTACCCCCTTCGTGGGTATTGATGTTATTTACGTAAGAATGAACATTTTCAGCATAACTGTCGTTGTACTGGAAAGCCAACTCAACCGGAATACCATTTTTGATCCCCTCGATATAAATCGGCTCTGCTAAAATTGAAGTACGGGTATCATCCAAAAAGGCAACAAACTCTTTTAAACCACCTTCTGAATGAAAAGTTTCTGAAAAGAAAGTGCCATCATCAAGTTTTTCACGCTCATCGGTCAACGTTAATTTAATCCCTTTATTCAAGAAAGATAGTTCACGCAAGCGGCCAGCCAAAGTATCATATTTATACTCAGTAGTTTGGGTAAAAATGGTTGCATCAGGACTAAAAGTTACAATGGTACCGCGTTTATCGGTTTCGCCCACTTCTTTAACATCGTATAAAGGTTTACCGATGTTATATTCCTGCATCCAGATTTTACCCTCACGGTGAACCTCGGCTTTTAAATGTGTAGATAGGGCGTTAACGCAGCTTACCCCCACACCGTGCAAACCTCCAGATACTTTGTAGGTATCTTTATCGAATTTACCACCCGCATGTAAAACCGTCATTACGATTTCAAGTGCCGATTTATTTTCTTTTGTATTAATCCCAGTCGGAATACCACGGCCATTATCCTCAACCCTGATGGAGTTACCTTCTAAAATTCTAACGTCGATTGTATTTGCATGACCGGCTAAAGCCTCATCAATGGAGTTATCTACAACCTCGTAAACCAAGTGGTGCAAACCTTTTACACCAGTATCACCTATATACATTGAAGGGCGCTTACGCACCGCTTCTAAACCTTCTAAAACCTGTATATTATCTGCCGAATAATTTGACTTTAAATCCTGTTCTTCGCTCATATTTTAATTAAAAACAATAAGTATCAAAAATACGGAAATTTTGGCATTTAAACTAATATGTGGATAAGTTTTGGGCTGTTAAAAGATTGACATAAAAGCCACTCCTGTTGGATTTAAAGGGGTTTGAAAAGCAAAACCTCCGTTATAATGAATGCCGTCAGAAACGCTTTCTGATAACATAATTAAATTGATCAAAAAATCGTTCCCTAAGAACGTTTCATGTGTAGCCGGTTATACAACCAGCGTCTTCGTTCCATAGTAATGGTTCGTGTTCTGAAATCTGCTGTAGGCACCCTGCACCCCCAAATAGGAGCATCGGCCGCGCCATTTAAACCCGATGGCAGCGGGCACGCAGTAAAGCGGACAGCGGGAATAACAACCGTTTGGAATACAAACCTAGCTTTTCAAACCACCGCACTCAGATCGAGCGGCTAGTGTTAGGCGGTTAGCGTTGAGCAAATTATACGCTCTAGACATTACGCCAAACGCAAAACCCAACTCTTAGCGCAATACGCCTTTCTTTAAATTGCATATCAAAACTAATTTATATAAGTTTGCTAAAATTTATTAAACAAGAATGGAAAGAAGAACCTTTAAAACCTTTGGTTTACTTGCAACAGCAACCTTGATAACTGCTTTCTCTGCATGCCAGAACAAAGAAACTAAAACTACTGAAACTAAAAAAACAGAGGGTACTACTGCACCGGTTTCTCCAACTGAGAAAATTGTGTATGTAAACTCCGACTCGTTACTTACAAAATATGAATACTTCAAAGATCTTAAAGTGAAATTTGAAGGTAAGACCAAAAATGCCCAGGCAGATATGCAGGCTAAAGGTCAGGCTTTTCAAAGAGAAGTTGCACAATACCAACAATCGGCACAAACTTTATCGGCCGATCAACGTAAAAGCACTGAAGAGCGTTTAGCACGTAAACAACAAGAACTACAAACTTACCAACAAAATGCTGGCGGAGCTTTACAGAATGAGCAAGCTGCTGAGAACGAAAAACTTTACGATAAAGTAGCTGAATACTTAAAAGGTTACGCTAAAGAAAAAGGTTATAAAATGGTTTTAACTTATTCAAAAGGTAACAGTGCTATTTTGTTTGCCGACGAAAGTTTAGACGTTACTTCGGAGGTAATTAAAGGCTTAAACGCAGAATACAGTAAAAAATAAGCACATAGCCATTCAAATATAGATGCCCCGTATAAATCGGGGCATTTTTTTTGTACGCTAATTTTGGATAAATTAGTAAGCCAGCTATTAAACTCAATAGAATGAACATGGAAAAACACCAAGAATATATGCAGATGGCAATTGAGTTATCTGTGCAAAATGTGAGCGAGAACATTGGCGGACCTTTTGGGGCTGTAGTGGTAAAAGATGGAAAGTTGATTGCTAAATCTGCAAATAAAGTAACTTCTACCAACGACCCAACTGCACATGCAGAAGTTTCGGCCATTAGGCTGGCCTGTACTGAATTAAATACTTTCGATTTAAGTGGCTGTGTAATTTACACCAGCTGCGAGCCTTGCCCAATGTGTTTGGGTGCAATTTATTGGGCAAGAATTGATACGATTTATTATGCAAATACCAAGGCTGATGCCGAACATATTGGCTTTAGCGATAAATTCATCTATGAAGAGCTAGATAAGCCCATGGCAAACAGAAGCTTGCCAGTAATCCAGCTAATGCGAGATGAAGCCTTAGCAGCCTTTAAACTATGGGAAACATCGCCAATGCGGATAGAATATTAAAAGAGGGACTGATTTATAGGTAGCTTTTAATTGAGTAGTTTATCTACCTGTTTCCTTTGTTGACAGCAAGTTTCCTTAATTTTTCATTTTAACAAAGCTATTTTACATTAAATATTAAGGAATAGTTATTGTAGCAATCAAATATGACCTACGAACAAAAAATAAAGGGTGAACTGGATTTCTGGAAGTTTAAAATCTTACAAAAACCTTCGCTCCTGAACAAGGTAACAAATAAAGTTCAAAAGAAAATAAACAGTTATATCCCTGATAAGGTTCATCATGCTATAACTTCTGCTATAAAACAGATGGTTAAAGCTGTGCTTTTTGGGTCAACATTCACCACATCAAAACCCATTACCGATTTAACCTTAATGCACCGTGAAGCATTAATTAAACAAAAAATAGAAAACTATAAAAAAACGGGCGCTGCTGAAGGTGGAATTACAGGTGCAGGTGGTTTTTTAATGAGCCTGGCTGATTTTCCGTTGTTACTGGGCATAAAAATGAAAATGCTTTTTGATATAGCTGCCGTTTATGGATATGACGTTAAGGATTACCGCGAAC
Source organism: Pedobacter sp. AK013 (assembly GCF_014205835.1). Lineage (GTDB taxonomy): Bacteria > Bacteroidota > Bacteroidia > Sphingobacteriales > Sphingobacteriaceae > Pedobacter. Next base: position 43,203 of record NZ_JACHCQ010000034.1, on the reverse strand, counting down.
GTTTATTTATTTTACACATCTTTCAACTGGCCTTTTCAAGTAAAGAAGAAAGTCAGAATGTTTTCATAAAAATGCAGGATTGGGATGATAAAGCACATCAATTACCTACTAATATTGATGAATTTGACTGGCTTACCTTCCAACAGCAATATCGCGATTATATTGATTTAGCCAAACTTGCGCAGATGCTTCCTTTTGTGGGCGCAGCAGTTGGTGCAGTTGCCAATTATAAACTGATCGAAAAACTGGGCAAAACAGCCATGATGAGCTATAGGATGAGGTATTTCAATTTTCAGTACGCAGTTATCAATCCGCAAGAAACTGAAAACCGTAAACTAATAAACTGACAACTAATCTTCGTCAAACATTCCACCAATTAGATCATCCGTTTCACGTCGGTCCTTTTTAGTAGGTCGGCCTGTTCCCCTATCGCGTTTTAAACTAGGCGCATGAAACATCGATTTAAAAGCATGCGTTTCTTCAACAGGCGTTATGTCCTTATATTTTGTTAAGGCTGTTGGCGAATCTGTCCTATTGTAAGAGAGCTCTACAACTTCTATAATTTTCTTTTCAATTCCTTTTGATACCTGGTAAACATCGCCAACTTTCACAATAGCTGAAGGTTTAATATTCTGCCCCTTAAGTTTCACCCTACCTGCTTTACAGGCATCGGTAGCCAGGCTTCGGGTTTTAAATAACCTGATCGCCCACAAATATTTATCGATTCTAAGTTTTTCTGTCTCTGTCATTAAGGCTCAAAAATACGCTTTTAGGTTAACTGTTTAAACTGCTTAATCGGTTAATTGCATGTGCCACTTCCAACAGTTAACCGATTTAAACAATTAACCAGTTAACCCAGCTGCAAAACAATTTAAACAATTAACCATTTAATAAACAAAAATTGATTTATTTTGCGTAAAATTTAAAAACATCATGTATTCAGATTTAAAGAAATTAATTGAAGCTGCTTGGGAGGATAGAACCCTTTTAAAATACAGCAATTATTGCGAAGCCATTGAAGCCGTTATTATGGGGCTTGATAAGGGTGAAATTCGCGTTGCTGAACCAGTTTTAAACTCTTGGGGCATTAATGAATGGGTAAAGAAAGCCGTAATTTTATATTTCCCGATTCGCGAGATGAAAGAAATTAAAAGCGGACCTTTTGTTTACCACGATAAAATGGATTTAAAAACCGACTATAAAACAACTGGTGTACGTGTTGTGCCTATGGCAAGTGCGCGTTATGGTGCGTTTTTAGCAAAAGGTGTAATCATGATGCCCTCGTACGTAAACATTGGCGCTTATGTTGATGAAGGTACTATGGTTGATACTTGGGCTACTGTTGGTTCTTGTGCACAAATTGGCAAACGTGTTCACTTAAGTGGTGGTGTAGGTATTGGTGGTGTTTTAGAGCCTGTACAAGCTGCTCCTGTTATTATTGAGGATGATGCTTTCTTAGGCTCTAGAGCAATTGTTGTTGAAGGTGTTAAAGTAGAAAGAGAAGCTGTTTTAGGTGCTAACGTAGTGTTAACAGCATCAACTAAAATTATTGATGTAACCGGCCCTACCCCGGTAGAATATAAAGGAATTGTTCCTGCACGTTCGGTTGTAATACCAGGAAGCTATACTAAAAAATTCCCTGCTGGCGAATTTCAGGTTCCTTGTGCTTTAATTATTGGTAAACGTAAAGAAAGTACAGATAAGAAAACTTCGCTTAACGATGCGTTGAGAGAAAATAATGTAGCGGTTTAAGCTGAAAGCACAAAGGTGAAAGCTGAAAGCAAAACTCATACTCAAAAAGCCGAAAGTATTGAACTTGAGCAATCAAGCTTTAGTCTTTCGGCTTTAAGCTTTTCGCTTAAAATTGGATACGATGGCAAGCGTGCCGCCAATAACTTAACAGGACTGGGTAATTACAGCCGTTCTTTAATTGAGCATTTGGCATATCAGTTTCCTCAACACCAGTACTTGGTGTATGCTCCAAAAGTAAAGTCTTCCAGACAGATTAATGCTTTTTTTGAAAATGAAAACATTGAGCTGAAACTTCCTAAAAATGGACCATTTTTATGGAGGACTCTAAACATCTTAAAAGATTTAAGCCAGGATGACTGTCAGATTTTTCATGGGCTCAGTCATGAAATTCCATTAGCCATACAGCATACAAGGATTAAATCTATCGTTACCATTCATGATTTAATTTTTCTTCGCTTTCCTCAGTATTATAAATTTATCGACCGGAAATTATACGAATGGAAAAGCAAATCTGCTTGCAAACGGGCCAATAAGATTATCGCCATCAGCGAAAAAACAAAGGAAGATATCATTGATCTATATGGAATTAACCCCGAAAAGATTGAGGTCATTTACCAAAGCTGTGATGACAGTTTTAAAACGCCTTTTGCTAAAGAAAACTTAAGCCGCATTAAGGCAACTTATAAACTGCCTGAAAAATACATCCTAAACGTTGGCACCATTGAAGAACGTAAAAATCTAAAATTGGCCGTTCAAGCTTTAAAACAAGTAAACGAAGAATATAAATTAGTGGTAATAGGCAAGCAAACGCCTTATTTTAAAACTGTTGAAAAGGAAATAGAAAAACTTGGCCTTAAAAACAGGATTCTATTCCTAAAAAACATTCCTTTTGCCGATTTACCAGGCATTTATCAAATGGCAAGTGTTTTTGTTTACCCTTCCTTTTACGAGGGTTTTGGTATTCCTATTATTGAAGCTTTGTATTCAGGTGTTCCGGTTGTTGCGGCAACAGGTTCATGCTTAGAAGAAGCAGGTGGACCAAATAGCTTATATGTTTCGCCAAATGATGTCGCTGGATTTACAAAAGCCATTAATCAAATTCTAGAAAACCCTCAGCTGCAAAAAGAGATGAAAGAAAAAGGGCTGGAATTTGTTCAAAAGTTCAATGGCCCTATCGTTACTCAGCAATTAATGGATTGCTATCTATCTCTCTAAAAAGGTATCCTTTTGGTATGTCTATAGGTTCTTAGTTTAAAGGATAATGAAATATTTTTAGGATCAATCTGCAGAAATTGAGTTTTTATATTTGAAAAGCAAGGTTATTGCTACTATTAAACGTTAGTCTTGCCAACGCCGACAAGTCCTCATCCGATTAAGGATCAGATTGCGGGCTTTCCGCGAATGTCAGGTTTAAGTTCGAATAAGCTGTACACAAAACACGAAAAAAGGGTTGGAATTTATTTAAAAATTCAACAACCCTTCTGTTATCTTAATTAATATTTACAACTTATCTAGCTGCTGTAACTGTTGGTGGATATTGTGCCAATATTTCTTTTACGCCTGTATATAAACGTTGTTCTCTTTTATTGAAACTATCGAGATTAAAACCAGATCCTTGCCCGTGCCAGAATAAAATCTTTTTAGCAGGATCTAAGAAATCGATAATAATTGTGCCTTCGATATATTGGTTTACATAGGTTCCACCGCCCCAGAATGGATTTCCCCATCCGCCACGCCAGCCCCAACCCCAGCCACCATAATAACCTGGGCCATATACATCGGTTTTTTCCCGGGCAACCACCACCAGGTTCACTAATAAATCTGGGCGATCTGATTTGGTAAATCCTTTAGCGTTCATTTCAGATTCAACAGCTGCTATTAATCTGCGTTTATCCAGATTATTAAGTTTAACCCTCGCTATGCCTTTATCGTAAAAATTGTAAGTTTTATAACCACTTAGATCAACATTTTTATCATGGTCAGATGCGGTACGGAGTGTTGTACATCCTGCTAATGCCAATACCACTGTAAAAAGCATTAATAATTTTTGTGTCGTTTTCATTTGCGTTGCTTTTGTAAATAACCTATATTAAATATAACAATTTTATAATGAAAAGGTTAGCACTGATATAAATTTTACAAATCCATTTGATTTCTATAGAACCAGCCTAAGATTGTAATCTAGAATAGCAACAAAACTAAATATTGTAGCGTTAAAAAAAATAAACATTAACATAATTTAACTTCCTATTTATAAATACCTTTGCTGCATGCTTAGAGATGAAATTAATAAGGCTTTAGAAGTTTTGAAATCCGGCGGGGTTATTCTGTATCCTACCGATACCATTTGGGGAATAGGTTGCGATGCTACAAATCCAGAAGCAGTAGATAAAGTACTAAAAATAAAAAATCGTCCTGCCGAAAAGAGCCTGATTGTATTGTTGGATGTAGATAGCAAACTGCAGAGTTACGTAACTGAAATCCCCGATGTAGCTTACGATTTAATTGAATACGCAGAAAATCCATTAACCATTATTTTTTCTGGAGCAAAAAACTTAGCCCAAAATGTAATCAATGCTGATGGAAGCGTGGGTATCAGAATTGTTAAACACGATTTTTGCACACCATTAATCCAACGTTTTAGAAAACCTATTGTTTCAACCTCTGCAAATTTAAGCGGACAACCATCGCCAAAATTCTTTGACGATATCGATCCTGAAATCATCAATGCCGTTGATTATGTAATAGATTTCGAACAAGAAAATAAAACCAGCAGAAAGCCATCAACCATTATGAAACTTTCTCCCGGTGGACAATTTGAGTTTATTAGGAAGTAAGCTTCAATAGTTTTTATTAATTTCGCATCATTAAGTAATTCGTCACCCTCAACCGAGCCTTAGCGAGCTCACCGAAGGTAATTTATTTCAGGGTCTTAATAGATGCTGACCACGTAGTAGCTACAAGGCAATTGAAAACACTATTTTTACTTGTAAGATAAATTCAGCACGACGAAACAATTTTTATGCAACAACACCTACAAAACCCAATATTTAAAACCTTATCATTAATCGCCGATAAGAATAAAACTGAAGCGTATGTAATCGGAGGATTTGTTCGCGATTTATTTTTAGATCGCCCTTCAAAAGATATTGATGTGGTTGTTGTAGGCAGTGGAATAACATATGCTGAAGCTGTTGGCAGAAAACTGAACACTAAAGTTGCTGTTTTTAAAAATTTCGGTACAGCAAATATTAAATTTCAGGATTTAGAAGTTGAGTTTGTAGGTGCCAGGAAAGAATCTTATCGCTCTGATTCACGTAAACCCATTGTTGAGGATGGCACTTTAGCAGATGACCAACTGCGCAGAGATTTTACCATCAATGCCTTAGCCATCAATTTAAATGCTGATCATTTTGGTGAACTACTAGATCCATTTGACGGGATTAAAGACCTGGAAAATAAGCTCATCCGTACGCCACTTGATCCTGAAATTACTTTTTCTGACGATCCTTTGCGCATGATGAGGGCAATCCGCTTTGCCTCTCAGCTTAATTTTAATATCGATCCGGCTGCTCTGAATGCCATTAAAACACAAAAACAGCGTATCAGTATTGTTTCAAAAGAACGGATCACAGATGAGATGAATAAAATTATTCTCTCTAAAAAACCTTCAATAGGCTTTAAACACCTTTTTGATACCGGGTTATTACATATTATTTTCCCTCAAATGGCACAGCTCTATGGCGTGGAAATTATTAAAGGAAAAGGCCATAAAGACAATTTCTACCATACTTTAGAAGTATTGGATAATATTTGTGCTGATACGGATGATTTATGGTTGCGCTGGGCTGCTATTTTACACGATATTGCCAAACCTGCTACCAAACGTTTTGAAGAAGGCCATGGCTGGACATTCCACGGCCATGAAGATAGAGGCGCCAGAATGGTTCCCAAAATATTTACACAGCTAAAACTTCCTTTAAACGAAAAGATGAAGTATGTGCAAAAATTGGTGCAGCTTCATTTACGTCCGATTGTTCTGGCACAGGAAACCGTTACAGATTCTGCTGTAAGGCGACTACTTTTTGACGCCGGAGAGGAAATTGAAAGCCTGATGTTACTCTGCAATGCCGATGTAACAACGAAAAACGAATACAAAAAAACAAAATACAGAAATAACTTTGAGCTGGTTAAGCAAAAGCTTAAGGATGTGGAAGAACGCGATAAAATTAGAAACTGGCAACCTCCTATTTCAGGAAATGATATTATGGAAACTTTTGGTCTTGAAGCAGGAAGAGAAGTTGGCATAATTAAAAATGCCATCCGTGAGGCCATATTGGAAGGTGAGATTACGAACGACTATCAGGAAGCGTTTAATTTTATGCTAGAACAGGCAAAACAAATGGGATTAAATCCTGTTAATAAATAATTTAATTGCTAAAACACTACAATTAGGATGTCTTTTATGCTGCCCGATATTGTGGTAATTATAAATTAACTTTATTTTTACGGTTCCAAAACACTATAATGGCTATTTATAAATTTAGAATTACTTTCGAAGATTTTGATGATGTTGTGAGAGAGATCGACATTAAATCAAACCAAACATTTGAAGACCTGCATAAGGCTATTCACAGATCTACGGGTTATAATGCCGAAAAATCTTCCTCTTTTTATGTAAGCACCGATAATTGGTTAAAAGGTGATGAAATTGCCTATTTACCAAACGAACGTAAAAAAGACCGTGTAGTTTTAATGGAGAATTCTAAGTTGAGCGGTTTTATTGAAGATCCTCATCAAAAGTTTTACTATATCTATAATTTCGATCGCCCTTATGATTTCCATGTAGAGCTGGTCAAAATAATTTTAGATGCCGATCCTAATATCGAATACCCGTTTTTAGCCAAAAGTACTGGCGAGGCACCAAAAATAATGGAGCAGAACAGTCCACAATCTGTCGATCCGAGAGGTACAGTTGCCACTGCCAGCGAATTTGATTTCTTAAATGAAATGAACTTTGTGCCAGAAGATACCGACGAGTTAGAAGCCATGGGCGAAATGGGCATTAATGCTGAAGAAAGAGACGAAGATGAAGAAAGTGAAGAAGACGAATTCGGAGATGAATTTTCTGATAGCGATAACTTCGAAGATGATAGCCATAAAGATGACTATTAGTTAGCATCAAAATAATAAATGCAAAAAGCTGCCAAATATTTAAATTTGGCAGCTTTTATTTTATAAAAACTTTATGCCCCACCCAAAAACCTTAATATCCATTGTTGGCCCTACTGCTATTGGCAAAACAGCCCTGGCTATTCAACTGGCTCAACATTTTGGTACAGAAATTATTTCTGCAGATTCACGTCAGTTTTTTAAGGAAATGGAAATCGGAACGGCAAAACCAAATGCTGCTGAATTAGCGGCGGCTAAACATCACTTTATTAACTCTCACGCTGTTTCACAATTGTTTAGCACAGGCGATTTTGAAGTAGAAGGTTTAAAAATACTTGAAGAAATTTTCCAAAACCACGATCTCGCTATTATGGTGGGGGGCTCCGGATTATATGTAAACGCTTTAATAAATGGCTTGGATGAAATGCCAGATATTGATTTAGCGATACGTGAAAGGCTGAATAAACAATTTGAAGAAGAAGGCCTAACTGTTATACAGAATCAACTGTCCGAATTAGATCCAGAATATTTTGCAAAAGTAGATCAGCAAAATCCACAGAGAATGATCAGGGGTTTGGAGGTATTCTTATCAACAGGTCAAAAACTTTCCTCTATGCTTTCTGCCACAAAAAAGGAAAGACCGTTTAACATCATTAAAATCGGCTTAAATACCGATAGAGCCGTTCTTTATGACCGAATTAACAGAAGAGTTGATCAAATGATTGCCGATGGTTTAGTTGATGAAGTAAAATCGCTAATTCCATTTAAAAAATACAATGCTTTAAACACAGTAGGTTACAGTGAGCTTTTTGATTACCTAGACGGAAAATCATCTCTTGTAGATGCCATTGCTTCAATTAAACAAAATACCCGCCGTTTTGCTAAGCGCCAATTAACCTGGTTTAGGAGAGATGACGAATTAGTATGGTTTGAACCCCATCAAAGTGCAGAAATTATAAACTTTATAGAAGACAAAATAACTGACAAATAAAAAAAGAGCATTTATGCTCTTTTTTTATTTGTCAGTTAAAAGATTTATTTGTCAGGGAATTTTACCCCTCTATATTGTGTAATATCAACAGAAGGTACGGTAGAGCCATACTTAGCATTAATTGCATCGATAAATACATTGGCAATTACCGCATTTCCGCGTGGGGTTAAGTGAATCCCGTCTAAAGAGAATGCGCCACCGCTAATAAAAGCTGCCTTTAAAGTAATACCTTGCACATTGATACCATCAATACTAGCAACCTGGTTAAAATAACTATAGGTATCTGCAATCGCCAAGCCTTTACTGGTAGCTAAAGATTTAATACTGCTATTGTAGCTGTTTACATAGTCTTTTACTTTAATTACTTCATCCTTATCTAATACCCATTTATTTTCGATTGGATTTAAGGGGTGTAAACCATAAGGAATCGCACCTTGACCAAACAAACCAGCTGATTGGAAAGGCAAACGGATTAAATCTTCATCAGTTGCGGCTCTTACCGCTCCTGTACCAGTTTGAATGAATACTGCCTGAGCAGCTGGATTAGCTGCCCGTGCTGCAGCAAGCAGCAAAGATGGTTTAACAGTATTAAAATACGGAATAGCTGTTACATCTGGAATGGTTGCTACAATACCTTTTTGACCACCAGCAGTTAAAGCATTTAACAAATTAGCATACAATGATGAAAATGTTACTTTATCTGTTAAAACAGTGGTTGGATCGCCGGTAACGGTAACTGCACCATTAGTTGCATAACCCAATACATCATTATTTCCTAACCAAAGTGAGAAAAAAGTATGGTTTCTGCCTTGTATAAACTGAAAATAATTGGTTTTACCCACTTGTGCATCAGTTAATAAACGTTCAAAATACGGATTTGCGGCACTAAAAGTAAGCGATGGATCGAAAGATAAATCGACACGCATGCCCGGGATACCCAAATTTTGGATTTCGCCACTGTATTTATCTAAATGTTTGGCGGCATCTCTATACGCTAATTTATCAGTTACTTGTGTTAAGGTTGGCGTACCATTAACCAGTGCAGATAAGGTAAGATAACCTGAACCATTTGAATGCTCATCAGTAAAAAACGGAGAAGTAAAAGCACCGCCACCAACTGAAGCCATTTTAGCAGCAATCAAGTTTGGATAAGCAACTTTTTGGCCTTCTAAATATAAGCCTCCGTCGGCAAAGCCTGAGGTTAATGAGTTTCCTACAGCGATGTACTTGCTAAAATTAGCCTGCCCGGCAGTAGTACCCGCTGGGGTTTCTATTTCGGGTTTACAAGCTGCTGCAAAAAGGATGATAGCAGCAACGAAACTATTCAATATATATCTTTTCATTTAAATTCCTCCTACCATTTATAAGTTAATGAAATACCCGGTGCATAAACCAGTGTTTTAAAGGTACCATCAAGGCCTGTTTCAATATTCTTTTGTTTACGCGATTTAACATCCTCAAAAAAGAACGATGCGTTAACTTCGAAATGGCGGGTAGGCGCATAACCTAAACCGGCACTTAAAATATAACGGTCTGCATCTGGTGCCTCTGGTGTTACATAACCATCCTGTACCGGCGAGAAAGCATAGCCTACACCTGCTCTTAAAGCTAATTTTTCTGATGCCTGATGATTAATACCTAATTTAAATGATGAACCATCATGGTAATTGCGAGCAGATTTTGTATCTACAAGTGCAGGAGTATTGGTTGCATAATCAAAAGATAAATCCTTATAAATATGCCACTGTACCCAACTCGCATCAAATGCTAAAACTGTACTTTTTGATAATGGAATACCTACACCTAAACTAGTCGTTGCAGGCAAAGGCAGTTCTGCGCTAAAGGTATTGCCTGGAGGAAAAGATCCTGCTAATGATTGTGGAACTGTAAAGTCTGCAGTACCCCCATCCAGTTTGGTAATTACTTTTGATTTATGAACCAGGGCAAAAGATATATTGCTTAAGGTTTTAATGTATAAACCTGCATTCCATCCGTAACCTTTACCCGTACCATCTAAGGTAACATGGCCAGAGCGACCGTCAGGATAATTTACCGGTAATGCTCTTTGAAGGTTTACATCCCCATGGTTGTATACAAAACCAGCACCTATACCAATTCGATCGGTAATTTTAATACTTAAAGTAGGTTGAAAATAGATTGCTTTTAAATTTAATGAGGTTAAAGCATACTTACCAGACCAGTTATCGCCCCAATCTACCAACCCTCCAAATGGACTATATACCCCCAAACCGAGCTTCCATTTATTAGATTTTGGCCCCCAAACGGCATAAAACTCGAAAGGTGGTGCAATTTTGTTCTTTACATTTTCTGTGATGTTAGAACCGCTTTGTTTGAAAGCTGATTTAAACAATAATGGGTTTACTCCTGCTGAAACTGAGTTTTTCTCTAAGAAAGTTACTGCACCAGGATTGTAAAATACAGAAGCCTCATCTAAAGCCAATGCAGAACCTGCACCTGCCATACCAATTTGCTTCTGACCTTGTAAATTAACCTGGAAACCCTGCCCCAAAACCCAAAGTGGGGCAGAAAGTAATACGCTAAATAAAATTTTTTTCATCTATAAATGGTTATACACAAATATATACTATGCTAACATAGTATACAAGTATTTGTTCGTAAGAATTTTGATTGTCTTACGCCTGTGCAGTTGGTCCACCGAAGCCCATAGGAAAAGGTGGTTCTTCTTGAGTTTTAATACGTCCGTTTACGGCTTCGAATTTTTGGATATTATCTTCTAATGCTGATAATAAACGCTTTGCGTGCTCAGGTGTTAAAATAATCCTCGATTTAACTTTTGCTTTCGGTATACCCGGCATTACACGGATAAAATCCAATACAAATTCGGTATTTGAATGGGTAATAATAGCCAGATTAGAAAAAATTCCTTCAGCAATTTCTTCAGATAACTCTATATTTAATTGATTCTCGTTTTGTTGTTCTTCCATAATAGTTCAAAAATAAAAAATTCCGCTGCTTAATGGCGGAATTTAGAATATAATATTAGAACTTATTTAAATAACCTATTTAATCATAAAATTTACAATCCCTATCACCGATCCAATAATCGCTAGAAATTGAATTAACCCTACTACATATATTGTTTTTTGCATATTGGCTATATCTTCTTTGGTAGCTAAAATCTCACGTTTATTATCAAATTCAGATTTAACCTCGGCTTTGACAAAAGAAACCAACTGCTCTGCTTCTTGTTCGCCCAGCTTAGCTTTTAAGATCTGAAAAAGTTGAATTTCTGTAACACTCATGTACTTATTTTTTTATTAAAGTTACAAAATCTATTCCAAACAAAAAACTCCCTCACTTGGTGAGGGAGTTTAAAACAAAATATCAAAAATATTAAGCTTCTACTTCTTCTTGTTTCGAAGCTAATAATTTATCGTATTCTTCTTGAGAACCAACAATGATTCTTTCATAACCACGTACACCAGTACCTGAAGGGATTAAGTGACCTACGATCACGTTTTCTTTCAAGCCTAACATATTATCGCGTTTACCTGCAATTGCTGCCTCATTTAATACTTTCGTAGTTTCCTGGAACGAAGCCGCAGAAATGAACGATTTAGTACCTAATGATGCACGTGTAATACCTTGTAAGATAGAACTCGCAGTTGCTGGTCTTGCATCTCTCACCGTGATCTGTTTTAAATCTTTACGTTTTAACTGAGAATTTTCGTCTCTTAATTTACGTAATGAAACAATCTGACCTGGTTTGAATTCAGTCGAATCGCCTGCGTCTTCAACAACTTTCTTGTCGTACATGGCATCATTTTCTTCTGAGAAGTCCCAACGATCTACTGCATTGTTTTCTAAGAAAATAGTATCTCCCGGATCTTCGATGTGAACTTTCTGCATCATCTGGTGAACAATCACCTCGAAGTGTTTATCATTAATTTTCACACCTTGCAAACGGTAAACCTCTTGAATACCATTTACTAAGTATTCCTGAACTGCAGCAGGTCCTTTAATTGCAAGGATATCAGCAGGAGAAATTGAACCATCAGATAATGGCATACCTGCTTTCACAAAGTCATTATCCTGTACAAGGATGTGTTTCGACAATGGAACAAGGTATTTTTTAACTTCACCATCTTTAGATTCGATTGTGATTTCACGGTTACCACGTTTAACACCACCTAAAGTTACCACACCATCTATTTCGGTTACTACAGCTGGGTTAGATGGGTTACGCGCTTCAAATAATTCAGTTACACGAGGTAAACCACCCGTAATATCTCGGGTTTTACCAGTTGCACGAGGAATTTTAGCAATAATCTGGCCTGTTTGGATTGTTTCACCTTCATCAACTGAAACGTGAGCACCTACCGGGATGTTATAACCTTTGATAAACTCGCCTTTTTTGTCAACAATCTGAACTGAAGGGTTTTTCGTTTTATCACGGGTATCGATAATTACTTTTTCGCGGTGACCAGTTTGCTCATCAGATTCTTCACGGTAAGTTACACCATCAATAATGGCATCGAATTGTGCTTTACCAGCAAACTCTGAGAGGATAACCGCGTTGTACGGATCCCAAGAACAAATTTTATCGCCTTTAGTTACTTTATCGCCTTCTTTAACGAATAAGAAAGCTCCGTACGGAATGTTGTTGGTTACGATCACTCTACCGCTTCCTGGCTCAACAATTCTAAACTCACCTGAACGGCCTAATACAACCTGTACTGTACCATCTTCGGTTTGTGTATCTACTGTACGGATATTTTCGAACTCAACAACACCATCAAACTTAGCTACAATGTTAGATTCTGCAGCAATGTTTGATGCAGTACCACCCACGTGGAAAGTACGAAGTGTTAACTGTGTACCCGGCTCACCGATTGATTGTGCTGCAATTACACCAACTGCCTCACCTCTTTGAACACGTTTGCCAGATGCTAAGTTACGGCCATAACATAATGCACAAACACCACGTTTAGATTCGCAAGTTAATACCGAACGGATCTCGATACCTTCTAATGGAGATTCTTCGATCAATTTAGCTACATCTTCGTTAATATCTTCGCCCGCACCTACCAATAAAGTGTTATCCAATGGATTGTACACATCATGTAATGAAGTACGACCTAAAATCCTATCGTATAATGGTTCAACAATATCTTCGTTATCTTTTAACGCAGTGGTATACATACCTCTTAAGGTACCACAATCGTTATCGTTAACAATCATATCTTGTGCCACATCATGTAAACGACGGGTTAAGTAACCCGCATCCGCCGTTTTTAACGCCGTATCCGCCAAACCTTTACGCGCACCGTGAGTAGAGATAAAGTACTCTAATACCGATAAACCTTCTTTAAAGTTTGATAAGATCGGGTTTTCAATGATATCGCCACCTGAACCTGATTTTTGAGGTTTCGCCATCAAACCACGCATTCCGCAAAGCTGACGAATCTGCTCTTTAGATCCACGTGCACCTGAATCAAGCATCATGTAAACCGAGTTAAAACCTTGGTTATCTGAAGATAACTGAGTCATAACGAAAGTAGTTAACCTGTTGTTAATACGGGTCCAGATATCGATAATCTGGTTGTAACGCTCATTGTTGGTAATGAAACCCATGTTATAGTTGTTTCTTACCTCTTCAACCTCAGCTGCTGCCTGTTCTAATAAAGTATGTTTTTCTACCGGAATGTTTACGTCTTGTAAGTTGAACGATAAACCTCCTTGGAATGCCATTTTGAAACCTAATTCTTTGATATCATCTAAGAATTGAGAAGCGCGGGCCATACCAGTCATTTTCACTACTTCACCAATAATATCCCTTAAAGATTTTTTGGTTAATAATTCATTGATATAACCAACCTCTTCTGGAACCATTTGGTTAAACAATACTCTACCTACAGTAGTTTCAGTTAATTTATTAACGATAGAACCATCAGCTTGTTTAACATTTACCCTTACTTTGATAAATGCATGTAAGTCTAATTCCTTTTCGTTATAAGCAATAATAACTTCTTCTGGAGAATAGAAAGCAGAATCCTGTCCTTTTACCACTCTGGTTTCATCTGTTCTGCGGCCTTTAGTAATGTAATAAAGACCCAAAACCATATCCTGAGAAGGTACTGTAATTGGTGTACCGTTTGCAGGGTTTAAGATGTTATGTGCCGCCAACATTAATACCTGGGCTTCCAAAATTGCTGCGTTACCTAACGGTAAGTGCACTGCCATCTGGTCACCGTCAAAATCGGCGTTGAATGCGGTACAAACTAATGGGTGTAACTGGATTGCTTTTCCTTCAATTAATTTTGGCTGGAAAGCCTGGATACCTAATCTGTGTAGCGTAGGTGCACGGTTTAATAATACCGGGTGACCTTTTAATACATTTTCTAAAATATCCCAAACTAATGGATCTTTTCTATCAACAATTTTCTTTGCAGATTTAACTGTTTTTACTACACCACGCTCAATCATCTTACGAATAATGAACGGTTTGTAAAGCTCAGCAGCCATATCTTTAGGAATACCGCACTCGTGCAATTTAAGGCTAGGCCCTACAACAATTACCGAACGAGCTGAATAATCCACACGTTTACCTAATAAGTTCTGACGGAAACGACCTTGTTTACCTTTCAAAATATCTGAAAGCGATTTTAAAGCACGGTTACCTTCAGTTTTTACCGCATTAACTTTACGTGAGTTATCGAATAACGAATCTACGGCTTCCTGTAACATACGTTTTTCGTTACGTAAAATTACCTCTGGTGCTTTAATCTCGATCAAACGTTTTAAACGGTTATTACGGATAATTACACGACGGTATAAATCATTTAAATCGGAAGTAGCGAAACGACCACCTTCTAATGGAACCAACGGACGTAATTCTGGTGGAATAACCGGAACGATTTTAACAATCATCCACTCAGGGCGATTCTCGATACGTGTATTGGCACCACGGAAAGCTTCAACAACCTGAAGGCGTTTTAAAGCCTCATTTTTACGTTGTTGAGAAGTTTCGTTAGCAGCCTGGTGACGTAAATCATAAGATAAAGTATCTAAATCAATACGTTTTAATAAATCTTCTAATGCTTCAGCACCCATTTTGGCGATGAATTTATTAGGATCTTTATCGTCTAAGTATTGGTTTTCTTTAGGTAATTTATCTAAGATATCTAAATATTCTTCTTCTGTTAAGAAGTCCATATAGTTGATACCTTCTTCGGCCATTAAACCTGATTGAATAACTACGTAACGCTCGTAATAGATAATTAAATCTAATTTTTTAGTAGGTAAACCTAATAAATAACCGATTTTGTTTGGTAAAGAACGGAAATACCAGATGTGCGCAACAGGAACCACCAAAGCGATGTGCCCCATACGCTCACGACGTACTTTCTTTTCAGTTACTTCAACACCACAACGATCACAAACAATACCTTTATAACGGATACGTTTGTATTTACCGCAATGACATTCGTAATCTTTTACCGGACCAAAAATACGCTCACAGAACAAACCATCACGCTCAGGTTTGTAAGTACGGTAGTTAATGGTTTCTGGTTTCAACACCTCACCGCTCGAACGTTCCAAAATAATTTCTGGAGACGATAAGCTAATCGTGATTGATGTGAAATTGCTTTTTAATTTATTATCCTTTTTGTAAGACATATCTTTTTGTTTTTAGTAGCAAGTACTTAGCATTGGGTATCAAGACAGAAAATCCATCTTGATACTTGATACTTTAATACTTAATACTTAGTCTAACGTAATATCTAAACCTAATCCGCGTAACTCATGTACCAATACGTTGAACGATTCTGGTACACCTGGCGTTGGTAGGTTTTCACCTTTAACAATGGCTTCGTAAGTTTTGGCCCTTCCGATTACATCATCCGACTTAACGGTTAAGATCTCCTGAAGAATATTAGCTGCACCGAATGCCTCTAATGCCCAAACCTCCATCTCACCAAAACGCTGACCACCGAACTGGGCTTTACCACCCAAAGGTTGTTGTGTAATTAATGAGTATGGTCCGATTGAACGGGCGTGCATCTTATCATCAACCATGTGACCTAATTTCAACATGTAGATAATACCTACAGTTGTAGTCTGATCGAAACGCTCACCTGTTAAACCATTGTATAAGTAGGTTTTTCCTGAAGCAGGAACACCTGCTTTAGCGATCCATTCTTCCACCTCATCGTGCGTAGCACCATCAAAAATCGGAGTTGCAAATTTAACACCCAATTCTTTACCAGCCCATGCCAATACGGTTTCGTAGATCTGACCAAGGTTCATACGTGAAGGTACACCCAGTGGGTTCAACACAATATCAACCGGGCTACCATCAGCTAAGAAAGGCATATCTTCATCACGTACAATACGTGCTACAATACCTTTGTTACCATGGCGACCTGCCATTTTATCACCTACTTTTAATTTACGTTTTTTAGCAACATAAACTTTTGCCATTTGTACAATACCTGATGGAAGCTCATCACCTACACTGATTGCGAATTTATCGCGTTTGTAAGCACCAAGTTCTTCGTTAACACGGATACCGTAGTTGTGAAGCAACATTTTAATCAGCTCGTTTTTATCATCATCAGTAGTCCATTTGTTAGGGCTAATGTGGTTATAATCAAGCTCTGCTAAAATTTTCTGTGTAAATTTAGCACCTTTAGCCACCAATAATTCTTTGTAAATGTTAAATACACCCTGAGATGTTTTTCCGTTTACAATCGTGAATAATTTGTCAACTAATTCAGCTTTTAATTTCTCAGTGATATTGTTATATCCTTTGTCTAATTTCTCAATTGCTGATTTTTCCTCAGCTTTTGTAGTTTTCTTAGCACGGCTGAATAATTTAGTATCAATTACCACACCTTGGATGGAAGGAGGAGTTTTTAAAGACGCATCTTTAACATCACCTGCTTTATCACCAAAAATTGCACGTAGTAATTTCTCTTCAGGTGAAGGATCAGATTCTCCTTTCGGCGTAATCTTACCAATTAAAATATCACCTTCTTTTACATCAGCACCGATACGGATAATACCGTTTTCATCAAGGTCTTTAGTAGCCTCTTCAGAAACGTTCGGGATATCTGGCGTTAATTCCTCTTCTCCACGTTTAGTATCACGTACTTCTAATTCAAACTCTTCAATATGCAATGAAGTGAAAACGTCATCACGAACAATACGCTCGTTAATTACAATCGCATCCTCAAAGTTGAAACCCTGCCAAGGCATAAACGCCACTTTCAAGTTTCTACCTAATGCCAATTCACCATTTTCAGTTGCATAACCTTCGCAAAGTACCTGGCCTTTAGTCACTTTCTGACCTTTCTTAACGATTGGTTTTAGGTTGATACAAGTATTCTGGTTGGTTTTCTTGAATTTAATTAAACGGTAAGTTTTGCTATCACCTTCAAATGAAACTAAACGATCATCCTCGTTACGCTCATATTTAATGGTAATTTCGTTAGCATCAACATACTCAACAACACCGTCACCTTCTGCATTGATCAGCGTTCTCGAGTCACGTGCAACACGACCTTCTAAACCTGTACCCACAATTGGTGCTTCAGGACGTAACAATGGTACGGCCTGACGTTGCATGTTCGATCCCATCAACGCCCTGTTCGCATCATCATGTTCTAAGAACGGGATTAACGAAGCAGCAATTGAAGTAATCTGGTTAGGCGCAACGTCCATTAAGTCTAATTTCTCAGGCTCAATAATCGGGAAGTCACCTTCGTAACGTGCTTTAACACGTGGAGTTGTAAATACACCTTTATCATCATACTCTGCATTAGCCTGAGCAATGGTTTTACCATCTTCATCTTCTGCAGATAAATAAATAACGTCTGAATCTACAACTACTTTACCATCTTCAACACGTTTGTATGGTGTTTCAATGAAACCTAAATTATTGATTTTTGCATGCACACAAAGTGATGAAATCAAACCAATGTTTGGTCCCTCAGGCGTTTCAATCGTACACAAACGACCATAGTGCGTATAGTGAACGTCACGCACCTCGAAACCGGCACGCTCACGTGATAAACCACCTGGACCTAATGCCGATAAACGGCGTTTGTGTGTAATCTCTGCTAATGGATTGGTTTGATCCATGAACTGAGATAACTGGTTGGTACCAAAGAAAGAGTTAATAACAGATGATAACGTACGGGCGTTAATCAAATCAGTTGGCGTAAATACCTCGTTATCGCGAATGTTCATACGCTCACGGATAGTTCTGGCCATACGGGCTAAACCAACACCAAATTGTGCGTACAATTGCTCACCTACCGTACGTACACGACGGTTAGACAAGTGATCGATATCATCAACTTCCTCTTTTGAGTTGATCAATTTGATCAGGTATTTCACAATCGCAATAATATCTGCTTTTGTTAATACTTTAACCTCATCAGGCGTATTCATTTTTAATTTACGGTTGATGCGGTAACGACCAACATCACCTAAATCATAACGTTTATCTGAAAAGAATAAACGATCAATGATACCGCGTGCTGTTTCCTCATCAGGTGGTTCTGCGTTACGCAGAGCACGATAGATGTTTTCTACAGCTTCTTTTTCTGAGTTTGAGGTATCTTTTTGTAATGTATTATATATAATGGTATAGTCAGCCTGACTTGCGCCATCTTCTTTCGATAAGATGATGCTTTTTACGCCAGCTTCGATAACCATATCAATGTGTTCGTCTTCTAAAACGGTTTCTCTTTCAAGAATCACTTCATTACGGTCAATAGAAACTACCTCACCAGTATCTTCATCAACAAAATCTTCAACCCATTTTTTCAATACCCTTGCCGCAAGTTTACGACCGATATATTTCTTTAAACCAGATTTACTAACTTTTACTTCGTCAGCAAGATCAAAAAGTTCCAAGATGTCTTTATCAGAATCGTAACCGATAGCACGTAATAAAGTGGTAACCGGGAATTTTTTCTTACGATCGATATAAGCATACATCACGTTATTAACGTCTGTAGCAAACTCGATCCATGAACCTTTGAAAGGAATTACACGTGCAGAGTACAATTTGGTTCCGTTAGTGTGACGGCTTTGGCCGAAGAACACTCCTGGAGAACGGTGTAACTGCGAAACGATAACACGTTCTGCACCGTTGATAACAAACGTACCTTTTGGTGTCATATACGGGATAGTACCTAAGTACACATCCTGGATAATGGTTTCAAAATCTTCATGTTCTACATCATTACAAGAAAGCTTAAGCTTTGCTTTTAATGGAACATTGTAGGTTAATCCACGCTCAATACACTCGTGTATATCGTAACGTGGCGGATCAACAAAATAATCAAGAAACTCTAATACGAAGATATTTCTTGAATCTGTTATTGGAAAGTTTTCAGCAAACACTTTAAACAAACCTTCGCTTGAGCGATCGTCTGATGTGGTATCTATCTGGAAAAATTCTCTGAATGATTGCAATTGCACATCCAGAAAATCCGGATAGTCTATAATGTGCTTACTAGTTGCAAAATTTACTCTTTGTTCGACTGTCTTTGCCAATGGACTAAAAGATTTTAGTTTAAGAATAAACTATTTGTTTGGTTCAGATTTTAAACAGGCTCATTAACCAAACAAAATGAGATGTTTATAAACAGGTAAAGACACCGACATTTTCAGTCGGTGTCTAATACATTTTTAGCTTAGCTAAGTTAAGTGATTACTTAATCTCAACTACTGCTCCAGCTTCTTCTAATTGTTTTTTAAGAGCTTCTGCTTCGTCTTTAGCAACACCAGCTTTTAATTCTTTTGGTGCTCCGTCTACTAAGTCTTTAGCTTCTTTCAAACCTAAACCAGTTAAGTCTTTAACAAGTTTTACAACTGCTAATTTCTGACCACCAGCTTCTTTTAAGATTACATCAAAAGATGTTTTTTCTGCAGCAGCAGCAGGTGCATCACCACCAGCAGCAGGACCAGCAACTACAGCAGCAGCTGCAGGCTCAATACCATACTCATCTTTTAAGATTTGAGCTAATTCATTAACTTCTTTTACTGTTAAGTTTACTAATTGCTCAGCAAACGCTTTTAAATCTGCCATTTTATTAAGATTTTAAAAATTTACGTGTGTAATAATTTTGTTTAATTTGCGAACTTAAGGTGTTCGTTAACCTTCTCTTTCTTGAAGAGTTTTAACAATTCCTGCAATTTTGCTACCGCCTGATTGAAGTGCAGATAGAACATTTTTAGCTGGTGACTGTAATAATCCAATGATATCGCCAATAAGCTCTTCTCTTGATTTTAAGCTTACTAAGTTATTCAATTGATCGTCGCCAACGTATACTGATGAATCTATATATGCTGCTTTAAGCACAGGTTTATCAGAAGTTTTTCTCAAAGTTTTAATCAACTTAGCCGGAGCGTTTGCTGTTTTTGAGAATAATAATGATGATGAACCTTTAAGCGCTTCGTATATCTCAGAAGCATCGCCATCTAAACCTTCAATCGCTTTGCGGATTAAAGAGTTTTTAGCAACCTTCATTACGATATCACCTTCGAAACATTTGCGGCGGATGTTATTGATCTGCTCTACAGAAAGGCTAGATGTATCAGCAATATAAAAATTGCCAAACTCTTGCATTTGTCCTTGTAGTTCTAAAACTACTTCGTTTTTTTCTTCTCTGTTCATGATTAGATCCCCGCTACTGATTTTGTTTCAATTGCAATCCCAGGACTCATTGTAGAAGACACGTGAATGCTCTTAAAATAAGTTCCTTTTGCAGCAGATGGTTTTAATTTAGAAATTACTTGAATAATCTCAAGTGCATTCTCATAAATTTTATCTGCTGGGAATGATACTTTTCCTATCGAGGCGTGTATGATACCCGTTTTGTCTACTTTAAAATCAATTTTACCTGCTTTAACCTCAGTTACAGCTTTACCAACTTCGTTAGTTACTGTACCTGATTTTGGGTTAGGCATTAAGTTCCTTGGACCTAAAACACGGCCCAATTTACCTACCTTAGCCATACAAGCTGGTGTAGTGATAATAATGTCTACATCGGTCCAACCACCTTCAATTTTAGCTACATACTCGTCTAAACCTACGAAGTCTGCGCCAGCTGCTTTCGCTTCTTCTTCCTTATCAGGAGTTACTAAAGCTAAAACACGTACAGTTTTACCTGTTCCGTGTGGTAAAGTAGCAATACCACGCACCATTTGATTGGCTTTACGCGGATCTACTCCTAAAGATACATCAATATCAACTGAAGCATCGAATTTAGTAGTAGTGATTTCTTTTACCAAAGCAGCAGCATCCTTCAAAGTATAAGCTTTACCAGCCTCTATTTTAGCATGTGCCTTTTTTTGATTTTTAGTTAATTTCGCCACTGTTGTAAACTGTTTTTTAATTAATTGTTCCAGGGTGCGTCACCAGAAACGGTGATTCCCATACTGCGTGCTGTTCCAGCAACCATACTCATTGCTGATTCGATTGTAAATGCATTTAAATCAGGCATTTTATCCTCAGCAATAACTTTAATCTGGTCCCAGGTCACCGACCCAACTTTCTTACGGTTAGGCTCAGCAGAACCACTCTGTAATTTAGTAGCATCTTTTAACTGGATAGCTACCGGAGGGGTTTTGATGATGAAATCGAATGACTTATCAGCATAAACAGTAATTACAACTGGCAATACTTTACCTGCTTTATCTTGGGTACGAGCGTTGTACTGTTTGCAAAACTCCATGATATTCACCCCTTTAGCACCTAATGCAGGTCCTACTGGTGGCGATGGATTTGCCGCTCCGCCTTTGATCTGTAATTTGATCATTGCACTGACTTCTTTTGCCATTTTGTGTTTTTTGTTTATTTAAAACTCAATGTTAAATATTGGAAGCATGTAACATTTAATTCCTTATAGCTCCTATAAAGCTTAAAGGACTGCAAAGATATGGATAATCTTACATTACTGCAATAGATACAGCAAATATATTTTTAAATGTATAACATATTAAGAATATACTTTGTGTTATCCGGTTATCAATTATAGAAGATGTGTTCTTTCAATCTCAAATAATGATAACTCCTTTTGTTCTTACCGTTTAAAACTTACGTTTTTGTAAGTAATTTAAAAACCATTAAAAAGAAAAAACCGCAGAATTTACTTCTTGCGGTTTTATTTTATTTTGAAAAATTTCTTATTCTTTTTCTACTTGCATGTAGTTAAGTTCCAATGGTGTTTTACGTCCAAAAATCTTAACCATAACTTTCAGTTTTTTCTTCTCTTCGTTTACCTCTTCGATAATACCTGAGAAACCATTGAAAGGTCCGTCCATTACTTTAATGCCTTCGCCAACATAATAAGGAACATTCATCGTTTCGCCTTGCTCGCTCATCTCATCAACCACACCTAAAATACGGTTCACTTCTGCCTGGCGCATTGGGATTGGATTACCGGCTTTATCGCCTAGGAAACCGATTACACTATTAATTCCTTTAATGATATGCTCTAATTCTCCATCTAGTGTAGCTTCGATTAAAACATAACCTGGATAAAAGTTACGTTCTTTGGCAATTTTTTTACCGTCTTTCATTTGGTAATATTTTTCCATTGGTATTAAAACCTGCGGAACCAAATGAGAGAAACCTAAACGGCTGATCTCAGCATCAATGTACTGCTTTACTTTCTTTTCTTTACCGCTAACAGCCCTTACAACGTACCACTTTAGATCGCTCATTAGTAAATATTAATTAGAAAGTGATTTATAAAAAGTATCTAACACAAATGTCGATCCTTTATCCATTGCAAAAATAACCAATGCAATAATTAAAGAAGCCACTAATACAAGAATTGCCGAACTTTGCAGTTCGCCCCATGTAGGCCATGTAACCTTCTGGGTCATTTCATCGTACGATTCTTTTATAAACTCAACTACTTTAGCCATATCAAATTATTGAATGAATGAATGAGTAAATGAGTGAATGATATTGTTTGAAAACCAGGCTTTCAATTCAATCATTCACTCATTCTTGCACTCAATCACTATGTTTAGCACGGGAACAAGGATTCGAACCCTGATCAAAGGTTTTGGAGACCTCTATTCTACCGTTGAACTATTCCCGTATTTAGAAAGCGAAGTGTTTAAGCGTACTCAAACACTTTGCTTTTCTTATTTTTACTTAAGCCCCGGTAAACCGGGATTTAAGATTTATTTTAAAATTTCAGTTACCTGACCAGCACCTACTGTTCTACCACCTTCACGGATAGCGAAACGTAGACCTTTTTCCATTGCGATAGCGTTGATTAACTTTACAGTGATTGTAACGTTATCACCTGGCATTACCATCTCAGTACCTTCAGCTAGTGAAATCTCACCAGTAACGTCTGTAGTACGGAAATAGAATTGAGGACGGTATTTGTTGAAGAATGGAGTGTGACGACCACCTTCTGCTTTTGATAATACATAGATCTCAGCTTTGAAATCAGTGTGAGGAGTTACTGAACCTGGTTTACAGATTACCATACCACGACGGATATCAGTTTTCTCAATACCACGTAACAATAAACCTACGTTATCACCAGCTTCACCGTAATCTAAGATTTTACGGAACATCTCAACACCAGTTACTGTAGATTTTAAGTTCTCAGCACCCATACCTAAGATCTCAACTGGATCTCCAGAGTTGATTACACCACGCTCAATACGACCAGTGGCAACAGTACCACGACCAGTAATTGAGAATACGTCTTCAACAGGCATTAAGAATGGAAGATCAGTTAAACGTGGAGGAATTGGAATATAGCTATCAACAGCATCCATTAATTCCATGATTTTACCAACCCATTTAGGATCGCCGTTTAATCCACCTAATGCAGAACCTTGGATTACAGGAATATCATCACCTGGGAATTCATAGAATGATAATAATTCACGAACTTCCATTTCTACTAATTCTAATAATTCAGGATCATCAACCATATCCACTTTATTCATGAATACAACTAATGAAGGTACACCAACCTGACGAGCTAATAGGATGTGCTCGCGAGTTTGTGGCATTGGACCATCAGTAGCAGCAACAACGATAATTGCACCGTCCATCTGAGCAGCACCAGTAACCATGTTTTTCACGTAATCCGCGTGACCTGGACAGTCAACGTGTGCATAGTGACGGTTAGCTGTTGAATACTCAACGTGAGCTGTATTGATTGTAATACCTCTTTCTTTTTCCTCTGGAGCAGAGTCAATTGAATCGAATGAACGTGCCTCAGTTAAACCAGCATCAGCCAAAACTTTTGTAATAGCTGCTGTTAAAGTTGTTTTACCGTGATCGACGTGACCGATTGTACCGATGTTTAAGTGCGGTTTACTGCGGTCAAATTTTTCTTTTGCCATTTTATTTATAACTAATTAGTAGGTTAACTTTTTATTATTTTTTATTTATTGTTATTTCAACACAAAAAACCTTGCCTACTCTGCTTATTAAACAGATTTAACAAAGCTTTATTATACCTGAGCCAACTATGGGAATTGAACCCACGACCTCTTCCTTACCAAGGAAGTGCTCTACCGCTGAGCTAAGTCGGCTTTTTAGTCTCCAGTTCCAGCTTATTTAGTTTTAACTATGTTAAAACTGTTACCGATAACTGCCCACTTTCTAATTTTTATTGGAGCGGAAGACGAGGTTCGAACTCGCGACCTATAGCTTGGAAGGCTATCGCTCTACCAACTGAGCTACTTCCGCTTTTAAAAACCAGTGATTGATTGAATGAAAGAATGAGAGAATTATTCTATCATTAAAACATTTGGTCATTCATTTAAAGTGTGGGGAGAGAAGGATTCGAACCTTCGAAATCTTGCGATAACAGAGTTACAGTCTGTCCCATTTGGCCGCTCTGGAATCTCCCCATCTTTTACTTTAAAATGCTAACACTTTAAAATAAAAAGAGCCTCCTATCGGAATCGAACCAATGACCTACTGATTACAAGTCAGTTGCTCTACCAGCTGAGCTAAGGAGGCTTTAAATTTTGTGCAATGATACGAAAAATCTTCATTTTTCATACTATTAACGTGTTTTTTTAAAACTTTTATCTTTTTAAAGAACAAGCCTTTTCTTCTTGGCCTAACACCGTTTCCGAAAGGGAATGCAAATATACACACTTATATTTCACTTCAAAATAAATTTGAAAAAAATAATGAAGTTATTTTAGTTAGTGTTCATTATATGCCTGAAGGAGCTTAATAATCAATCGCTTAAAATCGAATATTTTTTTTCCTTTTTTTTGTCTATTATCCTCTTAAACGTGATTATAATGCGTAATTACAACAAATAACGAATGAATTAATTTCAATAAGGCTAAAATTTAAGTAGCGAGGCAGGCTTTCTTTATAGAGAATTGTTCAGAAAATTAGAATTAGTTTATAGAAACTTGCTCAAATAGCGCCCGATTTCTTTAATTATTCAAGAAACTGATATAAAGAAATGTCGTCATCTAGACTGAAACGCAGCGAAACAGAGAGATCTAAATAAAAAGTATTCTCAACATAGATCTCTCGGCTACGTTTCACTCCGCTCGAGATGACGATAGCAAAGGAAAACAAAAAGAGCGGCACATTAAATTGTACCGCTCCGCTACATTGTAATATTGGAGAGATTTTACTAATAATCTTTCGTTATAATCTCACTTAAAATTGCTTTATCCTCAATTAACTTTGCACGTGTTTTATCTTTATGTTTCGTAATCTGCTTTCTTAATGATTCGATTGCCAGATCTGTGGCTTCTTCAAATGATTTACATTGTTCTTTAGCGAAGAGGGTACCTCCAGGTACAATGAGTTTAATCTCACTGATCTTATTGGCCTCGTCCTCTACGTTCTCTAACTTTAAATACACTTCTCCGCTGATGATCTGGTCGAAAAACTGATCTAGCTTATTTGCTTTTTTCTGTATAAAATCTAACAACTTACTGTCTGCACTGAAGTGGATTGATTGAACTCCGATTTTCATTTTTCCTCCTTTTTTTACGCCTTTGGATGGGCTTGTTTATAAATTGTTTTTAATCTTTCGATCGAATTGTGGGTGTAAACCTGGGTTGCTGCTAAACTGGCATGGCCCAAAAGTTCTTTAATTGCATTCAGATCTGCTCCTGCATTTAACAGGCTTGTTGCATAACTGTGCCGGAGCACGTGGGGACTTTTCTTCTCATTGGTTGATACGTGGTTTAGGTATGAGGTAACAATACGGTATATCAATTTTGGATATGCCGCTGCACCTGTATTGGTAACGATTAAGATAAGCAAATTGTTATTAAAGTTTTGCAACTTTTTTAGGTCAATATAGGTATTTACCTGATTGATAAGCTGTTTATTTACAGGAATAATTCTTTCTTTATTCCTTTTACCCAATACCTTTATCGTTCCTGAATAAATATTGATATCACTATCTTTTAGCTGCAGCAGCTCTGTTAAACGCATGCCCGTTCCAAAAAGCAGTTCGATTACCAAATGATCGCGAACGGAAGGGAAACTTTCATCGAAATATTGCTGCGAATCCAATAAATGATCCATCTTTTGTGCATCAACAAAAACAGGCAGCCTTTTAGGTATTTTTGGCGCTTTAATTAAAGCCGTGGGATTTTGATCAATCTTTCCGGTTCTGTGCAAAAATTTATAAAAGCTCCGCAAAGCTGAAAGTTTTCTATTAATGGTCTGTTCCGATAGCTTTTCCTCCATCAGCTCAACCAGATAACTGCGCAAATGGGTATGTTTTACTTCAATAAGATCCAGTTCCGATCTGTTAACAAATTCCTCAAATTGATTCAAATCTGCTTGATAAGAAGTAACGGTATACGGAGAATAGCGCTTCTCGTGAGTTAAATAGGTGATAAAACTTTTTAGCAACATTCAATAACTTTTTGCGGGGTATTGATATGAAGTTACAAATAGTTTTGATATAAAGAAATCATTAATTCATTGTTTATTGTAAAGTTTTTCATTTCTTTTTAAAACAAAAAAGTCCCAATCAAACGATTGGGACTTTAATGTATTTATATCTTAAACAACTATGCAGTTGTATCTTGATTCATATTCTGAATGTAAACAGCATGTTTAATTTCAGTACGGCGAGCAACGGATTTTTTCTCGTATGCTTGGCGACTACGTAGTTCTCTCAATACACCAGTTTTTTCAAACTTTTTCTTGAAACGTTTAAGGGCTTTATCTAATGATTCGCCGTCTTTAATGTTGATAATGATCATAACGCTGAAATACCTCCTCTCGTGGTTTTTAAATTTTCCCGTGTTATCGGGGCTGCAAATGTAAGCAAAATATTGAAAATGAGAAAGATTTATAAAAAGAAATTTTTATTTAAATCATTCATTAAACTAAACTGTTGTTTACTTACATTTATATATACATTATATCATATGACAACAGGCAAAAAAGTAGGCTCAATTATCGCAGTTATAGTCGTTATTTTACTCGTAGCAGTTTGCTATTACCGGTATTTCTTTGTTTTTGGCGAAGGCGTAAAAGCCGGCGAATTAAATTATGTAGTAAAAAAAGGTTACGTATTTAAAACCTACGAAGGGAAATTGATCCAAAGCGGAATCAAATCCAGACAAACAGGAACGCTACAGAACAACGAATTCGAATTTTCTATCGCTAACCAGGAAATTGCTGAAAAAATGATGGCCAATAGCGGCAAATTTTTCGAATTACACTACAAAGAATATAAACACACCCTGCCATGGCGTGGATTTAGTGTTTATGTTGTGGATAGCATTTTAACTACGAAAGATATATCGCAATAAGCTGAAAGTCCAAAGACCAAAGCAAAAAGCGGCACTTAACTTCATCAAGAGTTGTGCTAATCAATTTCAAATTAGCTTTGACCTTTTGGCTTTAGTTTTTAAGCTTTTAACCTTTCTTAGGCACCTTTGCCCCTTCTTTCCTGGCTTCCGATAATCCGATAGCAATTGCCTGCTTTTTGGAAGTCACTTTTTTACCTGATCCGCTTTTAAGCTTACCTTCTTTCATTTCGTGCATGGTTTTTTCTACTTTCTCACCAGCTTTTTCTGAATACTTTGCCATATTTTTAGTTCATTAGTGCAACGGTTCATTGGTCATTTGTTCATTGGTAACTGCCAATTGCCAACTGAAAACTGTTTATTGCTTTAGTCTTAACATTAAATCAAGGTGGGAGGTTTTAAAATTTTAAAACAAAAAAATCCGGAAGTGGTTAAACCGTCCGGATTACTCATAATATATTTGGTTTGTTGTTTTCTTAAAAATGCATCAATTTGCTTTGGTCTTTAAGCTTTCTGCTTTAACCTTAACTCAATACTTCTCTGGCAATTACAATTTTTTGTATTTCTGATGTTCCCTCTCCTATTGTACATAATTTACTATCCCGATAAAATTTCTCAACCGGAAAGTCCTTAGTATAACCATAACCACCAAATATCTGAACGGCATCTGTAGCTACCTTTACCGAAACTTCTGAGGCAAAATATTTCGCCATTGCCGATTCTTTTGTCATAGGCAAATGCCTGTTCTTTAAATCTGCCGCCTGTCTGATCAATAACTCTGCTGCTTCAATCTCTGTAGCCATATCAGCCAGTTTAAAACTAATGGCCTGGAAGCTGGAGATTGGCTGACCAAACTGCTGGCGTTGCTTCGAATAGGCTACAGCAGCATCAAAAGCACCTTTTGCAATTCCTAAGGCCAATGCAGCAATAGAAATTCTTCCACCGTCTAAAACCTTCATGGCCTGTTTAAAACCTTCGCCAACATTGCCCAACAAATTGGCTTTCGGTACGCGGCAATTATCAAAAATCATTTCTGTGGTTTCTGACGCCCGCATTCCCAGTTTATTTTCCTTTTTCCCCGCGGTAAAGCCAGGTGTACCGCGCTCTACTACAATGGCTGAAATTCCTTTCGAACTCCCCTGCTCTCCTGTCCTTACCATAACAACCGCAATATCGCCGCTTTTGCCATGGGTAATCCAATTTTTTGATCCATTAATAATGTAATCGTCGCCATCTTCAACAGCGGTGGTCAACATTCTTAGGGCATCTGAACCTGTATTGGCTTCGGTTAATCCCCAGGCACCAATCCACTCGGCTGTTGCCAGTTTTGGCAACCACCTTTGTTTCTGTTCTTCGTTGGCAAAAGCCAGAATATGACCAGTACATAAAGAATTGTGTGCAGCTAATGATAAGCCGATTGAACCACAAACTCGCGCTACTTCTACAATTACATCAACATACTCCTGGTAGCCCAATCCAGAGCCTCCATATTCTTCGGGAACTAAAACGCCCATTAATCCTAATTCCCCAAGCTGTTTAAACAATTCAACAGGGAAATATTGTGCCTCATCCCATTCCATTATATGTGGACGAATGTTTTTCTCTGCAAAATCGCGGACCATGGCCTTTACACTCTGCTGAGTTTCTGTTTCTGAAAAATCGAAGCTTACGCTCATTAAATTTATATTTTGTAGTTAGTTACGGCAATTATAAACAATTATTTGATAGTTAGTTACTATTAAATATTTGTGCCGTTACAGAATGAAATGGTATTCGGTTCAATTAGTTTATCGGTTAATTTTAAACCTTGAAAATTAAGGAAGAATATTTTTTATGATTTTTTACAACTTAAACTGTATGATGGCTCGCGGGAAGAACTAATAGCGCAAAGAGCAGGAACAAATGTGCTTATGAATATAGGTTTTGCTTTTCAAAAAAAGGAATATTTAAATGTGGGCTGTTTTTAGGAAAGCAGGTTTGGAAGCGTTTAGGATAATGTAGCCCCACTGTCCACTTTACTTTGTGCCCGCTTCCATTGGGTTTAGGTGGCGCGGCAGTTACTAAGATTTGATTTAGGGTCGCAGGGCGCAGAAACAATGTGCTCTAAATTATTTGCAAAAACTTGCAGCACTATCCTGCATATCTAAACCTGATCGTAGCGAACACGGAGTGCAACGGAGTAAAGCGAAGAGCAGGAACAAGCGCTCCCATGAAATACAGGTTTTGCTTTCCAAAACCAAAAATAAATATTCCTTCTAAAAAGAAACATAAGGGGTAATTTTATCTATAACCTGTTGGTTTAAAAGCACAACTCTTTTCAGATCGGCTATGCTGGAATAATTGCCATGCTGTTTGCGGTATTGAATAATGGCATTGATCTGTTTGAAGGAAAGATAGGGATTACGCTTTAAATCGTTAAAAGTTGCTGTATTTATATTTATTGTTTTTAATGGGATATTACTGATTTCAATCTGATCTTTAATTTCTGCATACTTATTAGAATCTAAACCATAAACTTCAAGAAGTTGTTCTTTTTTGTAAAAACCGCCTAAGCGTTCGCGGTATTTGATAATTCTGAGTGCAAAAGTTCCGCCAATACCTTTAATCTCATCCAACCGTGCCGAGTCTGCCTGATTAATATCAACAATTACCGAAGCTTTTTTAGCAAACTCCTTTTTTTCGAAAGGTATATACTTTTTTGAAGCATGGATAGGCTGATCGGGTATGTTGGCATAAGGCAGTATCTTTTTATACATTTCTGGCGAAATAGTATACATTTTCTGAAGATCTTCTGGTTTGTAAAATTTGCCGCCTTTAGCGGTATAATTTATAATAGATTGCGCCTGTTTTGCCGACAGACCTAGAGCCTGCCAACCTTCAACATCTAAAGTGTTGGGATTGAACTTAAAAAGCTTAACTGTTTTTTCAGGGTTTGTATTTTCAATCCGATCGCGGATGGTATTGGCATATACCTGATCTGTAATGCTTATTTTCTGAATTTGTGCCAAAAGATTCGGATCATCTTTCAAATTTGGCTGACAATAACCGTATATAACAGGTGTAGCCCTAATTACAATAATAATAGAGACCAGAAACAGTAGCCCGTTGAATTCACTTTTGCTAACACCAAAATTTTTGTTGAACCAAATTCTCATTGATGCGATATGACATGTGGATTATAAATATAAATCTTATTTTTGGGATTGCAAAACAGAATAGGTTTTGCCTATCAACAATCTAAGAATTTTATATGAAGATCATAACTACATCTGAGTTTGCGAAAGCAACAAAGATAGATAAGCTAGGTGTACCAGGTTTAGCAGGTTTGATGATGGAGATCATGAAACTGAACGATATCAACGACGTATTTGCTCAAAATCAACACTTTAAAGGCTTAGAATTTATAGACAAGATATTAGAAACCATTGGTGTTTCTATAGAATTTGATGATGATGATTTAAACAGCATTCCAAAAACAGGCCCTTTTATTGCCATTGCAAATCACCCTTATGGTGGAGTAGAAGGCTTGGCTTTAGTTAAACTTTTATGCACGGTTAGGCCTGATGCCAAGGTAATGGTAAATTTCATTTTGAAAAAAATACCAAATCTTGATGAATTTTTTGTTGCCGTAAACCCTTTCGAAAATGTGCAGCATTCTTCAAGCATCAGTGGATTAAAAACTACTTTTGATTTGCTTAGAAATGGAACACCAATTGGTATTTTCCCTGCAGGAGAGGTTTCTACCTTTAAGTTAGATGCCCAACAGGTAACCGACAGGATGTGGCACCCTGTTGTTGGAAAACTGATTGCAAAAGCAAAAGTACCTGTTGTACCTATTTATTTCCATGGTAATAACGGTGTTTTCTTTAACATTTTAAGCTTTATACATCCTACACTGCGCACAGCAAAACTGCCATCAGAGTTTTTAAATAAACATGGGCGCACCATTAAGGTGCGGATTGGCAAACCAATTGCCGTATCTGAAATTTCGCATATGAACAGCAGCAATAAACTGATGGACTTTTTAAGGGCCCGTACATATGCGCTTGGTGTTGGTTTAGATACAGAGAAAAAACTCTTTAATCCGTTAAACTTATTTAAGATTAAAAAGAAACCTGCCGAGGTAATTGAAGAAACTTCGAGGGTTTTAATTAAAAACGAAGTAGCGGTTCTGGAAGATTTCAGGGTTTGGACGGAGAAAAATTACGAAGTATATATTGTTCCGACTTTAAAAATCCCGAATATTTTAAGAGAAATTGGCCGTTTACGCGAAATCACTTTCCGTGAGGTTGGTGAAGGAACCAACAAAAAAATTGATCTCGATAATTACGACATCTACTATAACCACTTATTTATATGGGATAAAGACCTTGAAAATATCGTAGGTGCATACCGGATTGGTAAAGGTGATGAAATTTTAGAAAGTATGGGTCGCCGTGGCTTCTATCTGTCAGAACTGTTTAAAATGAAAGATCAGTTCTACCCGATGTTGAGACAGGGGATCGAGCTGGGCAGATCGTGGATCAGAAAAGAATATCAAGGTAAACCACTTCCATTGTTTTTACTTTGGAAAGGCATTTTAAAATACCTTATCGATAATCCTCAATACCGTTACATGTTCGGGCCGGTGAGCATTAGCAACAATTTCTCTAAATTTAGTAAGGCCTTAATTGTAGATTACATTACCAAAAATCATTTCGATTATGAAATGGCGAAATATGTTAAACCCCGAAATAAATTCAAAGCCGATTTATTGCCTATTGCTACTGATACCTTGGTTGATAGTAGCGAATCATTTAAAGATTTAGATAGTATTATTGGCGACATTGAAAATTCGCATATTAAAATACCCGTACTATTGAGGCAATATATGAACCTAAATGCGAAAATTATCTCATTCAATATCGATCCTAAGTTTTCTGATTGTTTAGATGGTTTCTTAGTGGTTGATACACATAATATTCCACCAGAAATGCTCGAAAAGCTTGGCAAAAATCTATAAATAAATACAATAAAAAAACCCAGACATCCATCTGGGTTTTTTATTATCAACTAACCTAAACTTTATAAATACTAACCAAATATTTATGCCACAAAAGTAGGCCTGTCTTGTTAAATTGATATTAATGAAATGTTATTTATAGAATTTATTGATGCCGTATAGAGGGATATTACCAACACTATAATTTTCTTTAAAGCAGCAATTTCAAGTTCTTTGAATCAGCCTTAATGTTAACACTACGTTAAGCAATACCACAGTTATTCACATAAACAAATTGTTGCGTTTACATTAATAATAAGTAAATTTAATGTAACCAAATATAGAGCGGTTTGAAAAGAGGAATTTACATATATATTCTGAGGACTATTTTGTTCACCTGCCTGATGATGAATACCATCATCACAAATGGACAGAACTATTCTTTCGATTTTTATGATGGAACTTTCAATTTTAGTGTCGATTCTTCAGTAGTTTTTCCCATACCCAAAACAGCAACTACGCCAGCCGTTTCTAACTTTTACTATCGTATCTCGTCAGGCAAATACACATCACTTATTTCGTCTTTAGAAAAATACCAGAAAAAATATAATCTAAACGACTGGATTTATTATCAATTAATCCGTAAAACAGCCGAGCAGATTAGCCCAAAAGCAGATAATTATTTCGCTTATACCTTATACAAATGGTTTTTACTAAGTAAATGTGGTTATGATGCAAGGTTAGCGGTAGGCAACGATCAGGTAATCTTTTATGTAAGAAATGAAGAGGATATCAGCGATATTCCGTTTTTTATGATTGACGATAAAAAATTTATGTGCCTAAATTACCATGATTATGGCAAACTGTTTAAACAGACTGATACTTACAAGCCTGTTAAAATTTTAATTCCAGAGGCTAAAAATCCATTCTCTTATAAGGTAACCAGAATGCCAGATTTTAAACCAGAAAGTTATCAGGAAAAAGACATCGAATTTAGTTACCGCCAGAAAATTCACCATTTTAAGCTAAAAGTTAATAAAGATGTGCAAACCATTTTTAAAAACTATCCGGTAGTAGATTTTGAAAGTTATTTTAATATTCCTTTGAGCAGAGAAACATACAGCTCTCTTATTCCTACCTTAAAAGAAAACCTGAAACACATGGATCAGAAAAAAGGTGTTGATTACCTGATGCGATTTACCCGTTATGGTTTTTTATATGAAGATGATAGTGAAAATTTCGGGATGGAAAAACGTTTCTCCCCAGAACAAACATTATTAAGTACCTACAGCGATTGCGATGATCGGGCTGCGTTATTTTTTTACCTGGTAAAGGAAATATATAACCTGCCGATGATTGCCCTGCTTTACCCTAAACATTTAACAATTGCCGTACAGTTTGATAAACCAGTTGGCGAACCAGTTACTTATAAAGGCAAGAAATATTCGTATTGTGAGCCTACACCCCAGTCTCAAAATCTAAAAATCGGACAACTTTCTTCAAATTTCAAGAACAGTAAATACGAAGTTGTTTATGCTTACGAGCCTACTAGGAAATAAAAGAAATAAACTTTTTATATTAAATTAATGTTAAAAAATAGTTATTTTATCAATAACAGGTTGATTCATTAGCTATTTAAGGTAATTTAGATTTCTCATATTGAGTTAAATCTAAAACCTTGTCTATGTCTGCTGTTATCTATACTGTTTTAAAAGAATTTTTTGTTGAGGTAAACGGTCATGCTATTAAGGCTAGAATTATGTCGCCAATTAATGATGGCAAAGTTTTCGTTTTCAAAATCAGTTCATTTTACAAAAGCAAAACTGATTCTGATGCCTACGAACCGGCATCAACATTTACTTCTTACGCAAATGCCGAACGGCATTTACTTCAATACCTGGAAGGTTTCCAGAATACACTCGATCTGGGCGGAGATATAGCGCCAGGAAATACTTTTTAGCTGTTTTCTTTATCGTCTTTCTCAGGTGGAAGTTCTGACTGGATTACCTCTTCTTCAAATTCCTTTTTGTCTTTTTGGTTTCTTTTGATAAGATAAACGATTAAAATGGCAACTAAAATAATTACTCCGATTAATACTGGATAGTTCATATTCGTTGGATTAAAACCTAATCGATCTGATTTAAACTAAGTTATAGGAAATATTTTACATGTTAACTACACGCGCAAGTATTAACATAATGATAATATTAATTTAACTTTACGATTCTCTATCTTTGGGAAAACCCATAAGTTTTAGATGAAAAAGAACAAATCCAAGTCGAAAAATCATTCGACAAGCAAAAAACTACGCAAAGAATTAGAATCGAAATTAGCCCTTGCATTTAACGAACTTGTTATCCAGTACGGCAAAGCCAAAAAAGCAGATAAAGTAATCGAAAAATTTGCAAAGCAATTAACTAAAAAAGTTACTTTCGCCACTCAAGATGATTCTATAACGCCATATATCAAAGAAGAGCAAGCTGTAGCTGCAACTCCAAAGGCGAAAGCCGTTAAACCTGCTGCTGTAAAGAAAGCAGTAAAAAAAGAGCCAATAGCAGAGTAAATTAAAATTTAATTAGTCGAATACGTTCATAAAAAGCTTTTTTATAGCGATACCACTTTTAAATAAAAAAGCTGGACAATTTTCTAATGGAAATTATCCAGCTTTTTTTGTTCTATTTCAGCTAAAATACATTATCAACGAAATATAAAATACAAAAAGCCAAATAGAGATATCTGGCTTTTTGTATTTTATACTCTTAAAGGCCTAATAAACGTTAGTTTGAGGTGTAAAGTTAGCCCAACCTGCTGTCCAGTCTGTAGTACCAAAAGCACCACGGTGAGTTACTGTTTCAAAACCATTAAATCCTGTAAAGCTTGCGCCAGCCAATAATATCGATCCTGTGTTTAAAGTAAACTTCAGTGTCGCACCTAAGTCGAAAACACTAGCATCAATACCTAAGTCTTCTCATTTCGGATAAGTTTCGTTTGCAAAGAATCTCAAGTATAAATAAGCTTTTAAGGAATAATCAAATATCATGTTGAATAATCAAAATCTATTAGTCCCAGAAAAAATTAAATGCCTTAGTCATATCATTTATAGAAGGATTATCATCTGAAATTATTTTTAACTGGACATAGAAATAATCATGAGTAGACGGCTGTAAATAATACCTATAATTATTACTACCTATAAAAGAACCATTATTTGGAATATTTGAAGCTATAATGCCTTTACTTACTCCATATTGATAAATTTCAATTGAAACAGTTGATGATGATACTAAATTACTATTCCATGTAATTTCCGGATGTAAATCAGAATCACCATAACCAGCAAAAGGACTAACGTCATTTATCCAATTATCATACAAACTATATGGATAAAGTGTTTGAGCTGCAATAATATCATAAGAAGAAAATGAATTCCAATTTGGAACAGATTGAAAACTTGAGCCATTATTCATTATAGAAGATGGATCAGTCGCGGGTGTCCCTGGTATCTGGATAGCACCTTCTGGAGCATTATATTCTCTCCAGTCTGATTGCCAATTGGTATGTCTAAAACCTAAACAATGTCCTAATTCATGACTTAGTACAAAGATTTTTTGCCCTTCCGATAAACTAACATTTGTATTTATATGAATGCTATAGCCAGCATTATCCGAACTTGGAAACTCAGCATAAGCATAAGAACTAGGGTATAGCGGAACTCCTTCAATAATTGTTATTGCATTATCTGTATATTGATTCGTCCATTTGTTATTAAAATCATTATAGAAACTTATTTTACAGTTTGGAATATTCTGCCAGTTTTCGGTCGCTACTTTCCAAGCAGAACTCCACGGAGCACCATAGGGGTTAGGATATGAATCGTAGTAAACTTTTATATTTTCAACATTATGAGATGAAATTATACCAATTGTACGCCACTGAGATATTTTACCAGGTATACTTCCAGGCGAACTCATCTGAATGGATTGTTTTAAATTAGTTGAAAAATCAGCACTGCCTTTCAAATATTGACTAACCTTTTTCAAATCAGACTTGTTTTTTTTAAACAACATATCGCCTTCGACTAAATAATACTCTCCAACATCCTTTATGTTTTCAGATTTCACACCACTGTTAATTATTAAATTATAGAGTTGTTCATCCGTATTAAGTACAGTTTCTTTTTCTACTGTTAAGTTCTCTTTTTTACAACTAGTGATTGTAATAAGCCCAATAACCATAACTATTACGATTTTAAGAGCATTAATTTTTAGATTTTTCATAATTTAAAATACTAGTCTCATATTAACATTTTGTTATTACAACATTAAACCTACCTGTTGTGCATTTGGCTCAAATGCTCTAAATCTAGGTTTTGAATTCTATATATAAAGAACGACCTCAACAACTTTCTAAAATCTTTATATAAGAATGAATATTATCGATTTATATTAAGCATATAACAGAGCGTATTTGGATTAATCATAATGAGATTATATTACAAAATGCGTAAAAAGTGTTAAAATACTAAAAATCAACAAATTGAAAACTTAATTCTAAACACAACAGGATAAACTATATAAATGTAAATTATTTCATAAATACGATTATAACTATCCCCGTAAAACAATCTGATCGACAGTTGGTTACAATTCGATTCTTTGTATCGTTGTAATCTTTTTTCTTTAAGCAACTTATTTAAAGCGGTTTTTCTAGTAACGATATGCTTATTACCTGTAATATTCCGTAGATTGAACGGCTAATTTTAAGCTCTTCGGCTACTATTGCTATCAGACAGTAAGCTGTTATTGCTAAATAAAGTTGAATACGGACGGCATTTTCAGAAGTTCAACAAAAGGACTTGATCTTCAAATGCTATTTTATCCATATAAAAAACAGTTCTATCTGCCGGCGGGGTTCTTGTAATGAAGACGAACCAGTTTTGCCTTTTACCACAAAATCTTCATTAGTACGTTTGTTGCAGGCAATCCCAATCAGGTAATGAGCAAATTTTTCGACATTCTGCTGTTACATCTTTCGTTGGCTTTAGCAAGATTACTTCAGGTTATGCTTTTTCCAAGGCCTAAAAGATATGTTTTTTTACCATGAGCTTCAAATGTAATGCTTAGATCGTACAAACTGTCTTGGTTGGTAAGTTGGCCAAACAATTGGCTAAGAAAGTGACCATCCCAGCTACAGAAGATTCTATCACTCCATTTATCAAAGAAGAAAAGCTGCTCCTGCGGCTCCAAAAGCAGTTGTAGCAAAAGAGGTGGTTAAAAAAGAAGACGCGAGTAAATAAAACAAAAAAAGCCAATTGATAATATTCAACTGGCTTTTTTTGTTTTAAATTAGGTTTTATCTTACTGCACCTGGGGTAGTGTAAGCTAAAGATTGTGCATCAACAGCTGCCCAACCGGCTGCCCAATTATCTGTAGGGCCAAATGCACCTTTGTAAGCAACCGGTGTAAAAAATGCACCCGAAACTTTTGGATTGGTAAATGCAGCACCCGTAGCCGCTACCGAATTTGTAGATAATACAAAGTTTGGCGTACCCAATGTTGCGCCCGAACCAAAATCGCTACCATATAAATAGGCATTTGTATAAAGCGAGGATCCAAACAAATCTTTTGCAAAAACATTATCAGCACGAAGTTTAGCCTCAATAGCTGCAGCCGCAGCTGTATTGCTAACCAAAACCTCAGTATTTTTAGTGCCATAAATCAAATTATTAGCAATAACCATATTTCCGGAAGTGAAATTAGTTGATGTTGAATTAGCTGTTACCACCTTGGTATCGTCAATATATATCCCGATAGGAAAACCAGAAATTATTGAGTTTAAAATACTGATAGAAGAATTACGACGAATTTGTGCTCCGTGATAAAAATTTGCATTAAAAGCATCCCCAGCTTTTTTTATAGGTCCCAAAATGGTCACGTTTGAAAAAACAGCCGAAGTTTTTGGTGTTTGATCTGTACCAGTTCCGTTGTTGTCTGATTCAAAACCATTAGATTGCGATTGATCGGCAACGGTAGCCACACGTTGTGCCAATGCAAACTGTACATTACCCGAATAACCAAAATCTGTATCGAAATCATCATCCCAAGTGCCAATAGCCAATAAATGTTTTGCATTTACGGTGCCGCCAAACCACTCAAAAGCATCATCGCCAGAGCGGTAAACTTGTATATAATCAAGTGTAGTACCATTACCTACACCACCCATTGTTAAGCCATTAATCTCATTATCAACAGAAAAAGCAATGCCGCCATACTCTATACGAACATATTTCATCGTACCTGAATTATCAGCAACATCAATACCTCCGTAATAAATGTAATCCTTATCATTTTTACCTGTTGGCTGCACTAAACCACCTTCAATCTTAACGTCGGTACCTGTATTTACTGGTGCTTTACCTAAAAGAATAACGCCTCCCCAATCACCTTCTCTACGTGCGCCCGCTGCAGATGCAGATGTAAAAACAATTGGTTTCTCAACAGTACCAACAGCATTAATTTTTGCACCTCGGGTAACAATTAATGTACCTTTTGTAGCTTTATCGCCTTTGATAATTGTACCTGGCTCAATGGTTAATGTAGCATTGTTGCTTACAAACACAAAACCTTTTAACAAATAAATTTTATCGGCTGTCCAGGTGGTATTTGTATTAATTTCAGTAACACCAGCGCCTGTTCCGGTACTTGTATTATCACCTATCCCCGAAATTACAGTTACATTGCCAAAAGCATTACTGCCTGATGGGGCGTTAATCGATGCATCTTCTACAATAATGTTCTTTTTACAAGAAGTTGAGCATAAAATTACCGACAGTGCCAGTAAAATAAACTGATTTTTCATTTTTTATGATTTAATATTTTTATAATTGATATTTTGATTGTTATTATGTTACAGCATTATTTTTTTAACTATTAAAATGTGTAGTTAAACGATAATGAAATGTTAGTACCTGGTTTGTACGACATTGCTGTTTCATCGCCACCATTACCCAGGCTGCCATTATATTTTTTATCTCCGTTATAATCAAAGTAAATAATGCTTCTTTGATTTAAAATATCACTAACATTTAATTTAATTTCACCTTTTGATTTAATTACTTTATAACTTGCCTGAAAATCTAAAACATCTCTTGGATTTTCCCATGTGCTAGGGAAAACGATACCGCTTGCTTGCATTATTCGGCGGCCAATTTTATTATACAATAAACTAAAATTCAGTTTATTATCTAAGGCACTATGCTGCAAACCTGCATTAAATACATAAGGAGATTGCCCAACCATTGGCCTAACTTTATCAATATAATTTTGATCATCGGGGTTGGTTACTTTAGATTTAACCAACGATAAGTTAAAATAAGCAGTAGTATTTTTTAAAAATTCGTTATCGCTGATAAAACCTAAAGTTTTTCTGGCTTCAAACTCAAGCCCGTAAGAATAAGCTTTTTTTGTATTGAAATATGAAATATCGGGCGTAGATAAAACATCGTAGCGATATGATTCTATGGCATTTGTAAATTTCTTATAAAAAGCAGAAACCGATAAAATTTCGCCCGCATTTGGATAAATTTCGTAACGTAAATCGGCATTATCTATCGATGTTCTTTTTAAGTTAGGATTACCTTGTTGGTTGGCCAGCAACTCATAATCGTAATACGATGATAATGATAATTCTCTAAACTCCGGCCTAGCCAATGTACGATAATAGGAAGCTCTTAAATTGCTCTTTGCGTTTAAGCTATATGTTAAATTTACCGATGGCAAAAAATCCAACTTCGTATCATCAACATAGGTTTTAATATCATTTAGTAGCTGAACCTTATAATTTTCGATACGCACACCATAAACCGCCCTAAATTTTTCGGTTATTTTTTCATCTAACATTACGTAGCCGTAGTTGGTAAACGAATTGGCTTTATAATTATCTAAGTCACTACCAATTTCTTTCAACTCATAAACACCTGCATCAAATAACGATTGACTAAAAATTTCGGTAATTGGCAGTGCTCTGATTCTTTGTTGTTCATCAATATCATTAATGTTTAATTGTGCGCCTAAAAAGCGGGCAGTATAATTTCTATCACGATATTGAGAACCCAAACCAATTTTAAATGTGGTAGAGGCGTTAAATAGCTTAAACGGTGTAGAATAATTTACATCTCCAGAGTAAATGTTTTCGTTTAAATCTGCAAATAAACGGGTGTTATCCTTACCCAATGATGTAATGTTTGCTTGGTATAAAACACTTGGATCATTTTGAGCGGCCAAAGGCTTAGTATAGTTTATTTTTAATTGATTTGGCTGGTTGTTACCTACATTACTATATGAGGCTGTCCATTTTAATTTATTATTGCCTTCGCCAATTTGGTGGTCGCCTTCTAAAGTGGTTTTAAAAAGCGATTTCTGCATCACATCGTAAGCATAAAACTGGTTTAACGAGTTACCATCTTTTATACCAGCACGTGTGGTATAATTATCATCGTAATTTTTATTGTAGATGTTTTTAAAGCTGATTTTATTCTTGCCATAACTATATGCAAAATTGGCTAAAGCACCTAAATTAGTTGAGAATTTATATTGATTATCGTTGTAATTATAAACGTAAAAATTACGCTCAACATTTTGATTAATATTTTGTGCATTTCTATATGTTACGGAAAATAATGCACCAAACTTATCATTATTTTCGAAATGCTTTACCCTACCTAAGTTTAGTTGATAGTTTTGGGTTGGCAATGCATTTGTATTTTTGATGGCATTATCAGTTGGAAATGATTTTAATGCAGCCAAATTTTTTGATTTTGTTAAGCCCGAAGCTACTTCTGCTGCGCTTGGAAAATTTTCGGCCAATTGCTTTGCCCCATCTTCAAAACCCAAATAACTTAATGTATTTTTATTTGTAGCAGAAAAATCTTTAAAGGTTGATTGACTGTTATAGCCATAACCTATACCGAAAGATAAAAAGTTTTGATCTGGAATGTCTTTGGTTGTAATTTGAACAGCACCTCCGGCAAAATCTGCTGGCAAATCTGGTGTGGC
Organism: Pedobacter sp. AK013; assembly: GCF_014205835.1. Taxonomy (GTDB): domain Bacteria; phylum Bacteroidota; class Bacteroidia; order Sphingobacteriales; family Sphingobacteriaceae; genus Pedobacter. The sequence continues at coordinate 1,454 of NZ_JACHCQ010000034.1, read as the reverse complement.
CGTTTTACTAATTGTTATTTTATCAACCAAATTTGAGGGCACAATATCAAATGAGAATGCTTTTCTGTTTGGCTCTGTGCTTGGTAAAGTAGAATTATCAAGCGTTGCTGTATTATAACGATCGCTTAACCCACGAACCACAACAAATTTATTATCCTGAATAGTTGCACCACTGATTCTTTTTAAAACATCAGAAGTATTTTTATCTGGCGATTTTTTAATCTGGTCACTAGAAATACCATCAGAAATTAATGCGCTATTTTTTTGCTGCGCATACAATGTGTTGATAGATTCTTGCTTGTAACTTGCCTTAACAACAACCTCTTGAAGATTTTGACCGCCAGCTTCATTAAGCACCACATTCAAACTGGTAACCGCTGGCGATTTAACATCGATATCAGATACCTCTTTAGTTTGATAGCCCACATACGAAAACTCAAGTGTGTATTTTCCATTGGCCATAGCCTGTAAGGTGTACTTGCCATCAACATCCGTTGAAACACCTTTAGTTGTACCTTTAATTTTAACCGTTACCCCAATTAAGGTTTCGCCCGTTTTTTTATCGGTAACTGTTCCAGAAATTTTTCCTGTCTGCGCATACGAAAGTATGCTGATCGTCAAAGCGAACACAGTAAGTGCCGCTCTTTTAAAAGAGTTTAGTAATTCCAATTTGCCTTTATTTGATAAAGGCAAAACTATTACCACAATGTTAACTTTAAATTAGGCGTTAATTAACATTGTTTTACCTTAAGGTTAATTAAAAGTTAACTACTATTTTTGATCAGTAACGGATCCCCACTTTCTTGCAAATGAAGTGCAATAACCAAATCGGACCAATTAACAAGAATTTAACATCATCAAGGAATGATGGTTTTTTACCTTCTATTTTATGTCCAATGAACTGGCCTACCCAGGCTGCAACAAAAATAGCCGCATAAATGGCATAAGCAGTACCGCTGCCCAAGCCCACGGCCTGCTCAATCTTAACAATAAAATAGCTCATCAATCCTACTACCCAAATCATTAAAAAGAACAATACGGGCGATAGTGTAAAATAATAATACAAGCTAAAGGCCAACAGAAAAGAGGCCCAGTTAAAAAAACCGTTATAACGGCCTAAAAAGCCAATATGCGGAAAAGGGATCTGCCAGATTAAACCCAATAAGCTGAACACAATTAATGGAACACAGATCCAATGCACCAGTTTGTTTGTAGGGTTTTGATGGCTTTCGGCATACTTATCAAAAAGTATATCTACTGGTCGTTTTGGTTCGGTAGTAATGGTTTGCTTGCTCATTATGTAAAAATAAAAAAAAGCGATGGAATATCCATCGCTTAATATTTTGTTTATTAAACCGCTCGTCATGCTGAATTTATTTCACTGTTGTCCGGTTAAAATTGATTATTGAAGATAAATAAGGCTTATTGGCTAATTAAGGTTGTTTATGTTTTAA
>NZ_JACHCQ010000033.1 GCF_014205835.1 Pedobacter sp. AK013 | reverse complement strand
GCCTTTTTGCACAACAACTTCTGCTTTTTTCAAGCAACAACTCTGGGGGTCAATTTGAAATTGGCGAAAGGGGGTCAAATTTATTGGTATATGCATGTTAGCCCGTTTCCATAGGTTTTAATAAAGTTATTATATTCCTCTTCCACTTCAGTTAAATGCGCCTTCGCCTCCTCTTTCTGGCCGAGGCCATAAATAGCCGTGAGGTATTTACCCTTTAAATCAATATAATCTTCAAAGCTTAAATAATCGCTGCCGTAAGCCGTTGCCTGCTCCAGCACATCAACTGCTTCCTGATATCGTTTAGTTGCCAGCAATGCCACGCTTAAGCTATACAGTTGCTCCCAGAAAGGAGATAATGCATATCCACGCTGATGTATTTCGATAGCGTTTTCATAATCTCCCAGCTCGCTTAAAGCTATCCCATAATTATTACAGCACATAGCAAAAATATGCGGCTCATTGGCGGCGCTATCTCCCTTGCCATTATAGAAATAGTTATAGAAAGCATCGTAAGAGATTTTGTAAAAACCAGCCCTGATCTGTAAAAGTTCCCAGGCATTGTTTTTAGTTCTGATCTCTGCCTCCGACTCATAAAAAAAGCTTACCCCGGCATTGTAATACATAACGGCAGAGTCTTCAGGCCATGCTTTAATTGAGGGCAATTCACCGTTTACCCGGTACGAAATTTCAATAAAGCGTTGCAGGCCAAGGGCAAGCCCTCCTAATTCGATACTTTTTTGCAAGTATGGCAGCGCTTCATGATAACTTTTAACCTCATATAATGCGGCACCTGCATAGTGATAAGGCACAGACCATTCGGGATAAATTTTTATATAACGTTGCGCCAAACTCAATAACTCAACGGTGCCACCATTTACACGCTCTTTATAAATCTTAAGTGCAATAAACATGGCATATATAATAGATTGGGTAACGATGCCTTCTCTGGTCAATTCATCCAATCTAAAATATAACTCAATTAACTCCTCATCGGCATCACCCATAAATAATGCAATCTGCGCTACTTTTCCACCTAACTCATAATCCTGGTTATCAAGCGCCAGGTGAGCAAACAGGCAGTACACACGCACATCTTTATGCCGGAAAGACAACCCCTCCTGGTATGCCCTAAGCGCATTGGAAGGGTCGTTCTTATGTTCTAAATACAGTGCCGCTTTTTTAGTATACAATACACCTGTTTCATAATCGGCACGGCCGCGATCTTCCGAAATGTTTTCTTTACTGATTTTTATTAAAAGATCTAAATCCGCTAACGCATGGTCTATGTCTCCGCTTTGATAATAAGCTTCCTGCCGGTACTGGATGGCTTTTATCCTGGTATCTGGAAGATTTGATGCGGCCAATTGGTTGCAGTAGGTTATAGATTCAGATAAATTAGTACCTCTTATGCAGATGTTAATATAGGCTATAACCAGCATAGCTTCTTCATGACCAGGTGCCAACTTGAGCAACTCTTTAAAGCTACTAACGGCCACCTCTAATATATTATCTGCATCTTCACTATTATACGATAGCTCAAATGCACATTTACCTTTTAGTAAAAGTCCATCCAGACTGTCAGGATTAAAAAGCAGGAAAAGATTTACCGCTTCAAGGCATTCTGCATAATTGCCACTGTTATAAATTGATTGTAGATGTTCGAGATCTGCGATGTTTTGTTGTTGCATATGTTTTTAATCGGATAGATGATATGGATTCATATAAGCAATAATTAAAACTCAATCTTTTCACCAACTGTTATGCATGGTATGATTTGGTATTTTATTATGCCTGATTGTCCAGATTTCTGCCTGGATATGATCAGAAACAAAATTATACATCTGGGGCAAGGGCAATTAACCTTTGCATTCTACAAAGCGTCTACTACATTACACCAAAATGTCTACAATACATCTACAAGTCTCCCATTCAGCCATAATTCCTTGTGCAATACTAAATGATATAGACGATAGAAAGCCTGTATCATCAAGTGATTGACAGCTTTTTTTAATACTTTACCGATAAGCATGTATTTTCTATATCGGAATAGTGCTAAAAAATGTCGGTTTTAGATAATTTTATAGTACCCGTATCAGATTATATTTGAGAAACAGCAAACCAAATATAAACCAGATTATAAATAGCCTATCATTTTCAAAATGAACCGAAAACTTTTAACGATCACATTAACCTTAATATGTTGTATTCAGATAGCATTATCTCAAACGCCCGTTGTTCAAACTAAATTTACTGCCGATCCCGCTCCTTTGGTATATCGAGACACGGTGTATCTGTATACGGGACATGATGACGACCTTGCGCTTGGCTTCAAAATGAAAGACTGGTTATTATACACCTCTACCGACATGGTTAACTGGACCGATCATGGTGCTGTAGCATATATGAAGAATTTCAAATGGGCAAATTCAGATAATGGTGCATGGGCATCTCAATGCGTAGAAAGAAATGGTAAATTTTATCTTTATTGCTCAATGCCTAATGCCATGGGAATTGGTGTATTAGTAGCAGATAGCCCATACGGTCCATTTAAAGATCCGATCGGAAAGCCGTTGATCAAAAATTCGATGGAAGACATTGACCCCACCATTTTAATCGACGATGATGGGCAGGCCTACCTGTATTGGGGCAACCCTAATCTCTGGTATGTTAAACTTAATGAAGATATGATTTCTATCTCTGGCGATCTGATCAAAGATTCTTCATTCGCAAAAATTAAAGGAAGTAGTGATCCTTTTCATTACCAAGAGGGGCCTTGGGCGTGGAAACGGAAAGGGAAATATTATATGGCGTATGCTTCAACCTGCTGCCCTGAAGGAATAGGTTACGCAGTGGGTGAAACAGCTAGGGGTCCATGGAAATATGCAGGTATGATTATGGATGGAGACCCGCGATCGGCCGGCAACCATCCCGGGATTATTGATTATAAAGGAAAATCTTATGTATTTGGATTTGACCAAACGTTGAGAATAAAAACAATGAGTCAACCTTATGAGCGCCGCTCCGTTCGTGTAAAGGAACTCAGATACAAAGCAGATGGTACCATTGAAAAACTTCCGTTTTGGACATCCGAAGATTTGAAGGGCGTTGGTACGATTAATCCGTATCAAAACGTGAAAGCCGTTACGATGGCTTATAGTGAAGGTGTTAAAACAGATTTAGCCACAGACCTCGGGCGCGTTAAGCCTGCTGAAAATGGCGGAAAAACCCCAAAAGGAATGGTACTCACAACTATCCATAACGGAGATTATATCAAAGTAAGAGATGTGAACTTTTCAAAAGGAGTAAGTGCTTTGGAGGTTTTGGTGGCAGCGCTCTATGGAGGTCAGATCGAAGTGCGAAAAGATGCCATAGATGGCCCGGTGTTGGGGGTGGTAGAAATTACAAATAAGGGTGAAGGAGATGTTTGGAGAACCATAAAAACACCATTTAAATCTTTAACAGGTTTACATGATCTTTACTTCCTGTTCAAAGGGAAAAATGACTTATTTTATTTTGATTCCTGGCAATTTACCGGTAACCAATAGTCAACAACAAAAAACTGATTATAGAAATGTAAATTTTCATTTTGTTTTGATTAGCTGAATTGTTGGAAAGCATTTTAAATTACAAAATATCGTCCCCTCCTTTATTGAAAATGGAGAGGTGATTTAATTCACTAACCGCATCAGTAGTTTTTCGGCAGTTTACATTACCTGCTACAGGGCCTTTGCTTCAAAAGCAACCATTGTAACCAACCACAGACTACCATGTAAAAAAATTAACACAATATTAATCTTTTCTTAGTATGATCTAAATACATTTTCTATAAATTAGAACCGTTAATACCAGTTAACAGCTATCCCTAATTTACATGAATAACAACATCCTGGCTACAATTACCAAACTTTTAGTGGGTGTATTGTACTTTACCGAATCAGAAAGCCCTTTTAAAGTGGCCGACTGGGGCAAAATTCCTCCTGCACAACTATTGCAAAAAATTGCGGCTCAATACCATTCAGCTCCCTCCAATTTGAAACAGCTGGATCACGTTACATTTTTTAACCACCTTATTTCAAAGGTCGATGCATCCGACGCACCCATGGTAGAAAATGCCCGTAAAATAGCCTTGTTTTATGCCTCCTTAAAGCAAAACCTCTCTAATATACAGGTAATCAGAGTAGAAGGCAGCAACAGCATCCCCGTGCTGATTACCGGCTATTTGCCCGATGGCAGCTGTGTGGTTATTGAAACACTTGCTGTCGAAACCTAAGCCATTTATCCCATCCATTAAATAAACCTAAAACTAAACATGAAAGCATTAAAAAAAATAAGCTTACTGGCCGTTCTGTGCCTTGGCCTTGCTGCCTGTAAAAAAGAAAACCAATTTCAGCCAGACAGCAGTTTATTTGAACAAAAACTAAATAACCAGGCAGCTACTGCCGGCACACAGGCTATTGTTACCGGTTTTCCTGAAGGTTTCGAATCGGCTACAAAAGGAAGTTATGCCGCCGCATCCGTAACCTTAAGCAGTGGAAGCTGGAACCTCGACGATGCCTTGATAGGAAACCTAACGGCAGACGCAAAAAATGGCAACCAATCTGTCCGTATACGCAATACCGGTATCTTGAGTATGAATTTCGACGTCAACGGAGCAGATGCGGTAAGTATTGCCCATGGTAAATACGGTACCGATGCCAACAGTACCTGGCAGCTTTGGTATTCTACCAATGGTGGTTCGAGCTGGTCGCAATCTGGCAGTACCATTACCAGCAGCACCAACACCTTATCAACCGTAACCTTTAATACGGCCATTTCGGGGAATGTACGTTTTCAGATCCGCAAAATCAGCGGTGGTACTGCACGTATCAATATAGACGATTTCAGTATTACTGTCGGCGGAACAACCAATCCTCCGGTCACTCCGGGTGATGACAGTAACCTTTTAATGGGTAACCCCAGCAATGCCGTTGCCAGCACTTCTTATCCCGAAAATTACCTGATGGAACGCACCTATTATACGCTCTCTTACAGCAAAACCAGGGCTACGCCGAACTGGGTAAGCTGGCATATCGGATCTTCCGATCTGGGCGCTACACCTCGGCAAGACGATTTCAGGGCCGATAATACTTTGCCTTCTGGCTGGTACCAGGTATCCAACAGCAGTTACTCTGGTTCAGGATTTGATCGTGGCCACAACTGTCCTTCGGCAGATAGAACAGCCTCTGTTGCAGCAAATTCTGCCACTTTCTTAATGAGCAATATGATGCCTCAGGCACCTAATAATAACCAGGGGCCATGGGCCGATCTGGAAAATTATACCCGTTCGCTGGTAACAGCAGGCAACGAAGTATATGTTATCTGTGGCTCTTATGGATCAGGCGGTACAGGAAGCAACGGCGGGCTTACTTATACCATCGATAATGGCAGAATTAACGTACCTTCTAATACCTGGAAAGTAATTGTGGTGTTGCCTAACGGTAATAATGATTTAAGCCGCATTACTTCATCCACAAGGGTAATTACCGTAAATATGCCCAATACAAATGGTTTAAATACCAATTGGAAAACATATCGTACAACCGTTAATGCTATCGAATCTGCAACCGGGTACGATATTTTATCGAATGTACCTGCAGCCATTCAAAGTGCAATAGAATCCACTACCGATAACCTCTAAAAAAATTATCACAAAGAAAAGAGCATCATCCATTAACAGACTGGCCCCTAAAAGTTTAGAGAAATAGTTAAATTATCGAAATTTTTGGAGCCAGTCTACTTCCTTATAAAAAGTTAAGGCCAATCATGACTTTGCCGTATCTATTCCAAAACATCATAATATTCTACTCCCTTCAACCTATAAAACAGATTTCGAACGAAAAACAGCATTACTGGTATGAATAATCCAATAGGAAGAATCGATTAACGCTATTGTTGAGATTCTTGCTACAATCTTATCTTTTTTAAAACTTAATAGGCTAAGCACTAAATAAGAGAGCTTGTATGATCTAAATGATAAAGGATTTTACTTTCATCTGAGTATATGACACACTCCACAGTTTTATTTTCTAAAATGAGGTTTTTTGCATCATATAAAGCTTTTTCAGAATCGTCAAAAAGGTATATACTTTCTGATCATTCTTAATAGCCAAATCGAGTTTCTCATCCATTACATGGCCTGTATTTATATCTGCTCTCAGCAACGCAACTTGTTTATTGATCCTGTCTATCCTGTTGCCCCTGTAATAATACTGGTTCATCAGACCACCGTTACGGCTCAACTGATTAATGTTACCCATATTACACTTCGTTCATGTAGATACCTGAACTGGCGGTACCATTCCAAAACTCTTTAATTACCACCTATCACATACTTAAGTTGGATTTCATCCTATTTAAAAAGCCTCGTTCATATTCCTGAACAACTTTCTTTTTAAAAGATTCTCTGTAACGCTTTTCGGGGCTACCTTTTTTGATCTAATTCCTTAATTTATCATACTGTTAACTTTTAATTAGTCAAGTTTTTCCAGGATGTGACAATCTTAAAAAAAGCCCAGCACTTAAAATATGCCGGGCTTAAATTTCTACATTAAATTACTCTTGCAAGTGCGATTTTTTATTTGGGGTAAACGACTACAACTTTAGATTCATTTTTTGAATTTCGCTCTATTTCTATATTAAGGGCACTGTATACTTGAACAATATTCTCCTGTTGTTTTATTTTCATTAAAAATTCGCGACTGCCTGGATATTCATATGGGCGAAGTATTAAGTTCTTCGGATTCCCATAAATATAAATAGAATTTAACTGTTCAACTTCCACCTTACCCCCTGGTTTGAAAATAAGAATAGCGTCCATTACCCCATCTCTCCCCGGGTACTTTCCATATATATAATCGTCTGGCAGATCACTTTCTTTATTGAAATAACCATAATAAAATCTGCTTTCAGCATCTTCATAATACCGTGTGATTGTCACTCCATTATACTTATAATATATAAAATGGTTCCGTTTCTCGCAAGAAGTGATCGATGTAATCAAAATTAGAAGCAATACACTATACAAAAAATTTCGAGTTATAACAATACTGTTGTTTTTTATCATATTAAAATAATTTTAAAAAATCCAAAAGAGATGGAGTGCCTTTCGTTATTACCCCTTCCATGTAAGCTTTACCGGCAGAAATGCCTTCCCTACTCAATTTGTATTCGCCAAAATTAGCTGTCACCCCGATATTAGCTGCAATACCCGTTGGCGTGGTCATTATGTCCTTACCAAAATTATTAATTGACTCACTTCCACTATTGCCAGACTTACTATAAAGACCAAATCCATAGTCAATCATAATGCCTGGCCAAAATGAACTTTTCGCGACCGCACCCGCAGCAAAATTACCTGCATCTCTCGCTGACGCATATTTACCAAATAATTTAGATCCATATCCTGCACCACCAGGAGAATGCGCTTTGATATCCCAATCCCCGCCACTTCCGGCCTTTTGTGAATACTCATATGCTGAGGGATCATTAGCGAGAATATTACCAACCTCATTTGTCGCAAATTCGGACGCAAACATTATCTGTGCTCCTTTTTCTACTACAATTTCTCCAGTCGCCTCAAAAACATCAAAATTTGCAAATCCTAAAGCCGTCCAGGTATCCCCCATAAACTCACCTCCTCCAGGTCTTGTACCCGTCGCACTTCTAAGATCATCAACATCTTTTTTAGATTCTGCATATATATGCCTGTACACTCCCAAATCACCATCATCATAAACGGCAATCACATTTCCAAAGAAATCTGTATGTGTGGATTTTCCCTCCATACCATCTGGATCAACAAACCTAATTGGATTGTTAAAGCAATAATTATATGCCGAGTATCTTCTGCCTTTTTCGGCCATCGGATCCACTACATTCCATCTCCCAATAACAGGATCATAGAGCCTTGCTCCATAATCATACTGTCCAAGCTCATCCTGCAACTCTTTGCCATTGTAAAGATACTTGTTCACATTTGAATTTGGAGAACCGATCTTTCTTAAACCAAAAGCATAATAGTCATCGCGCTGAAGTATTTCCATTGCCCCGCTGATAGGATTTTTATAAAAACTAACTCTAACATTACCCAAATGATCTGTTAAGTTATACTCATAGCTATAATTAGCCCCGGTCTTCCTTGCCACGCCTTCATCAGTCCTAATAAAATCGATCGATCGATCCACCTTATATTGGATACCTGAAACATAATCAATAGTCCCACCAGGGCCCACTTTTCTTAGTTTCTCTCCAATAGCGTTATAATTATAACTAATATTCTGACTTCCGCTGATCTGAACAGGCAGGTTCAAATAATTGTAACTTATAACTGCATTGTTTCTACCGTCAGTTGTTGCATTCCCATTAACATCATAAACATATGCTCCCGTCACCCCATTCACAGAACTTAAACGGTTAGTGCCATTGTCGTAATTGTATTGGTTTGCCGGCCCACCATCGCGGCTCAAGGACGAAATATTGCCTATTAAATCATAAGTCAGTTCCTCGCTCATAGATATTCCAATACTGCTACCTTTTTTAAGTCTGTTAAGCTTATCGTAGGTATAGTTATACATATTTGGCAAACTGATTCCAGCTCCCCACAACTGGTTTGAAATATTTCCGTTGTATTGTGGGGCAACATTCAAAGCATCATTATAGTTTAACTGCATACTGAACTGATCAGAAATACTGTTTTTTAACCATCCCCGTTCATTGTAACCAAATCTGGTGTTCTGTAAAAAACTAACTCCGTCCGTACTGTGCAGATTCTTTTGCTTCAACTGCCCCAGCTCATTATAATCCAGCTTATTTAACGCAACTTCGCCTTGAGTATTGATCCGTTGCACTGTAGCCAATTTCCTGCCCATGTGATCATATTCATACCTATTGGCAATAACCGTGATCACCCCAGAGGCACTGTGTGTTCTAGTAGTGTTTGTAAGTTCTCCGGCAAAATTATAGGTATTACCGACCATGTCGGTCCCATTTAAATGGTTTTCAGATCTACTCTGTACCATGCGCCCTTCTACATCATAGTAGTTTACCGTTAGCAGCATTGCACCTGTACCCAAGTCCTTTACCCTGCTTCCTGTCTGAAGCCCTTTGATGCGTCCTGAAACTACATAAACTGAGCCAGTCGGACCTCCGAAATTTCCGGTGTCAAAATTATAATCATCATAATAGTTAACCGTATAGAGTTCAAAACCAGCAGTGGGAAAAGCTACATTGCTGTAAGCAGCTCCTGGCCTGCTTTCCCAAAGCGGAATTCCAGGGATATTTAAACTTGCCTGCAAAGTATTCCTGTCCGCATTAGCCTTGTACAGTCCTGTCATCACTACCCGCCCAAGAGCATCATACTTTCTAAATAACCATTCATTCGGTGATTTAGCCGCCTGGACAGCGTCTTGGGTCAATACCACCTGATCCAAAACATTATAGACCATATGCTCCCAGCCTTTCCCAGGGATTTTCTTATCTATCAATCTTTTTCTTCCATCATAATGATAACCATAGATCTGGTTTTTGAATATCTCCTGTGTCTCATCAAAACTGTTGATATTCTCTCCTCCCTCATTTACCGCAGGCGGCAGCACATAGCTCAGATTCCCTAAATCGTCATAAACATAATAAGTCGATAAAACCTCAGTCACCTGGGCTGCATTTTTATTGAAACTGCGTTTTAGAACAACCCGGCCTTCTGCATCTTTAAATTCTTCATTCGTTCCCACCTGCCCATCAGTACTGCTCCAGTTTTCATCCTGTAAAACAGTTTTATAAAGTTTCCCGGCTTCATAAAAAGTTGCAACAGCGCCATCATTAGTATCATTTACCTTCCATGATTTAACATCATTTGCAGTGTTAGTACCATATATGGTTTTCACAGTGTGTCCTGCATTGCTATCGGCAACCGGTTGCCAGCTATCTCCAGGCGCCCCCTGTTCCACTACCCGGCTTATAGGGCTTTTCTCAAATACTAATTGACTAAAAGGGCTTGGTATCCTTACAATGCCATTAGCCATTTGCGTTCCACCTGGGACAGAATTATCAGCATTATAGAAAAGATTTTGACCTGCGCCCGGCTGCAAAGCGTCAGAACGGTAACTTCCATTATTTCCCGCTGTCGCGTATGGAAGATACTTTTTCTCTACCCTGCCAAAAGCGTCATAGCCAGTGGGCTGGACAAGATCGGCAAATGACGGACTTCCCTGAACAGTGACACTCTGTACCGGGCGTCCCAAACCATCTATATATTGAACGGTTTCATTTATCTCGCAGACCGTTCGGCCAGAAAGATTTGTAGGATCCACACCAGGAGCTTTAAAGATCTTTGTGCTGATATAGTTCTGTCCTGTACTCGCAGCTGAAGAAAACACCGCACACTGCCTAAAAGAAGGGATGGGTGGCCCATCAGGCAAAATTGTAAAAGGAGCAATTGCAGGTATAAGAGACTGATTATATTCACCGGCGAATAAATAATTTGCAGGATCGGCAAAAGCCATTAAAAGCTCTGAATAGGTTCCTGAATGGGCACCGATATAATATCCGTTTCCCTGCGCCTGTGTACCCGACCTTACTGCAGGAAGACCGTTTCTGCCAATAATGGCAGGAGCCATTGAATTCTGTGGACTGCTTGCGCTGCCCATCCAGTCTCCCCGGGAATTATAGGCATATATAAACCTCGGCCTGCCAGGAGAACCCTGATACACCAGTACCTGATCTCCAGAGGTTGACAGCGCAAAACTTTCTTGACTGTAAGAATTGGTATTATTTGGACTAAAACTGATCACCTGTCCTGCAATTATTCCCTGTGGTGGGACAAGATATATTTTTGTACCCTCACTTTCTGCCAATATACTTCCCGTCCAGCCCTTGTCTGTTATTTTGATCATCGTACCGCCCAAAATTTCCCGCAAGGCCACAAAAATCAACTGTTCTGCATTTTTGTCATTGAACCCGATCAAGGCAACATCTCCTGGGTCAAGTTTCGTGATGAATCCGGACGGAAAATCCCGTTTATCGAGCGGATATGTTGTATCGTTTTTACCCTGCCAACTGTTATAATCACCGAGATCATCAAAAAAACGGACAAGATCCGAAAGATCGATTTTTTGAGCATACCTATAGCTTTCCTTCTGGATCAATGACACAGCAGAATAACCGTTGGTCAAACCAGTCGGCAATGCTGAACTAGCAGCATCGGATGCATCAGTTGCCCATTTTTTACTGCTGTAGTTAAGCGCATACACCATGTGAGGATCAGATGCCACCCCCTGGTATATAATCAATTGGTCTCCACTAGCAGCAAGGTCAAAAGTACCTGACATGCTGAATTGCTCATCCCCCGCACTACCATAACCTGAATATAAGTTGATGGTAATAATTTCACCGGCCTGCATACTCTCCACCCTGGAGATCAGCATTCCTTCACCAACCCTGAAACCACCAGCGGCATTCCATCCTGCATCAGTAATATTGAAATGTTCGTTCTGAAAACTCCGGGTTGCCATTATCGCAATTTGGTCAAATCCTTTAGCGTTGAATCCTACAACAACAATATCACCAGGATTCAGAGATGCATGAGCATATATAAAACCGGCAAGAAAGCAGATTAACAATAATATTTTTTTCACAGCGCGTTAATTTTTGAAGTGGTAAGTATTGTTTTTGATAATGTTGCCATGTTGGTCCCTGATATTTTTCAACCTTAAGAAATTATCGTATTCGTAAGATGTGGTCTGATTTTTTTCATCGGTCATACTGGTTGTACCAATCAAAGGCGCATAGGTATAAGTAGTCATTGCTGCTTCTACCGGTAATAGCCTCAGTTCGTCAATAACGGCATTTCCAGACAGATGGACTGTAGAGCTACCATTAATCACATGCTCATGCCTAGTCCAGCCATTTATACTTTCTCTTGGAGCGCCTGTGCTTCCATTTACCACTAATGAGCCGTTTCTGGACCAGTAGGAAACAAGATAACTTACCATGTTGTTAAGATCGGCCTTATAGATATAGTTTCCCGGAGCTAATAAATATCCCTTGTTACCCGTAACAGCTGTTCCCTGCACGTAGGATCCTCCGTTTAGCAACCAGTTTCCCGTGCCATCTGCTTCAAAGCTGGTATAGGCAATATTATTCTTATCCTTACCATTAACCACTTCCGCAATCATATAAGAAGAATTGTAATCATATAGGTATATCTTTTTCACATTTCCTTCCTTTTCAGATTCGATCAGACTGCCTTTTCCGTCATAGCTATAGTTGATTTTTTTCTTAAACTTCTGATCATAGGTAACACCTGGAGAATAAGGAGGGAATTCCACAGCATCACCTTCAGGCACCTTGGTCTTATTTTCAAGATTTGCAATCTCTTTAAGCTGGATAGAATTTCCAATTGAAGCATTTGAAAAATAACCGAACTTATTGATCTGGCTCCCCACAACAAATTTCTGCCCTGAGATCTGTTTTTTCGTATTGCTCTGCAAAACCGCGCTATGCATGAATTTCTGTCCCTTCATATCCCTTCCCACATCATCCAGCTGCGCATCGGAAAAATCTGCCGGATATTTGTACTCATAGATCTGTTTTTCTTCAGACCTACTGGATGAATGTTCGATACTGCTCACCTGGGCATGTATGGGATTATCATAGCTGTAAGAGGTCGTATTTTCTACTTTATTGCCATCCTTATCATAATCTGTGGTCTTTTTTGATGACAGATAATTCCATCCAGAAAGGATATCGTAACGTCCATAATACACATCAAATTCTGTCCCGATCGGTGACTGGCAGATTTTCACTGCAGGGATCACCGTATTGTTGTTCGGGTCCGAATCTGAATTATACTGGTAATCTTCCATCTTTACTATTTTGTTGTCAGCACCGTAATAAGTTTCTTTTGTTAATAGCCCCCTTTTCCAGTCCATATTCATTGTACTGGGTGCATAAGGGAAATAATGTTTGTTCTCATCCACATCATTTGGAATCGCATACCCTAGGTATGATTCCGTTGGAGGATAAACCGGAAGGTTTGGACAGGTCATATTTGAGCCTGAAAAGAAACTCGTACCAAATGTTTTGCTGTATCTATCCTTGTAAGTATCTACTGAACTAAAATTGCTGATCTTTTTGCCAAGTGGGCTAATAGGACAATCCAGGCCGTTGCACTGGATCTCCTGAATTTCTCGGTAGCCAACAAAATTCCCGGCGGTCTGACCTAGTTCGAATTTGGACCCTGAAGATGCCATCAGCACCTCACTGTTCATCGAATGGATATTGATATAACGTCCTGTAAACGTTGTTGGAGCATCCGTACTTGAGGTCGTAAAAATCCCCATAAAACTATCCGTGTACTCCGGAGTAGATAACACCATTCCGCTAGAGATTTTATTACCCGATGCATTCAGTTTATAAACAAATGTTTTAGCCATCGCCGGCTCAGTTGAAGAGGGGCTTGTAATAATTTTTTTGATTCTTAGACCACCTAGCACTCCATTATAAACCGCAACCTCATTTGTGAGGTAGTTGAACCCCGCATCAATGTATGCTTCCATCTTTGGTGACCTTTGCGGACAATCTGGAAATTCCTGGCACTTGTAATCCGGACAGTCAATGGTTCTTGCGTAAATCTCG
Organism: Pedobacter sp. AK013; assembly: GCF_014205835.1. Taxonomy (GTDB): domain Bacteria; phylum Bacteroidota; class Bacteroidia; order Sphingobacteriales; family Sphingobacteriaceae; genus Pedobacter. Next base: position 61,414 of record NZ_JACHCQ010000033.1, on the reverse strand, counting down.
TACGTATGGGAAGGATCCAGCTTTATCCCCGTAAAATGCCAAGAATCCCCGCTTTGGGACATATTTCCCGTCCCACCGACAAGTTGCGCTGAAATTGAAGGATCAAGAGTTTTCAGCCTTGCAAAGCCAAAGGCATCAACCAGGATCGTATTTGTAGTAACATCCTTAAAATAAACATAAGGATCACCACATTTGCAGCATCGGTTATCATTCCCGTCGAGATTAAAAGAAAAACTGAACGAAAATGCAACTAAACTATTTTTGTCCCTCGCATCGGCAGGGATAAAATCATTTGGCGTGATCGCCTGTTGATAGTAACATTTATCTCCCTGATGAATAGAGGGATTATTCGGCCCATAACATGATGCCTGAACGGCAATACTCTTGGACCCTGTCTTATAATGATATTCCGGTAATTCAAAATCATGGGGTTCGTACTCAAATTCGTTGAATCCCCCCGTAGGATATGAAATTTTTGTTAATATCCCTGATTTCGCATAGCTAAAATCATAATCCCTGTTAGCACCGTTAAACTGAAAATCCTTTACGCCCATATCATAACCCAGACAGGCATATCCTATGTTATTGCCACATTCTATAATAGGACAACCAACACAGTCGTAGCCCTCATTTTTCCACAGGAGCCTGATGATGGCTGCATTTTTAAAATTCTGGTTGATACTTGGGACCAACAGCGGGTGACCATACATATCCTTATTATCCTTTCCATTGAAATATCCCCAATGGTCCTGACTTGAAGATATTTTTGAAGGAAGAGCATTGAGTTCATCATACTGAAAAATATATGGCGGTAACTGTTCACTCTCATCACCGCTTAGCTCGGTCACGGATAATAATTTAAGTCTTTTAGACTGATAAGAGGCAGGAGTACCAACCGCCTGAAAATAACCAGTATTAAGCGAGAAAACCTTTAAGGGAACTTGATCCCTGTTCTTGATCACAATTTTTTCCAACGCCTTTGGAGGATATCCTGTCGTTAAGGAGAGATCCTCCCTGGTTTTGTTTGCAATAAACTCAACACTGCCATTGGAAAAGCTTATACTTTTTAACCTCACCCCACTTATTTCAGAAAGGCTCCCGCTATTCGAAGGGGTAAGATCGTTGTTCGCGTGCATTACATCAAAAAAGAAACGCTGCGAGATACCAGAAACTGTCTGATAATTCTCCTCGTTGTATTCGAAAGATAATTTCCTTCCACTCGTTGAAATTATTTCCTTTAAATACCAGGCTGAAGGACACTCATATAACCGTCCCTTATTTCTATTGGTGACACCCCAATCGTAATATGGGTAAAGTACAGAGAAATTTACACTATTCTCATAACTCCCCTGCCCACCGAACCTGTACCTGGTACCGTCATCAGTCGTGATTTCCCAATCGAGGTTAGTCAGCTTCACAATCTTGACCTTTTGATACGGTATCGTATGAATACCACCATCCTCGTCAAAGACAAATTTTCCCGAATGCCCGTTAAAATTGAAATAAAAAACGTCCGGCTCCGAGTCATATGTTCCCTTCCCAACCAGATAGGCATATTTTGTAGCCTCCCAGTTATCGCAAGACGATGCCGCTGTATTTTGGGGATTAAGCAACTGTCCCGGAATTTTCGGATAAGACCTGTTAAGATAAGCTTCCTCATCGGGTCTACCTTTTACTGTTCGGGTAATTACCCCCCCTGCATTTAAACTCCACCCAAGGCCTACCCAGCTCGCATCCTGCTCAACCTTGATCCCTGAAGCATAGTAAGAAAGAGATATGGGAATTGAGAGATCCCCTTCATTGATCTGCCAGATCGGAACATTAATATTTGGCACACCTGAATACAGACCAACTGGAATATCACCGTATTTACCCAACGAGGCGGCATTGGGGGATGGAGAAACAGGCTGTTCAATATATCTTCCTACTCCAGGCTCCTGGGAGAAACTAGATAGCGGACTGTAAACGATAAGCAACAGCACATAAAAAAAATTGATCAATCCTTTTTTCATTATTATTATACATTAAAAATTTGTTTGAATATGTTTTTTGAAGTATGGTCTTAACCAAATAAACCACAAGAAAACCAAAGTCTCTGATTATACAATCCATCAGCCAGTAGACAATACCTCATACTTATTTGATTATAATCAAATAAGTATGAGGTACATTCTTGTGAATATTTACGCTATACCGTCAGCGAAAAGAGAGGGCGCCATACCGTGGGTATTTTAAAATACTTTTTAAGTAATTAGAGCAATCACTGGAAATGCTTTTAGTGAAAAACGTTAAGAATAGCTTAGTCACCACATGAGAGCAGGACTGGATAGAGCTAAAAGGTAGAGAGAAATTTTTAGAGTTTATCATCGTCAATCTAGACCGCCTTACTTGTTTATTTATTAAAGCCAGCAATACAAATGTCGGATAAGGTTTCAATATAGGTATTATATAATCATTAAGTTTATATTAAATAATCAGGCATTCTACGATACCTATTGTCACTATCATCAGCCAGCTATATTTAATTCAAAAATCTTTACCCAATAACAATATTGAAGCATTTTTTATAAAAAAAGACAGTAATATTCAGTGGTTATAAGAGCATTTGGAATTGTTGAAATATCTAAGGTGGAATACAGGAACATTAGCAGGTCCGAATATTATATTTTCTGTCGCTTTAAAGACCATTCTGCTCGTCTTAGTTAACCATGTACTGAATTGGTGTAACCGTCCTGATTTACCCTTCTTAGCCCAACTCCCTGTCCGCTACAAACATTTGCTGGTGATCGTGAAGTGTAAGTTTATTGAGCTGTTTATCTTTAAAGCCAATATTTAAAATGTCTTTAATGGGGCTCAGGTAGAGCGGCGCCAGGGCAAATTTGCTGCGCTGCGCCAGTTGCGGTTCTGTACTGGGCTTACTGCTTTTTTTGGGCAGGCCCTTCAGGTAATCGATGCTGCGCCAGTTGCTGCCAATTACACTGCCTACTTTGCCAGAGAATGCGCCGTTTGCGCCTTTTGAATACGTTGCCATAATTTTTGTTTTTTTAAGTGAAAAAATGTTTGTTTAAAAAAAGGATGTCTGTTTATATCGGTATGTTTAAATCCATGCTCAAACCTAGCAGCCTGGCCGCACAGCACCGCATTTTGAGCTAAAATGAACTAAATTGGACCAATTTGGGCGGTAAATGAGCTAAAATGAGCCATCACAACTGGCCCGCAGTGCCAGGGAGCCGGGGCTTTTGTTGCAGCCTGCTTTAGGGCAGCTTAACCATAACAAGAGTGGCCAATTAGCCAAAGCAGGCCCTGGCTTTACCTTTTAGGTAACCAAAGGGTACAGCCAGGGTAACCCTGAGGTAAGCCTGGGGTTAACCTGGTAGCTAGAAAGGGTAAACAACAGGTAACGGATGGGTAATCAGATCCGGCCTTTTTGCCGGCTTTCCAGGTAGGCAGCCAGCAAATCTTTCAGGTAAAAACGATCGCCCCCAGGTAGTTTTACAGGCCTTAAAGTGCCGTCTTTTACCTTACGTTTGTAAGTGCTCTCGCTTATGTTAAGGTAGTCTTTTACCTGCTGGTGGGTGAGCTGCGTGTGAGGATTGCCGAAGATATCGATAAAAGTAAAGATGAGTTGTTCTTTATTGAGTACAAGGTAAATGTTGTACATTACCATGTAAGAAAACAATCAACATCTCTGTAAAGACTAATGATGATTTTGCCCATTGTAATTATGCTGCTGTAAGTATAAAAACAGTTATCGTATTAATACCCAGTATCGGGTATTTCTGTTCACCAACGTTTTAACAATATTAGAGGAATATTTCAAAATTACCTTAAACTAAAATGTGATGAAATTTTTTGTAATTAAAACAGTTTTTTTTTTGCGGCTTTCGTATGTTCAATAGGTATTAACAACACCACTGACAACTTAGTTTCTAAAAGCGGCAAAGGAGTACACTCAGCCAGTACTAATGAAAAACATGAACCTGAAACCCAGACTTTTTATGGCCAGGCTGTTAAAACGAATGACTGGCATAATGTTACCGGTCTTCAAGGCTCAACAAATGATGATAAATTGCGCGTTTTTGCTGGCGCAGTCTGTGAAAAATATACGCTTAGTGTCTCAGCCCCTAAAGGATGGCATTTCGTGAAAGACGCCATACCAAGGGTAAATTGCGTTAGAAATAACCAAGGTGCATTTGAATGGAACAGATTTGATGTTGCGAAAGACAGGGTATATCAAAATTCGAGGACATCGAATTATATTGAATATTCGGTTTGGGCAGGATCAAGACCAATTGAAATAAACCTGGCCTGTGAAGCAGTTAAAGATTAACTATCGCAATAAACTTAAGCTTTATCACCTGAACATAAAGCTTGCCGACACACAAGCTTTATGTTCAAAATATCTCCAGACAATCAATCAGATAAAACAGTCAAAGTTTAAAAGGATTACTTTTGAAATTTAGCGATACAAAAGCAATCGGATTTGCCAGTTGTATAAATGTACAGGGATATGATAAATTATTGTGGCGAAGTTCTCAAGTAGGAAACCTTGCCATCCAAACCATTATGCTGATGATAAATCACTTGAACATATTCATCAGAGTAGCTGTGCTCATAACTGTGAATCTGATAAAAATCGCTCTTGGGTATATTTTTCTTGATCGTAATTTCAGTCCAATCATCATCAGTTTCAGCCGATGGACTATCATAAAGAACAATTGTCCTTCCGGCAAGCATTCCGCTTATTTTCATAGAACGGGTTTCATCGTTAGCAGGTGCCTTGTCACTTAGCGTAACATCTACATCTCTACCAAAAAAAGGCGCAAAGAATATGTCTGCAGAACTATATCGAAATCTCCCTCTCATAATATCTCCGTCAGCTCCTGAAATTGAACCATTCGCAATTATATCTTGCGTTGCATAATTTCCCTCATACAATATGATTTTGAAACCAGAATCTGTATTTCCGGCATTTCCATTTACGATGATGAGTCCATAAACAGGTGCACTCCCGCCCCCACCTCCACCGCCTCCGGGTGGGGTTTTGGTTTTACCAATTTGTGCGTTAGCGTTAAAAGTTAGTGATAAGCACAAAAGGCTTAATAATGTGCAGGAGAATAAATTTTTAAGCATTAATTTCATAGTAGATTTTTTCTTAAATATAAAGAAATTACTGATACATGGGAACCCATTTTCAAAAATTATGACCTACACCACTAAATACATTAATGTAAATCTGATCCCCTAATTATCAAATACTTCCCTTTTCCCAACAAGATTGATTTTCCGCACAAGATCGCGATAGTCATCTAAATTACTCACATCCATAGTTGAGCACTTCAATCGATCTTTTAAAATGGCAGTTACAGATGAATATTTTTATCTGCACAGAAAGAAACTGCTCAATAAATTTTTACGTATACTTATAATGCAGGGGGTGAGAGTCCTGCATCTGGCGAAAGCCTGAGAGCGTTAATTTAGATTGGGGGTAATCATAATTTGGTTATCCCTTTTTTTAAAGCTCCGAAACCAGAAATTGAGCATTCCGCCGGAGAATAAAGCAGCTTTTCATGGCGTATGGATTTTAATTAAAGTGATCCCCCGCTTACCAAAACAGACTCATCTATTATCGTCTGTACAAATGAACTTCCGGAAATGCATTTCATCATCCTGCTAAAAGCCAGTTTGCCCAGTTTAAAGCCACTGGTTTCGGCATAGGTGATTTCAGGATAAAAAAGCTGGGGGATCATACCGTCGCTAATGGCAATTACGCCTAAATCTTCAGGAGCTTTTAACCCCATTCTTTGAATTGCTTTCATGGCGCCTGCCAATATTTCATCGCTCATACAAAACACGGCAAAATCTTTTTTTAGACCTTTAGAAAGTGTTTTAAGCACCTTTTTCTCCGTTTCTTCTGAACTGGCAGCGTAGATCACATCTAAGAAAATCGTAGGGTCGCTCTCCTGCAGGCAATCGGTAAATCGGTTTAAACGGGCTTTTGTAATCGACATATTGGGGTCGCCAAATATAGCCAGGATATTTTTTTTCCCTTTTTTTAAGATTTCGCCAGCAGCCAGCGCAGCGGCATGCGCATCGCCAACACAGATTTTATTGCACGATTCGTAACTGGGTACCTTATCAAAAAACACCACCGGAATTCCCTGGATATCGAGTTTAAGAAAGGGATTCATATCTTTTGTTTGTGCGGTGATGGCAATAAATATGCCCGATACCCTTTTATGCCGGCAGCTTTTTAATATTTCGAGTTCTATCTGCGGATCGTTGGAAGAACGGTAAATAATAACCGTGTAACCATAAATCCGGGCATCTTCCTCAATTGAACTGATAAAGGAGTGATAAAAATAATTGGAAAGGCTGGGCACAATAATGGCAAACTCCTTACTGCTATGTGTACGGAGGTTAACTGCATAAGGATTTGGATCGTATTCGATTAATGTGGCCAGTTCATTCACCTTTCTTTTTGTTTCGGGCGAAACATCAGGATGATCTTTAAGTGCCCTCGAAACCGTTGATATACTAATATTCAACCTTTCGGCAATTTTTTTGAGTGTAGGGTTCTGACTCATGATGATGGATTTGGTTACCCAAATATAAGTTTTCCACAACAAACATTTCCGCAAATGTTTCCGCAAACGTTTGCAGTCAATTCAGGCTAAAATTCAATTACAGCACTATCAATTAATATTACCTTCGTTAAAGCCCGGAAGAAGCACTGAATCGGTAACCTATTATAACAGCATATTTTTCGGGAGCGCTAACCAAATAACAACAAACCTTAATAAAGCTTTTTAAATTAACCAAACCACACCTATAGTTCTTTTAGATTAATAAATACAACATACACTGATATGTATTACATTTTTAGTAATTTAACAGTACTGTATTCCAGATTATGAGTTATGAGATACATTAAAGTCCTTTTATTTTTTACTATTCTAACCGTTTCCTGTACACTTTTTGCCCAAAAAACCAAGGTTATACCAAACCGGGGGATGGCATCGCCATTTACAACCATTAAAAACCGTGCCTGGTGGAAAGAAGCCATTGTATACCAGATTTATCCAAGGAGTTTTAAAGATAGTAATGGCGATGGCATTGGCGATTTAAATGGGATTATCTCCAAGTTGGATTACATTAAAAGCCTGGGCGTAAATGTAATATGGTTAAACCCGATTTTCTCTTCTCCAAATGATGACAATGGCTACGATATCAGCAATTACAGGGACATTATGAAAGATTTTGGTACCATGGCCGACTTCGACAAGCTTTTAAAAGGACTGCATCAGCGGAATATTAAACTGGTGCTGGATATGGTGCTTAACCACAGCAGCGATGAGCATGAATGGTTTAAACAGTCCAGATCATCCAGAACCAACCCTTACCGCGATTACTACCATTGGTGGCCGGCAGAAAAAGGCAAACCCAACCCTAGGTATAGTTTTTTTGATGTAAACAGCGATGCCTGGAAATATGACCAAACTACAAATGCCTATTACCTTCACTATTTTTCGCAGAAACAGCCAGATTTAAACTGGGAGAATCCCAAACTTAGAAATGAGATCTACGACATGATGAAATTCTGGCTGGATAAAGGAATTGACGGCCTGCGCATGGATGCCTTCCAATATGTATCGAAAGATACCACCTGGCAAAAATACCCTGAGGGTTACGAAAAAAACATCATTAAATATTATGGTATGGGCCCAAACCTGCACACTTACCTGCGCGAAATGAACCATTCGGTTATCGATAAATACCTGGTAATGACTGTGGCAGAAGGCGCAGGCAGTACTTTGGCCGATGCCCACGCGCTGGTTGATGAGGACAGAAAGGAGTTAAACATGGCCTATCATTTTGAAGTGATGGATATCGGGAACGATCCCAAAGGTTATAGCCTGCCAGACCTGAAGAAAGTTTTTACAAAATGGGACGGTTCTTTTGCCAATAAAGGCTGGCTGGCGATTTTTCTGGCTAACCATGATGTGCCCAGAATGGTGAGTAAATACGGGGATGACAGCCCTGCTTTCAGGGCAGCCTCTTCTAAACTTTTAACCACACTGATTATGACCATGCGTGGCACTCCTTTTTATTTCAATGGGGATGAGCTGGGCATGTCCAATATCAAATTCGATCGAATCGAAGACTACAGGGATATTGCCACCTTAAACGCCTATCAGCACGTACTTGCAAAAGGAGAAGACCTGAAAGCATTTATGGATAAGCAGAAATTTATTTCGAGAGACAATACCCGTACGCCTTTTCAATGGGATGCCAGCAAAAACGCAGGTTTTACCACAGGTGAACCCTGGATAAAAGTGAACCCTAATTATAAAGAAGTAAATGCGCAAAGGGAAGAAACAGACCCGAACAGTGTACTGTCGTATTTTAAAAAGGTAGTGGCGCTCCGCAAATCTTCTCCTGCCCTTATTTATGGATCGTATAAGGTTTACGATGTGGAACACCCACAGGTATACTGTTACCTCCGCAGTGAGGGAAAGGAAAAAATGCTGGTTATTTTAAATTTCTCTAATCAAAACGTCAGTTACGCGATTGATCGGGGCATTAATACCCACTTATCCAAACTGTTGCTCAGCAATTATAAAACGGCCAAAATAAGGGACCACAAGATTGCACTTTTACCCTGGCAATCTGTAGTGTATCAAATCAACTAAGCTTTAAGAAAAATTATGATTGTAGCTACAGAAAAAAAAGAAAAGAGCATTTCATCCGGAATTAAACTCAATTTCGGTTCGATTATCGCCATGAATTTCGGATTTTTTGGAATCCAGTATAGTTTTGGCCTGCAACAGACCAATATGACGCCGATTTATTCTTATCTCGGAGCCAATGCAGACCAGATTCCGCTTTTAAACCTGGCGGGGCCAATGACAGGTTTACTCGTACAGCCGATAATTGGTGCCATGAGCGATAAAACCACCAGCAGGTTTGGCCGCAGAAGACCCTATTTCTTGATTGGTGCCATAATGTGCAGCATTTGCCTGTTTATTATGCCTTATAGCAACTCGGTATGGATGGCCGCCAGTGTTTTATGGATTTTAGATGCAGGCAACAACATTACCATGGAGCCTTACCGGGCATTTGTAAGCGATAAACTGCCTGCGGAACAGCATGCACTCGGTTTTTTAACCCAAAGTTTTTTTACCGGCCTGGGCATTACCCTGGCCAACCTCACCCCTGGTATTTTAATTGCCCTGGGCATTCTGGGCATTAATGCCAGAAGCGCTAACCATATCCCCTATACCACTTATGCTGCTTTTTTTATTGGTGGTGTGGTTTCCATAGGTTCCATCATGTTTAGCTGTTTAACCACTAAAGAAGCACCGCTCTCTCCTGCCGAGATTCAGCGGATCAGGCAGCATCCAACCGGCTTGGGCAGTATTTTTAAAGATATTTTTGCTGCATTTAAAGTAATGCCCACTACCATGCGCAAACTCGGTGTGGTTTACCTCTTTAACTGGTATGGCATGTTTATTTACTGGCAGTTTATTACACTATGCCTGGCCAAAACAATCTATAACACTACAAATCCTGCATCTGATGGTTTTGCCTCTGCCCAATTGCTCACCGGTACGGTAAACGGAGGCTATAATATCGTTACATTTCTGGTGGCCTTTCCATTGGCTTTTTTTGCCAGGAAAATTACCTCCCGCAAGGTCCACTTTTTAAGTCTCTTATTGGGGGGTATCTCTTTAATGGCTTTGCCTATAATCCATCATGCAGCGTTTTTATTTATTCCGATGATCGGTTTGGGCATTGCCTGGGCAAGTATGATGGGCACCCCTTATGCCATGCTGGCCGGAAGTATCCCAAAAGAAAAAACAGGCATTTTTATGGGCATCCTGAACATGTTTATTGTTTTACCGATGCTTTTAGAAACCGTTAGTTTCAAATATATCTACAGGTATCTTTTACAACATAAGCCCGAAAATGCCATTTTATTCGCAGGGGCGCTCATTACCATTGGCGGTATAATGGTTTTATCAATCAAAAAAACAACTCGTAAACTTTAGAAAATGGTTAATCAATTGGCATATCATCAGGCAATAGACCTTTTACGCCAGGCTTCAACACCTTTTGGTTTTGTAGCTGCTGTACAGGAACATGACAACTACAAGCGGGTATGGACGAGAGATGGCGTAATTACAGCGATTGCGGCCATGCTTACAAGCGACGAAAAATTGATTGAAACCGCCAGATTAACCATTCAAACCCTGTTTAATCATCAGCACCGCAATGGTTTTATACCCTCTAATGTTTCGCCAACCGATGGTGCGGTGAGTTATGGCGGCACTACTGGTCGCGCAGACAATCCGGCATGGGCGGTAATCGGGCTTTGTGCCTATACCATTTTCACAGGCGAAAAATCACTTTACAGGCAGTATCAAAATGAAATTGAGAAATGTTTTCAGCTCATGGAGGCTTGGGAATTTAACGGAAAACATTTAATGTATGTACCACAAAGCGGCGACTGGGCCGACGAATATATACAGCACGGTTATGTGCTTTTTGAGCAGCTTTTAAGGGTATGGGCACTTAAACTGGCTTACACCATTAGCGGAAACAAAAAATGGGCAGATAAAAGCGAACAGGTTATTAAAACCATCAGACAGAATTATTGGAAACATAACCATCAACAGACCAGTTACATGGCAAATTTAAGTCACCAGATGAAAGATGCTCCAGACCATTTTTGGTTAATGGGTTTTAACCCATCCAGGATTTATACCTATTTCGATTTACAGGCGAACGTTTTTGCCCTGCTGCTGAATTTGGGAAACACCAAGCAAAACGAATCTGTAATCCATTACCTTAAAGCACTTTATCATCAAAAAAACCTGCTTTTACCATCATTTTATCCTGCTATTCAGGATACGGATGCAGATATGAACGAGCTTAAAAACAACTATGCCTACAGCTTTAGAAATTACCCTGATTATTTTCATAACGGGGGTTTATGGCCCGTTTGGAATGGCTGGTTGGCAGCAGCATTGGCAAAACACGGCGAAACTGGGTTTGCCAATGAAATTGCTTCGAATATCCATGTTTCGAATGCAAAAGATAACTTATTTAACGAATGCCTGCATGGTACCAGCCAAGCCCCTTGCGGCGTGCCCTGTTGCACCTGGAGTGCTGCAGGGGCAATTATTGCCGAAAAGGCAGCCATAAGTGGATTATTTAAAACTTTATTTGCCGACTAACATGAAAGATGCACCTATGAACAATGCGCACACAAAAACGATCCTGGTGATTGGAGAGTTACTTGCAGACCTTATTTCCGAAAATAACATCGAATCGCTGGCTTTCTCTTCCAATTTTATCATTAACCAAGGTGGAAGCCCCGCCAATTTAAGTGCCAACCTGAAATGGCTTGGAAACCAAACCAACCTGGTTGGCTGCGTAGGTGAAGATGGATTGGGTGATTACCTCATCAACGAAATGCAAATGGCAGGGCTGTCTGCTAAATATTTACAACGCATACCCAAACACCAGACCAGCATTGTACTGGTTGGAAAAAGCACCGGAACGCCTGATTTTATCGCTTATCGCCATGCCGACATGCAAATCGGAAAGATAGACGATGAATTGATCGAATCATCTGGACTTTTACATACTACGGCCTTTGCATTGAGCAAAGAACCCGCAAAAAGCCATATACTGGAAGCCTTTGCAAAAGCATACCGCGCAGGCAAGTTTATTTCGATAGACTGGAATTACGCCCCTGCGATATGGAATGAAAATAACGGACAAGAGGTATTTGAGCAAATATGCGCCTTTAACCCGCTGCTAAAAATAAGCCTGGATGATATGGAACGGTTTACAGGTCAGCAGCTCAGCATAGCGAAATCGATTGATGCGCTCAGCCAGGTTAATGCGCAGTTCATATGCCTCACCTGCGGAAAAGATGGTGTTTGGTACAGGCAGGGAAAAGGTAAATGGGCTTATAAAGCAGCACATCCCACGCAGCAGGTAGTGAGTGTTACCGGAGCTGGCGATGCATTCTGGGCAGGTTTTTTATCCCATTTTATCGCAAATAAACCGATAGAAAGCTGTATCGACAATGCACTTGCTATTGCCCGAAAAAAAATAGAAAAAGAAGGTGCCCTTTACAGTAGCCGACACATCACCTTACCATAATTATTATTAACTAAACTAAATCTTATGAATCAGAATAAACTAAACAAGCCACCTTAGCTTTTGGGTATCATCATCTCCAAAACAATTAATTTTTCTAACCAAAATACCAACTCAATGATGAATATTACTCAACAAAAAGACAATCGGGCCAGCTCGTCAAAAAAGCAGGAATTGTATTCCTGGGATAAGCTTATTATACTAAGCTTTTTGATGCTGCTGCTCAACACATCGGCCTTTGCACAAAATGTAGTGAAAGGCATTGTACTCGATAGCGACAAACTACCCATGGCTGGTGTAACCATCCAGGCCAGACCCGGAACCACCAAAGCGCAAACAGACGCCGAAGGAAAATATGCCATCAGTATTCCGGCAGGTGCTACGCAGCTTGTTTTCAGCTTTGTTGGCATGGAAACCCAAACGGTAAGCATTAATAACCAAAGTACAATTAATATCACCATGGCATCTTTAAACAACCTCGATGCAGTAGTGGTAGTGGGTTATGCTTCAGTAAAAAGAAGCGACCTGACTGGTGCAGCGACAACAGTTTCTGCCAAAGATTTTAACAAAGGCCCTTTAAATGCGCCCGATCAGTTAATTCAGGGTAAAGTTGCCGGCGTGCAGATGATCAACAATAGTGGCCAGCCAGGTGGTGCATCGACAGTCCGCATCAGAGGAAACTCGGCCATTACCGGCTCGGGACAGCCCTTATACGTTGTAGATGGTGTTGCTTTGGATGGAAGATCGGCCAGGCCGTCAACCAATGCCGGTGTTGGCGGTTTAACTACCAGTGCGGGTACCGGTACCACACCCGATGGCAACCCTTTAAACTTTATCAACCCGGCCGATATCGAATCAATGGAGATCCTCAAAGATGCATCGGCAACTGCCATTTATGGTTCGCGTGCCGCTTACGGTGTAGTTTTAATTACCACAAAAAGAGGAAAATCGGGTGATACTAAAATAGATATCAGTGCATCAGCAGGTGTAGGTAGTATTGCCAAAAAAGTAAAAGTATTAAGTGGAGATGAATATCGTGCGGCCCTGAAAAAATACAACCTTACCACCGGCGATTTTGGCGATAATGTAGATGCATTGGATGCCATCACCCGTACAGCTTACAACCAGAATTACTCCCTGGGCATTAGCGGAGGTACAAACGGAAATACTTTCCGTGTTTCATTGGGCTATCAGGATCAACAGGGAATCATCAAAACAACCGACTTTAAAAAATACAGTGCAGGTTTTAATGGCAATTTTAAATTTCTGAACAGTAAAAAACTAGGTTTGGATGTGAACATGATCAGTAACCAATATTTAGAAAACATTGCTCCTATTACCACTGATGCCGGTTTTACAGGCAGTTTAATCAGTCAGGCCCTATCCTGGAATCCAACACATTCATTTTATAATCCCGATGGCAGTTTATTTATCGATTACGGTTCTACTACCATCAATCCGTTAGCTGCCCTGGCTGCAAACAGCGATAAAGCAAAAGTTTCTACCATTTTGGGAAGTATATCGCCATACTACAAAATTACGCCATGGCTGGAGTACAGAATGCTGGCCAGCGTTAATTACAGTGCCGGTATCAGAAGGGCTTCTACAAGAAGTACACTCAACTTACAAGGCATACAACCTGATGGTAATTTCTTAGGCGGTTTTGCAAGTTATTCGACTGCTGAGCTGATTACGCAACAATTTACCAATACTTTAAATTTCAATAAAGAAATTGTGAGCAAACTTAATTTAAATGCTATTTTAGGTTACGAATATTCTAATTTCATTAATAAAGGCACCATTAACACCGCAACTGGTTTTGGAAGTATCGATGCAGATTATACCGATGCATTCCAGACTACTGCACCTGCAAACCGTACATTTACAGCCTTTAACAATCCAACAACGCAGCTGCAGTCTTACTTTGCCAGGGCTATTTTAAATTACGATAGTAAGTATATTTTAACGGCCACTTTCAGGGCAGATGGTTCAACCAAATTTGGAAAATCAAACCGTTATGGTTATTTCCCATCATTTGCAGCTGCATGGGACATGAAAAAAGAAGCATTTCTGAGCGATGCTGCCTGGATAAATCAATTAAAACTAAGGGTTGGTTATGGTAAAACAGGTAATCAGGATTTCCCTTCTGGTTCTGCACAGCAGCGCTATAATTTTGGCAATACCAACGGACAACCTACTTTAATTGCCATTAATAATGCAAACCCAAACCTGAAATGGCAATCGGATAAACAAACCAACGTAGGGTTGGATTTCGGATTTTTAGACAATAAACTTACAGGGTCTATTGATTATTTTAACAAGACCACCAACGATTTGTTGTTTCCACAGATTTCATTCGTACCAGCAGTTGGTGGTAATGTGCCTACATGGATAAATTTACCAGGACAGATTATCAATAAAGGCCTTGAGCTAAGCCTTAATGGAACCATTGTAGACAATGACAATGTTACCTGGAGTTTAGCTGGTAATGCAACTTTCATTAAAAATAAAGTCCAAAATATAACGGGAATTATCAAAACAGGTGCGCTAAACGGTCAGGGATTGAGCGGTGTAACCACTGAGGTGATCCAAAACGGATTACCATTGTTTGCCATGGTTACCAGAGAATACAATGGCCTGGATGCAAACGGCTTTTCTAAATATACCGATGATGGTTTTACCAATTATTATGTTGGCAACCCTAACCCGAAGGTAATTATGGGTTTAAGTACAAATGTAAGGTACAAGAAATTCTCATTTTCGGCCAACTTCAACGGTGCATTTGGTCAGAGCATTTACAACAACACGGCAAACTCAGTGCTGGCCATTTCAAATTTAGGCACGCGCAATATTTCTGCTGCACTGGTTAACCAATCCATTACAGAATCGCTTGCCAACCCTATTGCAGCTTCATCAAGATATATCGAAAAAGGGGATTATGTAAAACTGGCCAATGCCACTATCAGTTATAATATTGGTAATGTAGGCAGGGCGATCAAATCGTTAAACCTATACGTTAACGGCCAGAATCTTTTTGTAATTACCAATTACACCGGTTTCGATCCTGAGGTAAACGTAAACAAAAGTGTAAGCGGAGTACCTTCTGCAGGTATCGATTATACAGCCTACCCTACTGCCAGGACATTCAATTTTGGTGTTAATTTTTCTCTTTAATTTTTTAATTGTAAGCACATGAAAAATAAATGTATTATCGGTTTTGTAGCGGTTGCCTTAAGTATATCAGGCTGTACGAAACTAAACGAAGACCTAAATGGCCAGGTTGGCAATTCAGGGGTAACATCAGGAAATGTTGCAGGTGTGTTGGCTGCGAGTTACGCTGCCATGATTGGACCTTACCAGGCGCCTTGGAATTGGTCTGCCCTGCAGGAAGTAACTTCTGATGAAGTAATTGTACCAACGAGAGCGGGAGATTGGGACGATAATGGTGCATGGCGTTCATTGCATTTGCACAAATGGGCCCCAGACCATTCCAGAATATCGGACGTATTCAGGGATTTAAACAGTATAAGTTATGTGGCCACCAGTGTTTTGGGCAGCGGCCCAACCCCGAGCCAATCGGCCCAGGCGCGGTTCTTACGTGCTTTCTCCCAATTTTCGATCCTGGATGGCTGGGGACAGGTACCTTACCGCGATGCGGGCGAGGATGTGACCAAACCATCAAGGGTTAGAAATGCCGCCGATGAGGTGAGCTATCTGATCAGCGAGTTAACAGCAATTATTCCTGATCTGCCAGATGGCCCTGCTAGTATGGCCAATAAAAATGCAGCTAAAACACTGTTGATGAAAGTATACCTGAACAAAGGTGCTTTTTTAAATCGCGCTGCACCAACTTTTGATGCCACAGATATGGCAAAAGTGATTTCGCTGGCGAATGAGATTGCAACAGGAGGTTATACCTTAACGCCAAATTACTTTAACAATTTTGCACCAACCAACGATGTTTTGTCGACTGAAAATATATTTACAGCACAAAACATTGCAGGTTCTTCGGGAAGTGATTTAGACGGTATGTGGAAATGTACCCTCCATTACAACCAAAACCCGAACGGCTATAACGGTTTTTCTGCTCTATCCAACTTCTACAATAAATTCGAAGCAAGCGATACCAGAAGAGGCGGCACTTATGCCGGGCAAACCAATGTATCAGGCATCAGGGTAGGTTTTTTAGTCGGCCAGCAATTTGATCAGAACGGGGTAGCGCTGAAAGACAGGAAAGGCAATCCTTTAGCTTTCACTCCTGAGGTAAGTATCATTGAGCGTGATCCGAACCACCTGGAAGTTGCGGGGATAAGGGTAATCAAATATCCCATCGATTATGCCAATACAGGCTCTAAGAAACCTGATAATGACTGGGTTTATTACCGTTATGCCGATGTATTGTTAATGAAGGCGGAAGCTATGCTCCGCACTTCGCAAACCGCTCAGGCACTTACCATCGTCAACCAGATCAGAACCACCAGGGGGGCCTCGGCATTTACCAGCCTCACTTTAGATAACCTGCTTGATGAACGTGGAAGGGAGCTTTACTGGGAGAGCTTTAGGAGACAGGATTTAATCCGTTTTGGAAAATTTCTGGCCGCCTGGCAGGAAAAACCCGCCAGCGAAGCAAAATACCTGCTGTTTCCCATTCCTGATAACCAACTTGGAAATCCGAACCTGATTCAGAATCCCGGTTATTAATAATTTTTATACAGACAAGGCCGGTTAACATCGGCCTTGTCTGCTTTTACCCCCCATAAACAAATGAAAGGAATCTAATCAAAAGATATGGTAATTCTTTGTTTCCCCTTGAATTTAATGCCTATCTTTAAATAAAAAAGTTATGAATATAGATCCGAATCAAGAAGAACTTTCCGAGGATAAGGAAGATGCTTTGATTAGCGAAGAAGATGCGCTAAACCAAAATCAAATAATCAGCGACCAATCTGCAGCTGAACATGATGCAGATTTATTGGACCAGGCTGATAAAAGCTCAAGATCCTCTTTCGAACTGGATCTTGATTAAAAAAACAAGCAGTTGTATCATTAAGGCGATTTCAACTTAAATGCTGTCAGGTTGGGCTTGTCGAAACACCAAAAAGCACATTTAACAGGTTTTTCGATAAGCTACCATTGACAGATCCAAAAACCGCTCGTCGACTGGAGTATAGCGGAATGGGAAAATGACGGTAACTCCAGGAAATTATCCTTCAGGATGACAATTTATATTTAAGATACAGCTTCTTATTTCCTTAAAGTATTTAAATTTTAAGCTCATACTATACAATATTTTTTCTTTGTTTCTCGCTTGTAAAGAATTTTAGTGGCTGATAAATCAATTTGCATTTCCTGTTTTCTGGTTACCCCACCGACAAATAAAAATGACGATATGCCGTAATTTTTATGTTAAAACAAAACTTTTATGCAGTAATTTCAGCATATTGTTGACGGTTAAAAAAGCCAACTTGTTTACCGTCAGGCACATATTAAAGGATTAATAACTGCTAATATTTTAAGTATAACAATCTGCTAATTACGGAAGTCTATTGGTAAATCAACGAAATAACGAGAAAAAAATCAAGCCAAAAAAAACACACAAAAAATTGATTACCAATAAATTAAACAAAAGACATACAAATTGATTTTCAATGTAAAACGCTATATCAGTCGTTTAAGTAAATAAGAATTAAAACAATATTATTCAATTAAAATTAAGCTATGGCAACTATTAAAGTAAAAGACGGAACCGAAATTTATTACAAAGACTGGGGTACCGGACAACCAATCGTTTTTCACCACGGATGGCCTTTATCAAGCGACGATTGGGACACGCAAATGATGTTTTTTGTAAATCAGGGATACCGGGTAATTGCCCATGACCGTCGTGGACACGGCAGATCAGGGCAAGCATCGCAAGGGCATGATATGGATACTTATGCAGCCGACGTTGCAGAATTAACTGAAGCACTTGATTTAAAAAATGCCATACACATTGGGCATTCTACAGGTGGCGGCGAAGTAATCCGTTATGTTGCAAAACACCAGGAACGTGTTGCAAAAGCAGTTTTAATCAGTGCGGTTACACCAATCATGGTAAAAAACGACAACAACCCTGATGGCGTTCCAATATCCGTTTTTGATGAGATACGTGAAAACACAGGATTTACAAGAACACAATATTTTTACGATTTTCCAATTCCTTTCTATGGATGGAACCGGGAAGGTAAAACAGTACAGGAAGGCGTAAAACACAATTGGTGGCGCCAGGGCATGATGGGTTCGGTAAAAGCACATTACGAAGGTATAAAAGCCTTTTCTGAAACAGATTTAAGTGAAGACCTTAAAAGTGTAACTGTTCCGGTTTTAGTTCTACATGGCGAAGATGATCAAATTGTTCCATTTCACCAGGCACCAAAAGCAGCAGCACTTTTAAAAAACGGTAAATTGATTTCTTATCCAGGTTTTCCCCACGGAATGCCAACTACAGAAGCAGAAACGATTAATAAAGACCTTTTAGCTTTTATCAAAGCCTAAGTTTATATTCAAAACAGGCATCAGCTGGAATTAAATCAACAAATCCAGCTGATGCCATTAATCGGCTTTTATTAGAAAAAAAATCCTTACCAATTGATCTTGCCATTAAATCTAAAGGCTCAAACAAATTCGATCCTGATAAAGGATATAGTTTAACTGGTCGACGCCCTCCTTTTAGGAAAATTTTCAAATCGATAATACATTAATACGAACCAGACAGATTACCACATATGTGATTCTAATCACATGTATTTTGTGATTTGTTTCCTTCAATATTCGTCATTTTAGCTACAAATTTGCGGTATAACTCATTTAAAATACTGCAAATATGAAAGTAATTAAAGTAGGCATAATGGCCTTTATAAGCTGTGCAATTTTATTCTCTGCCAGCATTTCTCCAGCACAAAACAAAAAGGTAATTCGTCCAAAGAAGAAAATTCTTTTTGTGGTAACCTGCCACAATAAAAAAGGAAGCACCGGCGAGCCTACAGGCTACTATTTGGGTGAAGTTTCTCATCCATGGGAAGTATTAAAGAATGCGGGTTACGAAATCGATTTTGTAAGCCCAAAGGGAGGTAAAGCACCGGTTGATGGTTTTGATCTGAATGACAAGGTCAATGCTGAGTTTTGGAACGATAAGGTTTATCATAATAAAATAGAGCACACCAAGAAGCCATCACAAATCAACCCTGCAGACTATCAGGCTATACACTTTGCCGGTGGACACGGTGCCATGTGGGACTTTGCGGATAACCGTGCGATTGCAGCAATTGCCAGCAAAATCTATGAAAACGGAGGTATTATCAGTGCCGTTTGTCATGGCCCTGCCGGATTGGTAAATATCAAACTAAGTAATGGTAAATATTTAGTAGAGGGCAAAAAAGTGAATGGTTTTACTAATGAGGAAGAAGTAGCGGTTAAACTAGACAAAGTTGTTCCATTTCTACTGGAAGATAAACTGAAAGAGCGTGGAGCTATTTTTGAAAAGTCGGGATTATGGCAAGTCCATGTAGTTACTGACACCCGTCTTGTTACAGGTCAAAATCCACAATCGGCAAAAGCTGTAGGTGAAGCTGTTTTAACCGAGCTCAAAAAGCTTTAACAAAACAAAAAGGCAGCGGATACGAACCTGTTCCTCTGCCTTTTAAATCAGTTTTTATTGATTTATTTTCTTTCCTTTTGGTATTTCTTCTCCTTATAATATCGGGCAGAAATCCAACTGTTAATCATCGGCCCAACAAAAGATCTTAGTTTAAGGCTCTTGTTTCAATGAGGAGAAAATGGCCCACACGTTCTTTGATCAGCCATTTATCATTTTCCCGTACGTACTTATCCTCATATTTTACGCTATAATCGGTGATGATGTCTTTTCCATCTTTTTCCCTAAGCATTTTAAGTTGAGAATAGGACACACCTGTTGCCGTATTACCGCTAACCTGTACCGTATGTTGTCCGTTTAGCGTAAAATAAGTTTTTACTTCTGCGGCATGTCCACTAAATTCTTTTTCAATTTCGTCCCGGCCTACAGTATTAGCTACCTCAGCACCGTTCATGCAGACTTTATAAGTAATATCGGGCGTAAAAAGCGTCATTTGTTCATTAATTTTTTTATTGTCACCTAAATACGCATAGGCGTCTATCAAGTCACGTAATTCCTGTTTGTTTTTTAGATTCTCTAATAACATAGTCTTAATTAATTTTAATGTTCAATTTCTTTTTTAGGATGCTTGTGCATCTATTTTATGATGTCACAAAACTACCGTACATTAGCTTACAATTTATTAGTGGTTACTAAAAGGTTAGCAGATAATTTTGCAGAAGTAGTTATGAATGAGACAAATGAAGGGGTACCGGGCACGAAAGAATTTTCCCAGGATTGCCATAAGCTGCTATCCTCTGTGAGCGATGCACTATATGTGATTGGAGGAAAATGGAAGTTGATGATAATAATTTCCATGGCGAGGGGCAACAATAGATTTACAGAAATTCAACGCATGGTGACGGGGATTTCTGCGCGGGTTTTATCGAGCGAGCTGAAAGAGCTGGAGATGAATGGCTTTATTGTAAAAAAGGTTACCAATGGCTATCCGGTTACTATTGAATACCAGCTATTGCCCTATAGTGAAACCTTACAAGATGTGGTTGGAGCGTTATCAAACTGGGGAATACAGCACCGGGAGAAGATTAAAAAAGAAAGGTAAGTTGGGTTGTAATATTCTATAAAATAAAAGCCATTTGAGAATCATTAATTTCTCAGAATAAAATATTTTCCTAATTAAAAAATGGTTAGGGATGACTTAAGCGGCTTAACGTTTCTCTTGATACCCCCAGATAGGATGCCAATAAAGTTTTAGGTAGGCGCTGAAGCAACTTGGGGCTCAATTGATACAGGCGATTATACCGGTCCTGCGGATTTTTATTTAGTAAAAACAGGATGCGCTGCTGCAAGGCAACATAACCTGCGCTGGATTTCTTACGAAAGAAGTTGGCTATGCTATGCAGTTCATCACATAGTTTTTCTTTGTTCTCACGTGATAAAACCAGCAACTCACAATCTTCGATACAATCTATGGCAATAGTAGCCCTTGTCTGGTTATTAAGGGCCTGGTAATCTGATATCCACCAGTCCTCCATAGCAAACTGCAGGATATGCATGCGTCCATCCCCATCAGTATGATAGGCTTTAAGTAAACCCTTTACCACCCAATAATCATTAAAAACTTCATGATCTTCCTGGATCAGAAACTGGTGTTTGGTAAGTTTTTTTGTTGTAAACATACCAGCTACATAATCAAACTCTGCATTGGTCAGTGGAGTGATCTTTTCTATATGTTGTCTTAAAGCGATACTCATCAATGGAGTTTAATGGTTCAGATAGAGCACAAATCTATCCAAATTTCAAAGACAGTCCAAAGAAATAAAATAAACCAGTCTCTGCGTTTTCCCATAAATTCGCAAACATGATTGCAATCGATATGTGTCCAAACGCATTGTGAGAATCTAATTCACATCTAAAAATATCGTTTTACTTTCTCCAAAAACAATCCCATTAGGTTTTTTGGGCGTAAAATTCCACAAACATTCCCGAACAGTTAACCGTTTATTTTTTGGATCTAAACTGATTAGCTGAAAAGACAGGAGTTTTTCATCTTTGGAAGAATATTTACCCTTCATGGGCGAATCGACCCGGAACACATTTAAATTAGCCTTTTTATTTGGCCCTTGGTAAATATAAAATTCATTCCAATTGCTGTTGCCATGAAAATAAGCTTTTATGTTAGGATATTTTACCAAAAAATCTTCCCAGCCTGCTTGCTCCCTATCGGTAGTTAAATGCTCCTCTGCAGCATTTTTCAAATCTTTATAATTTTCTTCTAAAAGATTTTCAAATTCTTCTCCTGCCCCTTTAAAATGTTTTGCCTCGCCAGTTGGTTGATCGTGGGTAAAAATAATAACAGGCGTTTTGGCGGGCAAAGGATCTAAATCTTGTTTGAGCCAAATCCTTTCGGCAGAATCAGGCCATAAATTGATAAACACAAAATGAATTCCGCCTATATTTTTAACATAGTTAACTTTATCGCTGTTATGGTTAAAGCTTTCGTTCGTTAAAGGCAAAGCGGGCTTCATCATTAAATTATAGATACCCACAAAGGCCGTTGGATCTGTTTTTTGATTAGGTATTTTGTTATGGCCAATAGCGTTGGATATATCGTGATTACCAGGCACAACGAATAACCCGGTTTTTGCACCCTGGCTGTTTTTTAACCTTAAACCCTTGATATAATCATCTTCAAATTCTCGCCAGGACACACTGGCTTTTTGAATACGACCTTCCATCCTGTTGGCAATATCTCCACCCTGTATTAAATAATCTATACCCTTTACCAAACTGCCTTCGCCTACACCGCCATCTGTCGGTAATGTTAAACCTATTATTTTATTAATCTCATTGATGAGCGCTTCGTTAACCATATGACCGGAAACATTTTTATGGCCCCTGAAATTTCCCCTGTTTATGCCATAATGTGCATCAGAGGTATAGATGATGTTTACAATTTCCGGATCTTTATTAATTTGAGAAAATGCCTCAGCCTGACCAATTAAGAGGCTAACTACAAAAACCAGTAATGTTATTCTATGCTGTTTGCAAAGAAAAATTTTCATTTTTTAGGGTTTGAAACGGTTTAAAATAATTGTTTACCAATTTAAGCATACCTGTAATATTTACTTGCCATTAAAAATTACTTATATGTAAAACAAAATTCTGTTTTAATGATGATTACCTGAACCATCGATTTGATAAGCACCAATATCTTTTCCTGGGGGAGTAATTTCTGTTGCGCCAAATTTAGGGTCAACAGGCACGTCTGCCCTGGCCTTAAAACCCGTAAAGCCCTTACCTACACATGGGGAGGTTAATTTTAAAGCAAAATTATAATTACCCACTACATTTATATCGGCCACATTTATACCAGCGGGCAAGGGAACGGGGCCATTAATAAACTGTGGATTATTGGCACCTAAAATACTGGAATTAGCCACATAGGTATCTCCGGCTTTCCATCCGGCAGGTAAGAAACTGGCTGGGGCAGGTATGTCAGTTGGTTGCGCTTCTGTAATTGCGGTACTGATTGCCAATGAAGGATAAATTTGATTGGCAACCGAAGCCAAATCGGCATAAGTAAAATTATAACCATATTTTAAATTGGCCAGATCGGCAATGGGATTTTGCACCACACGCAAACCAAACTTACAGTTAACGATTAAATTGTTATATGCCATACCGCCTGCATCCTGTTCGAAATTTATAGAGCCACCCCTACCGGCAGCCTGCCTTCTGTAGCCGCAATTTACTATTGTATTGTTGTACATTCTAACATTAGAACTTGGTACCCCTACGGCAGCTCCGGAGTTAGAAAGCTTAGGCCCGTTGGTTGCTATACCAATGCACAGGTTATAAGCAAAATCGCCAATAGTACCTGCCTTGGCATTTAAAGCTTCGCCACCGGTTGCACCACATTTTTCGAATGTATTTCTCATAATAGCAATTTTACCCCCCAAAGTGCGGATTGGATCATCAACGCTGCCATAAATCCATGAATCTTCGAATACAAATACGCCGGCAGGATTTTGAAACAAAACCGGATATGGGCTTTTCGAAATGGTAGCAACGGCTCCCGTTGGTGTAGCTCCTCCAAATTCGATATGCGTCCACTTAATAATCATTTTTTGACATGTTGGACCAGCCATTATACCCGTCCACTTGCCTGTATAAGCCGGATCTTTACTTGGATCGGAGCCAATGGCATCGGTTTTAGTAACACCCGGCACCGTAAAGTAATTTGGTTTTTCTTTAGTACCCAGGCAAATTAAGGTACCTTGAACACCAATACCATAATTTCCGTTAAAATTAACGGTAACCCCTTCCTGAATGGTTAAAGTATCGTTTTTACCAACAATTAAATTACCGCAAACATTATAGGTTTTACCAGCCAGCATAGTGCCTTTTACAGCAAGATCTGTTTTTCCCGGTTCGGGACTTAAACAGCCTACATCGCTAATTGGCGAGGCTACTATCACTTCGGCTTCTGACAGGTTTTTATGGTCGGCACTTTTTTTGCAGGCATAAAAAATAGCGCCAAGCAATACAAAAGCGAGCATTAAATGTATTTTCGTTTTCATAAATTTATAATTTGTAACGTAAGCCTAATAAGAAACTTGGTTTAAAAAAGTCTTTTTGAACAATGATTTTATTGTCGGGATCGCTTTGCAGGTTTAAAGGCCTTGAGCCTGGCGCTTGTAAATAACTATTATAAGATTGGTGGATTTCTAAAATAAAAGGGGCATTGGTTAAATTATTGGCCTTACCATAAACAGAAAAGGCTTTGCTGAGTTTTTTCTCAATCGAAAAATCCAACTGCTGCGTTGGGGCCTGCCAGTAATCGAGGCCATAATAAGGGCTAACCAAAGAGATCCGCCTACCGGTATAAACAAAGGCGGCCTGCACATCGAGTCCGATTTCAGGATTTTTATATAATAACGATAAATTACCAACATGCGCTGATTGCCCTTGCAATGGCCTTGTTTCTGATAAGATTTCGCTTACAATCTGTCCGGCATCATTTCTATAAATCTGCAATTTATCAGATGTTATTTTAGATTTAGTGAAAGTATAGTTGGCCATTACACCGAAAGGACCAAAATATTTTGTAAATACGGCTTCCAGACCATAATTGGTTGCTGCACCAAAATTTTGCGGCAAAAGCATCAGTTCAGTGATACCTATTTTAGTGGCCACCATAGTATTTCTTCCTGTTGCGGCAAATTCAATTGGATCTTGAATTTGTTTATAAAATGCACCTAGCAATACCTGATTGGCATTTTTTGGAGAAAACAGTTCATATTTTAAATCAAAATTATCAGCAGTTGAATGGTTTAAACCGGCCGGATTACCTGATTCTTTAAATACTTCTCCTTGCTGCCCGTCGGGAATCAGCTCTGCAAATGCCGGTCTGGCTAAAGCTCTGTAATAGGATAGCCTAAAATTCTGATCTTCGTTTAAACTATACTTAAAAATTGCACTTGGCAGAAAATCGGTATACCAAATTTTACCGCTTTTAAAAGGTAAAGAAGTAGGCAACTGTGTATCATAGTTTTGATTGGTATGTTCTATCCTTAAACCTCCCAAGGCTTCTAAGCGCGGACTAAGCTGCCATTTACCTTGGATATAACCTGCAATAATATTTTCTTTAATGTTATAATTATTTCCGCTTTCGGCAGAAAACAGTGCATCATCAGGTGTTTTAAAATTGAAAACAGCATTGTCAATCCCGGTGTATACCTCGCCAACCAATGGCGATAAACTATAGGAATTATAATAATTTCCACGGGCTTTATTCCTTTCTACGCCACCAATTTTCAATTCAAATTTCCGGTTTAAAAGCTCAAAATTATTGGTAAAGTTTACATAGGCAGAATAATCGCGGTCATCGTTATGTGCCCAGGTTCTTTTCATCGGCTGTAATTTATAATCACTCTTTGTGGCTGAGGAAGAAATGGGATATTCGTAAGTAAACTCTGTCTGATCAGGAATATGGTTATTGGCATCGGCATAAGCCAAAGACCAATCTAACCTGCTGCTTTTAGCCAATTGATGGTTACCCTGAAGGGTAGAATTATAGATAGACTGGTATTGCCACCTGCTTCTGCTAATAGCATCTACTAACGAATTTAATGCAATAGTATCGCTGATTAAGCGTGTTTGATAATCATCTAACCGAACAAATACGTTAACCAAAGAAAGTTTATTTCTATCGTTTATTTTATAATCTAACTTACCGGTTACACCCAAACGTTTAATTTGCTGAGAGTAGGAACGATCTTGCAATTCGATAAATTGGGGTACATTGTTAACGGCAGGTTGCGCATTGGGCAGAAAAAATGTCGAATTATTACCTGTAAAGCTATTTTGATAGCTACCCGAAACAATAACACCAAACTTGTTATCTTTTCCAAAACGGGTACCGATGGCCAAGCCTATATTCGTATTGATCGGGTTATCTCTTTTCCTGTCGAACTTTAAATTATTTAAGGGAAAATCGGTAGGGGTGGCTCTGTAATTTACGCCATTTATTTCGCTAGGTGCTTGTTTTGCAATGGTAGTGGCATCGAAACCCACGAATGGACGATTGTGAAAAACGGTATTATAACCCTGGTTAAAATTCACATTAAACAGTGTTTTATTGGGTGCATCTTTCATCACCAGATTAATGGTTCCGCCAATGGCATCGCCTTCCATAGCAGGAATTAAGGTTTTACTTACTTCAACCCTTTCTAATAATTCTGCAGGGAATAAATCCAGTGGGATAAACCGGTTCTTATTATCCGGGCTCGGAATTTTGACCCCGTTAACCAGGGTATTGATGTAACGTTTTTCCATCCCCCTAATAATCGGATACCGGCCCTCACCAGATGAACTTCGTTCTATGGTTACGCCAGAAACCCTTTGCATTACATTGGCTACCGTGATATCGGGCGAAAGTTCTATGTTTTTGGCCGAAATAATATTGACCAGCTGATTGGCATTTTTTTCGAGTGTCCGAGATCTTTTATCACCAGAATTTTCTTCGCCTGAAATATTAATTGTATTCAGGTCCTCAACATCCGATTCAAGCTCAATACTTACATTAAGGTTTTGATTCTTTTTAAGACTAAGATTTAGTTTTTTGGTTTTGTAAGAAACATAACGCACTTCCAGAACATAATCGCCCGGTTTTAAATTCTTTAAAAGAAAGTTACCATCTAATTGCACAAAAACAGCCTTACCATTGTCTTTTAAAAAAACCGAGGCACCAATTACAGCTTCTTTGGTAGCGATATCTGTAACCTTACCCCTTATGGTTTGGGCATAGCCATTTGTACTAAACAGCATCAATAAAAATAACAGCGATAAACTGCAGAGATGATAAAGGTATTTCATAAGCCTTTTTTTATTTTTTTACAAAGAGAGCTTATGAAATCTGTAGTAATTCTGATTTTCAGAACAACAACAAGAAGATTAACTTATTGATAATAAGAAATTAACATACAGACAGCTACGGGCAGACGATTAAAAGGAATACAGCAGTTATGGTGATGCGCAATACCAGGCGGCATTGCGCATGTCTACAAGCGTATTGCCAAAGGATGAAGTATATCCTACTGAAGAACACCCGTCAAACCCAGGTGGCAGGAGAATCAAAAAAACGGATCAAGAATAGCACAATAATCCACTATTTTGTTCCATCTTTTCTTGCCTTTTGCAGGCATTCCACCGCATTTGCTACATATACCAATGGCGCATTCCAATTAATGGCAATCTCGTTACTTGCATAAGAGCTAACATCATCGAGGTACGATAATTCAGGCTCGGCATTATATTGTAATCCATCTTGTTTCCCCCGGTTAGGCCCTCCAACCAGCAGACCAGGAATAGGTTCAGCAACACCGTCTGCGAACGACGGGCGATGATGTGGATGCATAGGTGATTTGTAACCTATACCCGTTACAAAAGAATAACCGGTTGCATTTTTACCCAAAACGTAATCCAGGTTACTAAGCGCGGCATCGAGATAAGCATCCTTTTTGGAAAATAAATAAGCATTAATGAGCAATATGCTTTGATTCATAGCCGAAGAATTACTCCCCCACGCAAAATCGTTAAGCGAAGCGCCGATTACGGTATGATAGGCACCTGTTTCAAAAGCAGTTAAGTAGCGATCGGCATGGTTGAGTATTTTCTTCTTCAAAATACTGGTTACACTTTTGTATTGTTCAGGAAGCTGCCCTTCGCATCTAATCAAGGTATAATAGCCCAACATGGCTACATTGTTCCAGCTAGGTAAGCTTACCGGAGCATTTAAACGCGCAAAAAAAGCATCATAATATTCTTGTTGCCCGGTTGAAGCCAATAGCTCGGCCGAGGCCCAGGTCCATTCATCTTCGAAGTTCCTATCACCATAACCTCCGGTGGTTACTTTTAGGTCTGACATTTTGTTGAGCGCATCCTGATCGTAAGCGACATTGGGGTTATTTACCGACCAGCTCCAGGCCTTTTTGGAGACCAACAGGCAGCTATCTGCCAACCCAGGATATTGTTCTGGAAAGTGTTTAAAAATACGATAAGCTTGTGCAGCAACAGCGGCTAAATTAAGTGTTGCTGCCGTACCTTTTGCCACCACATAACGTTTTGATGTTGCTTTATCGGGCATGATCATGCCGTCGAAATTCAGGTTGGTACATTTATTATAAACTCCCCCGTCAGTAGGGTCCTGCATTTTAAGCATCCATCGCAAATTGTAAATGGCCTCTGTTAACACATCGGGAACCTTATTTTTCGCTTGGGGGATATGTGCCTCCAGACCTAGAAAATAGTCGGAAAAATCTTCATAAGCTGAAAGTAAGGTCGAAGTAGAAATACCACTATTTACCACATACTTATTGTAATCTCCGGCATCGTACCATCCACCAGAAACATTGATCTTACTATCAGCCTTCCGGTTTTTAGAGGCAGCCGACGGGTGAATATAAACTGAAGTATCCGGATGCCCGGCAGCACGATACCATTTCCCCGCGTAGTTCACATCCAGTGCAGAGGAGGCGCGCTGGTAATAAAATGCTTTTAATGCGGCCACTGCAAGATCGTGGTGCACACCATCAGCAATTTTAAAAACAGGAGACTCAGAAACCCCGGCAATACGGATGATATATTGGCCAGGGCGGTCGAAGGCAGTAAAATCTGCAATTCTTGTTTCAATTTTCGAATAGCCGGTAGTTTTTATTTCAGATAATACACCTGTATACACAGATTTTCGATCTGGCAAGGATAACAACTCGAAACTATTACCTGAAACTGCCCGGAGCACGACTGCACTTTTTTCCAGCTTTGGATAATAACCAGATTGGTCTACAACAATTTCAGGAGCCGCCATTTGCTGTGCATTAACCGCAGTGGCAACCGACAATAACCCTATTAAAGACAACCTAACTATGCCATTTATCATACTACAAATATTTTTCGAATTCAGATTGAGTAATTACTTTCAGACTTACATCATCTACGAACATAGTGCCGGTGACATACCCCAGTGCAAATAACAATTTTATTTTCGTAATACCTGGCGGAATAATATATGCCTTTTCATAAAGCTTCCAATCGGCATTTCCTGTAACCGAAGCAATGTTGATTCCCTCTCCCATTTTAGTTTCCTGTTTGTTAAGGGTCTCAAAAAGAAATAATGCACCGTTCCACGAGTTTTTCCCGGAGCTCACTGCATCCGCTTTAATCTTTGCGCTCATGAGTATATACTGGGTATTTTTAGGTAAAGATACAATCTGGTGCATACCAGTCCATTTAGAAGAATCAGAAGAAAACATAGCACCGCTCATTTTCCCAGAGTTATACATGTAAGGCGTTGCCTTGGCCGAATAATCGACCCATCCGTCTAACTCATTTTCGAAGCCGCCATTAACCACCAGGTTCTTTTGTGCCAAAGCATGGGTACTGGCAGCCAGCATTATGACGCCGACAATCATATATTTTATTACTTTCATTAATTGATTGTTTTAAAATTATAAATATGGAAGAGGTTGGAACATATTTGCGGTATGGGTTTTCCTTAATAAAATCGTCATTGCGAGAAGGCTTTTCAGCCGACGAAGCAATCTTTATAGCAACGGTTACTGGCAAAAAAGATTGCTTCGTACCTCGCAATGACGATATTTATTAAGTATTATATCTAAGTTAAGGTTTTCTTGACTTTGAAAATTTAGAGCAACTTATTTATGATACAACCCCATTAAACTAAAATATTTCCTTCAATTAATACACCCCAATATCATCCAAATAAATTGTTTCCGGTGCGTTGCCACTCAGCTCCTGAAACCCAATCCAGTTTAGACTTGTAGGTTTACCCGGCTGACTGGCATTCTGGAAACGATCTAATGGAACTACATAATTTGTCCACTTGCCGGCATGCAGTACCACACTCACGTTACGGTTGTCAAAATCACCTAATGCAACCTTTACAACTTTACCTTCAGTACCCGCTGTGCCATAAATAGAAAACTTAACGTAGGTTTTGTCGGTTAAATCAACAGGGGTATTACTGCCTACGGCATATCCAGCATAGTTTCCGGTATAGGTAAGTTTGATTGCATGAGTACCGCGTTTTACCATCTCGGTGCTATTCACGTCGGCGTTAGCACCGCCGAAGTTGAAATCGTAACCAGCTGTTATTTGATCATCATAAAATAAATGCCTGAATCCAAATGGCAGCAATATCGGAACCACAACACCATCATAAGATACATATGGACCAGTACCCGTACCGCCCGGAGTAGTAACACTTACTGCGCCCAGCGCACCTGTTGGAACAGCTACCTTCAGTTCGGTGCTGGTTGAAGAGATGACTTGCGCTGCTGTGGTACCAAACTTAACGCTTGATACCTGATCAAAACGTAAGCCGGTAATGGTAATTACATCACCAGGGTTACCAGCAAACTGACTCAGATCACTAATTACCGGTGCAGGTTGTTTAATACTAAAATTAAAGCTGGTGCTACCGTATGCATTGGTCAGCGTTAATTTTCCTGTTTGATTGATCCATGTAGCAGTGGTTGGGATCATTACCACAATGCTATTATCACTAAAAAGCGCAGTATTAAGGTAGGCTGATGCCCCGTTGAATTCTACTCTGTTGGTCGATTTCAGATTTACTCCTTCTATCACATAAGTAACACCAACATCGCCCGAAGTAACCGTTGAATCGAGCGGAGTAAGTTGAGTATCTCCTGGCCTCACCAAGGTACGTACCCTGGTAATGCTTGGCGCACCCTGCCCTTCTTTGTCTTTTTTGCAGGAGGTAGCAAAGATCAGCATGCAAAACACGCCAATCAGATAAAGGGCTATAGTATTTTTATATAACGTTTTCATATTAGCTTATTTAAAATTGTAAGGCACCGGAGGCAATAGTAATTTAGGATTTAGAATGGTTTCTGTTGTAGGATAAGGTAAACGAAAATTGGCATCGGTTGGGGTATATTTTTGCCCCCAGATTACAACAGGTGTAGTATTGCTGTAAATCCCTCTTTCCTGATTGGAAATAATGGCAATAGCTTTAGGATGCGAGGTCACATTAAAACCATCTAAGCGGCCCAGATCAAACCAATAATCAGCCTCAAAAACAAATTCCATACGGCGTTCCTGATAAATATCCTGGATGGTGATGGAAGTTTTAGGAATAAGCCCTGCCCTTCTTCTGATTTTGTTAAAAGGGATAAGCGCGGCGTCATCAGAAGTACGGTCTGCACCGGCAAGAACTGCCTCTGCTTCTATTAACAATACATCGGCATAACGCATTAAATAAGTATTATTACCTGTCGAAAATGCTGCACCTTTACCGCCATTATCTGCAGGTGTGCCCACAACATATTTTTTAATAAAAGCTGGCATCCCTTGGGCTACCGCTCCGGCAGGTAAAGTGTAACCACCTTTGGCCTGGTTAATTTCGGGATAAACATCGCCCTGCATCATCACCGTTGGCTTTCTCCTTAAATCGCCGGGCTCGAAAGCGGTAAGCAAATCAATCGAAGGCGTAACGCTTCCATAACCGTCACCAGTACCCGTAATTTCGGAGTTGAATGCAAGAAAAGATTGTAGTGCATTACCATGGCCATAGGAAGATCCACCCAGCCATTGAATAGCAGCAATACTCTCTTCGTTATTATTATTAGCCGTTTTAAATAAATCAGCGTAAGTTTTGCCCGCAATATCTATTCCGTACAATTTAAACTCGCCACTGTTGATTACCTGTTCTGCTTTTAACCGGGCGTTAGAATAATCGCGCATATACAAATAAACCTTAGACAATAAGGCAGAGGCTGATCCGCTGGATACTTTACCCTGAGAAACGGATCCCGTTCTGATCATTTTATCACAATTTTGTTCAGCAAACTGGAGATCATTGATAATGAACTTATAAACATCGGTTACGGGATTGGTATTAATCTGATAATTGCCCACATAATCCAGGCTATTTTCGATAATCGGCACGTTTCCCCATGTTCTTACCAAATAAAAATAGGCCATGGCCCGCATAAATCTGGCTTCGCCAATCGCATTATTAACTACCGGGGCCGGCACGCTGGCGGGTACTTTTGTTTTCAGGTTATTAATTAACGCATTAGACTGAGCAATTACACTGTATAATGCATTCCAGGCTGATGCCAGTTGGGTATTATCTCCTGTTACAGAAAAATTTCCAAAATTGATCACATCCGGAGAATAGGTGTGTGCGTTGCCGCTTAGCAATTCTGAAATACACCAGGAAGCTTTGGTATTCCAATCGAACCATGGAGAGTTGTACAGGGCAATGGTACTGGCCCGAACCTGTTCGGTGTTCTGGTAAAAATTATCAGCACTGAGCGAATCCTGTGGAGGAATATTAAAAAAATCTTTTTTACAGCCCGCGCTAACAATGGCTATAAAAATAAAGCTGTATATTAAATATGATTTCATTTTGTTCAATAATTGTAGGTCACTAAAATTGTGCATTTATTCCAAAAGTGATGGTCCTGGCAATCGGGTATCTACCTAGGTCGATATTATTTAAAATGGCACTCTGGTTCATCGCCCCGATTTCCGGATCGTAGCCCTTATATTTTGTAAAGGTGTAAAGGTTTTGTACGCTTGAGTATACTTTCAAATTAGAGAATTTAAATTTCCTGATCAACGAAGCAGGTACCTTGTAGCCCAGACTAACATTCTGTATGCGCAAAAAAGAGCCACTTTCTACATAACGGTCAGACACGAACAGATTGGGATTATCAATACCGATTTTAGGTGCAGGGATATTGGAATCAGGATGCTGCGGTGACCAGAAATTGCTATATGCCGCATATTGATTTTGGTATACAGCTGCCAGGTTACCCATGGTGTTGTTTAATAGGTTCATGATTTTGGCACCGTAAGATCCGTTCAGGAACAAGGTAAAATCGAAAGCTTTATAACTAAAGGTATTGGTAATGCCATAGGTGAATTTAGGATTTGGATTTCCGATCGCCGTACGGTCTTTCTCATTGATTACGCCATCGCCATTTACATCTTCATATTGCACATCGCCCAGCCAGGTACTGTTGCTGTTGTTTGCAATACCCCGGCCAAATTGAACCGGAGCAGACTGAAGCTGCTCTTGTGTTTTAAATATGCCCTTTACTTTATAACCATAAAATTCGCCTACAGATCCGCCTACCACTGTGCGGGTAACCGGGGTTTGCAGGTAAGCGTTTGTGATGGTTCCGAAGAGTTCTGTAAGGCCATTACCAAGCGCTTTAACTTCATTATTGTAATGCGATAGTACCACACTGGTATTCCATTTAAAATCGCCCTTATCAATATTGTGCGAGTTAATGTTCAAATCAAAGCCTACGTTGTCGATCTTTCCTAGATTTACATAAGGAGGGTTAATACCGCCTAAATAATCAGGACCACCTACTAAATAGGCAGGAAGGGTAAGCTGAAATAAGAAATCTTTTGATGTTTTCTTGTAAACATCTATACTCGCATTAATCTTACCGTTTAGAAAGCTCATATCTACCCCACCATTGTATTGGATAGAGGTTTGCCATTTCAATGATTTATTGTCTATCCGTCCGGCCAGAAAACCAGTACCTAAGCCTGTTTGTGAAGATCTTAACAAAGAACTGTATAAATAGTTAGGAACATCCTGGTTGCCCACTTCCCCATAACCTAAACGGATCTTAAGCCCGTTTACGACTTTATTAATCCCCTTCATAAATGGTTCTTCAGACAATTTCCATGAAGCCGCAAATGATGGGAAATAACCTGTTTGAGACCCTTCGGCGAATTTAGAAGTCTTGTCTCTCCTGATGGTAGAAGTAAGGCTATACCTGGAGTTATAGGTATAAATGGCACGTGCATAGATTGATTCCTGGCGTTGTGTGCCGATGTATTCATCATTGGTAGCAGTAACGGCCTGGCCTAAATTTAGCGATTGCACATCATTACTATAAAAGCCCTGACGTGTTCCTTCAATCCCCCGCCAGTTCGATTGTTGAACCTCGTAACCCAAGATGGCACTGAGGTTATGCTTTTGGCCAAATGTCTGGTTATAATTCAGGTATTCTTTCCAGATCAAAAATGTACTTTGCTGAAATCTTTCTTTTAATGAAGCAGTAGGATTAGTAAAACGGCCCCAAGAATAGCTGGGGGTAAACACATTATTATCAGAGAAATTAAAATCGCCCCCAAGTTCTGATCTTAGCGATAATGATTTGATGAACTTAATTTCGTTATAAATATTGGTGTTAATATTACTCCTGTTCAATTTATTTTTGATCTGCTGGGCCTGTGCTACCGGGTTTAATGCAGCAGCGGCAGCAAGCGGATCTGAAACAGGAGGACCTGTATACGAACCATCCAGGTTGGTTACCGCCAAATCTGGAGCCTGCAGTAAAGCATTGTAAATAATCCCGTTATTATCGCTGGTGACTACATTTTCTGCCGATCGGCTCCCGGTTAAAGTAATACCCAGTTTAAACCATTCTTTCACTTGGGCATCAGCATTTACCCGAAGGCTGTAGCGGCGAAAATCTGAACCGATAACGGTACCATCCTGACCAAGATATCCACCAGAAATGTAATAGGTTAGTCCTTCTTTGCCTCCCGAAACAGCTACCTGATGGCTCTGTTGTGGCGCAGTTCTAAATATTTCTTTTTGCCAGTTGGTTCCCTCTCCCAACACAGAAGGATCTGCAAATTCGACTCTTCTTCCGGTGCCATAAATATCGCCCAGTGAGTTTTGGAGCATGGCGTACTGGCGAAGGTTCATTACCTCCATATACTTTGCCACACGCTGGAAACCGTAATAACCATCATAATTTATAGCAGAATTACCGCTCTTTCCTCTTTTGGTGGTGATGATAATTACCCCGTTTGAAGCCCGGTTTCCGTATATTGCTGTTGCAGATGCATCTTTTAGTACATCGATAGACTCAATGTCATTCGGATTGATCAATGATAAAGGGCTTACGGTAGTTTGCGAATTGGCATTGGAAGATGAGGCCTGTAAAGGAGATCTTCCACTGGTACTCTGATTACCCGCATCGCCTGAAATTGGCACCCCATCTATCACATATAAAGGTTCATTACTTCCGCTTAAAGAAGTTACGCCACGTACACGCACAGAAGTATTGCTACCGGGTGCACCAGAGTTTTGCGAAATCGTAAGTCCCGAAGCCCTGCCCTGCAGCATCTGGTCGATACTGGTTTGAGGCACATTGGCAATATCGGCTGCTTTTACAGATGAAATAGATCCATTGAGATCTGTACGTTTTTGCGTGCCGTAACCAATTACCACCACATCAGAAAGCGCCGTGGTTTGTGCCTTAAGTATTACATTCAGTATACTTTTGCTGTCAGGATTAATTTCCTGGGGCTCCATTCCAACAAAAGAAAATACAAGGGTGGTTGATCCCGCAGGCAGCGAAATCTTAAATTTACCATTGATATCTGTTACCGTTGATTGTTTGGTACCCTTTACATTAACAACTACCCCTGGAAGCGTTATTCCTTTTTCATCGCTCACTGTACCAGAAATCTCCATATCCCTAAAGGAGATGGTTGTAAATGGCGAATAGGCAGTCTTTTTAAGGATAATGGTTTTTTTAATGATTTTGAAATCGAGGTTGGTATTTTTCAAAACCGTGCCCATTACCTGCTCAATGGGCATGTCGGTTACATTAAGGTTTATTTTATATTTATCGTCTATATCGGCACGTCTGAAAAGTAAGTGGTAACCACTCTGTTTTTCTATTTGCTTTAAGATGGATATGATGTCAGAATTGTTCTGTTTAAGTGTTAGATTCTGACTGAAGCTGCTAGCGCTAACCTGCATCAGGGAAAGCGTTAAAAAAAGCACTACGAGTCTCATTGTTAATAAGATTTGGTAAGAATCATGGCGCAATACCTGCCTGATCCTAAAAAATAAATTCATATCTTTATGGAGTTTTGGTTAAATTATAATGTTGTCTAAATCGGATTGTAAGTAACCTTTACTGTAACCGGATGTGCTGCGAACACGATCCGGTTTTTTTCTTAAAAAAGCATGGTTACCTCTTTACATTATGCAGTGTTGTAATAGTTTCTCATGTTGAAATATTTATTTGGTTAAATTTATTTTTATCGATTAATCTCTTTAATCGATTATGGTGAGCTGATGTCCGTTCAATTCATATTTTAATCCTGTAAATTGAAGCATGCTTAACAACTCTGAAAGTTCTACGTCTTTAGATATGGTTCCGGTATAGGATATTTTAGAAGGTGTACCTCTAAATACGACCTGAACATCGTACCATCGGGCCAACTGCCTGGCAATTTCTTTAATCTCCATATCTTTGAAGATAAAAAGGTCGTTTCTCCAGGCCATTACAGCTTCCATGTCGCAATTGTTATTCAGCCTTATGCCATACGGATCTACCAGCGCCTGTTGCCCGGGTTTCAATAGCTGAGAAAATTTACCAGATGATAAATGGATACTGCCCTCAATTAACGTTGTTTTCTGCGCTGCCTCATCGCCATAAGCCATTACATTAAAATGCGTACCCAGTACCTTAATTTCCGTTCCACCAGATTGTACCTTAAAAGGTTGATCAGGATTCTTGGCCACTTCGAAATATACCTCACCAGTCATCTGTACAACTCTTTCAGCGCCGGTAAAAGCAGTTGGAAACTGTAAACTCGATTTGGCATTTAACCAGGCTTTAGTTCCATCAGGCAAAACAACGCTGTATTTCCCGCCAAGTGGTGTGGTAATCTTGTTATAGCTTATCTTAGCAGATGCCGATCCGTTATGCATTTCATAACTGAGTTCGCCTTCGGCTGTTTTTACCACACTCGTATTTTGCTGGTTGGCCAGTGCACCTATTTTGGCTTCGGTTAATACAACAGACGATCCGTCATCTAATGTCAGCACGGCCCTATTGCCACCAGGTTTGATGTGAACCGCCTGATGTAATTTTGCAGTTTGATCTTGTTGGCGCTGCTGCGAATGATATCTCCAGATTAGCACCGCACCCAAAACCAGAATGAATGATGCTGCCGCCCATAATACTGTACTTATACGTACTGATTTTTTACGAATTGGAATTATCTTTTGTTGCCCTTTAGTTCCGATATTGAGTAGAATACGTTCGAAAATTTTATCCTCAACGAGCTTGCGCTGGTCAGCAGAGAGGCCTACGAGATCTTCAGGTACTGTATCCATACTGTCGAACCATTGATTTACCTGTTCAATTTCACTAATAGTACAATCACCAGAAAGATATTTTTTAAGTAAGGAAACGGCTATTGATCTGCCCATGTTGATGCGTGGTTATATTTGGTTCGTTAATAGTATAGTCGGATAGCCTGCCCCTTGCCCCCAAAAAAAAATAAAAAAAATTTAAACAGGGCTGTATGATAAGTATAAATTGAGAACCCGAAAGCTCAGCGAAGCTAAATCAGCTCAGCAAATCTCTCCATAATATCGTCCACCCTGAACTTGTTTCAGGGTCTTTCATGCAGGATAGATCTCTCCATTCCACTGCGTTTCAGTCGAGAGACGATGCTTTTTATTGAACGCTGGCCAAAGATAATATGATTAACATAATTGATTTCTTGCGCCATACGGCACTGGGCTTGCCTCGGCTCACCGCCGCCTATAGGCTCCTTCTTTTTGTCGTCAAAAAGAACCAAAAACCGCCGGCTGAAAACTTTTCTTTTAAAGTCAGTGAAATGGCCTTTTCAGTTAAGCCCGAAAAATTTATTAGGCCGGATTTGAGTAGAACGGAAGGTTGTGCTTTGGCCTAGCTGGGCGGAAACCTAAGAGCAGATAAAATACCGATTAATATTATTTGCTAAATAACATCAATGGTAACAATCCTATTGAAGCCCGTGATTTAACGAAGTAACCAGGCAAAACCAGAAGCGATCAAAATTACCTTATAATGTACCCTAAAGTACTTTAACGCATTGGTAATATGGTTTTCTACGGTCTTTTCAGACAGGCCCAGTAATTCGGCAATTTCTTTATTAGATTTGTGCTCTTTCCTGCTAAGCTCGAACACCTTTCTGCATTTGGCTGGTAACTTCGAAATCACGCCGTTAATTCCATTTTCTAATTCTTTTATAAATATGGTTTCTTCGGTGGTATTCGTTGCCTCTTGATAACTAAATGAAAGCAGTTCCACGTAATTATTCCTGGTAGCCTCTTTAGCCATATAATCTATAATAGAATAACGGATAGCGGTATGGAAATAGGCCTTTAAAGACCCTTTAATATTTATTTTTTCCCGATTGATCCAAAATGTGGTGAAGAAATTCTGGATAATCTCTTCCGCAGCTTCTTTAGATCTTAATCTTTTATTGGTAATAAGATACAACTCATACCAATACTTAGTATAAATTTTCTTGAAAGCAACCGCCCCGTCCTCCCTCAACATTACGATCAGTTCCTCATCAGTGTGATTATGCTGGTTGCTCATAGCCAGTAAAATTATAAAAAAAAATGAATCCAAAACGATGAACATAGCACCAAACCTGTCGATATATTAAAATGCTATTATTTATCGGCATCTTGCTTTGATGATTCTAAAAATCTATGTCATTGTCTCACCTCACCAACTTTAAATTTTGAAGTTAAGGGCAAAAAATCACTAACTCTGCAACTGCTATTTTTGAACGATGCAATAGCGCTACCCTTGATCTTTAGGTAATACTTTCCGTTACCCCCCACTGGAAAATTACGCTAAAATTTAAGGCAAAAAAAATATAGGTATAAGCTTTATTTTTTTTCTTTTTATACAATATGCGCCTTCAAAATATCGTAAGCAAAGCGAAGAATTGTTCCGAAAACAACGATCAGAAAAAATACACGTACAAATTTATTTCCTTTAAGCAGAGCCAGTTTTGTACCGAAGAAAGCACCGGTTAGGTTAAACAGCGCCATTGGGATAGCGTATTGAAATAAGATATGCCCCGTAGAACTGAAATAGATAATGGCGGCCAGATTAGTGGCCATATTTACAATTTTGGCATGAGCGCTGGCACCAATAAAATCGAAACCCAGTACAGCAATAAAAACCAAAATCAAAAAAGATCCTGTTCCTGGACCGATTAAACCATCATAAAAACCAATCAATATCCCAAATAAAGCTGCCATTAAAACCTGTTTTTTGATCGAATGGTCTTTCTCCTGGTGGATACCAAATTTTTTGTTAAAATAGGTATAAAGCGCAACTAAAATGAGTACAACAAGAATTACAGGCTTAATGACCGAATTATCTATCCTGCTCACCAAAAATGCGCCTAAAAGTGCAGCCAAAAATGCCGTAAACACACAGGCAGCAAGCACCTTATAATTAAAGCGAACCTGTTTTGAATATTTGAAAGCGGCCAGCGTTGTACCGGCCATCGATGGAATTTTGGTAGTCCCTAAAAGGGTGGCAACGGGATATTGAGGCAGAATGAGCAGAATGGCAGGCGTTTGTAATAAACCACCGCCACCTACAATAGCATCTATAAATCCGGCCGCAAAAGCTACCAAACAAAGTAAAATCAGTTCAGTTGCCATATTGCCCGTAAAACTGCATCATCTATTTCCTATCTTACATTCTTTCCGGAGAGGTAATCCCCAAAATCAACATTCCGGCTTGAATGACATCAGCAGTTTTTTTACTCAG
Organism: Pedobacter sp. AK013; assembly: GCF_014205835.1. GTDB lineage: Bacteria > Bacteroidota > Bacteroidia > Sphingobacteriales > Sphingobacteriaceae > Pedobacter. The sequence continues at coordinate 21,430 of NZ_JACHCQ010000033.1, read as the reverse complement.
GTTTAAACGGAACTGTTTTACTTCACCTTCTTCTGTTTTTACAATCGGCGGTACTTCATGATAAAACTTGTTGAACAGTTTAGCCAGTTCGTATAAATAGTTGGCCAAACTTGCGGGACTGTAGGCCTTGGCGGCAATCGCAATTTCGGCAGGGTATTTTGCCAATTGCAGAATCATTTCCAATTCTACATCCGATATTCCTGAAAATTGTTCACTGCCAACCGCAAACTGATAATCCGTTTTGCTCAACAATGATTTAATCCTTGCATGCGTATATTGGATAAATGGGCCTGTATTCCCTTGAAAATCGATACTTTCCGCAGGATTAAACAATAAACGTTTTTTAGGTTCTACCTTTAAAAGGAAATATTTTAAGGCACCCAGACCTATATTTTTATACAGCTCTTCTTTATCTGCTTCACTAAAATCGTTGGTTTTACCCAATTCTTCTGTTTTTTCACGGGCGGTGGTTACCATACTTTCAATCAACTCGTCAGCATCTACAACGGTTCCCTCTCGGCTTTTCATCTTACCGTTTGGCAGATCGACCATGCCGTATGATAAATGGTATAAACCTTTTGCCCAGCTTTTGCCCAGTTTTTCTAAAATCAGAAACAAAACCTTAAAATGGTAATCCTGCTCATTTCCTACCACATAAATCGACTCATCCATATCAAAATCGTCGTGTTTCATCTCGGCAGTACCCAAATCCTGTGTAATGTAAACCGAAGTTCCATCAGCACGTAAAACCAGTTTCTGGTCTAAACCATCGGCAGTTAAATCAATCCATACCGAACCATCTTCCTTTTTAAAGAAAACGCCTTTGGCCAAACCTTCATCAACCGTACCTTTTCCTAACAGGTAAGTATTGCTTTCGTAGTAAAATTTATCAAAATCAACCCCAAGGTTTTTATACGTCACATTAAAACCAGCGTAAACCCACTCGTTCATGGTTTTCCAAAGCGAAACTACTTCCTCATCACCTTGCTCCCATTTCAGCAGCATTTGTTGCGCTTCTTTAATCAATGGTGCATTTTTCTTGGCCTCCTCTTCAGTTTGTCCTTCCGTTTTTAACGCATCAATCTCTTTTTTGTATTCTTTATCAAAAATGACGTAATATTTTCCAACCAGGTGATCGCCCTTTAAGCCTGTACTTTCAGGTGTTTCGCCATTACCCCACTTTTGCCAGGCCAACATCGATTTACAGATGTGAATACCACGGTCGTTAACCAGGTTTACCTTCACCACATCGTAACCGTAAGCTTTAAGCAGTTCAGAAACGGAGTAACCCAACAGGTTATTACGCACGTGCCCCAGGTGAAGCGGTTTATTGGTATTTGGCGAAGAATATTCTACCATTACCTTTTTGCCGTTCGGTGCATACACGCCAAAATCAGGCGATAAAATTTCCTCATTAAACTGTTTTAAGAAATAACTTTCGGCAATACTTAAGTTCAAAAAGCCTTTAACCACATTAAATTTGGTAATATCAGTCACGTTAGCAACCAAATACTCACCAATTTCAGTGGCCGTTTGCTCTGGCGATTTCTTCGAAATTTTGGTAATCGGAAAAACAACAATGGTTGCCTGTCCTTCAAATTCTTTACGTGTTTCTTGTATGTTGATTACACTTTCGGCTACTTCTTCTTTATAAAGTTCAAAAATGGCTTTCTGTGTTTCGGCAATAATAAAATTCATGTGCCAAAAATAGCGATTAAAGACTAAAGCTGAAAGACCAAAGCAGAAAGAACAATATATCGCATAAAAGCTTGATCTATAGAATATAGTTCCGGCCCTAAATACTTGCTACTCTATTCTCTGCTAAATTCTCATGTTAGTAAAGGTTTGAAATACTATGCAATAAAAAGTCCGAAGACCGAAGATTTTTTATCTTAAATTTCAATTTTCTAAACATTATTCGGCCTCAAATCTATCATCTCAATGCGTATATCTGAATTTTAAAGGGTTTGGAAAGGTGCTGTAGTGCCAGTCGGTTCCTTTAGTCCTTCTTTCCGCTGTAGTCCCGATTGAAGGAATCGGGAGCTGCCGCTTCAATAAGGTTTATTGTTGTCCGTTCTGTGCAATAAATAAACCTATCTACGTATTAGTCTATCTCAAATCTATCATCTCAATTCTCATATCTGAATTTTTCTAATAGATTTGCAATAACTAACTTTTTATGAGCGAGCAGAACCCAAATTTTAAAGTGAACGTAAACACCGAAATCGGCAGGTTGCGTAAATTATTAATACATAGCCCTGATAGTGGATTAGGCAAAGTGGTGCCCTCTAAGGCACAGGACTGGCTTTTCGAAGATATTGTACATTTAGATACCATCCGTAAAGGCGAATACGATTATTACATTAAACTTTTGATGTACTTTCTTGATCCTGAAAAGATTAAAGGAAAATTGAGCGAAATAGATTCAGAAGCATCCAACCGTAATTTTTACAAGCCCAACCACCCCGATTTTCATAATTCTAAATCGGTAATCGAGATTCAGAACCTGTTAAGCGAAATGCTGGAGAACGAATCTATCCGTAAAAAACTGGTTGCTGCCGTTTGTGCAATTGAAGGCTGTACTTATAAAGTGCAGTTAGAATTAAGCAATACCGATCCGAAACAGCTGGCCGAGATTTTTATCTCCGGTACATTGGCCAATGATACGATGATTTTTGCGCCGATTCCCAATTTAATTTTCACCAGGGATGTAGGCACAACCATTAACAACCACATTTTATTAAACAAACCGGCAAAAAAAGCCCGTGTGCGCGAAACGCTTTTAATGCGTTATATTTTCTTCAACCACCCTTTGTTTGAAGGTTACCGCGATAATATTCTCGAGATTCCAGATGTAACCATGCATTTTTTAAGGCCAGGTGATGAGCCTGCATTCAGCACGACTTTAGAAGGTGGTGATGTGATGATGGTGAGCCCCAACCACGTATTGATTGGCTGTAGCGAACGTACATCGGAACATGGAGCAAACGAAGCCATTAAATTATTGTTCGACCAGGATGTGGTAGAAAAGGTTACGGTGGTAAAAATACCGAGCAAACGCGATTACATGCACCTGGATACTGTTTTTACACAAGTTAAACGTAATACCTGGGTAATTTTGAATTCGATTGCACACTCACCAAAATATAATCCCTACGAGCCGATCAACTTTTTAAAGGAACCCGAAAAATTGGAAGCCACTACAGCTATCCAGTTTACCAAAGCCAATCCACAAGAGCCAAAACATTTCGAACATGTAGAAGCTTTGTTAAATGATATTAGCCAGAACGATTTAAAAAGCACCGAACCGACCAAAATTATCTACAGTGGAAATAACCAGTTCCCATACGATTCGAGGGAGCAATGGACAGATTCCTGTAACCTTTTGGCTATTAAAGAAGGCGTGGTTTTAGGTTATGATAGAAACGATAAAACCGTTGAAGCTTTTAAAACTGCCGGTTTTGATGTGGTGGATGTAAAAGATTTGATCCAGGATTTGGAAAGCGGCAAAGTGAGCGCAGAAACTATAACCGATACTTTGATTTTAATGCCATCGGCAGAATTATCGCGTGCACGTGGCGGTTTCCATTGTATGAGTTTGCCGATATTGAGAGACAGTTTATAAATTCACACATCGTCATGCTGAATTTATTTCAGCATCCCTGATTAAGATCCTGAAATAAATTCAGGATGACGCCTAAATAAATAAAGATGCAATCTACCAGCCATATCCTCATGATCCGCCCTGTTGATTTTAAATTCAACGAGCAAACTGCGGGAAATAACAAATTTCAAATTGCAACTACCGAAACCAATGTACAAACAGCTGCCTTAAAAGAGTTTGACGCCTTTGCGGATCTACTGCGGAAAAACAAGGTTGATGTAACAGTAGTAGACGATACTTTACAGCCGGAAACGCCTGATTCTATTTTTCCGAACAATTGGGTTTCTTTTCATGAAGATGGCTCGGTATACCTTTATCCGATGTTTTCTGAAAACCGAAGGTTAGAGCGCCGCAGGGAAATTTTGGATGAACTGAAAGATAAATTCGAGGTAAGTCACATCAGCGATTTAAGCTTTTACGAACATCAACATGCGTTTTTAGAGGGCACCGGAAGCATGGTATTAGATCGCACCAACAAAATTGCTTACGCCTGCTTAAGCGTGCGTACCGATGAAGAAGTGCTGAACAATTTCTGCCTGCTTACCGGATATGAACCAGTGGCCTTTCAGGCGGTAGATGGATCGAATTTCCCGATTTACCATACCAATGTAATGATGTGCATTGGCGATCGTTTTGCGGTAATCTGCCTGGATTCGATTCGCGATCCGGAAGAAAAAATGAACGTCACCATCAGTTTAAAAGGCAGTGGAAAAGAAATCATCGAAATCAGCCTGGAACAGATGAACAAATTTGCGGGTAACATGTTACAGGTTACCAATGCAGATGATGAAAGTTTATTGGTGATGTCAGAGCAGGCTTATCTTTCCTTAAATACCGAGCAGATTGCTGCATTAGAACAATACAGTAGAATCATTTATACACCACTTTACACCATCGAAAAAAATGGTGGCGGCAGTGCAAGGTGTATGCTCGCTGAGATACATTTGCCGGTTAAGGAATAACAGATTGCATATCTATTTTAATGGAATCAGATTTAACAGAAAAAGAATTGCGTTTAGCAACATTTATGAGTGAAATTTCAGAATATTGTTATTCTGCAGGTTGGATGCAGAATTTAGAATATGCCCTATGGAATGCGGTAATAAATGGTGAAAGGAAATATGGACAGTCCTACATCACCGAAGATGATATCTCCACATTGATTAAGCTTTCTACAGATGCAAATGCCTGGATCGTATATGATGACGATAAAGAGGAAACAGCTTTGAGCTTAAAAGAATGGACAGAAAAATTTAAAAAGGATGTGGAGCAAAACAAAGGAATTATAAAAGGTTAACAGCTTTATTAGTAATGCCTCCACGAGCCATGGTACTTTTTGCCACGGAAACCCGGAGCACACGGAAAACCCATCTGACAAATGTACCCTCGCTATTCAACCTTCAATAGCAGCACTACCCGAATTTAATAAACCTGATCGGAACGAACACGAGTGCAACGAGTAAAGTGAAGAGCAGGACTAACCCAAACCGATAAAAACAGGAACCTGCTTTCCAAATGATCAGCAATTATTTGATATCTTTTTCTATCAACCAAAACTTTTAAATTACAAGAACAAAAAATTCTCCAATATTGTCCACTTCAAAATGCCTGCTCATTCCGATTAGTTTTATTACTTTCGCCAAAAATCCAGTATCAAGATGTCTTTAGTACAAGAATTACAGACCCGCTCGGGCAATAAATGCGAATTATGCACTGCTGAAACCAATTTATCGGTATACGAAGTGCCGCCAACCAGCAATGCCAATAGTGATAACAGCATTTTAGTTTGTAAGACCTGTTTAGACCAGATTGAAAAAAATGAACAGCTTGATGCCGGACATTGGAAAATTTTAACAGAAACCATGTGGTCGGAATTTGCGCCCGTTCAGGTAGTGGCCTGGCGCATGTTAAGCCGACTGAGAAATGAAGGTTGGGCTGCAGATAGTCTAGATATTTTATACCTAGATGATGAAACGTTGGAATGGGCTAAGAAAACCGGCGACCATGAACAGGAAGGTACTGTTGAATTTCACCAGGATAGTAATGGCACCCGTTTATTTGAGGGCGACACCGTGGTTTTAGTTAAAACGCTGGATGTTAAAGGCTCAACACTCAGTGCCAAACTGGGTACTGTGGTAAAAAACATCCGGTTGGTACACGATAATACCGAACAGATTGAGGGTAAGGTAGAGGGACAAACCATTGTAATTTTAACAAAATACCTCCGCAAAGGATAAAATGTCGTTTGATGATTGATTAGGCCATTCGCTATTAAAATGCGAATAGATGTACTGTCCAAAATCAACAAACCTGATCGGAACGAACACAAGTGCAACGGGTAAAATGGAGAGCAGGCCAACCCAAACCTATAACAACAGGAACCTGCTTTCCAAATCATCAACAATCATTATTTCTCATGCATTACCTATAATATCTCCGAGCCATTTTTATTTTTGCCACAGAAGCACGGAGCGCACGGAAAACCGCCAGATCGATGCACCTCGCTATTCAACCTCAAATAGCAGCACCGGACTAAGTTAAATAAACCTGATCGGAACGAACACGAGTGCAGCGAGTAAAGTGGAGAGCAGGGCCAACCCAAACCTATAACAACAGGAACCTGCTTTCCAAATGATCAACAATCATTATTTCTCGCGCATTACCCAATACCTCCGAGCCATTTTTATTTTTGCCACAGAAGCGCGGAGCGCACGGAAAACCACCCGATCGATGCGCCTCGCTATTCAATCTCAAATAGCAGCACCGGCCTTAGTTAAATAAACCTGATCGGAACGAACACACGTGCAACGGGTAAAGTGGAGAGCAGGGCCAACCCAAACCTATAATAACAGGAACCTGCTTTCCAAATCTTAAAACTTAAACTACGTTATTAACACCTGTTTTTCAGACTATTAACAAAACAGCGCTATTCACTTTCTATCGAAAACAATTTGTTGGCATTTTTTGTAGTTAGGCTAAGCGTTTCCTTACAGTAAAAATATTTTCAATACCGTTTAATTCTCGATTTAAAATTACATTTTTGCAAAAATTATTTAAAAGTAAATGCAGAGTTACTCAGAATTTCTTGATCTAAGTGTTGGTTTCCCTCAGGAGGGTTTCGATGTAATAGATGATGAATTATATTTTCAGGATTTAAACCTGATGGAAATGATCGAAACTTACGGTACTCCCCTACGTTTCACGTATTTACCAATGGTAAGTAAGAAGATTCAGCAAGCGAAGATTCTTTTCCAGACCGCTATTTTAAAGAACAATTACCGTGGCGATTATAAATATTGCTACTGTACAAAAAGCTCGCATTTTAAGCATATTGTAGAGGAAGCTTTAAAAAACAACATCCACCTGGAAACTTCTTCAGCTTTTGATATGCCAATGGTTGATGCTTTGGAGAAAAAAGGGGTGTTAACCAAAGATACCACCATCATCTGCAACGGCTTTAAAACCTACCAGTACAAACAATATATCATTGATATGTTGCACGATGGTTATACCAATATTATCCCGGTTTTAGACAATAAAGAGGAATTTAACCTTTTTGATGATGAGGTTGATATTGATACCCCTTGTAACCTCGGTATCCGTATTGCCGCTGAAGAGCAACCAGATTCGCAGTTCTATACTTCGCGTTTGGGTGTGCGTATGGAAGATATTATCGATTTTTACAACAATAAAATTGTACACAATCCTAATTTCAGGGTTAAATTGTTGCATTTCTTCATTAATTCTGGTATTACCGACTCGCCATATTACTGGAACGAGTTAGAGAAATATGTAACACTTTATTGCAAGTTCAAAAAAATCAATCCTGATTTGGATACCCTTGATATTGGTGGCGGTATGCCATTTAAAGATTCATTGGTATTCGATTTCGATTACGAATATATGGTAAACGAAATTGTGAAAAGGATTAAAGAAATCTGCGCGATCCATGATGTAATGGAACCAGATATTATTACCGAATTTGGTAAATATACCGTAGCTGAAGCATCGGGTATTCTTTATAAAGTATTGGGCCGTAAACAACAGAACGACCGCGAGCGTTGGTTAATGTTAGATGGTTCTTTCATTACCAATTTACCAGATGTTTGGGCATTAAATCAAAAATATATCTTACTGCCAATTAACAACTGGGATGCGGAGTACGAACGCGTTAACTTGGGTGGTATTACCTGCGATGGACAGGACTATTACAATCAGGAAGCACACATGAACAGTGTATTTATGCCTAAAACACGTAAAGTACAGTATTTAGGTTTCTTCCATACCGGGGCATACCAGGAGGTATTGAGCGGTTATGGTGGTATTCACCATTGTTTGTTGCCTAGTCCGAAGCATGTGCTGATCCGCAGAAACCGCGATGAAAGTTTCAACTTTGAGGTTTTTGGAGAAGAACAAAACAGTAAGCAGGTATTGAAGATTCTGGGTTACTAATTCAGTTTACCGTTGGGAATTTGGTGAGTGCAAAAACAAAATTTCATTAAAATAAACATATACCTCAGTTTTTTTACTGAGGTATTTTTTTTATATTTGAGTATGGCACATGAACAAATTAAGTTATTCGATCGGATCATTGCTACAGATGGTTTGATGGGAGGAAGACCTACGATACGTGGGTTGAGATTTCCAGTTTCTGATGTACTTGAATTATTAGCAAGCGGCATGAGTGAGGAACAAATTCTAGAGGAACATCCTATCCTAGAAAAGGAAGATATTAGGGCTGTTCTCTTATATAGTGCGCAAAAAATAAATGAGGACTTAATGTATGAATAATTGGGAAATTTGGACCGACACCAATATATCCCCTATAATTGCCAAATGGCTTTCAGAATACACAAATTTTAAAACAAGATCTTCTTTCAGCCTAAATTTACATTCAGTAGATGACTTGACCATTTTTAGAATGGCTCAAATTAAAAAGAATGTCATAATTGTTTCTAAGGATTCCGATTTCAAAGAATTAATCGATTGGTTTGGTACTCCTCCAAAACTTATTCTTATTAAATTCGGGAATTGTTCAAATAAACTATTTTGGCAAAAGTTAGAACCAAAGATTAACTCAGCATTAGAAGTTCTTTTAAATAAAAAAGAGGAAGTTAATGTAATTAGTATCACATAACATATTTTAAAAATGCAATTCGGTAAAGTAGACGACCCTTCGATTATAGATTATACCCTTCCTGCTGACGCTCCTGAAACAGCAGCAGTTTTAGCAGCAAATAAACCTAAACAATCCTTTCGGGCTTATGTGGGTTGCGCTAAATGGAATAAAACCGATTTAAAAGGTTTTTACCCTAAAGGTACAAAAGACGAATTAACCTATTATGCTACCCAGTTTAATTCGATCGAATTGAATGCAACTTTTTACGGCATGCCTACCCGCGAGCAGGTAATTACGTGGACGCAAAAAACACCTGCAGATTTTAAATTCTTCCCTAAACTGACCAATACCATCAGTCACTTTAAAAGGTTAATCAACGTTAAAGAACCTGTAGAACAGTATTGCGATGCCATCAGTAATTTTGAAGATAAATTAGGAATGGCTTTTCTTCAATTGCACGATAATTTTAAACCTAAAGATTTTGAAAGATTAAAAATCGTGATCAGCGAGTTTCCAAAAGTGATTCCTTTAGCCGTTGAAGTGAGAAATGGCGAATGGTTTTCAAATTCAACTATTGCCAATGAATTTGCTCAATTGTTTCAGGAAAATGGCGTGGCCAATATCATTGTTGATACAGCAGGCAGAAGAGATATGCTGCACATGCGTTTAACTTCGCCCACAGCTTTTGTGCGTTTTGTAGGTGCAAACGATGATGACATAGATAAAAAACGCTTAGACGACTGGATTGAAAGAATTGTAAGCTGGAAAGAACAGGGCTTGCAAAACTTATATTTCTTTGTACACCAGAATGTTGAACTATCTTCTCCGTTATTTTCAGCTTATTTTACAGCGAAACTGAATAAAGCTACAGGAACTGATTTAAAAATCCCGGTAATGGCCAATCAGGCTTCGCCAAGCTTATTTTAGTTTTTTTGGTACGTCATTCTCGGGTATGCGGGAATCTTAATGCATTTGAAATGAAGGATTAAGATTCCCAACCTACTGCTGGTCGAGATTTGCAATCTCGTCTGAATGAGTTGTGGATTTATAATCCACTTCAAGAATTCGCAAGTCGGGATTACAAATCCCGACTAACATATTTAATTTCTCTTATAAACCGTTTCCGTAGCTTTTGCTTCTTCCCCTTCTGGCGAGACATTGTAAGCAGTTAATATAATTTCATTTTCACCAATAATCTCAAGTGATGTTCTCCAGCCCCAAAGCTGCTCGCCATATTCAGGACTCCCATATTCTCCAAAAACAGAAAAACCACTGTGCGTAGCTTCACCGCTCGAAAGCATAATCTGTGTGCCCATATGGAAACTATCGACCCAACTTGTCGTAAATCTTTGGTAAGGAATATCGAAACCGACAATCATTTTACCTTCAAAAGCTTTTCCTTCCAAACTTCCCTGGTAATCGATAGAAATAAAACGGCTACCTAAAATAGAAATAATCTGAGCCTCTGCAGGTGATTCATCTGCAAGGATATCTTTTTCGAACCAGGTTTTGGTTATACCTTTCCAGTTACCATTTAAACTTTGAAGCAGGTGATGAGCACCATCTGTTAAAGATTGCTCGAATTTACTTTTTGCCATAAATCAAACTTATAAAATATAGTTGTAATGTTTAATAGTTTGTATAGAAGATTTTGGATTGAAAATTGTAAATTGTTAATTGAAAACTATCTATGTATGTTAAAAACGCTAGATCTCAATCAGGTAATGGTTATCGATATCGAAACTGTACCTCAATATCCATCATTTCAGGATGTGCCTCCCCATTTCCAGGAACTTTGGGAACAAAAAACACATTATCAGAGAAATTCAGACCAAACTGCTGGAGAATTTTATGAAAAGGCAGGCATTATGGCCGAATTTGGTAAGATTATATGCATTAGCATGGGGATTTTTAGTGTCCAGGGCAAATCATCCGCGCTGCGCATCAAATCTATTTTTGGCGACGATGAAAAAGAAATGCTACTACAATTTTCTGCTTTGTTGAGCAAACAAGCCCCCGCCTTAATGTTTTGTGCGCACAATGGAAAAGAATTCGATTTCCCCTATTTATGCCGAAGGTTGTTGATTAATGGCATAGAAATTCCGGTTCAATTGCAGCTTTCGGGCAAAAAGCCCTGGGAAGTAAACCATATTGATACAATGGAACTCTGGAAATTCGGCGATTACAAACATTTCACTTCCTTAAACCTGCTAGCTGCTATTTTAGATATCCCTACTCCTAAAGATGACATTAATGGCGCGCAGGTGAGACAAGTTTATTACGAAGAAAAAAATCTCAATAGAATTGTAACCTATTGCCAGAAAGATGTAATTACTACCGCACAGGTATTATTAAAATTTAAAGGAATGGATATAATTTCGGCAGAAAACATTACCATTGTAACGTAATGCTAAACGTTGAAAACCTAAATATTGATTTTTATAACCAGGAAGAAAAAACCTGGTTTAAAGCGGTAAAACAGATCAGTTTTAATGTAAAAAAGGGAACTGTTTTAGGTATTGTTGGTGAATCCGGTTCTGGAAAATCGGTTACATCCTTCTCCATTATGCGCTTGCATGATGAACGTGGGGCAAAAATTACCGGAAAAATAGATTTTGAAGATATTAGTCTGCTCAACCTCAGCTCGAACGAAATCCGCCAGATCAGGGGAAACCAGATCTCGATGATTTTTCAGGAGCCCATGACTTCCCTCAACCCCGTTTTTACCTGTGGCTACCAAGTGGCCGAAGCCATTATGTTGCATCGAAAGGTAGATAAAGCGGAAGCTAAAAAACATACTATTGCTCTATTTAACGAAGTACAATTACCCCGACCGGAAAAAATATTTGATAGTTACCCACATCAAATATCAGGTGGACAAAAGCAAAGGGTAATGATTGCTATGGCTTTAAGCTGCGATCCGAAATTATTAATAGCCGATGAACCTACCACGGCGCTGGATGTAACTGTTCAAAAAACAATTTTACAATTGCTTTTAAAACTGAAAACAGAACGCAACATGGCCATGATCTTTATTTCGCACGATTTAGGTGTGGTAAATGAAATTGCCGATGATCTGGCTGTAATGTACAAAGGCGAAATTGTAGAGCAGGGTCTGGCAAAATCTATTTTCGAAAACCCTCAACACCCCTATACTAAAGGCTTACTTGCCTGTAGACCTTCACCTGGCCTACAATTAAAAAAATTACCTGTGGTGGCCGATTTCCTATCTGGAAAAATTGATGATGCTTCAGCACATTTACAAGCTTCAAATCAGCTAACAACAGCAGAAATAGTCGATCGGAGGGCGAAACTTTATGCCAAGCAACCTTTACTTCAGATCAAAAACCTATGTACCTGGTATCCTATTCATAATGGCCTTTTCGGCAAAACAACCGATTATGTTAAAGCTGTTGACCAATTGAATTTTGAGGTTTATCCAGGGGAAACTTTAGGTCTGGTTGGCGAATCGGGCTGTGGCAAAACCACTTTAGGACGGACTATTTTAAGATTGATCCAACCCACTTCTGGAGAGATTATTTTTAATGGTGAAAACATTACACACATTAGCAAAACCGATCTACGTAAATTAAGGAAAGATATCCAGATTATTTTTCAAGACCCTTACGCTTCGTTAAATCCACGGTTAAGCATCGGACAATCTATTTTAGAACCTTTACAGGTGCATAAGCTACACCACAACGATGCCGAACGCAAAAAGAAGGTATTAGAATTGCTTGATAAAGTTGGTTTAAAAGAAGAACATTTTAACCGGTACCCGCATGAGTTTAGCGGCGGGCAAAGGCAACGTGTAGTAATTGCCAGGGCTTTGGCTTTGCAACCTAAATTTATCATCTGCGACGAATCTGTATCTGCTTTAGATGTTTCCGTGCAGGCGCAGGTTTTAAACTTAATCAAGGATCTCCAACGCGAATTCGGACTCACTTATATCTTCATTTCGCATGACCTGGCCGTTGTAAAACATATTTCAGACCGTATTTTAGTGATGAATAAAGGAAAAATCGAAGAAGAAGGTTTTCCGGAGCAAATATTTTATGCACCAAAAGCAGCTTATACCCAAAAACTGATAGAGGCTATACCAGGACACCAATAATAGAAAATGCTTAAATATCTTTCAATTGCTTTTACACTGATTTTTCTTTCTTTAAATGTTTGTGCACAAAAAGTAGAAATCATTCAGTCGACTAATATTTTCGAAAAGGCTCCATTTGAGGCCTGCCACGCTTCAACTTTGGTTGATTTAGGCAAAGGAAAAATAATGGCCGCCTGGTTTGGCGGTAAACACGAAGGCAGTAAAGATGTAGTAATCTGGTCGTCAATAAAAACCGGAACGCAATGGAGTCAACCGATCGAAATCGCCAATGGGATAATAAATGATACCAGCAGGTTTGCTTGTTGGAATCCTGTTCTTTTTAAAACAAAAAACGGGATCTTATTTTTACATTACAAAGTTGGGCTAAATCCCCGTACCTGGTGGGCTGAGTATAAAACATCTGTTAACAACGGCAAAACATGGTCGGAAGCACGCAAACTGCCTAAAGATTTCTTAGGGCCTATTAAAAACAAACCGATTCAATTACCAAGTGGAACAATTCTTTATCCCTCCAGTACAGAAAGTTTGGATGAAAAAACATGGGCCATCCATATTGAAAAATCAGATGCTGATGGTAAAAACTGGGAAAAGATTAATATTAATTGCGATACTTTTGGCGTAATCCAACCTTCTATTCTGAGTTACCCAAATGGGAAATTACAGGTATTATGCAGAAGCAGGCAAAATGTAATTGTAGAAAGCTGGTCTGAAGATAATGGCAAAACCTGGTTAAAACTTAAGGCTACTCAATTGCCCAATCCGAATTCGGGTAGTGATGCCGTAACCTTAAAAGATGGCCGGCAGTTGCTTATTTACAATCCACTAACAGCAGGCAAAAATTGGTGGGAAGGCCGTTCAGTATTGAAACTCGCTATATCAACCGATGGCAAAAACTGGAAAGACATTTATACTTTAGAAGATCACAATCAGGGCGAATACAGTTATCCGGCTATAATCCAAAGTGATGATGGTTTGATCCATTTATCCTATACCTCTCTAAGGAAAAAAATCAAATACTTTTGCATTAAACTTAAATAAGATACGATTATTGCACGTTATCTTAAATGCTGTTTAAAGTAAATGAAATGATACTCAATAGCTTTTTTCCAGTATTCGGTATTATGATCGCCGGGCTGGCTTATAAAGCTGATGGGAATACCTAATTTTTCTGCTGATACTTTGACAGAAAGAGTTGCAGGATATAGTATATCCGATGTTCCACAATCCATCAAGAAAGGCTTGTTAAAGTTTTGATTTCCAGTTAATAAATTTGAAATGCTATACTGATGCCAATCGTTTTGTTCAGGACGTCCAAAAACTTTTATTAAATCATTTGTCATTCTGCTCGATTGCCAAAACTGTTTGCTCGCTTTTTCCAGATCATTAAAATCGATTTCCAGTGCACCGCTGGTAGATGCAGCAGTGTTGAAGTAGTCCTGATTAAGGATAAAATAGCGAAGTGCACCATAACCGCCCATGCTTAAACCACCTATAAAAATATTTTGAGTAGCTATGCTTAATGATTGACGCACCCTCGGCAACAAATCTTTGAAGAAAAAATCCTCATATTGGTCTCCATCAGGCTGGTGGCTATTCATATAATAAGAAGTAAAACCTTCAGGCGTTACAATAATAAATTGATATTGATTGGCCAATCTTTGCAAATCTGTTGTTTTTGACCACTGGGTATAATTTTCACTGTAACCGTGTAATAGATAAACAAGCGGATAATGTTTAGATTTCTGGTAATTTTGAGGTTTAAATACCATTACTTTACCTGGAGATTTAAGATATTTTGAATTTAAAATCCATACCTCATGGCCAAATGCGTTAAAAAACATAAAAATTGAAATTGCTGTGATAATCAAATTTTTCATAGTTGTAAATTTGATTCAAAAATCATCATGCATTTTTAGATTTACAATAACGAACAAAATTGTTAGTTTCTACAAATTAGGTTATGCGTAAGGAAAATTCAACCAATGTATTAAATCAGCAGTTCCTGTTTCAGGTATGCGAACTCAACTCGGCCATTGCCATGATTGGAGGCCGTTGGAAATCCCAGATTGTATATTCTATTTACGAAGGGAATAATAGGTTCCATCTCCTAAAAAAAGAACTGACCAATATTTCGGAGCAAGTACTGGGGAGGCAATTAAAAGAACTGGAAACTCATGCCATCATCATTAAGAAAGAGATTCCCGGATCAATTCCTCAGGGTATTGAATATACCCTTACCAATAAAGGTTTAGAATTAATTCCGATATTAAAGTTGCTTTGCGATTGGGGCAAGACGTTTGCAGATGGTAAGCAAATAACCGCTAAGTTGCCTGCTCTTTGTGTTTAGGCAAAGTATCTTGTTCGGGCAGTTTTATCTTTTCACCCCTTATTTTTACCTATTGTAGCCATCTTTTCTGTATCTTCGGTAAATTCAGTTTAGTGTATGGCAAAGAAAAAATCGGCAAATATAAAATTGGTTCTGAATCAGTTGGTTAGTGATATTTTTGAAAAAAACAATAATCAGCTGCTTAATTACAAGCAGGTTTCGGCCAAATTAAATTTGAACGATCAAGAGTCTAGAGAAACCATTCTCGAAATCTTAAAAGAAGGGAAAAGTGCAGGGATTTTCTTAGAACCAGAAAAGGGTAAATTTAAGCTTAAAGAGCTACAGAATTTCATTATCGGTACGGTTGATATGACCGCCGATGGTTCAGCGTATATTATTCCCGAAGATGAGTTTGAGAAGGACATTTTTGTAGCACCGCGAAAACTCAAAAATGCACTACATGGCGACACTGTAAAGGCTTATGTTTTTGCAAAAAAAAGCGGTCGTAAAAATGACGGCGAAGTTGTCGAAATCATTAAAAGGGCAAAATCAGATTTCACCGGTGTAATCAAAATATCAGATCGTTTTGCATTTGTAATTGCCGACGATAAAAAAATGATGCACGATATTTTTGTACCGCTGGCCGATACCCACGGGGCCAAAAACGGACAACGTGTATTAGTAACCTTATCAGACTGGCCGGAAAGTGCCAAAAATCCGATCGGTATTGTTAAACATGTGCTCGGCAATCAAGGTGAAAACAACACCGAAATGAATGCAATTTTAGCACAGTATGGTTTTCCTCTGGAGTTTCCGCCACAGGTAGAGCGAGAAGCCAATGTTATCCCCGAAGATATTTCTACAGCTGAAATTGCCAAAAGAAAGGATTTTAGAAACGTATTAACCTTTACTATTGATCCGGCAGATGCGAAAGATTTCGATGATGCCATTTCTTATCAAAAACTTCCTAACGGCAACCACGAAATCGGGGTTCACATTGCTGATGTTTCACACTATGTAATTCAGGGAAGCGAACTCGATAAAGAAGCGTATAGCCGCGCTACCTCGGTTTACCTCGTTGATCGCGTAATCCCGATGCTGCCCGAACGTTTAAGTAACGGGGTATGCTCGCTCCGCCCGCATGAAGATAAATTGTGTTTTGCTGCAGTTTTTGAACTCGATGAGCAGGCAAATATCCAAAATGAGTGGTATGGCCGTACAGTAATCCATTCCGACCGAAGATTCACCTACGAAGAAGCACAGGAAGTGATTGAAAGTAAAACCGGCGATTATGCAAGCGAAATACAAAAACTGAATGAACTGGCCTACATTTTACGCGAACGTAAGTTTAAAAACGGGGCCATCAGCTTTGAAAGTACCGAAGTTAAATTTAAACTCGATGAAGCTGGCAAACCCATAGGCGTTTATGTAAAAGAACGTAAAGATGCCCATAAACTCATTGAAGATTACATGCTTTTGGCCAACCGTAAAGTAGCTGAGTTTATTGCAAAAAAAAGCAAGGGCAAACAAAAACTGACTTTTGTTTACCGCGTGCACGATTCGCCAAACATGGAAACCCTGAACACTTTTGCCAACTTTGCTTCCCGTTTTGGTTATAAAATCAATACCAAATCGGATAAAGAAATTGCCAAATCGCTAAACCATTTAATGGCCGATGTAGAAGGCAAAAAAGAGCAGAACATTTTAACCTCGCTGGCCATCCGTTCTATGGCCAAAGCCATTTATACCACTAAAAAAACCAGTCACTACGGGCTGGCCTTCGAGTATTATACCCATTTTACCTCACCCATCCGTCGTTACCCCGATGTAATGGCACACCGTTTACTGCAAATCTATTTAGATGATGGCAAATCGGCTGATATGGAGTTTTACGAAGTTGCTTCAGTTCATTCTTCGGCGATGGAAAAAAGGGCTGCTGATGCAGAAAGAGCTTCGATTAAATACAAACAGGCCGAATATTTAGAAAATAATATCGGTACCACATACAAAGGCATTATTTCTGGTGTTACAGAATGGGGCATGTATGTAGAGATTGAAGAGAACAAATGTGAGGGCATGATTCGTTTAAGAGATATATCTGACGATTTTTATGTACTTGATGAGAAAAACTACTGCATTGTAGGCCAACGCAAAAAGAAAAAATATCAGCTTGGTGATGAAGTAATGATCAGGGTGAAAAAAGTAGATCTTTCTAAACGTCAGATCGATTTCACCTTAATTCCAGATTAAAAATTTAAAATTGTGCCTTAAACACAGTGTTTTACGCAATAATTAGAATGCATACTACAGAAGAATTACAACAAATTTTAGATACTGCAATACAAAATTTAAAGTTTCCGGATCACCCTAAACAGCTTTACGATCCGATTACTTATATCATTAATCTGGGTGGAAAACGGGTAAGACCCCTATTGGTTTTAATGGCTACCGAATTATTTGGTGAAGATGCCAATGAATCTATCCATGCCGCTATGGCCATTGAAATTTTTCATAATTTCACGCTCGTTCATGATGATATTATGGACAATGCACCAATCCGCAGAGGGAAAGCCACTGTACACGAAAAATGGAGTACCAATATTGCCATTTTAAGTGGCGACGTAATGATGGTGGAAGCAAATAAAAACCTCGCCAAAGTAAACCCAGCTTTTCTAGGCCCTGTATTAAATACCTTTAACGCAACAGCGCAGGGTGTTTGTGAAGGTCAGCAGTTAGATATGGAATTTGAAGGCCGTGATGATGTGAGTATTGAAGAATACATCAACATGATCAGATTAAAAACTGCCGTGCTTTTGGGTGGCGCATTAAAGCTCGGAGCCATTATTGCTGGTGCCTCAGAAAAAGATGCCGACTTAATCTATCAGTTTGGCGAAAATATAGGCATTGCCTTTCAACTGCAGGATGATATTTTAGACGTCTATGCCGATCCTGAAAAATTCGGAAAACAGGTTGGCGGCGATATTATTGCCAATAAAAAGACTTTCCTGCTATTGAAAGCACTATCGAAAACCAATTCATCAGCACTTCAGAGTTGGATTGATAATAAAATCCCAAATATTAAGGAAAAAGTTAAAGCAGTTACAGCGATATATAACGAACTTCAGATCCGAGAAGAAGCCGAAAAAGAGATGATGAAATATGCAGCGCTGGCTTTCCAAAATCTAAAAGATATCGAAGCCACAGCATCAAATAAAGAAGATCTTCATCAACTCGCAGAACAGCTATTGAAACGAAATAATTAAATCACAAACATAATTAACCTCTCATGCACACCTTATCCATAAAAACACGATCATTATCCTACCGAATAGCTTTAAGATCAACTTTTCTTTCGGTCTTTTTGACCATTTTATTAGCTATTACTGGCTGTAAAGATTCGAGAGATCAGATGGCTAAATTTGTAAAAGACTATAACGATGGAGCCACTTATCGCAATATTCAATCTGTAAGCCGTACTTCTGCAGAAGCAGATTACAAAAACAAAATCATCAAAATAAAGACAGTAACTACATTTTCGATCAGCGATCCGGAAAATAATTTCATTAAGCAGATTATGCCGAATATGATGATGGAAACTTTAAAAAATCAACCCTTATCACGGCAGATGCTTGATAAAGGTGTTAAATTCGAAATCATCTATTACACCGATAATTTATCCGAAATCTCTTCTATCATAGTGGATAAAAAGAAGATGGATGAATTAAACAGTGCTACAGCGGATGTGCTCAACAACCAACCCAGTATCATTAATCCGAAGCCCCACGCTCCCACCAGCGAACTTGGAGCAATGCTGGCCGCGCTGAATAAAAGTTTGCCATATACTGATCCATCATCTGGAATGACCATTTTCAGGGTCGATCAAAATAGAATTGGCGACCTCGTTTATCATGTTAGGGCTCCAAAAGACTTAGTTAATCCGCTAAAAACCGAAGCAGGTATATCATTAGTAAAAAGTGAAATATTAAGAAGTGGCAAATTATCAAAAATGCTAAACTCTTTTGTTCGCTTTAACATTACTGCGGTCAAATATATCTATTACGATCAAAAAGGAAACCAGCTGAACGAACTCCGTTTAACAACTGCCGATTTTAGATAATCAATATGGAAGATGAATACAAAGAAAGACCTGTTTGGAGAACGGTGCTTAGTATAGTTATAGCTATTTTTGCAGTAGTGCGTCTTGTTGCCACTTGCAACAAAATGGATTCGCGACAATCTAAGGCTAAAGAACCTATTGAGTTTAAGATGCCGGAGCAGCAGTTTTCGGATCAGCGGCCATTGCCTCCTGCTCACGCACCTAAAGCCTGGAACAGTTTGCTTTATAAAAGATACAAATATCTCGACTCACTGGACCAAACTCGTTTAAGGGATTTTTATATTGTTAAAGTGGCAAAAGACTCACTTGTTGCCCTGGATATAAAAAGCCAGCTTAAAATAGAAAAAGGATGTTTTTTTCAGAACACACACGATGATTCCTTAAAATTCGCATTTAAAACCAAAAAAAATTTAAATGTATTCGTGCATGATTTTGAAAGCAGTACAGCTGTCGACAAATCTTTTAAAAAGTTAAAGGCAGGGAGCGGAATTAAAAATTTCAAAGAATTTATAAAGTTAAGCCCAACAACTAAGCTGGTAACTTATAACATTGCAAAAGAAGGTATAAAGTTTAATGGTATTGCATATGTTTATGACCAAAACAACTATAAAATGTTTATTGAATTTGAAAGCAGTACATTACCACAAATGAAGTTAAACCATGAGGCCTTAATCTATGTTGCTTCTCACATTAAAGTTAGTAAATAAAAAATGTTGTTCTGTTAGCTTAGAACAACATTTTTCATTATTCTGATTAGGCTTTCACCAGTTTATATTTAATCCAAAAATTGGAGCTTTTAGAAGCTGATTCACCACTTTCTGATGGCCGTTGACCGCCTCCCCCCATTCTTCCTCCACCACCCATACCGCCACGGCCGCCACCGCCCATTCCACGGCTACCGCCTGACCTTCCTCTGCCGCTGCTTGCGCCTTCGGGTCTACCTTCTCTTTTAAAGCCAGATTTATTCGGCTCATTAATTTTGATATTGTAAACCAATGGTTTTTTAAGATCTAAACCTACCTGTAATTGCACTAACGGAATGCTTAATTCGTAAATAAGGTCTCTGTTGGGGTGAATACTCATTCCGGTTTCAATGCCGTCCTGGTTTATTGCTGGCAGTTCACCATCAGCTATATTTTTAAAACCAGAAACACGGATACTTTTATTCATTACCACAGGATCATGTGTTGCTCCGTCTGGCGATAAAGGCTGTTCTTCTCCTTCTTTCGGCATTGGCGGCCTATCCATCAAAGGAAAAGTTAGTTTCATACCATCTTTCTTCTTCCCTTCCGTATTGATATTTAAGGTAATGCCACCTCTTAATACACTAAATGTAGTTTGAGGATCTAATGATTCGATAATGATGTACAGGTTTTTATCGTCGTTGGCCAGTGCAAAAGCCAACTTGGTGGCATCGTTATATTGGTTAAGCGGCTCATTCCATTCGTTCGATATACCATCAGCCTTAAATGGCTTTACCATGCGGATATTTTCTTCTACATCCTGCGCTTTTACCGAAAAGCTGCCAAACATAACAGAAAAAACAGATAATCTAAGTATTTTAAAATTCATCGTAAATAATTAAATAATGATTTACGAATGTATTGCAATGAATTGTTAAATTTTGTTATTTAACAGGCTTTAACACATTAGTCCAGAGTCGGCAGTCTATTAATCGATTTTCCCATGATATGTCACCCTTAGGGGTAATTTATAATATAAAAAAATTAAGTATATAGTTCCCTCAAGCTATCGTCATTTCGAGCGGAGTGCAACGTAGTCGAGAAATCTGCCTAGATAGATCTCTCCATTTCGCTGCGCTACAGTCGAGATGACGACCATTCTATTTGGAGTCTGTCAATGGTAACGTAGTCGAAGGGCTGGTAATAGTTTGGCGTTAGAATCAATTAACTGCTTTAAATAATTAAGCAACTTTCATATTCTGACCATTAAGAAGTTAAGAAAAATTAAGATTTAAGCAATCGCTGTAAACATTGGATCAAGCGGAAAAGTTGGGGGGATGTTTTAAGCATATATTTTCGACAATCTGAATAAGAAGAATTTAATATCCCTTACACCTCTTGAGGTTG
>NZ_JACHCQ010000032.1:11408-81236 GCF_014205835.1 Pedobacter sp. AK013 | reverse complement strand
AATATAACACTACAAAGGGTAGACTTAAAGCTACCCTTTTTTATAAACAAAAAAATATTTCTCCGGACAACAGTGAAATAAATTCAGCATGACGATCAAATTAGACAAAGTATCTAAAAAAAATAGGATACATTTTCAGCTATTATTCCACAAAACGTTTGATAATTCTCAGCTTGTGCGAATATTTACCCAACTCTTTATTAAAAACCCCCTGGTCATCAATCGGATCGATTTTTACTTTTGCTGAAGAGTGGATGATTTCATTTGGACTCAGCATAATACCTACATGCGTAATCCTGCCTTCATCGTTATCAAAAAAAGCAACATCACCAGCCTTACATTCAGCTAAAAAACCAACCAGTTCACCTTGTTCGGCCTGCTGTGAGGCATCGCGGTTTAACCTAATGCCCAACATTTTAAATACAGTTTGTACAAAACCAGAGCAATCTAAGCCAAACAGATGCCTCCCGCCCCATAAATATGGGATGTTTTGAAAAAATTTAGCCGTTTCGGTAACTTTATCAGTAAAATCTACAGCACTATTATCATATGCTTCGAAATTCAGTTTAAACTTTTCCTCACCTGCATAACAAAAACCATCTTTTAAAAAAGGAAGATTACTTGCCGGACTCAAATGATATGAACTTCCATCGGCCGCTGTTAACACATTATTAAAACTCAAAGGAGCAAGCAATTTACAATCGTGCATTTTTGCAAACTGGCTTTGGGTAATCGGCGCCAACTGCCTGAAATCCATCCAGCCTTCATAACCGTCATAGCCATTTTGAATGAGCCACCAGCGTTCCTCCTTCTGTATAATTTCTACATGATCGCCAAATAAAAGCTGCGAAACAATTTCTGCTTTATCTGATGCTTCAGCTCTTAAGGGCGCTACAGCAACTCTACAAATACCGTATTGATTTTCCATTTAAATATGCTCGTGAAACTACTGTAAAACTAATAAAATCCATCCATTGCCTAACATTTTGTCTACAAATTTGTTATTTTTATGATGATCACCTTTTAAATAAGCTCGCCATGAATTTTAAAAAGATATTAATTGCCGTTGATAATAGTACCTGCTCAGAAAAAGCGGCAAAAGCCGGTTACGACATGGCTGAAAAATTTGGAGCAGAAGTAGCATTGGTTAATATTATCGAGCCTATCCCAGCCAACGTAAACCCCGATTTAACATTGGCACCTGTATTTCTAGAGACTTACGATAACAGCGAAGAAAACAGCCATATTTTACTAAAAGAAATGGAAACTAAATACGGAAAAGGGATAGCCACTACCTACCTGAGCATTGTTGATACCGCAGCCCATGGCATTATCCAACAATCAGATGAGTGGGGATCCGATTTAATTGTTATTGGCACTTATGGACGCACGGGCTTGTACCATTTTTTAATGGGTAGCGTTGCCGAACACGTAGCAAGGAAGTCAGCTTGCCCTGTTTTAATTATCCCTAATAAATTTGAAGTAGATTAATTGGTTCATTGGTTAGCATGGCACAAAATACTTAGTAACAATCTGTGCATTTTTGACGAAAAAAAACAATTATTATCAAGAATAGATTCTATCGATCATTCCTCCCAACACGGTTGTCATCCTGAGCGGAGTCGAAGGATCTATACTCAGGTAATTCCATGAAATAGTTTACTTGTAGATTTCTCCATCCGCTATGCAACAGTTGAAATGACGATTATTTCAATAAGATCCTGGCATCCAGGTACAAAAAACTGAAAAATACATAAAAACAAAAAAGTCCCACTTTACGTGAGACTTTCATACAAATATCTTATAAAGCTTATCCTTCCTGATGTAACCAAGCTTTTTTCGCCAATAATTCTTCTTCGGTTTCACGAATATCTTCGTCATCTACGCAACAATCAACTGGGCAAACTGCTGCACACTGAGGCTCGTCATGAAAGCCCTTACACTCTGTACACTTATCGGATACAATGTAATAAACTTCATCTGAAACGGCTTCCTGAGCGGCATCAGCTTCAATTTGTTGATTACCAAAATCAATGATACCATTTAAGTTAGTACCATCAGAAAAACGCCATGCAGTACCGGCATCGTAAATTGCGTTGTTAGGACATTCCGGTTCGCAAGCCCCACAATTTATACACTCATCTGTTATTTTAATCGCCATGTTTTCGTCTAATTCTTTTGCTTAGTTTACCTTTGCGATGCAAATATAATATATAATCACTTAATAATAATTCTAAATATGTCAGCATTAACTCAAGAAAAAGCAATAACCGCATTTAACAACCTGGGTAAATTGCTTACAAACCCTACTGACATACTAGGAAATGCATTTTATAGCGCTGAAAGCACTAATGCATGGTTTACCGCAGAAAATGTAAAAAAATCTATTTTATCTTTTGCTGACATGTTAAATGAGGCTGATTTGGCTGTTTGGTTTAAATCGATCAAATTTAGCACATCCCCTAAAAAGGTGGGTTTAATCCTCGCAGGAAATATTCCAATGGTGGGTTTACATGATGTTTTAAGCGTATTGGCCACGGGCAATATTGCTTTAATCAAACTTTCTTCGGCTGACGATAAATTAATTAAGGCCGTAATTACAGAGCTGATTAAAATAGAACCTGCTTTTGATGATAAAATAGAGTATGTTGAGCGCTTAAAAGATTTTGATGCTGTTATTGCGACAGGAAGCAACAATTCATCACGTTATTTTGACTACTATTTCAGCAAAGTACCCAACATTATCAGGAAAAATAGAAATAGTGTGGCAGTTTTGGATGGTTCTGAAAGTTTCGAGGATATTCAAAACCTGGGTAAAGATATTTTTGATTATTTTGGACTGGGATGCCGAAATGTTTCTAAAATATATTTTCCAAAAGGATATGACATTGCAAAGTTTTACGAAGGCATAGAAAGTTTTCAGCCTATTATCAACCACTTTAAATACAATAATAATTACGATTATAATAAATCTATCTATCTGGTTAATGCGGCTAAACACTTCGACAATGGCTTTTTGTTACTAAAGGAGGATGAAAGCTTTACATCGCCTTTGGCCGTTCTCTTTTATGAAGAATATAATAACCTCCAAGAAGTAGAAAATAAACTAAAGGAAAACTCAGAAAACATTCAATGTATCATTACCAAATCGGCTTTAAATGTTAAAACTTTTGGTTTTGGCCAAAGCCAGCACCCAAAACTTTGGGATTATGCAGATAATGTGAATACCATTGCGTTTTTGAATGGGTTAAACTAATATTAGTCTGCAACTTTGCTCATTCATAGCAATTTAGATTTTAAATTTATTTAATATTGCATAAACCTGAGCCAGTAAATGCACTCTCTATCGAAAGCGTTATTTTTTCTTTCTATCCTCTTGTTTGCAAATTTTGCAAAAGCGCAACTTTGTAACGGAACTTTTGGTCAACCGCTCATTAGTCAGACCTTTGGACAGGGAAACAATACCGATAGCTGGTATGGACCATTGGCCCAATATGCACCAGGTGCCACTACTTATACCACTTTTGTTGGCCCTCCGGGAGTAAGCCCACGTAATTTAACGGCTAACCAATCGGGTTTGGTAAAAACGCCAGCTACACCAGGGAATCCCCTTACCATTTATTGGCAACCACATGCTGATCATACCGGAGATCCAAATGGTTTAATGCTTTTAATTGATGGTATAGCAACCCGAACTGTATTTTTTGAGCAACGAATGGACAATTTATGTCCAAATACCACTTTACGTTTATCCATTTGGGTATTAAACACCAATTCGCCTGCTGCTAATGCGCGAAATCCAAATATGATTTTGCGCATAACCGATCCCGATAATAATATATTAGTCGAAAAGCCAACCGAAGATGTACTGCCTGATGGAACATGGCATCAATATTTTATAGACTTTACCAATGGCAACAGCTCAACCATAACCTTACAGCTCGTTAACAATACACTTACAAATAGTGGTAACGATTTTGCTTTGGATGATATTACCGTACAAGCCTGTGGTCCGGCTATCACTCCATTTTTTAACACTAATGCCTCTTTATTAAACATGTGTGAGGGTAATACCAGCAATTTCATATTAGATGCAAATATTACAGCAGGATATACAAACGCTGTTTACCAATGGCAGGAAAATACGGGTAGCGGTTGGGCCGATATGGTTGACAAAACCACAAAACAAGCTGCTATAGATTTTTTGAACCGCATACCTGGCACTTATCAATATCGGTTAATTACGGCCATGAATGGCAATATCAATAGAACTTACTGCAGGGCAGTATCGGAGCCAATAAAGGTCACTGTAAATCCATTGCCAACAGCTATTGCAGAAAATTCAGGACCAGTTTGTATTGGTAGTAACATTCAGTTAAATGCATCTGGCGGAACAAGTTACAGCTGGACGGGCCCGAATCAATTTAGCTCAACAGATAAAAGTCCATCCATTCCCAATGCTACTAAAGCAATGGAAGGCACCTATACTGTTCAGGTTACAGCAAATGGGTGTACATTCCCTGCAACAACAACCGTTGAGGTTTTAGCGCCAATCATTCCAATAACCAATATCCAAAGCGCAACCATTTGTGAAGGAAAATCGGTTCAACTGGAAGCATCTGGAGGTAGTTCTTATCTCTGGACTCCATCCAATGGCCTCTCTAATCCGCAAACATCTAATCCTATTGCTTCGCCAACAGAAACAACTACTTACACGGTAAAGGTTTCCAATAACAACTGTTTTGAAACTGCAGTAATCACCGTCAATGTGAATAAAAATGTAGTAACTGATGCAGGTGTAGATCAAACAATCGTTACCGGGCAATCAACAATTTTAAACGGTAAAGTGAGTGGAGATGATTTTACCTATTTCTGGACACCATCAGATTATCTCGATGATCCTACCAAACTCAATCCCACTGCTACACCAACTAAAGATATTACCTATACTTTACATGCAAGTTCAAATTTAGGCTGTAACAGCAGTAACGATGAGGTTTTTATCAAGGTTTATCCAAAAGTGGTAATCCCCAATAGTTTTACACCAAATGGTGATGATGTAAACGATACCTGGAATATCCCATCTATTGCCTCTTTCCCGGGATCTATTGTTAAAGTAACCAATAGATATGGCCAACTTGTTTATCAAAGTAACGGAACTTTTAAGGGCTGGGACGGAAAAATGAATGGAAAAGATCTTCCACCAGCAGTATATTATTACAGCATTTATTTAAACAAAGATTTTAAAACCTATACTGGCTGGGTAATGCTGATGAGATAAAAAGGACTTCATTCTTTCGCTTATCATTTGGAAATGCTATTTTTGGACACAATGTATATCGTTAAAGTTAAAGGCATAGCCAAAATTCCAGATTACGTACAGTTAAGAGATGACAAGTTTACACTTTTAGCCTATTTTAGGGTTGATAGACCTGATAAATCGCTGGAAAAACTCGGACTTGGCGACAAGCAAGAATACATTATGGAAATGGTTAAAGATTTGCCTTTCGGGCAGATTGCAAAATTAGAAATATAAAATGGCAGGCAATTCAGTAATTCATTTAAGCAATGTTGATGTTTTTCAACAGAAACATCTAGTCCTCTCAAACGTAAATTTACACATCGAAAAAGACGAATTTGTATTCCTTATTGGCCAAACAGGTTCAGGAAAGAGCAGTTTGCTTAAAATATTATATGGCGACTTACATATTGGCAATGGCGAAGGTAATATTGCTGGTTTCGACCTTAAGAACTTAAAAGAAAGCCAGGTACCGTTTTTACGCCGTAAACTGGGTGTAGTTTTTCAGGATTTTCAATTGCTTACCGATAGAACTATTGAAAAAAACCTCGAATTTGTACTTAAGGCAACAGGTTGGAAAGACGAAAAACTAATTAACGAACGCATTAAAGATGTTTTAGACAAAGTTGGTTTGCGTTCTAAAATCAAAAAAATGCCGCACGAAATTTCTGGTGGCGAGCAGCAACGTATTGTTATTGCCAGAGCTTTATTAAATGATCCAGAGATAATCTTAGCTGATGAGCCTACCGGGAATCTAGATCCAGAAACATCAGAAGAAATTGTGACCCTTTTAAAACAGATTAGCCAGGCGGGAACTGCAGTATTAATGGCCACACACGATTACCATATCATCCGTACTTTCCCTTCGCGCATTATTAAATGTGAGAATGGAGTTGTGCACGAGGATGCACAAATTGTATAAAAAATTCTGACATCCGTCAGCTAATCAGCCAATCTGTTCAGATAAATACAAATAAATCTGACAGCTTGGCTGATTTCCGTTTATGGCAAAATAGTTGAGATTAACACAAAAAAATTCAGCCCAGTATTATGTTTAATAAGAAGAAAAATAACGATAAAGAAGAAAATATAATGAATCCTGAAAATACATCAGAAAATACTGCTGAGAATGTAGAGAATACTGATGCTCCTACCGCTGAAACTGAACAGGCACCAGAATTATCTGCAGAAGAGAAATTGCAAGCGGAAGTTCAACAACTTAACGACAAATATTTACGTTTATATGCCGAGTTCGACAATTATAAACGTCGTACACAAAAAGAACGTATAGAATTATTGCAAACTGCAGGTAAAGATGTAATTGTTTCACTTTTACCTGTTTTAGATGATTTTGACCGTGCATTAAAATCAATGGAAACTGCTGCCGAAGTAGCTCCGGTTAAAGAAGGTATATTATTGGTAAGCACAAAACTGAAAAATACCTTGGCACAAAAAGGGTTGAAAGAGGTGGAAAGTATTAGTCAACCTTTCAATACCGATTTCCACGAAGCAATTACCAATATCCCTGCTCCTAGCGATGATCTTAAAGGGAAAGTGATTGACGAAGTTGAAAAAGGTTATACCTTAAATGATAATGTAATCCGCTTTGCTAAAGTAGTAGTTGGAGCGTAAGAAATAATTATTGAATGAGAGAATTTGAATGAGAGAATGCTAATTACCATTCTCTCATTCCGTCACTCAATCATTCAATCATTTTATAAAGAAGATGAGTAAAAGAGATTATTACGACGTATTAGGCGTAACTAGGGGCGCAGCCGCTGATGAGATAAAAAAAGCTTATCGCAAGATGGCGATTAAATATCACCCAGATAAAAACCCGGGAGATAAAGCTGCAGAAGATAAATTTAAGGAAGCTGCAGAAGCTTACGAAGTTTTAAGCAGTCCCGATAAAAAACAGCGTTATGATCAATACGGTCATGCTGGTGTTGGGGGCGCAAGTGGCGGTGGTTATGGCGGTGGCATGAACATGGACGATATTTTCAGCAATTTCGGAGATGTATTTGGTGGCCACAATCCTTTCGAAAGCTTTTTTAGCGGCGGTGGTCAGCAACGCGGTGGTCGCCGTGTTGCCAAAGGTTCTAACCTACGTATAAAAGTTAAATTAACACTTGAAGAAATTGCACATGGTGCAGAAAAGAAAATCAAAGTTAATAAACTAATCGTTTGTAAAACCTGCGACGGCTCTGGTGCAAAAGATAAATCATCGGTAAGTACCTGTGGTACCTGCGGTGGCAGTGGTCAGGTGCGTAGGGTAACCAATACCATTTTAGGCCAGATGCAAACAGCATCTACCTGCCCTACCTGTAATGGTAGCGGTCAACAAATTACTGCGAAGTGTTCAGTTTGTCATGGAGATGGTGTTGTACGCGGTGAAGAAACCATTACCATCAATATTCCTGCAGGTGTAAGTGAAGGTATGCAATTAAGCATGAGTGGAAAAGGAAACGCAGCACCTAATGGTGGTATCCCTGGCGATTTAATTATCTTAATCGAAGAAACACCTCACGAAACGCTTAAACGCGAAGGCAATAATATTGTATACGATTTACATTTAAGTTTTGTTGATGCTGCTTTAGGGATGAGTATAGAAGTACCAACCATTGATGGTAAAGCAAAAATAAAAATTGAACCTGGTACCCAAAGCGGAAAATTATTGCGCTTAAAAGGTAAAGGTTTACCAGAAGTGAATTCTTACCATAGAGGTGATGAGATTATCCACATCAACATCTGGACCCCAAAAGCTTTAAGTAGCGACGAACGTAATACTTTAGAAAAATTACGTGAATCGCCAAACTTTAAACCTCAACCGGGTAAAAATGATAAGAGTTTCTTTGAAAGAATGAAAGAATACTTCGAGTAATTAATTAAATATAAATTGAAAACTGATGTCGCAAGCATCGGTTTTTTTGTTTAATAAAGCATCATACCAAAATCCATGCTTTAGTGAAGTCAAATGTTACCATCTGACTATAGGAAATATCCCAGTAAACATGGACAATCCAATTTTCGCCGTATCAGATGGTAACATCTGACACCACTGGAATTTTAGTCTGTTTTGGGTTACTATATCCATTAAACCTGTATTAATTTCAAAACATGGACGAACTCACTACCGCTTTCAGAAAGTACCCAATAACATCAGTAACATTTGCACTGTATTTAATCGGTTGAGTTTCCCCGATCTTGATTGAGGTTTTCTTTACTTCGACAAAAAATCACGCTGAAAGTAAAGTTCATCATCCACCATTTACCTGATTTTTAACACTTTCAATTTTCTATTTGTTAATCATGTTAATAATAGGTTTTGTTGCGAATAAAAACAACTTCTATTTAAAGTTATCTGGCGATATTGGTATCTCATTAATTATTTTCAATGCAATCTATAACGGATATAAACCTTTCCCCTTATAACCTGTTTTCTATCTATGAAATGGAGAATTGGTTGTTCAGGCTTCTATTACCGCGAATGGAAAGAGGTTTTCTATCCTAAAGGTTTAGCACAAAAAGATTGGTTTAAATATTATTGCGGGCATTTTAATACCATAGAAATCAATTCTACCTTTTATAAAATGCCCACTCAAAAATCGTTCGATAAATGGTATAATGAAAGTCCGAATGATTTTTTGTTTACGATTAAGGCACCGAGGCTAATTACACACTATAAACAATTGAATGAATGTGAGCAGCTGATAAATGATTTCTTGGAGGCTGTTCAAATTGGGCTAAAAGAGAAATTGGGGGCTGTACTTTTTCAGTTTCCGCCGAAGTTCGATTATAGTGCAGAGCGGTTAAATCTATTGATCGAAAATTTAAAACCAGATTTTAAAAATGTGGTAGAATTTCGTCACATCAGTTGGTTTGATGAAGAAATTTATAAAAAACTCGCTAAAAATAAGATCATTTTTAGCGGACAAAGCTATCCTTCTTCCTTACCTGATGAGGCGATTCAGAATACATCAACCGTTTATTACCGTTTTCACGGGAAGCCCGTGCTTTACAAGTCAGAATACGACATCAATGTTATTAAAGCACTCAAAAATCAGATCAAGGATACAGAAAGCGAAATTTTTGTATATTTTAACAATACCTGGGGAGTTGGGGCATTACATAATGCGAAACAATTACAAGATTTAGTAAAATAGGTTCGGAAAGCAATTTAGTGCACATATTAAAGTTAGTCCGGCTATACGCTATAGTCCCGATGAAAAATCGGGAGCTACCGCTGCTATCCCGTTTATTAAGAAAGATCAGTGGTACTATTTAGTGAACCTGGCAATAGTATAAATTTCATATCATTAAATATTTCGCTAAAAGCCACAAGTTCTGAAAAATAAACCTGATAGCAGTGGTATTTCGCTCTACTACCCTTAATTTAGCACAAACGTTAACGGAATTTAACGGATAGCAGGACTATCGGTACCGAAGAGCTACTGCTACTGCTTTCCAAAAATAAAAACATCAACTATGCGCATCGCAGTTATCGACCTGGGTACGAATACCTTCCACTTGCTTATTGCTGAAACAGCAGGAAACCAGCCAGAAATTTTATACAAAACCAATGTACCTGTCAAATTGGGTGAAGGAAGAATTAACGACAATATTATTATTCCGGCAGCCTTTGAAAGAGGTGTAAACTGCCTGGAAACCTTTAGCCGTACCATTGCTAAATACCAGGTTAATAAGGTTAGGGCTACCGCAACTTCGGCAGTTAGAAGCGCAGAAAACGGACATGATTTTGTTGAAGCCATAAAAGAAAAAACCGGAATAAACATCGAAACGATTACCGGCGATGAAGAAGCTGAATTAATTTATCAGGGCGTAAAACTGAGCGGGGCGATAACAGGACTATCCTTAATTATGGATATTGGCGGCGGAAGTGTAGAATTTATCTTGTGCGATCATGAAAAACTGATCTGGAAAAAAAGTTATAATATAGGTGCAGCACGTTTAATGCAGCAGTTTTTTAAATCAGACCCCATGAATGACGCGGATAAAAATGCCATCTTATTCCACATTCAAAATCAATTGGCCGATCTTTTCGACATCTGTGAAAAATACCGCCCTGAAATTTTAATCGGATCTGCCGGAGCGTTTGAAACATTTGCTGAACTCATTATCAGAAAAAATAACCTAAAAACAGATATTAATACCGCTAAAACCTTTGCATTCAATTTTAATAACTACATCGAAACTTCTATTAAACTACTAAATGCTACACATAACGAAAGAGCAAAAATGCCCGGAATGATCCCTTTAAGGGTAGACATGATTGTAATTGCCGCTTTAATTACCAACTATGTTTTAGGGCGTTGCAAAATAAGCCAGCTGGTACTTTCTACTTACGATTTAAAGATGGGTGTTTTGGCTAGTCTGATGTAAAAAAGAAATTGCATCATAACAGCATTTTCAGCTTAAATGCTGTTATGTTAAGCTCAGCCTGTACTGAGCTTGACGAAGTATCGAAACACATCAAAAGTATTTAAGTAAGTCCTTCGACAGGGTCAGGATGACAAATCTATATCTACGATACAACCCCTTGAGCATTGGTTAGCTTAAATTAATTTAGGGTTACTTCTTTTTTGGGGCAATCATTATCTTACCCATAATCATAGGTTCAGCTTTTTTAAGCGTAAGATTATTTTGTTTTTCTTTAGAAAAATCGAGTGTTAGCAGAGCTGCGTATTGGATACTTTCTACCATCAATTGATTCTTTTTTATATCGAAATTATTATCCAAAACAATTTCGTAACGACCATTTTTATCAGTTAAGGCCGTGTATTTGGTATCGAGGATAGATAACCTTATTCCAGCTACAGGCTTATTATCTACCCCGTTAACATAGCCATATATTCTTTTCGGTACAGCTGTTTTTTTATCGTCTATTTTGTGATTTATGCGATTAGTTATTTCAATTGGCGTTTTCAAATTTCCTGCCCGGGCATCCATTACAAAAATACTCATGCCAATAGCGAGTACACCTAGGTATTTCATCCAGTTTCTATTACTTGTTGGTACAATTGATAGGTGAAGGTTAAGCTGGTTTAATTGGCTTTGGCTTAAGCGGCCACATACCGAAGAGCTAGCGCCAGCCAATATACTGATGATTTGGGCGTTGGTATAACCTGAAAAATCGATTACATTTTTACTACAGGCTTTACAGAAATTAAAACCCTCTCCTTTATCCATTTCATCCCAGTTCTGTAAACATGGTTCGGCTATGGTAATTTCGCTCATTCTCGTTTTCATCTTGATTAATTTTCTTAGATGATGAAACTTTTACGAGAATTCCACAAGTGATTAAATAAATTTTAACAGTTCGTTGTAGAGCTTTTCTGTTGGCAGGCCCATTACGTTTGTATAAGAGCCTTCTATCCGTTCTACCACTACAATACCCCACCAATCTTGTACGCCATAACTTCCGGCTTTATCAAAGGGTTTATAATTATCAATATAAAAGTCGATTTCTTCAGCTGTAACAGATTTACAATAAACTTCTGTCCGGTCGTAAAATGAATGAATTCTATCACCTTTAACGAGCGTTACACCGGTAAAAACCTCATGCCTGCTTCCCGATAGTTTTTTTAACATCTCTTGTGCATGCGTTCTATCTTCTGGTTTACCTAAAATTTCTCCGTTTAAGGCTACAATAGTATCGGCGGTAATTACTATTTCACCATTGGCAGTAAAAGCCTTAGCCTTCTGTTCTGAAATGTAAACCGCAATTTCTGCAGGACTTAAACCTGATGGGTAACTTTCATCCACATCTTTTAGTTCGACTTTGAAATCTAAGCCCATAAGCGTTAAAAGTTCTTGTCTCCGTGGCGATTTAGAGGCTAAAATTATAGGAGGAAAATTGACAGGCATATTTTATTTTTCTGCTAAAATAAGAAAAGCGACATAAAGCCGCTTTCTTATTTAATATTTTAACAAGATTTAATTATTTCCACCACCTTGCATACGTTTCTGCATTTCGGCACGCTGCTCTTTTTGCCATGCTTCATATGTTTTTTTCTGATCGTCAGTTAATACAGCAGTAACTTTTGCATCATTTTCAGCACGCACTTTTTGCATTTTCTCTCTCATTGCATCCCTATCAGCACCTTGCATTTCTTCGCGCATTTTTTTCATGGTTTCTGCCTGCTCAGTAAAAACAGCGGTTAACTTTGTTTTCTGATCATCAGATAATTTTAATTTTTCGTCTAACTGTTTTACTCTTTCTTCAGGTTTCATCATCATTCTTCCTTGTCCACCACCTTGTTGCGCGTTAGCGAAACCAGCTATACCTAGCATTAATCCGCAAATCATCATTAATTTTTTCATGTTGTTTTTGTTGTTTTTGGTTAAAATTTGAGCTAGTTGGAGTGCAAAAGGAAATGAAAGTTTAAAGGCATTATGTAACTTACCTGTTGCAAAATCCAATATTATTAATCTTTCAACAATAACACCGGCACATGTGATTTAATGGTTAACTTTTGAGATACACTTTCATGCAACAAGTTTTCGAAAAAACTGTATTTTTTAGGCAGTGCAATAATTAACTGGGCTTCTTCACTTTTGGCAAATTTTACGATTCCTTTAATGGTATCGGGATGATTGGCGTAGTGATAAGCGGGAGAAAAATCTTTGAGCATTTCTTGTAAAATGTGTTCTTCTTGCATATTAATAGGTCCGCCAGAGTTGATATTGAGCACCAAAAGTTTTAAGGCATGTTTGCTTAAGATATTTTTAAGTGCATGCATGGGGATTACCTCTTTAACCTTTTTAAAATCGCAGGCCAAAATGGCTTTGCGGATCGATTGATAATCGGCCTTAGGCGGAACAACCAAAACCGGAACCGGACTTGATTTAGAAATTTTGATCGCATTAGAACCTATATCACTTTCGTCTTTCGCTCTTTTACCATTACTGCCGATAATAATAAGTCCGATCTCTTCCCTATTTACCCGATCGATGATGGATCTTAATAAGGTTTCCCTTGTTAAAGAAACCTCTATATCGGCCTCAGGGTTAATCTCCAACATTTTTACTTTAAGTTTTTCGAGTGCTTCGATCCTTCTCGTAATTTCATCGGCGATATGAGCATCCGTAGTAACAATTAAGTCGGGCGTTGGCAAGATGCTTTCATATTCCGAAACATAGTAGGCATTAAGCAGTATAATTTTTGAGTTCGCCATTGCGAAACTCAGCCTGGCCGCATATTTCGCAGCGTGATCAGCTGTTTTAGAAAAATCGACAGGTACAAGGTATGTACTCATATAATTAAAATTAAGGTTTTTACATCTATAAATTAATCAATCGATTGATTAATTTATAGATGTAAATTTCGCATATAATCTGAAGTATTGCAAATTTTGGAGATAGAGATTTATAATGAGAGCGTCACATACAAATAGATCCTTCGACTACGATCAGGATAACAATCAAAGGAAGAGCGATGAATAACGTACAGTTAACAGTTGTCAATTTTTAGTTAACTGTTACGAATAATGATCGGGATTGACAATGATGATGGCAAGATTGAAGTTAACAATTAGCCGTTACTGATCAAAAGAACAACTTACCAACGAACTAATGACAAATGAACTTATTTACATACCAGAATCTGCGGCATTTGGATTTTCATCGTGCCATCTGCCCTGTACTTTCATTACCTTCTCGATAATATCACGGACAGCAGTTTTGCCTCCATTGTAAGGAGAAATAAATGTTGATATTGCTTTTATTTCTTCTACGGCATCGGCCGGGCAGGTTGGAAGCCCTACAAGTTTCATTACTTTTAAATCAGGGATATCATCTCCCATGTAAAGTACTTCTCCAGGAGCAATCTTTTTATCTTGAAGGTATTGATTAAAAATGGCCACCTTATCTCCTGTCCCGAGGAAAACATCGGTTACACCCAGATTGAAAAAACGCTTCCCCATAGCAATACCATCTCCACCAGAAATAATACAAATGTTATACCCTCTTTTAACAGCCAACTGCATGGCATAACCATCTTTAATGTTAAAAGTACGCAACGATTGACCATTATCAGTAACCTGAACGGTTCCATCGGTAAGCACACCATCTACATCAAAAATGAATGTGGTAATTTCTTTTAATTTCTGAAGAAACATGTTGCGTTTAGCGTTTAGGGGTAAACGTTTGGAGTTGACTCAAGGCTGAGGACTCCGAACTCAGGACTAACTATTGATTATCTCTCCACTCGTAAACCCAAGCAGATTGAATTTGCTCTAAATGACCTTCATTGCTTTCTTCACGGGTTCCTTTAAAGTTGGGTAATGATAAAACCCAATCTAAAAGTTCGGTAAAACGGATGCGGTAGATTTTGGCCTCTGTAAAATCATCACCAAATTTCTCATATAAAGACATTGCAATATCTTCATAGTCGTTCCAGTAAAAAGGTAAAGCAAATTTATCGTTATTCATGTTTTGTTATTGGTTAATTGTTTGAATTGGTTAATCGGTTAATTATTGAAATCGATTAATCGACTCCCGACTAAGGACTTTGGACTCCAGACTAATTAGTGCCCCATAAAGTCTGACTGATCTGGAATGGTAACTTCGATATCGCCATTAATCACTACACACTGGCAACCCAGGCGGGAAGTAATTTTCGGACGAACTGCCCTGTCAATAAAGTCTTCTTCTTTGTCAGAAATCTCTTCGATATTATCCATGCCCTTAGTTACATACACATGGCAGGTACTGCAACCGCAAACACCACCACAGTTGTGTTGTAATTCGATTCCATTATCCAGGCAAACATCTAAAACAGACTCGCCTGCTGCTATTGGTAATTCAATAGATTCGTGATCTGCTTCTTCAAAATTTATTTTTAGTTTAAAAATGCTCATAGTTATTTTGCAAAAGTAAGAAGCAAAAGCCGTAATTATGCTATTTCAGCGTTAATTTTATGCTATCGCTCAATGTTTGATAAATGTTCTGCAATTCGGGCATATCGGTTAACATACTCAAATGCTTATTTAAAGTGTTTTCATCTGCCCGTACTGCTGGCCCAGTCTGCACATTTTCAGGTAGATTGTTCATTACCTTATCAGCTGTTTCGGCAATTAAAGGCTTGATAATTTCAAAGTCTAAGCCGTTCTGGTTTAAAATCTTATTCGCCAAAGTATATAGGTGATTCGCAAAATTACAGGCAAACACGGCTGCGAGGTGTAACACTTTTCTTTTCTCGCCATCTAACTCATATACCCGATGGCTTATTTTAGCAGCCAGCGTATTTAAAATCGACAATTGACTTTCATCATTCGCTTCGATGCACAATGGGATATTTTCAAATGAAACCTCTTTACCTTTTGAAAAAGTTTGCAAAGGATAAAAAACACCTGCTCGCTTAACTTGTGATGATAAGATACGAATATCAGTAGTACCAGAGGTGTGTACCACTAGGCCAGTTACATTTTTTAATGATTTGGCAACGCTTTCAATCGCATCGTCTTTTATTGAGATAATATATAAATCAGCGTTTCGTTCAATTTCAGTAAGATCGTTTAGCCCTTCAGCTCCAATTGTAACAGCTAAAGATTTTGCATGATTTAAGTTTGGGCTATATACCTGTATCACATCTTCGCCTTTAGCCTTTAAAGCCTTAGCCAAGTGCGTGGCAACATTTCCCGAACCCAATAAAACGATCTTCATGACTTTATACGGCTTTGGCCTCTTTTCTTCTTCTAAAAATTGAAAGTAAAAAACCAACAACCATTACAATGGTACCGGCCCAATATAAATTGATAAAAGGAAATTCTATTGCTTTGAAAACTACCCAATCTTTAGCCTGTTGTGGTTTCTCAAAAATTTGAAGCTCCACTTTTTTCTCATCTGGCAATACCCTGGAAAAACGGAATTTTAGATCCAATTCGTCTACCTTACGTGCGAAATCGAAAGTATTATTTCCTTTGATTAAGAAAATAGGCTCCGTGTTATAAACTTTGCCAGCAGCATTAACCTCTAATGGTAAACCAACAGCATAATCGCCCTGACCTAAAACTAAATCTTTTGCAGTAGGTTTTCTGTTTAAATCTTTAACCGTAACCACACCACTTGAGGTATGTATAGTATCCCCTACCGAAACCTTTACAATACGTGGCGCCTTATAATTTTCATCATCCGAATGCCCTTCATGCTCCTCGTGAGAGGATTGTTTAACTGCTGCACTGGTAATGTGTGTATACACATCGTATGTAAGGTAATGTTTGGTATCAGGAGAGGCAATTAAGCCCATTTTTTCGTTCTCCTGTACGTGTGGATGTAAGTTAAAATCTTCTTTAACCTTACCTTCTTTATCTAAAACCTTAAAATTAAGGGTGTAAATGGTATTAGGTGCTACAGTGGTATCGGCAACATAGGTTACGGTATACTTACCCATTTTCTTGGGTTCGTTTTTATATAACATGATGTTCTCACCCGGTTTTTCTACTTTTTCGAAATCTTTTACCGGAATAAATTTAGTAGTATTGATCGATAAGGGTCTGTTGGTAGCCGCAGAAATTAATGCACCTAACACTAAGAGTGCAAAACCAATGTGCGCAATTGCAGAACCCGCTAATTTTGCCTTACCACCAAAAGCCTGATACAATATTGCCGCATTAGAAAGTACAGCAAATAAACAGCTAAAGGTAATCAGGATGTACATGGTGTTGGTGTAAATCTCAGCCACATATACCAAACCTGCCGTTAATACAATCGAAAACAAAATCGCAGAGATTAAACTGCTATAAAATTTCCGAGGATCTGTTCGTTTGTATTTTAAATATTGAGAAAACCCTGAAATTAAGGTAATTAATACCGCAAAAGGTGCCTGCCACTGATTGTAGTATTTTACTGCATCAATTGGTGGTGTAAATTTAGTGCCGAATGCTTTATTAAATACAGGAACTGAAGTGGAGAATATAACCTGAATACAAGCGATGGTTACGACTAAAGCGCCAATAAACATCCAGAACTCGCGCGAATAGGTTTCTTCGTCTTTAGTGGTAATTGGCAATTCTTTCCATCTTACCACAATTAGCACAATTGCTAAAACAGCGAAAACAACATTGTATAAAATTAAGTGGCCAAACATACCCATATCGGTAAATGAGTGAACCGATGTATCGCCTAAAATTCCACTCCTGGTTAAAAAAGAAGCATAAAGCACCAATAAGAAACTTAAAAATACTAAAGCAATTGCGGTAAAATAAGCATGTCCAGTATTCTTATAAGCAATCATTACGTGTACAGCACCAATTAAGGTTAACCAAGGAATTAAAGAGGCATTTTCTACAGGATCCCATGCCCAGAAACCACCAAAGTTTAATGCTTCGTAAGCCCAAAAAGAGCCCATAATAATACCAGTACCTAAAACCATTACCGCAAAAAGCGCCCAAGGCATAGCTGGCTTAATCCATTCTTTATATCTTTTTTGCCATAAAGCCGCTATTCCATAGGCAAAAGGCACAATCATACTGGCAAAACCTAAAAACAAGGTTGGTGGATGAATGACCATCCAATAATTTTGCAACAATGGATTTAATCCTCTACCATCGGTAATAAATTTTAAATAATTAGCGTAGTTCTCAGGATTTGCAAAAACGACAGGGGCCATTGATTTTAAATCAAGCGAATCTCTTAACAGGATAAACGGAGAACTTCCAATACGCTCACCAAAAATCTCTACACCTAAAAGCATTGAGGTTAAAAACACTTGAGAGAGGGCTACAACTGTCATTACAGGGCGTTCCCATGTTTTAGCTTTCCAGATTAATAGTGCACCTAGAAACGATTGCCAGAAAGCCCAAAGCAAGAAACTGCCTTCCTGTCCTTCCCAAAAAGCCGAAATAATATAATAAATTGGAAGCTGTTTTGAGGAGTGCCAATAAATATAACTGTATTCATTGTAGTGCCCCAGTACCAAGTAGAATAAGATTGCTCCAATACCAATTATACAGGCAAAATTAACCAAGAATCCAATCCGACCTAAGTTGCGCCAAGATCTATCTTCTAAATTTTTCTCGCGACTGGCATAAAAGTATGCGATTGTTGAAAGTAATGATGCACTAAACGCCAGCACAATAAAAAACTGCCCGATTTTACCCGGTAGCAGGTTTTCGCCTACAAATTGAATATCCATTAAAATTAGTTATATTTTTTCTCGCCGTACTTACCTACCGTATCAACCTTACCGTCTTTATTAATTTCAACAAGGTTATCGTTATATTTAGATGGGCATTTCATTAAAATTTTCGATGCGTAAAACTTGTCTTTGTTCATCTTACCGATTAATACAAGTTTTTCTGATTTTTCGAAATCCTGTGGTTTAGTACCTGCGTAAATCACCTCTCTCACTTCTCCCTTTTCATCTTTCATGTGAAATGAAAAATGGTTAGCATCTTTTACGGCGTCGTAGTAAGTACCCATCGATTTTACCCAATAGCCCATAACATGCTCTTCTTTCTCAGAAAGGGCTGCCTGTTTGAAATTAGAGTAGGTGTCGGTATTTGCGTTTAAGCTAAATAAAATTCCTACGGAAATTGCGATGGTAATCAATCCAATGATGGCACTTTTCTTCATGGTTATACTTGTTGTAAAAGCTGGCAACAAAGATAGAAAAATCGGCTTAGCCAGCATTCTTTTACATTTTTCTTGTCTTTATATTGACAATTATCTGATTTTTGAAGTAAAATATTTTTTCAAAAAGCTACTATTTATAACCGATCTTAAGTAATATCTTAAATCGTTTAAAAGTTCGGGCTGAAATTATTAAGTTTGGCCTGTCAGATAATCATTCCTTTTTTTACATCCCACAGTAAAACATAAACCAGATTAATATGAAATTAAAGCAGTTTTATAGGCTTTTGTTATTTATAGTTTTAATGCCCTTTTTAAGCTCTTGTTTTGAGGTAATTGAAGAAATTGCCATGAAAAACGATGGAACCGGCGATGTGGCACTTACTATAAACCTTAGCCAGAGCAAAACCAAATTAGCTTCGGTAATGCTTTTGGATAGCGTTCAAGGCTATAAAGTACCCAGTAAACAAAAAATTCAGCAGGAATTAAATGAAGCGGTGGTCTATTTAAAAAAGTCGGAAGGGATTTCTAATGTAAAAAGCACAAGTGATTTTAATAACTATATCGCGACCATTAGTTTTTCTTTTAAAGATGTTTCAAATATCAATAATATCACCAAAAACATTCTTGCCCTGCAAAAAATTAAGGCCACCAATACCTCCTCGTATACTTATAATAAGGCCACCAAAACCTTTAATCGAAAATATCAGGCAATAGGTACGGCTAAAACAGAATTTAATAAATTAAAAGCAAAAGACAAGGCGGTTTTTAACGGCGCAACCTACACCAGTATCTACCGTTTCGAATCTGTTGTAACAAGTAGTACCAATCCGGCATCAAATGTATCGAAATCTAAAAAAGCCGTGATGTTAAAAAGCAACATCATGGATTTAATCAACGGAAAAATTAACGTATCTAATTCTATACAACTATCTAAATAAAAATGAAACCATCGCGTAACCGTGATAGTTTCATCTCCATTGAAAACAAATTATACCAATGAAAAAAATTCTAATTGTTATCTCTCTTTTCTTATCGTTTAACCTGGCCAAGGCTCAAGATTTAGTTAAGAAAATACCTGCAAATGCCTTCACAGTTGCCACAATTAAAGGCGATAATATATTTAAGTTAATGTTTGTGAAAGATTTTAACGAATCTTTTCTGGGCAAAAAATTACTGACCGAAACTTCAAAATCACTTGATAAAAGCTTTACCAGCATAGAAGATTTTGGCATTAACCTGGAGAAAAACATGTATTACTTCAATCAGTTAAGCGATAGCATTACTTATAATTGCTTTCTCATCCCGATTAAAGATGCTACTAAGCTCGAAAGCCTAATTAACAACAAAGAGAATAAATTTAAAAGGGATGGCGACGTTCGCACTATGATTTTGCCTGATAGTACAAGCATTATTAAGTGGAACAATAACATGATGTACTTTGTAACAGGAAGCATTAGTAGTTCTTTTTTTGCCGATTCTGCTAAATCTGCCCGTTATGGAATTAAAGATATTAGATTTCAAAATGATGATGACTTAGCTATTGATAGTACTGTGGCAGTAGCTGTAGATTCTGTTGCAGTTGCAGAACCAATGATTGAAGAAATACCCGCTCCACCTATTGTAAAAGTAAAGGTTCAGAAAAAATCGACGACTAAAAAGAATACTAAAAGAACTATTGGAACAAAAAAAACCGGCAAAAAGAAAACGGCTAAAAAAGTTAAAATAGATTCAGATTTTGAAGAATCCAGAGAACCAAGAGAATTCGCAGTTGATACTGCAAGCGCCATGACTCCGGTTCATGGCATTGTTGATGAACGATATGATGCTTACCAACAAGAACGTGCAGAGCAAGATGCCAAGAAAAAAAGATTGGCTTTTACCTGGATGACTGCCCAGGCGGATCAGATTTTTAATGGCAGTTACGAGTCTATCGAAAACAATAAATCGTACACGTCGAGTTTAGATAATAAAGCCATTGCAGAACTTTGGGTATCGAGCCTTCAGGATGTTTACAATGCGATTTCTCCAGAATTCGGCACTTATGGTAAAGCAGGGTTAATGAAAGGTTATGGCAGTTTAAATGCTAAGCTTTTTATGGACAACAAGAGTTTCCGTATCTCTACAGGCCTAGAATTATCTCAGGAACAAGCAGATTCGTATAAAAAAATCCTGAACAGAAAGTTAAACAAAAACTTTTTGAAATATGTGAACAGCGAAAAAGCACTCGGCTTTATGAGCTATTCTATCGATACCAAAGCTTATCTGGAAGAGTTTCCTAAATTATTAAAGCAGACCTATGGTTCTTTCCTAGGTGCTAAAATGGACCAAGAAATAGACCTGGGTGCTGAACTGTTTTCTCTTTTGTTAGATGAAGAAGCGGTAAGCAAAGTAATTAAGGGCGATGCCTTATTCGTAATTAATGGGCTAAATACCAAAGACGTTACTTATACCACTTATGAATATGATGATGATTATAAACAGAAAGAAATAGTTAAAACCAAAAAAGAAACCTTGCCTGATTTCCTTTTCATGTTTTCTTCTGAAGACACCAGATTGATCAACAAATTGATTAAATACGGTGTAAACAAGAACTATGTATCTGTTGAGAACAACATTTATAAAATATTGGAAAAGAAAAGCCCTATTGATATTTACTTTATGATTAAAGATGGCATTGTATTTTTCGGC
This sequence comes from Pedobacter sp. AK013, assembly GCF_014205835.1. GTDB lineage: Bacteria > Bacteroidota > Bacteroidia > Sphingobacteriales > Sphingobacteriaceae > Pedobacter. Next base: position 59,656 of record NZ_JACHCQ010000032.1, on the reverse strand, counting down.
AATTCTTTAACCGAAATGCAGGGCATTAGCAACAACCAATACAATAGCAATAAATTAAGTAAACTGCATAAACAACTATTGAGCAAAAATAATTTTAGCTTTTTATTTAACGCCAAAAATCTGGTGGGTAAAGTACCAGATTCGGAAATTGGTGGCGAAGAAACCGCTAAGAAATTTAACAGCACTTTAGAAAAAATGGGCAATGTATATATGAAATCGAACCCCATTAAGGGCAGATTGGTTTCAGCAGATATTAGTGCTGAAATTCCGAACGGACATGAAAACGCTTTAAAATATCTGTTTTCTTTAATTGAAAATGCGGCGAAATAGTTCTATTTGCAGTTTTCAATTAACGGTTTACAATTGGCACGGTTAACCGATTTAAAGAATTAACCGATTAACCATTACAGAATGAAGAAATTCCTTAAAATAACAGCAGCGATAGTCATATTGCTGCTTATTTTTTATTTTGGCTTTTTTAAATACAGGCAAATTCAGTCCAACAAAGTATTAATTCCATCGGCTACCCATACTTTGTATAAAATAAATGTGGACGAACTATACAAAACCTTTGCGGTTAGTTACCTCAAACACCCCAGTCAATATTCCGGGACAGACAAGAAAGGGATTAATGAAAAAGTAACCGATTTAAATACTGGCATAAAAATCCCCGCTAATATTTACCTATACGATTTAAAAGGAAAGATTAAAAATACTTTTTTCTCGCGCTTTGAAATTGTAGATAGTTTAGCATTTAAGAGCTTTATCCTGAAAAAACTCTCGTTAACAGAAAAAGATATCAATTTCTTTCAGTCCGCCGATTCAACAATTTGCCTTCTATTTAACAAAAAAGCGGTAGCTCTAGCATTTAGCCCCAAAAAGGAATCTGTAAAAACGGCTCTTGAAGAAATACTGGCTCAGAAAAACATGGTTAAAATTAGCGATAGCAAATTTGAACAAATGGCCGCCCTTTCTGATCACCTATCTTTTCAAAATGCAGAAAATTTAAGCAAGATTAATTTTACCGATGGAAAAATTGTTTTTAGCAGTGAATTGGTGAACAAATGGATAGAACCTGCCCTTCAGCCTAAACACAGGGTTTTAAATCCCCAAAGTACAGTAAGTATGTGGCTAAACGGGAAATTTAAATCTGTGTTGTCCAACAAAAGTGCAATTGCTAGTTCTTCTGTTTTTTCTAAAGATAACTTTTTAAGGTTTTATACAGGTTATTTGGATTTTGAATGGACAAATACCGTAAAACAGGTTGATACTATTACAACTTATGAATACAATGATGAATTTGAGCAAGTAGAAAAAAAAGTGGCCAGAGAACGGAAGATTCCGGGTATTTCTATAAATATGAGTGCGAATGATCAGGAAGTGAGTAACTACCTTAAATCATCAGGTTTTCTGGATCAATCGACAGGAAAAATTAGTGCAGCAATGATTCCACTATATCAGGTTTACTTTAAAGGTAGCAATGGCAACATTCAATTGAGTACATTATCAAATGCTAAACCCGATCTTAAAATGGAATCAGCAAACGATTTCTTTTACTTAAAAATAGATTTAAAAAAGCTGGTTAAACAAATACCGTTCTTTGATAAACTGAATATTTTCAGTCAATTTAAAATGAATGCAAAAAGTACGGGAAAAGACAAGATTAAGATAGAATCGGAGCTTTTGTTCGTAAACCAGGATGCCAATGCCCTAATGCAGTTATTGAAAACGTGGAGGAATACAGGAAAAAACAATTCGCTCGATTTTAATTTCAAATACAATATCGATATTCCAGTAAACAAGTAAACTATTGCCCTCAGATTTGAGGTGGTATACGCAAATAATGTTATATTTAATATATAAATAAAAATCCTTGCAAATTCCACATCTGCAAGGATTTTTCGCTTTAAGCTTTAATCTTTCGGCTTTGAGCCCTTATGGCCAAACACCTAAGTTCATATAAGAAACTGCAATTTTATCGATCGAATTTACAAAGGCAGCCGTTCTTAAGGTTTGCGTGCCTGGTTTGTTCATCAATGTTTCGCGGATTTCGTGATAAGAATGGATCATGGTATCTTCTAAACCAGAGTTTACCAATTCCATTTCAGATGCACCTTTAACAATCATTAAACGGTGTTCCGGAAGGATCGTTTTACCAGTTAAATTTTCTAAAGTATTGATCAGATTGGCATTTGAGTTAGCCGCATAACGGTTCTCCATACGACCAAAAGCCACGTGGGAAAGGTTTTTCAACCATTCGAAATAAGAAACTGTAACACCACCTGCATTGCAATACATATCAGGGATAATAATACCGCCCATTTCAGTAAAAATTGCTTCGGCTTCTGGTGTAGTTGGTCCATTTGCACCTTCAGCAATAATTTTTGCTTTGATGTTACGGATGTTAAGTTCTGTAAACTGGTTTTCCAGTGCTGCCGGAACAATGATATCGCAATCTTGCTCTAAACCTTCCATTGAATTTTTAAAATCTTTAGCACCTGGAAACCCTAAGATCGAACCAGTATTTTTACGGTGTGCAAAAACTTCATCAACATTTAATCCATTAGGATTGTAAATAGCACCTTCAAATTCACATAAACCTACAATGGTAGCACCAAATTCTGCTAAGAATTTAGCCGAATGGTAACCCACGTTACCTAAACCTTGTACAATTACTCTTTTATCGCCTAAACCAGCTTTAAAACCGATTTTAGCCATATCTTCTGCTACTTCTACACATTCGCGTACGGCATAAGCAACACCACGGCCAGTAGCTTCTTTACGGCCACGGATACCGTGTAACGCAATTGGCTTGCCAGTTACACAGCCTAAAGCGTCTAACTGACCTGGATTCATGGTCATATAGGTATCGGCTATCCAGCTCATTTCGCGTTCGCCAGATCCATAATCAGGAGCAGGAACATCAATACCAGGGCCAATAAAATTTTTCTTAATTAATTCTGTAGTATAACGGCGGGTGATGGTTTCTAACTCTGCAACACTATATTGTTTGGTGTTGATTTTGATACCACCTTTTGCACCACCAAATGGAACATTAACAATGGCACACTTGTAAGTCATTAAGGCAGCGAGTGCCATAACCTCATCCTCATTTACCATTTCACTGTAACGGATCCCCCCTTTAGTAGGGCTCATGTGGTGAGAGTGTTCTACACGCCAAGCATCAATTACTTCAAAACCGTTTCCGCGGCGGATTGGGAACTGGAAACGATACACACTATTACATGTTTTAATCTGGTTCAATAAACCTTCTGGATGATTGGTGAATTGAGCCGCACTGTCAAAGTTCTTACAAACATCTGCAAAGAACTTGTTCTCGTCTGCTAGATTAGCCATTATTTATTTTTTATATTGAATAAGTTTTCGATGCAAAATTGCCTAAAAAAACTACACATATCCAAATGGAAAAAGACTTAGTGTAAAGCAAACACCATTCTATTTTAACCTAAAAATAGCTTTTATACCAATAAGAGAAAACTGTTCAAAAACCACACCTAAACACATTTAAACATAGATATCTTACCCGGTGAATCTTATTAAAGCGACTATTTTCATAGGTTTTATTATGGCTTATTTTGATCTAAAAAAATTTATAAAAAAAATATTTAAAACAGCCTTTCATTGCAATAACCAACAAACAGAGACTTAAAAACCAACCAATATTACGAATATTGCAAAACACCCCTAAAAAACAGGGCATAAAAAAAGTGACCAATAGAGTGTTGATCACTTTTTAAAGTTAATCTAAATCGTCCCGTTGATTTAATCTATAACTAATCAAACTTGATCAATAAATTATCAAAAAACAATACTGTGATGTAGGTATTTTGGTTCTATACTGGTTTGTATTTTTAATTAGGGATTTATAAATCAATAAAAACCTCTTTTACAATAAGATAAGCAAAAAAAACAATAAATTTAGTTTCAAAACACGCCTATTTACTAACTATTAAAGCCAAATATGGTTTTAACTAGGATTCGTATTTCCGCTGTTATTTATCAGTTTGGTTTTCTTTTTCGATTTTTTTTAATCTTTTATCGAGGGAGAACAGGTAAGCCAACAAACCTACAAGAATAATTACGATACATATTACCACAACATATATCTTTCCATTGCTACGAAGGCTATCGGCCATTTCTACACCATTATCCTGGGCATACAACTGCATGGCGGCCATCATTAATATTAGGGAAAAAAATATCTTCTTCATTTTAGTTATGTTGTTGTTTGTTTTCAATATTACGTATTCTGAAACGGATGGTATATATCCAAAAGCCAATAATTGACCAGCCAATAAATGCCGGGTATAAAACTGCTCGCATTCTGCTATCTAAATCATAGCTATTAAAGCCAGGATTACCACCATTACCTGGGTGTAATGAGTCTGATAACCTTGGTAATACCATAATAAGTACAACCATCATTGGAAAAGCAAAAATATTGTAAATGGCCGATATTTTTGCTCTCTTTTGTTCTTCATCAATTGCATTTCGAAGAATCAAATAAGCAAAATATAACAATATAGCAATTGCACTAAAATTTTGCTTGACATCAAAACTCCAAAACTGCCCCCATGTAAATTTAGCCCAAAAAGATCCTGTTATTAAACCAAGTATACTGAAAACTACCCCTACGTTTACACTTTCTACTGCTTTAATATCATAGCTTTCTTTACCTCGAAGTAAAAACATAACGCTATAAAAAACTGAAATAGAAAATAGTGTAATCATAGCGAACCACATTGGCACATGAAAATATAAATTTCTTATGGTCTCATTCAAAATTGCCAATCTAGGTACACCGATTAGTAAACCTCCAATTGTTGAATATAAAACCAATATGGAGCCCAGAATTTTCCACCATGTTTTACTCATATTTTTTTTATAAATTGTTTTTGATTAGTTCGTAAATCTTATTCCCTCCAAAGATAAGGAAACAGCAATAAAGCTGTTGCAACGGTAACTGCATTAACCGCTAAAAGCATACCTATTTCATCGTAGCTCGTATCCCACGGCAAACCATCGACAGCATTCTTAGCTAACTTAATTAAAAGTATAAGAATGGGGATTATAATTGGAAAACTTAAAATAGCCATCAACATTCCGCCATTTCCGGCCTTGCTTGCAATGGCCGAAACCATCGTAAAAACCGTTGAAAAGCTAATTGCTCCCAGAATTATCGCCAAGTAATACATTAATAAATTTGTACCATTATATGTACCAAACACCAAAATATAAAATCCAAGTGCAATCGTGGTTAAAATAAGCATCAAAAGCACATTGTAGATCATTTTTGAAATCAGAACCGCAGCCGGACTTGCCAAAATATAACTATATAGCTGTTGCCCCTTGGTTTCCTGCAAAAAACTCTTCGATACACCATTAATGGAGGCAAAAAGCATGATGATCCAAAACAAGGCATTCCATGTTAATTTGTCGCCAAGGCTAACAAAAGAGAGGTAACAAGTAAAAATGGTAGAAACCACATACAGCAATACACCATTAATGGTATATTTGGAGCGCCACTCTAACAATACTTCTTTGTGAATTAAATATTTAACCTCTTTGGCCAATTGCATAACCGCAAAGATACTTTTATTGCTAAATATTGCACGCTTAAATTGTTGTATTGTTGTAATTTTGTTTAAGAATAAGCGCAAAGGAAATTAGTCACAGAAACACTGAAGTCACAGCAAATTATGGAGTACGCATCAGTTATAAAATCGCCGGTTGGCAAAATAACCATCTTAGCTGATGAAGAATTTGTACAAGTAGTTACTTTTGCAGAAAAAGACATTACGGGGTTATCTGAAAACGAACTTACTAAAAGGGTAGCAAAGCAGTTAAATAATTATTTTAGAGGCGATTTAAAGGATTTCGATTTCCCGATGAAACAAAAAGGGACTGAATTTCAGCAAGAAGTTTGGCAGAATTTATTAACCATACCTTTTGGTGAAACCACTTCATATGCCAAATTTTCTGCGCACCATCCATTAGCGATACGGGCTATTGCTGCAGCAAACGGAAAAAATAATATTGCCATTGTAGTACCATGTCACAGGGTAATTGGCAGTAATGGCAAGCTGGTCGGTTATGCAGGTGGTTTATGGCGCAAACAATGGCTGCTACAACACGAACGTGAAGTTGCCCAAAAAGGACAAACCGAATTAAAATTTTAAAACCATACTTTTTTTTTGCAGATGAATAAAGATCAAGCTGAAACGACTAAAAATTATATAAAAGCCATCCGTTTAATTAATATTGAAGATAACAAATGTGCTTTTGAACTAGGTAAAATCCCTATCCGTCAACATATTAATGCCAATTATTTTTTCGCGCAAACCGATGTATCTACTTTAGAGAAAATACCCCACCCTGCCCCAAGACGCCAATACGTAATTACGCTTAAAGGTAAACTTCAGTTTAAAGTAAGCAGTGGCGAAACTTTTATTATCGAGCCAGGGATTATACTCATCGCCAATGATACAGCCGGAGAAGGGCACACCTGGGAAGTTATAGAAGGCAGTGAATGGGAAAGAATCTATATCCCGTTGGATGATGATACTGATGATTATTTTATAGCAGACTAAGATCCTCAAAACCAAGATTAGACCAATTCCGTAAATCATATTAAAACCGATGATATGATGAAAACGATCTGCTCCCTTCTTCTTGTTCTTTTCACCCACTTGCCAATGGAGAAAAATGTTCCGGTAGCCAAACTAGATTTGAAAAAATATGCCGGAACATGGTATTCATTATATTCGATCCCAACCATTTTTGACAAAGGGAGCCGCGAAACAACTACAAAATATACCTTAAATAAAGATGGCTATTACAATGTCATCACCACTTATAAAAAGCCCGGAGACGATAAAGTTTATTCCAGAAATTCGAAAATGTTCCCTGCTGAAGATGGAGATAAGGGAGTGTTACATGCACAATTTATCTGGCCGATAAAAATAGACTATTGGATTATAGAACTGGCAGACGATTACTCTTATGTAGTGGTAGGTCATCCCGACCATAAATTTTTGTTCATCATGAGCCGTAATCAGACAATGCCGAAGAAAACTCATGATGAAATTGTTGCCAGGTGTAAAGCTAAAGGTTACGAAGTAGCTAAACTTACTTCACAGCTGCACGAAAAATCTTAAGCAGTAATTTTCTCGCCGCGTTTAACGCTAAAAAGCATAAATATTACACCCACTAAAAGTACAATCCAGCCCCATTGGAAATGAACAACTTTGCCGATAAGCTTATTAGCGAAGCCATATTTAGTATAATTATTTGCCGTAAAATAAACAGCAACCACCGCTAAAACATACCAGATAGCCATTACGAAACTCATAAACTTAAAGGCACCTATTTTTCTAATAAACAGAACCAATACCGAAATGGCGATAATGGCATACGTGATTAAAAACAAACGTGCATCTGATTGATACAAGTTCCAATTCCCTTTAATCGGCACTTTTAACATTGGGCAAAAACCTGCAATAACGCATAACAAAATGCCTAACCAAGCTCTGAATTTATTTAATACTAACATTTTTTGTTGGTTAATAGTTTGTGACAGAAGTTAATGACTAAAACTACTGTCCTTCAATAATCCCCATCTTATCAGCAAAGTGGGCACAGTAATCGCGTAAATCTTCAACAATCAAAGTTTCGTTTGTGGCTTTTAAAAAGCTATCTCCCATGGTCTGCAAAGTTTCGTAGAAGAAACGTTTCATCTCATCAACCGGCATATCCTTTGTCCAAAGATCTATCTTTAATGTATTTTTATAATTATGGTCCCAAACCGATAAAAACATAGCCTTTGCAGGTACTTTATCAGCATTTCCAGAATCTGTACTCTCCCAAAGTATATTATCTGGGTTATTGCCTTCGTCTAACTCAACCGTTATTTTTATTTCTGCTTTTTTCATTTTTTTTAAAATATGATTACCCTAATCAAAGGATTACACCGATAAGGGATCCCGAGGATCTCAGTTTATTTTTTCCGGTGCAAAGATGATTAATTAATTTGATTCCGTAGATGAGTAGATTATAGTGATTAACATTGTCGAGATATTTTTACGGTTTAATTACGCGAGCTTCTGCAAGATTAACATTAATACGGCCGCAATAACGATAAAAATCAATTCAACGATCCAAATTTTTTTAATATCCTTTAACGTAAAACGGAAAATCATATCAGTAATAAAAGTTACCGCAATTAAACAGGCCAATATAAGGAGATAAAAACCGTTTAAGTTTATATGTCTTGGTGCTGTATTTTTGTCCGAAACAAGATTTAAAACCACCAGGCCAAGCCCTGCTGCGCTTACGATATTTAAAGGTGTAATTCTTAAGCTCATTATTTTTTCTTATCGAATTTTTTACCTTTTTTAAAACTCTTTACCTGCTTACCAGCTTTTGCTTTAGCCTTTTCCCTTACCTTTTTTTCTATCGCTGCAGCATGTTTTTTCTCGTGGAAAGCCCCTTTAAAGTCAGGATCTTCCTTACGTTTCTGCATATCGATTTCTTTTGCAATATGTTGACGTTCTTCGTAAGGCGTTTCCTCAATGAAAACGCCTTCAGGAATCTCGGCCACGGGAATATATTGGCGGATCAATTTTTCGATCTTGCGGATGTAATATTTTTCGGCATCCGTAGCAAAGGTAATCGCATCACCTTTAGCAAAAGCCCTGCCGGTACGGCCAATACGGTGTACATAATCTTCAATAATGATAGGCACGTCGAAATTGATTACGTGGCTTACATCGCTCACATCAATCCCCCTACTCGCTACATCTGTAGCCACTAAAACCCTGATATTACCTTCTTTGAAACTATTTATCGAGTTAATTCTGGTGTTTTGTCCTTTATTGGCGTGGATTACACGAACATTTTCGGCACCATACCTGCGCTCAATAAAACTGTAAATATTATCGGCAACTGTTTTTGTTTTACAAAAAATAATCAGGCGGTTAAATGCCTCATCATTTTTCAGCAAATGCTGCAGTAAATTAATTTTCGTTTTGAAATTGGGAACGTAGTATAAAGCCTGTGTTACGTTTGCCGCTGGTGTAGCCTGCTCAGCAGCTTCAATTACTACTGGGTTTTTCAAAAAATCACCTGCAATTTTCTGTACCAAGTTGCTCATTGTTGCCGAAAACAACAAATTCTGACGTTTACGTGGAACGATTTCCAAAATCCGGTGAATAGAGCCAATAAAGCCCATATCCATCATTTTATCAGCCTCATCCAGTACCAAAAACTTTAGGCTTTGTGTATTGATATCGCCAGCCAAATATAAATCCAGAAATCTCCCTGGCGTAGCGATTAAAATATCAACCCCTTTTGCAATCTGCTCCTTCTGTGTTTTTGGACCGATTCCACCAAAAATCACTAAAGAACGTAAATCGGTATAAGTAGAAAATAACTTTACCTGCTCGGCAATCTGCATGGCCAGTTCGCGTGTTGGCGATAAAATCAATGCTCTCGGATTATCGCCCTGCGCATATTTCAACTGCATTAAAATTGGCAAGACAAAAGCAGCGGTTTTTCCTGTACCAGTTTCGGCAATACCAAAAATATCCTGCCCGGATAATACCGGCGCAATTGCTTTTTCCTGTATCGGCGTGGCAACGGTATAACCTGCATCGGCAACTGCATTTAAAATTTGCCTGTTTAACTTAAATTCTTCGAACGATTTTGCCATAGCGCACAAAGATAGTGATTAAGGTTGAGGGTTTGAAGGTGTAAGGCAGAAGGTTTAACCTAAAACAACAACATTAAACTCAATTCTCCCCATCCATAGCATCAAAATCTTGATACCTGACACTCGCTACTTAACACTAAATTGCTACCTTTGAAACCATGAATACTTACCTGATAAAAGCTGCAACAATTGTAAATGAAGGACAAAAAATTGTTACCGATGTATTGATAAAAGATGGATTGATAACCAAAATCGGTCAAAATCTATCTGCACCTGATGCACGAGAAATTAATGCAGAGGGACAATACCTTTTACCAGGGATGATTGACGATCAGGTACATTTCCGAGAACCTGGCTTAACCCATAAGGCCGATATTTTTACAGAAAGCATGGCCGCTGTAGCCGGTGGCATTACCTCCTTCATGGAAATGCCCAACACTGTACCCAATACCTTAACACAGGATTTATTAACTGATAAATATGAAATTGCTGCCCAAACTTCGTTAGCGAATTATTCATTTTATATGGGGGCAAGTAATGACAACATTGAAGAAGTTTTAAAAACCAATCCTAAAAACGTTTGCGGCATTAAGGTTTTTATGGGTTCGTCAACCGGGAATATGTTGGTTGATAATGAAAAAACCTTAGAAAACATTTTTAGCAAAGCACCAATATTGGTAGCTACGCATTGCGAAGATGAAGCAACCATCCGCGAAAACTTAGCTAAATTTAAAACACAATACGGTGATGACTTAACGATTGATATGCATCCTTTGATCCGTAGCGCAGCGGCTTGTTATAAATCGTCGTCGCTAGCGGTCGAACTGGCAAAAACTTATCAAACCCGTTTGCACATCCTGCACATTTCTACAGCAAAAGAAATAACCTTATTTGATCATATTACCCCGCTAAAGGATAAAAAAATTACAGCTGAAGCTTGTGTGCATCATCTTTGGTTTAATGACAAAGATTACGCTTCAAAAGGAAATTTCATTAAATGGAACCCTGCTGTAAAAACCGAAGATGACCAAAAAGGCGTATTAAAGGGTGTTTTGGAAGATTATATTGATGTTATTGCAACAGATCATGCCCCACACACGCTCGCAGAAAAGCAGCAGCCTTATGCTCAAGCCCCATCTGGTGGCCCGTTGGTACAGCATGCCTTACCTGCATTACTAGAAATGCACTTACAGGGCAAAATCTCTTTAGAGAAAATCGTAGAAAAAACAGCGCACAACCTGGCTATCTGTTTTAATATCGAAAAACGCGGTTTCATCCGTGAAGGGTATTGGGCAGATTTAGTGTTGGTTGACTTAAAAGATTCTTGGAAAGTAACTAAGCTTAACAATTTCTACAAATGTGGCTGGAGCCCTTTTGATGGAGATACTTTCCAGGCAAGCATTACCCATACCTTTGTATCAGGCAATTTGGCTTATCAAAATGGTAAATTCACGACCGATCAGATCGGAAAACGGTTAACTTTTGAGCGATAGATTTGTTATATTTGTTTATTACAATGAATAATATGGAAACATTAATTGCACATCCAAAAAACGAAGAGCAGGCCACCGCTTTGAAAGCAGTTATGAAAGCTTTGAAAATTGATTTTGAGACTGAAGGAAGTCCGTCTAACCCAGAATTTGTAAAGGATATTTTGCAAGCGCGAGAAGACATCAAAAATGGCAAAGGTGTAAAAATCGCGATGGAAGATTTATGGAAGTAATATATGCTCCAAAAGCTATCGAGCATTTAAACTACTGGAAAAAATCTGGCAATAAAGCCATTCAAGAAAATCCTTTTGATGGAATAGGAAAACCTGAACCGCTAAAGTATGAACTGTCAGGTTCCTGGTCTAGAAGAATAAATGAAGAACATCGAATTGTTTATGAAATTCATGATGATGGCATCATTGTCATCTTGGAAATTCAATCTTTAAAGGGCCATTATTAATCGTGTTTAAGCGTTCGGTATACAAAACATTTTTGGTTTTAATCAGTCTAGCTATTCTGATTTACCTTTTCGGCCTATTCCCTAACCCCGTCCAAAAATATTATTCAACAGGTTTTTATCCTTACATCTCTTCAGCCCTAAGGTTTATTTCTGCTCTGTTTCCTTTTGCTATTGGCGATATTATTTACATTTTACTTATTGGTTTTGTATTTTATAAAATCGTAAGATGCTACAACCGTCGTAAATCACTAAAAAAGCAGGATAGAATTGTTATACCCTTACAGATCTTAAACTTCTTTTTAATTCTTTATATCATTTTCAAAATGGTTTGGGGTTTAAACTACAGCCGACCAAGTATAAGCGAAGAATTGGGCATAGGAAATGAAAAATATAATGTTAAAGAATTGGTTGTTCTGGGCAATTATTTCGTTGATAAAACCAACACCTTAAAATTAAAGCAAAGTAAAATACCCACTTACACCGTTAATGAGCTTGAAACTAAATCTGCAGCTGCTTACTCATTCATGGAGAAAAGAAACTCAGTATTCAGGTATACTAACCCTTGTTTAAAATCGGTCTTAAATTCATGGATCATCAGTAAAATCGGCATTGAGGGTTATTATGCCCCCCTTTCTGGCGAAGCTAATATGAACATGAACTTGCCAGATTTTGTGAAACCTTATGTAAGCTGCCACGAAATTGGGCACCAATTAGGGATTGCTTATGAGGACGAGGCTAACCTTCTAGGTTACCTTACAGCAAGTAATAGCCCTGATGTGAATTACCAATATTCTGCCAATTATGAAATGTTGCGATATATCCTATTCGAGATCAGGATGAAATCACCAGATGATTATAAAACACTCCATGCAAAACTCTTACCGCAGGTTTTGGCCGATTTTAAAACTGAAAAGGAATTTTGGCGAAAATATAATGGCGATATGTTCGGTTACATGGATGCCGCTTTCGATCGTTTTCTAAAAATGAATAACCAGAAAAAGGGAATAGACAGTTATCAAGATATTGTAATTTGGTTGTGGAATATACATAAAAAGGAGTTGACAGTCGCCAATTAACAGTTCATAATAAAAAACTACAAACCGAAAATTGCAAACTAAACTATCCGTGAATCGCTTCTTTCTTACCAAAACTTTGAATCAGTTCTCCTTCAAATTCCAACCATTCTTTCCAACGTTTATCTACATCAACATCAGTGCTATATTTACGCGCAAAATTTAAAAATGTAGTATAATGCCCCGCTTCCGAAACCATCAGTTCGTGGTAAAACTTGGCCAGTTCCTGATCTTTTATATTTAATGAAAGTACCCTGAAGCGCTCGCAACTTCTGGCTTCAATCATTGCGGCAAACAATAACCTGTCAATAAAAGCCATATTTCGGCTTCCGTCTTTTTTGCTAAACTTTACCAAACGGCCAACATAATCATCTTTCCGCTCGCGGCTTAAAGTATAACCCCGTTTTTTTATAATTTCAATTACCATCTGGAAATGTTGCATTTCTTCGATAGCAATTGCCGTTAACTCATCAACCAGGTCCTGATGTTCTGAGTTTTGAGTAATTAAGGTAATGGCATTGGTTGCTGCTTTCTGTTCACACCAGGCATGGTCAGATAAAATTTCTTCTAAATTCGATTCTGCAATATTTGCCCAACGTGGGTCTGTCAATAATTTTAATCCTAACATCTGGTGCTTTGTAATTGAGCTGCAAAATTAGGAATATTTAAGATACGTTTATATCTCCCGCAGATTTTAAAAGATTATGCAGCTAACAGTTCACTCCTCGAAAATCACATTTATCTGCGGGAGCCAAAAAAAAGAACTTATTTTTGCAGGTAAATGAATACAAATGCAAAGAAATTATTGATAATTGGATTGGTTTGGCCCGAACCCACTTCATCTGCAGCAGGCACAAGAATGATCCAGTTGATTGATTTATTTCTCTCGAAAGGTTATCAGATCATTTTTGCATCGGCAGCATCAAAAAGCGATTTCAGTTACGATTTTAGTGAGACTAACCTTGTTGAACAGCAAATCAAACTGAACGACGAAAGTTTTAACGTATTTCTGAAAGAATTAAATCCAGATTTAGTGCTTTTCGACCGTTTTATGGTAGAAGAACAATATGGCTGGCGCGTTCAACAGGAATGCCCTAATGCACTTAGGGTTTTAGATACCGAAGATCTGCATTGCCTCAGAAATGCCCGCCAGCAAAGCGATAAGAAAAAACAAGTTTTAGACTTATTTTCGGATACTGCCAAAAGAGAAATTGCTTCAATTTTACGCTGCGATTTATCTTTAATCATTTCTGAAGTGGAAATGGATATGCTGAAAACACAGTTTAAGATCGATGCCTCATTAATTTATTATCTACCATTTCTAGAAAAAGAAATCACCCAACAAGATATTGAGAACTGGGTTTCTTATGAAGAACGGGCTGATTTTGTTTTCATTGGCAATTTCCTTCACGAACCCAACTGGAACACCGTGCAGTTTTTAAAAACCAAAGTCTGGCCTGTGCTCAGAAAAAGGCTGCCCGATGCGAGTTTGAATATATTTGGGTCTTATGCATCGCAAAAGGTGCTGCAGCTGGATAACAAAAACGAAAAGTTCTTAATTAAAGGAAGAGCTGTAGATGCCAAGGAAACCATTGCTAAACATCGAATCTTACTGGCCCCTATTCAGTTTGGCGCAGGCGTAAAAGGGAAATTTATTGATGCCATGCATGTAGGTACCCCCTCTGTTACCACATCAGTTGGTGCTGAGGCCATGAAAGGCAATTTAGATTGGAACGGTAGCATTGAAGATAATTTAGAATTATTTATTAATGAAGCGGTAAAACTCTATCTGGATAAAAATGCCTGGCAAATTGCCCGGCAAAATGGGGTAAAAATCATTAACGAACGATATTCTACTAAATATTTTGCTAACCAATTTATAAATGAGGTAGAAAAATTGGTTTCTAACTTAAGCACACACCGGCAGAACAACTTTTTCGGACAGATATTAAATCACCACACTGCACAGAGTACAAAATACATGAGTTTGTGGATTGAAGAGAAGAATAAGAGATAGTCCCGGGTCTTTAGTCCGAAGTCAGGGTACGAAGATGTCATGTATAAAAAACATAAAAGAGGTATTGAACAGATCAATACCTCTTTTATATAATATTTTAGAAATTAAAAGCAAGTTTAGTAAATAGCCTTCGCCCATTAAACCCCATTTGAACGGCATCCCATGCACCACCTGTTTCTCCATCATAGGCAGAAAGCTTTGCACCTTGTACATAACCATAATCAGGGTGAATATTAAATATATTATCTGCACCAAAAAATACAGTCACTTTTTTCGAAATTTTATAAGAGCCATAAATATCAGTAACCATTTTACCTGAATAATTAAATTGCTCCAAAACTGTTTGGTTTGGATCATTATCCAATGCAACCAACGGTGGGTAAGTGTTTGCATAGCCGTAGCCTAAAATCGAAATTTTGCCATAGTATAGAAAATGCGTTCCAGCCATCCAATTACCAAACCCATAATCTAAGTTTAAACCAAGTTTTACAGGAGGAGCAGACGCTTTAATATATGCCTGCTCTCTGTCGCTAAAAAATGCCTGCTGGTTTTGATAAGAGCCACTTAAAGCATTGGGAATATTAATTTTATCGATATTCAAATGATTTAAGTTTCCGGTAAACAAAACTTTAATTGTTTTATTATCAAATCGTTTAGTATAGTCTACAACTAAATCCAATCCATAATTAGTAGTATTAACTGCATTTGCAAAAAACTGTGCCTGTGCAACATTTAATTGATTCAAAATTGGTTTTAAAGCGGGAATACTTTCATCAAACTGACCGGATAATACTACCCTATCTTTAATATTAATGCGATAACCATCTAAGGTTACGGCAATTTCTGGAACTGGTTTCCACGAAAAACCTAAACTCGCATTAACAGATTTTTCTTGTTTCAGGTCAGGAATTCCGGCTGCTTTTGTAATTGGACTATAGTTCGGCGCGATTTTAACTTCGAAAACTTTACCTCCCTGCACGTTTGTAAATGTATTGCTGAAATTAATTTGTTGCAAGGATGGTGCACGAAAACCAGTACTTATCGATCCACGGACATTAAAATTGTTTGTTAATTTATAACGGGTTGCAAATTTGTAATTACTTGTAAAACCAAAATCATTGTAATTTTCTGCCCTAACAGCAACACCAACAAGCCACTTATCGGTAGCATCCAACTCTGCATCAACATACGCTGCAACATTAGATCGGCCAGCGTTAACTTCATCGCCAGGCTGATAACCGGGAAAACCTTGAGAACCTGTAGCTTTATTTAGGTTATAATTTGCATATGAATCTTTTTCTCCTGCATAAATTTTATAATTTTCATACCTATGCTCTAAACCAAAAGCTAAATTCAATCCTGATGCAACAGTTGGAATCGCCTTACTCAAATTAAAGTTGACCGTATTTTGCAAAAATGAAAAACCGCCATCATCAAAATGGGTTTTACCAGCACCAAGAGAAGCATTAAATGTTTGATCACCATAAAAATGAAAATTGTTACGGCCCAGTGTATTACTTAAATCCCAGTTCCAGTCTTTACCCCATATTCCTTTTACACCTGCGGCAAAAGATAAATCCTGGATTTTAGTCTGGATGATCGGATCATAATACGTTTCCCCATCTGCTGTGGTCTGTAAAATAGGATTCCCTGCAACTCCATCAGGAAAACGCTCTGGCCGCTCTGATAAATTTCTGGTATAGGCATAAGCATCCGAAGCCTTTACATTACCTCCGCCGAATGAATAAATCACTGTTTTTGTATTTGCAATTGGCAGTTCCATATTATACATTAAACCACCAGAAGTTACCGATCCATCACCAGTAGATCTTCTAACCTTATTAATTGGCAAACCATCTTTCGAACTTAAATCTGTATTCAGATTTTGCCTGAATGTTTTACCATTAGCAAAAAAGTTTCCTGAAAAATTAACAAAACCATTATGCTTACCCAATGCAACACCATAATTGGCCCCTAAAGAAAATGCATTCCCATCAATTGCCCCCTGCTGCCGATACTGCCCCAGCTCTTTACCATAGTGGGTATTGTTTCTTGGATCATAATAACCCGAATACCCAGTATTGACACTTAAAACGCCAACATCCTTTTTTAATATTAAATTAATTACCCCTGCAATGGCATCCGATCCATATTGTGCCGACGCACCATCGCGTAAAATCTCAACACGGTCTATCGACGATTCTGG
The DNA here is from genome assembly GCF_014205835.1 of Pedobacter sp. AK013. Taxonomy (GTDB): domain Bacteria; phylum Bacteroidota; class Bacteroidia; order Sphingobacteriales; family Sphingobacteriaceae; genus Pedobacter. The sequence goes on along the minus strand of NZ_JACHCQ010000032.1, from coordinate 42,680 downwards.
AATCGCATTTAAATCTGTACCTGAATTCCCCCTTCCCCTGGTTCCGAATATTGCAACAAAGGCTGTTTGATGCCGGCGTTTGCCATTAACCAAAACCAATGTCTGATCTGGCCCCAAACCTCTAAGCGTAGCTAAATCTATTTGATCTGCACCATCTGATCCGCTTTGTTTGTTAAAATTAAAAGATGGTGAAGCAGCATTTAAAATTGAAGTTAAATCCATTTTGGCAGTAGGCATATTCACCTGATTAATCTTAATCACATCAACAGGAACAGGCGTAAGAATAGAAGAGCGACCTTTACCACGGGTTCCAACCACCACGAAATCGCCGAGATTTTGCGCACTTTCCGATAAAATAATTGTTAAAGGTCCGGTTGTTGCTACTACTTCTCTGGTTTCATATCCAATAGCACTAACAATTAAGGCTCCTTTATCAGAAATAGAAAGCTGAAAATCTCCATTCTGATCGGTAACAGTGCCCTTGCCCGTTCCTTTCTCTTTAACAGAAGCGGCTATAATCCCTTCTCCTTTCAATGTTGTAACCTTACCTTTTATAATATTTTGCGCAAAAGAGGTTACCGGAAGCAAACAAAGCCCAATAAATACATAAAATAATTGTTTTTTCATATTTGTTTTGATAAATGTACAGGCAATATAAATAACATGAAGATATTTTACACAAACAAATACAACAAAACACAAAATACACTTAAAAAAACAGACAAAAACAATTAAAAAATAAATAATAAACAAAAATCAACAAAAAATAGACAAATAATTAAACAAAAATCACTACAATTCAAAAAACAACACACTTTTCACCCTGTTTTTTCAAATAAGCCGTACGATATTTTTAGTCATAAATTGTTTAGGTTTATATTTTCTTGCTAACAAATGAATGACATAACCTTTATTTAAAAAGCATATTTTTGCTGCTATGGCAAAAATATCAATTAACCTTGCTACAGGTTCGTTCCAGAAGGAAGAAATTATAGTTGGAATAGATTTAGGTACAACCAATAGCTTGGTGGCATTTATCAATCCAGATAAAAACCCGCAGGTAATTAACGATGCAGGTAAGGGAATATTGGTACCATCAGTGGTATACTTTAATGGTCAGAATGAAGCCATTGTAGGTAATGAGGCGAAAGAGTACTTAACCACTGATCCTTCAAACACCATTTTTTCAGTTAAAAGATTACTTGGGCGCTCCTACAAAGATGTAGCCGAACACAAGGATATTTTTTCTTACAAAATTATAGACGATGATAGCGATGCTTTGGTGAAAATCTATGCTGGAGACCGTTTCTATACGCCGATTGAATTATCGGGAGAAATTTTGAAGGAACTTAAAGCAAGAGCAGAACATGCCTTAAAAACTCCGGTTAATAGGGCCGTAATCACTGTTCCGGCATATTTTAACGATAGCCAGCGCCAGGCCACACGAGATGCAGGAAAACTGGCTGGCTTAGATGTTATGCGTATTGTGAACGAGCCTACCGCAGCAAGTTTGGCTTACGGAATTGGCTTAGATCCTTCGCAACAAAAAACAATCGCAGTTTACGACCTGGGAGGAGGAACATTTGACATCTCTATTCTACAGATCCAAAATGGAATTTTTGAGGTTTTGGCCACAAACGGAAATACCTATTTAGGTGGCGATGATTTCGATCGGGCCATTTTAAATTATTGGCTGGAGAAAAACAACCTTGATGTAGCTGTAGTTGCACAAGATAATATTTTAATGCAAACCTTACGTCTACAAGCTGAAGCTGCTAAAAAAGCATTATCATTCCAAAATTTATATAACGAACAAGTTGGCGAAATCTGGTGCACATTGGATAAACAAACTTTTGAACAGTTAATTTCGGCAAAAGTTGAAGAAACCATTACCGCCTGTAAAAATGCGTTAAATGATGCAGATCTATCTGCCGGCGATATTGACGAAGTAATTTTAGTAGGAGGCTCTACCCGCACACCATATGTAAAACAGGCTGTAGAAAATTTCTTTGGTAAAAAACCACAGGACAATATCAACCCTGATGAAGTAGTAGCACTTGGTGCAGCCATTCAGGCTGATGTTTTGGCTGGAAACCGCTCTGATATTTTATTGCTGGATGTAACGCCACTTTCTTTAGGTATCGAAACTATGGGCGGTTTAATGGATGTAATTATTGCCCGCAACAGCAAAGTGCCTACCAAAGCCGGTCGTCAATACACCACCTCAATTGATGGACAGGTGAATATGAAAATTTCTGTCTATCAGGGTGAGCGCGATTTAGTTAAAGAAAACAGAAAATTGGCTGAGTTCGATTTAAAAGGAATCCCTGCAATGCCTGCTGGTTTGCCAAAAGTAGACATCAACTTTTTACTGAATGCCGATGGTATTTTAACTGTACAGGCAATTGAATTACGTTCAGGCGTTAAACAAGAAATAGAAATTACGCCAAGCTACGGCTTAAGTGATGATACTGTAGAGAAAATGCTACTAGACAGTATAGAACATGCCAAAAGTGATGTAGAACAACGTATGCTCATTGAAGCAAGAAGCGAGGGCGAACAATTGCTCTACACTGCCGAGCGTTTTATCGAAAAACATGCTGAGCATCTAACAGCGGGTGAAATTGAAGAAACCAAGATACACATCGAAGCGCTTAGAACGGCTTTGGCTACCCAAGAAAAAGATACTATTTTGAAGAAAGCAGATGAGCTGAATGAATTTACCCGTCCTTTTGCCGAGCGTGTAATGGATGCAGCGATTTCTACGGCCATGAAAGGTAAAAAGATAGAGTAAGTTTCAGTCGGCAGTTTTCAATTGCCTATTTAATATATTCATACTATCCTGACGTCATTTCTATAGATAGGTCTTTCTGAGCTTGTTTCATAATCTTTCATTGCTATTAATAGCACACAAATTATCGAGGTTTTTAGTTAATTTCTTTTTTGGAAAGCAAAGGCTATTTTTATCGGTTCCGATAGTCCCGTTTGCCGCTTTACTTCGTGTTCGCTATAATCGGGTTTAGCTAACTTAGGTGAGTATAAAAACTCAGGTTGCAGGGTGCATAAACTAATCCAAATAATTATCTTCTTATTTCTATGAAACCTCAATGCGATAATTTAACTTAGTTAGTCGTCACCCTGAATTTATTTCAGGGTCTATTTTGAGATAGATGCTGAAACAAGTTCAGCAGGACGAATATGTTAGGTAGTGCGGCTAAATTAACTGTTACCAGTAAATGTTAATCTAACTCAGGCTTGAAATAGTTTAATATCCTACTTTTCTTACCATACATCAAAAAGCACTCCCCCATTATCCACTAACTTTGTTAAAAATATTTAACATTATGGAATTAGGTATCGGAATGTTTGGCGATCTGCAGATCAATGCAAAAGGAGAAATCCAGCCCGCTCAGCAAAGGCTTCAGGAAATTATAGCGGAAATAAAACTGATGGACGAAGTTGGTTTAGATTTCTATGGCATTGGCGAACACCACCGTCCCGATTATGCAGTATCCAGTCCTGAGATTATATTGGCCGCTGCAGCTACAGTAACCAAAAACATTAAATTAAGTAGTGCGGTTTCGGTTTTAAGTTCATCTGATCCAGTTAAACTATATCAGAACTTTGCAACAATAGATTTAATTTCAAACGGAAGAGCCGAATTAATGGCTGGTCGGGGAAGTTTTATCGAATCATTCCCTTTATTTGGATACGATCTGCAGGATTATGATGAACTTTACGAAGAAAAATTAGACTTGCTCCTTAAAATCAATGCATCACATAAAATCAGCTGGAAAGGCAAATTCAGACCCGAACTGAACAACCAGGAAATATTACCGAGAGCCGTAAATGACAATTTAAAAATTTGGGTAGCCGTTGGTGGAACACCAGAGTCTGTAGAGCGTGCAGGCAGATTAGGTTTACCTGTAATGTTTGCCATCATTGGTGGTCAGCCCATACAGTTTAAACCACTTTTTGATTATTACAAAAAAGTGTATCAAGCCTATGGACATGATATGAACAAGTTCGAAGTTGGCCTTCATATGCACACTTTATTTGGCGAAAACAGTAATGAAATTGCTGATTACTATTACCCGCTTTATTCTGCCGTGATGAACAGGATTGGTAAATCACGCGGTTGGGCGCCTTATCAACGAAGTCAGTTCGATTCTGGCAGAAGCAATAGTGGCGCCTTAATTATTGGCGACGTAAACGAATCCATAGAGAAGATTTTAGCTATGGAAGAAACCTTTGGCTTAACACGTTTCTCAGCACACATGGATGTAGGTGGTCCATCTCATGCAACTTTGATGAAATCAATAGAGTTATTCGGAAGCAAGATTGCCCCTAAAGTACGTGAAGCTTTAAAGAAATAGATTAAGCCTCGCTCTTTTTCGTAAAAACCTGTAAAAAAGAATAGATATAACAACCTACACAAATGGCAAATAAGCTCTCTAACAGGGCAAAAGTGATCATGATCAAGGTAAAAATCAGCGCCGCATTATAAAAATTAAATAGAAATACCGTGGCAATCAAAAGGCAGAAAACAAAGCCCAAGGTTGCCGCGAACTTTTTTGGCGCTAAATCCTTCATTTTCGGAGATAGAGAAAGTCCCTCAGATATTTTAATTGCGATAAATTTCAACACACTAAATTTACCTGTAGTAAATGCCCTTAAAGCAAAATCAAATAGCAGGAAAACAATTGCCCAATAATTTGAAGACACAACACAAGCTATTGCAATCAACGCAACCATAAAGGCAATAATCCTAACTACATTTTCATTTACTCTTTCTGCTGATACCGGGCAAGATAATTCCATGGATATGATTTTGATGTAAATTTATTTAATTTTAGTTAACATACAAAGTGCTGTACTTGAATGTTTTGCCACTGGAAGCGAAAAACAGCAGCTATTTCAACCCAATTCAACTGCAATGCAGGGCATTTTTTTCTGTTTTTTACAAAAACATAACGAAAGGTCAGCAAAAACACTTCTAAATGTTCTGGAAAATCCTTTTTCAATTATTTTAAATTACCTGTAAAACAATTTTATTAATTTGGCAAAACCTATACCAATGAAAAATGAAAGCGTACATTATAATAATCTGTTCACTACTTTTTTACGGATGTACAAATACCGACGAAAAAGCAGTCAATCTTGAAGAAAAAAATGCCTCAGATTTAAAAAAGCAACATTTAAGCTTGTTTACACCCAAAACCTTTTACTATACCAATGATTTGCAAGGAGATAATCCTGCATGGACAGCGGCAAAATATTCAATATTTCAATCCAAAATGTTGGATAGTTTAAACCACCGTTACTTCGAATTGCTTGATGTATATGGTAATGACGATAATATTGTTGTTTTTAACGAAGTTTTTCATGAAGGCAATCGGATTAAACATATAATACTCGATACGCTCTATAATTATAGTGATTTTGCAAAAGATATACCTGATAAAGGTACATCGGTTGGTGTTTTGCATAAAGATGAGTTAATTGGAATTGAGACAAAAGGCATTGAAAAAAACTCGATTATTGCAGTTATAACTACATCTGGCCAGAATTCGTTCAAAGCAGATGTAGACAGCGCAATTGCAAAACATAAAAAAGCAGGCAAAGATCCTTTTGAGGTTGTTGATGTCAGCAGAAAAATGACCGTTATTAAAGCCTGGTATGCAAATTCGAAAACGGGAAAAATAGAGCCAATAAAAATTTATGTATCTCCAAAACCCAAGACTTGACAGCAAAAAATCAGACGTCAACATCGTGTTGGAAATTAATCAGATTTGATAATCTTGAAGTTTTTGACTCTGAAGAACTCGTCTGTGAGACAATTAGGAATCATTTTAAAAACAAATAACCACCCCCAGCCCCTCCTTGAAATCAAGGAGGGGAGCTAATTCACAGCGTAAAATTATATACAGCAAGACGTCTAAACCACAAACCCTATTTCAGGAATTAATCTCGTCTCAGCGCTTCCTACCCCTCTTATTTTAACAGAGGCAAGGGATGATAAGAACGCCTCAAATCATTTTCCAAATTTCCGAATCCTTATAAAAATTCATTCTTATATTTAGTAAAGCAAAATACACACTCCAGATATAAACAAACCATGAAGAATATTTTCCAACCTGCAGTAACTAGCGAAATTATTGAAAGGATTAACAAGCTTACCCCTACTACTACTCAACTTTGGGGCAAAATGAATGTTGCACAAATGTTGGCCCATTGCAGTGTAACTTACGAAATGGTTTACGATGACATTCATCCAAAACCAGGGCCGATTATGAAATTTATTTTGAAAAAACTAGTAAAAAGCAAAGTGGTAAACGAGAAACCCTATCCTAAAAATAATCAGACAGCACCACAGTTTATTATTAAAGATGAAAAGGATTTCGAAAAAGAGAAAACTCGTTTAATCGATTATATTAACCAAACCCAACAACTTGGCGAAGATTATTTCGACCGTAAAGAATCGCATTCATTTGGCCCATTGGCAAAAACCGAATGGAACAACATGTTCTATAAACACCTGGATCATCATTTAGCACAATTTGGGGTTTAGTTTAAACACGTAAGAACAAGTTATTGTCCAAATCACCCCCTTAAATCGTCACTTTTAAACCTTACACAGGCCAAAAATCTTGTTTAAACTTGTGGTAACAAAAAAAATGATATAAAATGGCAAAACCACTTGTAACATGCCTTTGGTTTGACGGACAAGCCGAAGCTGCAGCAAAATACTATTGTACCGTTTTTAAAGATTCTAAAATTACCCAGGTAACGCCCATGGTAGTTACTTTCGAATTAAACGGAAATAAATTTATGGGGCTCAATGGAGGTCCGCAATTTAAGTTCGATGAAGCCATTTCCCTTATGGTAAATTGCGATAACCAGGATGAAATAGACTATTACTGGGATACTTTTATAAATGACGGCGGTACAGAGAGCGTTTGTGGATGGTTAAAGGATAAATTCGGACTTTCATGGCAAATTATTCCATCAAACATTGGTGAGTTAATGGCAGAGCCCGAAAGAGCAAAAAGAGTAATGGATGCCGTTATGCAGATGAAAAAGCTTGATATGAAAAAAATGGAAAATGCATAATTTTTGCTTCTAACCCCCTAGCGTTATAAAGAAAATTTCTTATCTTCGGATATATGAAAAGATTAACGATTTTAACCGCGTTAATCATCCCTATATTTCTTTGTACCTCTTGGGGTTTCTTTGCACATCAAAGGATAAACAACCTTGCTGTTTTCACTTTGCCAGCTGACATGATCGGTTTCTATAAAAAGAATATCAAATACATTACCGAACATGCTGTTGATCCAGATAAACGCAGGTATGCTGATACCCTCGAAGCACCACGGCATTACCTCGATGTGGAGAACTACGAGAAAAATATTGATAGTATTCCCGAAAAATGGGATGATGCCCTGGCAAAATATGGCCTAAAAAAACTGAACACCGATGGCATTATCCCTTGGCAAATACAGCGCAGTTATTATGGTTTAGTTAAAGCCTTTAAAATGCGTGATTCGGTAAAGATCTTAAAATACTCTGCTGATCTGGGCCATTACATTGGCGATGCACACGTTCCTTTACACACTACCGCCAACCATAACGGGCAACTCACCAATCAGGTTGGTATCCACGCTTTTTGGGAAAGCCGTTTACCCGAATTGTTTTCAACTCATTACAATTTTGTTGTTGGCCATGCGGATTATATTGAAAACCCATTGCAAGAAGCATGGAAGATAATTAAACACACGCACAGTCTGGTTGATACTGTATTAACTTTCGAAGCTGAACTGAGTGCTTCATTTCCTCCCGACAAAAAATATAGCTTTTCTGAAAGGAATAATACTGTGTTGAAACAATACTCTACGGCCTATTCTAAAGCCTACCACACTAAAATGAATAATATGGTAGAAAATCAAATGCGGGCTGCCATCTTAAAAACGGGCTCATTTTGGTATTCTGCCTGGGTTGATGCAGGTCAGCCTGTGCTTAAAAACATGATTAAAACAACCTTATTACCCGATGAAAAAAAGGACGGTGATGATGTAGAAACAAAATATCAAAACGGTTCACTAATTGGCAGAGAACTTTAATTATGACTTGGTATCCTCTCCTTCGATAATTGCTTCAATCTTTTTAGGTTGTAAACGACTTCTGATAGCTGCCCAAATGGCAGGAACAAAAGTTACCACAGCAATAAAAATAATAACCAGTTCAAAATTATTTTTAATTACTGGGATTTGTCCTAACAGATACCCCCCCATCAACAACGCAAATATCCATGCTACACCACCAATAATGTTATAGTAAGTAAAACGACCGAAAGGCATTTTGGCTATTCCCGCTACAAATGGTGCTATGGTTCTGAAAATTGGAAGAAACCTGCTTAACATAATGGCCTTACCACCATGTTTCTCAAAAAATTCGTGAGATTGATGATAATATTTAAGCTTCAAAATTTTGTTCTTTTCTTTAAATACTCCCGCGCCTAAAACACTCCCTAGTTTATAGTTAACTGTATTTCCTAAAATTGCTGCTACAATTAATATAATGAGCATGATCCAGATATTTAAACCGGTTTCATGTTCACCAGCAATTAAAGCACCCATTGCAAAAAGCAACGAATCGCCAGGAAGGAATGGTGTTACCACAAAACCAGTTTCGGCAAAAATGATCAGGAATAAAATGAGATATGTCCAGGTGCGATATTCGTTAACAATTTCAGCTAAATGTACGTCTATATGAAGAATAAAATCTATAAGCTGTTGTAGTAGTTCCATTTATCTAATTTTGGGCAAAAGTATGAATATCAAAGGGATTAAATGCTAGTATAGTGCAATAAATGTTAGTTGGTAGCGATTATTCTGTTTTTAAGCTCTCCCTTTTTATCCCCATCAAATAAGATGAGGTAAACCCTGCCTTTATTAATGGTCAAAGAATCAAGTCGCGTTACTACTGGAGGCGGATTTGTAGCTGTAGGACTAGATAGTTTGAAGGCAAATTTCATATTCTTATTTACCTTTACTTTAAAGGTTTTAAGTCCTCCATAAACGAGCGCAGATTCAACAGGTTTAGCCGTATTCGTACTATCAGTAATCACCACGCTAGAGGCTAATGTATAGCCTAAGTTTAAGAAAGTAAGCTTGGCAGAATCTAAATCTGGTTTTACATCATCTTGATATACCTTTAATTCAGCAGGTTTATTGATAGCCTCCTTAAGGTAGAAAACAGAATAATTCTGGCCGATTTTGAAAGTTTGCCCTGACAGTGAGGTAGCGTCTACGCCGGTATTAATATTTCTGGTGGTTATTTTAAAAACAGAATCGCCAGGTATCACAACATAACTTGTATTTGCATTATAAGTTACTGAAGTTCCGATCTGTATGCCGTTTAAATAGAAATTCTGTGTGGTATCTGTTGATGCAACATGGAAGAAACGCACTTTCGCATCACCTTTAATAAAATTATTGTTTTTAATGCAAGAGCTAATTAAAAGAACAAGTGTAAAAAGAAGAAATATTTTGGGAAACAATACTTTGTTTTTCATAATTAATTGCTGATGCTAATAAAACGTAAAGATAGCAGAAAGCATATTAAACTTTGAAATTAATTATCGGTAATGATATGTGCTGCTAATGTTGCTGCCGTAGTACCGCTAAACCAAATGGTGTATATCTTTCCCGCTTCTAAAGCCGTATTTTGGATGGTTTTAACATTACCAGAACCTACTACTGTATATTTTAAATTGAATCCTGTATCTACCGTAAAATAGCTAGATGCCTCTTTAAAAGCCAGTCCATTCACAAACTGGGTACCGCCTTCAACCATCACATTTATGCCTGTAGCAAAATTAGGTGTCAGGTTAATCAGTTTAATTTTAGCTTTACCTATTTCGGTATTACTTAAGTTATCTTCGTAACTTACTATTTCCATTTCTCCTTTTTTATTGGTTACCAGAAAAGTTGTGTAGGTAATAGACGGTGTAAAGTTAAAAGAAGTATCAGTAGTGGTGTTATTTGTGCCGGTATAAGAAATATTTCTATTACCAGAAGGGATTTTTACGTAATCGCTGGTTTCGCCAAAAGCTAAAGCTACAGTGGTTAGTTTTTCGTTATCTAAATAAACATCCTGGTGCTCATTGGCCGGCGATGCATTAACCATTTTTACCTTGGCCTGGCCATTTACTACTTCATCTGGATTATGCTTTTTACAGGATGACAAGCCTATACTAGATAAGCAGGTGAGCAAAATTATCGATTTCGAGAGATTGTTATAGATTTTCATTTGGTTGTTAGTTGGTTAAAACAAAAATGGCTCGGTCAAAAACCAAGCCACTTTCTCATAAAAACTAATAAATTAGTTTTTATTTAATAACTATTATTTAGCATCACAGGCATCACCAACATTAAAACGTCTTCATTTTCGTCATTAGTTTGTGGAATTAAAAGCCCGGCTCTATTTGGTGTCGAAAGTTCTAAAGTAACTTCATCACCACTTAAATTACTTAACATTTCGATCAAAAAGCGTGCGTTAAAGCCTATTTCGAGGTCTTCGCCATCATATTGGCAGCTTAACCGCTCATGTGCTTCGTTAGCAAAATCCAAATCCTCAGAAGAGATATTAAGTTCGCTTCCGCTAATTTTCAACCTTACCTGATGTGTTGTTTTATTGGCAAAAATTACAACCCTGCGAAGTGTATTTAAAAATAAACTTCTGTCGATAATTAGTTTATTAGGATTATTAGTTGGAATTACCGCCTCATAATCTGGATAGCGCTCGTCTATTAAACGACACACTAAATTGATATTTTCGAACTTAAAGAAAGCGCTTGTTGCATTATAATCTACTGATACATTAATATCAGTTGAAGGTAAAGCAGCTTTTAAAAGTGTTAAAGCTTTTTTAGGAAGAATAAAAGATGTTGCTTTATCTGCTTTGCTATCCATACGGCGGTATCTCACCAATTTATGTGCATCGGTAGCTACAAAGGTGATGTGCTGAGGAGATAACTGACAGAATACACCTGTCATAGCCGGGCGCAACTCATCGTTACTTACCGCAAAAATAGTTTTTGTAATGGCTTCAGTTAAAACTGATGCTGGCAAATTTACAGAAGACGCATTTTCTACTACTGGAATCTTCGGAAAATCATCGCCATTTTCACCACTCAATTTATATTTACCATCGCCAGCACTGATCTCGATCGCAAAAGTACTATCATCGATATTAAATGCAATCGGTTGATCTGGTAATGTTTTAAGCGTATCTAATAAAATTTTAGATGGAACAGCAACTTTACCTTCTTCTTTTGATTCTACAGCCAAAGCAGTTGTCATGCTCGTTTGCAGATCGGTAGCAGAGATAGTTAAGTTTCCATCTTTAATTTCGAAGAGAAAATTTTCTAATATAGGCAAAACCGTACTGCTGCTTGATGCACCATTTACGGTTTGTAAGTGTTTTAATAGAGTTGATGTGGATACAATAAATCTCATGATATTATTTAGTCTTCTTCAAAAATATAAAAATTATTTAGCGTACTTGTATTTGCGGTAATAATGTTGAAAAATCGCAAAGAATATTAACAATAGCAAGGGTGCTACTACATTTATAAATTGCCATTTAGTTTTTTCGAGTTTAATTTTGGCTTTATCCAACAATCTAATTTTTACTTCTTTATTTCGCAACGCAATTAAGTTGTCGTTATCGGTAAAATAATCAACAATATTGAGTAATAAAGCCTTATTGCCAAAAGTTCGCTGCGAATAACGATCAAAACCCAATGGAAAGGGAGTTCCATTTTGCTCCGATACCTGGTTTTTAAAAATATCCCCATCTCCTATCACAATCATTTTAGCCGGTTTACTTGTGCGCTCCAAGGTATAAGGCTGTGTAATGGTAGCTGGTAAAGGTCGCCCAGCAAAAACCGATGGAAAATTACCTTCTAACATTAAACCAGCATGTTGTGGTTTACTTTGGAAAGACCGGGGATCTAACTGCTCGCTTAGCATTTGCAAGCTAAACAATTTCGGCACACTATAAACCTTATTATAGGGAGATGTAGCCAAAATATACGATTTCTTTACGCCTTTCACACCAATAGTGTCTACCGTGCTTGGAAATTCAGATTTTACACCATCCAATTTTTTCACTACACTTTCGGCCGTATCAGGCAATAAAATAGGATAATAAATCCAGGGCACCAGTTGCATTTGGTTCTGCCCGCCTACAACTCCTGTTGAAACTGGAATTTCAGCACTATTTGCCGGATCGGCAATAATATTATAATTAACCCTTGCCCCATACATAAAAAGCATATCATCCAAGTTCAAATTACTGTTAACAGCCATCTGTCCACTTTTTCCCCGCAAACTATCCAATTCGGCCTTTACCTGGTCGATACTCCAGAGCACCCGCCCACCGTTCATTACAAAATAGTTAATTTTGTATTTCTCAGCTTCTGTAAAAGGTTTCTTAGGTTTGGCAATAATCAACATTTTCAATTTATCAAGCCCTGCTTTATCAATACTATTCAAATCAATACGGCCAACTAAATAACTATTCGATAGTGTATGAATGGCATCAGCCAATTGTAAATCGGAAAGTTCACCATTTGATTCTGAAAAGCCGATACGAGGGTTATCACCTGATAGTACTTTCTTTAAACTCGAAGTAAAGATATACTCCAAACTTTCAATAGAGCGATTTATATTGTCTTCATAATTCCCCCTGGTATCTAAATTCTGGAAGAGTTTAATAGGGAATTCTTTCCCCCCACTTTCCATCATAGCCATCGGAAATACGAGTTTCTGTGTTAATCCACTTTCTGTTTTAACACTTAAATTGGTTGCCTCTATACCTCTTTCGTACAAATTATTGATGACTGTATCTTGATCGGCCTGATTAAGTCCCGCTATCGGATCAACAAAAACCACTTTAACTTCTGCTTTAGCATAAGCCTGATAATCAGACAAAATATCCGACACGGCAGCCTGCAACCTTTTAAAAGCAGGTGGTAATTCTCCAGCTAAAAATACCGTTACGATTACTGGCTTTTCGTTTTTCTGTAGCAAAGTTTTTGTTTTTTCGCTCAGTGTAAAACGTTTATCGGCCGTAAAATCAAATCGATAAAAAACATACTGACCTAAAACATTCACAATAACCAGTACCGTTATTATGATGATGAAATTAATCCATTTATTCTTCAGCTTCATTATCGCTTCCCTCCTATTATTAATTTAGTGACAAACAGAAACAGCACTGAAAAAGTAATAAAGTAAATCAGATCTCTGGTATCTAAAACACCGCGGCTTATCGAAGTATAATGTTGATTTATCCCTAAATTGCTGATGTTATTCTCGATACTTTGAAATGCAGCAAGCTGACTACTATAATCGAAGCCTAAAAAAGCAAATGCGCATAAAGCAGCGCTGATCACAAAAGCAATGACCTGGTTTTTAGTTAATGCAGATGAGAAAATGCCAATAGATGTAAAGGCTGCACCCAATAAAAATAAACCGATATAGGAACCAATAACCGATCCTGAATCGATATTTCCTTCTGGGAAGCCCAGCTTTGAAATGCTGTAGTAATAAATTAACGTTGGAATTAAGGCAAATAATATCAAAACCAAACTTGCTAAATATTTTGCCACAATAATCTGCCAGATTTGGATAGGCCGTGTAATTAAAAGTTCATAGGTCCCCTCTCTCCGTTCTTCGGCAAAAGAGCGCATGGTAATGGCTGGAATAAGAAACATGAAAAGATAGGGTACCAAACTGAAAAAACCATCAAGTTCGGCATAACCATAATCAAGTATCGAGGTGTCGGGAAAAAACCAAAGTAACAGGCCAGAAACCAACAGAAAAATGCCTATGGTAATATAAGCAACCATCGAACTTAAGAAACTGAATAACTCGCGTTTAAAAACTGCGTACATAGTTAAATTTAAATGCCGAAGTTAAGAAATATTTTTTTCGTTGGCTTTACCTGGTTAATCGTAAAATCGAAGATGGTTGGTGGTAGATAGTTTTACAGTTAATGGGCTGATTATTAAAAGCACTAAACAAAAAAGCCCCCGATTTTCATCAGAGGCATAAAGTTATTTTAGATTCGCTAAAAAGAAAAGCCCAACCCAATCGTAAACACCTTGTTTTTGATTGAAGCATCAAAATCTTGTGCGTCTTCATCATTTACCAGATTGCGTAAACCCAAGCCATAACCTGCGTGAATGTTTAAACCATTATTTAACTGAAAACCAGCTAAAAAATTTAATCCGTAATCGCTACGGCCAAAACCCGAATCTTTGAATTCGATTTTCTCTTTTTCTGAGCCCATTTTAGCATTGGCACTTAAGGCATAAGCAAAGTAAGGACCTGCGCCTACAAATAATTTACCTGCATCGCCCGTTTTAAAGTTTACAAGCGCATTAACCGGTAATTCAAGATACTTGAAATTTAATGTAGCATTAACATCGGTAAGAAAATCATCGTTATTGAATCCAAAACTACTGCTGTTAATTTTTGTTCCTTTATCGATAAAGGTTAATCCAGGTTGAATAGAAACCAAATCAGATAATTCAAATTCTACCGTTCCACCTACATAATAAGAGGTTTTTGTACCATAACTAAATGATGCATTGCCCGCTGAGAAAGTCATATTTGGAAAAGCAACGCCTGCTTTTAAGCCAAATTTAACCGGTTTACTACTTTGAGCTAAAGCTGCAGTACTTAGCGCAGCAACTGTTAATAAAGATAATACTAGTTTTTTCATCTGATTTTTTTGAGATTGTTTGTTAGAATTGTTTTTAATTTCCATTTACCCGCCTGATTTTCAAACAGGCGCCACAATGATAGATAAACTAATTTGATAGTTAAAATATTTTAAGGAATAAATTTATGTAAATAACAAAGCCCCCAATGGCTTGGAGGCTTCTGAATAAATTATGGCTTAATGTTATAAACCGAATGCAAATGCAGCGCGTAAGCCAATAAAGCCTGAAGAACCGCCATTTCCTGACCAGTTTTCGTAACGTAAACCGAAATCTAAACTAGATTTATCGGCAACTGAAAATGAAGCACCTAATGTTGGAGCCACAGCAAAAAAAGTTTTGCCACCAGTTTCTGTGCTAATTGCAGCACCTAATTCGCCGGCACCATAGAAGTTACCACCAAAATAATATTTAGCACCTGCTTTTAGTGGAACTACTCCACTGCTTGTTTTAGCACCAATGGCTTTAAGCGCATCCTTGTAATCACCTGTAGCCATTAGCGATAAATAACCAGCTGAACCTGTTAAACTTAAATCTTTAGCTACTGGATGTTCATACTGTAATGAACCACCTACGATAAAGGTATTTGAATTTTTTTCAGTTGGTAAACCAAATTCAGCACCAATGCTTAATTTTTGAACCGCACCTTCTGTTTGAGCTGAAGCTGCAAAGCCCAGGCCTGCAACCATTAATAAAGATAGTAATACTTTTTTCATTGTTTTTTAAATTATTGTTCGTTAATTATTTCAGGTTTTAGACAATCATGATGCCAAAAACGTTACAAATAAAATCAGAAACAAAAATTTTAAAACATAAGACACTGATTAACTGAATATTAAATAAAAAATAATTTATTCTAAAACGTTGTATTAAGTTATAAGATTTAAGAGTATTGTATTTTTTTGACCAATAAACCAAACAATTAAACACAACAATTGTTTCACAGCCCAAACACATAGGCAAATCTGATCCCTACAAATCCTTTTGTATCAGATCTGTTCAAGCCGATCGTATTATTCTTTCCTGTCCATGCTTCGTAGCGGATACCTAAATCGAGTTTATTTTCTCCTGAAAGTTTGAATTGATTGCCTATGCCGGGCGACCAGGCAAATAAGGTTTTCTGATTTTTATTTAAAGGCAATGCGGCTCCTAATTGTCCTTCGGCGTAAAAGCTTTCACCCAAATGATATTTCAAGCCAGCTTTAGCGGGTAAGTAAGTTAAATCCTGAACATTGAAAAGCTGATTCTGCCGACCGAAAAAGTTCATAAAGCCTGCATTTAAAGTTAATGCAAAATTTTCAGCTACCAGAAAATCAGCTTTTATGGATGCCCCCAAGCCAATTCCTGAAAGGTTCGAAAAATTGCCTGAGGGTAAACCGATCTCGGTACCGACACTGGCATTTACTTGTGCTTTTAACAAAATCGGACTTAAAAATAAGGAGGCAATGAGTAAAATTTTGATTTTTGGATCGAACATAATTATGCGGTAAGTTTTCTAAAAATATCTTCTAATGATTGCTGTTGGTACATTTTTTTTAGGCCTTCGAGCGAATCTTTCGCTACAATTTTACCTTTACTAATGATAATGATATCATCACAAATGGCTTCAACCTCCTGCATAATGTGGGTAGAAATGATAACCGTTTTAGCCGCACCTAATGTTTTAATCAACTGCCTAATGTCAACCAATTGGTTTGGGTCTAAACCAGAAGTAGGTTCATCCAAAATTAAAACTTCAGGATTATGGATAATGGCCTGGGCTAAACCTACCCTTTGACGGTATCCTTTAGATAACATACCGATTTTTTTATGCTGCTCTGGTGTTAAGCCTACCATTTTGATCACTTCATCAATCCGCGCAGGCAAATTGTTAAGCTTATAAGTTTGTCCAACAAAATTTAAAAATTCCTTTACATACATATCCGTATAAAGCGGGGTATTTTCAGGAAGATAACCGATATGCTTTTTAGCTTCAATGGCATCAGAAAGAATGCTTTTACCAGAAATTTCAGCCATACCAGATGTAGGTTCTAAATACCCGGTAAGCATGCGCATAGTGGTAGATTTACCAGCTCCATTAGGGCCAAGAAAACCCAAAATACGACCTGGGCTGGCTTCAAAACTAATCGAATCGACCGCCTTCTGCTTATCGTAATGTTTAGAAAGATTTTTAACTGAAATACTCATATCTGTATGTTTAACCGCAAAGAACACAAAGGTTTTCGCAAAGGTAACGTTTAGAACTATCGTCATTGCGAGGCACAAAGCAATCTTAAAGCACTCGCAATAGACTATAGTAGTAGGATTGCTTCATGCCGCGCAATGACGAACAGGTTAGTTTACATGCACTGAACTTAATTTTTTATTATACCTAAACTTATCCAGTTCTTCTGATGCCTGTGGTAAATTATCACCCGACAAAATATCGGCACCGTTATTAACCAAATGATAATAAACATTTTTTACCGGACTGGCAATGGCGCTTTTATCGATATTCCCCATGGTGCCTAAAATAGTAGTAATGCCCTTGTTGTGTAAATATTGGTACAATTCTTTATCTGGAGCTGAAACACCAACAAAAGCTACGATACGGTTGTTAGGAATACCCAGATTATTTAAACGTTTCAATTCTGCTTTCTTTTGAACAGATGCTGAAATCATGAGCTCAGGTGCCAATTGGTGTACCTCCTTTGCCTGATTGGCGGTATAGGTAATAATAATCGAGTTACTTTCTACTTTATATTGTCTTACCTTTTCGATCACTTTTGCATAAGAAACCCCTTTTTTCAAATCGATCGTTAATAAAACTTTTCCTTTGCTCCAGCTTAATACGCTGTCTAAAGTAGGGATTTTAAATTTTGTTTCCCTGCCAGCATTATCTTTAAGGTTAAAGGCTTTCAACTCTTCATAGGTATAATTGCCAATCGGCCCTTTTCCTGTCGAAGTGCGATCGAGCTTATCATCGTGCATAATCACCATTACCGAATCTTTACTGTAAGCAATGTCGAATTCGATAATTACCGGATTATAAGTGGTAGCATTATTAAATGTTTCGATGCAGTTTTCAGGAAAACCAGGCATTGGCCCTCCTCGATGGGCACTAATTAATGGGAAGCGGTTTTCTGGCGACCATTTTAAGAATTGATATAACTCCGTGGGTGTATTAAATTTAATATATTGATGGCTTTTTTCTTCTGGTTTACATGAGGTAAAAACTGCAACAATAACCAAAAATAGCAAATGATGGAATTTCATGCGTCAAAAGTAAGGTTAATTGATTAATTGTTGAAATCGGTTATTTTTGTTATCAGTATAACAATTAACCAAACTAAGCAAATCCATTTTTAATGGCAAAAACTGCCAGTCCAACCCTGGTTTTGAGTTCCAGTTTTTCGCATAGTTGATCTCTATAACTTTCAACAGTTCTTGGGCTACAGAACATTTTATCGGCTATTTCTTTATAATTAAGTTCGGTAACGGTATATTTTAAAAATTCTTTTTCCCGGTCTGAAATTTTGATTTCTGCATCTTTGGCCTTATTCAAACTGGAAAAGATAATTTTCGATGCCCAATCAGGGTAAAAAAATCCGTTGATATTCAATTTTGTAAGTGCATTTTCTAACTCTACCGGATGTGCATTTTTTAAGAGGTAGCCTTTAGCACCGTTGCTCACCATTTTAATTACACTTTTTTCTTCGCCCTGCATACTGAGTGCCATTACTTTTACCTCAGGGTGATTTGCAGTTACCCAGGTTACGGTTTCAAAACCGTCCATAATGGGCATACTAATATCCAAAAGTAAAATATCTGGGATTTTATTGCTGTTTTCGAAGTTTTTAATCAGCTCTTTTCCGTTTTCGCAAACATACATCACCTCAAAAGCTGCAAAATTATCTATAATGCCTTGAAGTGCTTTTGCTATCAGGATATGATCATCAACAATAACTATAGTTTTTTTCATCAGTATAGAGTTTGTTTTCAAAGGTAATGAAGCTATCATGATTTTAAATATTCATTCCCCTGCGGGTTTTGGTAAAATCATGATGGTTTCATGCCGGGCCATTTAAAATAATAGTAAGTGTAGTGCCTAAATCGGGTTTGCTTTCTAAATTAAATTGTCCGCCGATAATTTCGGCTCTTTTCTTCATGTTTTTTAATCCTATACCATCAGAAGTGATTTTACCATAATCAAATCCTACTCCATCATCCTGTATTTTTAATGTTAAAAAAACTTCAGGAGAAGAATTTAACTGGATCATGATATTGCTGCAGCGTGCATGTTTTAAGCTATTTTGAAGAAATTCTTGCGTTATCCTTAATAGTACATTCTTTTTCACAAACTCCAGATCTATACTGTCGAAATTGTATTGAAAGGTTACCTTACATTTTTTCAAAGCATTGAGGTTGTTCACTTCTTCCTGTATTAAAGTTACAATTTCATTTTCACTTATATTATCGTTCGTTAAGTTTTTCGACAAACTCCTCAAGTCTTGCAAGGATGAATTAATGATCTGATAAATCTGTTCAATTCTTTTGCTTGCCTGAGGCACCTTATTTTCGTATACAAGCTGTTGGGCATAAAGGCTCACCAATGTTAATTTTTGCCCGATATTATCATGTAACTCGCGACCAATCTGCTGCATGGTGGCCTGTTGTATTTCCAACTGGGTAGTTAAAAGTTCCTTTTGGTGTATTTCGTTTGTGATTTTGATTTCATTCAGGTATTCTCTCTTTCGTTCTTTATATTTTTTAATATAAACCATAAGGGCTACTACAAACAGTACAAAAAACAGATTGAAAAGAATAATTGTAATTAAGAGTTCTGTTTTCCCCATATAAATGAAATTGAGAATAATACATACATTACAATTCCCGATACCAAAAAGTAATCGAAATAAATATTCCAGATTTGCTTATACTCTACCAGCAGGTAATAAAAGGTCCAAAATGGTAATGTTCCAATATAAAACAACGTTACACCCAAATTAACATAAAACATTTTGTTCCTGTTAAAATTAATGATATCGGAGGATGTAATCTGTTTATAATATTCCATCACCACCAAAACCATCAAAATAAAGGATCCAAAAGTATAATTAAAGGAAAAGATTATTTTACTGCCCTTAAAGTAGAACTCGCTGGGTATAAATGAAATTAAATATAATAAGGAGAGTATCCAAAACAGCTTTTTATTGTTAAAAGATTTGAAAGCATAAAGCCAGTAAAAAAAAATAAACTGAAAGGGGATAACGGCATAGTTATAATATTTTGTTTTAGAAAAACTCATGTATGCACCTCCCCATTTCCCTATGGCCTCACAAATAAAAACGATAACCAAAAAATAAATAAAAAAACACCAATATTGCCCTTTTAAGCCTTTTAAATACAGCAAAGCAACAATTGCAGTTCCGCCCTCAATCCAAAGAAAGCTATCGCTAAGAAATTTTTGAAAGCTGTTCATGTTATAATGACCTTAGTAAATCTCAACCGTAGCTTCTGCAGGTGGAATAAGCTGACCATGATTTTGAGCCATTACCTCACGCGATTGGCTGTCAGTACTATCCGAACTCATAGCCATTAAGGTAATTGGCTGCTCTTTTTCTCTTTCTTTTATTGGGAAAGTAGAACGGTCTAAAGGATTAAAATCATAATCCTGGTAGCTTCCATCGCCGCCCTTCTTCTTTAAAGTAGGGATCATAACAAGTGTATGTTTTTGAGCATAATTTTTTCCTATCGCCTTTTCATCCTCAAAATTATTCCATTCGTTCTCTTTTGGATAAGCAGCGTAATAGAAGCGGATACCCAACGCACCATCAGCAATGCGTGGATTTACTTTTTTGGTGAAAAATTCGATATCAGCAATAAACTTTTTCAAGGTTTTTAAACCGAAAGAAACAGAATGGGCATCGCTTATCCCTAAAAGTTTATTAATCGCTGCTAAATGGTTGTTACGGTAACCATCTACCATTTGCTGAATTGTGGCCGGATCCATCGTACTTGGACGTCCGCGCCTTTCGTTTGTTTTCATAAGATCGATTAATTTCTGTAACAGATAATATACTAATGCCCCACATAAAAATGCGATAGCATAGATTGGCAGATGTTGCATTTCCATAATTTTTGAGTTTTAATTAAAGTTAACTTTTATTCCCAAATGTGATAAAACTTTTATAGATAAAAGGTGGGGTTTTCCCCATATTTTATTGTTGTTTTTACTGCTTTTTATTTCGTTGCTTTTACCGCTGATTTCTAGTGGTTTACCTGATGTTTTTCTGCGTCAACTATTTCAATTTTGGATTGGTATTTATCAACAAAAAACGCCAACAGGAATAAGCCGAAAATCCTGAATAGAGTAGGCAAAACTTAAAAACTTAAACCATGTCAAAAACCTTGAAAAAAGAAGAAAAAGTAGAGTATACAGGAAAATACCTGGTACTACTACCAGAGGGATCTAACACTTCAGATTCGATCAACTCAATCAGCGCCATCAGCGGGCTGAACCTAAAAAGCTCCCTGGAGTTCGAAAATGAATTTTTTACAGATAAAGATCTGGCTAAAACCGATGGCATTGTATTGGACAAATTGGGTATCGCTATCGTAAACGAAAAACCAAAAATTGAAAACTCAATCAGCAGTTTAGGCGAAAGTGAAATGATTGTGGAAAAGGAAAGAGTAGTTTATGCTATTGGGATGCTGGATGAAAGTACCCAAAATTATGTAGAGGGTTACAGAGATGCAGTAAATCAAATGACCAATGTATTGGTTGGAACCGAAACAGAAGATTACAATTACGAAGAGCAACAATCTGA
Organism: Pedobacter sp. AK013; assembly: GCF_014205835.1. Classification (GTDB taxonomy): domain Bacteria; phylum Bacteroidota; class Bacteroidia; order Sphingobacteriales; family Sphingobacteriaceae; genus Pedobacter. The sequence goes on along the minus strand of NZ_JACHCQ010000032.1, from coordinate 21,074 downwards.
AGTAGAATCGGTTGGCGCTACCTGGGGATTAAAAGCAACCAATGTTGTACCAACCAGCTTTTTAAGATACAACCCATACAATGGTGCAGGCATTAAAGTTGCCATATTGGATACTGGCTTCGATTTTACCCATCCTGATTTTGCTGGCCGTCCTATCGTTCACCAAAGTTTTATCACTGGCGAAACTACACAAGATGGACATGGCCATGGCACACACTGTACAGGTACTTCCTGTGGTCCTGCCAGCTCACCATCGGCAGTTGAAAGATATGGAATTGCTTATGCAGCAAGCATTTATATTGGTAAAGTATTAAGCAATGGTGGATCTGGTGGAGATGGTGGCATTCTTGCGGGCATTAACTGGGCCATTGCCAACCGCTGTGATGTGGTAAGCATGTCGCTAAGGGGCTTTGTAACCGGAACAGGCTATTCTGCCGTTTTTGAAACCGCTGCTGCCCGCGCTTTGGCACAAGGCACTTTAATTATTGCCGCTGCAGGAAATGATTCGGCAAGGCCAGGCACTGTAAAACAGGTAATGCATCCTGCAAATTGCCCATCAATAATGGCCGTAGGTGCTGTAGATGTAAATATGAACGTAGCAGCTTTTTCTAACGGAGGCCTTTACCCAACTTATGGTGCTGTAGATATTGCTGCCCCAGGTGTTAATGTGTACTCTTCTACAAAACTGCCTACTAAGTATGCCAGCTGGAACGGAACCAGTATGGCTACCCCCCACGTTGCTGGTATTGCCGCACTATGGGCACAAGCGTCGGGCCTTAGGGGAATTAATTTATGGAGAAAACTAACCTCTACAGCGAAAACATTACCTTTACCTGGCAGAGATGTAGGTGCAGGATTGGTACAGGCGCCGACAAAAACAAGATTGATTAAATTCCCAATTGATAGAACCCCGATTTTGATTAATCCGAAATTCCCTATCGATCCAATTGGCCCAATTGAAAAAATTATAAGATGAAAACAAAATGGTTAATATCTGTAAAGGATGATGCTATGGATGCTGTTTCCGCTGAATTGAGAGCATTGAAGATCGACAATTTAGAGAAACTGGATTCGATCGGTGTAATTGTTATTGTTCCGGGCGATCATAAAATAGCAGATATCAAAAAGATTGATGGTGTATTAAATGTTGAAGAGGAAAGGGACGTTAGCATTTAAGCTTACACACCCCATCATTGACCTATAAAAACCGGTGCAGCTAAATGCCACACCGGTTTTTTTTTGCACTCTATATTTAAACGTTAATAGCTCCGCATTTTGACCACCTAAACCTGACGCGGGCACGAGTGTGATGAAGTAAATCGGAAAGCAGGGACTAATTAAACCGATTAGCACTGCAATTGCTTTTCAAATCATATTGGACCATATAAGAGATTTAAGGACAGATAAGCTCAATAGTCACATATCTGATTCCTTTCCTTAAAAGATGGCTGACCACGAAGTATCTACAAGGCAATTAAAAACACCATTTCTACTTGTAAAATAAATTCAGCATGACGATAGCGTTGGTTTTTAAGTTGATCAAAAACCTTCAACCTTATACCTTTAAACCCTCCACCTTTTTATTATCTTTGCTGCATTATGGCTCAAAAGAATAACGACGAACAATTTAAAAATGTAATATCACACGCTAAAGAATACGGTTTTGTATTTCAGAGCAGCGAAATATATGATGGCTTAAGTGCTGTTTACGATTATGGCCAATTGGGTGCCGAATTAAAAAACAACATTAAAACTTACTGGTGGAAAGCCATGGTGCAAATGCACGAAAACATTGTAGGAATTGATTCTGCAATTTTTATGCACCCTAAAGTTTGGAAAGCCAGCGGGCACGTAGATGGTTTTAACGACCCAATGATCGACAATAAAGATTCGAAAAAACGTTACCGTGCCGACCAGTTACTAGAGAATAAAATTGATGAATTATATTCAGAATTAGCCAACTTCAGTACTGAAAACAAAGCTAAGTTTGAGGTGTTTCAACAAGAAATATTGGGTTTAAGTGATGAGGGACAGGCAAGCTGGGTACCAACATTTAAAGATGAGGAAACAATTTTAGATCATGCCAAATATCCTTTTGTGGAAGAGGCAAGCTGGAGATTTGTTAAAAAGGGTTTAACGCTTGAGGTAGAAATGAACTTGGCACTTAAATCTGAAAATTTAGCCCAACTAAAAGATTTAATTGTTGATTACAAGGTAATCTGCCCGATATCTAAAACTTCTAACTGGACTGATGTGCGCCAATTTAACCTGATGTTTAGCACGCAATTTGGTGCAATGGCTGAAGGTAGTGATGAGGTTTATCTTCGTCCGGAAACAGCGCAAGGTATTTTTGTAAACTTTTTAAATGTTCAAAAATCGGGAAGGATGAAAATTCCTTTCGGTATTGCGCAGATTGGTAAGGCTTTCAGAAATGAGGTAATTGCCCGTCAGTTTATTATGCGTATGCGTGAGTTTGAGCAAATGGAAATGCAATTTTTTGTTCGCCCGGGTGAAGACACAAAATGGTTCGAATACTGGAAAGAAGCACGTTTAAAATGGCATAAAGCTTTAGGCACCAATCCAGAAAAATACCGTTACCACGATCACGTTAAACTGGCTCACTATGCCAATGCAGCTACCGATATCGAGTTCGAATTTCCGTTCGGGTTTAAAGAGGTTGAAGGAATCCACAGTCGTACCGATTTCGATTTAAAGCAGCATGAGAAGTTTTCTGGCAAAAAAATGCAGTATTTCGATAACGACTTAAACGAAGAAGGTAAACCTTATGGCAATTACATTCCTTATGTAATTGAAACTTCTATCGGTTTAGACCGCATGTTCCTGTTAACCATGATCAATGCATTCGAAGAGCAGGATTTAAGCACCGATGATAAACAGGATAGCCGTACTTTATTACGTTTACACCCGGCTTTGGCACCTTACAAAGTAGCTATTTTCCCATTAACCAAAAAAGATGGTTTACCCGAGAAGGCCCGAGAGATTATGGATACCTTGAAATTTGATTTCAATTGTATTTATGAGGAGAAAGATGCTATCGGTAAACGTTACCGCCGTCAGGATGCAGTGGGTACGCCTTTCTGTATCACGGTTGATCACCAGAGTTTAGAAGATAATACGGTTACGATCCGCCATAGAGACAGCATGGAGCAGGAACGTGTAGCCATTACCGATTTAGGAAACATTATTGGCTCGGCAGTAAGTTGGAAAACTTTGTTGGCTTAAAACGAGAAACGTCATGCTGAATTTATTTCAGCATCCAACTAGATCATATTTAGTCGCAGGTTTTAAGCCTGCGACTTTTTTATGTAAGAAAAGATGAATTTAGCAGAACACTACAATAAACTTTATACCGAGTCAATTGCTAAAATATCATCTGGCGATTACGAAACAGATCCTCGAATTGATGCGGAGGCCGATCAGCGTTTTGGGATCACACTGGTAATCAGACCAGATGCAGCAACGAAGGATAAAATTCAACAGTTTTTAACTGAAGCGAAAGCAATTGAACCTAATCAATATTATTATCAGAATTCGGATATACATATTACCCTAATGTCTATCATTTCCTGTTATGAAGGCTTCGACCTAAAGGACATCCATGTTGGGGATTACATTCAGCTTATTAAACAGGTTTTAACCAGACATAAGCATTTCAAGATCGAGTTTAAAGGACTTACCGCATCATCATCCTGCATTTTAATTCAAGGTTTTTTAACAGATACTTTAAACAAAATCAGAGACGATTTAAGGGCTACATTTAAAAATTCAGAGCTACAACAAAGTATAGATAAACGTTATGCCATCCAGACAGCTCATTCTACAGTGATCCGTTTCAGATCGGAGTTAGCCAATGTAAATGCTTTGCTCAGTCTCATCGAAAAATACCGGGATTTTGATTTTGGCACTTTCGAAGTAAAACAGATAGAACTGGTTTATAACGACTGGTATCAACGCGAGAAATATGTTAAAAAATTGCATCAGTTTTCTTTATCTTAGCATATTAATTAACCCAAACAAATTAATGCTCGTGAAAGTACCTTTTAAATTATCGCTATTGGCTCTTGTATGCCTTTTGATTACGTCATCCTGCAAAAAAGAAATCGATTATCACCAGGAATGGGATTTATCTACCATGAGTGCTAAAGTTGACGGCGCTTTATTGCAATGTACTTTAACTACTGCCCAGGTTTATGAAGTCGGCGGAAAAATAAGCGCACAAATTTCTGGTTTTAAAGGTACTACAGCATTTACCTTAGTGATGAGCGATTTTAAAGGGGTTGGAACTTATGCTTTATCCGACAACAACTTCGCAACTTATCTTACTGGTACATCCTTCTCTCAGGACGCTTACATCGGCAGTACATCAGGAACAATAAAGATAACCAGCTACTTATCAGACAAATACATTAAGGGTACTTTTGAGTTTAAAGGAGAAAATCTATCTACTTCAACAAGCAAAACCATTAGTGAAGGGCAATTTATGATCAGTTTGGTCCCTGTTAAACTGCCAGAAACCAATAACAGCACTAATAATTTAAGTGCAAAGGTAGATGGTACCACAATTGGTTTTACCGGTGAAGCAACATCAATCAACACACCAATTATTGGCAATTTACTTACGATTGTAACTATAAATGGTGATAAACGCATGATTCTTTCAGTTATAGACTATAAAGGTGTAGGCACCTACGATCTTGTAACCGATGGAGTTGGATCTTATATGAAAGACCAAACACCTACAGGCTCATTTACAGCTACAAGTGGCACTTTGGTGATTACAAGTGAAGTTGGTGGTAAACTAAAAGGAACATTTTCATTTAAAGCACCCAATGAAAATACGACAATTAATACTTCTGTAACGGTAACAGATGGTGTTTTTGACCTACCCTTTAGCAAAAAATAAGAAATATTTTTTTTAGAATATAAAACCGCTGGTCTAAAAATCAGCGGTTTTTGCATTTAATAATCCTTTGGTCACAAATAGGTTCAAGATTTAATATTTATTTATCCGAATATTATATTTGTCTAAACAGCAATCGCTTTGATATGAAAATCCCACAGAAGTTTTTTGCCCGCCAACATGAAATTGCTGCCGATTTCTTAAAGGAACTGGATAAACATTTAGACGATGTGGTATCGGGTAGGGCAACGGAGATGTTTGAAGTAAGAGATTTTGCCGAGCTTATTCACGTTCATCCAACACATTTAAGCAATACCATTAAATCGGCTACTGGCCATTCCCCTTGTTATTTCTTTGAAGAACGTTTAATGGAAATTTCGAAATCGATGTTACAGAACGTTAGTATGCCTATTGCAGAGATAGCTAGAATTTTAACCTACGATCCATCTAACTTTACCAAGTTTTTTAAACACTTCTCTGGCCAAACACCAAAACAGTATAGAGAAGCTTATTTTCAATCTTTGGCCGCAAATAAGGAAATTGTCACCATATAAAACTTAAACAGTCACCATTTTTACTTAAGCTGTCACCATTTTTTCAGCAGGTTTCCATCTAACTTTGTTTAACAAATTAAAAGAAAATGGAAACACAAAATAAAATCGCCCTGGTAACCGGTGGCAGCCGCGGATTAGGAAAAAATGCTGCTTTAAAAATTGCAGCAAAAGGAATTGGTGTAATTGTTACCTATCAATCAAAAAAAGAAGAAGCCGAAGATACCGTTAACGAAATAAAACAATTTGGGGTTCAGGCTGCAGCATTACAGTTAAACGTTGCCGATACTAAAACTTTCGATGCCTTTTTTGTAGAAGTTAAAACTATACTGAAATCTGTTTTTGATGCCGAAAAATTCGATTTTCTCATCAATAATGCAGGGATTGGCATTCATGCATCTTTTGCTGAAACTACCGAAGAACAATTTGACACTTTGGTAAATATCCAGTTTAAAGGAGCATTTTTCTTAACTCAGAAAGCTTTATCATTACTAAATGATGGCGGTGGAATCATCAACATTTCTACTGGCCTTGCCCGTTTTGCGCTGCCAGGTTATGCGGCTTATGCGTCAATGAAAGGTGCTATGGAAACTTTAACAAGGTATCAGGCTAAAGAATTAGGTTCAAGAGGAATCAAAGCTAACATTGTCGCTCCTGGCGCCATTGAAACTGATTTTGGAGGCGGTGTAGTGCGCGACAATGAACAAGTAAATGCAGGAATAGCCTCGAATACAGCTTTAGGCCGTGTAGGTTTGCCTGATGATATTGGTGGCGTAGTGGCATTTTTATGTACTGAAGATGCCAGATGGATTAATGCACAACGAATTGAAGCATCAGGCGGTATGTTTTTATAGCCTCACCATTAAGTAGCCATATTTCTGTCTCGGCTTGAGGTTGTATCATAATGGTGATTTCACCTCAAATAATGTCATATTAAGCTCGTCGAAAGGCCTTAAAGAGTATTTTCAGTCCCTTCGACAAGCTCTCTGTAATTGCCACTTGGACAAAGAACGGCAAACCTACGATGTTTATGACCCAAACTCTTGAACACACACTGCTTTAAACCCAACCGTTAATGTACTGAGGTTGCGTACCAGTCATGTTGATCTACCCTTGTAATTTCGGGCTTACCAATCTGGTTTAGAAAACGCCTGGCACTCACCAAAGTTTTGCTTTCCCGCTCGTCAAAGTTAGTATCATCTGGTTTTAAGCTATTAATCTTTACCATTCCTGCAGATTGAATAAATGCGCCATCGCCCATATAAATAGCGGTATGTGTTATCCTTCCTCCGGATGTTCCTTTCAATTTTGCTGCAGCGAAAAACAGTAAATCGCCAGCTTTTAAATTCTTAAGACATTTAGTGAGACTAATCGAATCTCCTTCTAAAACAGGTATATCCTCTCCAACCAAAGCTTGTTGCGAGGCATCTCTCGGAATAATGATGCCATTCAGGAAATAGCTTGTTTTGGTAAAACCACTACAATCTACCCCTTTGATAGATGTACCACCCCAAAGATAGGGCACGCCAATTAGTGTTTTTGCTGTTGTCAAAATAGCTTCCGCATCTGGATTAGGTCTTTTCAACCAATTCGAAAACAGTAGGGCATCAGTTTTCTTAATATAGCCCTTCCTTTTATCAGGAAAAAGAACCTGATAATAAGCTTTTTCTTCACCGGTTAACACTAAGATATTGCCACTCACTAAATCAGAAACGCGGGAGGCGTTGATATCTGCCTCGCTAAAAGCATGACCAAAGTCGGAAGTAAAAATAATCCTTTTCGATTTTTTCCATTGGTCAAAAGCCGCTTTATCCATTACACTTACAGCGGTACCGTCAGTCCATGATAAGTAACCATCGGGTGTACGTACCAGATAATAGCCACCTTGCTTTTTTAATACCTGCACAGGCGTACCCAAAATCATCTGCGTCATCATTTCTGCCGCATTTTGAGGGGCAGCTCTGTTGTTACAGACCGAAAGATTGGCTAATCCGTATTCCATCCCGGTCAACTTGTTCGAAGGAAGGAGTGTGTTTATTTTAACGAAACCCTTAAAATCTTTGGTTTGATTATTTAGTGCCTCAAGCACTTGAGCAGATGTGCTTTCTGCAAGAACAGTATCTCCTTTAAACTGAATATTAAAATAAACAGATCGTTTATCTGGAGCAAATTCTTTCTTTACTTGATTTGAAATCGTTTTATACGCTGCTGTATCAATCTGCGCCTTTAAAGAAACCGCAAAATTTAATAAACAGCTCACTATTAATATACTTTTCATCATCATTTTCTAAAACTAAAATTACGAATATTCATATTGCTTAATTAGGTAAAGGCTGTAACTAATTGCTTACGCGATATTATTTTAACAGACGAGAAATAAAAAAAATTAAAAGACGTTATCCATGAAAATCACGCTATGTTTAAAATACTTCTACCTATACTTTTACTCTTAATTTTTTCCGGCCAGGTTAATGCTCAAAAATGGACTGATGCAGAATTCAGAAAAGCCAATACCGCAGCTAATGCTTCTTATTTAAGTAACGAAGAAAAAAATATCGTAATGTATATGAACCTGATCCGCCTTGATGGTGAAAAGTTTTATTACACGTTTTTAGAAGACTACATCAATAATTACAATGCTAAAGTGCGGCAGTACAGAAATTATAATGAACTCCGGATTACCAGAAATAATTCTTACTATACTTCTTTGCTTAAACATTTACGTGGCGTAAAAAACCTGCAAATGTTTTATCCTGATGACAAATTAACTTCATTAAGTCGGAGCCACGCACAAGATTTAAACAGGAATAATTTAGATACACATGAAAGCAGTAATGGAGATAAGTTTTCGAAACGATTATCCAGATACTTCCCCAATAAGGCCATGAGTGAAAATATCGATTTCGGTTATTCGAACAGTTTAGACATCGTTTGTCACCTATTATTAGATTGTGGTGTGCCTTCCCTTGGCCATCGTTTTAATTTACTCGATCAAAAATACAAACTCAATACTGTTGGTGTAAGCATACAGCCCCACCCTTCTTATAGCTGGTGCGCAGTAATTGACTTTGTTGCACAATCTAAATATTATACCGATAACGAGTAATTACATAAATGATCTTTATACATGGCAATAAAAATTTAATTGTAAATTGCGCCAATAACAACGGTTGCACAGCAAATTGCATGTTTTAAGGCCACCACGTCCTGCTGAATTCGTTTCAGCATGTTTATGGCAGGAAAGATCCTGAAATAAACTGCGTAGCACGCTTGAATACAATTGAAAATATAAGCAGACAATGAAAAATTCAGGATGACGGCCGCTTATGCAATTTGTAGTACCCCCAATAACAACAACGAATAGTTTTAAGTAATGCGCAAAATAATTTTAGCCGTAATAGATTTTTTTCATCCTCCTTTTAAAAAGTTCATTTCCTTACACAATTTCAGGTATTTGGTAACTGGAGGCACTACATTCGTGCTGGGCATCATCATTTATTTTTTATCATTCAACTTTCTTTTTCATGATGATGAGGTTAAGATATTTTTCTTTACACTCAAAAAAGACACAGCAGCACTTGCTGTAGATTTTGCTGTGGTAATACCATTTAGTTTCCTGATTAATCGTTATGTAGTTTTTACACATAGCGAAGTAAAAGGCCGCACACAGTTATTTAGGTTTTTAAACCTGCAATTTATCAACGTATTGCTTAATGTTTTTCTATTTAAATTCTTTGTAGAAATATTGATGGTTTACCCAACTATTTCAAAAGTTATTGTAGCAGTGCTTGTTGCATCATTTAGTTATATTTATCAGCATTACTTTACCTTTAGTGTAAAGAAAATCGGCAATAAAAAAGGGAAAAAGATTTAACGGACAGCCCGGCCAGAGCCTCCCGACGAAATGCTACAGCACCTTTCCAAATTATAAATCTCTTTAAATTTTATTTTTTTGGGGAAAGCAATTTCACAAACATTTCGTTTTCTTCTGTCCCGCCTTTACTTCAAGTCCTCACTCGTTACCTCGCTCCGGGCTTTACGCGACAGTCGGGTTTATATGGCCACAACATTGCTCCTATTTTCGTTTTTTAGCAAAATACAGGAAAAACAAGGTTCATCAGCACAAGCCTTTGTGAATAAACGGGATGGAAGCAGCATCCCCCGATTCTTCATCGGGGATATAGCAAACAGCCC
>NZ_JACHCQ010000032.1:0-11308 GCF_014205835.1 Pedobacter sp. AK013 | reverse complement strand
AAGCAGCATCCCCCGATTCTTCATCGGGGATATAGCAAACAGCCCGACAGAACCATCCCGACGAAATACGACAGCACCTTTCCAATTTATAAATCCATCTCTTTATCCTCTTCAAACCTTTATTACTTTCACCTGTTAATTTATCCAAGCACTTTCTTGATAAGATAAAAACAACACCCTAACTTAGCTGCCGACCAACTTATTTCCAGATTAAGCATGAGCCATTTTAATGATTTTAATAATGCGCAGGTAACAAAATTGCCCAATCATTTAAAGCAATTTATTGTTGACCAGAATTACGAAAAATACACACCGATCGATCAAGCGGTGTGGCGTTATGTAATGCGCCAGAATTATAGTTACCTTAAAAATGTTGCTTATTACCCTTACATAAAAGGCCTACAGCGAGCTGGTTTAAGTATTGAACACATTCCTGATCTGCAAACAATGAACGACAACCTGGGTAAGATTGGTTGGGGTGCTGTAACCGTTGATGGTTTTATTCCACCGGCTGCATTTATGGAGTATCAGGCCTACCGTGTACTGGTAATTGCTGCCGATATCCGCCAGATTAATCACATTGAATATACACCAGCACCAGATATTATACACGAGAGCGCTGGCCACGCCCCTATCATCGCAGATACGGATTACAACAATTATTTAAGTTATTTTGGTTCTATTGGCGCCAAAGCCATGTTTTCGGCGAAAGATTTTGAACTTTATGAGGCCATTAGGAAACTATCGATTTTGAAGGAAGCTGCAGATGCAGACGAAATTCAGATTGCCAAGGCAGAAAAGGAATTGCGCTACATCGGCGAAAACATGGGTGAGCCTTCTGAAATGGCTTTGCTTGGTCGCTTACACTGGTGGACGGTTGAGTATGGTTTGATTGGTACTTTAGAAAACCCAAAAATCTATGGTGCGGGTTTGCTTTCGTCTATCGGCGAAAGTGCAACCTGCATGCAAAATGATGTGGAGAAACTTTGGTACAACATCGATACGATTAACTACGCTTACGATATTACCAAACCACAACCGCAGCTTTTTGTAACCGAAACATTTCAAAATCTTATTGATGTTTTGGAAACTTTTGCCAATACCATGGCCTTTAGAAAAGGTGGCACAGAAAGTATTATGAAAGCAATTGCCTGTAAAAATGTAGCCACAGCAGTTTATAGTTCGGGCTTAGAAGTAAGCGGTGTATTTACCGATATTGGCATTGGGATAAAAGATGAGGTAACTTTTATTAAAACAACCGGCGCATCTGCATTGGCATTTAATGGAAAACAATTAAAAGGCCATGGCAAAGATTACCATGCTGATGGTTTTTCGTCGCCCGTTGGTCGATTAAAAGATGCTGAAAAAGCACTGGAAGATTATAGCGTAGCTGAATTACAGACTGTAGGGATAATTGCAGGTGAAAAAGCTGAACTCCTATTTGAAAGTGGCATTAAAGTAATTGGGGTAATTAAGGACATTATTACCGAAAGCAACAAACTCATTTTAATTGCCTTTAAAGATTGTACGGTTACAGAGCGCAATGGAAATACGCTGTTTAAACCCGAGTGGGGCATTTATGATATGGCCATAGGCCAAACCATTGTTTCAGTTTTTAATGGCGCTGCCGATAAAGACGCTTATGAAGAGATTACATTAATTAGTAACGAGAAAACGCATCAGATTACTTATGATGATAAAACTTTAAAACTGCACGGTTTATACCAAACGGTTAGAGCGATTAGGGAAAGTGGCGAAGGTTTGGATAAGCTTGCCGAAATCTTTACACAACTTAAAATAAACCATAGGCAGGATTGGCTTTGTGCCTTGGAAATATTGGAGATTATTTATCACAAAAAGATCTATCATCAGTTGGAAAAGGAAATTCAGGTTTATCTTGAAATTAAAGCAAGCAAAGAATTAGACCATACTAAATTGATTAATGATGGTTTGCATGTAATTAAAAATCCGGTGAGCCAGCTCATTGTGGAAGATTGAACCGATATATTACAATTACCAAAGGGTTAAGAGTCAGCATGACGAACTTATCTTTCAAATATCTTAAATTAACCTATTAACCGAAAATTATTATGGCCAAGAAACATTTAAACCTTTTAACTTTACAATAATTTTTAACTTCTTTTAATGAACATTATAATTACAGGTGCAAGTAGTGGAATCGGTTTCGAAACTGCTTTAGAGTTTAGCTTACAAAAAGAGAACAAAATTGTAGCCATTGCCCGATCGGCAGATAAACTACGTAAACTCTTAGAAATTGCTAAAGGCATTAATCCAGACTGTACACTTTTACCGGTAGAATTTGACATTGTAAATGACGATTACGCTGCACTAGTTCCATTTTTAAAGGAACGGTTAGGATCTGTTGATATTTTAATTAACAATGCAGGGGCTTTAATTAACAAACCTTTTTTAGAAACCACAGAAATTGATCTCGGCGAAATGTTACAGAGCAACGTGATCTCACATTTCAGAATGATACAGCATATTTTGCCTTTAATGCAAAGCGGAAGCCACATTGTAAACATCGGTAGTATGGGTGGTTTTCAAGGGAGCGTTAAATTTCCAGGGCTTTCGGCTTACTCGGCAAGTAAAGCAGCACTGCATACCTTAACTGAATGTTTGGCATTTGAATTGGCCGAAACAGGAATCAAGATCAATTGCCTTGCATTAGGATCGGCACAGACAGAAATGCTTGAAGCTGCTTTCCCAGGCTACCAAAGCCCGGTTATGGCTTTCGAAATGGGGAAATATATTAGCGATTTTGCTAAAACCGGACATAAATTTTTTAATGGCAAAATTTTACCTGTTGCTGTTACCACACCATAATATGATAATTTTTAGTAATTTGCAGTAATTGAAAACTAAAAAATCTATGGAAACAAATTCTCCTTTTAAAGCACCGGAAGATGGTAAAACAGTAGCTATTGTTAGTTATATAACAATAGTTGGGTGGTTAATTGCTTATTTAGCTATGCATAAAGATAACAAGACGGAATTGGGAAGCTACCAACTTAGGCAAACATTATTATTACATATTTTATATCTTGGGACAAACATCTTAGCTGAAATCCTGATAAGAATTACACTATCGGGAACACTGGCTAACTTGTTTTGGATCGTTTATGTAGGCTATATAATCATTTGGATTATCGGCTTTATTGGTGCTGTTCAGGGAGAAAAAAAACCTATTCCATTAATCGGAGAGAAAGCGCAAACCATGTTCCCAAGTATTTAATCAAACCAAATATTTTAATCAAAAGTCCAGGCAAATTGTTTGGACTTTTTTATTTGCACTCATTTTCAACATTTTAATCGACTTTGGATATTTTTTATATCTTTGGTTCTTACATATGAAGAAAATAATAGTCCCGATTGCGTTTTTCATTTTGTCTGCCACAGCAGGAAAAGCCCAAACCATCATCCCGGCTCAATACCAGGAGTTAGTTAAAAAGCTCGTTGCCAGTCTACCTAAAGAGGATAAGCTATCAAGCAACAATTCTTCGGCTAAACAATCCGAAAGTTTAATCGATTTTGCCAAAAGTATGTTAGGTATCCCCTATCGTTATGCGACAAGCAACCCTAAAATTGGTTTTGACTGTTCTGGCTTTGTAAGTTATGTTTTCAGTAATTTTGGTTTTAAAGTCCCGCGCTCTTCGAGAGAGTTTAGCTATGCGGGTAAAGAAACCAGTCTGGAAAATGCAAAAGTAGGCGATGTATTGATTTTTACGGGCAGTAATTCAAGAATAAGAAGAATAGGTCATGTTGGAATTGTTTATTCCATAGACGAAAACGGGATCAAATTTATTCATGCCTCTTCAGGGAAAGTGCATCAGGTAACTATTACCGATCTTGATGGTCATTATAAAGCCCGTTTCCTGAAAATTGTAAGTATCCTTTAATTATTTTTTATACTTCCACATTCTCGTTTTGCCTTCTGCAAGCCACGCTAAAGTGGTTTCCAATCTTTTTATTCTGGTTGCTTCCGTTTTAGCTTCCTCAAGCCATAATACATATTCCTTTTTATTGGATAAACTAAAATTCTGAAAAACCGCTAATGCCTCAGGATCTTCTTGCAAAGCTTCAACAAAATATTCAGGTATAACCAGTTCTTTCTTCTCTGTAGCTTTTGGTTTTGGTGGCAATTTTACATTGTTTTCATTTAATTGAATGGCCTGTTGAATGTAGGCAATCAAAATTTCATCTGAAGGCAGGTCGTCAAAAGATTTTATTTTACCCAATAAACCCATTGCTTCAGAACGTTCTTTAAAAACACCGTATTCATCGATCATTAAAGATCCTTTCCAGAAGCCAAATGCGCAATGATGCTTGAAAGAAGCCATATGGCAAACCGTACCTTTATAATCGAAGAAAGGCATCCCCCATTTAATTTTCTCTTCAATACGGGCATCGGCTTTATGTACCAGATTTCTCAAATGATCTAAAATAGGGATCGCAAACTCTGCCGAATTGATGATGTACTGATCTACCTGGACAATTGTATGCATAGCTTAAAAGATTATCTTAATAAATTTAAAGTAAAACAACTTTTAAAGCAAGCTCTACCGCTCCATTTTGAAGAAACTTTTTCGCCAGTTCGTGCAGCTCTCTTTCGCGGTTAGTTGCATCACCTATGGTAGCATCGAGCACTTCTTTTACTTCAGCGTGGTTACTAATCAAGTCGATTTCTTCGTCGCTCGGTAAATATTCAACGTTTCCTAGCATTCCAAGGTCATTACCAGATAATACTTTAGAAAAACGGACCGAATGTGGTAAACGATCTATTCCTATACCCAATTTAGCCAGGGGCTTTGCTACTTTAAACAAATTATCGCCTGTAACCCTACAATACCAATCGCCTCCTAAGCGAGCTACAAGATCAATTTTATGCTGATCAATCCGACCATTCTCATCTAAAATCGCTTCATTAATATGAATTACCTTTATTTCGGCCAAAACCAGGTTTCCTGCACCATGATGGTCACCCAATGAAATTACCTCATTTACAACACACTCAAACTGCACAGGTGCCTCGGCAACTCTAGGTGGCCGAACCAGATCAGATTTCAGCATGGTAAATCCCGCTTTCTCAAACTCGTTTACGCCTTTGGCATATTCGGTACTGGCCAGGCTCATTTGCTGTACCATATCGTAGTTTACAATATTGATAACGCATTCTTTAACCTGCAATACATTTTCCAGACTATGTTTGGTGGTATTATCGCGTACCCTCCTTGATGGAGAAAAAATACAGATGGGCGGATTCGTACTAAACATATTAAAGAAACTGAAGGGGCTTAAATTAATATTCCCTTCGGTATCAATAGTCGAGGCAAAGCAGATCGGGCGCGGAGCAACAGCGTATTGCAGATAATTTTGCAGATCTAGAACTGTTAAATCTTCTGTTTTAAATGATACCAAAACTTTAAATGATTAAATTTTATAATTATTCTTTTTTGGAAAGCAAATGCAGTAGTTATTGGGGAACAGCAGTCCCGCCATACGCTATTATTCCCGATGAAAAATCGCGAGATAACCGCTGCTGTCGGGTTTAGTTAACAAGGTTAGCCTAATTTAAACCTGAATCCCTTTTTGATTATATTATTTCTTGAGGTTTTTTACAACAGTCATCATACTGAATTTGTTTTACAAGTATAAAGTGTTTTTCATTATCTTGTAGCTATTACGTGGTCAGCATCAATCGACAAAGATCCCGAAATGAATTCAGGGTGACGACTGCCTTAATAATCCAGCATTAAATAAATAAATTACTAAATAAGTATAATCAATTTAACGAACCTTTTTACTTCTTCAATGCCAGGATCGAAAAATCCGTATCAGCTTTCGTAATGGTATTGGTTAAAGCACCAAGACCTGTTATTTCCATTTCTACAACATCACCTGGCTGTAACCACTGTACTTTATAATTTGGATCGTTAAGCAAACCAGTACCATTTAACTCTAAGAAACAACCCGTACCCACTGTTCCAGAACCAATTACATCACCTGGAAGGATATCTACGCCGTAAGCACAACGTTCTATAATTTCGGCAAAAGTCCAGTCCATATCAGCAGCATTTCCTTTCGAAACTTCGATGCCGTTTACCCTGCAGGTCATTTTAAGGTCGTAAGCATTACCCACGTGCCCTTCTTTAGGCGCAACTTTATAAGGCAATAATTCATCAGGTGTTACCAACCATGGGCCAATTACGGTAGAAAAATCTTTTCCTTTTGCAGGGCCTAAATTCAATAACATTTCTTCCATCTGCAAAGTACGGGCACTCATATCGTTCATTACCATGTAACCGGCAATGTATTCATCAGCCTCAGCAGCTTTAATATTTCTTCCTTTTTTACCGATAACAATGGCAAGCTCCAATTCGAAGTCCAGTTTATCAAAATGATCAGGCATACATTCAATTTCTCCAGTACCCTGAATAGCGTTGTGATTGGTAAAATAAAAGATGGGGTATTCATCAAATTGAGGGATCATATCAACCTTTCTGTTTCTACGTGCGGCAGCAACGTGCTGCCTGAAAGCGTATCCATCGCGACAACTGGTAGGATGTGGAACAGGTGCCAAAATCTCGTAAAAAATTTCTTCTTTAGCAGCTAAACTACCATCTTTTATTTGATCATCTATTCTTTTTGCCCTTTCCATTAACACTTCGCCTCCTTGCAAAAACGTACTCATATTATCTGGAAGCAATTTATCGCAACTATTTAAGTTATAAATATGCCCGTTGATAAATATACCAAGATGCTCCCTGTCTTCAGTTTTATAAGATACTAGTTTCATATATGATTTGGTTAAATACGCGGTAAAGCTAAGAAATTAGGGCATTCAAAATAAAACTTAAGCGTTATTATTTTAACACGGTATATTTCTGAAGGTTTGATTTAATTAAAGGAAAATCTTTTGCCTGGAGTGCCTTATAGTGTTTTTTGTCGGAGAGTAATCCGCCAAGCAATAATCCGCCAGATACCCCTACTGGTACGCCAGCAGCAATAAGCACTACCGATTCTACCAATTTATCGCTTTTAGCGGCCAACACAAAAAATGTTAACCCTCCGGCAATGGCCAGCGGTGCAACTATCCCTTTTCGATGTATGTATAATGCACTAATACTATCGGCACTTAATTTTAGGGTATCCTTCCGGTTTCTGATAATTGTTAAACCATCATCTGCTGCAGCGTAAAAAGAACCTCTTATTGCTTTTCCACTGTGGTCTATAATCCTAATCGTGTACTTGGCCTTTTGTTGCGCAAAAGCGCTGTAGCTCAAGGCTAAAAAAATTAAACTTGTAAAAATAAATTTCATTGGGATGATTGTATAGTAAGTAATTAAAGGTAATTAAAATTTCAACTTTTAAATAAAATACTTACCTTAGTACCATTAAAACCATGATCTTAAAAGCATTACATATTAATTTAGTAAACGACGCTATTGCGGCCCGTCGCTATAAGATGCTATCCAAGCTGATCATGGCTCAATATTCTCTGTAATTTTTATCCCTCTTTCTTTTTTAATTGAAACGCATTACCGTTTTGATTGTTAATTCATTAGGATTTTTTCTTTTCTAACCATAACATCATTTAATTATGCCTATTTATCATAAATTGGGGCAGATTCCAGCTAAACGTCACACGGTTTTTCGTAAACCTGATGGAAATCTTTACGCCGAAGAATTGGTATCAACCGAAGGTTTTTCGAGTTTATATTCATTGGTTTATCATTGTCACCCACCAACCATAGTAAAACATTTAGGTGAAGCGTATAGTGTTGATCCAAAAATTGCCCGGGAAAAACACCTGAAACATACGAGTTTAATCGGTTTTAATATTAAACCTGAAGATGATTTTCTAAAAAGCAGAAAAGCAGTTCTGGTGAATAGCGACCTGCATATCGTTCTGGCAGCGCCAAGAAAATCGATGACCGATTATTTCTACAAAAACAGCCAGGCCGATGAAATGATCTTCGTACACGAAGGCTCAGGAAAGCTGAAAACAGGATTCGGAGAAATTAAGTTTGCCTATGGCGATTACCTGATTATTCCAAGGGGGACTATTTACCAGATGGAGTTTGATACGGAACAAAATAGATTGTTCATTGTAGAAAGTTTTAGTCCGTTAAGATCACCAAAAAGATATTTAAATCAGTTTGGTCAGCTAATGGAGCACGCACCTTATTGTGAGCGTGATTTAAGGCTACCTCAAAACCTCCAAACACATGATGAGTATGGCGATTTTAAGGTACTGATTAAAAAACAGGGGTTAATTTATCCCTATACCTATGGTACACATCCTTTTGATTATGTAGGTTGGGATGGTTATCATTATCCATATGCCTTCTCTATCCACGATTTTGAGCCAATAACAGGCCGCTTACACCAACCACCCCCAGTTCACCAAACTTTCGAAGGGCACAATTTTGTGGTTTGTTCTTTTGTTCCCCGCAAATATGATTACCACCCCGATTCTATTCCGGCACCATATAACCATAGCAATGTTGATAGTGATGAAGTGCTTTATTACGTAGACGGAGATTTTATGAGCCGTAAAAGCGTAGTTAAGGGACAAATTACCTTGCACCCAGGAGGTATCCCACACGGCCCACACCCAGGTACAGTAGAAAAATCGATCGGAAAAGAAAAAACAGATGAGCTAGCGGTCATGATTGATCCTTTTAAGCCTTTAATGCTTACACAGGATGCTTTGGATATTGAGGACGAAAATTACCATAAAAGCTGGCAGATTAATGTAGAGTAAATCCAGGATGATTAAGACTTCGGGATTATAGGATTTAAGATCTTTAAAGTAACACGCACAGTTAACCGATTTAAACAATTAAGCGGTTAACCATTTAAAATAACAACAATGGAAACACAAACATTTGCAGAAAAAATATCAAAAGCACCAGATTTTCTGCCTATTAACGGAACAGATTATATCGAATTTTACGTGGGCAATGCCAAACAAGCTGCCCACTACTATAAAACCGCATTTGGGTTTCAAAGCTTGGCTTATGCCGGACCAGAAACTGGCGTACGCGACCGTTCATCGTATGTATTGCAACAGGGAAAAATCAGATTGATCTTAACTACAGCATTAAAATCAGATCACCCGATATCAGAGCATGTAAAAAAACATGGTGATGGTGTTAAAGTATTAGCACTTTGGGTAGACGATGCTTACAGCGCTTTTGAAGAAACCACAAAACGTGGTGCGAAACCCTACTTGGCACCTCAAACCTTGACTGATGAAAGTGGAGAGGTTAAGATGAGTGGCATTTATACATATGGCGAAACTGTACACATGTTTATCGAGCGTAAAAACTATAACGGAACCTTTATGCCAGGTTACCGGGTATGGGAAAGCGATTATCAACCTGCTGATGCCGGCCTTTTATACATCGATCATTGTGTGGGTAATGTTGGCTGGAACCGCATGAACGAGGCTGTACAATGGTACGAAGATGTAATGGGATTTGTGAATATTTTATCTTTTGACGATAAGCAGATCAACACAGAGTATTCGGCTTTGATGAGTAAAGTAATGAGCAATGGAAATGGCTATTCGAAATTCCCGATTAATGAACCCGCCGAAGGCAAAAAGAAATCGCAGATTGAAGAATACCTGGAATATTATGAAGGTGAGGGCGTTCAGCATATTGCTGTTGCCACTAAGGATATTGTTAAAACAGTTAAAGAATTGAAAGCGCGCGGTGTGGAGTTTTTAAGTGCCCCACCAGAAGCTTATTACGATATGATGCCACAGCGTGTAGGCAAAATTGACGAGGAAATCTCACTACTGGAAAGCTTGGGTATTTTGGTCGACTGCGATGAAGAAGGATATTTATTACAGATTTTTACTAAACCAGTAGAAGACCGCCCCACCCTTTTCTTCGAGATTATTCAACGTAAAGGTGCACAAAGCTTTGGCGCAGGTAATTTTAAAGCATTGTTTGAATCTTTAGAACGCGAACAGGAATTGAGGGGTAATTTGTAGTGCTACTTAATTCATAAGGCAATCATAAAATCTGATTGCCTTATGAATTTTACTTTTTAACTAAGTTCTTCGATAATCTTCAGGGTATTATAGCAGCATTTCTTATAATTTTTTAATATTATTTAAAAATTAAGGATTAGGTAATCTGCATTCTGCAAAGTAGCTAAATTTTGTACTTACTGTTTGTCCATTTTTTATTGCCGCATTCCATTTTGGGCAGTCTTTTATTACTTTTTTCACTATTTCATCCAAGCCAGCCCCTAAACCTCTAACTATTTTAACATCTTTAACATTCCCATTGTAATCTATTTTAAAACTAAAGTATACTTTTCCTTCTACTTTGTTTTTTAATGCTTCTTCTGAATATTTAATATTTTCGAAGAAATATTCTTGCAGCGCTTTATATCCTCCTGGGAAATTAGGTGGGGTGTCAACCTCTTCAATCTTATACGTAGAAATATCAAGTACATTTTGCTTCGACGGGCCACCCATGGCCATGACCGTAACATTCTTTAACATGATATAATCGGTTGGTATCACTGGTTTTTCTTGCACTAATCTATTTTGTTGGCTTTGCATTTCAAATATGATATTAATACAGTATTTCCCACTTATGGTTTTGGATAGCCCAGTATAAGCTGAAATTAAATTTTTAACGTTTTCACTCCCTCCTTCCAAATCCAAAGCCGTTTCTACATTTTGTATTTGGCCATTTTCTACGTTAAAAAGAAAAGTAGTAGTACCCTGTAAATTATTAAGTAGTGCTTTAGAGGGGTAATGCACATTGGAGGCCAAATATTTATAAAAACCTATGAATTGACTTTTTTGCTGTTCTTTTTCCGAATCAGATACATTTTGAGCAAATATTGGCAATGATGTGGTTAGCAATAAGAACAGTACGTTTAAAGTGAAGAGTTTACGGTAATTCATTGTTGTTTTTTTTAAAACGTAAATATATCATTTCGTTTATAGCTCTTTTAATTTTTTTCAAATAATGCTTGAAGCTTTCTTCACTAAAACTTCATAATTGAAGTGCACCTTTGATATAACAAAACACGAAGCGATTTCAATTTTGTTAAATTCTAAAAACTCATAATTAGTTTTTTAGTTTTCCGGTTACCCTTATCTGATACCTCATGTATTGCAAAATACATGAGGTTTTTTGGTAAATTAGATCACATACATTAGGATCAAGCGGAAAAGTTGGGGGGGATGTTTTAAGCATATATTTTCGACAATCTGAATAAGAAGAATTTAATATCCCTTACACCTCTAGAGGTT
>NZ_JACHCQ010000031.1 GCF_014205835.1 Pedobacter sp. AK013 | reverse complement strand
GGCCAGTTTGCCCCGAAACAGGTGGTCACTTTAAAGCGAAATGGGGTGACAGTTTAAATGCGGAACGGCTGGCCATTTTTGCCGAAATGCCCAATAGTGAATTATAAAAAAACTACTATCAGCTTTTTTTGCACCAACGGAGCGAAGTTGCAAAGTTCAAGGATTGTTCTTCGGTTCAATCTTTTGCAAAATTGAGGTTTTTTCTTCGATTACCTACCATCACCCGATGGTACACGCGTACCGTGGCTGTTGCACAATGTCTGAACTATCCCATTAACAGCGCAAGTCTTAGTACCTAGGCTGGCCGGCTGGATGACTTGTGCTTTAATTAATAAGGATGTTACGAGGATTTATAATAGCGCGTGCAAATAATTTGCAGTATCGATAAGCCCATTCCTACGCAGGCTTTCCAACACTTGATATTCATCCATTGCGGGATTCTTCCGGTTCAGCACCATCTCGCGGAAAGCCTTAATTGCCTGCTCCTGATTCAAATCGATAATATCGGTAAGAAAATCATCGGCACTTTTGGCCTTCAGGCCGAAAGTGTCCAGATATTCCTCTGGAAAATCCTTGAGGTTATTGGTAACAATCACATTTG
The DNA here is from genome assembly GCF_014205835.1 of Pedobacter sp. AK013. Taxonomy (GTDB): domain Bacteria; phylum Bacteroidota; class Bacteroidia; order Sphingobacteriales; family Sphingobacteriaceae; genus Pedobacter. The sequence continues at coordinate 83,583 of NZ_JACHCQ010000031.1, read as the reverse complement.
CGTTCGTTTTAATTGCAGCCGCAAGCACATGACGGTCATCTTCATCCGGTAGTTGAAGCTGCGAAATAAGGCCTTCATAATTACCCACCAAAGCATCCGGAAAAGCCTGGTTTGCCTTTTGCACCCGCTTTTCAGCTTCCCTCTCTTCCACGCCATGCCTGAGCATCACTTCTTTCCACTCACAGAAAATATTAGTACCCCACTTGGGCGTATAAAGATCGTAATGCGCAAACCAGAAAAGCAAATCCCTGATCATAACTGGATAGATTACATTGGTATCCAGTACAGCCTTAAACCTTACACTATGAATCATACAATCCGAGTTCCTCGTCAGCGCTCATGATGTCGATAATATTGTTCTTCTGCTGTACTTTCATCTTTTCTCTGTAAGCCACAACATCCTCGAATTTTATCCTGCGGTGTTTGCCCACTTTGATAAACTCAATAGCGCCCTCTTCCAGTAATTTTACTAAATATGGTCTTGAACATCCCAATATCTCGGCTGCCTTCTGAGTAGTTACCTCTGTTGCCATTGGAACTATAGAAACAGGCTTACCTTCACCCATAGCCTTTAAAATATCGCCAAGAAATACCAAAGCCCTGGCAGGTATCTTAATGCGTTCGCCCGTCTCCTCAATCTCAATCTCAGTCTGTTCAGAATGAATGTTGGAGAGTATCGATGATAAAGCTGGTAAAGATTCTATGGCCATCTTCTGCTCTGTTTTGGAAGGACGGCGTATTTGATCAGTTGAAATCATGCTGCAATTTTTTACTAAGTTAAACAAAAAATACAAACGAAATAAACGAAATAAGTAAAATAAACAAAAAGCCAACAAACCAAAAGTAGCAATAGTTTGAGAAAAGAAATACATCATAACAGTACGAACCAAAAAACTGTAAAAAGTTAAGAATACGAAAACAGGGAGAAATGAAATTTAATTACAATAAAGAGCAACTAATAGGTGGTACAATGACTAGCTAACTACCGACTGCAAGGTCTGAACTATCGACTACAACGTCTGAACTGTCGACCGCAACGTCTGAACTGTCGACCGCAATGTCTGAACTATCGACTGCAACATCTGAACTATCGACTGCAACGTCTGAACTACCGACCGCAACGTTTGAACTACCGACTGCAACATCTGAACTATCGACTGCAACGTCTGAACTACCAACCGCAATGTCTGAACTATCGACTGCAACGTTTGAACTATCGACTGCAACGTTGGAACTGTCGACTGCAACCTCTGAACTATGAGCTGCAAGTATAAAACCGCCCCATTTATGCCTTATTTGAGCAAAAAGATTTCGTGAATTATTTAATTGTGCTTATCTTAGTAGTGCAGAACAGTAATTAACAATATCTTTTAACTTAATCGGAGAGACATAAAATAAATTAAAAATTTCACAATATTCCTGAGTGAGCGGCTTAGACCCGCATCTTTCAATATCTCTGAAAAGAGTTAATTGTTGTTCTGCAGCACTCAGGAACTTTTTTATCAAATGTTATGCAGAACAACAATTGTAAAAACCCAGACACACAGCTCCCAAATCAGGTAGCAGCTGTAACCGAATTCCGGAAACTGATTGAAGCCTATTTCGATATGATTAGTTTATCGGATGTAAATCAACTCCTTACCGAAATGCTCAGCGCCTGTACCGGCCCCGATCCACGTTCAGGCAAACACAAACCCATTACCATTGCCAACACCCTTTACGATGTAAACAACATCATCAAGCTATTTACCAAAACGAAACCTTTGGCCAATGAAGATACCTTTCAGCAATATGCCCAAAACCAGGTTTATCAATTGCAAGCCGTTGGCCATTTCGATATAGAACACCTATCAGAACTGCTATATGATGGCTTAAATGCCTACATTTTTCAGGAAGAAGATTTTGAGGGTGCAAGCCTAAACTTTTCAGCCGAAATTACCGTTGCCTATAAAATGATTTTTGATTGGCTTGCCGCTTGCGATGCCTGGTGTAAGTCTTTTGAGGGTGATGAATGTAATGAAACGATCTATTTAGCAGCCACAGCATAACGTTCAAATTTTTAATTGGCCACTTACCTTATGCTGCTTTGAGAGGCCACTCCCCTCCTAATTTAGGAGGGGTGCCCAAAGGGCGGGGTGGTTAAGATTTTTAACCACAGATGCACACAGATAAACACAGATTTTTATAGCTGTGTGCATCTTTTTTATCTGTGGTTAAATTATTTTCGTTACTAGCCCGAGTCTTATAAGACTCCTTAAGCATAATAAATCGAAATAAATAACTTTCGACTATGCTATCATCGGCAGAATCCATCAGCGCGGTCGTCATTGCTGTAAAGGTTTAATCTCTAAAATACTAAGGTACAAGCCAGACCAGTGCTTAAGGCAATGGGCATTAAAACTCGCCCTAGAATGAGGAAAAATGACGTATAATACCCTCTATTAGGTATTTCATAAGAAAAATCGATCTTTTAACTTGCTTAAAATCAAAATCCAATGATACGCAAACTACTAATACCCTTGTTATTGTCTGGTTCAATAACATCAACAGTCTATGCCCAGGAATGTGAAAAACTATTGTCCGACGGCCTCTATTCTTTTACTAAAATGACGAACACCAACTCATTTAGTCAAGATTTAAGAACTTATTATCTTTCCGAAACCTTCAAATCGGACATGAAATCCGGTAAATGGGGTGCTTCTTTAACCATCCCCATTAAAGGGGTACCATTTTCAATCGGTGCAAATGATTCGGAAGATAAGTTTACAGCATTAAAAACCAAGTTATTGTCTATTACCGAGCTGAATATAGGTGCTGAAAACGCCCAAATGCTGCTGCAATCGGTACCAAACACCAATTTATATGAAGCCTACGTTAATTGCGTAACCAAAAACGGGCAGAACAACCTATATGGTTTTATTCAGGGTACAAATGTTGAAACAGAAGATGCAGTGGTGTTTACCATCCATTACCGGCCATCATCACCAGGCGACTCCATGCCAAAAGTTACCTCGTTTAACGTATACCCCACCAGCGCATTATTAAGTGGTAAACTCGATGTAGGAGAATCATTAAAAGGCTTTACCACACTGGTAACCTGTAAGCGGCCTGCCAATGAAGATGTGATTTTAACCATTCAAACCGACCGGGGATCATTCTCCAGCAAAGCTTCGGCACAGGATAATATTACCAGTACCAAGGAATTTCCGATTGGAACCATTATTACCTCTTATTTGAACTATGAACAGTTTAATACCGTTACGAAAAATCACGACAAGAGTCCGGGGGGAATTTTTACCTCCAATAAAAGTAAGTGGGCACCTTGTGATGGCCGCCCGGTTCCTAATTCAAAGTTTCAGATACTCACATCGCAAATTAATGTACCCGATTTGCGGGGGATGTTTGTGAGGGGCTTAAACATTTTTGATCCTTACCAGCCCGTACCTGCAGTAGCTAAAGAGAAAAGTGATCCGGATACCCGCGTTGTTGGTGGCTATCAAAGTGATTCTTTCCAGGGTCATAAACATCTTGATAAAGACAATGTTGCTGTACTTATTGCTGAGAAGCAGGCGCCAAATACACCAAGGCAAAGGTATACTGTTGAAGGAACAGCAGCCATAAATACTGAGGGAAGGATACCCGCCGGATATGGTGAGCCCAGAATAAGTACGGAGACAAGGCCAAAAAACGTATCTGTTTATTATTATATCAAAATTAACTAAGGCATTATACGGTATAATTATTTTAAAATCAATAAAGAGTCACACAGGCATTTTGGCTCTTTATTGATTACTTTTTTACCCCTCGCGCGTTAACACTTCATCTATCATTCCGAATTCCTTTGCTTCGATGGCGCTCATCCAATAATCGCGACTGGCTAATTCGTTGATCCGTTCATAACTTTGTCCACTATGTTTCGCCAGAATATGGTAAAGATCTGATTGCACTTTTAGCACCTCTTTAATCCTGATATCCATATCAATAGCGGTTCCTTCTGCCCCACTTGAGGTTTGATGGATCATGACCCGCGAGTGCTGCAAAGCCGAACGTTTACCAGCAGCACCTGCACACAACAATACCGAACCCATAGAAAGGGCAATACCCGTACAAATGGTCGCTACATCAGGCTCGATAAACTGCATGGTATCGTAAATGCCTAAACCTGCATACACCGATCCACCTGGCGAATTGATATACAACTGGATGTCGCTTTTGGCATCAACCGACTGCAAAAAAAGCAATTGGGCCTGTATTACATTTGCATTCCGCTCCTCAACGGCTTCGCCTAAAAAAATAATCCTGTCCATCATCAACCGCGAAAAGACATCCATTTGTGCCACATTCAGCTGGCGTTCTTCCGTGATATAGGGCGTCATGGCAACCGGCAAGGTATAAGCAGCAGTTCTGCTCATATACTGATCTACATAGAGGCTGTTTAAGCGCTGGTGTTTTACTGCATAAAGGCGGAATTCCTGGTTAATATTCATCATATTGCTTTTAAATTTTAGGCATAACGATGCCCCTGCCCCAATAATGGAGCACGATTTATAAATTAAATTGATTGTTTATTTGCCGAACAAATGCATTACCTTTTGCCTGAAACTTTGATGCGCTTCGGTATTGAACAGCGTTTCGTGAATGTTATTGATTTCGTTTTTCAGCTGTTTCCGGCCATAATCGCGCACCACCTGGTAGGTTTTCTGCTGCCAGTATACCTGCTCTTTGAGTTCGGGCTGTAAAATCATTTTGGCTTCGAGCAGGAAACTTTCTCCATCCTTATCGTCCGACAGCAGATAATGCTCAATTAAACGGAGCTCATTCAACAATGTCTTCATATGTTAAGGATTTAGCTTTAACGGTATTTTTAACTTTTTCGAGGCATTTAAATTTCTGGGCGGTTGCAGAGCGCGCGCCCGAAAAGCCAAAACGCCCTGCCAGTGTTTCCATATCGAGTTTTTCATAATAAAAAGCACTGAGCAATTGCATACATCTCTGTCCGGCCTGCTCCAGTAAACGCAACAGTTTCCCTGAAGAAACTTCCTCGTATCCGGTATCTGCCCAATCGATCTCTTCATTAAAAACAAGACTAAAAGAATCAAGAGCAACCTGCCTGTCGTTTTCCTGGTAACGTTTGATCCATAAATATTTGGCGATCCCAAATAAATAGGCTTTTTCCCGGTACCTCAACTTTAGCCCCGAAACCTGTACTTTCTCATAATATATTATCAGTGCATCCTGAAAAATGTCTTTCGCCTCGTCAAATGATCCGCCCATCTTGCTCACATGTCTTGCAACCAAAGGAAAGGCTTCTTTGTAGAGTTTCATAAAAAGTGCTTCGCGCTGGCTGGGCTTCTCATTAATGAATGTTGCTGTCATGATTACTATGCTTTTATTATAGTATGTGGATATTTTTGACCAGGTATCACCTAAAATTAATAATTATTTTTTTGGTGGTCTGAAAAAGTACCTGCTAATTCTTCTATAGTCTTTCCAATCTTTTAGTACTTTTATCTTAGTTACAAAGTGAAGTGGGGGCATAATTAATGAGTATAAAAAAAGCAGATTAAGCGCTTAAATCAACGCTCAATCTGCTTTTAATAATTATTGGCTGTTAAATACAAATATTATTTAATCACTTTCATCTGGCCTTTCATCACCATATAGTGGCCCGGATAGGTACAAATAAAAGGATAGATGCCCGGTGTTTTAGGCACTGTAAAATAAATCGTATCCGATTTTCCAGGTTGTAATAACGACGTGTAAGCCAACACCTTAGGTGTGGCAGGAACAAAATCGTACTTTTCGCCATCTAGGCCCATTTTTAAGGCCATTTCCCCTACCGCATTACCAGAACCAGGCGTGGTGAGCACAAAATTGTGCAACATATCATCCACATTTTTGAAGGTTAATTTTACTGTAGTACCTGCCTTTAGGGTAATACTGGTCAGGTCGAACTTTAAACCTGGCTTGGTACCCAGTACAATCGTTTTATCAGGTCCTTTAGTCCAGTTTTCGGGTTGTTGCGTAACATGTTTTGTAACATCGGTATTGCCTTTAACTGCACCACCTGCTGCTGGCATATTGCCCATTTGGTGGTGTTCCATTCCCTCCATATGGTGTTCAGCCGGCGCGTTGCCTGTAGGTTTATTTTCAGCAGTTAAGGCCAATTTTTCTCCATCAGGGATCTTATTCAAAGTATAATAGCCATAATCATGCAATAAAGGGATATTGCCCTGTTCAGCACGTAATCCTTCCATTTTGATTTCGTGGATGTAACCTTCTTTTAAGCTATCCAACACCAGGCGCACCCGTTTATGATCGGGAGAAACAACAATGGCTTTAATGGTACGGGCCGATCGGTTAATTACCGGACTGCCGTAAATGTGGTGGTATTTATAGGTAAAAGTAGAGAGTTTATAAGCGCCGGCATCGCGGGCGGTTTTTTCATCAACAGGCATGGTAAACTCAAGCTCGAAACCATCAGGCTGAGCCTTTACCGTTTGCACCTCAAATGGCATAATACCCGACCAGGTTAAACGCTGCAACCCGTATTCGGCTTTACCTGTAGATGACCACCCTCTTGAAGTCATTCCAACAAACATACTACCATCTGATCCCCAGTTCATCCTGAGGATACCTGAAGAAAATCCCCTGCGAAATGGAAATACCACGCCCTGGTATACCCCTTTAACTTTCTCTAAAAATACCCTGTTGATGTTACTCTGCGATTGGTCGCCTACAAAAAGCTGCCCTTTAAAAGGCCCCATATTGCCATTATCAGTATAATTGAGGATACCCGATGTTGAGTTACCCATAATAGAATGTGGAATCCACACAGAAGGTGTTTTTAGTCCAGGCACTCTTTTGGCTACTTCGAATTCAGGTTCGCCGGTATCGGGAATATCTTTTTTGTGCAGTTTAATCGGGGAGCCTGGCTCATCTGCCCATACCAGGCCGGCAGGATTGCCTACAAAATCGCCTTCCTCTACGTGGGTAATGCTGCCTGAGCCTACCCAGTCGCCCTGGTTTTCGGCATAAAATATATCGCCTTCGCTATTCAGCGCCATCGCTGCAGGCGAACGGAAGCCGGTTGCAAAAGGTTTTAACTTAAAATCGGGAGTAAATTTGAGCATCCATCCGTGCCATTTAGATAAACTGGCACCATAGCCAATCCAGCCCACGTTAAGTGTAACCACCATATTGCCATCTTTATCCAACATCGGACCATAGGCATATTCATGGTAATTGCCTGATAATGGCCAGGAGTACATGGTGCGGTATTCATCGGCTTCGCCATCGCCGTCCAGATCGCGCAGGCGTGTAATCTCGGCGCGCTGGGTAAGGTAAAGATCGCCCTTGATGTAATTTAAGCCCAATATTTCGTGCATACCTTGCGCAAATAGACGGTATTTTGGTTGCTGGCCATCTTTCATATAAGGATTGGTGATAATCCACACTTCACCTTTACGGGTAGCCACAGCCAGCTCATCATTAGGTAAAAAAGTCATTCCACCAACTTCCAAGGCTATTTCTTTTGGAATGGGAACGGTTACTATGGGATAAATCTGTTTCTCTGTTTGTGTTTGTGCTTTTACGGTTACCAGTCCGGTGCCCAGTAACAAAAGAGACAATAAGTATGTTGATTTTTTCATGTCTTGATTACCAGGTTAGCGAATAGGTTAACGAATCGGTGGCATTGGCCAGTAGCACCAGCAGCTCCTTGCCATTTTGGGTTTTCCTGATAAACGCCTTCGTGCCTTGGCCCACTGTTACGGTATAAGCCTTATCGCCAACAGTGTAAGTATTATTTTTATGCGCTTCGATAGTTGATCCGGCAGCAATACGACAATAAAGTGGCTGCTTGCCGTTGCTGATGCTGATGGTACGGCTTAAAGCTGTACCGCCATTCAGAACGGTTATTTTATCAGTTACATCGGCACCGTTAGCGGTATATAAGAAGGTTGGCATTTTGCTTTTATCCAATACATAACCCTTGTTTTGAAGGTCGTCAAAAGCAATAGAATCAGGCCATGCAGCATCTTTATCGGCCAGTACAGCAAGGGCAGGTGTTGCAGAAAGTGGTAAAACGGTACCCAAAGGTTTGGCGAGCTGAGGTTCTCCCCTATCTTGCCACATTTCTTTCACATCCATAAAATCTCCACGCCATACCTCGAGTAAAGCACCCTGCTTTAAATCGTAAGCATAGTTTACTTTTTCGGGCGTACCTACAGAAATTACATGGGTACGTTTTTTGCCTTCAAACATCAGAAAGCTTCGCAGTAAATAGGGTTTGTTTGTTACATTGATGATGTAAGGGCTAGTATTCTGGGCCCTGGAATAGGCTGCACAGCAGATAAGAAGCATCAGGCAGCACATCATTCGTTTATAGATCATAATTTTAATTTGGTTAAGGCGCAACAAAACAATCGGTTGCATAACAAATATATCATAAGCATATCAGTTTACAAAAATTATGGTACAACAATTATCAATAAGCAATGTAAAATACTAATTACCAGAACATTAAAACTTAATCAAAAAAAATGCAAACGGTAGCATAAACAGGAAGATCAAACAGTAAAACGTCTTACATTGCTCACAGGTTATCCCTCAATAATTAGCTATGTCTTTTTTACCTTTTTGGCTACGGCATAGCCCAAGCCCCGATCTATCTATTTCGTTACACAACAACAAACGTTTGCGTGTATAAGTCACTCATTAAATCGTATTATTTTAATAATCAAATGACTAATTTGGGGGGATGAAATATCTATTCTTACTCTGTTTCTTAGGTTTTTATTTAACCGCCAATGCTCAAAACAAGCCTGATGCCAGTATCGACTGGAGTAAAGTTAATCCTGGATTACAGGTTAGTTTTGCCTCTTCAAATATCCGTTATGCTAGAGAAGTTCCTCCTGAAATAGCAGTAAATAAAACATGGACAACCAAAGCATGGAAAGGAGAAAAGATAAACACTCAGGTGTTATTGTGGAGCAGTGAAGCATCAAAATCAATCAAAATACAGGTTTCTGACCTGAAAGATGCCCAAGGAAATGTGTTGAAAAGAGAAAACATTAGCAGCAGTTTTTTAAAATATGTAATTACCGATGAATTTAAAGGCGGTTGTGGTTACAGAAAAGCAAAAGATTTTGATTCTTCTTACGTAGCTGATATTATAGATACTAAAACCACAGCCGTAAGCCTGTTAAAAAATAATACGCAGCCTGTTTGGCTAAGTATAAAAGTACCGGCGAATGCTAAAGCGGGCAGCTATTCTGGCCAGATTAAAGTTATCGGCAATAAAGAACAGGAATTACAAATTACTATTCAGGTATTAGACAGAACGCTACCTCCTGCCAACAAATGGAAGTACGATTTAGATCTTTGGCAACATCCACAGGCCATTGCGCGTGTACACAATGTTCAAACCTGGAGCGCCGAACATTTCTCCCTGATGAAAGAATACTATCAAATGCTGGCCAATGCAGGGCAAAAAACGATAACAGCCAGTATTGTAAACGAACCATGGGGCCACCAAACATTTGATGATTATCCGAGTTTAATTAAATGGACCAAAAAGAAAGATGGTAGCTGGAAATATGATTATAGCTTATTTGATAAATACATCGCATTTGTAATGGAATGTGGTATTACAGACCGTATAAACTGCTATAGTATGGTGCCTTGGAAAATTGCCTTCACCTATTATGATGAAAATCTTGGGCAAGAAGCTGTGCTTAAAGATGCGATTGGATCTGAAGCTTATAACCGCTTTTGGAAAACCATGTTAATTGATTTCACTACGCACTTAAAACAAAAAGGATGGTTTTCCAAAACTTATATCGCGATGGACGAAAGGCCCATGGAAGCGATGAAGGCGGTTATAAAATTACTGAAAGAAACAGATAAAGATTGGAAAATAGCGCTTGCAGGCGATTATCATGGCGAAATAGAAGGCAATATTGACAACTATTGTATCGCTTCTAAATGGGATTTCCCCGCCGAGGTACTGCAAAAACGCCAACAACAAGGCAAAATTAGCACCTGGTATACTTGCTGCACTGAACCTTATCCAAATGCATTTACCTTCTCTTCTCCGGCAGAACAGGTTTGGATGGGCTGGTACTCGGCAAATAAAGCCCTTGATGGGTATGTAAGATGGGCTTACAACAGTTGGACAAAAAATCCACTGGTTGATAGTCGTTTTACCGCCTGGCCAGCTGGCGACACCTATCAGATTTACCCAGGTCCGTTAAGTTCAGTGAGGTTCGAAAAGCTTATTGAAGGCGCACAGGATTTTGAAAAAATTTCGGTGCTGAAAGCTCAGTATATAGCCAATAAAAACACAAAACAACTTAATGCACTCCATAGCGCATTGGCAACTTTCGACATTAAATTATTAGCGACCACCTCAGCAGATGAAATGTTGAAAAAAGTGAAAGACCTATTAAATAATTAATGGAATAGGTTTACAGATTAGATTATCAGCGTAAACATTTCGATACCACTTTGAGCTCAGCTTGTATTGAGCTCAAAGTGACAAAATTTAGAGAACTTTGTTTTATGATATAGCCTTGATGCGATTATTCGTAACCGTTTTCAAAAACAATGGTCTGATGTTTTTTAAGCTTTACTTCAACAATTCCATCATCGCCCATTTTTACATTTTCAGTCGGTAAATCTCTCACCACATAGGTTTTAAAAGGCAGTTTAATTCTAAGTAAACCCTTTTTTTCTGCATATACTTTTACCCTTGTTGGCACACCATTTTCTTTATTTCCACTTACTAAAAAGGCACCTTCTGCACGTAGATTATTAAAAGTAACGTCTTTCCAGCTTTGTGGTACAGCCGGGAATGCCTGTATGTAACCGGTTCTACTCTGTAATAAAAGCTCCTGAACGCCTTGTGCAAAGGCAAAATTGCCTTCTAAGGTAAACGGACGGTAGGTAAAGCCTGAGTATTGCCCTCCTTTTTGATCGCCGTTTAAGTGAAAACTATTTGTAGAGCAAAAGTTTGAAGCAAAAATTTCCAATTGTTTTAATGCTTTATCGGCCTGGTAAGCTCTGGCGTATATAGAAGCCATCCAGCTAAAAGAATAACCACACCATGCCCTTGTACCCATTTCTTCTAATCGTTTTAAAGAATTATCAATAATGCTTTTATCTTTTTGGTGGTTAACATCTAATAAATCGAGCGGATATATGGCCATATACTGCGAAAAATGCCTATGGGAACCCGTTAAATTAGATCCAGGAGCAATGGTCAAACCAGTTTCATTTATTTCATAATCCGGCAATTGTTTGAGTACTTCTTCCCAATGTTTGCTTTCATCTATTTTACCCTTTGCCATGCTTACTTCAGCTGCAGCTTTAAATAGGAACTTAGCCAACGACAAATCATAGTTGGTCCAGTTTAAAAACCAAGCTTTTATGCTGTTATCGTTATACTCAGGGCTAGAGCTTAAAGGCAGTGAACGTTTGCCATCTTTCAATCTTGTGATATTCTCCAGATAGGTTGCTGCTTCGCAGATGTATGGATAAGCCCTGGTTTTAAGAAACCTTTTATCCATGCTATATTTCCACTGCCAATAAAAATGTTGCGCGGTCCATGCGCTTACGGTTGGCGAAAGCGAATACTGGATCCATCCACCCATCGGATCGCCATTTAAAGTAACCACACCTGGCACATTTAAGCCATTAACACCAAAATATTGCCTGGTATAATCAAGGTTCTTTTCTCTGATATTCCATAACCAATCGGTAAAAGTGCCCCCCTCTGCCAAGTGGTTAGCGGTATATGTTGGCCAATAACTCAATTGGGTATTCAAATCATTATGGAAATCGCCTTTCCAGGGCGGTAAACTACCGTTATCAGCTGTCCAAACGGCTTGTAAAGTTATGGCTGGTGCACCTTTTCTGGCTACACAGCCCAATTTGTACATTTCTAAATAGTATTGTTTTTGAATGACCTGATCAGGAACAGAGATATTCGATTTATTCCAATAATCCTTCCACCATTTGATATGAGAATCCCAGCCAGTCGGCTCTTTCGCAGTCGAAGAAATGACAGGTAATTCTGCAGCTTTATCATTACTAATTGTCCAGGAACCGATTACATTGCCGTTATCCATTGTTTTCCATTGAACCAACACCTCATAATAATGCCCCTCGTAGGTAGGCTGATGGTAACGGATACTATTTATATTATTGGCAACTGTTCCTTTTTCATAGCCTAATTTCTGCAAACCTTCTCCTGCATGACTGTTATCGCCTTTTTCGATAAAATTATTGGCATAATTATGCACAATCAAGTTAGGTATGAGTACCGTAGATTTAAGATTTTCGAAACTAAAATATCCCCGTTGCTGCTCTGCATGGATGTAACAGTTAAAAACAGTACCATTTTCGAATTTTACTGTATTTAAGGCCGTTTCGATATCCAATTCGTTCGATAATACTTTACCTAGCTTAGCCATATCAAATTCCATTGCTGCAGCAGGCAATTTGGTTGGATATGGACTGTTATCATAAGGTTCATCTCCTATTTTTTGAACCTCGGCATAGTTATTTTGGTGAACCTGCTCTTCTACCCACTTAAAATTAAGTTTAGAAATATCCAGCGCTTTACGCTCATCCCACAGATCTGCACGATCTAATGAAAGGCGCAATTTATTGTTCTTTTCCCAGATTAAAACACCTAACATACCATTACCAAGAGGCATAGCTTCGTCCCACCTGTTAGCGAGTTTTAGGAAGGAAAGATTGTAAGGTTTTAAGGATTGTGCAAAACTGCTGACAGAAAAGCACAGCAGTAATAAAACAATTGTAATTTTAGTTTTCATTTGTTTGTTTAGAAATGGTTAGCAGCTGTTGATGAAGTATCGATTTCTAAAATAATGATATTAAATCACAAAAAGATTTCTAAAATCTACGCAAACGTTTGATGAGCAATAAAATGACACCTAAAAAAAATTAGTGTACGATCTTGAAAACAAGTTCCTTTAAGAGTTCTCCATCATCAACATTTCCGCTACTATCTAAACCTTTGCTTTTTAAATCGTATTCACGGAGTAAGCCGATCACCTGGAAAACTTTTCCGGTGTTGTAATTTCTTGCTGCTACCTCATAATCTTTGATAAAGAATGGAGGCACGCCCAAAGCTGACGCGGCATCGGCCTTGTTTGGGATATAATGGTATTTTAGAAGTTTAGTAAAATAACCACCTAAATTGGCTAAAACCATTACTGTTGGATTAGCTTTAGGATTGCTGGCGAAGTAATTGATAATTTTATTACATTTTAGTACATCACGGATGGCCAGGGCCTTCTGCAGTTCGAAAACATTATATTCTTTACTAATACCGATGTTTTTCTGAACCAGATCGGCATTAATGGTTACTTCTTTTGGAACATTAAGCATTAACTTTTCGATCTCATTGGCAATTTTGGAAAGGTCGGTTCCTAAATACTCGGCCATTAAAGCCGATGCCTGCTGATCGATCTTGTAACCTTTATCTTTAATAAATTCCTCAATCCAGGGTACCAGTTTATAATCGCGAACAGGATCTGACTGGAAGATTAAACCGCTTTTGCTAATGGCTTTGTAAACCTTCTTACGCTTATCGAAATTGGCATACTTGTAGGCGAGTACCAAAATGGTGCTGGGTAAAGGTTTTTCAAAATAATTGAGTACAAATTCGCCCTCTTTGCTACTCGAATCTTCTTTACCCCATTTTAAATCCTGTGCTTCCTTAACGATTACTACCTGGTAATCAGACATCATCGGGTAGCGCTTCGCAGCCCCCAAAACCGTTGCCATATCGGTATCTTTGCCATATAAAACCGTTTGATTGAAGCCTTTTTCGGCATCGTTCAGCAGTTTATCTTCAATATAATCTGTTACTTGATCGATATAGTAAGATTCTTCTCCATGTAATAAATACACAGGTTTGAATTTTCGGGCTTTAATATCTTTGATAATTTCGGCAGCAGTCATTGCCCGTAAAATTACGATTTAGGTTTAACGATTTGGGTAAATGTTTATAAATTAAGGGAGATATGAGATCCTAGATTTTAGATTTGCTTACATGTCTCAAAATTAAACTAACTTTGAACCTGTAATAATTGATATATTGTTTTATTGTTGCATTGTTAATTGTAAACTGCCGATTGCGAACTGAAAACCGCCAACTGTAAATTGAAAACCGAAATATTTACCCCTATCCCACTTAACCTGCCGCCCTACCCATTTAAAATTACCCAAAAGGATGATGTGGTTTTTATTTTCGACGAGATCAGGAAGAAACATCTGGTACTTACGCCTGAAGAATGGGTACGCCAGCATTTTATACAAAACCTGATTTTGGAAAAAAAATTCCCACGTACATTGATCCAGATTGAGGGTGGTTTGGTGCTAAACCAGTTACAAAAACGCAGCGATATTTTAGTATACAATACTGCTGGCGAAAAGCTGATGTTAATTGAATGTAAGGCACCCAAGGTAAAGATTACGCAATCGGTTTTCGATCAGGCATCCCGATACAACTCCGTACACCAGGCCAGATGGATCGTTTTGACCAATGGCTTGCAACATGTTTATGCAAAGATGGATGCGGAAAAAGGCAGCTTTAATTTCGTACAGGAAATACCAGAGTATCTGGAATTGTAACGTCATATTTTGTCATCCTGAACGTAGTGAAGGATCTTTCATCTATCGGTTGGTGTCTCACCGACCGAAACTTAATCGGCTTACAAAAAACTAAAGTCGAATAATTGTTATCTTCTTGGTCGGTGAGACACCAACCAATAGAAAAAATGCTGCGCATTTTGGGGCGCCAAAGTACCCAAAACGCTTTGTCAATCCGGCAATGTGGCTCCTCACCACCCCTGCTCATCAAAAACAGTGGCACTTTGTTTTGTGTTCAATCCTCATTAAAGTTTCGATTCATCGCTTATGAACACAAAACCACTGCGTTTAAAGTTTGGTAGTGCTATTTGTTCTATTCTGCACCTGTTTTTTGATTTCCTGCCGCTTGGGATTGACGGGCGTTCTTCGGTAAAACCTATGTATTATTAAAGCAGGCTAGCATAACGCATAAAAACCAACTTCAAAGATGTGTCCATGTAACTGCCAATGGCAAGAAATCTTAAATGCCAGCATTACTTTATACATCGTACGCTGGCTTCCAAACCTGTTTATTGCCACTATAAATTGCCTCATTACACATGGACACGCATATAGCCGCCTGGGTTCCGGTATTGATATTCGATGCAGGTTCTTTCTTGGTTATTATCGATTTATAAAACTCATCCAAGGCATAATTTGTACCATCTATAGTGGGTTTATCTAAAATCGGGATTCCCCCATCTTTATTGACCACAATTTTTGTAGCCCCGGTTACTCCATCCACAATACCTAATTCTTTTTTAGCACTTTCTTCGGGATAAAATAAGCCTGTATTGGTAAGCAAAGAAACCGAACCTTTAGTACCTTTTATTTTAAACAGATATCCATCATGCGCATTGCCACAAGTGGCTCCAAAGTTGCCAATCATTCCTTTTTCGTTATAACGCAGAATGGCCTGTATGTTATCATAAGTTTCGCGTCCGTCTTTAAAAACATCTATCCCACCTGATCCCATAATTTCATCGGGCTGGGTTTCGAAAGCCCAGTTGATAAAATCAATCTGGTGCGATAAAAGCTCGGCAGCTAATCCGCCAGAATATTCCTTGTACATCCGCCAATTGATTTTGCGTTCTAAAGCCGGATCCGGAACTGCCCTGCGCCAATTGCCATTACGGTCCCAACGGCAATCGATCTGGCTAACCTTACCTAAATAACCGCTTTGTACCATGTCTTTCACCTTAAAATACAGGGGCGAATAACGGTATTGATATCCCACCTGAAAAACCTGGTTGGGATGCTCTTTAACCAGTTTTTTAAGTTCGAGCGCCTGGGTTATATTATAAGTCATGGTTTTTTCTACATACACATGTTTACCAGCCAGCACAGCATCTTTTGCAATGCCGAAATGCTCGCTTAAAGGTGTAGCTATAAAAACCGCGTCGATTGTTTTATCGTCTAAAACTTTGTGGTAATCTTTTATAGCTTTCGCATCAGCAGGAACGTACTTTTCGGTTTCCTTAAGCCTAAAATCGAGTAAATCACAATAAGCTTTAATTTTATACTTTGCAGGCATTGATTTAATTACCGACAAAACACCTTTACCGCGATCGCCACAACCAATCATGGCTACATTAATAATTTCATCAGGTATTAAATTGGCAAAGCCCTGGTTACCCAAAAGTAAACCAGAGCCTAACAAAGCTGATGTTTTCACAAAAGATCGACGATGCATAATATGTTAATATTTTATTTCTTTATTCATAAATATATTTAACTACAAATTCGCACAGATAACCTAAACTCGATCATTAATATTGGCTTAAAAAGTCTTCTGCGGGTATTTTTAACTCACGGTCGTCACCCTGAACCGAGCCTTAGCAAGCTCACCGAAGGTAATTTATTTCAGGGCCTATCTAGCAGGAAAGATGCTGACCACGTAGTAGCTACAAGACAATTGAAATCACTAGTGCTACTTGTAAAATAAATTCAGCATGACGATCGCGTTAGAAAAGGGAGGCTAAAAACTAATCAAAACACATAAATATTAATCGAACTCATGTTATAAAGTTTTGATTTTAATGGTCCTGAAATCTACCTTATTGCCATGATCCTGCAACAAAATATGCCCTTTCGGTGCTTCGCCAAAATTTTTCCAATCTTTATATTTACTGATAGCAACCAATTTTTTAAACTCTTCAGATCCACGGGTATATTCTAACACTTTAACCCCGTTTAAATAATGTTCTACTTTGTTATTTGGATATACCACCACACGGCCATTGTTCCAACTGCCAATTGGACGCAGGTAACGGGCTTCTTTTTTAGCAGTAATTAAATCGTATAAAGAGGCCAGGGTACGGTTTCCATCCCTGCCTAATTTTGCATCCGGATGTAATACATCATCTAAAACCTGATACTCAAGTCCGATGGCCGAACCCGTATTTTTTTCGCTTAAGGTAACGAAGTATTTCACCCCGCTATTTGCACCTGGGGTTAATTTAAACTCGAACGATAAATCAAAAGCAGCATATTCATCTTTGGTTACAATATCACCACCGTTGGTCGATTCTGCACCACCAGACGGTTCAACGCTAATTACGCCATCGGCAATTTTCCATCCTTTGGCAGGGAAGGTAGTTTTATAAGCACCAACCCAACCTGCATTGCTTTTGCCATCGAACAATAGTTTATAGCCTTCCGATTTTTCGTAAGCAGATAAAGTATTCGGAGTTAAATTCACCGTATAAATTCCTTTTGGAAAAGCTTTGGCTTTTAATCCCTCTGTTTGGATGTTAATGTTTTTAAAATAAACCTTCTTACCATCGTTATCAAGGTTATTGCCAATACCGTGAACCTGTAAGCCAATAAATCCAGATTTATCTAAGGTATCGATTACGTAGGCAACAGGTGTTCCATTTACCCAGGTTTTAGTTTCGTTACCAATACATTCAATTTTGTAGTGGTTAAACTCATTCTTTTTATACAACGGTTTTGCAGATGGGTTAAGCTCTAAAGGATAAAGCCACAATCTTCTGGCTTCATCGTAAATTCCACCCGTCCATGCGCGAGGTGTAGGGTCTATTTCTACCTGTCTGCCAAAAACCAATCCTTTACCATTATTTCCTTCTGGTTTAAGGTGGCTACGGGTTTGCACGCCCGAGTTGGTGGTTTCGCCTTCCAGTTTCACATCCAGTTCTAAAATGAAATCGCCATATTCTTTTTCAGTGATTAAGAACGAATTTGGTGTGCCTTTGGTCATCGTTCCGACAATCATTCCGTCTTCAACCTTGTATGGAGCAGCACCTGCAACGGCTTTCCAACCGGTAAGCGTTTTACCATCAAATAATGGTTTTATTTTTTGAGCAGCAGCTGATAAACTGATTAGCGAAAGCGCCAGAATACTATATTTTTTGAAATTTAACATGATACGTTTTTTCTTGCCGTCATTCTTTCTCGAAATGACGATATTTCTATTTTAATATTTAAATACTTTTCCGTTTGCCATTACTTCCTGTTTACCTTCATCGAAAACTGCTTTCGCACCCGTGCGTACTGCAGCATTGGTCATGATATTGGCAATAGAGTGCGAATAACCTGCTTCAACAGGGGCATTTGGTGTTTTTCGGCTACGCACACATTCCATCCAGTTTCGCATATGGCCAGAGGTTAACCCATCACCACCCATATTGGCACCAGTTGCGGCTTTAATTTCGGTTTTGCTTAAATCAAATTCAGGTAAAAGGTTAGCTTTTAGTCCCATGGCGGCTGCCTCTTTTTCCCTTAAACCACCTTTTGGCGATACCTTATTGGTAATTAAATTCAACTCCCCACCATTTGAATAGTAAACTTCGCCTACATCGCCTACACTATTCTGCATTCTTGAGGTGAAAGTAACCTGGAAACCGTCGGTCATATCCGGCTGACCGTAATCGAATACCGCAACCATCGAATCCCAGTTTCTACGGCCATCTTTCCAGGTGTAAATGCCTCCATTTGCCACTACACTCCGTGGATGTTTCAGATTGGTAAACCAATGCACCGTATCAATCTGGTGCGACATCCACTGCCCGGGCATACCAGATGAATAAGGCCAGAACAACCTGTATTCTAAATATTTCCGTGGATCGAAGGCTTCAACCGGGCGGTTCATTAAGAAACGTTTCCAATCAATATCTTCTTCTTTTAATTTAGCCACTAAATCTGGTCTGCGCCATCTGCCAGGCTGGTTTACATTCCATACCAGATCAACAGCAGTGATTGGTCCGAATTTTCCGTCCTGTATAAATTTTGCCGCGTTGATATAATTCTCACCACTTCTTCTTTGCGAGCCAATTTGTACAATCTGTTTACTTGCCTTAACCGCTTTAAATGCAGCTTTAGCATCGTCCATGGTTTCGGCAAAAGGCTTTTCTACATACGCATCGCAATTGGCTTTTACGGCCTCGATGGTATGGAGCGCGTGCTGAAAATCGGCAGTACTGATAATTACAGCATCAAGATCTTTCATTGCATAAAGCTCATCATTGTTACGGCAGGCTTTAATATCATGGCCGAATTTTTCTTTTAAATGGGCAATCCCTAAATCTCTACGGTAGTTCCAAAGATCGGAAAGGCCAACAATATCGAAATTCAGCTCCTTATTGTGGTTCAAAAAACAAGGCAAAAGGGTATCTTTAAATCGGTCAGAAAATCCAACAACACCAACACGTACCCGATCATTTGCACCAATGATACGGCCGTAACTTTTGGCACTCATGCCCATGGTACCCGCATAAGTTGCCGCAGCAAATATTGCCGATTGTTTAATAAATTTTCTTCTGGAATTTTCCATAGAATAAAACAGTTTAAATAAGGTTAGAAAAGTATTTAAACAGTCTGCCTTCCCGCAAATTGCTTAACAGAACCTAAAATATGGTTAATAAAAATAAACCTTAAATTTTCGTAAGTAATATTTTTGAAACCTTAAATTAAAATAATGGTTAACCATCACATTAACCTTAAATAAAAGGCCTGGATGGCTAATATTTACTGCAATAAGATCTTTTTACTATTTTAGGAAAACGTTTGAAATAATCTATTCTTAATCAAATAATTTTATTCGAATTAAATAAAAAAGCCATTAGAAACTAAATTTCTAATGGACTGAATATACCTTGTAGGTTATTTTTTACAGCGCCCAATTATTTTTAGTCAACTGCACAACTAAAGTATCACGATCTTGTAATTCGTTTAAAAATCGCTCGTTAAAATCACCGAACATGTGACCGCTAAAAATAGCAGCTCTGTTATACAGGCGCAATTTATAAAGATAACCAGAGATCGTAAGGGCTTTTTTATTCCCCATAGCTTTAAATCCTAAATCTGCCCTGTAAATAATGGGAGGAATTGATGTTGGTTGATTGATTACCCTCACAGGTTGAGTATAAATGCTGGTTCTATATATTAGAAAAGACCGATCAAGCGTAGCTTGGTTCCCAAACACCATTCCATGAAACAGATGAACATCACCTTTAAAATCAATATTAGCAGAATCCTTAACTTTGTAAGTCCAAAATCCATCCAATGCAGGTGGATATCTAATTTCTGCAGAATCGGCTTTAGTAAATTTTATCTGATAAAAATTGGCATCAAATGAATTAGCAAAGGCATTTCCTGCAAAATTTGCTATTTTTTGTTGATCCAGTACCTCGCCATTCATTGTCCACATCCTCATTTTTCCCTTACTGTAAGATTTATAAGTTAAGGAAATGGGATATTTCAGTACCTCTTCTTTATCGCCTTCTTTCTTACAGGAAACAATAAATAATAACAGGCAGGAAAAAATGCATAATAAATTCTGAGAGCGTATCATATTTTTTAATTAAAGAGACCTGTAAGGTTTTAAAAACCTTACAGGTCTGTGAGATTATTATTAGCCTAAAACCGCTAAACTTTCTTCAATAATTCTGATTTTCGCCTCAGCATCGGCTTTTTTGTTGCGTTCGTTAGCAATAACTTCTGGTTTCGCATTCTGCACAAAGCGTTCGTTGTTTAGTTTGGAATCAACTGATTTTAAAAAACCCTGCAGATAAATTAAATCGGCATTTAAGCGTTCGCGCTCTGCCTCTAAATCAACGTTTTCGGTTAGCGGGATAAAAAATTCATCTTTACCAGCCATAAAAGCAGTTGCACCAACAATTTTATCGTTTACAATTTCAGCTTCTGATACATTGGCCAGTTTGAAAACAATGTTTAACCATTTTTCATAGTCAAGATCAGAATTTATTTTGATACTTAAAGGCAGCGCTTCTTTAGGAGAAATCTGTTTCTGGTTCCTTACATTTCTAATTTCAGCTACAACGGTTTTAATTACCTCCGCATCTTTCAATAATTGCTCATCAAAAGCCCCACCTTTCGGGAATTCGGCCACAATACAACAGTCCATTTCGCCACGATCTGCAAACAAATCATCATGCCATAACTCTTCGGTAATGAAAGGCATATTCGGGTGCAATAATTTGATGATATTTTCAAAGAATGCAATTGTTGCCTGATAACTATCTGCATCAATTGGCTGCTGGTAAGCAGGTTTAACCATTTCTAAATACCAGGCACAGAAATCATCCCAAACCAACTTATAAGTAATCATTAATGCTTCAGACAGCCTGTATTGCTTAAAGTTGGCTTCAATTTCTACTAATGCCTCATTAAAGCGGTTTTCGAACCACAAAATGGCCTGGGTATTCGGATTCACCAGGTTTTCATCAACCTCCCATCCTTTTACCAAACGGAAAGCATTCCATATTTTACTGGCAAAATTACGCCCCTGCTCGCAATAAGCTTCATCAAACATTAAATCGTTACCGGCAGGAGATGACATTAACATACCCACACGAACGGCATCAGCACCATATTTTTCAATCAATCCAATCGGATCTGGTGAATTGCCCAGCGATTTAGACATTTTCCGTCCCAGTTTATCGCGTACTATCCCCGTTAAATATACATTCGTAAATGGTTTTTTACCCATAAACTCATGCCCCGCCATAATCATGCGGGCCACCCAGAAGAATAAAATTTCAGGCGCGGTAACCAGATCGTTAGTTGGGTAATAATAATTGATGTCTTTATTTTCAGGATTTTTAAAGTCATCAAAAACCGAAATTGGCCATAACCACGAGGAGAACCAGGTATCCATTACGTCATCATCCTGTCTTAAAAATGGCGCTAACTGATGTTTGAATCCAGCTTTTTCAGCTTCCGAACAATTCTCGTTCAGATGTTTTTTCTTCCAGAATTCTTCTAAGGCTTCATCTTTGGTTTTGGCAACCACCCAGTTTCCTTTATCGTCATACCAGGCCGGAATTCTTTGCCCCCACCATAACTGGCGGCTAATGTTCCAATCGCGTACATTTTCCATCCAGTGGCGGTAGGTATTTTCAAATTTATTCGGAATCAGGTTTACTTCTCCATTCAACACATCATCCAAAGCTGGCTGTGCCATCTCTTTCATCTTTACAAACCATTGCATAGAAAGTTTTGGCTCGATGGCTGCATCAGTACGTTCGGAAAAACCAACCTGCGATTTATAATCTTCCACTTTATCCAAGTGACCGGCCTCTTCCAGCATTTTAGCGATTTTCTTACGGGCAACAAACCTGTCTTCACCCACTAAAATAACCGCCAGTTCATTTAAGGTTCCATCATCGTTTAAGATATCGGTAACCGGCAAATTGTGTTTTACGCCCAGTTCATAATCGTTTAAATCATGTGCCGGTGTAACTTTTAAACAACCTGTTCCAAATTCGATATCTACATATTCATCTTCAATAACCGGAATTTCGTGGTTAACCAACGGTACAAAAACTTTTTTGCCTTTGAGGTGCGTAAAACGTTCGTCATTCGGGTTGATACAGATGGCTGCATCGGCCATTATGGTTTCCGGGCGCGTGGTTGCAATCGTTAAAAACTGATCTGTTGTACCAGAAATTAGGTATTTTATATAGTATAACTTTTGATTAACCTCTTTACGGATCACCTCTTCATCAGAAACCGCGGTTTTACCGGCAGGATCCCAGTTTACCATGCGGATACCACGGTAAATCCAACCTTTTTTGTAGAGGTGGATAAATGAATCAATCACCGCTTCAGAAAGATCTTCTTCCATGGTAAAACGGGTACGATCCCAATCACAGCTTGCTCCCAGTTTCTTTAACTGCTCTAAAATAATACCCCCGTATTTCTCCTTCCACTCCCAGGCATATTTCAAAAATTCTTCCCGCGAAAGGTCTTTTTTATTAATGCCCTGCTCTTTTAGCATCGCTACAACCTTTGCTTCAGTAGCAATAGAGGCGTGGTCGGTTCCTGGCACCCAGCATGCATTTTTACCTTGCATACGGGCTTTACGGATCAATACATCCTGAATGGTATTATTGAGCATATGCCCCATGTGCAGTACACCTGTGACGTTTGGTGGCGGAATTACAATGGTGTAAGGCTCGCGTTCATCGGGTTCTGAGTGAAAAAACTTTTTAGATAGCCAATAGCTATACCATTTATCTTCTGTTTCTGCAGGATTGTACTTGGTGGATATGCTCATGAATGTATTAAAAGTTCAAAAATAGCTAATTAAGCTGAAAGACCAAAGCCAAGTAAGCGGAAAGACTAAAGCAGTTAAACTTCGGACGAGTGTGTATGGGAGAAAGGTCATTAGTTTTTGGAGAGCAAGTGCCGCATTTTGATTTAGCTGTTTTGCAATGCAAGTTTTCGTTATTTTGTTATCGCTACACTTTAATCAGGTTTAGAAAAATTGGTTCATGCAAGAAAGAATGATAATGCATTTCCATAAAACACTTACTCTACGTCATCAAAAACGTCATCCAATGCCAATTCGAAACCAGGCAACACGGTTGACGTAATTTTTTCGCTTAAAGTGAATATTTTAGAAGGCTGAAATTTACCCGTCTCGTCTAAGGTATATATCAAAATACTTTGATCACTTTGGCTCACTACCCAATATTCTTTAACACCAAATTCTTCGTAAACGCGGTATTTATTAAGCAGTTCCATTTTTGTATTACCAGGAGATAAAATTTCGATAACAAGATCAGGGGCACCAATACAGCCGCGGGCATCTAGTTTACTTTTATCACAAACAACACAAATATCGGGTTGTAATACCGTATATACATCCTTATCAGCTTTACTTTCTTTTGGAAAGCGAACATCAAACGGAGCAGAATAAACTTTGCATGGTTTATCTTTTAGAAAAATACCCAGATTTAAAAAAATACTCCCGGCCACTTCCTGATGACCCCTCGAGGGTGCCGGGCTCATCTTAAAGACTTTACCTTTAATCAGTTCCACTCTTTCAGGAAAAAGCCAGTTCAAATAGTTGGAATAGCTATAAGTTAAGGATGCATCAAGTTCATTGAACTGCCTAACAGGCTCATCATCGCTTAAAACAGGATATGGAACAGGTTTAGACATCACCGAATATACTAAAAAAAGTAGTAATTCAAAAATATTAATGGATTTTATATATCCTCAAAAACGTCATCCAATGCCAGTTCAAAACCCGGTAATACTTTTGAAGTAATTTTCTCGCTTAGTGTAAATATTTTAGAGGGCCGAAATTTACCCATTTCATTAAGAGTGTAAATTAAAATGGTTTGATCGCCCTGACTTACCACCCAATATTCTTTAACACTAAATTCTTCATAAACGCGGTATTTATTAAGCAATTCCATTTTGGTATTTCCTGGAGACAAAACCTCTACAACCAAGTCAGGCGCACCAATACAACCACGGGCATCAACTTTGTTTCCATCGCAGATCACACAAATATCAGGTTGTAAAACGGTAAAGATTTCTTTATTATTTTCGCTTTCTTTCGGAAAACGCACGTCAAATGGAGAAATAAAAACTCTGCAGGGGTGTTTTTCAAGAAAGTTACCTAATCTACGGTATATTTTGCCGGTGATTATTTGGTGAAAACTTGATGGCGCAGGACTCATCTTAAAGATTTTACCTTTAATCAGTTCCACTCTTTCAGGAAAAAGCCAGTTCAAATAATTAGAATAGCTATAAGTTAAGGATGCATCAAGTTCATTGAATTGCCTAACAGGCTCATCATCATCGTTTAAAACAGGATATGGAACAGTCTTAGACATAACCAAATATACTAAATTTTATAGCATTTTGTTTTTCTATTTTTCAACATATCTTACTTACCATTAAGAAGTTTTCAATTGGCAGTTTATCATTGAACTAATGAAGAGAAAAATCAATGTTTTAATTTAAGGCCGCTACTCCAAGATCAGCTAACCAATTTAAACAATTAACCCATTAAGAAAATTTCATTTTCTGTATCCTTACCGCATTTAAAATGGCTAAAAGTGCCACACCAACATCAGCAAAAACAGCTTCCCACATAGTTGCTATTCCTCCAGCCCCTAAAATTAAGACGATTGCTTTTACAGCAAATGCCAATACGATATTCTGGATCACAACTTTTTTAGTTGCCTTACCTATTTTAACCGCAGTTGCAATTTTAGAAGGCTGATCGGTTTGAATCACCACATCTGCGGTTTCAATAGCAGCATCACTCCCCATTGCGCCCATAGCAATACCAATATCGCTAATGGCCAACACAGGGGTATCATTTATTCCATCGCCAACAAAAGCCACCACTTTACTTTTATCACTTTTAATAGCTTCCAGCCTGGCAACTTTATCTTCTGGTAATAAATCGCCAAAATAAGTATCAATACTTAAACCTGTTGCTACTTTTTTAACAATCGAGGTTTTATCACCACTTAACATCACAACCTGTTTTACTCCGTTTTCATGAAGCCGCTTAATGGCTTCAGCAGCATCTTCTTTTATTTCATCTGCAATTAAAACATAACCAACATATTTCTGGTCAACAGCAACAACAACGATACTTTCTTCAATCGATGCGATCCTGGTATCAAAGGCAATATTAAATTTTTCTAAAAGTTTTGTGTTGCCTGCCAAAACTGCTTTGCCATTTACTATCCCTCTTAAACCCATTCCAGCAATTTCCTCAATGTTTTCAGCAGGATGAATTTCTTTCTCGCCTCCATATTCTACAATAGCCTTTGCAATCGGATGGGTCGATTTAGCTTCTATAGCGGTTAATAAATTTAAAAAATCTGCTTGATCAATACTGCTTTCTACTTGCTGAACCTTAAAAACGCCTTTTGTTAAGGTTCCTGTTTTATCCATTACAACCGTATCCAGTTTGGTAATTAAATCAAGGAAATTAGAACCTTTAAAAAGAATGCCATTTGCAGATGCCGCCCCAATGCCGCCAAAATAACCTAATGGAATAGAAATAACCAATGCACATGGGCAAGATATAACCAAGAAAACCAGCGAACGATATAACCAGGTTTGGAAGTGATATTCGCTTCCTAAAACCAAAATTGGTATAGTAACCAGCGCAAGGGCTAAAAAGAAAACAATCGGGGTATATATTTTCGCAAACTTGCGAATAAAAAGTTCGGTTTTAGCTTTGCGGGTAGTGGCATTTTGAACCATCTCCAAAATGCGCGACAATGCACTATCGGCAAAAGCTTTGGTAACTTTAACTTCAATAACTTTATCCAGATTAAGCATTCCTGCCAAAATCGATTCACCCTTACTAATTGTACGGGGTTTGCTTTCGCCTGTTAAAGCAGCGGTATTAAAACTGCTTTTATCACTGATCAGTTCTCCGTCTAAAGGAATTTTCTCACCAGCCTTTACTTGTATGGTTTCGCCAATTTCTACTTTTTCAGGATTAATATCTTCGTATTTTCCGTTACGAAATACATGTGCTACATCTGCCCGAACATCCAGTAATGCTTTAATATTCCTTTTGGCACGGTTTACCGCTGCCAGTTGAAACAACTCGCCAATAGTATAAAAAAGCATCACCGTTACCCCTTCAGGGTATTGGCCAATGGCAAAAGCACCGATTGTAGCGATAGACATTAAAGAGAATTCTGTAAAGAAATCTTTGGCTTTAAAAGTTTCCCAAACCTCGCGTAAAACCGGAATACCCACAGGTAAATAGGCCACGATGTACCAATAAGGCCTAATAATCTGAAATGCCGCAACATTAAAAAGATTGTCAAACGCAATTCCAACAAGAAGCATAGCCAATGTTACAATGGCTGGCAAAAAAGTTTTAAAGGCTGATGGATCTCCGCCATGGTCGTGGTCATGATCGTCACCTTCTTCATGTGCGTGATCATGATCGTGGTTATGTTTTGGTGCAGAATGTACTTTACTGCTGCAACAGCTATCTTCTTTATCGTGCGAGTGGCTCATTATATTATACTAAGACATTATTTTCTTAATCATCCATTAAACCTTAAAGGTTTGGATAAGTATTTCAAATTTATGGAAAATAAAACGCTTTATCCCGAATCATTCTTGATAGCAATAATTTTTACAAGCGCACAATAAATTTTGTTAAAAAATGTTAATAGTGTATAAAAGATTTAAAATCATGAAATCTATTAAAATTTCTTTTTCAGCATCCGAACTTATTAGACGGCTTGGTTTAGCGAAGATTTACTACTGGTTTAACAAGTAATATTCTTAATATATAGCATCAGTATTAATTAGTATTTCATAAATTTCGCATAATTACTAACTTATTAAGCGAATGAAATACCAAAATTTGAAAAGATATTTTGCGGCACTAGGTATAGTCGCTGCTGGCTTTTCTGCAAATGCACAAACCAAAAAATTTATCGACCCTGCTAACATGGATCTTTCCGTTAAGCCAGGCGACGATTTCTACACCTACGCAAGTGGCACGTGGATAAAAAACAACCCTGTTCCTGCTAAAGAAACACGTTGGGGTTCATTTAACGAACTTCGTGATTTCAATATCAATGCCGTTAAATCTCTGGTAGAAGATGCCGCTGCCGATAAATCTGCTCCTGCAGGCTCGGTTAAGCGTAGAGTTGGCGATTTTTATACGGCCGCCATGGATAGTGTAACCATTGAAAAATTGGGTTATACGCCAATAAAAGCCGATTTAGAGAAAATTAAGCAAATCAAAAACATTCAAGGTGTACTGGATCAGGTGGCTTACATGCGAACCAATGGATTAGGCGGTGGAATGTTCGGCTTAGGTGTTGGCCAAGACCGCAAGAATGTAAACAAATACATGGTCAATATTGGTCAGGGCGGCACAACACTTCCCGATCGTGATTATTACCTGAAAGATGATGCACGTAGTGTTAAGATCCGCGATGCTTACAATACCTATATGGTTACTTTATTTACTTTAACAGGAAGTACTCCTGAAGAAGCAAAACAAAAAGCAGCAACCGTTTATAAAATTGAAAAGCAATTCGCTGAAGCGCAGATGAGCCGTTTAGAAATGCGCGATCCTTACGCCACTTACAACAAACTTACTGTTGCAGAACTGAACAAAAAAACACCTGATATTAACTGGACGATTTATTTGCCGAAATTTAAAATTAAAAATCAGGATACTGTATTGGTAGCTTCGCCTAAATTTATGACGAGCCTGGATGGAATGTTGAAATCGGTTCCGGTTAACGATTGGCAAACCTACTTAGAATGGAACATTTTAAAAGGTTCTGCATCTAGTTTAAGTTCTCCATTTGTTAAGGCGAGTTTCGCTTTCACACAGGCCCAAACTGGTCAGAAAGTACAAACACCACGTTGGCAACGGATGTCTTCTTTAACAGATGGTACTATCGGCGAATTATTGGGCCAGCTTTATGTTGCTAAATATTTCAAACCAGAGGCTAAAGAACGCATGAACCAGATGATTGTGAACCTACGTAAAGCATTCGAAATCAGGATTAATGGTTTAGAATGGATGAGCCCTGAAACCAAACAAAAAGCGTTAGCTAAATTACATGCATTTACACCAAAAGTGGGTTATCCTGAAAAATGGAAAAACTACGATGGTTTAGTGATTAATAAAAATACTTATTTCCAAAACTTACGCAACGCAAGTGTTTGGGGATATAATGAAATGGTAGATCAGTTAGGCAAACCTGTTGATCGCAAACGTTTTGGCATGACCCCTCCAACGGTTAATGCTTATTACAGCCCTACTTTGAACGAAATTGTTTTCCCTGCTGGTATTTTACAATTCCCTTTCTTCGACCCAAATGCTGATGATGCCGTGAATTATGGAGGTATAGGTGCTGTAATCGGTCATGAAATGAGCCATGGTTTTGATGATAGTGGAAGCCAGTACGATGCTGCCGGCAACTTAAAAAATTGGTGGACAGCTGAAGACAAAGCCAAATTTGATGCTAAAACAAAAGCTTTAGGAGAGCAGTTCGATGGCTATACCGTATTGGATACAGTGCATGTAATTGGTAAACTAACCATGGGAGAAAATATTGGCGATTTAGGAGGCCTAAATGCTGCTTATACCGCTTTTAAAATGACCAAACAAGGCCAAAGTAATGAAAAAATCGATGGCTTTACACCAGATCAGCGTTTCTTCCTAGCCTGGGCGCAGGTATGGAGAGGTAATATTCTACCAGAAAGTGCAGCTCAGTTAATCAAAACAGATCCACATTCTCCAGGTCCGTACCGTACCATTGGTGCACCTGTAAATATGGATGCATGGTACAATGCTTTTGATGTTAAACCTGGCGATAAACTCTATAAAAAACCAGAAGACAGAATTAGAATGTGGTAGTTTTAAGGTAGAAGGCTTGAAGGTGCAGGGCTTAAGGCTTTTCCACCCGATAGTTTAAAATCAATTATTTATTATCACCCCTATATTGCAAGCGTCCCGATTTTTTTTCGGGACGTTTTTTTTATAAGTGTGGTATCAGAAGTTACCATCTCACATAGGCTGGAATTATCAATTCAATTCAGGAGATTAATCAATTTTCTATAGATCATTGAACGAATCGGTCAGATGTAACATCCGACTGCACGATCACAATCAAACCCAATATTTCTACCAAATCAAAAATTAATCTATCTCTCTTCAGCAATTCTTAATTATCATTCTATCTTTGGAAAAACATAAGCCCCTTTTCATGAGAAGCGCATCCAAAACAATTCTTATCCTAAGTTTAACTTTATTCTCTTCAATAACCTTTGCTCAGGATAATAAGTTAATCAGTCTCGAAGCATTAATAAACAAAACCGATCCGGCTTGGCCGCTGGTACAAAAATGGATTGATTCTGCCAAAAATAAGGTTGAAGTATTACCTGTTGATTCTGCAAAAGCTAAAGAAGTGTTATATAATTCACAAATGACTACCTATGCTACACTTGGCTCAGTAATTTACAATACCGGTGGCATAATGGTTGATAACGGTTGGATTAGAATTTTAGGTTCGGGTAGCGAAAGATTGAACAGGAATATTGCTGAGTGGAACAAAGGAAAAACCTTAAAAGAATATGGCGATAACATTCCTTACCTTTTAATTGCCGATGATGCTGTTGGCGGTTTCTTCGCTATTAATTACGGTGGTTTGGGCAAAGACATCAAAAACGTGTATTACCTTGAACCAAACAGTTTAACCTGGCAACCACTTGGGGCTGGCTATGGCGAGTTTCTTGTTTTTTGTTTCGACAGCGATCTTTCTAAATTTTATAAAGGCTTACGCTGGAGTAGCTGGAATCAATTTATAGCAAATTTAGATGGTACCAAAACCTATAGCTTCCGCCCTTATTTATGGGAAGAAGGAACCGACATTGATAAGTGTACACGAAAACTTGTTGGCATTGAAGAAATGTACCGTTTTAATATTATGAAGTCGAAAGAACTGAATGCAGGTAAAGGCATAAAAAAAGACGAAACCAGCAAGGGAGAAACGAAAAAAGAAAAAACCGAAAACGAGCAGTAAATTGTCTTTTATAAAACAATTCAATGTCTAATACACTTGCGACCATCACTCAGATTAAAAATACCAGGGCTTTTGTTTTAGAATTGGTAAAAGATTTAAACACGGTGCAGTTAAATAAAATCCCTGCAGGTTTTAACAATAACATCATCTGGAATATTGCCCATTTAACCGCGGCACAGCAAAACCTCTGTTATGTAAGATCGGGTTTAACAGTAACAGTGAAAGAAGAACACTTTTCGCCATTTTTAAGCGGAACAAAACCTGAAAAATTTATGGAGCAGAAAGCAATTGATTCTATTTTCGATGCACTCTTAAACAGCATGGACCGTTTAGCCGGTGATTATTCGAGTGGTATTTTTCTAAAGTTCGATCCTTGGGATAAACGTTATGGTATGAAATTAAATTCTATAGAAGATGCGATAAACTTCATCCCTTTCCACGAAGGTATGCACATCGGTTACATTATGGCCTTAAAGAAACTGGTATAGAAAGTCGGATTAAAGATATTTCAAGGCTCCAGCTGTAAAATTTAAGCGTACTTTGCCTGTGTTTTCTTAGGTAACTTAGCTAAAACCATCGCTCGCGAATCAGCTACCCTGCTTTTTAGCTCTTTATCATTCAATATATCCAAATTCTCAATCTGAATCCATTGCCGCTTTGCCATATGATAGGCTTGCGCAATACCATCTCTGGCAGCCAGTTCATCAAATTCATCCGGATTACATTTGATAGAAAAACGGTTCCCCTCATCAATAGCGATAATTACATAAATTTTCTCTTCTACCATAAAACACAGATGTTCCCATTTCATACCTTCTGTAGTGCCGGGTAAACTCAAACAATATTCTCTGAAAGATTCGATATCCATTTTTAGTGTTTAGATGAGGATCAAAGCTAATAACAAAAGGTTAAAGAAAAAAGACCAAAGCTGAACGGACAATGAGAAAAAGTCAGAAGCCAAGAGTCCGAAGATTAAAGCGGATTAGCGCGCCTATCTTTGGCTAATTTATCGAGAAATATTTTGATCCTGTGTCTATATTTGCATCAGGATCTTGAAATTCAAGAATCCTTTTAAATCCTAGCTCATGAATATCATAACCCCTACAGCTGATGGCTCGAACACCCTTTATAACGAAACTATAGGCGAACATTACCACAGTAAACATGGTGCATTACAGGAAAGCAAACACGTATTTATTGATGCAGGATTAAAATTTGCTTCTACCGATCAAACTGAAATTTCTATTTTAGAAGTTGGTTTTGGTACCGGATTAAACTTTATTTTAAGCTTCTATTATTGCGATGTAAATAACATCAATCTTAATTATACTAGTATAGAAGCCTTTCCGCTTACTACCGATGTGATTGAGCAAACGGGTTATGCAGCATATGTTCCTGAAGTAATATGGGCAGATTTTATTTCAAATTACCCAGAGGCGTTAAAAACACCTCAAAAATTAACTTCGTTTTGCACATTAGAAATTCCGCACACTACATTGGCCGAGTACCGCAGTGACCAAAAATTTGACCTGATTTATTATGATGCCTTTTCTGTACAACACCAGCCAGAAATGTGGAGTGATGAAATTATTGCACATGCCTGCAGTTTCTTAAAACCTGGTGGAACTTTTGTTACCTATGCCATTACCGGGAAATTGAAAAGAGCAGTTAAAGCGTGCGGATTTACCATAGAAAAATTGCCTGGTGCACCCGGAAAAAGAGAAATGCTGAGAGCGACCAAGGCTGAAGTTTAAAGGTTAGTAATAGCATTTAGCAGAAAATTGCTTTAGCGCAAACTCGTCTAGCCTCACATCCCGATAGCTCTCGGAAGACGATTTGTTAAATCATTTTTTTTGGAAAGCAGATGCAGAAGTCAATGGTGCGCTGTAGTCCCGCTCCCGCTTCTGCCGATGAAGAATCGGCATCCCGCTCAGATCGGGTTTAGGAGGATACAACAGTACTACTATCTGTAACAAAATAAACCCGACCGACAGCGTTATCCCGATTTGAGTATTATTCTATTAATTGGTTATCTATCGGGATTAAGCAAAGGGCGGGACGGGTGTAACCGAAACACTACAGGCCTTGCTTTTCTAAAAAAGCATAGAATTATGGCATAGACTACTTCGGCTCGCGCTTGCCCAGCTTCTCATCTGATAGTTCTCGGAAGACGATTTGGTTAATTGGCTGCTTTCCAAAAATTATTCTCTTCTCATTTAATATAATTTAACTCCATACAAAAACCGCTTGCATTAGGATTTGTTAGTATACCATTAACATTCATATCATGGAAAAAAGAATTTTAGGAAAAACCGATTTAGATATTGCGCCCATCGTATTTGGAGGAAATGTTTTCGGCTGGACAATTGATGAAAAAAAGTCGTTTGAAATATTAGACAAATTTGTAGAAAGCGGTTTCAATTTTATCGATACAGCCGATGTGTATTCGCGTTGGGCACCCGGAAATAAAGGTGGCGAATCGGAAACGATTATTGGAAAATGGCTTAAGAAACATAATAAACGCCACGATGTAATTATTGCAACAAAAGTCGGATCAGACATGGGGCAGGGTAAATCTTTAAAGAGAGATTATATCATAAATGAAGTAGAACATTCTTTATCTCGCCTACAAACAGACTATATCGATCTTTATTTTTCTCATTTTGATGACGAAAGCACACCTGTTGAAGAAACCTTAGCTGCTTACGAAACTTTAATTAAAGCCGGCAAAGTACGTTGGATTGGGGCATCGAACTTTTCTGCCGACCGGCTTAAAGAATCTTTGGTTTATGCTACAGAACATAGCCTTCCCCGATATGAAGTTTACCAACCAGGATACAATCTTTATGATAGAGAAAACTTTGAGCAGGAACACGAAAAAATCTGCCTGGATTATGGCTTGGGCGTTGTAACTTATTATTCGCTGGCCAGTGGTTTCTTAACTGGGAAATACCGTAATGAAAATGACCTAAGTAAAAGCCAGCGTGGTGGAGGCATTAAAAAGTTCCTGAATGAACGGGGTTTTAAAATTTTATCGGCACTGGATCAGGTTGCTGAAAAGCACCATGTTGAGCTAGCTTCGGTAGCTCTGGCCTGGTTAATTTATCACCCATCAATTACTGCCCCAATTGCAAGTGTAACCGATTTAAGCCAGTTAAAATCGTTCATTGAAGCAGCAAATTTAAAATTAACTGCTGAAGACATTTCCCTTTTAGATAAAGCGAGTATCTATTAAAAATAAT
Organism: Pedobacter sp. AK013; assembly: GCF_014205835.1. Lineage (GTDB taxonomy): Bacteria > Bacteroidota > Bacteroidia > Sphingobacteriales > Sphingobacteriaceae > Pedobacter. The sequence continues at coordinate 49,859 of NZ_JACHCQ010000031.1, read as the reverse complement.
CTCTTATATTTAAATACCCGATTAATAAAACAATTAATCGGGTATTTTGTATTAAACAGAATCTAAAATATATGAAAGACAAACTATCATTTCTGCCCAAACTTGCATTGGTTCTTTTCTGTCTAATTAGCCTAACCTACATTGCCATTTTAGGTCAATCGCTGTTAGCTCCCTTACTTTTCTCTTTTTTAATGGCGATTTTACTATTGCCTGTAGGTAACTTTTTAGAACAGCGATTAAAGTTTAAACGAAGCCTATCGACTATTGTTTCGGTAATACTGATGATAGCCGTAATTGGAGGAATTATATACTTCTTTGGCAATCAATTAAGCGATTTATGGGCAGATTGGCCATTACTTAAAGCAAAAGCAGAAAATTCTTTTACCGAATTGAACAAATGGAGCAAACACACCTTTAATTTCAATCTCGAAAACACTACTTCCTATTTAAAAGACAGTACAGAAAAGGCTTTGGCCACTAGTGCGGCAATTGTTGCGACCACGCTGGCTACGTTATCTTCTACCCTATTATTTTTAGGTTTTACATTACTATTTACATTCTTTATTTTAAACTACCGCAGGGTTTTATTTACCTTTTTAACTTCGGTTTTTAGAGAAGAGCACAAAGAAAAAGTTTCAGAAATTGTTAGTCAGATCCAGTATATTATCAAAAAATATATCATAGGTTTATTTCTGCAGATGCTTATTGTTACGGTATTAATGATTACCGTACTGAGTTTATTAGGTGTTAAATATGCGGTTCTATTGGGCCTAGTTGCAGGTATTTTTAACGTAGTTCCTTATTTGGGAATATTCTTTGCCCTGTTAATAAGCTGTCTAATTACTTTTGCAACAGCAGGTGCGGGTAAGGTGCTACTGGTTTTGATTACTTTTGTTGGCATCCATGCTATAGATGGAAATGTACTAATGCCACTGGTGGTGGGTTCGAAAGTAAAAATAAATGCATTATTTGCCTTTATTGGTATTATAGTTGGCGAGATGATTTGGGGAATATCGGGCATGTTCTTATGTATTCCTTATCTGGCCATGTTAAAAATAATCTTCGATAGAGTAGATAATTTAAAACCTTGGGGTATTTTAATGGGTGAAGAGCATAAGCCTGACAAAAAGAAGCGTGTTTACCGGATCACAAAAAAGATTAAATTAGAAGAAAAAGACTAAATGGCCGAAAACAGATCGCCTCATATTTTAAGCACTTCTGCAAATCTTTTGGGCATTTGCTTTATTGTACTTACTTCTTTAAAAAAACTTGCACTTACTGATGGCTCTTTGATTGATGAATTTGCTGTGGCTGCTGTAATGTTTTTTATGACCAGCTGTATCTTATCCTTTATCTCGATGAGAAGACAAAAAACTGCCAGCCAGCGGCTGGAAAAAGCTGCTGACTTTATATTTTTATCTGGCTTATTGGTACTGTTTATTGCTACAATTTTAATTGCTTTTAACTTAATAAAATAGACTAATACCCCTTTAAATGAAACCCTTACTCGTACTCGTAATTGTTTATGTTGTACTGTTGGCTTTTGGTGGCCATACTACCTTTGATAAAGGGAATATTTTTGCTGGCAATATTGCCATGGGTGTAATGTTGCTTTTTACAGCTATCGGGCATTTCAAGTTTAAAACCAGTATGGCTGCCATGGTTCCGCTATTTATTCCTAAAAAAGTAGAAGTTGTACTTTTAACAGGGGTTCTGGAAATCTTATTTGCAATTGGATTGGCAATAGTAAGTACCAGACATTTGACCGGAATAGCATTAATTATTTTCTACATTGCCATTTTACCCGCAAATATTTATGCAGCCAAACACCACATCAATTACGAAAATCTGCATAAACCAGGTCCGGGGCCAAAATATTTATGGTTCAGAATACCTTTTCAGCTTTTCTTAATCGCTTGGGTTTGGTACTTTAGCGTTCGATAAACATAGTTCAACCATAAAATATGCCTAACAATCCAATTCCTGCAAGTGCTAATAATCCAGCTGATGCTTTTACACGTTTACTCACCGTTTTAGATACATTACGCACGCAATGTCCCTGGGATAAAAAACAGACCATGGAAACACTGCGCCATTTAACTATAGAGGAAACGTATGAGTTAAGCGACGCAATTTTGGATGGCGATTTAGATGAAATAAAAAAAGAACTTGGTGATGTGATGATGCATTTGGTTTTCTATTCGAGAATTGCTTCTGAAACCAATGATTTTAACATCACTGATGTTTTAAACGGGGTTTGCGACAAACTGGTAAACCGACATCCACATATTTATGGCGATGTTGAAGTGCAGAACGAAGAAGATGTTAAACGCAATTGGGAGCAGATAAAACTAAAAGAAGGCAACAAATCGGTGTTGGCTGGTGTTCCATCTTCACTACCCGCATTGGTTAAGGCTGCCCGCATTCAGGAAAAAGCCCGTGGTGTAGGTTTCGATTGGGAAGATAAAAATCAGGTTTGGGAAAAGGTAGAAGAAGAACTGCAAGAATTTAAAACAGAATTTAATGTTGTCGACAATACGGCCATTGATATCGAAAAGGCTGAATCAGAATTTGGCGATGTACTTTTCTCACTGATCAATTATGCACGCTTCATTAACATTAATCCTGAAAATGCATTAGAAAAAACCAATAAAAAATTCATCAAACGTTTTCAATACCTCGAAACCAAAGCAAAAGAACATGGAAAAGCCTTAGCCGATATGACCCTTGCTGAAATGGATGTATATTGGAATGAAGCAAAGAAATTGTAGGCTTTTTCGTCATGCCGAATTTATTTTACAAGTAGAAATAGTATTTTAATTGCCTTGTAGCTACTTCGTGGTCAGCATCTTTCTCGCTAAAAGCCCCTGAAATAAATTACCTTCGGTGAGCTCGCTAAGGCTCGGTTCAGGGTGACGATACCAAGTTAATTTATTCATAAAATTCTCCATCCACATAGTACCATTGGCCATCTTCTAACCTGAAGTTAGATTTTTCGTGCAATACTTCAGTCTGAAATTTCTTATTGAGATAATAAGCCTTAAACTCTACGGTATCGAAATCTGAAAAAACAATTTCGAGTTTTAGCCATTTGGTATTTTTCGCACTGTTCAAATAAGCACTTTCCGAATGCCCTTTTCTTTTACTGCGATGCGTAGTATCGTAAAGATAAGCAGCATCGGCCACTACAAAAGCCGAATATCTAGACCGCATTAAAGCTTCTGCTGTTGGTGCCTTTTTCACTTTTAAATGATAAGGCTGGCAACACTGGTTAAAGATAATTCCGCTTCCGCAAGGACAGTTTATTAAATCCATGATTAAAATTTACCGCACAAAAATATGATTTAATATTCCTGCTGCTAAAATTTCCGTAAAATTGCAGCTGAAAAATGAGGTATTTCTTTCACATTGCATATCAAGGCCAGTACTTTAGTGGATGGCAAAAACAACCTGGGGTAAAAAGCGTTCAGGAAGTTATTGAACAAACACTTTCTAAGATTTTAAAATCGCCGATTGCTATTAACGGCTGCGGGCGGACTGATGCACATGTACATGCCAGCCAGTTTTTTTTTCATGCTGATATTGAAAAAGAGATTGATTTCGATCTGCTTTATATTTTAAATAAAGCCTTACCTTACAATATTGCGGTATTCGACATTATTAAAATGGAAGGAAAACCGCATGCCCGGTTTGATGCTGTACAGCGGAAATATGATTATTTTATCCATACCTATAAAGATCCTTTTTTAAGCACCCAAAGTTCCTTTTATCAATTAAACAATTTAGATTTTGATAAAATGAAAGCTGTTGTAAAATTATTACCTCAATACAAAGATTACAGGGCTTTTTGTACGCATCCAGATAAATATGAACATACCATTTGCAATGTAATGGAAGCCGATTTATTTGTAAATCCAAAAGGCGACAGGCTGAGGTTCCATATTGCGAGTAACCGATTTTTGGGCAAAATGATCCGCATTATTATGGGTAAAATTTTAATGGTTGGTAAAGGAGAGCTTAGCTTTGATGAATTTGAAAACGAGCTGATTACCCTGCAACCTTCAAAACTATCATTGCCCGCCCATCCTACGGGCTTATACCTATCAAAAGTCACTTACCCTTACCTAAACCTCGAGCCACGGACTGAATTTATCCATAGTACACAAGGTATAGACTGGATTTCAATCTAAGTGTAGCGTTTTCATATTGAGCTCCGTTTAAGGGGTATGAAAGTTCAAATTTGTATTTTCCTTTTTGCCCTGATCTTATCTTTAGGCTGTAAAAAATCTACAAACGTAGATGTTTTATTGGATGGCAACTATACAGGTGTATTGGTCATTAGCAATAGTGTTAAGTCTGTACCGATAACCCGCCCAATTTCAATTTCGTTAAAGGATGGAAAATTCAACATTACGCCGAGTACCGATGCTAACCTAAAACCATCGGGAGGTAAGGGAACCTATACCTTTAAAAATGGGGTCGGATATTTTAACGATGAGGACGTTTGGACAGCAGATTTTGATTGGAATATGATTTTAAACGGTGAATACGATATTAGAAGCAGCGGAGTAGATTTAACCCTTAGAAAAAGATTCAGTGCAAAGACAGATTTTTCTCCAGCTACCTCATATGCCACTGTAGATTATGAATATATTTTAAAAAGAAGTAATTAATCCATATCTATAAATGAAAAATTTAATATTCTTCTTTATTGCCTTATCTATTTCTGTTTTTGGATGCAAGAAGAATCCTGAAACAAAAACAACGGATTACGATTTTGAAATCAATACTTCAAAATCAATCGGTGCATCTACACTAGTATTAAAATCGATTAGCGATAGCCGTTGCCCAATAAATGCCGATTGTATAAGCGCCGGAGGTGCAACAGCGTATTTCAAATTAACGGGTAATAACGTTGACCAGGAAATTATTTTATGCAAAGGAGGAGAATGTGGCACATTAGAAAATGTAACAAACATTAAAATTAACGGCATAAATTATTCACTCAAATTAATAGACATCACACCATACCCTCAGCTTCAGAAAAGTAATATTACAAAAACTGTAAAAGTTGAGTTGACAAGAGCTTAAGTTTAGGTTTGCTTGGGCATCGGGAAATGATCTGTCCGGTGACCCAAGTTTTTTCCTTATTTAAATCTGATTGCTTTAAGCAGAGAAACTTTGCTAATCAATAGCGAAGGAATAATCAAAACCGTTAAACACACCACTACCGTAACGATATTAAGCAGCAGCACATCGATAAAATGAAATTCTATGGGTGCGTAGGCTAAAAAATAAGAAGCCTGATTAAGTTTAAAAATATGAGTGGCCTGCTGTAAGAAACCAAGCCCTAAGCCCAGAATATTCCCAAGTAATAAGCCAATACCAATTAAATAAGCGGCATTGTAAAGAAAAATCTTCATAATACTCCAGTTGCTGGCCCCGAAAGATTTTAGCATCCCAATCATATTTGTTTTTTCTAAAATCATAATCAACAATGCTGTAACCATGTTAATTACACCTACAATGAGCATCAGGATTAAAAGTACTTTGGTATTTACATCAAGAAGGCCTAACCAGGTAAAAATATTAGGGAAATTTTCTTCAATAGAATACGAGCGCAGATTGCGTGGAAGCCTTTCATAAATATTATCGGCAATAGGCTTAAGCCTGTTAAAATCTTTAATCTTAATTTCTATCCCACCAATTTCATTCGCTTCCCAATTGTTTAGGCGTTTAATTATATTCAGGTTGCCCAGTACAAAACCCTTATCAATATCTTCTACCCCTATATCGTAAATACCTACAATTTTAAATTTACGCGGTCGCAATTGGTTTTGAACAAAATACATGATAAAATCATCACCTGTTTTGAGCTTTAAACGATTAGCCGTGTAGTTCGAGATAAGCAGTTCTTGCATGGCAGCCGTACTGTCGGAAAAATCGATGATGGTTCCGCTGATAATATGCTGTTTAATGTAATCCCACTTATAGTTTTTATCAATTCCTTTAAAATTAATCCCTTCAATTTCATTATTTGCCGAAAGGATGCCCGGTTTTGTAGCAAAAGGATAATAATACTCAATATCGGGATTGTTTTTGAGCATCTTTTTCGTCTCTCCATCAAGTACAAATGGAGAATGCTCGAATGAATTATTCAGATCGTAACGGGTAATCTGTACATCGCCTAAATAGCCCCTTACTTTATCCTGGATTTCAGTTTTAAAGCCTTTAATAATGGCGATAGAAAGAATCATGACAGCCAAACTCAGCATCACACCCGCTATTGCGATGCGGACAATAAGTTTTGAAAAAGTACGCTCTGATTTAATGGCTATCCGCCCTGCTATAAAATATTCGAAATTCAATTTAATCAATTTGTATTAACAAAAATGCTCAATTCCTTTTTAAAAATGGCATTTTCGAAAATAAATAACCAACTTTAAACATCAATTATTAAGTTATAACGAAGAAATACCAATAGCATAATTAAAATATATTGTAAATTGTTTTGTTATAATACCGGAAGATTAGAATAATATTGAAAATGAAAAATTACATCAGCTTTGCTTTAACCAGTTTAATTGCATTATCTGCCTGCGGACAACCCAAACCACTCGAACAGGAAGTTCTTGGCAAGAAAAGCCCGGAAAACAGAAAATTGATGATCAAGACTGTTAAGCTCCCATCAGCAATTAAAACCGGTGCAGAGCAGACCGAAAAATATCTTCCGCTATTAAAAGGTAAACGTGTTGGTATGGTGGTTAACCCCACATCGATTATTGGTACGCAGACTTCAGTTGATAGCCTGCTGAAACGGGGTGTTAAAATCCAGAAAATATTTGGTCCTGAGCATGGTTTTAGAGGGAATGCCAGCGCAGGTGTTACCGTTAATGATGATATTGATACCAAAACAGGTATTAAAGCCATTTCACTTTATGGTAAACACAGCACACCCACTGCTGAAGACTTAGCAGACATCGACATTATGGTATTTGACATCCAAGATGTTGGCGTTCGTTTTTACACTTATATTAATACCTTACAGCGTGTTATGGAAGCTTGTGCCGCGAACAATAAAACATTATTGATTTTAGACCGCCCCAATCCAAATGGCTATTTAATTGATGGGCCGATATTAGATCCAAAATTTAAATCGGGTATTGGTGTGCAGCCTATTCCAATTGCTCATGGCTTAACAGTTGGCGAATATGCACAAATGCTAAATGGCGAAGGCTGGTTAAAAGATAAAGTGAAGTGCAAGATTACCATTATCAAAAATGCCAATTACAATCATGATATGGCGTATACTTTACCTGTTAAACCTTCTCCAAATCTGAATACGCAGCAATCTATTTTACTTTATCCATCTACCTGTTTATTTGAGGGTACTTATTTAAATCACGGTCGGGGAACAATGTTTCCTTTTACTGTTGTTGGGGCACCTTACTTAAAAGGGAAATTCGATTTCAGTTTTACGCCCAAAAGCATAAAAGGAATGTCTGAAACGCCATTATTTCAAGATCAGGTTTGTTATGGCTTGGATTTAAGAACTTACGATACCTCAAAACTGATAAAATCTAAACAGGTAAATATTAGCTGGTTAATCGAACTGTATCAGGCATCACCAAAAAAGGAAGATTTCTTTAATAGTAAATTAAGTAAAGAAATGGGGACTATTGAAAGATTGGTTGGTGTGGCAGATTTTAGGCAACAGGTAATTGATGGAAAAAGTGAAGCAGAAATTAGAGCGAGCTGGGAACCAGGCCTAAGTACCTACAAAACCATGCGTAAGAAATACTTGCTTTACAATTAATTATTGAATGAGAGAGGGATTGAATGAGAGAATGATTGAATAACCCTTGCAATATTTTCAAACTTAACGGATCGAGGTTTGTTATTATTTAAATTGATAAGCGTTGTGCAATTCAATCATTCAAAATTCAATCATTTTAGTTATGAGCGGTCCAAAAGTTAAAAGCGATAAACCCGGAAGTAATTACCAGGAAGAGGTACCTAAAGGCCGAGAACCTATTGACCATAAAACGGTTAGAAAGGAAAACGACAGTTTACCCAATAAGCCCGTTCGAACGAATAATCCAGCTAAACAGCGTGAGAACGAAGAACAGCCGGTGCACCCGATCAAGAAAGCTCCTAAAGCATAAATGATCTTTTAAATTACAGCCAGTTGTATTATCTGAACGATTTTATTTTTAGCGCAAAGAAAAAAGTAGCACCCTGTCCGGCTGTGCTTTCAACCCAAATTCTGCCACCCTCACTTTTAATAATTTCGGACGAGATGTAAAGGCCTAAGCCCAAACCGGGATAGGTATGCTGTAAATTTCCGTCTATTCGGTAAAACTGATCAAATACCAGGTGTTGCATGTCCTTCGAAATTCCGATGCCATAATCTTTAACACTTAAAACAACCTCTCCATCCTGATTAAATGTAGTTACATCTATCTCGTTGGCATCGGTTGAGTATTTAATTGCATTGGATAGAAAATTAATTATTACCTGTCCAATACGCTCCTTATCGGCATAAACAACCGCTTTACTAGATAAACTGCAAATAATTCTGTGTTTAGAACTGATGTGCTGCATTTCTCCTACAATTTCTTCAACCGCTGCATCAAAATTAAATTCTACGGGGTTAAAAGTCATTTTGCCTGATTGAATTTTGGTAACATCCAATAAATCGCCAATCAATCCGGTCAGCCTGTTTAACTGCTGATCCATCTTGCGAACCATATTTGCCTTTTTCTCATCGCCTTCATTTCTAATCATGCGTTCGAGCACCTGAGCATAAGCTTTAATACTGGTTACCGGTGTTTTTAATTCGTGGCTGGCAATCCCCAAAAATTCGTCTTTTTGCTGTTGTAACTGCACTTGCTTGGTAACATCCATTGCGGCATGAATAATGGCATATACCTCACCATTCGAATCTTTAAGCGGTTTATATGTAAAGCTGAACCAACGTTTTTCTTCATGACCATCAACCAGTAAACGGGCTTCTTCCTGATCGGCATGATAGGTAATTCCGGTACGGTACACTTCTTTTAAAATACCAACGAATGGTTGTACGTTTAATTCGGGTATAGCTTCTTCAACGGTTTTGCCGATCACACTTTTATCTTTGTCCCAAAACCGGAGCATTTCATCATTAGCCAGCCTGATGATAATATTTTCAGTTTCATAATAAGCGGTGGCCATGGGGATATCATAAAGAAAATTCCGAAAACGTTCTTCGCTTTTAGCAGCTTCCATTTTTGAAATAACCTGTAAAGTAATTTCGTTGGCAACTACCATAATACCAGAAACCTGGCCATCCTGACCAAAAATCGGGTCGTAAACAAAGTTGAAATAAAAATCGCCTAAAACGCCGTTGCGCTCCAGCCGGGCCATCGTTTCGTAACCATAATGGGCAATCCCGCTATCGTAAACCTGTAGCAAAAGTTCAGGAAAAGGTTGACCAGCAATTTCAGGCAATCCATCTAAAAGTTTTAAACCAATTATAGCTTTGCTTTTTCCCCATATTTTTAACAAATCATCATTGGCATCTTCTATAATAAAATCTCTCCCCCTCAAAATGCCAATGGCTACGGGCGCATCATAAATCATTTGCCTAAACAAGGCCTCACTTTGCTCTACTTTAAACTTAGCATTTACCAGTTCGGTTACATCGGTAGCATTATTTAAAATGCCCCAAACCTTTCCGTCGGTATCCATTAATGGTTTATAAATAAAATCGAAATAGAAGGTTTGGAGTACATTATCATTTAAAAGTACCACCTTATCTTCTTTGGCTTCGTAAGCCACAGCGGTATTTCTTACCTGGTTGAGGATATTAAGAAATGGCTGATCTTTTAACTCGGGCAGTGCCAGGGCCAATTCTTTACCTATTACCGATGCATCTCTCCCCCAGGCTTTAAGCATAGCCCTGTTGGCCACCTGAATAACCATATTTTCGCCAATATAAAGTGCAATTGGCATTGGAGACTCTTCTATAAGCGTGTTAAAAATATTGGCTGTATCGTCGAGATTAATTAGCATAACAGGATAAAAAACAAATATAATCGCTTTTTTACTTACTACCTGATTTTAAAAAAGATAATAACACCTTTTCGTTGTGTTCCAAGCTAACTTTACCCTTAAGCGAATTATTATTCATCTTTTTCAGGTATTTTTCCAGTTGATTGTTCTCGTAAGCCGTGAGCAAAAGCGGGTAAACATAAGAGCTTTTACATACTGCACGGGTATTACCTAGTTTTTTGGCTACGCAGTCTAAAACGGCAACAATTGTTTTTTTACTGTTTAGACCCGCATTTTCATTAAACTGGCACTGGGCAAACTGGCGCATGGCTTCGAGGGTACCACCCCAGGTCCTGAAATCTTTTGCTGTGAAATCATCGCCTGTAATTTCTTTAATGTAGGCATTTATTTTACCTGAATCGATGCTTTTATGTTCGTTGCCATTGGTGTAAAACTGAAAAAGTTCCTGCCCTGGAATATCCCGGCATTTTTTAACCAATCTGGCCAGTGTACCGTCGTTCAGCTCTACTTTTTGCCGCACTCCTTTTTTACCCACAAAATCCATGGTAATTTTACTGCCATTTATTTTTACGTGCTTATCTCGCAGAGTGGTAAGGCCGAAAGAGCCATACAATTGCTTATAACTTTCGTTGCCTACCCTAATCAATGTTTTCTGGAGCACATCTACCGAAATGGCCAATACCTTACGCTCATCAAAATCTTTTCGGCGAAGGTCTTTCTGTAAGTTTTTCCGAGCTTTAGGCAGGGCTTTACCAAATTCGAGAAGGCGAAAATATTTATCTTCTGAGCGGCGACTAGTCCATTTGGAGTGGTATTTATATTGTTTCCTACCAGCAGCATCAATCCCCGTAACCTGCAGGTATGCATTAGGTTTATTGGCTATCCATACATTTTGCCATGCGGGTGGAATAACTAAGGCTTTTATCCGCTCAAGGTGTTTCTCTGCTGTTATTTTGTTCCCATCTTTATCTTCATAATAAAATTTACCTGGTTTTCCTTTACGGTAAATACCAGGCATGCCATCAGTTACATACACCAATCCACTTGCCCGAACAACATCTTTGCCTTGAACCATTTTTTGCCTATAAGTATGGGTTTATTTTTAGTTATTTTGCAGAACTTAAACGTGGGTAGCCACGTTATTTTAGAAACACAACACTTTCATTATGAAAATAGTTTTTATGGGTACGCCCGATTTTGCGGTAGCCTCTTTAGATGCATTGGTACAAGCCAATTTCGATGTAGTTGCAGTAGTTACTGCGCCAGATAAACCTGCAGGCCGTGGTCAAAAACTGAATGAAAGCGCGGTAAAAAAATATGCTGTAGAAAAAAACATTCCGGTGTTACAGCCCGAAAAACTAAAAAACCCTGAATTTCTCAAAATCCTTGCCAGCTATAAAGCCGATTTACAAGTTGTAGTGGCTTTTAGAATGTTACCGGAAGTGGTATGGAATATGCCACCAAACGGAACTATTAATCTCCATGGCTCACTTTTACCACAATATCGTGGAGCCGCACCGATAAACCATGCCATTATTAACGGCGAGAAAGAAAGTGGTGTAACCACATTTTTCCTTACACATGAAATTGATACCGGTAATATTATCATGAGCGATAGTGTTGCCATTGCTGATGACGAAACCGCCGGCGACCTGCACGATAAACTGATGCACATTGGTGCCAACCTACTGGTAAAAACACTTAAAACGATTGAGGCCGGTGAGGTTAGCGAACAACCTCAGCCACAAAGTGGCGATTTAAAACATGCGCCTAAAATTTTCAAAGATGATTGCAAAATTGACTGGAACAATCAGGCGCAGCCGATTTATAACTTAATCCGCGGACTGAGCCCATACCCTACTGCCTTTACTTTTTTAAACGATAAAACCCTAAAGATATTCAAGGCCGAAATAGAAGATAAAGAACCAGGCATTGTTGCCGGAGGCTTTTTAACAGATGGTAAAACCTATTTAAAATTTGCTGCAAAAGATGGCTTTATCAAACTTTTAGATATTCAGTATGAAGGTAAAAAACGGATGCTGATTGAGGATTTTTTAAGGGGTATGCGCTTGTAAAGCTTTTACATCGCTTGGAATAAAATAACCAGACAGACTTAACTAGGCGCTGTCTGGTTATCATTTTAAACGCTAGCGGTTATAATGATCGATGGCCCTTTCTATATTTTTCTTGCCCGATTCACCTACCAGAAATCCTCCTAAACTTAAACCAGCACCCAAGCCTAACAAAACAAAACTGCCCGTGTAATTGCGGTCTGCGTATTTTGGCATACTACCGAATGTAGTACCTACTTGTTTACCTTCCGACATCAGTGTAATGCCACTAGCGATAATTGCAGCTCCTGCTGCTACGTACATGGCAATGCCTGTAATTTTAGTATTCCTATATCGCCTTAACAGCGCTAAACTTTTCGGATTATCAGCCATAGCTTCGTTTAAATTACGATAATTTACCCTTTTTAAATCGGCATATCCTTTGTTAATAAACATCCGGTTGTTTACTGCCTGCCGCCTATAATCTCTAAATCCATAATATTCACCTTCCATCGGAACATCATCATAAATCACTTCCTGATAAAGATTGAGCTTACCTTCAATAATCCGCTCAGCAAAAGAGGCCTCTCGCAAAAGGCTGAGTTTTCGGGTATTCGCAAAAAAGCCATCCTCATTGTTAAAGAATTTGACCTGTGCCACCGGTACCCGCCTTGAATCGGCCCGGAGTGACCACCCGCCGGTAAAATCGGGGCGTAACCTAATCTTTTGTGCATAAACTGTAGAATCTGAATAGAAGTACAGAAAGTTTCTGGATTCGTTCAACTGCTGCGAACGAGCGTTCAGGCCATAGCAAGCCATTACGAGAATGAGTAATTTTTTCATTTCGGTTAAATTTGTGTGTGTGTGTAACCAATAATACTAAAAATATAGTTTAGATATACACAAACCGATAGAAATAAATGTAACATCGCCGAAGCAAATGAATTGCTTTCTAGGGGAAGTTATTACAAACCCTTCAGTTTCTCATTCAAAAATTGAAGGGAGTTGGCATCTCGCATTTATCGTGTTTAAATGGCCTCAACAGTGCAATTATTTGGATTTAAATTGCATAGTATCATAGAATAACTGTCCGTTGTTAAATAAACCCGACCGACAGCGTTATCCCGATTAAGTATTTTTTTAGTTTTCTAATTAAGTTTATCGGGATTAAGCAAAGGGCGGGACTATCAGAACCGATTAGCACAGGTATTGCTTTCCAAAAAATTGATCAGCTTAGGCTAAAAATCTCAGCTCGCTGTTGCTGATATGAAAGTATCTATATAGCATGAAAGATGCTGAACTAAATTCAGCATGACGACCGACATCTGATCTCTTGACTAGAGACCATGGATAGCACTATAAATTATTCAATTTCTCAATCAAAAATTTCGATACCTCGTTAAAATAACGTTTCCGGCCGTAACCCATTACCCATTGAATTCCTTGTGTAGCGTTGGTAATAAAAACCTCTTCGGCTTCTTTTAATATTTCAGGGTTAATTTGTGCCTCGATTAAAGGCATATCGTTCATTTTGCACAACTGCATAATGGCTGTACGCATTACGCCACTTATGCAGCCTTCAGCAAGTGAAGGTGTATAAATCTGTTTATTGTATACTACAAAAACATTTGCACTAATGCTTTCGCAAAGAAAGCCGTATTGGTTCAGGATCATTGCCTCATCTAAACGGTTCTGACTTTTAAAAAGGCCGGCCATTACATAAAGCAGCGCATTGGCTGTTTTAAAATTCGAGAGTTTATTAACCGGTTTGGTCATTTCGTCAAAAACATCAATGATCAAACCTTTGCTGTTTAACTCATATGTAGATGCTTTTAAGGGAATGCCCTCTAAAATGTAACCTGCTTTGTTTATTTCGGGCGTGTAAACACCTGCTCCGCCCCTATAAACCGAAAGGCGGAAACGGACATTACCGCTCCATTTGTTGCGTTTTGCTAAATCGGCGGTTTTTTGGCGCAGAAAATAATCATCCATTAAAGCATGTCCGTCAATTTTTAATGCTTTCATACCTGCTGTTAACCTATCAGCATGTAAGTCGGCAAATTGCAGCTTATTATTGATCATTCGCATGCTTTCGAACAATCCATCGCCAAATTTGAAACTTCTATTCGAAGCTGTTAAAATCGGGGCATTTACCGCCTGAAATTCATCATTAAATAAAAGGTACTCCTGAAGCATACTTTATGATGTAGCGATATAATTTTCCCATTTGGTTAAGCCGGCTTTAAAATCAGGCGGCAATGGCGATTCAAAATACATATACTCTTTGGTGGTTGGGTGAATAAACCCCAAACTTTGCGCATGTAAAGCCTGACGGGGCAACAACTCAAAACAATTATCTACAAACTGTTTGTACTTGTTAAACGTAGTCCCTTTTAAAATCTTATCACCGCCATACATGGCATCGTTAAAAAGTGGGTGACCAATATGTTGCATATGCGCTCTTATCTGGTGCGTACGACCTGTTTCGAGCTCACAACTGATTAAGGTAACATAACCCAAACGCTTTAATACTTTATAGTGCGTTACAGACCATTTCCCTTTTTCTTCATCATCATAAATATCCATCACACGGCGGTCTTTCGCGCTTCTGCCAATATAACCGGTTACTGTTCCATCGCTTTCGATATCGCCCCAAACCAGTGCAATATATTTACGGGTAATGCTGTGGTCGAAAAACTGGCGTGCAAGGTGAGTAATCGATTTTTCATTTTTACTGATCAGCAATAAACCCGAAGTATCCTTATCAATACGGTGCACTAACCCTGGCCTGCCATCATTACCAGGTAACTGCGGCAGTTGCTCAAAATGAAATGCCAAAGCATTAACCAAGGTTCCGGTATAATTGTTAAAACCAGGGTGTACAACCATCCCCGCAGCTTTATTTACAACCAAAAGATCGCTATCCTCGTAAATAATATCGAGCGGTAAATCTTCAGGATATACTTCGGTATCTCGCGGTGGGTGCGGTAAAACGATAGATATTTCATCATAAGGTTTAACCTTATAACTCGCTTTTATCTGTTTCTGATTAACCAATACATTCCCTGCATCAATTGCATTTTGAATACGGTTTCGCGAAGCATTTTCTACGCGCACCATCAAAAACTTATCGATACGCAGCAAAGACTGCCCCTTATCGACAATTATTTTTAAATGTTCATATAATTCTTGCTCTTCTGATTCCTGCAATTCGACCACATTTTCCATGGGACAAAAATAAACTTTTAACCTCAAGATTTTTTTAATGATTGCAGTTTTCGGAAAAACAACCCTATCTTTAGTACAATCAAATCATCCTAAATCATTTATATGAAAAAATGTTACGCTTTAAAGGCATTATGTGTCTTATTTTTATTGGTAATGGCTCAAAAAGCAAGTGCTCAACAAGATGTTGGGGGGCTATTTGTTGGTGGGCCGGCTGATGCAACCAAACTGGTTAATGCCTATTTTGATCCTTTGTACAAAGGTCTAGGCCTGGGTTTAACTGATGGATGGTCGAATACTGCCAAATCGAAGGGATTTTTAAAGTTCGATGTTCGTGTTTCCGCTTCAGCAGCTTTCGTTCCACAATCGGCCAGAAGCTACGATGTAAATACATTAGGCCTAAGCAATATTAAACCTGCCCCAGGCGCATCATCTATAGGCCCTACTGCCTTTGGCGATGACCATGAAGGTGGTAAAATGCAGATTTACACAAGTAGTGGAATTCCGACCAATAAATTCTTCAACCTGCCACAGGGCGTAGGTTTCCATGTAGTACCTTCTTCACAAATCCAGGCTACTTTGGGCTTACCCAAAAACATTGATGTTACCTTAAGAGCAATGCCAAAGATTAAATTAGGCAGCGATTTAGGAAGCTTATCAATGATCGGCTTCGGTGCAAAAATTGAACTTCTGCCACTTTTTATGGGCTCAGCTACTGAGAAATTAGTTCCTGTAGATATCGCAATCGCTGGAGGCTTTACCCAATACAAATATAATTTGCCTTTGAATATCAATAATACGGCAAATTCGGATCAACGTATTGATGCTAAATTCAATGGTGTAAATTTTGATGCCATCGTTTCTAAGAAAATCATGTTTTTTACTCCTTTTGCCAGCATCGGTTACCAAACCTCTAACACCAATTTAAAGGCGCTTGGTACTTATAAATTTGAAGATGGCGGAAACAATGCAACTTATGTTGATCCAATCTCGGTGAAACAAACCGATATTGATGGTGTAAGGGGAAGTTTAGGCTTTCAGTTGAAGTTTGGTTTCTTTAAATTTTATGGTTCATATACCCAGGCAAAATACAGCATGGTTAATGCCGGCTTTGGCTTTGGTATCGGTAAATAATTAATTTTCGAATATAATAATACTTAAAACACCCGAAATACTCGGGTGTTTTTTATTTTTACACGTGTTCGAAGAAATATATAGTCCAGTACAAAAAATAACATTTGCGCCTTTTAATAACCTGTTTGTTAAGCGGGATGATCTTATTGATCCTTATATTTCCGGGAATAAATGGCGTAAGCTTAAATATATTTTAGCGAAGGCTAAAGCAGATTGCAAAACGCATCTGGTTACTTTTGGAGGTGCTTACTCCAATCACCTTGTAGCTACTGCAGCTGCAGCATCAAGATCGGGCTTAGCCGCAACAGCTTTTGTACGTGGAGAAGAAGTAAAAAATGAGATGTTATTGCTGTGCAGTTTATTTGGGATGGAACTTATTTTTACTAACCGAGAAAGTTACCGGGATAAACAACAATTGTTTGATCAATACTTTGCATCTGACGCTCAAGCTTATTTTATAAACGAAGGGGGTGCATCTATTGAGGCCACCATTGGCTGTGCAGAGGTAATTGAAGAACTAGTTGAGCCATATGACCACATTTTCTGTGCTGCCGGAACAGGAACCACGGCTGCAGGTCTGTTAAAGGGAATTCAGCAATACGGTTTAAATACTAAACTCCATATTATACCCGTGTTAAAAGGCGCTACCTTTATTAAAGAGGAAATAACGAAATATACACCCATATCCGATCACCTTGAGCTTCATCTCGATTATCATTTTGGCGGATATGCAAAAACCACCCCCGAACTGATCAGCTTTATCAAAAGCTTTACTGCAAAAACCGGGCTGCTTCTAGACCCTGTTTATACAGCAAAAATGTTTTATGCCATCCAGGATCTTCAGCAACAAGGCATTATTGGTACAGAAGAAAAAATACTGGCCATCCATACCGGAGGACTGATGGGGCTCTTTGGGATGAGGGATAAGTTTTAAGCCGATATACCACTATGAACATATCGAAGAATATTTTTAACTGCCATTAAGCTTCCTGGCCTGATAGCTTATCAACAAAATCTGCCCATTATGGCCAATGCGCTATTTTTTTTAAGGCAGCATAACCAAAAATAAAAAGGGGGCATTTCTGCCCCCCTTTTTACTATTTAACCTTTAATAATTGATGAATTAATATAAATATAAAAGACCACCCTGTAAGTTGAGCTTAAAATCGACCAATACCTCAAAAAAATAGATGTTTAATTTAAATCCATATATCTATTTTTAAAAAGACCGATTGTTTCAAAAACCTAAAATTTTCTAACTAAATTCATCGCAGATCTTCACCTATGGATTAACTATGATTTTTAACACAACATGAGCAAAAAAAACCTTAAAAAATTAACTACATCACTTTTATTCCTCTTGATTATTAATTTTTCGTTTACCCCGGCAAAAGAAATCAAATGGACGGCTATCGGCGACTCCATTACCTACCTTAACAATCATTTAAATGAAACAGGTAACCGGGTTGAAAAGGGATATTTAGACCGGGTGAAAGATCGTTTGCCAAACATCAGTTATATTAACCAAGGTCATAACGGTTGGACAACGGTTGGCATTGCAAAAGAAATCAACAACCTGGGTATTGTCCAATCAGACTTATATTCTGTTTTTCTGGGCACAAACGATTGGTGGAACGGCATCCCGGTAGGTTCTTTAAACGATTATATTAATAACACTGGAGCAGGTACTACCTGTGGTGCTTACCGCATCATTATCGATAAAATCAGGAGTTTAAATCCAAGTGCTAAAATTGTAGTTATTACACCGATACAGCGCAACGATTTTGTATATATAGCCGATGCCAACAACAATGCATTCGGATCTTATAAAGCAAAAAAAGGGCAGACTTTAGAAATGTTTGCCAATGCCATCATCGAAATAGCAAAACATGAAAATTTCCCAGTGGTTGACTTGTATCATAACCGAAAACTCAAACTTGAAAAAGCAGTTAAATTTAAAAGGCTGAAAAATCCTTCAACTGGAGTATACCAGAACTATAAATATCCAGAATCTGCTTCCATTCCCTATAATCCCAAAAATGATGATTATCCTTATCCGTTAGATGCGGTGAAAATGACTTATGATGGTTTGCATCCTTCTGATAAAGGCAACAAGGTAATAGCAGAAAACCTGGTGAGGCTTTTTAAGAAAAATTATCCTGTTCTGTAAATACTGAAAAATATGTTGTAAATCTGGTCAATATTACTGGCCCTAAATAAAAAAGGTTCCTCATTGCTGAGGAACCCCAATAAGATCTCTAAATCGTCCCGTTGATTTGATTCTTGTTATAAAAGTATCGCTACTTTCTTTTCAATGAAATAAAAATAGAGCAAGGCTATTAAATAATAGATGAAGATGCACTATCTATACACATTGAAATAACAGATCGTCCAAAACAACTGGCATTATAACCTCCGCTCATTAAAAACCTGAAATTCGGCAATTGATGGTGTTTCTTTTGCATGTGTAATACGGATGCGGACTTTACTGGTCCAAACACGATCGAAACGGTGAATTTTAATGCGGTCTTCGTTTTTTCCGTCAAAAGCTTTTTTCCATTCTACACCGTTCCAATATTCAAGTACATAAGTGTCGATGTTTTCTTTTTGTTCTGCCACAACAATCATATTTATGGCTTTTTCATTTTTAAAATCAACTTCATACCAAGGATTTGTTACAGCGCTGTTCGATTCCCATGAGGACCTATAGCTATCATCATTTGCAAAATCCATAATATTCATATCGTTGCTCCAGCTCGAGTTGCTTGCCTGATTTTTGGCGAGGTTACTGGAAATAATAGGCAAACCCAATGGTGGGAGTGCTTTGGTTGGCCCTTCGTTTTTCCATAATTGACCAACTTCTTTTAAGGCAACTAGTGCATTATCATCAATTAAACCATCTCTATTGGGTGCTACGTTTAGAATAAAATTACAACTTGCAGCGTTTAAAGGTTTAATTAAGCCATCTACAATTTCTTGTGGCTTTCTTACCGGAACCGTTGGAAAATCGGTTTTCCAAAACCACGAGCTGTTAATGGGCAAACAAGCTAAAGTTGGCATCACTTTACTCTCTTTAGGCATTCGTTGGCCCGCGCCCATTTCGTATGTTTTAATATCGGTATAATAAAGTCCTTCTGATGGATATTTTGCCCCATTTAAATCCATCACTAAACAATCAGGCTGCAGCGTTTTAATCAAAGTATAAATATCCTCGAAAGGCACATCATCATAAGATATTCTAGACCACGGCGCATCCCAACCATCAATAATTAATGCTTCAATTTTGCCGTATTTGGTTAACAGCTCAGTTAGTTGCTGTTTAATCATATCGATATGTTTCGGTGTGATCTGATTGGGCCTCAATTTATGGTGTGTATCCAAAATGGAATAATAAAGCATTACTTTTAATCCATTTGCCCGGAAAGCATCGGTAAATTGTTTTACCACATCTTTTCCGTAAGGACTGTTCATTACATTATAATCGGTGCTTTTGGTATCCCATATACAAAATCCGCTGTGGTGTTTAGTGGTTAAACAGCCATAACTCATATTAGCCGATTTTGCCGCTTTAGCCCATTGGTTCGCGTCGAGCTTTTTGGGATTGAACAATTTCGGAGATGCTTCAGGATCAGGCCAATCTGCATTTGCGTAAGTTGGGATGTTATAATGGATAAACATGCCAAAACGCAGATCAACAAACTGCTGTTGAAGTGTATTGAGTTTCTTTGATGCGTCAGCATTAATACCTTGTGCAAAGCCTCCGAACGAAAACAATATTAAAGCAATTACTAAAACGTTTTTCTGAATGGTTACGAGTTTCATTTTGTGCGTAGTAAGTTTTAAGAATTTGAATGGTTTTCGGTAAAGTTAATTTTCTTTGACGATATCGCACAACATATCCAGATCAAAATGCTTGATTAATGTAACTTTCCTGAAATTGATTCTATAATTATTATAGACTAGTCGTTTTCACGCACTTTGTTCCAGATATCTTTATAAAGTTCTTCATGTCGTTTAAATTGCAAATGCACATAAGGGCACAGTGGAATTACCTTCAGGTTATTTGTTCGTATATAATTTACCATCGCATCTAGCAATAGTTTTGCATAACCTTTGCCTTCTTTCTCGGGGTCAATTTCGGTATGATAAACCGTTAAATTTTCTCCCTGAATATCAAAAACCATTTCTCCATATTTTTCACCTTCATCATAAAGTTCAAATGCGCTAGGTTCTTCTTTTTGGATATTTAATTTAACTTCTGCCATAATACTTAACTCGATATCGTTTTAAAATATACTAATCAACTGATTGCAGCATTAACATCTGCCAAATCCATTAAAGGTAACCAATATCTGCTGATTTATGCATATATATGTTCATACTTTAACGGTTTATGATCTATTATTCTTTAGCATTTTATTCTTCTTTCCCCAGGCACTTAATTGGCAAAAAATGGGGAGAAATTCTAATGCGATCGGAGTTAGTTCATATTCTACCCTTGGTGGAACCGCCGCATAAACGGTTCTTTTAACCAGTTCATCATGCTCTAATGCCCGCAACTGTAAGGTTAACATCCTTTCTGATATATATGGAAATTCTTTTTTCAGCTCGTTAAACCTCATTTTTCGCTTTCCAAGTTTATCCAATATTATAATTTTCCATCTCCCTCCTATTTTGTTGGCCGCATAGGTCAGATCGCAATCCGTTATAAATTTTTCGTTGAGGGTATAGGTAGAATTTTCTTTTCTTGCCGTCATTACTTACAAATTTGTTTGTACCACACAAATGGTAGTGCATGCTATAAAAATACATGGTAAGGGTTATTATTGCAAGGTCAATTTAATCACAAGAAAATATGGACTTATATTTAACCGGAAAAACTGCAGTGGTAACCGGGGCCTCTAAAGGAATTGGTAGAGCAATAGCAAAAGAACTGGCAAAAGAAGGTGTAAAAGTTTTTATAACGGGCCGCAACCAAAAATCATTAGATAGCCTTTTCAACGAGATCGTTGCCGAAGGAAGCCCTACGCCTGTTGTTTTTACACAGGATTTACTAACACCTGACGCACCACAAAAAATTGCCACTGCGGCTTTAGCTGCACTTGGCCATATTGACATCCTCATTAATAATGCGGGGCAAAGTCAGCCCGTAGGTGCCACAGGGCCCGAAGAACCCTGGACTAGGTCGATGGCCTTAGATTTTGAGCGCCCCAGACTACTCACGCAAGCGTTGTTACCGCATTTTATAAGCCGAAAGCAGGGTACAATACTCAATTTAACCAGTACTTATGAATTACGATCGTTGAATGTTTCTGCTGTTGCCAAGGCTGCTGTTGCAATGTGGTCTAAACAACTTGCTGGCGAGTTGGGTAAATATGGAATTAGGGTGAACTGTTTGCAACCTGGACTGATCGATACCGAAAACATCCGGCCCTATTTTCCTGGTGATGAGCGTCGGAAATATGCAGAAAGCGAAATACCGCTGCAAGATTTTGGTGAAGTGCAGGATATGGCAAACATGGCTGTCTTCCTCGTTTCGCCACGTGCCAAATATGTAACTGGAACTGTTTCGGTTGTTGATGGCGGAGGAAGACGTTCGGCGTTCTGATATTAAAAATAGACAGAAAAAAATTAATTGGTCACCATATCGAAGTAGGAATTAAGGATTATCTGATTGAAGAAGCAGACTTATAGAATCTGATCCATATTCCGCTTTTTTCAAATTAGTCAAAACTATATGCCATAAGTGGCGTTGAAATAATAGGACTTATGAAAAGCGATATGGAAAAAAAAGATACTCAAACACATTTAATCAACGAGATTACCACTAGCGGGCTACAAACAGTGGCAAAAAAATTTGGTGCTTCGGCAAGTAAAGCACAGATTAGAAGAGGCGTTTCTAAAAATATCAGTTTAATTGAAACGTTATTGAAGATTGCTTTGATCAATCCCAAAGATTCATCAAAGAGAGTACAAAGAGATATAGAATATGTGGGTTTAGGTATTATAGCTGCTTATACTTTTTATCGCGGTTTTAAAGAAAAAAAGCGTTTACGGATTTTTGAAGGTTTTTTTCTGACTGCTGCCCTTGGAGGTGTATTGTTAGCAACGCAGCTTCAAGCTAATAAAAAATAAATCGACTGACTTTGTAATAACTAGAAAATGATACCCTTTAAAGGTATCATTTTTTATACCGGCCGCTTCTTCGGCAGCGCCAGATTCCGGAAACATCAATTAAAGCGACAGATAATGGCCAAAAATTGGCATAAACCACTTCTGTTTTCTTTGTTTTTTTATTTATTGAATAAAAAATAAACGTATTTCTTACGCTTATAAAAACTATACTTTATATAAAAACTTAAGATAAGGCTATAATCGCAAAAATAAAAAGAGTTTACCCCCTCATTTTTATTAGATTACCCCTCACTACCAGCACTTTTTTTATGCTTAATTTGTTTTAACCAAGTATAAAATATGATAGTTCCTGATTATCCTGTATTCACCATCAAGATAATTGATGGTTGTAAGCATTAAAATGCTATAACCAGTTCTTCGAGATAACAAACCGTTTAACCGATCATGAAAAACTAAATTATGCTGCAAAACGCCAAATCACCCTCGTATTTAGAAACTCTTCTCCCATTGAAGATCAACAGAGTATCAAGCTTCGCCAAAAGCCATATGCTAATTAACCATTCAATCAAGTTTAGTGAACTTGCTTATAGCTCACTAAACGCTCAGTGATTACTTCAATTTCTTCATAACAAAATTTCATTAACTGTCTAACCACCAAAACAGGCTTATCAGCCTTATATCGCTGAAAATCTGTTTTTTAATTTAAGACCACTTTAACCTATACATTTCAAACTAAAAAAAGAGTGGCCCATATAAATGGGTAGCATATGTCCTCTTTAAATAACCAAACGAACATTTATATATGCGTGTTCATTCATCCTAACCTAATCTTTATGAAAACAAAATCCTTTACTTCAGGCCTAATCAGCATCTTTATGCTCGGACTGATTTTACTTGCCGGCAGTTGCAGAAAAAGCGATCTCCCTGACCCAGATGCAACCAAAGACCTTTCCATAAAAGTAAAATTAAGTGCAATACCGCCTAACGAAACCCCTTTATCTGTCGGGAACGGTACATTCTACATCGTGAACCACAAAAGCGGGAAAGTTCTTGATGTTGGCGGATTTCAGACTGCAGACGGTGCAAATGTTTCCCAATATGCCAGCAATGGCGGAACAAATCAAAGATGGACCTTAACGCTGCTTTCTGGTGGTTACTATTCGATTATTGGTGTACATAGCGCGAAAGGGCTTCAGGTAGACCAGGCAGGTACAGCCGATGGAGCTAACGTAAATATATCTACCTACACCGGAGCAACAAATCAGCAGTGGCAATTTACATCACTTGGGAACGGTTATTATCGTATTATAAACAGAAACAGCGGCAAAGACCTTAATGTGGCCAATCAATCTATAGATAATGGCGCCAATGTTGAACAATGGAGTTACTCGGGTGACGAAAGCCAACAATGGTCTTTACTAACCGTTAACGCTAATGGTCAATTGGGTTGGGTACTTACCAGCACAGGAGTACCTGCCGATGTGGTTACACGCATTACTAATGCCATGAACGATGCCTGTGCGAGGTATAACGCAGGTGCTAACTGGCCATCGCGCACGCTCACGGTAGAATATAACACAGGTGTGCCCACAGCTGATGGAAGTACGAATGGTAATATACGTTTTGGTGCAAACACCAGTTACCAGGCTGTGCGTACGGCAATGCACGAAATTGCACATACCTATGGGGTTGGTATAAGTGGTGGATGGGCGTCAAATACTACTACAGGCGACTTCCTGGGAGCCAATACAGTAGCCCTCATTAAGATTTTTGATGGTCAAAGTGCCGCAATACATACAGGAGGAGGTCATTTTTGGCCTTATGGCTTAAACTATGATAATGAATGGAGCGAAGCAAATGCCTTCAGACATGTAAAATTAGTTTTTGCAATGCGATCAGACGGGATGTAGCGCAACGGCAAATGCTCTTTAGATAAGACCTTCCCGATATTTAAATTAAATATCGGGAAGGTTTTAAGATAGAAATTCCTGTCTTGGGCTTAGGATATAAATCACGTGTATATGAACCGTGTGGGCTATCCTACCTTTTTTCACGATTAATCCCTGTATCACAAAATTGCCTTACTAAACCGCTAGGGATAACATCCATAATTTAACTTTTAATCAAGCGATGGACTCAACAATATTTCTTTTTCTAAAACCTGCAGGGGTCAATCCTTTTTCTTTTTTAAATTGTCTGCTTAAATGACTCGTATCCGAAAAACCCAGCTCATCTGCTATCTGTTCAATGGTGTGTTCGCTATGAATTAATCGTTGCTCGATCAAATTCATTTTGTATTGCGTAATATAGCAATGCAGGCTGTCGCCTGTTAGTTTCTTAAAATATTCGCCAATGTAGCTTGCAGACAGGTGAAATTGCTCAGCCAGGTATTTTATTTTTAATTTTTTCGGGCAATGAATGTGTTGATGAATATGCACCAGCATTTTGTTAATTAATGGTTCTTCAAACTTGATATGGCTAGTTATCGCCGGTTCAGGAAGTACATTTCGCGATAAAATATTTAAAATGAGTGTAACAAAATGTTGTAAGTTTTCTTCGTAATAAGAAGGTTTCTTATGGTATTCTTCAGTCATGTTTTTAATCAACATAGAAACCATATCACAATCTTTATCATCTCTGATCAACAATGCCTTAAAACGGTTATGATGTGTAAAAATATTCTCAAGCTGTTTCAGCCATTTTACAATTTGCTCTTTTTCCTGTTTGTTTTTATATTTTTCGAGGAAGACTTCCGAAAAGCGGATCGAACAGAACCGTGTGGGGGTACGACTTTCAAAGCCCCTGCAATCTAAGGGTGTGAACAAAAAGATACTACCTGTATGGTACGAAAATTTGTTTTCATTGACAATACGTTTGCCTTCGCCTTCGATGATTTGGACAATTTCAAAAAATTGATAAACCAGCGGGCGCTCTTGCCAATGCTCCATATCCGAAACATGCAATTCAAAAGGTTGGTATAAATGCTTGCTTTTCATTAACCGCTAAATATACAAAGAAAACCAACTTTTGTTCCTGTTGAGAAAGTGTATATGGATTTAGATTTGTAAGAAAAAAATAATGGAACAGAAAAAATTATTAGCACCGTTTCTTCATCAATCCCTCCCACTCCGCAATAAAATAATAATGGCACCGATGAATAGGCGGAGGGCAAGTCTTGACGGTATACCTGGAGAATCCATGATAACCTATTATGCACAAAGGGCTAGTGCGGGGTTATTGATTACAGATAATACCCTGGTTGCATCCAACGGAGGCGAAGTATTAAATACGCCTGCAATTTATAATGATAAGCAGATACAAGTCTGGAAAAAAATTACGGATGCCGTTCATGCAAAAGGTGGAAAAATTTTTGTGCAGTTAGTTCATGGCGGGCGTGTAGGCCATCCATCTATTCAAAATGGGGAATCTTTGATCGCTCCTTCGGCAATAGGCGTGCAAGAGACTATTCACCTGCCAGATGGCACATATCAGCCCATGGCCATACCAATTGCCATTAAAACACCTGAAATACCTATTTGGGTTAACATTTTTAAACAAGCTGCCATAAATGCCATAAATGCAGGTTTCGACGGAGTGGAGATACATGGCGCACATGGCTTTCTGATCGACCAGTTTATTAACCCGCATAGCAACCTCAGGACAGACCATTATGGCGGAAGTATTGAAAACAGAAGCAGATTTTTGTTGGAGATTGTCCATGGGGTGGCTGATGCAATTGGTAAAGATAAAACAGGGGTCAGGCTTTCACCATTTCGTGCCTTGTACGATTTGAAACCGTACCCAGAGGAACTTGCAACACACCAATATATTCTGGATGAATTGCAGAAAATAAATATTCTTTATGTGCACTTTTCCAGCGAAGTTATCAATGGAGCACAATCTATTCCCCTGGATTTTTTGCAGGATGCCCGTAGGCGGTTCAAAAACCTGATTATAATGGCAGGTGGTTTCACGGTAAAAACGGCTGAAGAAATATTACGAACTGAACTTGTGGATTTGGTAGCTTTCGGCAGGTTATTTATTTCAAATCCTGATTTGGCAGAACGGATATATCATGATTTACCATTAACAGATTGGGATGAATCTACTTTTTATCATGGAGGAGACCAGGGTTATATAGATTATCTTTAAAAAAAAGTTTTCCAATCTGTAAAGTCCAAAAGCTGGTTTTGTCTACATCCATATTTTAGACAGTTTTGTTCGAAATAACAAAAAGCCACATTTAAAATATGTTTAGGTGTGGCTTTTTTTACTTAATTTTTGGTTTGAAAAATTAATTTGAATTATGTGCGGCTTTGCTTTCGATCCTAAGACTTTCACGGTGGATCGCATTCATGAGCTCGGTAATAAATTCCTCAGATAAACCCTGCTGCACCCCATCCTTAACAGCATTATTCAGGACCTCCTGAAAGCGAGCCGTTTGTAGCGCAGGTATTTTATTCTTAGCCTTATATTCTCCGATCTCCTTAGCGAGTTTTTCCCTAAGTGCTATCGTTTCAATAATTTTACTATCCAAGGAGTCAATCCTCTTTCTGTTGACTTCTAAGACCGTAAGAGGTTTAGCAGCTACTGCTTGTGCTCTAGCTGAGCCACATGCAGCAACGATCATAATCAGCATTAAAATAGTATTTTTTTTCATATCTAAAAGAGGTTCAATTTATAAAAACGGACATGTTTGAGCATTATTGCCAGTAATGAAATTGGCATAGTACAAGCTGTGAGTTTTTTTATCGTCGCAAAAAATGGATAATCACTTTTGCTGAAAATACATCTGCCAAATATGCAACAGAAACTGTTCCTGGTATTGAATGGAAAATTAAAGCATTTGGCACACTCATTTTATCAAAATAAGGCACTTTAATAAAGAGCACAGGTAAAAAAGTTTTCCACATCTGTGAAGTCCAAAACCCGATTTTGTCTATAATCATACTTTAAACAGTTTAAACCTATTTTTTGATGCATGGGTACAAAAAGTGCTTAAATTTTGATTTTAGGCGCATTTAACTAAATTTGGAATATACCAAATCCAAGTTTATGTATCAACTAACAGTACCTGCAGATCGCGTTAACGAATCGTTAAGTAAACACATTTTGGCCGATGGTTTCGACCTGACTTATGATATGGAAAAAAGTCATGGCGCTTACATTTATGATGCTAAACACAACAGAACTTTACTCGATTTTTTCACTTGTTTTGCTTCCGTGCCTTTAGGTTATAACCACCCTAAAATGATCAACGATGAAGCGTTTAAAAAAAATCTTCTCCTCGCTGCATTAGCTAATCCATCGAACTCTGATGTTTACACCCAACAGTATGCACAGTTTGTTGAAACATTTTCTAAAGTTGGTATTCCTGATTACCTGCCACATGCCTTTTTTATTGCTGGTGGGGCCTTAGCAGTAGAAAACGCGATTAAGGTTGCCATGGACTGGAAAGTGCAGAAAAACTTTGCAAAAGGATATACTGAAGAAAAAGGCTTTAAGGTTTTACACTTCGAAAGGGCTTTTCATGGCAGAACAGGTTATACTTTAAGTTTAACCAATACGCTGCCCGACAAAACAAAGTGGTTTGCCAAGTTCGATTGGCCAAGGGTGGCTGTTCCAGAAGTTAAATTTCCACTTTCAGGAAATAATTTAAGTCATGCCATTCAAACCGAGGATATAACTTTAGCCCAGATCAAAAAAGCCTTTGCTGATAATAAAGACGATATCTGTGCGATAATTGTGGAGCCGATCCAATCAGAAGGTGGAGATAACCACCTGCGCGAAGAGTTTTTGATTCAACTCAAGGCTTTAGCAGATGAAAACGATGCCTTTTTGATTTATGATGAAGTACAAACAGGCGTGGGTTTAACCGGCAAATTTTGGTGCCACCAGCATTTTAGTGAAAGGGCCCGACCAGACATTATCGCCTTTGGTAAAAAAATGCAGGTTTGTGGTATCCTTGTTGGCAATAAAGTAGACGAAATTGAAACCAATGTATTTAAAGTACCAAGCCGGATTAACTCAACTTGGGGAGGCAATTTGGTTGACATGGTTCGGTCTACACAGATTTTACAAATTGTAGAAGAAGATCAGCTTTGTGGGAATGCTGAAAAAGTGGGTGCTTACTTAAGAGATCAACTAGAAAATCTATCGCATAGGTTTGATCAAATGACAAATGTGCGCGGAAGAGGCTTATTGTGTTCTTTTGATTTTCCTACAAAAGAAATGCGCAACGCATTTATTGGCAAAGGATTAGAAAACAATGTGATGTTTTTGGGTTGCGGGGAGAAAACCATACGTTTTCGCCCGGCGCTTTGCATTGAGCAAAAACATATTGACGAAGGCTTGACGGTTATGGAAAAAATATTGCCTTTATTGTAGGCATGAATAGAAAATTGTTGGTTTATTTCCTGGTTGCAGGGGTTTTAGCATTAATATTTTTCATGTTTAAAGATGTTTTTGATCAGCCTGGAATTGAGGATATGAAAGCTGGTTTTAAAGAAATTGCCAAGTATAGAAATGCAAATAATACTGGTCCGGTACAACGGATCTATATCGTTTCAGTTAAAGATTCGCTATGGAAAGAAATGGAAGATTATGGCAATCTGATGCCTCATACCAAATACGGTAATACAAAAGTTTATTTCTTTATGCAAAACGGAAATATTCCAAAAACATTACGGCCAGGAGAAGTAAACTTTGATCCAGCTTTTAACAAAGCCTGTATTGCGCTGTATGAGAAAAGTGCAATGAGTCAGGTTGTATTTAATAAACATCCATATTAAAAAGAGGGCAAAATTTGAGAAGTTAATTGTCTAAAAATTTAATCCTTATTGATTTGGGGATGAAGGGCTATATGCGTTTGGAATTTTCAGCTCCACTTTCTCTCTTTTCAATTTAATTCCAATGTAAAATCGGGAGGCATGCCTTACAATCGGGGGTGCTTCCACTATCCTAGGATGTACTGTCATGCTGAGGCACGAAGCATCTCTAACCGATGAAAAAGATGCTTCGTGCCTCAGCATGACAGAAATAAAAAAGATTAAAGAGAATGGCTGGACTGCAGCCCCTATAAAATACTGACATTCGTTTCCAAACCCTAAAAATTCTTTATTCCCCAACAGGAGTCTTCAACTATGCTCAGATTAACAAGCATTACATAAAATCAAATTCCCCTAAACAAAGGCCGAAAATCCTGTAATAGCTCGCCCAACAATCAGTGTATTAATTTCTTTTGTGCCTTCGTACGAATAAATCGCCTCAGCATCGGCTACAAAACGGGCCACATTATATTCTAGTAAAATACCGTTCCCGCCCATCACTTCTCTTGCTTTGCTTACTACATCACGCGTTCTTAACGAACAGAATACCTTTGCCAAAGAGGCATGTTCATCTTTCAGCAGTCCCTGATCCTGCAATTGCGACAAGCGAAAACAGAGGGTTTGCATGGCTGTTAAATTCGATAACATCTCTACCAAGTGATTTTGAATCAATTGAAAAGATGCAATGGGTTTGCCAAACTGTTTTCGATTCCGTGTATATTCCAAAGCATTTTCATAAGCACCACGGGCACAACCTACAGCCTGCCACGCAACCCCTGCCCTTGTCATTTGCAGTACTTTAGCGGTGTCTTTAAATGAGTTTGCATTTTGCAGACGATCTGCTTCCTCAACCTCACAGTTAGTTAAGGTAATAATTCCATTCTGCACAATCCGTAAGGCCATTTTATCCTGCATTTTCTCTACTGCAAAACCTGGATTATCTTTTTTTACAATAAATCCTTTCACTTCTGCACTTTCCACATCGCGTGCCCAAATAATTAAGATATCGGCAAAAGTGGCGTTACCGATCCATTTTTTCTGGCCGTTTAACACCCATTTACCATTTATTTTTTTACATGTTGTAGTTAGTCCCCCTGCAGCAGCCGAGCCCACTTCAGGTTCAGTTAGCCCAAATGCACCAATAATTTTAAATTGCTGCATTAGCGGTAACCATTGTTGTTTTTGTTCTTCCGATCCACATAAATAGATCGATCCCATCGCCAGACCACTCTGTACGCCAAAAAAAGTAGAAATCGAAGTATCAATCCTAGCCATTTCCATCGCTAAAATGCCTTCCATCAGATTCGATTTTCCCGGACAGCCATAACCTTTATAAGTTAAACCACAGATATTCAGTTCAGCAAGTTTTGGGATAATTTCGAAAGGGAATTCTGCTTTATTCCAGTAATGGTTTACAATGGGTTTTACCTCTTTCTCCAAAAAAGCACGTACTTTTAACTGAAGTTCACGGTCTTCATCTTTAAGCGCTTCATCGCCTAAATGATAAAAATCGCCTTCAATGGGTGGCAATTCTTTCTTTTTTCCCGATCCACCCATCATTTTCATCATCCCCTGAATCTGTTTATCGTCCAGGCTGGATATCGTTTCGACCATTTTGGGTAAATCAACTTTTTTCGATAAAGCTTCTAACTTATCGAAATCGACATGTTTAAAAAGATTGTAAGCGTTTTTGAGAGATGAGAATATATTCGCCATTATTATTCATTTTCAGCATAACAAATAAAGGGGGCTTTTGTTATTTTGTGCTATTTTTTTTGACATTAGCTGGGCATCAACAAAAATTTAAAACTATATCTGATTTAAGTTGTTAATCTGAAAAATTCAATTAACTATGAGCATAGAAAATCAAAATCAGGACCAAGAACAAAGTTTCTTTGATAAAGCAAAAAATAAATTTAACGAATTAAAAGACAAAGCAGAAGATGCTTGGGAAGACGTTAAAGACAAGGCGGAAGATACATGGGAAAATGTAAAAGACAAAGCCGAAGAGTTAAAAGACAAAGCAGATGACAAGTTTGATGAGCTAAAAACAAAAGGTGCATTTGCTGCAGGCGAAGCTAAGGGAAATGTTGAAGCTGCAGGCGAAAATCTGAAAGATAAGGCAAGTGATTTGGCTGACAAAGCTGCTGATAAAGTCGACGATCTGAAAACACAAGCAGCATTTAAGGCTGGAGAGATCAAGGGAAATCTAGAGGCGAATAAATAATTTGCCGTATCTAAGAAAAAGAAGTGCATGCCTTAAAAATATACCAGGCATGCACTTCTGATAAGTTCCAATAAACATTTATCGCAAATCAAATAAATTATCAACGCCCAACAATTTTCTAGAAGTAAAACCTTCGCCAAAAGTTGCGCCAATGCTCTTTCCAAATTCTCTTGCACGGCCGATTACACTTTCGAAAAACTCGGGAGAAGAAATATAAGTCTGCAAACCATCTACATCAGGATTATAAAACTGTGTTTTAAAAGCCTTGATGGACTCAATCTTCTTATCCATATGATCAGATATATCTACGATGATATCAGGCTTTAAATACCTATCCTGAATGAATTGCAATAACAATCTTGGGCGATGCGCCTCTTGCTTAACTCCATCAATTGATGTTTCTATTTTTGGTAAACCCGATAAAAATACCGAATCGTAAACGAGGTCGCCTGCCCTACCGTGATCGGGGTGACGATCTTCCAGCGCATTGCTTAGAATAATTTCTGGTTGGTATTTCCTAATGGCTTTAATTACTTCTAAACGGTGAAATTCATCATTCTGAAAAAAGCCATCCCTTAGCCTTAAATTTTCACGGGCATGTAAACCTAAAATTTTAGCAGAGGCCGCCGCTTCTTCATCTCTCGTTTCTGCTGTACCCCGTGTACCCAGTTCGCCACGGGTTAAATCTACAATCCCGACTTTTTTACCGATGGCAATATGTTTTAAAATGGTACCTGAACAGCAAAGCTCGGCATCATCAGGATGTACGGCTATAACTAAAATATCTAATTTCATGATGTATTATTGGGCATTTTGGTTCAGCAATTGCTGAATTTTCTTTTTGATTTTCGAACTCAGTGGTTTGGTAAAAGGCATAAAAAAATCTACCACTTCGCCATTTCTGTTCACAATGTATTTATGAAAATTCCACCGAGGTTTCGAACTTAATTTTGAGTTTTGTTTTTTATCGCTCAGAAATTGATAAAGCGGATGAGCATGTTCGCCACGGACCATAATCTTATCAAAAACCGGAAATTTTACACCATGGTTAATTTCACAAAAAGATGCGATATCAGAACCGTTTAGTGGTTCTTGTTTTCCAAAATCATTAGTGGGAAAGCCCAGAATCTCAAAATCAGGGCTATTAATCTCGTCTTTAAGTTGTTGTAGCTCTTTTAATTGCGGTGTAAAACCACACTCTGATGCTGTATTTACAATTAAAACAACTTTGTTCCTGTAGGCTGATAACGGCTGTTCTTCGCCATTAATTTTCTTAACCTTAAACGAATAAATATTCGGAATGCGTTCCTGCATTATATTTTATTGATAAAATCCTGAAGTACGGATAATAGATTCTATATCCCTATCCTCGTTCGGATCGTAAGTACTTTTTAAATTATGTCCAACCACACGGGCCACAATCTGATAAGAAAATGCAGCAAAACCACCCTTGGTCTGCTTTATAATATCGTATGTTGTTCTGCCCACCTCGCGGTCGATCAGTTTCGTTAAAATCTGACCTTGAGTAATCGTTAAATCCTTTATTTCGCGGTTAAACATGTCTTTAATTTCTTTATCACATTGTTTAACCAGTTGTTTCTGTTCTTTTTTTTCTGGTGTACGGGCAATATCCTGTTCCAATTGTTCGTATCTACGTTTTGCAAACAGTGCATATGGCATTACTTTTAATACATTATACCGTAATCGGTTGTACGCAGCCTGTTCCGCCGGCGATTTCCATATCCTTGCGGCATAAATAGATACATCATTAAGCTGCATCCACGGAATCATTATACCATTATCATTTGTTGAGGCTACTCTTATTGTATCACTTTTACCCAATTTAGGGAATATTGGCGCGGCAGGATCCTGGGCCCGTAGCGAAATGCTACAAATCATTACAATACAAAGAAAAAAGAGCCCTTTAATTTTCATAAATTTATACTTTTACAAAGTTAGGTGTTATTTCATATATTAGTTGTTTCACAAAACTAATATAAGTTTTATTCATAAATAAGACGCAATTTTTACGCAAAAAATACAAATGAAAACAGAGTTAGTGATTGATTTAGAGGCGGAAAAGCAAGAGATTCTAAAAAGATATAGGGCATTACTACGGGCAAGCAAATCTACTTTACAGAAAGGCGATAAAAAAGAAATCAGGAAAGCTTTTGATATGGCATTGGAAAGCCATAAAGATATGCGCCGAAAATCTGGCGAACCTTACATCTACCACCCTATCGCTGTAGCACAGATTGCCGCTGAAGAAATTGGCCTTGGAACAACCTCTATTGTATGTGCCTTACTACATGATGTGGTAGAAGACACCGATATCACTCTAGAGGATATTGAGCGCGAATTCGGTAAAAAAACCGCTAAAATTATAGATGGTTTAACCAAAATATCTGGTGTTTTCGATACCAATAGCTCATTACAGGCCGAGAATTTCCGAAAAATGCTGCTCACTCTGGCCGATGATGTAAGGGTAATCCTGATC
This sequence comes from Pedobacter sp. AK013, assembly GCF_014205835.1. Classification (GTDB taxonomy): domain Bacteria; phylum Bacteroidota; class Bacteroidia; order Sphingobacteriales; family Sphingobacteriaceae; genus Pedobacter. Next base: position 15,710 of record NZ_JACHCQ010000031.1, on the reverse strand, counting down.
AAACTTGCCGATCGTTTGCACAATATGCGCACAATGGATTTTATGCCTCGCCACAAACAGCTTAAAATCGCTTCAGAAACCATTTATTTATATGCTCCATTAGCCCATAGATTGGGTTTATATGCCATAAAATCAGAGTTGGAAGATCTTTCGATGAAATATCTCGATCCTGATACCTACAAATTCATCGCAAAGAAATTAAACGAGAAAAAAGCAGAACGAGCACTGTTTATCAAAAAATTCGTTGAGCCTATTGATGAGATTGTTCATGAGCAAGGTCTAGTGGCCGATGTTTATGGCAGGCCAAAATCAATCCACTCTATCTGGAACAAGATGAAAAAGAAAAATATTCCTTTCGAAGAGGTTTACGATCTTTTTGCCATCCGGATTATTTTGGATTCGGCACCTGAAAATGAAAAAGCCGATTGCTGGAAAGCGTATTCGATTGTAACCGATCTATACCGTCCAAATCCAGATCGATTACGCGACTGGGTTTCATCACCAAAAGGAAATGGTTACGAAAGTTTACACACCACGGTAATGGGGCCACGCGGACAATGGGTGGAGGTGCAGATCCGTACACAGCGCATGAACGAAATTGCAGAGAAAGGTTTCGCTGCACACTGGAAATACAAAGAATCGAGCAATGATAACGGTCTGGATCAATGGATACAGAAAGTTCGCGAAATGTTGAGCAATCCTGAAGCCAATGCTTTGGATTTTCTTGATGATTTCAAAATGAACCTTTTCTCCGATGAGATTTTTATTTTCACGCCAAAAGGCGCCTTGATCCAGCTGCCCCTAGGTGCTACAGCATTGGATTTTGCCTTCGAGATCCATACCGATGTAGGGGCTACCTGTATTGGCGCAAAGGTTAACCATAAGCTGGTTCCCATCTCATACAAACTTCAAAATGGCGATCAGGTAGAGATTATTACCTCGAGCAAACAAACCCCTAAAGAAGATTGGCTAAACGTGGTTGTAACGGCTAAAGCAAAAGCTAAAATCAAATCTTCTTTAAAGGAAGAAAAGCGGAAAATTGCCGAAAATGGTAAAGAAATCTTAGAAAGGAAACTGAAATCGTTAAAAATCACTTATAATACCGATAATTTACAAAAACTCAGCTATTTCTTTAAGCTGCCTTCTACACAAGAACTTTTTGTGAATGTTGCCCTTGGGAAAATAGAGCTGAAAGATATTAAAGAATATCTATCGAGCGAGAAAGAAGTTGAAAACCGTGGCCCTGAGCGTCCCGAAAATCTTTCTGTTGATGGAATCAAGAGTAAAATTAAAGGTGGAGAATCTGATATCTTACTCATTGGTGAAGATATGCAGCGAATTGATTATACGTTGGCAGCTTGCTGTAACCCAATACCGGGAGATGATGTTTTTGGATTCATCACCGTGAGCGAAGGTATAAAGATACACCGCACCAATTGTCCAAATGCAGCACAGTTAATGGCTAATTATGGTTATCGCGTGGTAAAAGCCAAATGGAACAAACAACAGGAATTAACTTTCTTAACTGGTTTACGCATCGTAGGTATTGATGATGTAGGCCTAATTAACAACATTACCAGGGTAATTTCTACCGACTTCAAAGTAAATATGAGATCGATTACTGTTGATACCAATGAGGGGATTTTTGATGGTTCGATTATGATTTTTGTAAACGATACCGAACACCTGGAAAACCTGATTAAAAATTTATTAAAGGTTAGAGGGGTTACCGGAGTAACCAGGTTTGATGCATAATTAGGCCAGGGTCTGGAGTCCGAAGTCCTGAGTTGTATAGCTGTAGACTTTGGACTCAGGGCTTTCGACTTAAGACTAATCTTACAACATTTCAACAATCTAACCCTCGAACAATCAAACTAATTGACTACCTTTGAATGGAGTTTAAAAACTATGTCTGAACAAAAAACAAATGAGCTCGTTCGCAAGATTTTTGAAGCTTATTTAGAAAACAAAAATCTACGTAAAACACCAGAGCGTTTCGCTATATTGGAAGAAATATATTCAAGAAACGACCACTTTGATGTAGAAACCCTTTATATCCATATGAAAAACCAAAAGTACCGCGTAAGTCGTGCTACGGTTTATAACACATTGGAGTTATTGGTTTCTTGCGATTTAGTTACCAAGCACCAGTTTGGTAAAAACATGGCGCAATTCGAAAAATCGTATGGTTACCGCCAGCACGATCACGTAATCTGTATAGAATGTGGTAAAGTAGTAGAATTCTGCGATCCCCGAATCCACCAGATACAGACCATGGTTGGTGATCTTTTAAAATTTGATGTTAAACACCATTCGTTAAATCTTTACGGCTTCTGCTCTGATTGCAGCATGGCCAGAAAAGTAAGCGAAAGTGCAACAACTACCGAAAAAATTGAACAAAATTAAATCAAAATACAAATAAAACCAGCTTAATTTATTAAATAATGACGCAAGTAGATGTACTTCTCGGCCTGCAATGGGGCGACGAAGGAAAGGGAAAAATCGTTGATGTACTAAGTCCAAAATATGATCTTATTGCCCGTTTTCAGGGTGGCCCAAATGCCGGACATACTTTAGAGTTCGATGGCAAAAAATTCGTTTTAAATACAATCCCTTCAGGAATTTTTAACGAAAAAACCATGAATCTTATCGGTAATGGTGTAGTAATCGACCCTATTATCCTAAAAAGAGAGTTAGATAATTTAAAAAAAGCTGGTCATGATCCGGTTGCCGAAGGCAAACTGGTAATTGCCCGTAAAGCACACTTAATTTTACCAACCCACCAGTTATTGGATGCTGCTAACGAGGCACGCATGGGTAAAAATAAAATTGGATCAACCTTAAAAGGTATTGGCCCAACTTATATGGATAAAACCGGCCGTAACGGTTTACGCGTTGGTGATACTACGCTACCCGATTTCAAGGAGCGTTATGCTAAATTGGTAGAAAAACATACAGAAATCCTTTCTCACTACGAAGGTTTCGAATATGAATTGGTTGAAAAAGAAGCATCTTTCTTCGAGGCAATCGAATTTTTAAAAACCATTCCTCACGTAGATAGCGAACATTATGTAAACGGTTTCTTAAAAGAAGGAAAAGCGGTTTTAGCAGAAGGTGCTCAAGGCACATTATTAGACGTAGATTTTGGTTCATATCCTTTTGTAACTTCAAGCAATACTACTACTGCTGGTGCTTGTACTGGTTTAGGTATTGCTCCCAATAAAGTTGGTGCAGTTTATGGCATTTTCAAAGCTTACTGTACCCGTGTTGGCGGTGGTCCTTTCCCAACTGAATTAGATAACGAAGTTGGTGAGAACTTACGTGCTTTAGGTCATGAGTTTGGCGCAACTACAGGCCGTGCCCGCCGTTGTGGCTGGATTGATCTTCCAGCTTTAAAATATGCCATCATGTTAAACGGTGTAACCGAATTAATTATGATGAAAGCTGATGTTCTAGACACTTTCGATACCATTTATGCTTGTACCCACTACGAATATAATGGCGAAACGATTGATTATATGCCATACGATATCATTTCTATCGAACCAAAACCAGTATTAAAAGCAATTGATGGTTGGGCTACCGATGTGACTAAAATTACTTCGGTTGACGAAATCCCTGCTAAATTGACTGAATACATTGCGTTCTTAGAAAAAGAATTAGAAGTGCCTATTAAATTCCTTTCAGTAGGACCAGACAGAGCACAAACTTTGGAGTTACGTTAAAAACATAATTCGTCATGCTAAATGACGACTGATCATATAAAAGCAATCCGTAATCGGGTTGCTTTTTTCGTTCCAGAGTTATCAACTTTAATGGCAGAAGCGTGAGAAAGCCGGTAATTCTTTACCAATTGAGATAGCAAATTAACTTAGCAACTTGCGTATCAACATCCTCAATCCTCTAACCAAAATAAATCAGAGAAAACATATTTAGCCTTTTTGGGGATAATAAAATTCTCAGGCACAGAAACAATCACTTCTTTTAAATCTTTGCGTTTGATGTCGCCTTTCATAATATAAACGCCCTTAAAAAATGGAAGGGCTTTGTCAGGGCCGCATTCAGCGAAAACGTATAATGTATCTCCTGTCGATTCTTGCTTACATACATATAGGTTTACCTGTTCTCTGTCGATGCCGCAACGTTTCATACTTGGAAAGAACCATAAAATATCTACTATTGCACAAGAATCTTTGGCATTAGTCGTGTCCATTTTCACTTTTGCAACCTGGAGCTTGTTCAAATAAACTTTTTTTTGTTCGAGCATCGAGCAACTGAATATTAGTGCAGCAACAAGGAGGAGGAATAGATACTTTACTTTCATGATTTAATAATTACCCAAGGTAAAATTAATTTTTTACAATTCTCATCTCAATTTCTACCTTTGCCGCAGCTTGAAAACCCTACAAAACATATCCGATTTTAAACAAAAAGCATTGCACTGGGCCGACCAGTTCGAGATTTGTTGCTTTTTAGATTCAAATCATTACAAAGACGATTATTCTGCCTACAACTTTATGATCGCGGCGGCTGCAGTGGATGAATTAAAGTGTTTGTCAGGCAATGCATTTGATCAATTAAAAAGTTTTTATGCTACACATAAACAATGGATTTTTGGTTTTTTCAGCTATGATCTAAAAAACGAAACCGAAGATCTCAGTTCAAGTCATTTGGATAGTTTAGATTTCCCCGATCTTTACTTTTTTGTTCCAAAATATTTAATAGCTTTTAAAAATGGCAAGGTAGAAGTTTTAATTGGCCATCATTCCATTTTAGATGATATTGAATCTTTTCAATCGTCAGCAGAAACTAAGCTGAATTCAATTAAGATTACGCAAAGGTTATCGAAAGATCAATACACTCGTAAAGTAAAGGCTTTACAAGATCATATTATTAGGGGTGATATTTACGAAATTAATTTTTGCCAGGAGTTTTTTGCCGAAAATACAGAGATAGATCCTATCCAAACTTTCGAGGCGCTAAATCAAGTTTCTCCTACCCCATTTGCAGGTTATTTTAAAGTTCATGGTAAATATATTTTATCTGCAACACCAGAAAGGTTTTTGTGCAAACGTGGGTCTAAACTTATCTCGCAGCCCATTAAAGGCACAGCCAAAAGAAGTTCTGATCTGATAGAAGATGAGGCCATAAAGCAGCAACTCAGGAATGATATTAAAGAGCAGGCCGAAAATGTAATGATAGTTGATCTGGTGCGTCACGACCTCACTAAATCGGCAGTTAAGGGTTCTGTTAAAGTCGACGAGTTATTTGGTATCTACAGCTTCCCGCAGGTCCATCAAATGATTTCGACCGTTAGCTGCGAACTAAATCCAGATATTCATTTTATCGATGCCATTAAAAACGCATTTCCAATGGGTTCTATGACGGGTGCCCCAAAGGTTAAAGCCATGAAATTGATCGAAGAATACGAAGTAACCAAAAGAGGCATTTATTCGGGTTCTTTTGGCTGTATAAGTCCAGATGGAGATTTCGACTTTAATGTGGTGATCCGAAGTATTTTATACAATGCTGAATCTAACTATCTATCTTTTCAGGTTGGTGGCGCCATTACCTACCAAAGTAATGCGACTTTAGAATATGAAGAGTGTTTATTAAAAGCCAGTGCAATTTTGAAAGTATTGGGCGATTAGTTCATTGGCTATCGGTTCATTGTTCAGGGCAATCGTCATTCTGAATTTATTTCAGAATCTTAGTGACTGGAAAGACCCTGAAATAGATTCAGGGCGACGATAAAGAAAAAGGTGGAAGTCTCTGCATCATGCATAAACCCTCCACCTTTGTACCTTCAGCCTTAAAACCCTACACCTTAAACCTTACTTCTTATAATACTGCTGTGCTTCAGGTAAATATTTTTGGATCTGTGCAATACGTGCAGCATCACTTGGGTGGGTACTTAAAAACTCAGCTGGCTTTTGAGCTCCCGCAGATGCAGCCGACATCCTGTTCCAGAAAGCAGTGGCATTTTGTGGATTGTATCCAGCCATTGCCATAAAAATCAATCCCAAACGGTCGGCTTCTAATTCCTGGTTGCGACTGAATTTTAACATTGCTACTGGTGTACCAACACCGTAAAGGGTATTAAAAATAGATTGTGTTTGTGGGTTTTTAGATAATGCTACCCCCGCCGCTGCACCAATACCCTGGGCAACCATTTCTTGCGACATCCGTTCTGCAGAATGACCTGCAATAGCATGGGCAATCTCATGGCCCATTACGGTTGCTAAACCAGCATCATCTTGGGTAACAGGCAAAATACCCGTATAAACTACAATCTTCCCTCCTGGCATACACCATGCATTTTTCTCGTTGTTCTGTACCACATTAACCTCCCACTGGTAATCTGCAATCAGGTTACCGTAGTTATTGCTGTTCATATACGATTTTACAGCTGTAATTAATCTACTGCCAACGGTCTTGACTTTCAAAGCCTGTGCATTCGAGGCCGGCAAAACCGTACTTTTATTTTCTGTTAAAAAGGTGCTGTAAGCTTGGAATGCCATTGGCAAAACCTGGTCGTTACTCACTAAATCAAATCGGCTACGCCCAGTTAAAGGAACGGTAGAACATGAGTTAAATAATAAAATCCCAGCAACACTTGCTGTTAAAAATAACTTTTTCATAAATGCGATTTTAAATGACTAGTAAATACTGATAAGCAGAACCGAAGATTAAACAGTAAGCCTATAAATAAGTTTTGGTGAAATGTGTTTTGTTAATTAATTAGTTTTCTTCCTAAACAAATACACTTTAGATTCTTTGCCCTTCAGCAATCTTTCGAGGTTTTTTTGATGCGTAACTAAGATTAAAATACAAACCACCATGCCATAAAGCACTTCAGATTTGATAGAGACCTGAAACAAGAAGACCACACTTAGCGGAAAAGTAAACCCTGCGCAAATGGAGCTTAATGAAACATATTTAGTTAACAGCAATACTACCACAAAAACCAGAACACAAAGCATAGATGCCTCGAAGTTAACTGCCAAAATCATTCCAAAAAGTGTAGCAACCCCCTTGCCACCCCTAAAACCTGCAAAAACTGGAAATAAATGTCCCATTACTGCAGTTACACCGAGTGCAAGTTGATAATTTACGAAAACTACTGAATTTTGCGGCCCGGTTACAGACATGCCGATCAGATAGGCCAAATTAGTTGCAGTATAGCCTTTTGCAATATCGATGATCATAACAGCAATTCCGGCTTTTTTTCCCAATACCCTAAAAGTATTGGTCGCACCGGCATTGCCACTTCCGTATTCCCTTACATCAACGCCATAAAACGCCTGACCAAGCCATACAGCTGTTGGTATAGATCCGAAAAGGTAAGCAATTAATAACGCGCTGAGAGAATAAACCGTAACCATAGCCTACAATGATACAAAAAATAAGCTTTTAATTTTATAGCAAATCAATTTAGTATGCTTTTAAACTCATGTCCAGGCTTTTCACAGAATGTGTAAGTGCACCCATTGAAATAAAATCTACACCACATGCTGCATATTCAGCAACGTTCTCTTCAGTAATTCCTCCAGAAGCTTCTGTAATAAATTTGCCGTCTATTAATTTAACCGCTGCCTTTAAATTTTCAAAACTGAAATTATCAAGCATAATACGGTCTACACCACCAATAGCCAAAACCTGAGATAACTCTTCCAGGTTCCGTACCTCAATTTCGATCTGAAGTGACTTATTTTGATCTGTCAGATATTTTTTAGCAGCTATAATGGCGTTTGAAATCCCTCCGGCGTAATCTACATGATTATCCTTAATTAAGATCATATCATATAAACCAATGCGGTGGTTTACACCTCCTCCTATCCTTACTGCCCATTTTTCTAAATAACGAAGTCCAGGAGTGGTTTTACGGGTATCTAAAATTTTGGTTTTAGTTGTTTTTAACAACGCAACAATCCGATGGGTTTTAGTCGCAATACCGCTCATGCGCTGCATGCAATTTAAAACCAATCGTTCGGCAATTAAAATAGAATGTGTACTTCCTGAAACGGTTAAGGCAATATCACCTACTTTTACCGTTACACCATCTTGCAAGAGTACATCAACCTTTAAAGTATCGTCAACCTCTTTAAAAATCTCAAGGGCCAATTCAACTCCAGCCAAAATGCCGTCTTCCTTGATAATCAGTTTTGCTTTTCCCTGCGTTCCTGGTGGAATTGTTGAAAGTGAAGTATGATCTCCATCACCAACGTCTTCGGTAAGGGCATTTTTTATGAATTGATGTATAAGTTGAGTATCCAAAATGTAGATTTTATGCCGCAAAAATAAGAATTATTTATTAGCAGACAATTTACTGATGGGTTAAAGTGATTTGTTGGCTTCAGAAGTTTCTAGTCTCCGCGACTTATGCAGTTGGCAAAGCATAGCGGTGGCAAAATTTCGTGAGTCCTGCCTAGCCAATTAATCCTTTGCTGGTTCAATCCTTAATTCGGTAATCGAAAAGCTGGTATTGAATTTTTTCATGGTGATAGACACCCTGAAAGTCTCTTTGGCCGTACTTAGAATAATTACACCAAAACGATAATTTGGATTGGTATTAATTTTATGAAAAATACTTGTTTTTACTGGAGGATGTTTAACAAAAAAATCTCTTAAAATCTGTTCACCCTGTGCTTTAGAGTATACATCTTCTTCATCAACAATAATAAGTTCGATAGTTGAGGCGAAATTTTTTGCAATTTCTTTTGAGTTGCTAGCCTTAAAATACGACGATAAATCATCAATAATATCTGCCTGAAGCGCTGTAGGGTGATATAATGACGACAAACTAATAATGAGTAAAAATAAGCTCCGGATCATTTCTGTATTTTATACAGAACCCTATAGCTAAAATTATGCCATTAGCACATCAAAAAAAGGATTTCTTCATTTGTATAAGCTTCAATAAAGTTATATTTGCGATATAAACAAAACACTAAAACATGTTATACACGAAAATGTTTTAATGTATATCAATAAATTTTACACTAAAAATGGTAAACGATAAAAAACTCGCACTTATAATTCTAGATGGTTGGGGCTACGGAAAACAAGATAATTCTGATGCAGCATATGCCGCCAATACTCCTTTTTTCGATTCTTTATTACAGAAATATCCAAATTCTAAGCTTGAGGCATCTGGTGAAGCAGTAGGTTTACCAGCCGGACAGATGGGAAATTCTGAAGTTGGACACATGAACCTAGGTGCAGGTCGGGTAGTTTACCAAGAGCTCGGACGAATCAACAAATCGATTACAGACAGAGAATTGCACAGCAACCCGGTTTTAGTAAGTGCATTTGATTATGCCAAACAGCATAACAAAGCAGTTCACTTCATCGGCCTCGTTTCAAACGGTGGCGTACATGCCCATATCGAACATTTAAAAGCTTTATGCGATGCCGCAAATGAAGCAAATGTGCCAAATACTTTTATCCATGCTTTCTTAGATGGCCGTGATACTGATCCAAATTCTGGTCTGGGTTTTATTACCGATCTGGAAAACCATATCCAAAATACCAATGCTAAATTGGCTACCATGGTTGGCCGTTATTATGCAATGGACCGCGATAACCGCTGGGAGCGTGTGAAACAAGCTTATGATGTAATGGTAAATGGCATTGGCGAAAAAACCCAGGATGCTTTGGCAGCAATAAAAAAATCGTACGCTGATGGTATTACAGATGAGTTCTTAAAACCAATCGTATTAACGCAGGCTAATGGGGCTCCTGTTACCACTATACAAAATGATGATGTGGTTATCTGTTTTAATTTCCGTACAGATAGAGGCCGTGAAATTACTACTGCTTTAACGCAAAAAGATTTCCCTGAACAGCAAATGTATAAACTGCCGTTGTATTATGTTACCATGACTACTTATGACGAGAGCTTTGAAAAGGTAAACGTAATTTTTACCAAGGATGATTTAACCCAAACCATTGGCGAGGTATTGGCCAACAACAATAAAAATCAAATCCGCATTGCTGAAACCGAGAAATACCCTCACGTAACTTTCTTCTTCTCTGGCGGTAGGGAAGCTGAATTTAAAAACGAAAAACGCCTTTTAATCCCTTCTCCGAAAGTAGCAACCTACGATCTTCAACCCGAAATGAGTGCTGCAGGAATTACAGATGCTATTACCAAAGAAATGGAAACAGGATGGGCTGATTTTATTTGCTTAAACTTTGCCAATCCAGATATGGTTGGCCATACAGGCGTTTTTGAGGCCGTGGTAAAAGCGGTTGAAACTGCAGATAAATGTGCAGAAACTGTAGTAAAAAAGGGTCTGGAGCATGGCTATTCGTTTATTCTCCTGGCCGATCATGGAAACTCAGAATTTATGATCAATGGTGATGGGTCTGTGAATACTGCACATACAACCAACCTGGTTCCTTGTATTTTAATTGATAAGGACTATAAAAGCATTGCAGATGGTAAACTAGGCGACATTGCCCCTACTATTCTAAAAATATTAGGCGTGGCTATTCCAGCAGAAATGACAGGAAATGTTTTAGTATAATGATCAAAAAACTTTATATCCTGGTATTTGCTTTGGCATTGTTTTCCTGCAACCAGCGAAAAGAAGCTGAAGCAAATACTGGTTTAACCTATTTCGATATAAAAGGATATTTCGGAAAAGAAATTCCGCGCTTGCAAAAGCTAAACCCTGTTGTAAATAAAACCGTTAGTGTAAATGGGGCAGCTGAAAGCAAAACGTCTAAAATCGCTGACTGGGCAAAAGAATTAGCCATTTTTGTTAATGCCGACATTAATAAAATATCGTGGAAAGGAAGTTTTAAAACAAAAAAACAGGATGGAGTAGATATCTATACTTCCGATAATAAAAAAATCCCTGTTAAGAAGGTTTCTATTATCTGGAAAGGTCAGAAAGCAGGTAAAATAGAGATCATCATCGATAATAAAAACATCTTATACCAATCGCAGGATACTTTAACTTACTATCCGGATAGCTTATACACAATCAAAAAGCAACAGAAAATTAGATTGCTAAAAGAAAAAAAGTATTCAGTTATTGGAAAACTGAAATAAAAAAAATGGGACTCGAAAATATTCAAGTCCCATTTTTATGTAAAGGCTGTATTTTTATTTTAGGCTTGCAATCTGTGCCTTATCGTAGGTTACCCAATCGATAATGTCTTTTCTTAATGGCTGTAAGGTTAATACTTTCTGAAAATCAGCGATAGAGTTATTGAATAAAGCTACGCAAGCTACTTTTTCTTCTTTTTTCTTTGCTTTAAAAGACCTGAAAATTGCATAATCTTTGTAAGCTAAGCCACGGTTCTGAAACATCTGTGCATCTTCATCGCCATTAATTTCAATGGCTTTTGTGAAATCTTTGAGAGATGCCAAATAAAAATTCTCGCGCATGGTATTTAACGATTCTTTAGGGTCGTTGGCTATTTTTAATCTTGCAATACCACGGTAATAATAAGCAGAAACCTCTGTAGGTTTAATGGTTAATAATCGGCTGTAAGTAGCGATACATTTCTCGTATTCACGATTTTGGAAATAAGAATACCCCAGCATCTGAAGTACATTTGCATTATCAGGAGTTTTAGTATCAGCTTTTTCTAATTGTAGAGCGGCAGTTTTATAATCACCTTTCATCATAGCCTGCATGCTTCTTTCGTAATTGCTTTGTGCGAAACTACCAGTTGATGTAAAAATAATTAATCCTAAAATCGCCTTTTTAAAATTGTTCATGTATGAGTAATAAGTTTAACAAATCTAACGCCTAACCAAATTTATAGGAGAATTTTTTTGCAATATAATCCTATTCTGATAAATTAAAAGTTTTTAATTTTCTTTCATTCAAAACCAGATGCCCTAAACATTAGCTTAAACGCTAAAATATGCTTTATATGATATTGGCGAAAATATTTATATTACTCTGCCTTTTTAACATAAGATTAATATTATTTTCACTTTGGCACAAGAGTTGAATTTATTAACTTAATACCAAAATTAAATAAAGTGAATACGATTAAACTGCCAGTTTGTCGTTAGCGGAAAATGTGATAATGAGTAAACAAGATATATTTGATTTCCACACAGCAATGCCAATTATAAATGAGGATACCGAATTTTTTCCCTTAATGTCTCAACAAGACGAGGAGGAAATGAACAATGAGGAAACGCCCGAAACGTTGGCCATATTGCCTTTGCGAAACACAGTTTTATTTCCAGGCGTAGTTATTCCTATTACGGTTGGAAGAGATAAATCCATTAAATTAATTAAAGAAGCTTACAAAGGAAATAAGATTATTGGTGTTGTTTCTCAAAAAGACGTCTCTATCGAAGATCCTACTTTTGAGCAGCTTAACACGGTTGGTACTGTGGCAAACATCATTAAGCTGTTACAGATGCCCGATGGAAATACCACCGTAATTATCCAGGGTAAACAACGTTTCAGCTTAATTGAAGAGGTACAGAACGAACCTTATATCAAAGCCGTTGTTAAAAAATTCGAAGAACAAAAGCACAAAGCAGATAAAGAGTTTAAAACATTAATCGCTTCTATACGCGAGATGTCTGCGCAGATTATCCAGCTTTCACCAAATATTCCAAGCGAAGCCAGTATTGCACTAAAAAACATTGAGAGCAATTCATTTTTGATCAATTTCATTTCGTCAAATATGAATGCCGAAATGGCCGATAAGCAAAAAATCCTTGAGATGGATAAATTGCAGGAAAGAGCGCAAAAAGTAATGGAACTTTTAATGGTCGAATTGCAGATGCTGGAGCTGAGAAACCAGATCCAGTCTAAAGTACGTACCGACCTTGATAAGCAACAACGCGATTATTTCTTAAACCAGCAGTTAAAAACCATCCAGGAAGAATTGGGCGGCAACTCTGCCGATTTAGAATTTGATGCTTTACAGGAAAGAGCTAAAAAGAAAAAATGGACGCAGACCGTTGCTGATCATTTTGATAAGGAACTAGATAAGTTGGGTAGAATGAACCCTGCTGCCCCAGATTACTCCGTTCAGTTAAATTATTTAGAACTCCTTTTAGATTTACCCTGGAGCGAGTTTACTAAAGACAATTTCGACCTAAAAAGAGCACAGCGTATCTTAGATAAAGATCATTTTGGTTTAGAAAAAGTTAAACAACGTATTATTGAATACTTAGCCGTATTAAAATTAAAGCGCAATATGAAAGCGCCAATTTTATGTTTGGTTGGCCCTCCGGGGGTTGGTAAAACATCTTTAGGAAAATCTATTGCGAAAGCATTAGGCCGCAAATATGTACGTATGGCTTTAGGGGGTATCCGCGATGAAGCCGAAATCCGTGGTCACCGTAAAACTTACATAGGTGCCATGCCAGGCCGTATCATTTCGTCTATTAAAAAAGCTGGAGCAGATAACCCTGTTTTTGTTTTGGATGAGATTGATAAGGTAGGAACCGACCATCGCGGCGATCCATCATCAGCTTTGCTGGAAGTTTTAGATCCTGAGCAGAACAATGCTTTTTACGATCACTATGTTGAGGTAGATTACGATTTGTCAAACATCTTATTCATTGCCACAGCAAACTCTTTAAGTACAATACAGCCTGCTTTGTTAGACCGTATGGAAATTATTGAGGTGAATGGATATACTATTGAAGAAAAAATAGAGATTGCAAAAAAATACCTGTTGCCAAAACAGAAAGAAAACCATGGTTTGCAGGCCAAAGATATTGCCCTTAAACCTGCCCTGATCGAAAAAGTGATCGAAGATTATACAAGAGAATCGGGCGTACGTGGTTTAGAGAAAAAAATCGGCTCTCTGGTGCGTGGTGTGGCTACAAAAATTGCAATGGAAGAGGCTTATGATGCAAACTTAAGCAATGAAGATATTGAGCGTATTTTAGGTGCCCCGATTTATGATAAAGACTTATACGAAGGCAATGAAGTAGCTGGCGTGGTAACAGGCTTAGCCTGGACAAGCGTTGGAGGTGATATTTTATTCATCGAATCGAGCTTAAGTCCTGGGAAAGGAAAATTAACCTTAACCGGTAACCTGGGTGATGTAATGAAAGAATCGGCAGTAATTGCTTTGGCTTATCTACGTGCGCATGCAGCTGAATTTGGTATCGATTACACTTTATTTGACAACTGGGATGTTCATGTTCACGTGCCTGCAGGTGCTACACCAAAAGACGGACCTTCTGCAGGGGTAACAATGCTTACTGCCTTAACGTCGGCATTTACACAACGTAAGGTAAAACAGCATTTAGCGATGACCGGCGAGATTACCTTACGCGGAAAAGTACTTCCTGTTGGTGGGATTAAGGAAAAAATTCTTGCGGCAAAAAGGGCAAACATTAAAGAAATTATACTTTGCAAAAGCAACCGTAAAGATATTTTAGAGATTAAAGAAAGTTATATCAAGGATTTAAAATTTCACTATGTAACCGAAATGAGCGAAGTAATTGAATTGGCTTTAACTAAAAATAAAGTAAAAAAACCTTTAGATTTAAGTGTCAAAATTGCTCCCATTGTAAACTAATTGCTAATTCTTTTGGATTAACGATCAAAAATCCAATTACAATAAATACTTTTATAGCCTAGGTAAATTGCCTGGGCTTTTTTATGAGATCATTTTTATTTACCGTAGTTTTTTGTTTGGTTGTTTCGACCAGTTTTTCTCAATCTTTTAAAAACGAATTCGGTTTTAAAACCGAAAACGATGCTTATTTGGCCACATTAAACGATAGATATTATACTAACGGATTATTTATTTACTTCCGCCATGCCATTAATACCGAAAAACTATCGGATAAAATAGAGAAAAAGACTTACGAAATTTCTGCCGGACAAAAAATGTATACGCCTTATTGGGGCCAGGTACCGAATAAAGAAGATCAGGACAGGCCTTTTGCAGGTTATCTTTATGCAGGTGGTGCATACTCTATTTTCTATAAAAATGAGAGTGTTTTAAAAACCAGTGTAGAATTGGGAACGGTAGGCCCCAACTCACTTGCTCAAACTGCACAGCGTTTTCTACATAAAACTGTGGGTTTTTATACTCCTGCAGGTTGGGATTACCAAATCAAAAATGAACTGGCGATAAACTTTGCCGCCAACTACAGTAAACTACTTTTTAGACCCGAAGATCCTATTGTAGATATCAGTGCACAGGGTTATGCCAATTTAGGAACAACTTTTTCGGGTTTGGGTGCATCAGTGCTTTTTAGGGCAGGTAAATTAAATCAATTGTTTAACAGCGCCTATCATAACGCAGTGATCGGAAATTCGAAAACAAAAAGCTTAAACAATTCAGAGTTTTTCTTCTATGTAAAACCACAATTAAACTTTGTTGCTTACGATGCCACCATACAAGGAAGCCTTTTTAATGATGACAGTCCGGTAACTTTTGGTGTAAAGCCGATTGTTTTTGAACAACAGTTCGGGGTAAATTACAGTTCAAAAAGATTTACTGCCGATTTCAATGTGATTTTTAAAACAAAGGAAGTTAAAAGTGTGGCAAAGGCACAAAATTATGGTGGTTTAAGCTTGTACTACAGGTTTGGGAAGAGTTAGGTTCGTTAAATTGTTGATGGCTAATATTATTTTAGACAATCCATTTTCCAAAGCGATCGTCATGCTGAATTTATTTCACTGTTGTCCGGTTAAAATTGATTATTGAAGATAAATAAGGCTTATTGGCTAATTAAGGTTGTTTATGTTTTA
>NZ_JACHCQ010000030.1 GCF_014205835.1 Pedobacter sp. AK013 | reverse complement strand
GACCTTAGAAATAGATTTTAAAACATAAACAACCTTAATTAGCCAATAAGCCTTATTTATCTTCAATAATCAATTTTAACCGGACAACAGTGAAACAAGTTCAGCATGACGAAATCTCTAAAATAACACGATATGAAAATATTTAAAAAAGCTTATCTCCTACTCTTTAGCTTAACCGCTTTCATCTATACGGCAAACGCTCAGTCAAATGCTAACATTCAGGTCAATTTCGACCGGAACATTGCACCAATGAAACCCATATGGGCATGGTTCGGTTATGATGAACCGAATTATACCTATATGAAAGATGGCCAGAAACTGCTGACAGAAATTTCGAAATTAAGTCCGGTTCCCGTGTACGTGCGCGCACATAATTTACTCACCTCCGGAGACGGTACCCCTGCCTTAAAATGGGGGTCTACAAATGCCTACACCGAAGATGCCAAGGGTAATCCGGTTTATAATTGGAAAATTGTTGACCAGATTTTTGACACCTATGTAAAAAGAGGCATGAAACCTTTAGCGCAAATTGGTTTTATGCCGGAGGCGCTCTCAACCAAACCTTTTCCTTACCAGCACAAATGGAAACCAGGCGTACGTTACGATGAAATTTTAACCGGTTGGGCTTACCCGCCAAAAGATTATAAAAAGTGGGGTAATTTGGTATATGAGTGGGTTAAACATTGTGTAGAACGTTATGGCAAGGCAGAGGTAGAAAGCTGGTACTGGGAAGTATGGAACGAGCCTGATGGCGCTTATTGGAAAGGTACGCAGGCCGAATTCTTTAAGCTATACGATTACGCTGCCGATGGGCTTAAAAGGGCTTTACCTACGGCAAAAATTGGCGGAGCAAACGTAACAGGTGGCGGAACGAAATATTTAGATGCCTTTATCAACCATTGCTTAAACGACACCAATTATGTAACCGGTAAAATCGGGTCGCCTTTAGATGCTGTGCTGTTCCATGCCAAAGGGTCGCCGCGTGTGGTTAACGGTACCGTAGTGATGAATGTAAGGGCGCAGCTCCGCAATATTGATGGCAATTATAAGATCATCAATAAATATCCTCAGCTTAAAAACATCCCTGTCATTATCGGCGAATCCGATCCTGAAGGCTGTGCAGCCTGTGGTATGAGTACCAATCCCGAAAATGCTTATCGTAACGGCACCATGTATTCAAGTTATACTGCAGCCTCTTTTGCAAGGCTTTATGAACTTACCGATCAATATAATATCAACCTTTTAGGTGCTGTTACCTGGTCGTTCGAATTTGAAAACCAGCCTTGGTTTGCCGGATTTCGAGATTTAGCCACCAACGGTGTAGATAAACCTGTTTTAAATGTATTTAGGATGTTTGGCCAGATGAAAGGAAACCGCGTGGAAGCCACAAGCAACCGCATGTACAATCTAAAGTCTGTTTTGGATTCGAGCGTCAGAAAACCACAAACAGACATAGGTGTTTTGGCTACTAAAGCAGAGAAAACGGCCGCTGTTATGTTGTGGAATTACCATGACGAGGATAAAATAGGTTCGAAAGATCTTGTTTCCATCTCTTTAAATAAACTACCTGCCAAAACAGTAACCATAACCCAATATCGCATTGATAATGAAAACAGTAATTCTTATTCGGAATGGAAAAAAATGGGCTCACCACAAAATCCGGATGCAAAGCAGATTGCCACATTAGAAAAATCTGGTCAACTTAAAATGATTGGCAAACCTAAAAAATTTAACACTGCAAGTGGTGCTTTTGAATTGGAATTAGCCAGGCAAGGTGTGGCTTTATTGAAGTTGGATTGGTAACATTTTGCCTTTTTTTGCCACGGAAACACTGAAAGCACGGAATAAGGTTTTAGGTACGTAGAGACACGAACCATGCCAATGAAAATATTTTTCTCATTTTTGGAGCGCAGGGCCTGTACTACACACTAAGTTTTTTCCCGTTTTCCGCTTATGCGCTTCGCTAACTCGTGCCTCGTTGCTCCAGGGTAACGCTTCAACCGGCGCTAGGTGACCAATGCAGTATTTCATCTTTGGGGGTTTTGCAAGGTGCACAAACCTTTGTTACTAAACCAGATTGAGCGGAATAGCCCGCATCCCGATTTTTTCATCGGGAGAGGACTATGAGCGAAAGCGGGACTGCAAACCGCCAAGAACCACAAACTGCTCATTTCCTGATTCTATTTCGGTCGGTGAGACACCTACCGATAGGATAAGGTAACCAAGATACTTTTTATCATTTTTGGAGCGCATGGCCTTATACTACACACTAAATTTCTTCCCGTTTTCCGCTTATACGCTTCGCTAACTCGTGCCTCGTTGCTGCAGGGTAACGCTTCAACCGGGGCTAAGTGGCTAATGCAGTATTTCATTTTGGGGGTTTTGCAAGGTGCACAAACCTTTGTTACTAAACCAGATTGAGCGGAATAGCCCGCATCCCGATTTTTTCATCGGGAGAGGACTATAAGCGAAAGCGGGACTGCAAACCGCCAAGAACCACAAACTGCTCATTTCCTGATTCTATTTCGGTCGGTGAGACACCTACCGATAGGATAAGGTAACCAAGATACTTTTTATCATTTTTGGAGCGCATGGCCTTATACTACACACTAAATTTCTTCCCGTTTTCCGCTTATACGCTTCGCTAACTCGTGCCTCGTTGCTGCAGGGTAACGCTTCAACCGGGGCTAAGTAGCTAATGCAGTATTTCATTTTGGGGGTTTTGCAAGGTGCACAAACCTTTGTTACTAAATCAGATTGAGCGGAATAGCCCGCATCCCGATTTTTTCATCGGGAGAGGACTATGAGCGAAAGCGGGACTGCAAACCGCCAAGAACCACAAACTGCTCATTTCCTGATTCTATTTCGGTCGGTGAGACACCTACCGATAGGATAATCAAACTCAGATTTATAGAAAGATCGTCATTGCGAGGAGGAACGACAAAGCAATCTTTCATGTTGGCAATCCTGGTCTAGTACTATGCGTCTCATCAAGCACTTTTAGTTTCATCAAGATTAAGGTTTAACCACCAACGGTGCTCCGTTTACCATTACATTCTTGATTTTAACATCCTGATATCTGTTTTTCAAAAATGGCGTTTTAGCAGTTACTTCTAAATCTTTAAAAAGAAAACCCGATACTTTATCTTCAGGATTCCCATCCATTTCGCCAAATTTTGTTGCCTCAACTTTAATGTTGGCTAGCTTAATATTCCTGATGGTACCAAATGGCTTTACAGTGCTGCCTCCAAGGTCGAAAAACTGCCTCCAAGGGTTTATATCGATAATTGCACCGCATTTCCCGGTAATGTTTTCTACCGTAATATTTTCGTAAAGCTGTTCAGTATCTCCACGCATTTTCATCCTTAAAATGGGGCAATTATTCTCTACCCTGCAATTGCGTATGGTAATATTGCGTGCATGAATACATTCGCTTCCCATGGTTAAAGTAGCGTGCGATTCGCCAATGGTACAATTTTCAATTAAAACGTTTTCGACAATTCCATTTTCTGGCAGTTTCTGTGCATCGGGGCCTTTGCCTCCTTTAATGCAAATTGCATCGTCATTCACCGAGATATAACAGTTTCTTATCGTAATTTCTTTACAAAAATCAATATCTATACCATCAGTACTTGGTGCTTTTACGGGCCGAAATGGTGAGCGGATATCACAGTTCTCAATTAATACATGATTAGATTGATATAAATGGGTTGTCCAGAATCCAGCATTACGCAATTTTACCCCTTTAATATTTACATTATTGCATCCCCAGATAAAAAGTAACCGTGGACGGCTAACCTCCAGGTTTGTAGATTCTTTTCCTAATTTCTTAAGCGAATCGCGATGGGCCCAAAATGTTTTCCAGAATTTAAGTCCATTTCCATCAATGGTACCCGGGCCTGAGATACTAAAACCATCTACTTTTGTCGCATTAATTAAGGCTGCAAAATATTTTAAGCTTCTCCCTTCCATACGCGATGGAATAAAAGGGTAATCTTGTATGTTATCAGACCCTTTAAGCACAGCACCTTCTTGCAGCAATAATTTCGTTTTAGGCTTAAAAAAGAGCGCTCCCGTTAAGTAAACACCTTTCGGGATTACAATGGTACCCCCACCTTTTTGGTAAGCCTGATCGATCACACTTTGAATGGCTCTGGTATTGAGTTTGGTGCTATCGGCACTAACACCAAACTTGGTGATGAGATAATCCTGTGCCATGGTATTTATACCAATGGCGATAAACAAAGCGAGTATAATGAGTTTTTTCATGATAAAATATATTTGATCTGCACAAAATTTTAAGATCTTACCTGTGCAAGAATGATGGTATATGATTAATTAAAAGCTGTAATACTTACCGGGCCGATTAATCCCGAAGGCATTACATTCCAGCCCGAAGCATCAAAATCCTTATAGTTAATATTTACGAAATTGATTTCGTGATAATTCCGCCACTGGATTTTTTTGATGTCCATATCACGAATACGGTTCGCCATTAAATTAACCACTTCAATTTTGATGGTATTATGGCCTGCTTTTAAGTATTTGCCAACGCGTGCCTGAAAAGGAATGCTCCATAAAATGCTCACTTCCTGACCGTTGATCCATACGCGTGCACTTTCATCTACCTGGTTCAGGTTTAAAACATATTCTTTAGCGGTTTTCGAACTCAGGTTAAAACTTGAGGTATAAACCCCAGTACCAGAAAAGGCTTGTAGTTTAGGATCGTTTAAAGTAGTCCAGCTTACCAATTTGTCTAATTTCTGATCTGATGGAAGCGCTGGTCCACCTTCGGTAAAATGTAAATTCCAGGGTTGGTTAAGGTTAATCAAATTGGCAACTTTATTCAAATAAACCCAGGAGGGTGTTTTGGCTGTTCCATCCTGATCAACCTTTAAAAACAAACTTTCTCCCGATTTAAGCTGAACGCGGACCTTTTTATCGTGTACTGCTGCTACCCCTACAGCCGAGCTTTGCGGGTCCATGATCAAAACCTGTCCACTTTCATTTAAAGAAAGTCTGGTATCAATATCTTTTGCAGTATGGTTTACCAGATAATAATATTTGCCAGTATTTGTTTTTCTCCTGATAAACTGAAGGCCTGTATCAGTTAGCGTTTCTCTATTAATTCCTATCGAATTTAATGCTTTTTGTACATCATCAGCAAGCAGGATGAGCCCTGTACCTATTTTAAATTGTTTAATGCCATCTCCGCTATCTGTGAAAATGAATTTAGCTAAAGTGGCTTTTAGCTGTGCCCTGCGGGCTTCCAGGTTATTTAAACCCGGAACATCCCGAGGCAATGCCTGAAAAATGACTTTTGCGCCATTGCTGGCCAATTTTATCATTTGATCTAGCGTTTCAGGACTGATCATTTCGCATTGCGGAACAATTAATACCTGATAAGGTGCAGCCGCTGCATTGGTACTGAGTAGTGCCTTGCTGACACTTGATTGTTTTAATAACCGGTCAGATGCAAAATCAAAGGAATAACCCGATTCAGAAAGCTCCTTTGATAATTTATAAAATGCGGTTGGATGCAGCCAGTCATCAACATCGTGCACTTTTAAGGGCATATCCAAACCTTTTGCCTTGTTCCACACGTCATATATCGGCCAATAGATTAACAGTTCGTTATCTGGCTTTCCTGATTGAAGAATAGACTGACAACGGGCTATATAATTGTTTAAACCCTGCGCTTGTGGCCACAAACTGTTGTTTGGGTTCATTTCTACCGAAGCATAAAACAGCCATCCCGGCCAAGGCACATTTGTTGGCGAATTAGTGGTACCATGATAAAAGATATGGTTTATTCCTGCCAAAAACAATTGCTCTGCTTCTGGTTTACACTGCGAAAACGATGTTTTAAAATGTTCGGTTAACCAGGTGAAGGTTTCGGAAGAAGCCAGTTTTTTACCACCTGTATGCGCGGCAGAAGAGGCAAATTTGCTCATTATCGGATCCGGATCTACATTGCGGATATCTCCTGCATCACGTCTAAGACCTGGAATTGGGAAATAACTTGAACCAAAGGTTTCTGTTTCAGGAATATCAACCGCTCCGTAAAGATCGAGCAGATTGCCTGGAGAACCATGTGACTGGTTTTTAGTAACAGCGTTAAGATGGTGCGCCCAGTTGGTCCAGTTTTGCGTAAAATTATGGAGCAAAAGTTCATCCATGGTTTCACGATAGTCGGATTTTAAACGGGCTATATTTTCGCCTGTAGAATCTTTGCTGGTTAAGTCTCTAATATGCGCTGCCAGATCGTAGCCTCTGTTTCTCTTAAATTCCTGAAAAAAAGTAGGTGTCCAGGTGGCACCATACACTTCATAACTATCATTAAAAAAAGAGCGAATGCCCTGAGGTTTGCTTCCAAAAGCATCTGAAAATCTTTTTAGGTAAACATCAACAGCATTTTTATCGAGATGATCCAAAGTAAAACCTTCTCCACCAGGTGCTGCACGTTTAACCATTTGCCTGGTTTTACCTGCAAAAGCGGCATAAATATCCCAGCTGCCATGGTGTGGCGACCAATTTAAAGATCCATCAGCCTGAACTTTTGAAAACAGATCAAGTACCTCCCCATTGGTACCATAAGCAGTTAAAGCCTGTAACTGTGCAAAATCCTGTTTGGCTTCTTTAATCTTTATGGCCTCAGTCAGCTTTTCGCCAGCTTTAAGTGTATATTGCTGGGTAATCAACTTAGTTGCTGCATTTTCGGGTTTAATCTGCGGACCGCCAAAAGGCCAGCCTGTACCTGTGTTCATATCTACTCCTAAGCCTAAAGTATTGGCTTTATTTACCGTATAGTGCAATATATTCATCCACTCTGGTGATAAAAACTGCAAATATTGCTTTTCAAAGCCCTTAGCACCGTAAATTGGCGTAATTTCTACCCCACCAAGGCCAGCATCTGCATATTTCTTTAAAACTGCATTCAAATCCTGTTCGTCTACGGCATTTCCCATCCACCACCAGCGGGTCCAGGGTTTCATCTGCTTTTCAATAGCCGGCCAGCTATCGGATTTTTTAACAGGCTTTTGAGCTTTAGCCAAACTAAAAGTTAATGTGCTTAACAGCAGAACAGAACAGAATCGTTGTAATCGCATAGTTTTAATCTAAATGGAATACCATTTCTAAAGGAAATGTTTTTGGAGAATTATCGGCATTGGTTTCCATAATATCGGCCATGTATGCCCACCATTTCTGTACAATCTGGGTACTGCCCAAATCTTGAGAGGAACTTCCATTCTGTTGTTGCACGGCGAAAAGTATATTGGTTTCTTCATCTAAAAAGATAGAATAATCACTGATCCCGTTTTCCTTTAACAAAGTAGATAACGCTGGCCAGATCTCATTGTGACGCTTTTTATATTCTGTTTTAAAACCAGGTTTAAGTTTCATCTTAAATGCAATTTTCATGTTTTCCAATTTTATCCTTTAAGGCTTTTATTTCTTCCGTGGTTCGTGTCCTAATGAACCACTAATTATCATTTTATGCCAAAACTAAAGTCATTCAATTTCGATCTGTGAAGACACAGACCGAAGGGTTAGATTTCTCCATTTCGCTGCGCTTCAGTCGAAATGACGCTCCCACTCGTGCTGTGGTTCATGTCCGCACGAACCAACCATCAATTCACTACGAAGCTCAAATCAGCTCCGTTATCTCCGGCCGATTTAATCCAAAGTATCTTATTTTTTATATCATAAAACCAACCTTCAGTTTTATCCAATTGATCTGCTGTCTTTAAAGTACTTAATTTAATCCCATTTTCTGAAACAACATTAGGATCTGCTTTCTCCGACCAATGTATTTTAGCCAAGTATTTATGTTTGCTTGGTTTAAAACTTCCCGTTGGTTTAGCCACTTTCAAGGTAAAATTAGCAGCTGTTAATGACGAAGTAATCTTAGTTAAAGCAAAGTTTCCTGTTTTGTAAGCATCGCTTAAATTATCGTCCTCATACATTTCATATTTTGATTCGCCATAAGGAAAAACGTCTACAGTAATTACATCAACAGGCTTCTCACCGCTGTAGGTCATTTCCGGTTGCATCGGAATGATGCTACCCGCTTTAACAAACAGCGGAATGGTATCCAATGGCGCCACTACATGGTGATAACTTTTACCTTCGTATTTTTGGTTTGTCCAATAATTAAACCAGGTACCTGCTGGTAAATATACCGAACGGGTAATGGCACCTTTAGTAGTTACGGGTGCAACCATTAAATTATCGCCAAATAGATATTGATCGCCAATTTCGTACACATTTTCATCATCCTGATGGTTAAGTACCAAAGCCCTCATTATCGGCAAACCTGTTTCGTATTGCTGATGCATACTGGTATATAAATAAGGGAATAAACGGTAACGCAACAGGTCGTATTTTTTGAAATTACGCAAAGCATCTTCACCATATTTCCAAGGTTCTTTATAACCTGGATGATCCATCCCAAAAACAAGGGCAATTGGGCTGAACATCCCAAACTGCACCCAGCGGATATACAACTCAGGATCGGCCTGATGTTCGAAACCACCCATGCAATGCGCCCATGAACCTACACCTGATAGACCAACATTTAGTCCGGCTTTAATTACGGGAGCAAAATACTGCCACTCGCTAGGCCAATCGCCAGCAAAAATATAAGGATAACGTTGTATGCCGGAATAACCTTCTCTGGTTTGATTCAAGCCCCTAAAACCGTTAAACCTTTCGAATTCTAAAAATGGCGCTTTGGCATAAGCAATAGGAAATAGATTATGTAAACGTTCTGCATCTTTACCTGTTGGGCCAACTTTTTCACTTTCATTGGCTAAAGATCCAAAAGCGCTGCCTTCATCAGTTTTTAAGAATTTAGCGCCTAATTTTGCTACGCGCATTACGCCGTTATCCCACCACCACTGTGTCGCTTTTTCATCAAAAAAGTTAACAAATTCGCCGGGTTTACCATTTTCAGGGTAAGTATAACCTTGCGCCCTGGCTTGATCTAACAGGTTTAATTTTTTGGCGTTATCGAATCGTGGACGAAGATGCAAGCCTACCATTTTATAGTTTAAGGCATAAATACTATCAAACATCGATTTTGGATCTTTAAAAGTTTCTCTCCATTCGAAAGAAGTTGCGCCCTTGCCGCCATTTTCGCCAAATAAGCGCCAGGTAGAATCCAGCCAGAGCAGATCAACCGGAATGCCCAGTGATCTATATTTTTTTGCCAGTTCAACCACGTAATGATCAGAAGTTTGTGCCTCATGGCCCCATGTACCACCACTGTACGTACCAGCATGCAAACCTAAGGCGAACTGCGGTAACATCGGCGATTTGCCGGTAATACTGGTATAATGATCTAAAATAGCTGGAAAAGTTGGGCCGTACATGAAATAGTAATCCAATTCTCCATCAGCAGCTTTAAAACTGTACTGGTCTTTTTTGGAAGCACCCATGTCCCATTCGGTAGCAAAAGAATTATGGAAGAAAATACCGTATCCTTTTGTACTCATAAAAAACGGAACCGGACAATAATTAGCTTCCAATATATTGTAAGCACCAATAGCGTGTGGCAAACCTTTACCACGACCAACATTTAAGGTTACTTTTTTAAAACGGCGGTCCATAAAATCCATGCGCTCACCAAAACCAAAGAAATGCTCATCGGCCTGCAGGTTTTTAGTTACCGCTATCTGCGTATTTTCCCTAGCTATGGCACCATTTACTTCACTGCTTAATAGCTTTCCTTTGGCATCAAAAACATCAATCTTAAAAGGGGCTTTGTGCAGTTTTATGGTTAATTTGGTAGTTGTGAGCAAAAAATGATCTTTTTTATCCGAAACTTTAACCGCTACATCAGCCCAGTTATAATTAATTACCATCAGGTTTTCATTGGCTTCGAATTTCCCGTTCCAACTGCTTCTGAACCTGAATATTTCTGGTGTACAAAATTCTAATTTCACCGCTCCTCTTGTGGTTAAAAATGAAATGGTATTACCTGTTTTCTTAAAACCAGATTTATAATCGCCAATGCTTTGTGACCTGGCAATGGCAAGCGTAAAAATTAAGGATAGGGCAAAAGCTAAAAGTTTCTTCATCATATTTATTGTATTTCCAACCGGTTAATTACTAAACCCGGATCGAGCATATAAATTTTCACAGTCGATTTACCTGTTTTATTAATCTCGTGTTTAGTTAAACCTGAAGCATAACCCCTTAATACGTTCTGTTTCCAGGTATTATTTTCCGAAGCCGGAGAAATATTAATGATCTGCGGCTGATCATTATTCACCGAAATGGCATACCGCACTTTAATACCATCATTAACACCCTGGGTAGGCAAGCATTTCACTTCAACCTGGTGTTCACCCTCTGTTTTAAAATCGATATTGTAAATGGTAAAGGCAGCATTTTGAAGCACTGTTTCACCAATTGGCTTAAAAGTAAAAGGATATAGGGAAATCCCATCCCCTCCCAAACCGAGTCCTTTTAAAGTTTGTAATGTTACTCCTTTTGGCACAGATTTCTCTGCATATTCAGCGGCTCGAAGAATGATTTTATTTTCAGTTTTAGCTACTGTACCTATTTCTTTCGAAGTTACAGAATCAGCTACTTTCGGCATTTTAAAAACGGCTAAATCACGTGGTTTCCAGCTCATCATCCCGTTCCACTTCCCATTTGCAATTTCTTCATTGTATTTTTTGGTAATCAACTGGATCTGATCAAAAGCACTTTTTGATTTTTTCGAATAAATTAAAGCCGATTGATCGCCGTTCGCGGCTAAAACCAGACTTTTCTTTGCGTATAAAATCTTCTGGTTCATCAGCATAGCACTTTCAACCGGATATAAAATTAATTCAAAATAGGCATCTTTTAAACGTGCCGGTATCTTTTCATTTAAACTTTTAGCCTGATCATAAATCTTTCGATATGCAGCCAAACGTTCTTCGGCCTGTTCATTAGTAAAATTAACACTGGCCATATGCTCGGGCTTAGCAGCCTGTGCCAAGCGATAATAAATTGCTTTTATTTCGGCAACTGGTTTTGCAAATTCGGCACCGAAAGTCTCAGCAGCCCAGCTTTCAGCGTATTGATCCGCGTTTTCCGGTTTCCATTCGTTTACATTCCAGGCCAGGTCCATTGCAAATTGTGTTTCCATCTCAGCAGGTTTAATATCTCCCACATTTACAACCCAAAGGCGGTCGGCCTTGTACTGATAAGCCTTAGTTAATTCGTAAGAAATTAACGATGGAGAAATAGACGAAAGCCACAAATAATCTTGTGGCGCACCCCAATAAGAAATATGGTAGTACACTCCACTTCCACCCGAGCGTTTTTGCTCTTCAGGGTTCGAAAGCTGACGGATATAACCATGGTTATCGTCGGCCCAAACTATAGTCACATCATCTGGCAGTTTTAGACCTGCCTGGTATAAAGAAAGAACCTCTTTGTAAGGACAAAAAATCTGCGGAATGGAGTTTACAGGTTTAGTAATGTTATTGCTTAAGATTGTCCTTTGATCAGTTATGATTTCTTCTAACAACTTTACTTTTGCATTTTTATCTTTTGGTCCGGGCATGCTACCATCGTGAATACCGCGCATCCCAACGGTATAAACGGATTCGTAATTTTTAGCCTGCACTACCCTGTCGGTCCAGTATTTGTCAATTTCATTTTTATTCAGATCATACCGCCATTCTCCTGGTTTTTTACCGTATTCGTGCTCAAAATTCGCTGTCCATTCAAAAACATTATTCCTGAGCATGGGTTCGCAATGGCTAGAACCTAAAACAATGGCATATTTATCTGCCAATACCGGATTATCGGCATAATGGTAAAATGCCTTGGTTGAAGGGTGCATGCCCGGCCAGATGTAATTGGCTTTTAGGCGTAACAGCAGCTCAAATATTTTGGTGTAGGTTTTTGGTCCGATATCTTTTACATCGGTATCCATCATTTTTGCGGCCCAGGGCTGGATACCCCAATCTTCATCATTGATAAAAATACCCCGGTATTTAACCGATGGCGATTCTACCAAAGGCAGATCGGCTTTAATGTATAACGATTTTTTTGTTGCAGGTTTCACATCAGCCCACCAACAAAGCGGAGATACGCCAAGCAATCTCGACAATTGAAAAACACCATAAGCCGTCCCTCTTCTATCACTACCGGCAATAACTAAAGCCCTTTTAACGCCTTTTATAGGATTTTCGATTACTGAAACTGAAAAAGTTTCCCATTTACCAGATAAAGTACGATGGTCGATTTTCTCTGCCTTAGCCAATTGATCGATATAAAACGATTGTCCAAGTGTACCGATAATGATCGGATAAACACTTAAAGCAGGGTTGTTTTTAAAAACGGGAGCAGCTGTACCTGTTAACAAATGGATATCATCTTTAAATGCTTCGGCAGCAATCTCAACTACTTCAGCATCTTTTTCGTCGAAATATATAGATGATGCCTTTCCTCCGTCCACGATTGGGAAAGATGAAACACTGTTAATTTCAGAAACAGCAATGCCCTTCTTTTGCGCCATATTTTGTTTGGGCAGCAAGAACAACAACATTAATACTGTTAAGCCAGCTAAATTTCTGAAATTCATTTTAATTATTTTTTAAGCTTGTAAACCTCGGCTCCAGCCAATAGGAAGCAACCCAGACCATAATCTTCAAAATCAGGTACGCTGGTATAACTTACCGGTTGCCCGTCTTTTGGTTCCTTACCTGTTCCTTGCATAAAACCGATAAAACCATTTTTTTGAACGGCATCTTTGGTCATGGCATTCCAGGCTTTGGTAATGATTGGCAGATAAGTGGCCTTATCTAAAATACCCTGATTTACGCCCCAAGCCATACCGTATACAAACAGTGCAGTACCCGAAGTTTCTTTACCGCCAAAATGGGTAGCATCATGTAAGCTTACATTCCAAAAACCATCAGCACGTTGAATCGGTACCAAAGCTTTGATCATTTCCTGGTAGGTCTTTAAATATTCGTTTCTGTGGATTTCGTTTTCAGGGATAATTTCTAATACACGTACCAGCGCGGCCAAAACCCATCCATTCCCCCTTGCCCAGTAGCAATCTTCGCCATTGGGTTCTTTATATGGCGGTACAAAATCTTTATCACGCCACCACAAACCATCTTTTGCGTTGTACAAGCCATCACCTTCAATGTTTTTAGTATGCATATACATTTTGTACATGTAATTGTAATAGGTGGTATCCTTATATAATTTACCCAATCTGGCAAAAACGGGCATACCCATTTGTATGGCGTCGATCCAGGTCCAATCATTTACCTTACCCGATTTAATGACTAAGTCAATAGAGGCTTTAATGTCTTTAATGCGCTCAGGTTGCTTATCAATCAGGTAAAGATCAATGTAAGTTTGTCCACAGGCCTGGTCGTCGGCATTTTTTGTAGCAATACCATTTCTTAAACCCCAATTATGTTTTTCGCCCCATTGAACGGCATAGTCGTAGTATTCTTTTTCAGGATGGATTTTATAAAGATTCATCAATCCCTCGTAATACACTGCCCTTGTCCAGATGTTACTTGGCCGCTCCTTGTTGGTTATGATTGATTTTCCGGCATCAGGCCATTTATCCATGAAATAAGCATTGGTTAATTTTAATACTTTTAAAACCTCCTTTTTATTCGGGATTTTCTGTGCCATAAGTAGCTGGACAGACATGCTTAATAGTAGTATAGTAGAGGTAAATATAAATTTCTTCATGGTGGTTTGGCTTATCTTAATTGATTTTTGGTTTTACTTTTAGCTCATCCGGACTATCTTTTGTAAAGGTATCGAACTGGATTTTCGAAGGACTCTCAAAAATATCTTTTATGGTATTAAAAGCCACTTCATATTTTGGATTGAACTGATCGGACATCATATATTGCTGCAAACTGAAATAGAGCTGTTGTGCTGCAGGCGTATCTTTTAAATCGGGCGAGAGGTTGGCACTAGAAACAATCAACTTTCCCTTGCCAACTTTCGCTTCAAAAACCAGTGCTAAACGGCGGTTCAGAAACCAGGTATCGATTGGCTGAACAATTGGCTTAAATCCCGATGGAAAATCTTCGAGATTCATTACCTGCGCTTTATTTACGATTTCCCACCACTGCATATCGCTGTGATAATCGGTTGGAAAATTTTTAAAAGCAGCATGTTTTGGGTCGCATAAAATTCCAAGGGTATGTGGCGGACGCATTTTAAACCATGAAGTATTCCAAAAAACAGGCAGAAAAGTTTGCACCACTTCTTTTCCTTTTACCACTTTGCCAGCGGCATTGAGAAAAACATTGCCGCCCTCCGCCAAAACGGCCTGCGCTTTGTCATCTAAGCTGGTGCAGTAATGTACATTGCTTTTAACCTGTGGCAGTTGTGCCGGGTAAACCCAGAAACTCCAATCGTTGGCAAACTCAGTTCCCTCAATGGTAACCTCTAATTTCAGTTTGGTGGCGCTGGTGATTGTATTTAAAGCATACTTAATATCTCCGATGGCAATACAATTGGTAACAGCTAAGGTTTTAGGGTTGAAACTGCCCTTCGCCACATTTAGGCCGCTTTCGTTTTTAAGGGTCCAGAAGAGTTTTGCATTTTCCATAGGCGCTTTACCAAAATGCGCCACCTCTACGGCAGCTTCCAGGGTTTCTGCATTGGTAAATACAAATTTCGAAACTTTTAAAAGGGGTACGGTACTGTTAGAAAAGCGTTTGAACTCTTTAGCAGTGATATAACCTTTCTCCTCCCAAAAAGCATCTAAAACACCTACAAGTGCTGTTCCTTGTCCTGGGTAATCATTTAGCGACAATAATTGATAGCCATTGTAATTGGGTGTGCGTAATGCTTTTTCGATTTCATTTTTATAACAAAGCGCCTGTAATTTTCCAGAAGCCATTAAAAAATCATGCCCCTGATCAGCCAAGTCGTGGTCTTTAAGATCTTCCTGAAACATCTCAAAGTTTTTAGCACGATAAACACCCGTATATTTTTTTATTTCATCGAAATTGGGGAAGGCACAATACTGCCCCATTTCGTGTGCCACAAAAGGTACCGTAAACTGTTCTATCTGTTTGGCATAGGTAGAAATACTTTCTGGTTTTTTGCCCCAATCTAAGCCCCTGGCACCTGCCCGTACCATAAATTCGTTATTCTGAATAACCGGCCAACTGCCCCCAACAGATGCACCTGTATACAACCTCCTCGAATCTTTTGCCTTCCAGTAATTATTAAATTTGGTAAGGTATTCTACTTGCTTGCCACGTGGTTCGTTACCATAGGCCATCATACAAAAGGATGCATAATTGCCATAATTTTTGGCCATGCGGTTGGTTTCGTCGTAAATAAACTGATCAATCGGTTTTCCATCCCCTATAGATGAACCGTGATTGGCCCAGCTTGGTCCTTCTGGCTGAAGGTAAAAGCCAACCTGATCTGCCGCAATAAATGCAGCTTCAGGTGGACAAAATGAATGAAAACGCATGTGATTTAAGCCATGGGCCTTCGAAATTTTAAAAATGCGTAACCATGCTTCAACATCCATTGATGGATAACCAGTTAACGGAAATTCGCAATTGTTAACCGTACCACGTAAAAAAACCGGACGGCCATTAATTTCAAAAGTTCGGCCTACAGCTTTAAATTCACGCATACCGAACTGTACCTTTTTCTCGTCTTTTTGGCCATTTTTTGATAATAAAGTAGCCGTTAAACGATACAATGCCGGATCAAACTCATCCCAGGTGGCTATTTTATCACCCATTGGCAGGTCGATTTCCAAAATACCGTTTCCATTTGTAATCTGGTAAGCTGCTGTTACCGGTTTAACCTGGAGTATATTTTTGGTATTAAAAGTGGTGGCTGTAAGCGTAATTTTCCCGGCAGAGGATTGGTTAGCACTGGCTTTAAGCTGAATTTTAACTTTGGCAGATTTATTTTTTAAATCTGGATAAACCTGAATATCTTCAAAATATACAGGCGAACCGGCCGCAAGCTCCATTTTACCTACCACACCGTTCCAGTTTCCCTGTGTATGGTCGGTTAAACTGTGTGAATCCTGCCCTACATTGATTGCTTTGATCCGGTTATCAATCAATAAGGTAATGGTATGTTTTCCGGCTTTTAAATTTGCTGGCAGTTCGAAATTTTGAGCCACTACAAAGGTATACTGGGTTCCGATTTCAATATCATCTATCCAAACCCTTGTTTCTGAATGAGGATATTCTAAAGATAATACCAACCTCTTACCCTTCCAATTGGCAGGGATTTCGATATCTTTCTGATACCATGCTGCGCCTGTATAATGTTTGGCAGGGGTTAACCAGAAGGGTATTTTCAGATTATCTGGTTTACGGTATTTTTCTAAACGGGGGTGAAAAAAGTACGAGCTATCATAAATACTTCCGGTCCATTTTGTTTTGAGGGTAATATCATCACCTTTTAAATTTTCGGCCATCGAGCCCGGCAGATTAACAGATTCGGGAAGAATGGTGGAATACCATTTCCCTTTTATTCCTTCATCTTTTGCATCAATTTTAAAACGCCATTTGCCGGCAAGCGAAATGCTTTGGGCATGTATTTGTGTAATGCTTAAAAGTATAAAAGCAATGCCTATCAGCATTTTGAAAACTCGATTAACCTGTATCTGCATATAATTGGGCGGCTTATTACCGTTGTATTTGGTTAGGCGGTTAAAATAACACAATATTGGCAGGAATGCATCCTGTAGTATCCTGCTCAATGGCTTATTTCAGGTAGCTATTCAGTTTATTGTTTTTTAATTTCTTTAAGCCTTCCACTACTGCAGCCGAGTTTAACTTCGCTCCAGCTTCATTGGTATGGGTATGGTCTTTCTCGGTAAAAAATGTCTTTACCTCAGTAGCGCTTAAAGCAGCGTATTTATCTTTAATGATCTGGTTTAATGGAATAAAATCTACTTTTTCGACCTTTGCAACTTCTTCGGCCCAACCTGCATAACTATCGTTGACTAAAACTACTGCATTATCTTTAACCGGGTTGCGTGGAATCGGCGAACATACAATAGGTATTGCACCTTTGGCTTTAATATCGTTGATGAATTTGCGCAGGTACCAGCCATAAGTATAAACTACTTCCTGCTTTTTCTTAATCGGGTTGTAAATTTCCTTGCTTTCCGTTCCGATACCTTTTATGGTACCGCGGGCACGGGCAGTATCATCTAGTGGGCTACTGTCGTTATGGCCAAACTGCATCATCACAAAATCACCTTTTTTTACTTTTGCCAAAACAGCGTCCCACAAGCCATTGGTTTGGAAGGTACGACTGCTGGTACCGCCAAGTGCATCGTTTTCTACATTGATTTTTTCGCTGTTGAATAAATCTCCGATAAAACTTCCCCAGCCCCATAAAGCGCCATCACCATTGCCTTTTCCGTTTTTAACAGTAGAATCGCCAATGAGGAATAAAGTCGGTTTATCCTGCTGCTTTAAGATGATACAGGAAGAAAATATAAGAAATACACTAAGTAAGATTAAGTTGAGGTATTTGGTTGATTTCATATTTTAATAATTACACCCTTCGGGGGTTGATTAGACAGATTAATGGATTACAACCTTCGGGATGATTACACCGATTGTTGGATTACACAGATTTATATTGCCTTTGGTCTTTTAGCTTTAGTCTTTTATTAAAGCAGATACTTCTTCAAATCACAATCCTTTAGCGCCTTAATTCCCTCCACCACAGATTGGGCATTAACTTTTGCGCCTTCCAGATTGGTATGGGTGTGATCGCCAGGGAAATAAAGTTTTACTTTATCGGGGCCCAGTGCATCATATTTATCGGCGGTGATTTTATTCAGATCGACGAAATAAGCGTTTTCTTCTTTCGCAACTTCTGCGGCCCACTTTCCAAAATCGTTGTTGGCACGTAGCACTTTACCATCCTTAAAAATGTTCCTTGGAATCATCGAAAGTACAATCGGTGTAGCGCCTTTTGCTTTGGTTTCGCGCACAAATTTACGGATATACCAGCCATAGGTATGTACAGTTTCTACCTTTCCGTCGGGCCAGGTTAATACTTTGGTTTCTTCACCGGTTCCTTTTAATACACCTCTTCTACCTGCTTTTGTGGTATCAGGTACACTTCCGTCGTTGTGCCCAAACTGCATGGTAACGAAATCGCCTGGCTTTAATGTTTCCAATACCTTATCCCACCTACCTTCCGATAAGAAAGTTCGTGTACTCCTTCCGGCCATGGCATTATTTTCAACATGAATTTTGGTGGTATCAAACAGTGAAGCAATAGGTGTTCCCCAGCCCCAGGTTTCTTTATTCGAATTGCGAACGGTAGAATCGCCAATGGTATGCAGCGCAGGTTTATGTTGAGCGATAAAGGCAAAAAAACAAATTATAATGATCATTCCTGCCAGGATAAAGCTGTATTTTTTCATTTTTTTTTATAATTATTATGGTATTTATTAGTGTTTTTTGGGTTCTACAAGCGTGATATTAGGTTTAGGCGCTTTCTTCATGCCAAAACCGAAATAGAAGCCCGTATGCGGTGGTTGATTGTAGCCATCATTTTGCCAGGCGATGCTTAAACGGTACTGCGGGTCGTGCATTAAAGTATAATTGCGGTGTTCAGTAAGTATAGTTGTGGTATAAATGCGTAAACTTTGGTTGTCATACGATCTTAAGATCAGTTCTTCGCGCCAATCGCCAAAAATATCAGCACTTAATGCCGGTGTAGATTTGGTTCCGTTGTTAGAAACAGCCCCATCAGCCGTAAAAAGCCTCCCGCCATTGTATTTATCAATGTGGTTTGCATCTAAAAGTTCTCTTGATAAATCGCCGTCCCAATAAATTACAAAATTGGTCGATCTTGGCTGATCACCTATTCTATTGCCTTTAATATCGTATAAGCCATTCGAGCCCGACCACCACATCTGCGCACCATAACGTGTGTGATCAATATTATCGGCCACTCCCCTGCCTACGTCCTCATCGGGCGATCCTTTCCATAATATTTCGCCAGTTTTGGCATCATAAACTGCCACGCCAGGGCCTTTTGTACCTTCTTCTATCTCATGTATGCCAAAAACTTCCAATCCGGGACGCTCCGGATCAAGATCCGAAACATGAATAGCATCACCGTGCCTTAATCCTGTGGTATATAAACCTTTTCCATTATCATCTACGCACATCGAACCGTAAATAATCTCATCTTTTCCATCGCCATCAACATCTGCAACCGTAAGGTTATGGTTGCCTTGTCCCGAAAATGGATTTTTAGCATCTTTACTATCAAACACCCAGCGGGAAGTTAATTTGCCATTGCGCCAGTCCCAGGCTGCTAAAACCGTTCTGCCATAATAGCCCCTGCACATCACTACGCTTGGATGGATGCCATCTAAATAAGCCACACAGGCGTTAAACCGATCTACACGGTTGCCTGTATTATCGTTTTTGCCATTGCCACCTCTGCCACCCCAAGCACCAATATTGCCACGAGCGGGAATATAATCGGTAGTAGCCAGCGCCTCGCCTGTTTTACCGCTAAATACAGTTAAAAATTCAGGTCCATCCAATATTTTACCATTAGGGTTACGCCAATCTTTAGTCGCATCGCCAATTACTTTTCCTTTGCCGTCTACCGTTCCATCAGCTGTTTTACATACCATTTCGGCAATGCCATCGCCATCCAGGTCATATACCATAAATTGCGTATAATGAGCTCCTTCCCGGATGTTTTTTCCTAAATTAATCTCCCACAAAAAAGTTCCGTCTAACTTATAAGCCTGAAAAATAGGTGGATCGGTAGGGCCATTTGACGAATTATCATGAGACCGCCCTGTTTGGTGCAGTACAATTTCATATTCACCATCTCCGTCTAAATCGCCTACAGAAACATCGTTAGGTGAATAACCCACAGGCGTTTTTAAAGGAATGGCTAAATATTGCTGAACAGGTGAATTGGCAACCAATGTAAAAGATTTACTTGTGTCCAATTCTCTGCCATTTAAAATGGGTTTTACAAAATAGTTGTTCGAAAGATCAAATTTAACCCCAGCATCTACAAAATTGGTGCTCTTGGTAATGGGGTGGGGATTGATTTTAACTGCAGGGTTATTCCCTGTTTTTCGGTATAAGTTAAAAGCGATATCATCGGCATCGGTTCCTAACATACGCCAACCTACATAAACAGAGTCTTTATTCTGCCGTACCGCAATTACACCGCGGTCGAGTTTTTCCATTTGGCGCTGAGCGAAAAGCTGTACCGTGCAACATAAGCTGATGAAAAAACAGCAAAATCTGATGGTTCTGATCATCATGGCTAATGTACAAGCTTAATTAAAAAATACAATCGATTCATGGCTTATCTAATCGGTTATTGAACTTTATAGGTTGTTTTGGCTGATACAGCGACTCCTTTATCGGTAATTCCATCAGCTTTGATCAAAATATCGGCTTTGTTATCTCCATTAAAATAAGTGATGGTAGCTTCGCCATTTTCGTTTGTTTTTACAGCTGGTGACCAGAAAATGGTGGTACGTAAATCTTTATTTGGTGTTGCCGGGCTACTGTAATTTGGCGAATAAAAAGTTCTTGCTGCATAATAACCGTTTAAATTGAGGTTCAGTAAATCTAAATTCGGTCCGCGCAAAGCTTCATCTTTCAAATTAAGACTAATCAGGTACACATCTTTTCCGCTACTGTTTAACAAATGCTGAATTTTAACCTGATTAATCTGATCCATTGTTAAACTGTAGTAATCTAAGCGCTCGGTAAAGAGCTCCTCTCTGTTATTTACTTTTATTACCGGTCTAATTTTTTTTCCGTTGGAGAGAAAAGTGACCCCTTCATTGCCCAGCGTATCATTTTCTTCTGCCGGATAACTTCCTTTAGCCTTTGTTAACAGGAAATGTTCTAATCCTTTATACGAATAATCAGCTGCTGTAATATTGAAAACCTGTTCAGGGTAACCGAATGAAGTAAGTACATCCTGAAACAATGTTACTTTGTTATTTTGGGTCGCCTTAATTTCAATGTCCTTAAGGCTGATCGAATCGCCAAACTTATAAGTCCGGTTATAATCCATGCGCTTTCCAATTTCTACATTCAGGGTATTCGAAATTCCAGATGATATCGTTTTTAACGGCACCAAATTTAAAGGTTTAATCAGTGTATCGATCTGTAACCAGCCACCTTTTTTCCCTTTATCATCTTTTGATGAAATTTTTACCGTCTGATTGCCATACCAACTCAGTCCATCCAAGAAATATCGCCCGTTCTGATCGGTTTTTGTGGTAAAGATTTTATTGCCTGTAAAGTTGGTGCCAAACAGGGTAATGTTCATATTCGGGATTGGTTTATCGGCCAATTTCTCTCTTACCATTCCTTTAATTGTGATGCCAGGCTCGGGCAAATAACTTATTTTAATGGCAGAATCGGCCAGTTTTCTCCAGATATAATCTCTCCAGCCCTGGGTAAGCAGCAATAAATCGAGCTGTTTTAAACGGGATGGGTTTTTGGCATCAAAATATTGTGCAGCATTTTTAATATCCCCCCTTACTTCCGATTGCAACATCAAATACGAAACAATATCATTTCCATCATCAGGAATAAGCCCATCAACCGCAGCTAATGAAAATGCGGTTTTAGCAGGCTGGCCAAGAAAATTAGTCGCTTTTACCTTAATAACCACTTTCTCTCTCGGCTTATAAACGGTTTTGCTTGGGCTAAGCGAAAAATTGACTTTATTTTCTTCTTGTATAAAAATAAGCCGTTCACAATTTGGCCTGTTCTGATCATCTAACAGCGTTATGCTTGCAATACCACTCGGGAAATCTTTGGTTGGGATAGACACTGCTACTGTAGCTTTACTTAATTTGATTGATCCGGAATAAATATTATCACCTGCATGTTTAATAACAAGCGAAATCGTCTTATCCCGCAACTCATCGAACATTAACCCGTTGGCACTAATATTTGCCTTGATATTTAAAGAATCGGCAGTAACATGTAATGAAAGTCCTTTTTTAAGGCTTACCGGCATTTCTGATGAAAATTTTTCTTTGCCATAAAATCCTTCTACCTTATATTTCTCATCTGTTTTGGGGGTAAAAGCAAAAATACCTATCCCAGCATCAGTACTTTGAAAAGTAGTTACAGTATCACCTTTGGATGAGATTATACTCCCTGTGGCTTTAATTCCATTCCCAGCATTATCATTGGTTTTAAAGGCAACAATACTGGTTAATCCTTCAACCAACGAACCGCCCTCGGGGAAAAATGCTATCATTTTTCCCGAATTGGAAACATCTGTTTTCTTAGCTGGATTACGCGTAAAATAAGAGGCGTTCTCGATCATGTTATTGCTGATGTAAATCCTTTTTTGAAAAACAAAATCATCGCCAAAGTTCCGCATCCAATTGGTGTAAGCCCTAATGCCATACCAACCAGTAGAAATAGAATCTTTTAGTTTAAAATCTCCTTTACCTAGCCCACCATCCAACCTGATCATTTTCCGGTCTAAAACTTCTGATTTTGGTGAAAGCAACTCCACATATAAATTATTGCTGGTAGCGGTTAAACTGCTGCTTTTTCCATTTACCAAATAGGCGCTAAACCAAACATCCTCACCGGTACTGTAATAACTACGGTCTACCTGCAGGTATGATTTCTCAAAAAAGAGTTTAACCGATTGTTTATCTGCAGCTTTTTGCTGTGCCAAACAACAAAGTGTTAATGCACTTAAGAGGCTAAGCAAAATGTATTTTTTGAAATTCATATTAATTTGTCCATTAGGAAAAACAACTATTTTGTGCACAAAAAAACCTACAAAAAAACATAGTCATACCAGAATATTGAAGAAACGAAGGCTCATTATGTGTTATTGGTTAGTAGATCATAACAACCTTTGGGTAATGGCCATTAACTGATTCATGTCGAATGTAAATAGTATATTTTTAAGGCGCATCCTGTAGTATCCTGCTTTTTGATCATGACAATATGTTATGAGAAAGATTTTAAAGGTTTCTGAAAAATAAATTTTAAACATCTAGTAAAAAGTTACTTTGCTAAACCTTACCCATTCTATCTATATTTCCTTTGCTTACATCATTTTTGCCACTGCTAAGATCTAGAATTTATCAACAAAATGACTGAAGGAGAAAAAAATAAATGTTCTTATGACGTTTATTATTTTAAATATTTTACTTTTACCATCAGAATCTTCCAAATATTAAACCATATGAAACTAAATTACCCTGTAAAAAGTGTGTTTTCTGCATGCCTAGCTTATACTGCAATTGGAATTGGCTATACTACAGAAGTGCAGGCACAAACTGCAAAAGTGATTAAAGTTAAAACAGACCATGCTATTGCCAAGGTGCAACCAAATATGTGGGGTGTTTTTTTCGAGGATATTAACTTTGGTGCCGATGGTGGTATTTATGCCGAGCTGATTAAAAACCGCTCTTTCGAATTTGCCAAACCGCTAATGGGCTGGAGTATCCAGCGCAAAAAACAACAGGAAGGCGAAATTTTGGTGGTAAACCGTAAAGAGGTAAATACAGCCAATCCCAGATATCTACAGGTAAAAAAACAAACCGACGATTTTGAGCTCGTAAACGAAGGATTTAAAGGTATTGGCGTAAAAAAGGGCTTACGTTACGATTTTTCATTGATGTACCGTCAATTAAAACCAGGTGTAAAACTGGTGCTCATGTTAAAAGATGCGAACAATAAAATCATCGGACAGGGAAGTTTAACCCCTGATCAAACGGGTAGCGACTGGAAAAAACAATCAGCAAGTTTTACCGCTACCGAAACCGATCCAAAAGCTAAATTCTCCATTCTGTTTCAAGGAAATGGAGATATTGATGTGGATATGATTAGCCTTTTCCCTGGCGATACCTGGAAAAACCGTCCGCAAGGATTAAGGGCAGATATGGTGCAGTTATTGGCCGATATGAAACCCGGTTTTATCCGTTTCCCAGGTGGCTGCATTGTAGAAGGAACCGATCTGGCCAACCGTTACCAATGGAAAAAAACCATTGGCCCAATTGAAAACAGGCAATTGATTATGAACCGCTGGAATACCGAATTCGCAAACCGCGCTGCACCAGATTATTACCAGAGTTTTGGTTTAGGCTTTTTCGAATATTTCCAACTGGCAGAAGATATAGGTTCAGATGCCCTCCCAATATTAAATTGCGGTATGGCCTGCCAATATAACTCTGCTGAAGTAGCCTCACTTGATGAACTGGACCCTTATGTACAAGATGCTTTAGACTTAATCGAATTTGCCAATGGCGATGTAACAACCAAATGGGGGAAAATGAGGGCAGATCTTGGTCATCCAAAACCTTTCAATTTAAAAATGATGGGTGTAGGAAACGAAAACTGGGGACCGCAATACCTGGAAAGAGTAGCCATTTTTACAAAAGCCATAAAAGCTAAATATCCCGATTTTAAACTCATTAACAGTTCGGGAACAGGCCCAGACGGCGACCGTTTCGACTTACTGAACAACACATTAAGAAGCAATAATGCCGATTTTATAGACGAACATTATTACCGTCCGGCCGATTGGTTTTTGAAGAATGCTGGCCGCTACGACAATTACCCACGCAACGGATCGAAGGTTTTTGTAGGCGAATACGCTGTACATGCCAATGGCAATATTATCGGCAGCAATAAAAACAACTGGCAAAGTGCATTGGCATCGGCTTCGTTAATGACCGGACTTGAACGCAACGCAGATGTGGTACAAATGGCCTCTTATGCACCACTCTTTGCCCATATTGATGCCTGGCAATGGGCACCCGATATGATCTGGGTAGATAATTTAAAATCGTATGGTACACCAGATTATTATGTTCAGAAACAGTTTTCTACCAACAAAGGAACCGATGTAGTTTCGATTACGCTTGACGAGAAGAACATCACTGGCCAGGATGGCCTTTATGCTTCGGCCGTAACTGATCAGGCAAAAAAAGAACTCATCATTAAAATTGCCAATAACTCCGATCAGGCACAAAACATTGATTTCGACCTTGAAGGAAAATTAAAACTAAAAAGTAAGGGTACTAATGAGGAAATAGCGAACAGCAACCTGAATCAGCTCAATTCTTTCGAAAACCCTGAAGCGGTAAGCCCGAAAACAAGCACATTTAACTTAAAAGGTAAAAAATTAAACATCGCGTTAAAGCCCTACTCTTTTAACGTGATCAAAATCCCATTTAACCAATAGATTTAACGAGATCATGATGAAAAAACTTTTCTTATCTGCAACACTGTTCTGCAGTTCTATTTTAGTGCAGGCACAAAATGAAACCCAGCTAACCATTAAGCCTGCAGGCAATCAAGTGGTGAGCAAGCACATTTACGGTCATTTTTCAGAACATTTGGGCCGCTGTATTTATGATGGCTTTTGGGTAGACGAGAATTCAACTATACCCAATAAAGGAAGAATAAGATTAGATGTTGTAGAAGCATTAAAAAAGATAAAAGTCCCGAATCTGCGCTGGCCGGGAGGCTGTTTTGCTGACGAATACCATTGGAGAGATGGTATTGGCCCAAGAAACCAGCGCCCAAAAATGGTTAATACCAATTGGGGCGGTGTAACAGAAGACAATAGCTTTGGTACACATGAGTTTTTGGACCTCTGCCAGATGATCGATTGCGAACCTTACATTGCAGGAAATGTAGGCAGCGGAACTGTTGAAGAAATGGCCAAATGGGTAGAATATCTGAATTTTGATGGGGTAAGCCCAATGACAGCCATCCGCAGCCAAAATGGTAGAGAAAAACCATGGAAAGTTTCTTTTTGGGGTGTAGGTAACGAAAGTTGGGGTTGCGGAGGCAACATGACACCGGCTTATTATTCTGATCTTTACCGCAGATATGCCACTTATGCACGCAACTATCCTGGTGCTCCGCTAAAAAGAATTGCCAGTGGCGCTAATTCAAGCGATTACAACTGGACTGAAACCTGTATGAAAAATATTGGTGACCAAATGTGGGGGTTAACGCTGCATTACTATACTATTCCGACAGGAAACTGGGGCAAAAAAGGATCAGCTACTAAATTTGACGAAGCACAATACTTTTCGACAATGAAAAACTGCTTGCATATGGAAGAACTGGTAAGCAAACACGCCGCAATAATGGATAAATATGATCCTAAAAAGAAAGTGGCTTTAGTGGTTGACGAATGGGGAATCTGGACAGATGTAGAGCCTGGCACTAACCCTGGTTTCTTATATCAGCAGAACAGTTTACGTGATGCTTTAATTGCAGGTACTACTTTGAATATCTTCAATAATCATTCTGATCGTGTTAAAATGGCCAACCTGGCGCAAACGGTAAACGTTTTACAGGCTTTAATCCTAACTGAAAAGGACAAAATGATCCTTACGCCTACTTACCATGTTTTTGATCTCTACAAAGTACACCAGGATGCCAAATATTTACCAATTGCCTTTACCAGTCCAGATTATGTTGTAGGCGATCAAAAAATCCCAGCCTTAAACGTTTCTGCTTCACAGGATGCCAGTGGTGCCATCCATATTTCTTTGGTCAATTTAGATCCGAACAAAAAAATTGCGTTAAGTACCGTTTTAGATGGTTTGAAATGGAGCTCGGTTACAGGACAGATTTTAACCTCAGCTAAACTAACTGATGTAAACACATTCGACGATTTAAATAAAGTGCACAATGCAAAATTTACGGGTGCAAGAAAATCAGGCAGTTCATTAAAAGTAGAATTACCCGCGCAATCTGTTGTTGTTCTCGAATTAAAGTAAACTCATGAATACAAAATCACCAGCATAATGCTGGTGATTGCTTTCTCTATTCAAATGGCTAAAGAGTAAACCATATACAAAACTGTAAATCACCCCTTAACACGAAGCCTTTGGGTGGTTTTGGAACCGCTGTAGAACAAAAATAAAACAATGAAAAAACTAATATACCTCTCCATGCTACTGTTATCAACAGTCTGTAATGCCCAGGTACAGTCTAAAAAAGACGTTTATCTCTTTGCTTATTTTAAAGGCAATGGTGAAGATGGTTTACACCTTGCTTATAGTAACGATGCTTACAATTGGACAGCGCTTAAAAATGATCAATCGTTCCTTAGTCCTGCTGTAAGTAAAGATAAACTGATGAGAGATCCTTGCATTATACGTGGGGCCGATGGCTTATTTCACATGGTTTGGACAGTAAGCTGGAAAGATAAAGGCATTGGTTATGCCAGCTCGAAAGACCTGATTAACTGGAGCGAACAGCAGTTTTTACCTGTTATGGTTAAAGAAGATGGTGCCAGAAACACCTGGGCTCCCGAAATAACCTACGATAGCAGTACCAAAACCTATATGATTTATTGGGCAACTACCATTACAGGCAAATTTAATGAAACAGCTTCGACAGCAGAAAGCGGCTACAACCATCGCTTATATTATGTTACGACAAAAGATTTTAAAACTTATTCTGAAACCAAATTACTTTACGACCCGGGCTTTAATGTAATCGATGCTACAATCGTTAAAAACGGCAAACGGTTTATCATGTTTTTAAAAGACGAAACCCGTGAACCTGCTCAAAAGAATATCAAAATAGCCTATGCCAATCAGTTAATTGGCCCTTACAGTAAGGCAGGAAGCCCTATTACAGGAAATTACTGGGCTGAGGGACCAACAACATTAAAAATCGGCAATAATTGGATGGTTTATTTCGATAAGTACCGCGATCATAAATATGGGGCCATCCAATCTGTAGATTTAAAAAACTGGACTGATGTTTCAGATAAAATCTCCTTGCCAAAAGGCTTAAGGCATGGCACCATATTAACCATCAAAGAAAAAGAGCTTAATGCCTTATTAAAGCAATAATATTTGAAAACTACTCCATATGCAGGATGTTGAACCTGTTTCAGCATCTTTGTAATTTTATATATCTACTTCAAAAACCTCTCCTATTAGATCCTGAAACAAGTTCAGGAAAGCTGTTACGTTTAATAACACCGTAGTCTGCGGGGACACTGACCACGGAAAAGGAAGGAAAAAACCTTTATTTTACTTATAATTTTAAGTATGTTAGTATAAACAAAGACTAACTATAATTTGACCAAAGCAGAGCTTTACGCAAGAAAACATTTAAGTCGTGATATCGATTGTATACGGAATAGCGATAGGAACATAGAGCTCCCTAATCTAACCGTATATGAAAAGGCTGTTATTTATAAATATACAGAAGATGGTTATGAAAATGTTAATGAATTGCTAAGGTCTTCAAAAGGGACGAAAAGTAATGAGTTTGCTTCTGTACTAAATAATTCATTAACGAAAATAGATAACTATGAAGGGCTGGTATTCCGATGTGCAGATTTAAATGCTTTTGAACTGGAAAAATATGTAAAAGCTGAAAAAGAAGGTATCCCTATAACTGAATATACATTTATATCAACCACCAAATCAGAATTAACTGCTTTGGCATTTGGTAAAAACACCAAATTTGTCATATATTCGAAAACGGGAAAAGAAATTGAAAAAATCAGTAAATTTGGTAAACACAACCCACCTAATGAAAAAGAAGTTTTGTTTAAATCTGGAAGGTCCTTCAATATATTAGAGATTATTGAAGAATCTAATCAAATGGTTATAACAATGGAGGAAGTATAAGATGACAACATTACAA
The DNA here is from genome assembly GCF_014205835.1 of Pedobacter sp. AK013. GTDB lineage: Bacteria > Bacteroidota > Bacteroidia > Sphingobacteriales > Sphingobacteriaceae > Pedobacter. The sequence goes on along the minus strand of NZ_JACHCQ010000030.1, from coordinate 58,942 downwards.
GGAGTAAGGGAATTAAATCAGATCGATAATGAAGAATTACACGAGATAACAAAAATCATGTTCGATTCTTTTATTATCAATGGTGAATATAAAAGTCAATCGTACGTTTCTAAAAAAGAACAACTAATTGATTCATTTTCAACTTTTATTCAGCAATATCTAAAACTTAATTTTTCTGGTTCAAAAGAAAAAAAATTGCGCCTTATGAAATTTGTTGCTAAATTGAATATGCAAAGGGAGTTACTTGAGCTTGCAAGTGGCGAAACAAATTTAAAGGATATTGAAAAAGCAGGCCAAAGATTAGGTAAAAAATCACAATCTGCATTCGAATCAAAATAAATTTTCTCTGCATCAGCATCCATCCAATCTAATAAAAACTCACACAAAATCTCCCCCTATAGATCCTGAAGCAAGTTCAGGAAGGCGATTGAGTTGAGTAAAGCTAGTGGTCTGTGAGGACACAGACCACATAAAATAAATCTATTTCACCAACCTTACTTCATATATGTTGGCTATAGCCGATCCTTGATCGGCAACGAATTTCACTTCTAAATCTGCTTTTAACAGCGCTTTTGGAATTTGATATTCCTGAGTATAAAAAACGTCACCCTTGTTCCCTTCTAACTTTACATTTTCAATAGTAACACCATTGATTAGGATAGAGAAATTTTTATTCTTCTCCTTTCCGAAATATGTTAAACTCAGCTTGGTGCCCAATAAATCTTTGTTTTTAAGCACGTAACTAAACCATGCTTTCCCATTTCTAAAATGCCTTTCCTGGTAAGTTCCATTATCGGTTTGTTCACCTTTAAAATTATGATCGGATTCTGGCTGCTGCTCCCCGGTATTGATCAGATCGACGGTTTTCTGTTCCATTTTCATCTTTTCTTCTTCAGCCAACTTAATCGCCATCGCACGTTTCGATAATGCTTCAGGGCTGCTGTAAGGGAAATAAACCACATAACGCTTTTCGGCCAGGCTGTAAAACGGAACTAATTTTAAGGATTTGTATTTGGGTTGATAGATTGCATTTCGGGCACTGAAAGTAAAACTGTTTTTATCAATCAATGCGATTTCGTCTGCTAAGGCATTTTTAGCTCCTGTAACGAGTGGTGCATCGCTAATTGGGAACAGTGCTCCCGAAGCAATATGTCCCATCCTGCTACCATCAGCGGTTAAATTAGGTTGACTTAAAGTATCCATTGCCGCAGCAAGTACAATCGGGCCATGGAGAAAAGCCACCCAATCAGAACCATCAGGCATAAATTCGGTAGTGGTATGCATCGGTAATGAAATATTAAGCACATCACCAGCAGCCCAAACACGGTCGATACTGGCATAACCGTTTTCCTCACTTTTTGCCGCTACCTTTTTTCCATTAACCAACACGGTCATTTTTCCCTTTTCTATCCAGGCCGGCTGACGGAAATGCAAAGCAAAACGCTGTTTGTTTTTTAATTGAAGCTTGAGTGTCGTATTTTCCGCATCCGGAAAAAGTGTTTGCTGTGTAAGCTGAATGCCTTTTTCTTTCCAATTTAAAGTAGAAGGGATAAAAAGATTTACATAAAGATCATTTCCACTATGTGCATAAATTAATTCGCCATATTTACCATGGTTCTCCAATCCAGAGCCTACACAACACCAGAAACTTTCCTGCGGACTTGAATAGGTACGGTAATGTCCTGGCCGCATTGGTGTAAAATATACAAAACCACCTTCTGGCCTTTGCGAAGAAAGGATGTGATTATAAAGTGTACGTTCGTAGTAATCAAGGTAAGTGTTTGAAGGAGCTGCTAAAAATAACTGTTTAGTAAGCTTTAGCATATTGTAAGAATTGCAGGTTTCAGGCCCTTCGCGCGATTCTGTCATTGAAGAAAAATCATTGGCGGGGTGAAAATGTTCTCTAACGCTATTTCCACCAATGGCTACGGTTCTATGTTCCACCACAGTTTTCCAAAAGAAAGCGGCTGCATTTGCCCAGGAAGGGTCTTTATCCAGCAAGGCAATCTGTTCAAAACCAATTACTTTAGGAATCTGCGTGTTTGCGTGCAAGCCATTCAGCGCATCTGTATTTTTTAATAGTGGATTTAAAATAGATTGATCTGAAAACCGTTTGGCCAACTGAAGGTATTTCTGGTTGCCCGTTATCGCGTAAACATGGGCGAAAGTTTCATTTAATCCACCATGCTCGCTCTTTAATAATTCCTGTATTTGCTGATCGGATAAATTGGAGACCAGATCTACAAACCAATCCGTTAGTTTAATAAGCATTTGCTTGGCTTTTGCATTTCCTGCAACTGCGTAAGCATCGTAAAGCCCGGCATAAATTTTATGGATATTGTACAGGGGTACCCATTTTCCATTAAGCGAAAAACTGGATGATTTTATATTTCCGGCTTTAATCTCTTTCCAGACTTCCTTGCCACCCGGGATCCCCGCCAAATACCCATCACCATTTTTAAGCTGACATTTATCCAGTTCAGCAATTATATATTCCAGCCGCTCTTTTACCTTTATATCTCCGGTAGAAGCATACATTAAAGCAAGGGCCGATAAATAATGTCCGCCGATATGCCCATCTAAACCTGTATTTTCCCAGTTCCCATAAGATGCTGCCTTAGGCTTTAGCCCCGCTTCTCTTAAATATGGCGCCAGAAGTCTATCCGCATCCAGCGATAGCATATACTTTTTATCGGTTTCCTGGGCCTTTTTAAAAGGCCCTTCGAGCAACCGAACTTCTGTTAAACTAAATGGCTGTAAGGCAGTTTGCCCAAATGCGATTGCGCAAACCGTTGCAAATAATACAACAATAACTATTTTTTTCATTTCTATCTCTTTAATTACCATCTGGTTTAACTACACTACTTTTCGGACTTTCAGGCCAATGCCAATTTGACGGGTTATCTGGTTTTGCAGGATCAAATTTTGGTAGATCATTTACCAAATATTTGGCAATTCCCAATTGCTGCTCTTTAATGCCCAGAATAACACATTGCGCAATTTCATAGGCGCCATAAGGATTAAAGTGCGTATTATCGGCCAAAGCTTTATCCTGACCAGGATAACTGTTTGCTGGATAATGAACAAAGGCTTTTTTCGATGGTTCTTCACCCAGCGCATTAAATAAAATTGATGTCGTAGCATTTAAATCAATTAAAGCCACTTTTTCTTCGGCAGCAACCTTACGTGCAGCATCCGGAAAATCGCCAAGAGTGTTTACAATTTTTCCATCCGGGCCAAAAGACCTTCTACTGGTTGAGGTAACCACAACAGGGATTCCACCTTTTTTCTTCACTTCCGAAATGAATGTTTTTAATCTTTCGGTATAAGATTTATAAGCGCCATCGTCTGGTCCTTTATCTTTTTGATCGTTGTGTCCAAATTCGATAAACAGATAATCACCAGGCTTCATTACACTCAAAATCTTCGCTAATCGCTTGCTCCCCAAAAACGAGCCTAATGTTAGGCCCGATTCGGCATGATTGGCAATGGCAACCCCTGGCTTAAAAAACCGCGGGATCATTTGCCCCCACGATGCCCAAGGCTCATCATCCTGGTTCACAACAGTTGAGTTTCCGGCTAAGAAAACAGTAACCTGATCTTCAACCTTCGTAATTTCGAGTGCCTGTAGCGCCGTTTGGTGGTCAAATTCCAAAGTCAGTTTGTCATCCCAATCGAGCTTGGTAAGCTCTCGTGGTTTTAACGAAACCAGTTGGCCACCAGCAATGTGTTTATCTTTAACATTTACAATAAACGTTTTTGTTAGCGACTGCCCTGCACTGGTTTTCACATCTTCGAGCATCAACCTTCTCGATTCGGCTTTTACCGTAGTTAAGGTTGCCCCCTTCGGATCGCCAAGTGTTACCACAACTTTATAATTACCTTCAGGAACTACAACCGAAAAATAAAATGGTTTATTACTTTTAACCAGACCTGAGGTTAAAAGATTCTTCGCTTCATAATTTACACCTTCAACTTTCGAATCAAAATCAAAGCCATAGCCTTTTTCTTTACTGTAAGCATCTTTAGGTAAAATCTGTGTATAGCCTTTGGTAATCTGTCCTGGTCCGAAATCGAATTTGTAGTTATTTCTTTCCTGTGCCTGCGATAGATTGACTATTAAACCAAGGAAAATAAATGGTTTAATAAACTTTTTAATACTCATATGGTTTGGATTTGCTGCACGGTCTGTTTCAACAGTCTTATTCATTCAGACCATTTTCTCATAAAATTTGAAATCTGGTTAATTAAACGTCAAATAGACGTTTATAATACAAATATATAAAAACAATTTCCATTTAAACGGACAACGAACAGTTGATTTAAAATTTAAGCCTTTTCTATTTTAAAATGCTTTCTTCTGAAATACAAAAATAACAAGCACACAATATTTAATACTAATTAAACATACACAATAAAGTAATTTAGAATACTAATAAAATTTTAACAATTTTAAATTAAAAACCATCGACACAAACAAATACAATCAAACAATATTAAAAACACTATTCTTCAGATTAAAACAAATAAAAATCTGGTGCTTTTTTAATAAAAAAATAAAAAAAAATCAACACAAAACATAATAAATCAATCAATTACAAAAAATAATTCATAAATTAACCCATTATTAATATTAATCCAATGTAAGTCCGCTTCTTTTGTATATGAAATTAAAATAACCCATATTAAGAAGCATAATTGAAAAAATTAATAAGAATTTTGTTCATAAAATTCATTTTTTAATGAAAAGATAAGGTACTTTTCAATCGCCTGTTCAGTTCATTCATTTATAAATTTTTGAAACAATTTGACTTAATCAAGTCGTATATTAGTCTAATTAATCATACACATTAATTGCAGCGCTAAAAACCTGTGTTATTGCGTATTACGGTGAGCATAAAGAACCATTATGCCTCACTTAAATCATCCACCAAACAGAAGATTAGAATCAAAATCTAAAGCCATGAACAAATACGCCATTATTGGAGCAACTCCCTTCGAAATCCCAGACAGTAGATTGGTTTCCAATTTACAAAAAGCAGATTGCTTTCCGGTTCTCAGTCTTGGACATAGTAAAAATGAAGCTGAAAAAGCCCTTCAAGCCCTCATAGAAGTAGGCATATCAGATTTCGGTGTAAGCATCAATTCAGCAGAATTAGCAAATATTGATCTTCCAGCACAGGTAAGTTTAGTTATTGCACCTTATGATTTCGTGCTAAAACGTAAAACAACCGCAAAAATTATCTATCAGGTTTACGACCTTCAGTCAGCATTGGTAGCACAAAAAAATGGGGCTGACGGGATAGTAGTAAAAGGAAATGAAGGTGCTGGCCGCGTAGCATACGAATCGTCTTTTGTTCTTTTTCAGCGGATTATTAAAGAAATTACTACCATTCCGGTTTGGGTTCAGGGGGGTGTGGGTATTCACACCGCAGCCTCTTTAATGGCACAAGGCGCAGCGGGAATCATTTTAGATAGCCAACTCACCTTATTTCCAGAATGTTCGGCTCCTGAAGATTTAAAAACTGTTTGTGGCAAGCTAAGTGGAACAGAAACCAAACTGATTGATAACTACCGCATACTGGCCCGTCCTAATTCGCCGGTATTGGCAGAAGATATAGATTATAATGGTCTTCAAAAATACTTTAGCGGTTACGACCTGGAAACAAACTATCTTCCAATGGGCCAGGATATTACCTTATCTATTGATCTGGTAACTAAATACAAAAAGCTCGACAAGCTGGTTTTTGGAATAAAAGAGGCCATATATGGACATTTAAAACAAGCCAAGGCCATCAATGTAATAAAGGCAAACAATTCGCTGGCCAAAGATTTAAATATCACCTATCCTATTGCGCAGGGGCCTATGACCAGGGTAAGCGATGTTGCTCCATTTGCTGATGCCGTTTCGGAAGCTGGGGCCTTATCATTTATAGCCTTATCCTTATTAAAAGGAGCATCGGCAAAAAGCCTGATTGATGAAACCAAAAAATTGGCAGGTGAAAAAACCTGGGGCGTAGGTATTTTAGGTTTTGCACCACAAGAGCTTAGGGATGAACAACAGGAATATATCTTAAATGCAAAACCTCCTGTTCTGTTAATTGCTGGTGGAAGGCCTTCTCAGGCTAAACCTTTTGAAAAAGCAGGCATCAAAACCTTTCTGCATGTACCTTCTGCTTCTCTTTTAGATATGTTTTTAAAAGAAGGTGCCAAACGATTTGTATTCGAAGGAAGGGAATGTGGCGGTCACGTTGGCCCACTATCTAGCATGGTATTGTGGGAAAAACAGATCGAACGTTTGTTAAAGGAAGAAAATCCGGAAAGCATTAGTGTTTTCTTTGCAGGCGGAATCCACGATGCTTTTTCTACGGCCTTTATCTCTGTAATGGCTGCTCCTTTGGCCGCTAAAGGAATGAAAATCGGTGTTTTAATGGGCACAGCCTATTTATACACCAAAGAAGCTGTTAGTACAGGTGCTATTTTAGATAAATTCCAACAGGAAGCTATGCAGGCAAACGAAACCGTTCTGCTCGAAACTGCTCCCGGGCATGAAACCAGGTGTTTAAACTCTTCATTTGCCACTTTCTTTAACGAAGAAAAAAAGAAATTACAGGCTGAGGGAATGGATAAAAAAGAAATCTGGGCCAAACTGGAAACATTAAATGTTGGTCGCCTGCGTATTGCTGCAAAAGGAATAGAAAGACGTGGCGACGAACTGGTAAAAATCGACGAAACTGAACAAACTGATCTGGGCATGTATATGATCGGTCAGATTGCACCTATGCATAAAGAAGTAATGTCTTTGCTCGATCTTCACCAGGATGTAGCTAACAATAATTATTCGCATATTTTAAACGCCGCACTTCCTACACCTCCCGTTAACAAAGCAAAAGCCCTTGATGTGGCCATTGTGGGTATGGCTTGTATCTTCCCTGGTGCTAAAAACCTTGAAGAATACTGGCGCAACATTATATTAGGTAAGGATTCGGTAACTGAGGTACCGGATGAAAGATGGAACAAAGAACTATATTATAATCCTGATTCTACTGATGGCGATATGTCGCACTCTAAATGGGGCGGTTTTATACCAAGAATAGATTTTGATCCTTTAGAATTTGGTATTCCACCGCAATCGCTTGCGGCTATAGAGCCCACCCAACTGCTAACCTTAATGGTGGCCAAGCAGGCCATGCAGCATGCAGGTTATGCTGATGGTGGCGTAGACAATGAAAATGTTTCGGTAATTATTGGTGCCGAAGGTGGAAATGACCTCGCCAACAGTTACAGTTTTAGGGGCTATTACAAACAGATATTTGGCGATATGCCAGCTGAAGTAGATGCTGCCTTACCAAAAACAACCGAAGATTCTTTCCCCGGTATTTTGGCTAATGTAATTTCGGGTAGGATTACCAACAGGCTAAACCTGGGCGGTAGAAATTACACCGTTGATGCGGCTTGTGCTTCTTCACTTGCTGCAATCGATCTGGCCTGCCAAGAGTTATTTTTAGAGAAATCGGATATGGTTTTGGCCGGAGGAGCAGATTTGCACAATGGCATTAACGATTACCTCATGTTCTCGAGTACACACGCTCTCTCTAAAAAAGGAAGATGCGCCACTTTTGATACCGAGGCAGATGGAATTGCACTTGGCGAAGGTATAGCCATGATCGTATTAAAAAGATATGACGATGCTTTACGCGATGGTGACACCATTTATTCTATTATTAAAGGTGTTGGCGGATCGAGCGACGGCAAAAGCCTTGGTTTAACTGCGCCTCGCAAAAACGGACAGGTAAATGCATTAGAAAGAGCTTATAGTCAGGCTGGGATAACACCTTCTTTGATCGGTTTGGTAGAAGCACATGGTACAGGTACTGTAGTGGGCGATAAAACAGAAATCAGTGCATTAACCGATATGCTCAACCAATCGGGTGCAACCGTCGGACAAACACATTTAGGCTCTGTAAAAACACAGATAGGCCATACCAAATGTGCCGCAGGTATTGCAGGATTAATCAAAGCATCATTATCGGTTTACCATGGCATTAAACCACCTACAATTAACTTAAAAACCCCTAACAGCTTTTATAATGCACAAACCAGCCCTTTCGCTTTCCATACCGAAGCTGGTTTATGGATGGAAGAAAAACGTTATGCTGGCGTAAGTGCCTTTGGCTTTGGCGGAACAAACTTCCATGCGGTATTAGAAAGTGCCCAAAATGTAGAAAACAAAAATTCGATCTTAAAATCGTGGCCATCTGAACTTTTCGTTTTTAGGGGCAACACCTATGAGGAGGCTAAAACACGTGTAATCGCTGTAAAAAACCTGTTAGAACTGAACGATCAGATCGAATTGAAAGATATTGCTTATAGTTTAGCAACTGCAGATACCAAACCTGTTCAATTGAGCATCGTTGCCAACCACGCGGAGGATCTGGTGATGAAAATCGACCTTGTTTTATCTGGCGTAGAAAGTAAAGATACTTACCTTACCCAAAAACAGGAGGGTAAAGTTGCCTTTATGTTTCCTGGTCAAGGCAGCCAGCGCATAAACATGGCTAGAGATCTTTTCGTGGTTTTTCCAGAAATGAGAAAACTATTGAAAGCTTACCCAGAATACGAAAAAATCCTTTTCCCCAATACCGTGTTTAACGAAGCGGATGCAAAAGCACAAAAGGAACGCATAAAAGATACCCGCATGGCACAACCATTATTGGGTATTGTTGATCTGGCTATTGCTAACTTCTTAAAATCATTGGGCATTGTGCCCGATATGGTTGCTGGCCATAGTTACGGCGAATTGCCCGCACTTTGTTTTGCTGGTGCTTTTGAAGAAGAAGCTTTGGTTCACCTGAGCGCAGAACGGGCACAATCTATTTTGAATGCCGTAGAAAATGGCGATCCGGGTACTATGATTGCCGTAAGTGCAAAACAAGAAGACCTTGCACAATACCTTGACAATATTGCCGACATTTATCCGGTAAACTTTAATGCACCAACGCAATGTGTTATTGCGGGCAGTACAGCAGCTATCGGCCAGTTGGCTGCAGTTTTAAAAGAAGCCAAAGTATCTTTCCGACCACTTGAAGTAGCCTGTGCTTTCCATAGTCCATTAGTGGCCAAATCGAAACAGCTTTACCAACAAGTGCTTTCAGGTGTAACCTTTAACGATCTAAAAATTCCGGTATGGTCTAACACCACTGCAAAAGAGTATCCAACTGAAGCGGCCGCAGTTAAAGAACGTTTGACCGACCATTTGATAAAACCTGTCCTTTTTGTCGATGAGCTAAGGGATATGTATGCTACCGGAGCCAGGGTTTTCGTAGAAGTTGGCCCTGGCAAGGTACTAAGTGGTTTAACCAAATCATGCATCGGCAAAGACGAAGTGATTTTACACACAGAAGATCAAGGTCAGAACAAACTCAGCAATTTGCTGGGTACACTAGCTGGTTACATGGCTACAGGCCGCGAAATCAAACTCGAAAAATTATTCGAAGGTCGTTCCGTTAAAATCATCAATCTCAACGAACCCTCAATTTACAAAAAAAGTCCGGCCATTTGGTACGTAAATGGTCAGCATGCTGTTCCATCAACGGGTAAACTTCCGGCAAATGGTGCATCCCCTATTACTAAACCGATTATCCTTATGAATAACACCTCTACACTAAATGAAAATCAACAGGTTAACAGCTCAGCCAAAGACTTGATGATGCAGGAGTACCTGCACAGCATGAAAATGCTGATCCAGGCACAACGTGATGTAATGCTTTCCTTTTTAGGACAGGCGCCTGCGATATCTACACAAATCATTAATCAGCCTTTAACATCATATCAGACGCCTCAACCGCTTCGTACCGAAAATCAGATCACAGTAAAACAGGAAATACCACAGATTGAGGTAATAACACCAATAGCTGCACAAAAAGATTTAAAATTGGTGTTGTTGCAGATCGTGAGCGATAAAACCGGCTATCCACAGGAAATGTTGGGCATGGAAATGGATCTGGAGGCCGACTTAAGTATCGATTCGATCAAACGTGTCGAAATTATTGGTGCTCTACGTACCGAACTGGGTGGTTTTTCTCAACTGAATCTTCCAGAAGATAAAATTATGGAGCAGCTTGCAGGGCTAAAAACATTAAGCAGCCTGGTAAACTGGATTACTGAAAATACCGAACAGCCAAAAACTGTTAGTGCCCCTGCTCCGGTAGCAACGCCAACAGGCCAACCTGAACAGACTAAATTTTCTATCGACCAGTTAAAATCGGCTATTCTTGATGTAGTGAGCGAAAAAACAGGTTATCCTAAAGAAATGTTGGGCATGGATTTGGATCTTGAAGCTGATTTAAGTATCGATTCGATCAAAAGAATGGAAATTATTGCCTCACTTAAAGAAAAGATCGGTTTCGGTACACAAAGCGACCAAGCTGATGATTTAATGGAAAAATTGGCGGCGATCAAAACCTTAAATGCACTGGTTAACTGGATTGCAGATGTTGAAGCAGAGAGCTCGGAGGTGCTTACCGAAGCAAAAAAGCTTATTGAGGAGAGCATCGATGATCAAACGGTTAAAGAAAAATTATCCCGTTTAAGATTTGAGCTAACTCCTGCTGCACTTACCATTACCGAAGCAGCCATTCTAAAAGGACAGCGTTTTGCCTTAACCGATGATGGTGGCGGACAGGCGATCAAAATAAAGAAAGTGTTGGAAAAACATGGTGCCATTGCCGATCTGGTGAGTTTTGAAGATTCACTGGATGGTTACCAGGGCCTTATTATTTTGAATATGTTCGAAGCACAGCAAAAAGTGGGTATCCTTGATCATTTCGCTACCATTAAAAAACTAAATTTTGATACTGTAAAATGGGTGTACCTGATTGCGGATACCAAACAATATTTTAACGATCAATCTGATATTTCTTTCTTGAGAAATTATCAAGGTTACTCTGGTTTCTTTAAAAGTTTAGACCGCGAATACGAACATACCAAATGCCGTTTCATCAGTCTCGAAACGAAGATGTCGCCGGATGAAATCACTAACATTACCTTAAACGAAATCCTGAATCCGGATAAACCTTCAGAGATTATTTACAATGACCATAAAAGGCATATTATGGAACTGGTACCGCAACCTTTAAGTACCGAAACGGATGCACACATCCATTTGGATAAAGATGCAGTAGTAATGGTTTTAGGTGGTGCACAAGGCATTACCGCCGAACTGATGATCCATTTTGCAAAAGATTACCCTTGCAGGTATATTTTGGTTGGCCGCTCTGCAAATCCAATTGCTTCTGCAAACGAAGCAAGCGCTGCATTGAAAACCAAAGATGAGATCAGACAATACCTAATTAAACATAGTGAGATTAAAAAACCTGCAGAAATAGAACAGGAAACCAACAGAATTTATAAAAACAATCAGATTTTACGTTGCATTGCAACTTTAGAAGAAGGTGGTTCTACTGTGGTTTATGAATCATTAGACCTTAAAGATGAAGGTGCCTTAACCCGTTTAATCAACCAGGTTTACGAAGACTATGGCCGGATTGATGGTGTAGTACATGGTGCAGGCTTATTAGAAGATAAACTATTCAGCAGTAAAACCTCCGAATCATTTGGGCGTGTTTTCGATACCAAAGTAACCCCATTAAGGGTATTGGCTGAACAATTAAGGCCTGAAACCCAGTTTGTAATCCTTTTCTCGAGCATTGCTTCTGTTTATGGGAACCGCGGACAAACTGATTATGCTGCAGCAAACAGCGTGATGGACAAATATGCCTGGGCCTTAAAACAGAAGATTCAAGGTAAGGTAATGGCGATTAACTGGGGACCTTGGAAAGGTGCTGGCATGGTTTCGCCAACATTAGAAAAAGAGTACCAACGCAGGGGAATTGCCTTGATCCCTTTACAGGATGGAATGGAAACTTTCCTGAACGAACTTAAATATGGTAAAGAAAGCCAGGTATTGATTATGGCTGGAAATACCTGGACATAGAAAGATCGATGTCGATATTTTTAACCAATGGTCGTCATTGCGAGAAGGCTTTTTCAGCCGACGAAGCAATCTTACAACTATCGCTACTAGAGAACGCTTTAGGATTGCTTAGTGCCTCGCAATGACGAACCTTTTATTACTAGAACTAAAGATTATAAAGATCCCCTAAGCGAACAGAATGAAGAAAAGCGATGTAGCAATTATTGGAATGTCATGCATTTTTCCGGGCGCGAAAGATATGCAGACCTTTTGGGAAAATATTATAAACCGGGTAGATGCTACACAGCAGGTTCCGGCCGATCGGATTGATCCCGTGCATTTCGACAAAAATTTGGGTGGTGTTGATCGTTTTTATTGCAACCGTGGTGGCTTTATCCCCGATCATCAATTCGATCCACAGCGGTTTGGGATTTTGCCTTTGGCAGTTGAAGGTACAGAACCAGATCATCTGTTAACCTTAGATCTGGTTCATCAGGCACTGGAAGATGCAGCTGTATTTGAAAAAAAATATTCACTCGATAAAACAGGGATCATTATCGGAAAAGGCAATTATGTAGGTCCGGGTGCAACCCGTGCGATTGAAATTGTACGTACAGGCGAACAGATTTCGAGTGTATTGAAAGATTTGATGCCACAACTTACCGAAGCTGAAATTGAAAAGGTAAAACACGAATTCCAATTGCGTAAAGGCCGCTTTAGTGCCGATACGGCAATGGGGCTGATTCCTAATTTAGTGGCATCGTTAGTCGCTAATCGACTTAATTTGGGCGGACTCGCTTTTACTTTAGATGCAGCCTGTGCCAGTTCACTTATTGCGGTAGATCATGGCGTGCAGGAGCTAAATAGTGGCCGCTGTGATATGATTATTGCTGGCGGTGTACATTTAGGTCAGAATGTTGCTTTTTGGAGTATATTCTCCCAACTTGGTGCTTTATCCAAACAGGAAAAAATAAAACCCTTCGATCAAAACGCTGATGGATTGATTATTGGCGAGGGTTGTGGTTTTGTGGTACTTAAACGCCTCGAAGATGCCATCAGGGATCAGGATAAAATCTATTCCGTAATTAAAGGTGTAGGTATTAGCAGCGATGGCAGTGGAACCAGCGTAATGAGTCCATCGGTCAAAGGCCAGTTGAAAGCCATTTCCGAAGCCTGGAAAAATGCAGAACTAGAAAGCAAAAATATTGGCTATTTAGAAGCCCACGGTACCGGTACACCACTAGGCGATAAAACAGAGGTAGAAACCTTAAAGCAATTTTTCGGTCAGGATGCCGATCTGCCAAAAGCAGGTATTGGTTCTGTAAAATCGAATATCGGCCATGCTATGCCAGCAGCAGGTATTGCCGGTTTAATAAAATCTAGTCTGGCTTTATATCACGGCATTATCCCTCCTACCTTACATTGCGAAGAGCCTGTAGCACAACTTGCCGAAACCCGTTTTTCTGCCGTACAAAAAGCGATAGACTGGAACCAATCGGGTTTGCCTAAACTGGCTGCTGTAAATGCATTTGGCTTTGGTGGCATCAACGCACATGTGGTGTTAACTGCTTACGATGCTCCAAAAAAAGATGAGGTATTGGTGATTGCGAGACCAAGTCAGAAGGCTTTGATCCAATCGCTCGAAAACGGCGATTATAGCATTGGGAATGGAAATTTCCGTTTGGTATTGTTTAACCCTAGTCCTGAAAGAATCAAAAAAGCTTTAAAAATTGTAGCTAAAAATTCTCCTTGGAGAAATAAACAGGACATCTGGTACACCAATGCGCCATTATTGGCAAATGATGGTAAAATAGCCTTTGTTTTTCCGGGTTTAGACGGACTTGCTGGCGGCGAAATTAAATCAGTAGCCGATTATTTCAACATTAGTATCGACGAAAACGAAAAACAGGATGGCCTTTTAAGCGAAGCACTCAACATACTGAACAAAAGCAGTGTTTTAGATCAGGCTTTAAAACAATTGGGCATTAAATCTGATATGAACGCGGGCCACAGCCTTGGCGAATGGCTTGCGGCAAGATCTTCGGAATTAGCAGAAGAAAGTTCCGTAATGAATTTACTGAGTGTACTCAATCCCAAAACTTTTGAATTGAAAGACTCGCGCTTTATTGCTGTGGGTTGTGGTTTAGATACGCTTCAGCCAATTTTAGAAAGCATTCCCGATTTATACCTTTCAAACGATAACTGCCCGCAACAGGTAATCCTCTGTGGCAGTAAAACTGCATTGGATGAATTGGTTCCCATATTGAAGGTAAAACAGATTTTTCATCAGATTCTGCCATTCCAATCGGGTTTCCACTCTCCATTTGTGGCCGATAAACTGGGCTTGATCCTCGAAGGCATGCAGGATATGCAGTTCCGGAAAACCACTACTCCGCTTTGGTCGGCAACTACTTTAGAAACTTACCCTGAAGGCTTTGAAGCCATCCGCCAGTTAAGTGCCGAACACCTGATTAAACCAGTGCGTTTCCGTGAGCTTACCGAAAAACTATATGCTGAGGGTGCACGCGTATTTATCCAGGTGGGTTCGGGCGGCTTAGTTGGTTTTATTGACGATACACTGAAAGGGAAAGATTTTAGTACCATTAGTGCCAATGTGCCGATCCGTTCGGGTATTACGCAGTTACAAAGGGTTTTGGCTGCGCTTTTTATCGAAGGAAAAGAAATCGGCCTAAGTTATTTGGGCAATATCAAATCAAATCCTCCACAAAAAAACAAAGGGATCAAGCTCGAATTGGGTTCACCGATTATCCATAACCTGCAAACGCTTAAGGGCTTAACCATTAAACAAGCTCAGCCTGTACAACCCAAAACTTTGGTTGAGGCAAAACATCCGGTTTTACAGGCTTTTAATGAGAATGTAATGGAAATGATCAACATGCAGAGTGAAATGATCGATTTGTTCGAAAATGCTGCATTTCAGATTGACCGGCCAAGCAATTGGGCACCTGCTAAACCAATAAAACCGATCAGACAACCTTTTAGCCAAAAACTTGATGTAAGCCTGGATAACTGTCCTTACCTTATCGATCACTCGCTATTAAGGCAACCAAAAGGATGGCCAACGGTTGAAGATATGGATCCAGTAATCCCGATGACCATGATTTTTGAAGTATTTGCCGAAATAGCTAATGCACAATCGCCAGAAGAAAAGGTACAGAAAATCTTAAACATGCGCGTATTACAATGGATGAACGTGGTTAAACCATTCCAGGAAATTGTAACTGGCGAATGGAAAGACGAGCAAAAGGTTTACCTCAATCTGGAGCGTTTTGCCAATGCAGAAGTACAGTTGGCAACACAGCTAAATGCTGCTCCAAACAGAACTTTCGACATTGGGAAATTATTGGATATCGACCGTACTTCTGCACAGATTTACGATGCGCACATGTTCCACGGACCAGATTACCAAGGCATTAAAAAACTGATAGCCGTTGGCCAAAAAGGAATTACAGGCATCATTGAAGCAGCAGGTGGAAAGGGCTCATTACTCGATAATGCAGGTCAACTGTTTGGTTTATGGCTACAGCTCACTTTAGAAAAAGATAGGATTGCTTTCCCGGTTAAAATTCAGGAAATAGAATTCTTTGGCGATATGGCCGATCAGAAAGGACAATTCGAATGTACCTGTGTACTCACTGAAATTAACGATGAATTTGCCACTGCAGATATCGTGATGAAAAGAGATGGCATTACCTGGCTCATCATCACCGGTTGGCAAAACCGCAGACTTGAGATTGATGAACCGCTCTGGAACGTTTCAATGTCGCCGCTCCATAACCGTTTATCAGAAGAAGTTGCACCTGGTGTTTTTCTTTTTGGCAACGCATATTCGCGTGTGGTATCATGGGATTTTATTCTGAAAAGATATTTTAACCAGACCGAGAAAAAACACCACAATAACTTACTACCGAATAAAAGAAGAACCTGGATGATCAGCCGAGTAGCCGCAAAAGATGCTGTACGGAATTTATTAAATACACAGAAAAACCAGGCCTGTTATCCCATCACTTTTGAAATTTATTCGGATGAATACCGCAAACCTTATGTTAAAGGTGGTTTAACAGATAATATCAATATCTCCATTGCACATAAGGGAACTGATGCCGTTGGTATAGCGCGTTTTAACGAATCGGTTGGCATCGATATCGAACATATTGAAGAACGGAGCGCGGGTTTCTTTGATCTTGTTTTTAACGACCATGAAATAGCCCTGCTCCAAAATAGAGATAAAATAGAATGGGCAACCCGTTTTTGGGTGGCCAAAGAAGCTTACGGAAAATACCTGGGCAAAGGTTTACAGGGTAACCCAAAAGCTTATACCGTTGAAGAAATTAACGGCGAAGAATTACGCATCAACAACATCACAATCAAAACAATCAAACATAAAAACTATATCATCGGATGGACACTATAACTACAAAATTAAGCAGCGAAGAAATTTTCGACCTCATGAAACAATTTATCACCGAAGTAATCGGCGAAGAATTTGTTGAAGAAATGGATATCACACCAGAAAGTTCTTTCACCAAAGATCTGGAAATGGATAGCATCGAAATTGTATCCTTTTCCGAAAAAATCAAAGCACACTTCGGTGATCAGATTGATTTTACTGGCTGGTTATCTTCAATGGATTTAGATCAGCTGATCAACTTAAACTTAGGTATGATCATCTCTTATATCGAAGAATGCCAATCATAACAGTAAACGGCAAATCGGTTCACGTTCAGGAGCTCAATAAAGAAGCTGCTGAAACCATCATCCTGGTTCACGGGATGTTCAGTAACCTGTCTGTCTATTATTTTAATATTGCACCGCTTCTGGCCACAAAATATCATGTAGTACTATATGATCTAAAAAGCCATGGCATGAGCGAAAAGGCATTAACAGGTTACGATCTGCAAAGCATGACCAACGATCTTTTGGCATTAATGGAGGCATTAAACTTACAGCAGGTGCATTTAGGCGGTTATAGTTTCGGTGGATTGATTGCCTTAAAAATGGCGATCCGTTTTCCAGAGCAGATCAACAAGCTTGCGGTAATAGAAGCACCGGATCCGAACGATGATAAAACAAGGGGCATTATTGATGAGTACAGCCGCGAGTTTTTGGAGCATTACGTCGAAAATTTTACCGATACCACCAAAGTGAAAATGGGTAAAAGACAAATGGAACGTAACCACCGTATGTACGAGTACCTCTTTTATCAAACGTCGATTAAAACAGATATGGTGCTTGAAAAAGATTTTTTTGGCAGTCAGGCAATTGAAACTATAAAAAAGAGCACACTATTGCTTTATGGTACCGATTCCAATTGCCTTAATGCAGGCAAACAATTAGACGGATTAATTGAAAATGCTTCGTTAATTGCTATACCCGGAAATCATAATATCCCCATCCAGCAACCACTAGTTATTGCAGAATCATTATTAAACTTTTTCCAGGAAACATAAAACTAAACACAGATGGCAAAATTCGTATTTGTAGTTCCTCCCCTTACCGGCCATATCAACCCAACTTTAAGCATGGGTGCAGCTTTACTGGATAGAGGCCACCGTGTAGCATGGGTTACTTTAGATCAATCGCTGGGCGATAAACTTCCTGAGGGCGGCGAGTTACTCGCAATCAGTTACGACCAGAACGACCAGCAAAAAAAAGATTCAGAAAAATACCTCGATATCATCACCAAAAAGATTGTTTACGGCATTGATAGTATCAAATTCCTGTACGAGGAGGTACTGATCCCCTTAAACAGGCACAGTTACGAAGGCATTGCCGATCTACTCGGTCAGTTTAAGCCTGATCTGGTGATTACCGATCATCAGATGTTTGCGGGTGCCATTGCAGCAACCAACAAAAATTACCCTTATGTTACTTCTGTTACTGCTCCAGCTGCTATAAAAGTAATGGATGAATTACCGAAAGTACACGAATGGGAAGTGAATCAGATTGTGGAGCTGCAAAAAGAATTTGGCATTACGGCAAGCAGTTCTATTGCCTGCTCCGATCTGGCCACGCTGGTATTCACCTCCCGCAATTTTTTCGGGGAAATGGATTTACCGGAACATTTTAAATTTGTAGGCCCTGTTTTTAACCGCCGCAAAACTGCTATTCCTTTTCGATGGGAAGCATTTCATACCAGCCAACCTAAAATATTGGTGAGCATTGGTACCACCTTCGATCACGAACATAAAAAGGCCTTTTTTGCCAAGGTGATCGAAGCTTTTGCAAATGAAGACCTCCATGTGGTGGTGGTTTCCGATCCCACTTTATTTGAAGCATGGCCTGCTAATTTTACAGTACAGCGCCAGGTACCGCAATTGGAACTTTTACCGCACCTTGATGCCGTAGTTTGCCATGGTGGGCACAATACCGTTTGCGAAACCCTAATGAATGGCCTGCCTATGGTGGTTATTCCGATTGCCTACGATCAAAGCCATGTTGCCGGACGCGTTTTTAGGGTTGGTGCTGGAGAACGCTTAAATTTTAACCGTTTTAAAGCCAGCCATCTTAAAGAAGCGGTAAACAAAGTGTTGCAGAACGATAGTTATAAAATCGCCGCAGAACAGATTAAAAAATCCTTTATCGAGGCCGGTGGAACAGAAAGTGCCGCCGATTTACTGGAAACATTAAGCAACAAAACATCAAACGTATTCATCAGTTAAATTCTACATTATGTCAAAATTCCTTTTCGTTGTCCCACCCTTTTTCGGTCATATTAGTCCAACACTAAGCATTGGCGCCAGTTTATTGGCCCGAGGCCATGAGGTAAAATGGTTAGGTATTACCCCTCTTGCACAGGTACATTTGCCAGAAGGTGGCGAATTTATTTATCCCGAAGAAGATTTGGCTGAATATGCTGATGAAATACAACGCATTTTAAAACGCCAGGATGATGGCCCTGCCTGTTCTGGTCCAGAAGTGATGAAACTTGCGCTCGAAGAAACCTATGTGCCTTTTGCCAAAATGATGATGAAAGGCTTGAACAATTTTGTTGATGCCTGGAAACCTAATGTAATTATTAACGACTGTATTACCTTTGCAGGCGCTTTAAGTGCACATTTAAAAGACATGCCCTCGGTTACCACTACTCCTGTACCGCCGGATGTGATGGGCGATACGGCAAATAGCGCGCCTAAAATATTCGAGTGGCAGCAGAATCTGATTAAAGGTTTACAAAGAGAAGTGGGCATCTATAGTGACGATATCCACATCCATTCTCACCAGTTAAATATGGTTTTCACTTCACAGGCCTTTGCAGGGTTTGAAGAAAAACCACCGCATATGCATTTTGTAGGTCCGGTAAAAGGCAGGCCAAATTTAGCCCCATTCGATTGGGAAAGGTTAAGTCAGGTTACCACACCTAAAATATTTGTATCGCTGGGTACTTTATTGGTTGATATCCGTAAGGAATTTTTCCAGAAACTGATTACCGCCTTCGAAAACGAACCTGTAACCATTGTAGCCGCAACCAATCCTGATATTTTCGAAAAATGGCCTGATAACTTTATTGTAAATGGTTTTGTGCCACAATCAGAACTGATGCCGCATATGGATGCCGTAATCTGTCACGGCGGTTTCAATACAGTAAACGATACTTTCACCAATGGTTTACCCATGTTGATTACCCCTATTGCTTACGACCATTTTCACACTGCAAAATTAATTGAACAGGCAGGTTGTGGGGTAAGTATCCGTTACAAACGTTTACGCATTAGCGATTTAAGAAATACCGTTTTTGAGCTTTTAGAAAATCCGAAATATCGCCAAGCCGCGCAAAAAATAAAAGAAACATTCATCGCAGCTGGCGGTAACGATAAGGCTGTACAATTGTTGGAAGATTTTGCAAAAACAGCGCAAACTGTGGAAACGGCTTAATGTTGAGTTGTCAACTTTCACAATAAGGTCACGAAGGACGGTCGTCATGCTGAACTCGTTTCATCTTTCCTGCTATTAAGATCCTGAAATAAATTCAGGATGACGAATCGACTAAACTAATCGCAAGCTTGACGGAACGCATGAACCTAACTTTAAGAGTTGTCAACTTTCATGGCCAGTTTACTAGAAAGATTGACAACTCAGAATAATACTAAAAAATGAAAAGAAAACTGTTATTTGGCGAAAGGATGTTATACGGGGATGGGAAAAGCCCGTTTAACATTGTTATACCTTTCAAGATCAGAGGAGAAATTAAGGAAGATGATTTAAGGTTTGCCTTATTCAAAATCCAAAAAAAACACCCCTGGTTAACCGCCGCAATACGTTTTGACGAAGATAAAAGGCCTTGGTTTGTAACCAATCTTACCGAAAATTTTAGAATCCCCATCCGTATTGTAGACAGGTTAAGTGATGAACATTGGGAGGAAGAATCTACCTATGAATGGAAAACCGTTTTTGATGCTTCAATGGCACCACTTTGCCGCATTACATGGATTAAAGGTAATGAGGTATCAGAATTCTTGATGGTATACCATCATTGCCTTTGCGATGGTACTTCGGCACTTTCTATTCTAACAGAATTGCTTCAGCTTTTGGATAACCCCGATACCGATATTGGCAAAGAAATTCCAATTATGGGTGTAAAGGATGTGATTCCTAAAAAAGTATTGAACAGTTACCGCAATCGGACCAAAAACGGACTGATCGGCAAAATTGCCACATTAGCGCTTTGGATTATCCCCATCAAAAAAATAGCTGTTGAACGTAAGAAAGATTTTATGCTCCGTTGGAAATTCGATCAGGATTTCACTAAACAGATCATCCAGTTTTGCAAAGCCAATCAGTTTACAGTAAATACGCTCCTAAGTGCAGCCGTCTTAACGGCGTTTAAAGCGGTAAGGAAAGAAAAAGCATTTAATAAGATATCACTTCCGGTCGATATCCGGAACTTTAATCCTATTATTAAAAAAGACCACATTTTTGCTTTTGGATTAATGATTGTGCTCTCTTTATTACCAGAAAAGGATTTTTTAAACAATGTTAAAGCATTGCAAAAGGACGTAAACGATAAATCGGCCAAGCTAAATCCATATAGTTTAATGATGATGATGGAAGCATGCCACCCGGCCTTAAAAAACTTCACCAATTTCTTAAAGTATGGAAAATCAAGTAACGATTGTATGTTTTCAAACTTAGGCAAAATAGACATCGAGTACCAATATCAAAACTTTGAGGTAGAAACCATATTCAGTCCTTCGGTAATGGGCCCATTGGGTAATACGACCACCATGATTGCCTCTACTTACCGCAGTCAAATGGACTTCACTTTTGTGGCCAGCGAAGGTTATGTTCCTTTTGTAGAAGCAGAGGCCATAAAAGAAAAAGTAATAGCTATCCTTAAAGAACAAGTTGAAAAACCAATTGAAATTTTAACAGCTACTGCATGAAAAGAAGATTAATTTTAGGAGAAAGAATAATGCATGTAGATGCCAAAACACCATTAAATTGTGTTTTCGGCGCTAAAATTTCAGGTAAAATCAGTGAGGATAACTTGCACAAAGCATTGCATAAAATCCAGCAGAAACATCCGTTATTACAGATGAACATTGATGCTACAGGCAAAACACCCTATTTCGTACTGAATGAAAACATCAGTAAAATACCTGTTAGAACTATTGATCGTTTAACTGATGAGGATTGGTTAGCACAATCAAAAATAGAGTGGCACAAACTTTTCGATGCCCTGAACGAACCGTTAGCAAGGTTAGTATGGTTAAAAGGCGAAACCGAATCAGATCTTTTACTCGTGCTTCCACACTGTATCTGTGATGGGACTACGATATTAAATTTAATGCGTGAGCTAATGACCTTGATTGATAATCCTGAACAAGAATTAGCATCCTACCGCTCATTTCTTTCCGTTCAGGATCTGTTACCAGACGATTTTAAGATCACTAAAGCAACCCATTTTAAAGGGAAAGTTTTTGCAGCGCTTGGTCGTTTATTTTTCTTTTTTAAAGCTACTTCCAATCGTAACGTAAACCGAAGCAATTATGCTGTTCATTGGAAAATCAATGCAGAGGATACCAAAAACCTATTAATTAAATGTAAGGAAGAAAACACAACTGTACATGCCGCCATCTGTGTGGCCTTTATGGAGGCTTTTAAACACGTACTAGGCAGCAAAGCCCATGGCAAAGTGATCTGTCCGGTTGATATCAGGCGGTTTGTAGAGTCCATAAAACAAGATACCATGTTTGCCTTTGCACCTATTATAGAGTTAAAACTAACGCAAGGCGAAAATGATTTCTGGACAAAAACCAGAAGCTTAAAAACCGACCTGGAAGCAAAAGTAGCAGAAATGAAAGTTCACGACTTGTTAAACATGAGCGAGTATTTCCATTCATCGGTAAATAAAATGATTGGCTTTTTGAAAACAACGAAAGGCACACACGATGTTACACTCAGCAACATGGGGCTTTTAAACATCCCGAAGGATTATCAGCATTTTTCTATCGAAACTATTTATAGTCCTACGGTTGCTTTCCCATGGAAAAACGCCAACACTTTAGTATGCAGCACTTTTAACAGCCAGCTGGATTTCTCTTTTATGTCGAACGAATCGTTCCTTCGGGAATTTGAAGCCTGGCAGATAAAAGACAGAGCGATAGAATTGATTAAGGAAAATTTAAATGAGTTGGCCAATGTCTGATTACGTGGAGTATGACGAGCAGACAAAGATTTCGAATTGGCGGAAATTTGTGCGCAAAAACCTGCTTTTACACCTTATTCCAAATACGGTATTAAATACTGTAGTGCCTTATTTTGCTTTTAAAGCACAAAATTCGGTACACTTATTTAGTGGTGAGCAAAATTTGGCCAGGTTTTTATTGCCCATGTCGTTATTGCTACCGTTTATGATTACACTCGATATTTTAAAGAAAATAAAAGAACTGCAGCATTCGGGTGCTATAAATTACAAGGTAGACGAAAAAATCACAGGCTACCCTTTTATATTGAAAAAAGCAGGATTAAATGGCTTGTATAGTATTTTGGCTGTATTTGCCCTGATGCTTGCACTACACTTCTCATTCCCTAAAAACCACGATTTCGGGATTACCCCATCTGCTGTATGTGCAGGATTGTTAGCGGGTTTATATTCTATTACCTTTTTTTATCTCGCTATTAGAAAGTTTAAGGATGATGCGGTATAGTATTATTTTGAAAACAGCTGTCATTCTGAACGCAGTGAAGAATCTGATCATATCGTCATCTCAACTGAAGCGCAATCCCTAATTTTCGAAAGAGATCTACAGAGACAGATTTCTAGTCTGCGTTGCACTCCTTTCGAAATGACGATTTCCAGCATAACCATTATTCCAGCCAAACCATTTGTGTAAAAGCGCCATTAGTGGCAATATCCCATGCTTCTACCCTTACCCAATGCCGGCCTTTTAAATTTACTAGCCAACTGAAATCCTTTTTACCAAAGGCCTTAGTGGCATTCAAATTAATACGGTTTCGGTAAACCTTTGCTCCATCACCCGATACAATTTCGACAAAACTTAAAGGGAATGTCCAGTTGAGCTGCATATTTATCTTTGCTTTTCCGCTATTACCAATCTTCAAAGTCTCTCCTGCGCCTTTTCCATTAACATTAAAACTCGGAATCAGTACCTCACCAGTAGACACAAAAAACTTTCCCTTTCGCATAACATCTAAAACTGGCTGCCAGCCATCGCCATAGTTAGGTACTTTATCCAGCTGTAAATAATTCACGTTCAAATGCGCATACATTTCATTTTGCTCCGTAATGGTAAAGATATCAGCCTCAGAAATAATGTGCTTCTTCAAGCCCCAATTGGCCATATCGTCCATCAGATTTAGTACTCTTTTACTTAAAGTTGGTAAAGAAAGATCGCCTGGAATCGCTTTCCATGCTGCCCCCAAAAAGGTTTCCGATTTAAAAAAGTCTTCATCTTTATATTTATCCGGATAACCGGTTGAAGCTTTTGTTCGGGCATGCGCTGTCCAGGCCAAGCCTTGTTCTTGTTCCAATAATTTAAGCATTTCCGCTTTATCATTAACGCGGTAAACTTTACCATATTTCGGGTCGTTGGTTTCGAAAGACAGGTCGCTTTTTCTCGACATAATCCAATAAATTGGTTTAGGAAAAAATGCCAGCCAATGTCCGCCATAAAAATTATTCGCTTCTTCTCCCGGCAACAATAAAAAATTAGGATCAGATAACCTTTTGGTCTGTTTAAATAAGGCATCTAATTCTTTTAAACGAACAGAATCTGGTCCTTTAGGATGTCCAGGTCCGTGGAATTCGGCAAGCTTAACAATATTCAGACCTGCCTTTTTCAATACCTCCACAAATTCGGGCTTTTCCGGAACAGGTTTTCCGCTCAATACCACATCCGAAATAAACTCATTATGGAAATGGCTGGCCATAGTTTTATAACCCGCCAACGGCACATAAGTATCGTTATGCGTAAACCTTTTAACCTCTTCTAAGGCTGTATCTGCTTTTCCAGTACTCAATAAACAGAAAAAATTAAGGCGCTGTTGGGTATTTGGGGGTGCATTAAACCAAGGCACATAACGTTTATCTCCCAAAGGATCTTGACGGATACCGATACCAAAACCGCGGATCAGATTTAAGTAGTTGTTCCCTTTCCAGGTAAATTTAAGGTTAAAAGCCTCATCTAAGGGGTAAAAATATTGGTGTGGAGCAGGAAAAACGGCCAAACTTCCGCCTGTATTTTCACCGATAACGGTGCGGTATTTTACTTCCAAATTTCTAGCCGGATCTGATTTAGCTGCCTTTTCTCGCTGAAGATTTCCTTTTACATCAGACCAGGCCACACTAGCCCAGGTCTCTTTTTTGCTTATCAATCCGGCATCGTATAAAATAGCAGTTGAATCTTTTGGAGTAGCTACCACAGCAGCTACATTAAACAAAGGGCTTCCATTGTAAAATGTTATTTCCAAAGCACCACTAAATGTTTCGCATTGAACGCCACTTATCCGTACCACGGTTTGTGAGCCTCTCGTAGAAACACTGGTTGCACCCTTTACGAACTTTACAACATCTGTGGTATATGGCCTTGTTGGAACCCGATCAAAAAAGACATCCCAGCCTCCACTGTTTGAACTTAAGGTGCGTTTACCTATTCTCAGCACAAATGCAGGGTCGAGATAGGCAGCAACTTCTTTTAAGGCTCCTGGCTTTCCTAACAACAAACTTTTAAACAATGGTTTGCTACGATCGAGGTCTAAAATTGCTTTACCAAAGGCTCCTTTACCAACAGGCCAGGTAAGCACGAGTTCTTTTTGATTGAAAAAAACAGTAGTACCGTTGGTTTTAAATGCTTTTAGGCTTACCTGGCTTTGCGCGTAAAATGCTGAAAAGCATATTATCAATAATATAGAAATACTATTTTTCATTAAACTTAATCGTTTTAGTAAGATGTAATGCAAGATAATAATTAAGTATAAAACAGCATGCAGGTAGTAATGCATTTTGTTCATTACTTATTTTATTTTAAAAAAATAAATAACATTGCTTAATTTGATATAAAATTAAAATCAAACATTTTGCACCCTATACTCCTTAGAAATAACGTAAAAATCCTTGGCGAAGGTAGTCAGGTAATCGTATTTGCCCACGGCTTCGGCTGTGCGCAAAGTTCTTGGAAATTTATTACTGACGCTTTTCTTAAAGATTATAAGGTGATACTATTTGATTATGTGGGCTCGGGTGATTCAGACCTAAGCCAATACGACCAGCGAAAATATGCTACACTGGAAGGATATGCCTGCGATATAATCGATATCGTAGAAGCGCTTGATTTGAACAACATTATATTTGTTGGACACTCGGTAAGCAGCATGATTGGCATGATTGCCGCATTACAGATGCCAGAAGTATTTAAAAAACTAGTTTTTATTGGTCCTTCGCCAAGATATTTAAATGATCGTGATTATATCGGTGGATTTAATATAGGAGACATTGAAACTATATTTGAGCATATAGCAGATGATTATGTAGCCTGGAGCAAACAATTGGCACCAGTGGTGATGAATAGCCCTTTAAAACCCGAATTGGCTGATTTTTTACAGGAATGTTTTGAGGCTACCGACCCAAGCGTGGCCCTGGCCTTTGCAATGGCCACCTTTAAGGCCGATTATAGAGACAAATTAAAAAACCTTGAAGTGCCAAGCCTTACCCTGCAAAGTTCGAACGATATTATGGCTCCCTTATCAGCGGGCGAATTTATCCATAAAAATACACCTGAGAATTTTTTGGTTGTCATGAAAGCTACGGGGCATTTTCCGCACATTAGCGAACCAGAAGAAACAATAAGAGAAATAAAAGATTTTATTGAAGATATCAGTTTAAAATCAGCATCAGATCATCTGTATGCCTCCTGAAAATTTGCCCATCAATGGTGAACCCTTTGATAAAGAAAAAGTGCAGGTTATTACTCTAAAAACACCAATGCTTTTTCTTTAACAATTTTGCATGTCATGGTAATCAATTCTAACCGATACCCATATTAATCTAGCATTACCCTCATCATCAATAGATTACAGATTCACATTTAGTTTAGGCACTTTAGCCATTACAGAAATGGCTGAAAGCATTTTGCGCCATACGTTTTAGTTTTTCATAATCTCCGAAAAGCTAAATTTCGATGCGCTTCGTCTGCACTTTCGCGTTCATTGATCAATTTCAAAGTTGGATCGACCTTTAATGGTGGCTAACTATACACCTGGCAATTACACGATCATCAAACCATTAAACAATTCATTATCAGATATCATTACAAATAAAACCAAGCATAACTATAGAAATATTTTCACAAATAAATAATGAACAAAATGAATAAATCTTATATTTGCAAAAAATATTTTCCATTTTTCAAAGCGCGTATTCCCTATTCGTCTAGGTTTTTCACCTCCCTAAAGACTAGATATAGTCGAAATAAACACAAATAAGTAGATTTTATAGTATTAAACAAAAATCACAATCGTAAAAAATTAAAAAAAATAAAATGAACAAAATTAAAACAATTGCACTTGCAGCATTAAGTATTTTATCAATTTACAGTGCAAAAGCTCAAAATTTTAAGGAACCTGTTAGCTATAAACTTAAAAACGGCATGAATATCATTATTTCTGAAAATGACCGTTCGCCAAAGGCATATTCTAGCTTTACATTAGATACTAAGGCCTTTGAGGGCAAAAAAGATGGCATTGTGGAGTTGTTGAATGCAGTTTTAAACGAAAACTTAAATAAAAATTCAAATATTAGCTTTAAAGATAACAGCGGTAAGTTGGCTACATTAAATGCTGATCTTGAAAAAGACCTGTCAACAATGGCTTCTGTAATTCAAAATGCAAGCTTCGATCAAAAAACTTTTAATACAGCGAAAGCTAAATTAATGGCCAGTATAAAACTACAAGATTACGATTATGACCAAACGGTAAATGAAAATTCGATTAGCGCATTAACCTTGGCCGATGTTAAAAATTTTTATAGTCAGATTTCTCCTGACAAAACATTTTTAACCATTGCAGGAGATGTTGAATTAAATACGGCCAAAGCTTCAGTTAAAAAAGCTTTTGGCAATTGGAACCGAACTCAAGAACTTGCATCAACTGTGGCAAGGTAATATTAAAATTAAATCTAGGCCCTTTGATTAGTTTCAGAGGGCTTTTTTTATGCCCAAAATGTTACATGGCACTAGATTTTAACTATCTGTATTCAACGAATCATTCAATATATTCGTTTTAAATAAAATCATCATTTTTCGAAAAAACCAACAGATGAAAAAAATCTATACCTCCCTACTTTTTGTTATTATAAGTTTATCTCTACGCGCTCAAGTTGTTGTTAACCGAAATCAGGATATAGATAAAATGGTTAAAGCAGTGAACCAGGATTCACTCAAATCGTATATCAGTAAAATGGTTTCTTTTGGAACAAGAAATACACTTAGCGATATTAAAAGTAAAACGAAAGGAATTGGAGCAGCCAGAAATTGGGTGGTGAATAAATTTAATCAATTTGCAAAGCAAAGCGATGGCAGGCTTACGGCATACCTGGATACCATTACATTTAAGCCTGATGGCAAAAGAGTAGACCAACCTACGCTTTTGGGTAACGCTGTAGCCATACTTAAAGGCACGGATACAAACGACAAACGTGTTTATGTGGTAAGCGGGCACCTCGATAGCCGGGTTACTGATGTAATGAACAGAACCAGTGATGCACCCGGCGCCAATGATGATGGCAGTGGTGTTGCTGGTGTAATTGAGGCTGCAAGGATTATGAGTCAATATAAATTCTCTGCAACCATAATTTTTGTAGCCGTGAGCGGCGAAGAGCAATCTTTATTGGGCTCTGGTTTTATGGCCGCAAAAGCAAAAAAAGAGAACTGGAATGTAGATGCCATGTTAAACAATGATATGATTGGCAGTAACAACAGCAGCGAAACACAGATCATCGATAATACCAGGCTACGTGTATTTAGCGAAGGTTTACCGAGCTTCGATCTGGATAAAAATGCAAAAAGTATCCGTCAGTTTGGTTTGGAGAACGATGGCAAAAGCCGTCAGCTGGCCCGGTATGTTAAAGAAATTGGCGAGCGTTATGTAGATCAGTTAGAAGTTAAGTTAATTTACAGAAACGATAGGTTTCTCCGTGGTGGAGACCATACTCCATTCGTAGAAAATGGCTTTACAGCGGTGCGCATAACCGAAATGAACGAAAACTTCGATCACCAGCACCAGGACCTTAGAACGGAGAAAGGTGTTAGGTATGGCGACCTTCAGGAATTTATGGATTTCGAATATTTACGTAAAAATACAGGTGTAAATATTGCTGTTTTGGCCAATATGGCCAAAGCACCCTCAAGCCCTACCGAAGTAAAGGTTGATGTAAAAAACCTGAGCAACACTACCTTTTTATACTGGAAAGCACCTGCTAATGGTCTGGTAAAAGGCTATTATGTTTTAATGCGCGAAACCAGCAGCGCAGTTTGGGAAAAGAAATTTTTCACTTCTGCCACCGAATTAAGATTACCCTATAGTAAAGACAATTATTTATTTGCGGTACAAAGCATCGGGAATGACGACACTGAAAGCCTGCCAGTAGTACCAGGTATTGGCAGATAATAAAAACATTTAAGATTTGCCGTTGTTTAAACTCAAATTTAGCGCATGAAATTAAAACCTCTGGCTTTTGTTATTAATATAGCCATTACTCTGGGTGTTGGTGCTTTAGGCGGATGGGCAACTGCACAATCTGTTAAAACCTGGTATACAACACTAAACAAACCCTCCTTTAACCCGCCAAACTGGCTTTTTGCACCTGTTTGGACTACACTTTATATACTTATTGGTATTGCGGCTTATTTGGTGTGGGTTAGACGTGATAAAATTGTTCATTTCCCGCGAACAGTTGCCATTTATTTAATCCAGTTAATTTTAAATTTAGGCTGGTCGTTCATTTTCTTTTATCTGCGAGAGGTAGGTTTTGCCCTTGCCGAAATTATTTTATTGTTGGTTATCATTATCATCAATGCATCCATATTCTATAAAATAAACAAATGGGCGGGTTTAATATTTATCCCCTACATTCTTTGGGTAACTTTTGCATCATTTTTAACCTACAACATTTTCATATTGAACTAATTTTAAAAGAAAACCCTATTTTTAGGGAGTGGTAGCTATTAAAAGATCCTTACTGATACTCTTCGTTCTGTGCTGTAACCAATTGCAGGCGCAAAAGGTAGGTCTTGTGTTTAGTGGCGGCGGTGCAAAAGGATTGGCGCACATTGGCACATTAAAGGCTTTGGAAGAAAACCACATTCCTATCGATTACATTACCGGCACCTCGATGGGCGGCATTGTTGGTGCCATGTATGCTGCAGGTTATAGCCCTGCGGAGATAGAAAAAATTGCACTGAGCAACGACTTCCAAAATTGGGTAAACGGGCGATACACCAGCGACTATACCTATTATTTCCAGAAAAATGCACCCAATGCCTCTATGCTTACTGCAAAAGTGGCTATTGATACCGGTTTTCATTTTAGTTTCCGCTCTAACCTCATTAATGATATTCCATTAAACTTTGCTTTCCTTGAGCTTTTTTCGCAAGCTTCTGCCGTTTCTAAAGATAATTTCGACAATCTTTTTGTTCCCTATCGCTGTATGGTTGCAGATGTACTTTCGCAAAAAAGCATCACAGTAAGCAAAGGAAGTTTAGCAGAAGCGGTAAGGGCAACCATGACTGTGCCTATTATCTACCGGCCGATTAAATTAGACGGAAAGTATGTTTTTGACGGTGGGCTCTATAATAATTTCCCTGCCGATGTAATGGAAAGGGATTTTAAGCCCGATTATGTAATAGGTGCCAATGTTTCTTCTAAAACTTATAACGAGTATCCTAAAAATATCGACGATCGTTTAATGAACCGCTTTTTGGTATATATGTTTCTATCTAAATCAGACTCTACCATGATCGGTAAAAACGGCGTATACATCCAACCCGATTTAACTACTTATAGTGTAACTAATTTTGCACCTGTAGAAGAGCTGATCAAAAAAGGATACGATGCAACAATGGCCGATATGCCAAGAATTAAAGCTTTGATCAGCAAAAGAGTGAGCGATAAAGAACTGGCAGAAAGAAGGGAAAAATTTAATGCAAAAAAACCAGATCTAAAGTTCAGCAACATTATCGTAACAGGTGTAAACAGTCAACAGAAAAAATATGTAGAAAGGCTTTTCAAGAGCGATAAAACTACTTTTAACCTGCAAGATATTAAACGTGGGTATTATAAGCTCGTGGCCGATCAAACCTTCGAAACGGTGTATCCTAAAATTTCTTATCAAGCTGCAACAGATAGTTATACTTTTGAGGTAGTGGCACAGCCAAAAAAGAGCTTTAAACTCGAATTAGGTGGTAATATCTCCACAAGGCCGATCAGTAATGTGTTTTTGGGTGCCCAGTACAATTACCTCAACAGAAAATCTTATACTTTTGGAACCAGTTTTTACTCCGGCCGTTTTTACGAATCCGTACAGGTAAATGGCAGGGTAGATTACCCAACCAGGCTGCCCTTGTTTCTCGCCGCCGAGTTAACTTATAACCACTGGAATTTCTATAATACCAGCCAGATATTTATCGAAAACCCACGACCAATTTACATCGAACAATCAGACCGGAAGATTGATCTCATGATGGGAATGCCTTTAAATTACAACACCAAAATTGTTCTCCATGCAACATTCATTAACAACAATGACCGTTACAGCCCGAATAATACTTTTGCCATAGGCGATTTGTTAGACCAAACCATATTTAATGGTTTCAGAAGCTCGCTAAACTTCGAAAAAAACTCGCTGAACAGAAAACAATACGCCACCAATGGCCAAAGTTTTTCGTTAAGTTTTAATTACACTACAGGTCGCGAAAATTACAATCCGGGTAATATTTTCCGCAACACCCCAGGTTTTGTGAAAATTCCGGGTAGTAGCCGGCTACACCAGTGGGGCAGTATTAAGCTCACTCAGGAAAACTATTTTTTACACCTTAAAAAATATACTTTGGGTTATATTGTTGAAGGTGTAATTTCTAACCAGCCCCTATTTAGCAACTATTACGCAACACTTTTAACTGCTCCAGCTTTTTATCCCCTGCAAGATAGCCGTTCGCTATTTCTCGATAAATTTAGGGCAACTACCTATGCCGCTGGTGGAATAAAAAACATTTATAATGTCAAAAAAAATCTAGACTTTAGATTAGAGGGTTATTTATTTTTACCCCATAAAGAATTTGAGCTGAATAATTTTCAGGATATAAATTATGCAAAGGCCATTACCAAGTTACGTTATGCAGGTACCGCTGGTCTGGTTTATCACTCACCTCTAGGGCCTGTTAGCCTGAGCTATAATTTATATAATGATGCTGTTAAAAGAAATGGTGTATTATTGCATATCGGTTATTTAATTTACAATAAACGTTCTATCGAATGAAAAGAATCTTACTCTTGCTTTCGCTGTGTTTAATCGGGCTATTCAGCACTGCACAAACCGCAGCAATCAATAATTTTCTGGTAAAAGAGAATTTGCTTAAAAACAATAAACTGGCCATTATTGCAGCCGATTCGCTAAACAATCCTAACGAGAATATAAATGGAACTTATACCTTTAGTGTAAGTGGTTTTACACAGGTACTAAAGTTTAATGATGGTATAGCCGTGCTACCTCTACCGATAGATAAATCTACCTTCGTTTATATTAAACATCAAAACGACTCTGGTACCCATAGCAAACTCGTGTATGTGTACAAAAAAGATACCGATTTAAGCCCATATGCAATAAATAGTTTATGGCTTTTCATCATTCCGATCATACTGATTATTATTGCTTTTGCCTTCCGAAAACTGATCATATTTGTGGTAATTGTTTTTCTGGTATTTGTATATTTTAATCACAGCAATGGCTTAAACCTATCTACATTTTTCGAAAGTATTTTTGATGGCTTGAAAAACCTTGTCTGATTTTCCTAATTAAAATCGTTATTACGAAGAGGGACAACCAAGCAATCTTACTACAATGGATTGCGCTTCGCAACATAAATAAGAAAATCCTGGCGATTGCTTTAAGATACTTCGTTCCGCGCAATGACAGCATTTTATTATTTTTTTTTTAGAAAAGCAATTCCTGTGGTGCTTCGGTTATACCAGTCCCGCCCTTTGCTTAACCCCGATAAATATTCAATAAGTCAAATTACATTTAAATCGGGGTAACACTGTCGGTCGGGTTTATTTTACATAGGTCCGTCATTTCGACCGCAGTGGAGAAATCTTTAATATAGTTAATTAACAAATTTCTCTGTATTTTCCGAGCCTCCGTGGCAAAAATAAATTGTTTCGTGTAGACGCGAACCACAGCGGTCGGTTTATTTCATCACTGATAACAGTACTGTCTACCCCCTTAAACTCGATCAAAGCGAGATGCCGATATTTCATTGGCAGAAGCGGGAGCGGGACAGCTGCCAGCTAATAGCTTCTGCAACTGCTTTCCAAAAAGGAAATCTGGGCTTCAACTGACAGCAACATCAACAATTCCTATAATTCATTTTTAAATTACTAATATTTTTAGTAAATTTACTTTATGGAAAATCTATTTTTAGTGTGCTTAGTGCCTCCTATTTCTATTGTAGAAGATATAGACGAGATCAGAACATACATTTCGGATAAATTTAAGGTGTACGAATCATTAAAACGCCCGGCGCACATCACCCTATACCCTCCAGTAAAACTAGCTGCATTCGATATAGAAAAAAGTTTTTTTAAAGCTTTAGCAGATGCATCTTTCAGTCTGCCCTTTACACAGGTGCTCAGAAATTTTAATTCATTTCCAGAGCATACCTTTTATCTTGATGTTGAACAAAATGAGGGACTAATGCGCCTAGAAAAACAGATAACCAAAGCATTACAACCTTTGAAATTGATAGAAAAAAAAGAAAAATTCAATCCACATTTAACCTTGGCGTTCCGGGATGTAAAACCGCCCGTTTTCAAACAGATTTCTGCTGAATTTAAAGACAGGAAATTTAAGCGGGAGTTTCAGGTTTCATCCTTTTCCGTTTACAAGCATACGGATAAAAGATGGCAGCCCTTTAAAGAATTCCATTTTAAAGATCCCGGTACAAAGCCTAAAGTTTTAAGTCTTTTTGGTTAATTAAAATGGCATACCTATGCCAAAGTTATATTGAAGGAAGCGATAGGTATCAGGTCCATGTGTGGCGTTATAACTATTTTTAAAATCTCTTGCCCCTGATAAAA
The DNA here is from genome assembly GCF_014205835.1 of Pedobacter sp. AK013. Lineage (GTDB taxonomy): Bacteria > Bacteroidota > Bacteroidia > Sphingobacteriales > Sphingobacteriaceae > Pedobacter. The sequence goes on along the minus strand of NZ_JACHCQ010000030.1, from coordinate 25,140 downwards.
ACTTACCGATAACCCATTGATTTGAGCCTGTAAACTGAGGGTCTTTAAGCTTTAAACCCACATCGAACCGAAATACAAAGTATTGTACGTCATATCTAAGGCCTACACCCGTACCAATAGCCAGCTGTTGTACAAATCTGTTTAACTTAAACACGGTTTGCTCATCAAGTGTAGGAGTGGCAAGCAGAATTGATTCGCCTTTACGGAGATTCCATACATTACCAGCATCAACAAAGGCGGCTCCTTTCAATGTTGCCCCAAAAAACTTTTTGGCTACTGTAAAACGGTATTCGAAGTTGGTTTCGATACGCATGGTTCCAAGCTGATCAAGTCCGTAAAATGCTTTCCTCAGGGTATCGCTCCTTAAAAGCCCCCTATCATAATTGCCAGGCCCAATGGTTCTGGCCTGCCAGGCTCTTACGCCGCTTGATCCCCCAGCAAAAAATTGCTTCTCGAAAGGTATACCCGTTACTACCGAATTTCCATAGGCGTAGGCCACACCTGCGTTTAAACGCGCAACAAACTGCCGCTCCCCACCTAAGTGTTTGTACCATCTGATATCAACCTCGGGGCGCATATATTGGTTAAAAGGTAAACCCAATATCTTTGCTGCATTGTTTATAGTATCTTTTTTGGCACCTGTTAATTTAGAGATGCCCTGCAACATATTACCCGCAATATCCATTCCCGCCCTTAAGTAAACAAAAGATCGGTATTCATTTAGCTTATTTGCATTTAAAGTATAAGTATATTTCATCCCCAGGGTTAAATCTTTACGACCTAATAATGTGGAGTAATAAAGGTTATTCAATACGGTTTGAGCATCAACATTAGGATCTAAATTACCAAAACGGTATTCGAAATTCAATGGTGTAAAGGAGTGTAGCTTAGATTTGGTTTCAAACCAATCGTAAGTAATGGAATTGATAAAAATCCTTCTTACTGATACATCTTTCTGCAAAGCATAAATATAACTGCTTGAAAAAGTAGTATGCGGCATTCCATTCCCCCCCAAAACCGGATTGTAGAAAGGAATCATCAACCTAGGTACTGTAATGCTTGTACTGATTGAAAAATCGCGCTGATAAATATCACTAAAAGGTTTAGCCCCATTGCCTATTCTTGATTGCAAACCACCTTTTACCTGAAGTTCAAATCGTTCTGCTCCTCTGAAAATATTGTTGTTGGTATAGGTATTTCCGATAGTAAACCCTACTGTACCCCCATTAAACGGCACCTCTCCTTCCACGCGGTTAGTCATTACCTTTTGCGGAATAAGCTGTATTACCGCATTTATTTTATTTGAGGTACTGTCTCTTCTAAAGTAATCGATCTTTACATTCTTAAAAATATTGAGTTCATATAATCGATCGTAAGTGAGGTTTTCATTCCGGATATCATAAAGTTCGCCTTGCTTCAGAAAATCATATCTTAGAATTGGGTTTCGGCGGTAACGTTTGGAAAAATCGGTGAATATGACGCCATTAACCGTGTCTTTACTGAGCTTATAACGCACCGAATCAGGAAAACCATCAGGGTTAGGCGCAATAATCATATGGGTATATCCAATATTGAACTGCTTATGTTCGCCATCGTTAGGGTCGGTTACATTTAGGTTAAGATCAATTTTATTGGTTTTAGAAGTAGGTTCTGCACCATAAACGTCGAAATTTACATATGGCCTTAAGAAATAAAAATATCCGTTTTCTTTCATAATGCGGTAAATCTGCTCCCTTTCATACGTTAATGAGTCTTCATCGTACTGCATTCCTTTATGTAAATGGGTTATTTTAGCCTTATTCGATTCGTAAAGGTTTTTAATATTTACATTTGGTATCGATTCTGAAAGTTTCTCAATAAAATAAGCGGGCCCAGGTTTTGCACTAAATACAATTTCGGCCTTTTTATCTGCAATCTTTATGGCAGAAGTTACTTCGGCCTGGCGGTAACCCTTACTTTTTAAAAACTTCTGTATCTGTGTTCTGGAAATTTCGACCAGTGTGCTATCTAAAATGGCCGGTGGCGTACCAAACGGCTTAATATCGCTGGTTTTATACCTGCCATCTTTGGTATTGAACAAATTATATAATGGCACCTGAATACTCAATTTAGAAGCCGGCCTGATATCTTTCTGAACATAATTATAAGCCTGTTCTTCAAATTTAGCATCTATACTATCAATAGTTACCTTTTTCACTATCGATTGATAGTCTGGAATATACTTGGTTGATGAGCAGGCCTGAATTAAAACAATAATAAATAGTAATATTGCAGTGCTTTTCAGTTTAATATTTATTGAGTTTTGGTATGCTTTCAAAATCACAGATTAGTTTTATAAAATCGTTACATCAAAAAAAATACCGTAAAGAACATGGTTTATTTATTGTTGAAGGTATAAAATCCATAAAAGAATTTTTCCAATCAAGCTACCAGATCCATACTATATTTTACAACAGCGAACAATACAATTTGTTACCCAAATTGCCTGCAAATATAAACTTATTTGAAGTAAAGAACGCTGAATTAGACAAGATTAGTACGCTACAAACACCACAAGGCTTTTTAGCGCTCATTCATATCCCAAAAAATAAAGAATTAACTTTAAAAGAGCTAAAAAATCAGTTCACTTTGGTTTTAGATGGCGTTCAGGATCCTGGTAATATGGGCACCATCATTAGAACAGCAGATTGGTTTGGTTTTAAAAACATTATTTGCTCTACCGACTGTGTAGAAGTATTCAATCCAAAAACCGTACAGGCCACAATGGGCTCTTTAGCACGGGTAAATATTTATGAAACAGATTTACCAGCGTTATTAGAAAAAAATACCATCCCTGTATTTGGAGCCTTGTTAGATGGCGAATCGATTTACAAAACGCAATGGGGAGCTGAAGGATTAGTGATTTTAGGGAATGAAGGGAAGGGAATATCGGCAGAAGTAATCAAAAAAATAAATAAACCGGTAACCATTCCGAGAATTGGGGAAGCCGAATCGTTAAACGTGGCCGTAAGTGCCGCAATCTTTTGTGCTGAGTTAGTGCGAGTTCGAAATTAAATTGAGATATTATTTGCGGGCTAACTAATAATTGCTATTTTTGCAGCCTTGAATTTAAGGGTCGAGTGGCCGAGTGGCTAGGCAGAGGTCTGCAAAACCTTCTACAGCGGTTCGAATCCGCTCTCGACCTCCATTTGTACAAATAAAATAATTAAAAGGTTATTACCATGGCAGTTACCAGATTAAAAAGAAAAGACAGAAGAAATAAAAATACAGCTCACCAAGAGGTAGCATTTTTAAAGAGAGCAACTAACATCGAGTTGGGAAGCCGCTCTGCACAACCGAAAAACGATCAATTAGCTAAAAACAATGCTGTTTTAGCTACTTTGGCAAAATAGTTTTTAGAAATTCTTCTTAAAGATTTAAAGCATCCTTCTGATCAAAGGATGCTTTTTTTATGGCCGAAAAAATCCGGATAATCTTTAAATTTGAAAACAGTGAACGGTATAAACCATGAATCTTACAGAAACCCTTTCAAAACTAGAATCGCTCGGCGAAGAGAAAGTCCGTGCCATGCACATTAAAAATGGTGCAAGAGCAAACATTTTTGGTGTTAAAATGGGCGACATCAGGGCGATAGCCAAAAAGATCAAAACCGATCATGAACTTGCACTTCAACTTTGGGAAACCGAAAATATAGATGCCCGACTGCTAGCTATCTTAATCCTTAAACCAAAAGCACTATCTGCAGCACAGATTGAAAACATGGTAGCTTCAGAAAATTTTACCTGGGCTGCTGATTGGTTTTACAATTACATCGTTAAAGAATACCCTGATAATGAACAATTCCGGGAAAAGTGGATGAATTCGGAAAATATCATGCTGGCCCGCGCAGGCTGGAGCTTAACCAGCGGACGTATAACCAGAGCACCTGAAGGAATAGACATCCCGGCAATACTTGATCGGATTGAAAAAGAAATGCCTAAAGCAGCACCAGAAATTCAATGGACAATGAACACTGCATTGGCCCAGATTGGCATTAACCATCCTGATTATAGGGAAAGCGCCCTGGCCATCGGCGAAAAACTTGGCATTTACCGCAATTATCCCGTTTCTAAAGGCTGTACTTCTCCATTTGCACCAATATGGATTAATGAAATGGTAAGCAGACAAAAATAATGGCTTCCTTAAGGCTGTATTGAATCTTAAGATTATGCTTGCAAGCGCCTTAGCTTAATTCTTTAACGTTAACTAATGCTTTGCAGATATTTTTGATCAAGCCTGGTCCTTCGTAAATAAAACCCGTATACAACTGAACCAGACTGGCGCCAGCATCCAGTTTCTCTTGTGCATCTTTAGCCGAATGAATACCTCCTACCCCAATGATCGGGAAAGCTTTATTTGATTTTTCTGAAAGATAACGGATTACCTCGGTTGAACGTTCTTTTACAGGTTTTCCGCTCAATCCACCGGTTTCTGCCTTTAAATTCTGCTCTGCAGCCAGGTTTTCCCTGCTGATGGTAGTATTGGTAGCAATAATGCCTGCAATTTTTGTTTCTGCCACAATTTCAATAATATCATCTAATTGCGCATCAGTTAAATCAGGGGCAATTTTTAACAAAATCGGCCGTGAAATATCATTTTTAAGATTGCGCTGCTGCAAGGTATTCAGAATTTTCTTTAGGGGTTCTTTTTCTTGTAGCTCGCGTAAGCCTGGCGTATTTGGGGAACTTACATTTACCACAAAATAATCTACCACATCAAAAAGACGGTCAAAACATTTAATATAGTCGCGTACTGCATCTTCATTTGGCGTAGCCTTGTTTTTACCGATATTTCCACCCACCACAATATCTGGATGTTTATCTTTTAACAGGCGCAAACGTTCGGCCATTACATCCACCCCTTTATTGTTAAAGCCCATTCGGTTGATTAAGGCTTCGTCATTAGGTAAGCGGAACATCCGGGGTTTATCATTTCCCGGCTGTGGCATTGGCGTTACCGTACCCACTTCAATAAAGCCGAAGCCTAAATTACTAAGTGGCTCTACATATTCACCGTTTTTATCAAATCCGGCGGCCAAACCAACAGGATTTCTGAATTTTACACCAAAAACCTCACGTTCTAAACCTTTAATATGCACATCAAAGCTGCTACGGATAATGGTTTTACCCAGCGGAAACTTATCATTAAACCACTTTAACCGCTTTACTACAAAATAATGTACGTTCTCAGGGTCAAATTTGAAGAATATTGGTTTAATAATGCGATACATGCCACGAAGATAAGAACTTAATAGGAAAAAGGAAAATGGAGCAGTTATCAGTTATCAGTTACTACCGACCGATGGCCAATGCACTAATGAGCATCTAACTGCTCCATTCTACTTCCCTAATAAGCCGCTGTAAACTGCTCCTGATGATGTACGTTATTTTCCAGCTCATCGGCAATTACAATCGCTAAATCCTCAACTGATAAAATAGAACGGCCTTCTTCGTTAAAAACCGGACTTGTTTTGCCCAAACGGTATTTCCCGGTACGGCCAGTGGTGATGCCTTGATGCATCTCAATAGCCGGACTAAAAAACAACCAGTCTAGTTCCTTCTCTTGTTTTAGCGTATTAAAATAATCTCTTACTGCAGTTGCACCTGGCTTGTATTCGGCAGGGAAGTTCGGTCCATCTACAATTTGGTGACCATCAATCTGCAAAGTACCTGCTCCACCAATAAAAATATAACGTTTAACGCCCGATGCTTTTACCGCAGCCTGAATGGCTTTTGCTCCCACTACTGTATCGTTATATAAATTTGGGTTGGTCCAACCTGCATTAAAAGCGCTTACTACGGCATCGGCACCTGCTAAAGCCGCTGCTAATTTTTCAGTATCTAAAACATCTACAGCTACCCGATCACTGTTATTTTCAATTTTAGTGATATCGCGCGCAATGGCGATGACTTCATTTCCACGACTTACTAATTCGTTTAAAATGGCTTTGCCTACAAATCCAGAGGCTCCTATTAATGCTACTTTCATGTTATTTAATTTTTAAATGTATTTATTTGTTTAAATTGTAATATTTTTAATTACAGTTATATTTAAATTTTTTTATTTAAAACCTGCGCTAAAATCTTTCAATGTTTTGGATGATAGATTTTTAACCAAAGCGGCTTCGGCTTCATGATATAAATCAGTTAAGTGTTTAGTGATCTGTTTCCCTACAGGACAATCAGGATTAGGCTCATTTCTACTTTCGCCTAAAAGGCTTTTTTGTTTAACGGCCCTATATACATCGCCCAAATTAATATCGGCAGCGTTTTTCGCCAATGTAGAGCCGCCCCCCTTTCCTTCCTTACTTTGTACAAAACCATGCTTATGCAGGTTGGCCAATTCCTTTCTCACCAGAACAGGATTGCAGTTAATACTTCCAGCAATATATTCTGAATTCAATAGCTGCCCTTTCACCTGATCGAGGAGTGTAAGAATGTGAAGCGAAATGGAAAAATGACTATTATTCATACTGTAACAATTTTAATTACAGAACAAAGATATAAATATGTTTTATAATACAAAAATGTTAAATTTTTATTCCTAATTCATCTAAAGATTATCTTTGCGCCAAATTCTGCACTTAAACTAAAATATTGAAAAAGTTCTTAAAAATATCCGCGATTACGATCGTTTCCTTAATAGCCCTCCTAATTGTTATTCCATATGTAATTCCGCAGACCATTACCAAGGAAATTACACAGCTTATTAATAAAAACATAAAAGGCGAAGTAAAGTTTGAAAGCACCAACATTTCCTTTTTCAATCATTTCCCTTCACTAACTTTAAATTTAAACGAGTTTTTACTAAAAGGCTCGGCTCCTTTTCAACAGGATACGCTTATTTATACCAAAAAATTAGCGTTGGGCATAAACCTGCTCTCTTTATTCTCTAAACAGGTTAAAATTGATCAGTTCTACTTAGACGATGCCCGCATTAATATCCTTAGCGATGAAAAAGGTCATGCAAATTATAATGTTTACGAAAGCAAAAAGGAAAATACGCAGAATACAAGCAAAAGTAATACTGCCATAAAGATTGAAGGGATTTTCATCAACAACAGCAACCTTACTTATAGCGACCATTCAATTCCTATGCTCATCAGGACCAAGGGGCTTAACTATAGCGGAAAAGGCGACCTCAGCAACGCAATATTTGACTTAAAAAGCAATCTTTCTATCAATGAAATGGATGTTTATTATGCCAATACACCCTATTTAATCAAGAAAAAAATAAATGCCAATCTGATCACAAAAGTAAATACCAACTCACTTAATCTAATTTTCGATGAGAACAATTTAAAGATCAATTCGCTCCCAATCCGTTTTGTAGGGCATTTTTCCTTTTTAAAGGATGGTTACGATATCGATTTCAGAACCAAGGCAAAAGAGACAGATCTACAGAATATTTTTACTGCGCTACCTTCAGAAATTGCTGATAAACTGGAAAAAACAAAGGTAAAAGGTTATGCAGAGATTGATGCTTCGTTAATAGGAAAATACATTGCTGCCACACACAGTATGCCTACACTCTCCTTTAACATGAAAGTAAGGGATGGATCAATTTCTAATCCAAACGCTCCAGAGCCGATCAGCAACCTGTTTTTAAACTTAAAAACAAAACTTCCGGGCTTGAATAAGGATAGTCTACTGATTAATATGGACAGCCTTTACTTCAACATCGGAAAAGACTATGTAGCCTCTGTTACCAAAATAAAAGGTTTATCGGCACCCGAAATTTACACCGATACCCGTTCCAATATCGATTTAGCCAAATGGGCCAAAGTGGTAAATATGGACAATCTGAAACTGAAAGGCCGCTTAAACATTAACCTCAAGGCCCATGGCAAATACACCAAAAAGGTACAATACTCGGGCATTAGGCAGGTAGATACTGTTATTGCCACTGTCCCTAAATTTTCGTTAAAAGCTAGTCTGGCGGATGGTTATTTTAAGTACCCTGCCCTACCTGCCGCTATTGATAAAATTAACTTTAACATTAACGGTTCCAATACCGATGGCGATTATAAAAGCACTAAACTGGCTATCGAAAATATCGATATCCAGGCGTTGAATAACTACATCAGGGGCTTTGCCAAAATTCAAACGGCAGAGAATATGCCGCTAGATATTCAGTTGAAATCGTTGATTAACTTTGCCGATATCAAAAACATTTATCCGGTTAAAGGTTACGAGTTAAGCGGCATCATGAATATCGACCTGCAAAGTAAAGGTCCCTACAATAAAATAAAAAAACTTTTCCCAGTTACCACTGCCAGCATTAAGCTAAATAACGGCAGGATTAAAACTCCAAATTTCGATCAACCTTTAGAGCAGATTAAAATTGATGCCGACCTGATTAACAACAACGGGACTTTAAAAAACACTAAACTGAATATTAAACCCATTTCATTCCAAATGGCGGGGCAGCCTTTTATGCTGAAGGCCGATGTGCATAATTTCGAAAATATTGCTTATAGTGTTTCATCAAAGGGCACAATAGATATTGGTAAAATGTATAAACTGTTTGCAGTAAAAGGCTACCAGGTTAATGGAGTTATCTTAGCAGATGTTTTATTTAAAGGTGCACAGAGCGATGCATTGGCTGGCAGATATAACAAACTGCAAAACAATGGCACCATTAGTATTAAAAACCTTAATATCCGGTCTGATTTATTCCCCAAAAGCTTTTTAATCAAAAACGGTGTATTTTCTTTCCGTCAGGACAAGATGAATTTTGATGAATTTAACGCCACCTATGGGCAGTCTGACTTTAAACTGAACGGAAGTCTGAACAATGTAATTAATTATGCTTTAAATGATAAAGCTAAACTGGAAGGGAATTTTAAACTTAGCAGTAAGCAAATTTTGGCTGACGAATTTATGGTTTATGCAGATGGTGGCACAGCAACTTCAGCCCCTTCAAGTGGTGTAATCTTAATTCCCGATAACCTGAACGTTATTTTTTCGGCCAATGCTGCCGAAGTAAAATATAATGGCCTCCATATCAAAAACGCGAAAGGCACCATGCGCATCAACAATGGGGCTTTAACCTTACAACAAACCGGTTTCAATATTGCGGGTGCACAGGTAGCTATGGATGCGAATTACAAGAGCACCAGTACCAAAACTGGCTTATTCGATTTCCATCTTACTGCTAAAGAATTTGATATTGCACGCGCTTACAAAGAAATTAAACTATTTAGAGAAATGGCCAGCTCGGCATCAAAAGTAAAAGGTGTTGTTGGTTTAGATTATCAACTCTCAGGTAAATTGAATGCTGAAATGTTTCCGGTATATCCATCGCTGAAAGGAGGAGGTATACTTAGCTTGAAAAAAGTAAGCTTAATGGGCTTCAAAATGATGAACGCTGTGAGTAAAGCAACAAAAAGAGACAGTTTAACCAATCCAGATTTATCCGATGTTCAAATAAAATCGACCATTAAAAACAATATCATTACCATCGAACAAACCAAAATGAAAGTAGCGGGTTTCAGGCCACGTTTCGAAGGTCAGGTAAGCTTCGATGGCAGGTTAAACTTAAGCGGCCGCTTAGGCCTCCCTCCATTTGGTTTATTTGGCATCCCGCTGAGCATAACAGGTACACAGGAAAAACCAATTGTGAAACTGAAAAGGAATAAAGAAGGTAAACTGGAAGAAACAGGAGAAAATAAATAGCTCCATTAATAAAAGATAAGCATTAAAAGGTTGCAGTATTGCTTTTCCAAAAAGCTAAAGCAAAACCACTGGCTTATCCTATTTGATTTTCGACCTAAAAAAAGCCTTTAAATTTCGTACTTTTGCAGCCGAAATGATTTCAATAAATAATTTAACTTTCCTGATTGGCTCAAGGGCCTTATACGATGACGCAAACTGGCACATTAAACCTGGTGACAGAGCTGGTTTAATTGGCGCCAACGGAACAGGAAAATCAACACTTTTAAAGATAATTGTAGGAGAGTATGCCCCAACTTCGGGTACCGTTTCCATGTCAAAAGACCTTAAAATCGGTTACTTAAACCAGGATTTACTTTCTTACGATTCGCACCATAGCATTTTGCATGTGGCCATGGAGGCTTTCGAACGCCAAAACCAATTGCACGATGAGATTGAAGAGCTGCTAAAAAAAATCGAAACAGATTATAGCGAAGAGGTTTTATTCAAATTAAGTGATAAACAGCAAGAATTTGAAGCTTTAGATGGCTATAACATCGAATATAGAGCAAACGAAATTTTAGCTGGTTTAGGTTTCAGTACAGCAGACCAACTGCGCCCGTTAAATACCTTCTCAGGGGGTTGGCGGATGCGTGTAATGCTGGCGAAGATTTTATTACAAACACCAGATATCTTATTACTGGATGAGCCGACCAACCACATGGATTTACCTTCCATTAAATGGTTAGAAAACTATTTAATGAGTTTTGAAGGTGCCATTGTAATTGTATCTCATGATAGGTATTTCTTAGATAAAATTGTAAACCGTACGGTAGAATCGCGCAAGGGCAAGTTAACCGTATATGCAGGTAACTATAGCTTCTATGTTGAAGAAAAAGCTTTACGTGGCGAAATCCAAAAGGGTGAATTTAAAAACCAACAAGCCAAAATTAAGCAGGAAGAACGTTTAATTGAGCGTTTTAAAGCGAAGGCGAGCAAGGCTAAAATGGCCCAATCGCGGATGAAAGCTTTAGACAAGATGGAACGGATTGATGATGTTGATGATGATAACCCAACTGTAAATTTTGCTTTCAAATTCTCTAAACCATCAGGCAGGCATGTGGTGCGTATAGAACATGCCAATAAGAGTTATCCAAATGTGCATATTTTGGATGATGCCGAGGCTGTGATCGAAAAAGGCGATAAAATTGCCTTGATCGGGGCAAATGGTAAAGGTAAATCTACTTTATTGAGAATGATTGCCGGAGCCGAAAAATTTGAAGGTTTCTGCGAAACTGGTCATAATGTTACCACCACTTTCTTTGCGCAGCACCAATTGGAATCACTGCATTTAGAAAACTCAATTTTAGAAGAATTACAGGCATTTGCACCAAAACATAGCGACACGGAATTAAGGAGTATTTTAGGTTGCTTCCTTTTTACCGGTGATGATGTTTTCAAAAAGATCAAAGTGCTTTCGGGAGGAGAAAAATCACGTGTGGCCCTGGCTAAATCTTTAACAACAGATTCAAATTTCTTGATCCTGGATGAGCCTACCAACCACTTGGATATCCAATCGGTAAACATCCTGATTCAAGCATTGCAGCAATTTGAAGGTACTTTTATTGCCGTATCTCACGATAGGTATTTCTTAGATAATGTGGCCAACAAAATCTGGTTTATCGAAAGTGGAAAAATTAAAGAATACCCTGGCACCTATGCAGAATATGAAGAATGGAACAGCAAAAGGATAATTCCTGTGGCTAAACCTATTCCGGTTAAAATGCCAGAAAAACAAAAGGAACAGCCAAAAGTAGTTACGCCCAATACAGCTAGCCAGTTAAAAAAGCTGAACGATGAACTGCAAAAAACAGAAAAGCTGATTACAGAGCTAGAGCAGAACGTTAAATCTATAGAAGCAGAACTGGCTGATGAGCATGTTTACGCTAAAGCCGATAAACTGGCCGAAGCCAATAAACGTTATTTAGCTGCAAAACAGGAGTTAGACAATAACCAAAATAAATGGGAAAGTTTAGCTGCCGAAATTATGGAATTGGAGGGCTAATTTTGCCCCCTATTAAAGCACATTAAAGCCACAGAAATCTGTGGCTTTTTTTGTTGCCACGGAAGCGCAGAAACACGGATTAGCACGGAAGTAGTTAAATTCTTCGTCCCGTCATCTCCGCTGGAACGCAGTGGAATGGAGAGACCTATCTCGAGTTAGATTTAGCTTCGCTGAGCCTTCAGGTTCTCGACTTCGTTGCAGTCCGCCACCATTGACGTTATCTTTCAAATCATTATTAATCAACATTTTAACGACTTTAGGATTTCCATCCAGTTGGGCCATAGCACTATATCCCCGTTCTACTTAAATCCGGCCTAACAAATTTTTCGGGCTGCACTGTTCTGTCCGCACAACTACCTTCAAAAGAAAAATTTTCAGCCGGCATTTTTTGTTTCTTTTTGATGCCAAAAAGAAAGAGCCCTTCGGCGGCGGCGAGCCGAGGCAAGCCCCTGGTGTATGGAAAAGAAACAATTGTACGTCACTCATATTGATTTTTATAAGATAAATTACCCCTCGAAATGACGGTAACCTAGCTGCCAGATAGGTATCAGACACACCTACATATTCTGAGAGAGATCGTCATTCCCAACTTGATTGGGAACGAACCTTAATGCAAGCGTTTTAAGATTCCCGCATGCACAGAAATAACGATGCATCGAAAAATCTTCCGTGTTAATCCGTGTTTCCGTGGCTTATTTTCAAACAAAAATATTTTTGTGTCAGATAGTAATATCTGACACCACAAATAATTCGGTTTTGTCCCTTCCCAATAAAACTTTACTTTTAGCCATGCAGAAAATATTAATTCCGTTTTTATTTTTCATCTCAACCCTGGCCTTTGCGCAAAACGACAAAACGTTTACTAACGAGAATAAAATTTATCTTCCAAATATTAAAACTGTACTTTGTTATAACAGCAATAAAGAGCAAAGTATACCGGTAATGATGCTCAATTCGCCTGAAACCATTACTTTTTCTTTTGATGATTTACTTGCGGGCACCCAAAACTACTGGTATACCATTGAACATTGTACTGCAGAATGGGAAACTTCTAAAATTTCGAGCATTGATTATTTGGGTAGTTTTAACGACGACCGTATCCTCAACTATCGGTATTCATCCAATACTACCCGAAAATATACACATTACGAAATCACGCTGCCCAATACGCAGATCCAACCCAAAATCGGTGGCAATTATGTGTTAAAAGTATATCTGGATGGTGATAAAAACAGGCCTGTTATTTCACAGCGTTTTTACGTGCTCGACAATCAGGTGGCCATTGCTGCAGAAATTACCAATTCCATGCAGGTTGAGAACAGGAACTACAAACAAAAAATCAACTTTACCATTAACCATACATTTCCCATCCCAAACCCCTACCAGGATATAAAAGCAGTGGTGATGCAAAATTTCAATGCCAATACAATCCAGGTAAATACTAAACCAGCATTTGTAAGACCAAACCAACTGGTTTATAACGATCTGAATACGAATGATTTCTGGGGAGATAATGAATTCAGAAAATTCGATACCCGGAGTTTAAGGTACAAAGCCGATAATGTTAAAGGCATATACCGCGATAACGAATCGGTAAATGTGATACTTTTTCAGGATGCCCCCAGAACTTCAGGTGCGTTTGCCAACCAGTTTGATGAAAACGGAAACTTTTTTATCCGCAATACCGACGGACGGGACGACAAGACAGAGGCAGAGTACATGAGCGTTTTGTTTACCTTAAATGCTCCTGCTCCCAGCGCTAACGGCGATGCTTATGTGGTTGGCCGGTTTAACAATTACACCATGGGCAATGAAAACAAGCTGATTTACGACGCCAACAGGAAACAGTTTTACGGCAATGTGATCCTTAAACAAGGCCTCTACGACTATGAGTTTGCCTGGTTTAACAAAGATACCAAGCTAATGGAAACCAAACCTTTCGAGGGTGCATTCTTCCAGACCGAAAACAGCTATCAGATTTTCGTTTATTACCGCCGTCCGGGTGCGCGCTGGGATACCTTAATTGGTTATACCAATTTAAGCAATAAAGTTTTAGACAGAAGGTAAGTCAGCTTGCAATGATGATGCGTCAAAATACAAAACAAACGATATAAGATGCATAAGGAATATAAGCTTAAATGACCTTATATTCCTTATGTGGCAAAGGACCTTTTAGCTATAATACGCTTAGACAATTATTTATAAGTAAGATCGATTTAAAAGATCTTCGCCAATTAGATCCTGAAACAAGTTCAGGATGACGATAGCTTTAATTGTCAATTTGACTTTTAATGTTACATTTCTTACCTTTATTGTTACATAAGTTTTCTTTGTTTTAAATGTGGTTATTTACTTTAGTGCTTCAGAAAGCAACCAAATAAACACACTAGAGAATTAGGTGTATCTAACCAAAAATTATGTTTAAAAAGTTAATTGCCGTAGCATTAATAGCCTATCCAAGTGCACAGATTTTAGCACAAAAACCCAGCGATTCGTACACACAATCCATTAACGGGACCAAATTAAAATTCGATATGCAGGCAATACCGGCAGGCAAATTCAAAATGGGAAGTAAAAACGGAAAACCAGATGAGCAACCTGTTCATGAGGTTAAACTCGATGCTTTCTGGATGGGAAAACATGAGGTAACCTGGGATATTTTTGAACCCTTCCTCTATCGCGATTATGAAAAACAAGCCAGTACAGGTGCCATTCCGGCTGAAGTAGATGCCGTTACCAGACCCACAAAACCCTATCTCGATATGACTTTTGGCATGGACAAAGAGCACCAGCCCGCCATAGCCATGACCCAATATAATGCCATCCAGTTTTGCAAATGGCTTTATGTACGTACAGGTGTTTTTTATCGCTTACCAACAGAGGCAGAATGGGAGTACGCCTGTAAAGCAGGTACCGAAAGCAATTATTCTTTCGGTGACGATGCCGCTAAATTAGGCGATTACGCCTGGTATAAAGATAACAGCGATAATAAAACCCATCAGGTAGGATTAAAAAAACCGAATGCCTGGGGTTTGTACGATATGCACGGGAATGTTAGCGAATGGACTTACGACCAGTACATTGCTGATTTTTACAGCCAGGGCAAAGATAAAATCACTGAAAACCCTGTTGCCAAACCCGAAAAGCTTTACCCAAATGTTGTTCGTGGAGGTTCTTACGATGAAACAGCAAATAATTTAACCTCGACGGCTAGATTAGCTTCTGATCCATCCTGGAAACAACTGGATCCACAGATTCCGAAAAGTAACTGGTGGTTCCCTGAAGCTCCTTTTGTAGGCATGCGGCTGGTACGTCCTGTAAAAACACCTTCAAAAGCAGAAATAGATGCGTATTACGATAAGCAGCCCATAAAAGACTTTTAAAAAACACAACCCTAACCAAAATAAAACTTAAACACATGAGAAAACCAATTAACCAACAAGATCGTCGCGATTTTTTAAAAGCAACAGCCATGCTGGCCGGCGGGGCCATGTTAAGCAGTATTCCGTTGGCCGGAGCATATGCATCAGGATCGGATACCATTAAAATAGCCTTAATAGGCTGTGGCGATCGTGGTACAGGAGCAGCTTTTCAGGCACTCAGCACTAAATTTAATATCAAACTGGTTGCTATGGCCGATGCTTTTCAAGACCGTTTAGATAGCAGTTACCAGTCCTTAAGTTCAAAATTTGCTGCAAAGATGGATGTTCCGAAAGAACGTCAGTTTGTAGGCTTCGATGCTTATTTAAAAGCCATTCCATTAGCCGATGTAGTGCTGTTAACCACGCCTCCGGGCTTCCGTCCTATTCATTTCGAAGAAGCGGTTAAACAGAATAAACAAATTTTCATGGAAAAACCTGTTGCTGTAGATGCACCGGGTATTAGAAAGGTATTGGCCGCAGCCGAAGAAGCTAAAAAGAAAAAATTAAACGTGGTAGTAGGTTTACAGCGCCGCTACCAGGCCAACTATCGCGAAGCGATGAAACGCATTAACGATGGTGCCATTGGCGATATCATGGCAGGCCAGGTATACTGGAACAGCGGTGGCGTTTGGGTACGTCCGCGTAAACCAAACCAGACTGAAATGGAGTACCAGATGAGAAACTGGTATTATTTCAACTGGTTATGCGGCGATCATATTGTAGAGCAGCATGTACACAATATCGATATTGCTAACTGGATCAAAAACGGGCATCCGGTTTCGGTACAGGGAACGGGCAGCCGCGCCTGGAGAACAGGAAAAGATTATGGCGAGATTTATGATAACCACTCTATCGAACTCACTTATGCCGATGGTGCGGTAATCCATAGCCAGTGCAGGCATTTTGAAGGTATCAGTAACCGTGTGGATGAATCTTTTCAAGGTACAAAAGGCAAGATTTATCTTTCAGCCGGCAACCAGGCCATCATGAAAGATTACAGCGGCAAAGAATTATATAACCACAATACCAAAGGAAATGCAAACCCGTACCAGACAGAACACGACGAGCTGTTCGATGCGGTTTCTAAGGGAGAATATAGATTCAGTAATGTAGATTATGCCGCAACAAGTACATTTTCGTCAATTATTGGCCGTTTTGCTACTTATTCCGGTCAAACCATTAAATGGGACGAGGCCTTGGCTTCCAACATTAGCTTAATGCCCGAACGTTTTGCATGGGATGCTAACCCAAAATTAATGCCTGACGAAAATGGATTATACCCTGTAGCCAGGCCCGGACAAACAAAGGTGATTTAAACTAAATGGATGCGTTATAGGTTTTTGCTTTTCATTTTACCGCTGATTTTTGCTTTTTCCTTAAAAAAAGAAGTGAGGCAATATAAAATCAATGGTCTTGCACAGGGAACCGATTATGCCATCATGTACTATGCCACTGATAGTTTAGCAACTAAGGCAGGCATAGATAGTCTTTTAAACGAAATTGATTTATCGATGTCGCTTTACAAGAAGGGATCATTGATAAATCAATTTAATGCTGCCGGAAAAGAAATTAAAACCGATCGTTTCATAAACGACGTACTTAAAAGGAGTTTCGAGATCAACCAGGATACCAAAGGTATTTTTGATATTACCGTTGCCCCATTGGTACAGGCCTGGGGTTTTGGACCAAAAGAGGCAAAAAAAGAACCCAGTCCGGCGGTTATTAAATCAATATTGGCCTGTGTAGGCATGAAAAACCTAAAACTTAAGAATGGTGTATTGAGCAAACAAAAACCTTGTGTGCAAATCGATTTAAATGGTATTGCACAAGGTTACAGTGTCGATTTAATTGCCGCTTATCTTGAGAAAAAAGGGATTAAGCAGTATGTTGCCGAACTGGGAGGTGAAATTCGGATATCAGGGCCAAAACCCAATGGAGAAGCCATGAAGATTGGCATTGAAGGCCCCGATAAAGATGGAATTCCGGTAATCAGGCATATCGCCGCCATAAATTCAGGCGCCATCACCACTTCAGGCAATTACCGGAAATTTCACCAGAGCGGAAAGAAAAAGATTTCACACCTGATTGATCCTAAAACGGGCTATCCTTTAGATAATGAGATGATCAGCGTTACGGTTTATGCGAACGATGCCATTACCGCCGATGGTTACGACAATGCTTTAATGGCCATGCATCTTAAAGATGCTATTGCCTTTGTAGAAAGCAGAAAAAACCTCGAAGCTTATTTTGTGTACCACCAAAAAGATGGCAAAATAGCCGATACCTTAACCACCGGATTTAAAAAATTAATTACACACCAATAATCTAGAACCTCACCAATGAAAAGAAGTGAATTTATAAGAAATAGTCTCCTTACTGCTGGTGCTGTAACCGCAGGGGGAGGTTTTACCCATGTTCTTGCTACCGAAAAAACCAATACCGCATTAAGCGATAAAACTTTTAACCTCGATTATGCCCCGCACCAGGGCATGTTCCAAAATCATGCAGGCAAAAGTTTTTTAGATCAGATCCAGTTTATATACGATAAAGGTTTCCGTTCAATAGAAGATAACGGCTACCTGGGCCGCCCTGTTGAAGAGCAGGAAAAAATCGGAAACCTGTTGGCAAAACTGGGTATGCGCATGGGCGTTTTTGTAGTAGATGGTGGCGATAACTGGAAAACTTCTTTAACTACGGGCAAAAAGGAATTTAAAGATAAATTTATCGAAACCTGCAAAAAATCAGTCGAAGCTGCAAAGCGCTGTAACGCCAAATGGCTTACCGTAGTGCCCGGGTTTTATGAACGTAACCTGCCTTATGGCAACCAGTTTGCCAATGTAATTGATGCCATGCGTGCGGGTGCCGAAATTTTTGAACCCCACGGTTTGATTATGGTTTTGGAAACCCTGAGCGATACGCCTGAACTCTTCCTGCAAAAAACAAATGAAACCTACGCTGTTTGCAAAGCGGTTAAAAGTCCTTCGTGTAAAATTCTTTATGATATTTACCACATGCAACGTACAGAAGGAGATTTAATCAAAACCATCGACCGCTGTTGGGACGAAATCGCCTACATCCAGATTGGCGATAATCCGGGCAGGAAAGAACCTACAACCGGAGAAATCAATTATAAAAACCTGTTCAAACACTTGTATACTAAAGGCTATAAAGGTGTTATGGGTATGGAGCACGGCAATTCGAAAGGTGGCAAAGAAGGCGAACTGGCTGTTATTTCTGCTTATCGGGCGGAGGATAACTTTTTGTAGTAATATTCAAATAAAGCTCCGTCATCTCGACTGAAGCACAGCGAAATGGAGAGATCTTTTAATTTGCTAATAAGGCTCAAAGATTTCTCCACTACGGTCGAAATGACGATTCTACGTGCCAATCCTATTCTACCTTCAACACCCAAACCGATACACTTCCGGCATTGCAATGAAACTCCGCCCAGCCATTTTCATCAATCACAACTTCCTGCTGACGATAGCCTAAAGCATCAACAAAAGTTTTTCCGGCAAAGTGTTTACCGATTTCCATTTCTTTATAACCCTCTTCTCCTGTACTTAACAACACCGCCAAACCGCTGTTTTCATGTTCCTCGTCACCAGCGCGGGTCCATCCTACGCAAATGCCATGGTCAAAATAATCGCGTTGCTCGCCATAGGCTAAGGCTGTACGGATTTTACTTATGGTTTCTACTACTGGGATGGCCACCAGCTCAACATGTACCTCATCGCCTTCTTTGTCTTTATCATCATAAATCCCTCCATACAGATCAGGAAAGAACAAACATGGAATGCCCTGTACGCGCAACAAGATCATAGCATAGGCTAAAGGTCTGAACCAAAAATCAACATAAGATTCCAATGCCTGCAAAGGTTGCGAATCATGATTATCAACGAAAGTTACCGCCAGATCGGGCTTCACCTGTACCAATGTTCCATCAAAAATCGTCCGCATATCAAAATCCTCGTTTTTACTGGCCAGGAAAAAATTATGGTGCAAAAGCGAATCGAATATTTGCGTCCTGCCGCCGGTAATTTCAATGTATTTCAATTGTCCCTCTCTATCCACCACATTCCAGTCTTCTGCCACGATAAAAAATTCGCGGTTAAATTTTTGGTTCAGGTGATCAATCCATTCTACAATAAAATCGGGATTGATGTGTTTAACGGCATCTAACCGAAAACCGTCTACCTTGGTGGTTTCGACTATCCATTCGCCCCAATATTTTAACTCTTCAATTACAGCCCTATTGCGGTAATCGATATCGTTAAACATCAGGTAATCGTAATTGCCCAATTCAGTAGATGGAACCTCTTCAAAACCTTCGCCCAGGTAGTTTTGAATGGAATAAATGGCTGTTTTTTTAAGGTCTTCCGCCCAATCTACCCCACTAAAGCACTCATGGTTCCATATAAATTCAGAATATTTACCCTTTCGGCCAGGAAAGGTAAACTTGGTCCAGGCTTCTATTTCGAAAACATCACTGGTAAATTCAGTTCTATCATCAGGGTTTACCGTTCTCACGGCTATTTTCTCCAGTTCATCGCCCCCAGCTTTATGGTTAAAAACGGCATCGGCCAAGGCTCCAATTCCATTCTCGTGCAGTGCTTCAATGGCTTTGATATATTCATCTTTAGATCCGTGTTTAGTATTTACACTTCCTTTCTGGTCGAATTCGCCCAGATCAAAAAGGTCGTAAACGGCATAACCGACATCATAGGCGGCATTGTTAGATTTATAGGCTGGAGGCAGCCAGACAGCAGTTATTCCAATTTCTTTTAAATGACTCGCTTCGGCAGCTACTTTGGTCCACAAATTTTGTTCTTCGTTATAATACCAATGGAAAAATTGGATCAGGGTCTGGTTCTGCATTAAATTCGATTTTTTTGTATGGATAACATGATAAAAGATGAATTGTTTTTAATAACACGCTCCCAAATCTATTTCCCGCTGATCTCCGTCGAAAAGCAAATCATCAATCTGCGAAAATCTGTATGATCTGCGGGAACAACCTTAACAAACTGAGTTCTATATTAATTTTAAAGCGGTCGTCACCCTGACCTGTAGCGAAGCGGAAAGCTACGAAGTAAATTTATTTCAGGGTCTTTCCTGCTATGTAAGATGCTGACCACGTAGTAGCTACAAGGCAATTGAAAACACTATTTCTACTTGTAAAATGAATTCAGCATGAAGAATTGGCCTAGCCCGAGGTGTTTAGAAACTGTTTTTCATTAAATAATTATCGAGTTTAGGTTAACATGCTTTTCCCCGTTGATTTCGCTGATCACCGCAGAAAAAACATCCTTTCCATCCGCCAGCATCTATTTGTAATACCATTTTAACTACATTTTACTTACTTTTGCCATCAAATGAGTTTAAAAAAGAAATTTGCCAAAGAAAGTTTTACCATCATGAACGAATTGGTATTACCCAACGATACCAATACCTTAAATAACCTGATGGGCGGACGCCTGCTTCATTGGATGGATATTGCAGCGGCAATTTCGGCTCAGAAACACTGCAACCGTATTGTGGTTACCGCTTCGGTTGATAATGTTTCCTTTAAACAACCCATTAAATTAGGTGATGTAATTACCATCGAAGCCAAAGTTACCCGGGCTTTTAATACCTCTGTAGAAGTCCGTTTAGATGTATGGGCAGAGAATATCCCTAGCGGTGCACGCCAAAAAAGTAATGAGGCCTATTATACCTTTGTTGCGGTTGATCAGAGCGCACGCACCATTCCCGTGCCCGAACTTATCCCAGAAACGCCAGAAGAAATCGATTTGTTTGAGGGGGCCTTACGCCGTAGGCAATTACGCCTGGTTTTAGGCGGAAAAATGAACCCTGATGAGGCCAGCGAACTCAAGGCACTTTTCTTTAAAGCGTAATTTTTTTTCAACAATTTCCTTTCAGCTTGGTTTGATTGTTTTACTTTAGTGTTTACCTTACGCTGAAAAATATGACAACTTATACCATTCTTATTATTTTAAGCGGATTAGTAATTTTCTCTTATCTGTTTGATTTAGTGGCCAGTAAAACCAAAGTACCGTCGGTTTTATTGCTATTGCTTTTAGGTATCGGTTTACGTTTCCTGGTCGATTATCTTAAAATACAGACTTTTAATTTTCTATCCATACTCCCTACTTTAGGTACAGTGGGTTTAATTTTGATTGTTTTTGAGGGCTCGCTCGAACTTAAATATGATCAACATAAAAACAGGGTCATTAAAGGTGCTTTTTTATCGGCCTTAACCATTTTACTGGGTACCATCAGCGTAATTACCACCATCATTTACCAGATTTCGCACCACGATTTATATACCTGTATTGCCAATGCCATTCCATTTAGTGTAATTAGTTCGGCCATTGCTATTCCATCGGCAGCAGCTTTAAATGATAAAGATAAAGAGTTTGTCATCTACGAATCGTCTTTCTCTGATATCCTGGGGATCATCATTTTCAATTTTGCTATTACCAATCACTCGATCACTACATCTGCCTTTATCGGTTTGGGGCTAAGCACCTTCCTCATTCTTTTACTATCGGCCATTGCCTGTGTGGTACTGTTGTACATTATGGGCAGGCTGGTACACCACATTAAATTTTTCCTGATTATAGCCATACTCATCCTGGTTTATGCCATTGGTCAATCTTACCACCTCTCTTCGCTCGTACTGATCCTGAGTACAGGTTTATTCCTGAACAATGCAGATACCATCCAGAACGTTTGGTTCAGGAGTATTTTTTTATACAAGAATTTAACGGCCGATTTATCGCAGCTTTACCAATTATCGGCAGAAAGTGCTTTTATTTTGCGGACATTCTTTTTTGTTATTTTCGGTTTTACGATGAACATCGGCGAACTGAACAACAAGATTGTATTGGCCAATGGCTTTTTCATCCTGATCACGATATACCTCATCAGGATGCTCTTCCTTAAAATATTTAAAAAGGATAACCTAGGCCCGATTTTATACATCGCCCCCCGCGGACTGATCAGTATTTTACTTTATTTTAACCTGCCAGCTTCCTTAAAAATACCCGAAGTGGGTACGCCGTTCCTGTTTCTGGTTGTACTGGGATCGAGTATTGTAATGACGCTTGGAATAACCTTGAGCAAGAGAATTAGTGTGATTGAGTAGTTTATTTGGTTAATTGTATAAACTGGTTAACCGGTTAATTGAGAAGTTTTTTTTTTGGAAATGAATGTCAGTATTTCATAGGTACTGTAGCCCTGCCATTCGCTTTATTCCGATGAAGAATCGGAATGCCCGCTGCTGTCAGGTTTATTGAACAACGGTTTGTTTTCAAGGCACAAAACTTTGTACATCAACCCGATTAGAATCTATTGTGTGGACAAATCTTTTTTAAGAATATTTTAGGCATTTTGCTAACTGACTTTAATAAAACACGGTCCTCCCCGAAGGACGCCGTCAATCCCAAGTGGCAGAAGGATCAAAAAACAGGTGTAATACAGGACAAATAGCACCACCAAACCTGAAACGCAGTGGTTTTGTGTTCATAGAAGATAATTCAAAGCTATAAATGAATTGAACACAAACCCCGCAGGGCTCAATCAGACCAAATAAAACATAACAATACCTGATTAAACAAAGTGCTGCTGTTTTTTTGATGTGCGTGGGCTAGTGAGAAGCCACCTTGTTGGATTGACAGAGCGCTTTGGGTACTTTGGCGCTCCAAAATGCGCCAGCATTCTTGAGCACAAATAAAAACAACATGATTTGCGAAAAACGACCATGCCCCGCGGCAGAGAGCGAAAAAAAATATTTGTAGCCACATGATAGAACTTTATGAAAAAGCAATCTTTAAAATCAGCACGATTTTATAAATCGGTTAATCTACTCCCAAGCCTACTCTAAACACCTAAGGTTTAAATGTAGCTGAAATACTTTTTAGCTGCTGCAGTTCGGCGAGCACATTTGGATTAGCCTGGTAGTAAATAGAATAATAACTGAGTTCGTTTAACTTATTTTGATCTATTTTATTAAAGTTAAAACGTGCCAGATTCGGATTAATGGCATGGATGGGCAAGGCAACGGCATTGGCAAGTGCAGTAAAAATGACAGAATAAAACGCAGTTCCGGCTTCCTCTTCCAAACTGGGTGCTTCTTTACCCCATTTATCGACCAATTTGCCACGGGCGTCTACTTTGTATTGCTCGGGATGCGCTGTACCTATCTTAACCAGGTCTATCCCTTTATAACCTTTTTTAATCGTCCTAATCTGTACGGTTTTAATTTCATTGATGGGAACCTTAATAAATTCGCCGTCATGATTCAGGATCGCATTTACCGAATCTACTTTGTATAAAATCCCTTTGTATTTACCATTTACGGTTTTAAGAATGGCCATGTAAGGTTTTATACCCTGAGCATTTGCCAAAGTAAAGGAAAGAAAAAAGAGGAGCGTAAAACAGATGGTTTTCATGTTGAGGTATTAAGAGACAGTTAAATTTACTACAATATTTTAATATTTAACATTTCCATCACACCGAGCAGAGTCGAAATGCTTTTAATACATTTCAAATGGAGGCTTGTGCTATGAATCAGCTTTGTGTACCGTTTGAACTTCCACCCAGCTAGGCCAAAGCACTGTATCTACGTTCTACTTAAATCCGGCCTAACAAATTTTTCGGGCTGCACTGTTCTGGCCTAACAACTGGCTTCAAAAGAAAAATTTTCAGCCGGTGTTTTATTAATGGTTTTCTATTATTTTCATTTGTATTAATGAGCTCGGCAATGCCTCGGTTTTGTTCTTTTTGACACCAAAAAGAAAGAGCCCTTCGGCGGCGGTGAGCCGAGGCAAGATCGTGGCGTATGGCAAAAGACATTAATTGTACGTTACTAATGTTTTTAAACAATTAATTAATTGTTTAAATCGGTTAACTGAATTCAAATTCGTAAATCGACTAAAGACTTCGGACTAAGCCCCCATTTCCAAAATCTTATCAAACTCAGCAGCTTTAAGCGGCATTACCGATAAACGCCCCTGCCTCACCAATGAAATATCGGCCAAACTCGGCTCAGCTTTAATCTGCTCTAATGAAACCGGGTTCTTCAACGTTTCTACAGGAGCCAGATCAACCACCACCCAATTCGCATCATCAGTAGTGGGGTCCTGGTAAAATTCTTTTACTACTTTGGCAATACCCACTACATTTTTACCTTCGTTGCTGTGGTAAAAAAGCACCAAATCGCCCTCTTTCATCGCTTTGAGGTTATTACGGGCCTGGTAATTACGCACGCCATCCCAAAAGGTACGGCCATCTGCATTAAATCTTTCCCAACTGTATTTAAAAGGCTCTGATTTGACTAACCAATGATTCATGCTGCTTTGTATTTATTTCGATTATTTAAGCTCAAAACTAAGAAAAGTGAATGGATTAGGAAATAGGTTGAAAAGAATGGTGGGTAGGTATCATTAGTAAACATATTGTTCATTGTTGTGCCAGCTTTACTGAAACAACCAGTATTCCATACGCATTTCAGTATGCATACTTAACTATGAGTATTTACGGCTTCCCGTATTTGCAATTATTTTTTTCTTTATACATTAGTAAAACTAAATAAATCGTTATGCTCAATCTTAACTTACCCCGCCTAATCTATATTAAAAACCTCTTTTGTTCACAATTGATTTCCGAATAATTAGTGAAAATTCAACCTTACAATAAAATGACAGATAGAACTGCTATAGACACAATAAAGGGATATTTCTATCAGTTCGATTATGCCATTTCTAAATTATTGGAATTAGACCTAGATACAGACACGATTATTGTTGAAGGCATTGAAGATGTTGATGTAAGTACGGCAACAGATGAATTGGCAATTCAATGTGTGTATTTCAATGAAAGTGACCCCTCTGTTTCGGGCCAAACTGGCCACCAATTTGATTACCGGATGATGCGTATCTAGTTCCTTTCCCTCCGA
>NZ_JACHCQ010000029.1 GCF_014205835.1 Pedobacter sp. AK013 | reverse complement strand
GGACAGGACCATTCCAGGCAGCCCTGATGGAAGTGGGCACGGAGCCGATTCTTCATTGGCGGAGTAAAACAGACAGCAGGACGGAACCGAACCTAAATGCACAGGAAACTGCGCTTCAAAAAAAGATCGGCAGACTATACAACACTTAAGTGAAAAGAAAATTTAAATGGCAGGATTAAGCATTTGCTTCTTCTTTAACCGCTAATTGCCCACAGGCGGCATCAATATCTTTACCACGGCTACGGCGAATATTTGTATTGATCCCCTGGCTTTTCAAATAATTGGAAAATGCATCAATTTTATCGCCTTCAGCATTTGTGAAATCCGCAAAAGAAATGGGATTATATTCGATCAGGTTTACCTTACAAGGAATATGTTTACAAAATTTTGCTAAATCCATGGCATCAGAAATTTCATCGTTAAAATGATTAAAAACGATATACTCGTATGTTACCGGGTTTTTGGTTTTAGCAAAGTAGTATTTAAGTGCATCTGCCAATGCTTTTAGTGAATTGGCCTCATTGATAGGCATGATCTCATTACGCTTTTTATCATCAGCAGCATGAAGCGAAAGCGCCAAATTAAATTTTGCACCATCATCACCTAATTTCTTGATCATTTTAGCAATACCAGCCGTTGAAACTGTGATGCGCTTGTAGCTCATATTTAAACCGTCTGGAGCAGTAATACGCTCAATAGACTTTAGTACGTTTGCATAGTTTAAAAGTGGCTCTCCCATGCCCATATACACAATGTTGGTAAGGGGATTGTTATAATTCTCCTTCGCTTGTTTATCTATTAATACTACCTGGTCATAAATCTCATCAGCATTTAAATTACGCTTACGGTCCATGTAACCCGTTGCACAGAATTTACAGGTTAAACTACAGCCTACCTGTGAGCTAACACAAGCAGTCATACGATCCTCTAAAGGAATCAAAACGCCCTCTACAATATTACCGTCTGCTAACCTGAAAGTATTTTTAATGGTATGGTCGTTACTGAACTGAGAATTGTTAACCTGAACCGCATTAATGGTAAAAGTCTCATCTAATACCTTACGAAGATCTTTAGAAAGATTACTCATCTGCTCGAAACTCGTAGCCGATTTTTCCCAAAGCCATTGGTAAATCTGCTTAGCCCTAAATGCAGGCTGTTGCATTGCTACAAGGTGTTGCTGCAATTGAGGTAGATCCAATGCACGGATATCGGTTTTTTTTGCTGTTACCATTTGTTGCAAAGGTACTTAAAAAAGCCAGAAGGTAAAAAGGTAGGGGTTATAAGGCCGTTGGATAAGACGGAATTTTACAATTGGTTGGCTTATCTTCCTCTGCCTCTTGAGTTTGACTTACTTATAGATTTACCTTTTGTAGGTCTCGAGTTTCTGTTGCCGGTATTGTTTTTGCCAGCAGGCTTTGAGCCTGAATGAGCACCTGGTTTTTTGCCCGAAGATTTTTGGCCTGATGATTTTGCTTTAAATGATTTTTTGGGTTGTTCTTCCCTAAGTTCAGGGATTTCTTCCCAGGCATTTGCTTTTTTCTTAGTGCTTTTGGATTTTGCTTTAGCTTCAGAAGATGAGTTTTCAATACTTTTAGTGATGCTTTTCATTTCATCTTCTGTAAGTTCTCTAAATTCTCCAGTTGGAATACCTTTAAGATTGATATTCATGATACGTGTACGTTCTAGTTTGGTTACTTCGTAACCGAAATGTTCGCACATTCTACGGATCTGTCTGTTTAAACCCTGAATTAAGATAATATTGAATACAAATGTGCTGATCTGGCGGACCTTACATTTACGTGTATTTACACCGAGGATCGGAACACCATTACTCATTTCGAAAATAAAATCTTCGGTAATAGGTTTATTAACTGTGACTACGTATTCCTTTTCGTGCTTATTCCCTGCTCTTAAAATTTTGTTCACGATATCGCCATTGTTGGTCAGAAAAATCAGACCTGACGAATCTTTGTCCAATCTGCCAATGGGAAATATTCTTTCACTATGGTTTACATAATCAACAATATTATCGCGTACGCTGCCTTCAGTTGTACTAGTAATGCCAACAGGCTTATTAAACGCTAATAGGATGAAATTACTTTCTTCCTTGGGTTCGATATTATGGCCGTTAACCATCACTTTATCTCCTACAAAAACCTGATCGCCTACCTTAGCCCTTTTTCCATTGATAAAAACAGTACCTTTTTCGATATAACGATCTGCTTCACGGCGTGAACATAATCCACTTTCGCTGATGAATTTATTTAAACGGGTTGCAGCATTATTGTTCATGCTGCAATTTTACGGAAATAAATTGTGTTATCCATTCTCCATACTGGCAACAAATGAATGAATGATACTTTTAAGCGTAGCTAAAGTTTCATTTTCGATGATTACTGCTTCGCTAGTGATTTTAGCTTTTGCAAATGAGATGAGCAGGGGCGATACCTTCGCTTCAATTACCGTTAATATATCGATGATAGATTGATAGGCTTTCTCTCCTTGAGTTGAGGCAACCAGTGCTAAAACCGGCTTCTTAGAAAATGATGCTGAACTTACGGTCCAATCGAGTAGGTTTTTTAACGAGCCGGGTAAGCCCATAGCATATTCCGGCGTAGAAATGATGATACCATCTGCCAGCCGGATGCTTGACCGAAGCGCTTCGATGGCATGCGGTGGATTTTCTTGATCTAAATCAGGATTGAAATGTGGAATATCTGCAATTGAAGGAAAGCTTGCTACCTCAAAATCTTCACCTAAAAGCCTAGAGATAGCTGTAATGTACAGTGCATTGGTTGATACCGCTTTTGTGCTTCCTGAGATTGCCAATATTTTTTTCATTGTTAAAAGTAGCAAAGCGAAAATGGAATACAAAAACAAACACGTAATACAACCGTCATTTCAAAAGAACAGAGAAATGCACCAAATCTGTATCCAATGAAATAACGGTTGTAGCAGGTATTACTTAAAAATTATGATCATCTGCACTCGGACCATAACTGCCTGGTAAAGGAATATTTAATAACCTCAAATAAACTCCTAGTTGTGCACGATGGTGTGCGGTTTGGCTGAGTGAATGACGGATGGTTTCATATTTGGTATAATCCGCTAAAATCTGTTCGCCATTTCTCAAGGTCCATTTTTCGGATAATATACCTTCATTTGCTTTTTCAAGTTCCGCTTCGCCGTTGGCATAGCTTTCTTCCAAAAGCTTAATCAAATCTGCAGCAGTTTCGATCTGTTTCTCCTCGTATGGTGCCGTAGCGAAATCAAGTCCATCAGTGGTGAGGGCCATTGCTACCCAACTTGGTAATTCTGCAATATGGCTGGCCAACGATTTCATTTTCATACTTTTTTCGTGCGGAGCCCAATCGAATTTTTCTACGGGAACAATGGCCAGGAATTTTTTTGTAGTATTATATTCTGCCGCTAATTCTTTCAATAATAATTTAGTAATATCCATATTTTTCTGTTTTGTTTTTTCTAAAGTGTTTAAATCCATTAGTAATAAATCTGCTATACTCATGATTTCGATGTTTAGTTACACAAAGAAAATACAGCTCACTGACAGCCCTATGGCAGTGTGAAAAATATTTTTTAATAATTTACAGGAAGCAGATGCATGTATTCGCTCAGTGGCATGTGCTGTGTTTTTTTGAAGGGGATACCTAAATTTTTAAGGCAGATAATTCGCGTGAGATTAAAATCACGGTATTCGTTACGGTAATGGCACCATGCAATTAAATGCCAGCTAAAAGCATAGAAAATTAAGCCAATCGGCTCTACTTCTCTTTTGCTCACTTCTTCTTTATTGTTTTTATAATTGAGCTCGATGAGGTGTTTTTCTGCAATGGCGTGCTGAATAAGCGATAGATATTCAAAATTAAAATTTAACCTTTCTGGAATTTGTAATTTAATATGTTGATTTAAGGTTTCAAGCTTTTCTTTCTGACCTGTTTTTAATACCGCCTTTACTTTGGTTAATGCTGTAGAATAATGGCTACGGATAGAGTTATCGGCAAATCCATTCACTAAACTTTCAACCAATAGCAGCGCATTGGCTTCATCCATATTAAAAGAAACCGGTGGCAGGAAATAACCTTGAACCAGATAATAGCCTTTATGCTGCTCAAAACTTACTGGTATGCCCTGTTCTCCTAAGGCTTTAATATCTCGATAAACCGTGCGTATGCTCATATCAAACCTTTCCGCAATTTTTTCTGCGCTAATGTATTTTCTGGATTGAAGCAGGGTTAAAATTCCGAAAAGTCGGTCGATACGGTTCATAGTTTGTTTTTTTAGGCAATTAAAATTAAAGTTTTTTAATCAATTTTTCTTGTGGTACGTTATTTGTAAAAGATAAATACATATCATTTCTAGAGTTAAACCGTTATAATTAGGGTTTATCATGCACAATCTGAATTAAATGGCTGTTATACAAAAGCGTTTCTTCCGGGCAATAAAAAGTAAAGTAATTATAGGTTTTCTGTTTGCCTGTTTTGCATTGCTATTGGCCTGGGGCATCAGTAAATTTGCTTTTACTCGGATGCTGGATACCGTTGAAGAAATTTCGGCCCCGAATGATCGCTTAAGGATCGTAAATGACCTTTCGCATAAGATTGCCCGGTTAGATCAGTTACAGAGGGATGAAGCCTTCAATAAACAAGGTAATTATAGTTTTCTTAAAGAATCACGTAAGTTAAGGAGTAGTTTAGATACCTTAAGTAAATTGTACAGGGGTGATTCTGCCCAGTTGGCGCGGATAAAGTCGATAAAAAATCTGTTAGCCGACCGCGACAAACAATTTATCAATTACTTAAAAGTGAGGGAAACGTTGGTGAATACCAAATCATTCTCTGACGAGGTTCAGAAATTAAATGAGCTTGTTGCTACGCGTACCAGGCAGACGGACAGTGCGGTACTGACCACCGAGACAACTACATCAACCACTACAGTTGCGCCTGAGGGAGAACAGAAATCGAGAGGTTTTTTGAGTAAACTTTTTGGAAAGAAGAAATCAGAGGTGTATAAAATTATTAATGAGGAATTTAAGGTAAAACGCGATACTTTAAACGCGAAGGCTGAAGATAGCATTATGAAGAGTATGACGGGCTCGTTAAAAAATATCGAACTGGAGCAACGTCAGAAAAGTCAGAAATTTTTAAAACGTGAAGCAGATCTATCAAGTGCCAGCAATGCCTTAACGGCCCAGATGTTGCAGATTTTAAGAGAGGTTGAGGGCGAAGCGGTGGCCCAGGTAGATTTGAATGGTATACAGGCTAAAGAAGTGGTTAACGATGGGATTACACAGATTACAACCATTATCATTATCTTTTTTCTATTAACCGTTATTTTGCTGTATCTAATTTTGGCAGATATTACAAAAAGCAACAGATATAGAAGGGAGTTGGAACTTGCTAAAGATGAGGCAGAATACCATGGTAAAGCGAAGCAACGGTTTCTGTCCAATATGAGCCATGAGATCAGAACGCCGCTGCAGTCTATTTTAGGCTATGCAGAGCTGATTACCCAACAAGATATACCGGATAAGAAAGATGTGGATGCTATTTATCAGTCTTCCATCCACTTACTTCAAATTGTTAACGAGGTATTAGATTACAACCGGATTATTTCGGGCGAATTTAGCTTCAATAATCAGGCCTTCAACATCAAAAAGGCCTTAAATGAAGTAGTTTCGGTAATGCGGCCCTTGGCAGAGCAGAAATTACTTCAGTTAAACACCGCACTTGATCTTGCCGATTTGGAATTTGTAAAGGGCGATGCTTTTAGGCTAAAACAGATTTTATTTAACTTATTGGGTAATGCTGTAAAATTTACTTTGAAAGGTGAAATTAAGCTCTCAGTATCATACAAAAAGCAAGGAGAGGATTTGCACTTTCATTTTGCCATAAAGGATACTGGGATAGGATTTGAAGAAAAAGATATCCCTAAAATATTTAATGAATTTGAGCAGATAGAATCTCCTGAAAAATATATTATCAACCAGGCTGGTACAGGTTTAGGGCTACCTATTGTTAAATCTTTGATTGAAACACAAGGAGGAAGGATTTATGTGAAAAGCAAACCCGGCATTGGCACCACATTTAATATTTACATGAAATATGAAAATACCACTGAGCGTCTAACCGATACTTTAGATTTAGAACATTATGCGATTGTAAATCCAGGCACGGTTTGGGTAATTGATGATGATAAACTTATTCTCGATTTATGCGGAATGATTTTTCAGAAAAACAAAATCCCATTTAGGAGTTTTACCCAAGTGGCCGATATTTTACACGCAGAACCAGAACCCGATTTAAAGTATGTACTGGTTGATATGCGAATGCCCGAAATGACAGGTTTTGAACTTTGCCATTTATTAAAAAAGAAACTCCCGGCTCACGTTAAATTTTATGCCATTACTGCGCAGGTTTTACCTGAAGAACGTGAAATGGTTTTGAGTGAAGGTTTTGATGGCCTGATTATGAAACCATTTAGAGCGGTAGATATCCTTTCTATATTTGATCGAACTGAAATCATTTCAGAACAGCCTGAATTTGATTTTTCTTCGATTGAGAAAATGACCTTTGGCGACCAGCAAATGCTGGAGAAAATATTGAACCGCTTTAAACAGGATTGCATAGATGATGCGGCAACACTGAAAAAACATTTAACCGATCATGACGCTGATCAAGCCAGGCTACTGGTACACCGCCTTGCAGGGCGCACGGCGCAGATGGGTTCGAAGACTTTGGCACATGCATTTCGTGTTCTGGAAGTAGAAATTGCTGAAAAAGGCTTAAACAATAGCATTAAATCTGAGGTTTTATTACAGATCGGAAAACTGGATAGTTTAATTGCATTTATAGAAAAAATCGACTACGCCAATGCAGGGTAATTATTCTATGCCGTAGCGTTCCATTTTAGCATAAAGGGTTTTACGGTCGATGTTTAAAATCTTTGCTGCTTTTGATTTGTTATGCCTCACTTTGATTAACGTTTCAGTAATCAATGCTTTTTCGTTCTGTTCGTTAAGGGCTTTCAGATCGGATGAATTGCCCGGAGCTGACTGGTGGCGGACAGAAATTACCATTTCATCAGGTAACGCGCTAATCTGTGCAACATCGCCTGGGCTCAATAAAACCATGCGTTTAATCACATTGCTAAGCTCGCGCAGATTTCCTGGCCAATCGTAACTAAGCAAAAGTGCTTTTGCCTCATTAGAAACACTTTTAACATTCCGTTCTAAATCGCGGTTTGATAGCTGTATAAAGTGGTTGATAAATAGTTCTAAGTCTCCACCCCTATCCCTCAACGGTGGAAGCTGGATTTTAAACTCATTTAACCGATGATATAAATCTTCTCTAAACTCTCCCTGTTGCATACTATTGGCCAGATCATCATTCGTAGCTGTAATGATGCGAACATTAACAGGAATCTGTTTAGTGCTGCCTAGAGGCTGAATCACCCTTTCTTGTAATGCCCTGAGTAATTTAACCTGCACTTCGTAGCTCAGGTTGCCCACCTCATCTAAAAACAAGGTTCCTCCGTTTGCAGCCTCAAACTGGCCTTTTTTATCATTTACCGCCCCTGTAAATGCCCCTTTTACGTGTCCGAATAACTCGCTGGCAGCTAAATCTTTCGATAATGCACCGCAATCTATTGCAACGAAAGGTTTATCAGAACGTTTACTTTGCTGGTGCAGGGTTCTGGCCGCAAATTCTTTCCCTGTGCCACTCTCGCCCTGTATAATTACCGACATATCTGTTGGGGCTACCAAATTAATATGTTCATACAGTTTATCTGCAATTGCACTTTTCCCTTTTATAAAATCACTGTTTGTTTCTTTTGGTTCAACGCTTTTTAAATCCTTTTTAGCTAAAGAATTTTTGATCACCATTAATAACTCATCAGGATTAACTGGCTTGGTAATGTAATCAAAAGCACCCAATTGAATAGATCGAACCGCAGTTCTCACATCGTTAAAACTGGTCATTACGATTACAGGTATAAACAGCCCCAAATCACGGATGTGGGTAAGCACTTCAAGGCCTGTTCCATCGGGAAGACGGTAATCGATTAAAAGTAAATCGAATTCATTGGCTTCAACTTGCTTAAATGATTGCTTTACTTGGGTTACGAGGGTAATTTCATGACCGTTTTTTGTTAAAAAACCATCAAGTAATTGAGCAAATGTGGTATCGTCTTCTAAAATCAGGATTCTCGCCATGTAACAAAAATAAGAAAAGCCGGACATAATCCGGCTTTCTTATAATAGGTAGATGTAATTATTTGGGTTTTTATTGTACTGGCTTACCGTCTTTATCAATTTTAACTGAACCAGTTTCTGCTTCTTTTTTAACATTGATTAAGTAATATTCTTTGGTACCTTCTTTTACTGACCAGGCTTCAGTAGCGGTCCATCCTTTGTATGCATCAGATTTTAATGCTGTTGTAACTGGAGCCGGAAGCTCTTCCAATTTAACAGGAGTTTTTACTGCGCTATCTTGAACTGCAATAATTGCAGCATTTTTGATTGTATTTACTTCACTTGCCTGTACTGCCGAGAATCCTGCAAAAGCTAAGAACGCAGCTGATAAAATTAATTTTTTCATGGTATGTCTTTTAGTTTAATGCGCAGCCCGAAGGCCGCGCTTATATTAATTAATGCCTCTACGGCGTATTTATTTGAAATTATTGAACAGGTTTACCGTCTTTATCAATTTTAACAGAACCAGTTTCTGTTTCTTTTTTAACATTGATTAAGTAATATGCTTTAGTACCTTCTTTAACAGAGAAAGCTTCTGTAGCTGTCCAACCTTTGTATGCATCCGATTTTAATGCGGTTGTTACTGGTTCTGGTAATTCTTCCAATTTAACTGGAGTTTTTACGGCACTGTCTTGAACTGCAACAATTGCAGCGGTTTTAATTGTATTTACTTCACTTGCTTGTACTGCTGTGAATCCTGCGAATGCTAAAGTAGCGGCTAAAATGATCTTTTTCATGATATCTGTTTTTAAATATGGTTTGTAACTCTTGTTACGTTAAATACTTGTTAATAATGAAGCGTTAAGCGATTTTTACTTATTGAACCGGTTTACCGTCTTTGTCGATTTTAACTGAACCGGTTTCAGCTTCTTTTTTAACGTTGATTAAATAATACTCTTTGGCACCTTCTTTTACTGACCAAGCTTCGGTAGCGGTCCATCCTTTATACGCATCAGATTTTAATGCTGTTGTAACTGGAGCAGGAAGCTCTTCCAATTTAACTGGAGTTTTCACTGCACTGTCTTGAACTGCAACAATTGCTGTAGTTTTAAAATCTTTTACTTCACTTGCTTTTACTGTTGAGAATCCTGCTAATGCTAATACTGTAGCTGCTAAAACGAACTTTTTCATAGTATATATTTAAAAATTTAATTTGTGTAACAATACTTGCTAATGTTTCACAATAATGCCAAACCGTTAAATTTGTTTAAACATCTGTTTTTTAGGTGTTTATGTGTGTGCCAGAATTTTAGAATTGTAGAGCTTCTCCACACTTTGTGGTGAATGACTACAAGTTTTGCCGTTATTTTTCATGGTTGGAATGCTGATTGCTTGTAGAGCGTTCTTGTGCCGTCTGATGTTGCCATCTGACAGCATACTTAATATTTTCAAAAAAGAAAATCTATTTTGTAAAAAAGAAGATTTTTTTCTATCATTGCAGCCCGATTAAAAGCCTCCTTAGCTCAGCTGGTAGAGCAACTGACTTGTAATCAGTAGGTCATTGGTTCGATTCCGATAGGAGGCTCTTTTTCTTTCCCATTTTTCTAATTTCTTTAGAGAAGTAATTCTAGAAATCATTTTACCATCAAAATAAGCCAGGTATAGAAAATATTTTTATTTGATCCGGTTATTCCGCTAATTTGCGATATGTTAAAATACTTTTCAGCAAATTGGATCTTTCCTGTTTCATCTCCACCAATTAAAAATGGGGTGGTAGCTGTAAATCCAGATGGCAAAATTGAAGAAGTGTTAACCAAAGAAGAGGCTGGGCATCTTGATTTGGATATCATAGTGTATAAAGGCGCAATCGTTCCTGGCTTTATCAATACCCATTGCCATTTAGAACTATCACATCTACTAGGCAAAATTCCCAAGCAAACGGGTTTGGTAGAATTTGTGCAGCACATAATTAAAAGCAGACAGGGCGATATAGACGAGATTAAAGCGGCGATGTACGCTGCCGATAAGAAAATGTTTGAAAATGGTATTGTAGCTGTAGGTGATATTTCCAATCAGATTTCTTCAAAGGAAGTAAAAGAAAAAAGCAAAATCCGTTATCACACTTTTATAGAAGCAATGGGCTTTAACCCTGAACGTGCAGGTACCATAATGGATTATGTTAAGGGGATTAAGCAGGATTTTGAACCGCTTCCGGCATCCATAGTTCCGCACGCACCTTATTCGGTATCTCCTCAATTATTCGAATTAATAAGGGATGAAGCCCAAAAAGCCGATACCTTTATTAGTGTTCACAATCAGGAAACAGAAGATGAAAATGCTTTCTTCGAAAATAAAACAGGTGGATTTTTAGATCTATATCAATTCTTAGGACTGGATATTTCTTTCTTTGTCCCTACAAAAAAAACATCTTTACAAACTTGGCTGCTACATATTAAGGAGCAAAAAACTTTGTTGGTGCACAACACGGTTTCGAGTAAAGCTGATATTGCTTTTGCAAAAGAACACAACAATAATTTATATTGGTGCCTTTGCCCGCAGGCCAATTTATATATCGAAAATACTTTACCTGATGTAGATCTGTTAATTGATGAAAACGTAAAGATTACCTTGGGGACAGATAGTTTGGCTAGCAATCATCAACTTAATATTCTATCAGAAATGCTCACCTTGCAGAAGCATAAGCAGGTTGCTTTTGAAAAACTTTTGACCTGGGCAACTGTAAACGGAGCCGAATTTTTAGCACTCGACAAGCAGTTAGGAACAATAGAAGTGGGTAAAACGCCAGGATTGAATTTAATCCAATTGTCGGCTGATTTTAAAATTGAAAGCGACAAAGTGCAGCGGCTGATTTAAAGAAAGTATTATTTTTAATAATCTTAAAAATCGCTTGTTTTAAAGTTCATGCTGATCTCGTCAGAAGCTTTAATGTCGATTAGTCCATTAAACATTAAAAATTAACATTTTTAATGTTTAAGGATATGATTTCAATTATTTTAATGCGATTTTGCTTATTTGCCTTAAAAATATAATTTTTTAATGTTAAAAAATTATATTTGAACATGGCAATTATAATAAACCCGGATCGTACAAAACCATGGAATGCACTTCCTGAGCTTCCTATTGATCCAAATATCTATCTTGACGTTGATATTCTGTTACAACTCGGTGATAGCAAAGCAGCCTTGGCACGCCTGCAAGGTAGAAGTATTGCTATTCCAAATCAAGGGCTGCTTATTAATTCAATAAGTTTGCAAGAGGCCAAAGCGTCAAGCGCAATTGAAAATATTTTCACTACTGATGATGAACTCTACAAGGCGTATAGTGAAGAAAATGTTAGTCAGGTAAATGGTCCCGCTAAAGAAATTCTGCATTATAGAGAAGCTTTATGGAAAGGCCATCAATACCTTCAGGAACATAAGGCTCTAGATATAGAATATTTTGTGAAAATGTACCGTATTGTTAGTCAATTCAATGATGGTATTCGCCCTCCAGTGGCTCAGATTGTAATTAAAGAAGGTGGAAGCGGACCTAACGCAGGGAAAGTATTTTATACTCCACCAAGAGGTGCAGGAATAATTGAAACCAAAATGGATAATTTAATTAAATTTCTTAACGATGAGGTTAATTATCCCTTGGATCCATTGCTTAAGATGGCTATAGCACATTATCAGTTCGAGGCTATACATCCGTTTCGTGACGGTAATGGTAGAACTGGAAGAATTTTTAATATAAATTATTTAACAAAAAAAGGGCTGCTCGACTATCCGATACTTTTTCTGAGTAAATATATTATGCAAAATAAAGAAGAATATTATGCAGGCCTTGCCGGTATTACTCAGCGGGGAAATTGGAAAAACTGGTTACTTTATATGCTTAAAGCAGTCGAAGTAACTGCAAATATAACCTTTGATAAGATCAATGATATTATAACAGCTAAGGAAGCAATTACAGATGCGGTTTTGGTTAATACAGACATTCAGCGACCGGATTCATTGATAAGTTCAATATTTACTCAGCCCTTTACCCGGGTTCAACATTTAGTTAAAACAGGAACTTACGCAGAAAATACAGCGAGAAAATATTTGGATCAGCTAACAGAGATGGGCATTCTTGAAAAAAGAAGTATAGGCAAAGGACACTATTTTCTTAATTTAGAATTATATAGAATTCTTTCAGAATAAAGTTATATTTCAATAATTTGTCAGCCGTTTTGTATAGTAAATTTTCCTCATGAATCCCATCTGTAAACTATTCAATATTAAATACCCTATTATACAGGCCGGAATGGTTTGGTGCAGTGGCTGGAGATTGGCCTCAGCGGTTTCTAATGCAGGGGGGCTCGGTATTATTGGAGCAGGTTCGATGTATCCTGACGTTTTAAGGGCGCACATTCAAAAATGCAAATTAGCAACCCAACTGCCATTTGGCGTTAACATTCCTTTGCTCTATCCTAATATTCAAGAAATTATAGATGTAGTAGTTGAAGAGAAAGTAAAAATTGTATTTTCTTCTGCTGGTAATCCTGCAACATGGACCAGTTTTTTAAAAGAAAAGGGCATTACTGTTGTTCATGTAATTGCGAATACAAAATTTGCCATAAAAGCTCAGGATGCGGGTGTTGATGCCATTGTTGCCGAAGGCTTTGAGGCGGGTGGGCATAATGGGAGAGAAGAAACCACCACCATGTGTTTAATTCCAATGATAAAAAAGGTTGTTAAAATTCCGGTCATCGCTGCCGGTGGTATCGGGAGTGGTAAGGCGATGCTTGCTGCATTTGCCTTGGGTGCTGATGCAGTTCAAATCGGTTCGGCTTTTGCTGTGGCCGAAGAATCGTCTGCTCATCAGGCATTTAAACATAAAATTATTGCGGCTACTGAGGGCGATACTAAGTTAGCCATGAAAAAACTGGTTCCGGTGAGGTTACTGAAGAATGAATTTGCTGATGCTATTGCCAATGCTGAAGCTGAAGGAGCAAGCCAGAACGAGCTGGCAACACTTTTAGGACAT
The DNA here is from genome assembly GCF_014205835.1 of Pedobacter sp. AK013. Classification (GTDB taxonomy): domain Bacteria; phylum Bacteroidota; class Bacteroidia; order Sphingobacteriales; family Sphingobacteriaceae; genus Pedobacter. The sequence continues at coordinate 82,227 of NZ_JACHCQ010000029.1, read as the reverse complement.
GCCCGGGCGAAACTGGGGATGTTTGAAGGTGATATAGAAAAAGGCGAACTCGAAATCGGTCAGGTTTCGGCAATGCTGAATGAAATTAAACCTGCAAGGGCTATACTCGAAGAAATATGGCAGGAATTTAAAGTAGAAATTACCCGCCTTACACAAGTACAAAACGAATTGGATAGCTAAATCAACATATTCTTTGCAATTTAGCGGCTTATCACATCTTTTCCAGCCGAAATAATTTTACAAAGTCAAATGCCCTTATACGAAATTATTATAAGGGGCATTTTGCTTTGGTTTATCACCTAATGGTTAACCATTTTCATTGCAGCCTCGCTATACCGCTCGCCTATTACTGGATATTGCTTAATCAGTCCATTAATCTCTGTAAGATCGGTGCCAGTTAATTCAACTTCAATCGCACCAACATTCTCTTCCAGGTATTTTCTTTTCTTGGTTCCAGGAATAGGAATGGTGTCATCACCTTGTGCCAAAACCCAAGCTAATGCAAGTTGTGCAGCTGTGCAGCTTTTGGACGCTGCAAATGCGGCAAATTCCGTTATTAATTTATTGTTGTTTGCTACATTTTCTTGTTGGTAACGTGGCAAAGTTCTTCTAAAATCGTCATCAGCTAGAATATTTACATCAAGCGTATTGGTAACCAGGCCCCTTGCCAATGGAGAGTAGGGTACAAGCGAAATGCCAAGTTCGCGGGTTGTTTGCAATATGCCATTTTCAACATCCCTGCTCAACAGCGAATATTCACTTTGCAGTGCCGCAATTGGGTGCACGGCATGGGCCTTTCTGATGGAAGCGGCAGAAGCCTCGCTTAGTCCAAGATAGCGCACCTTGCCTTCTTTTACCAGATCGGCCATGGCACCAACGGTTTCTTCAATAGGCACATTAGGGTCTACCCTATGAGCATAGTAAAGGTCAATGGTGTCAATTTTCAGACGTTTCAGGCTCTGTTCAACTGCAATTTTTATCCAGGCCGGAGAGCCATCAAAATATGTTCCTACAGCGCTACTAGGTCCGGCTATGCCATCCTTAAAACGGAAACCAAATTTTGTTGCGATAAATACCTTGTTGCGGTTGGGTACCAGTATTTTGGAGATCAATTCTTCATTGGCACCATTGGCATACATATCAGCCGTATCCCAGAAGTTGATGCCAAGGTCGAGGGCTTTCTCCAAAGTTGCCAAACTTTCTTTATCATTTGTAGGACCATACGCAAAGCTCATGCCCATGCAGCCAAGGCCAAGTGCAGATAGTTGTTCGTCTGTTTTTCCAAGTTTTCTGTATTTCATAGTTGTTATATTTTGTTTTCTCAAATGTAGATATTGAAATAAAACCACCACTTATAACCATCAAACAGATCCTTATAATAATCAAACAGCCTGCCGCGAACGGGTGGGGGCCAAACCGGTATGTTTTTTAAAGAACAAAGTGAAATAAGAAGGATATTCAAAACCGAGGCTGTAGGCAATATCGGCTATGTTCCAATCAGTATGCTGTAATAAAGCTTTAGCTTCTTTAATAATCCGGGCAGCAATATGGGCACTTGTGGTTTTTCCGGTCACCTCTTTTACTGAGCGGTTGAGGTGATTGATGTGTACAGAGAGGGCAGTGGCATAATCAGTTGGATTTTTCAACTTGAGTACAGATGCTGGCGAATCAATGGGGAATTGCCTTTCTAATAGTTCAAGAAACAGATCAGACACTCTTGAGGAGGCATTGGCATAGTTATGAAAATTCGTAGCCGGATTATTTTTCATCGCTTCATGTATCAACAGGTGGAGAAAGCTACGCAGAACATCGTATTTATATGGATAAATAGAGCACATTTCTGCCTGCATTTTTTTAAATATGGTCGAAATTTCGGTCAATTGTGCCTCATCAGGAAAAAATATAGGGTTACAGCCAATCTTGAACAAAGGTGAGTCGCGCAGGTAATAAACCCGCTCGCTATGTTGAATGAATTCTTCTGTAAAAAGGCAATACCAGCCCGACTGTTCTTCTGATTCTGCCTCCCATGAGTAAGGTACAATGGGGTTAGAGAACAGTAGTGCCGGCCGGTCGATCTGTATCCATTTATCTGCGTAATAGATCTTACCGCTGCCTATAATTAGTGACACCTTATAAAAATCCCGACGGCTATAAGGGCTCAGCACTGCGCAGCTCTCCCTAGAGAATACATTGATATGCCCGATGCCCGCATTATTTAACGGAACCTCTGTTGGCGCATGGCTGGGAAGCCTGCCATAAAAATCGCTTACGCTTTCAACTTGCATCTATTACAAATTTATAAAAATCAAATAAATCTACTGAAGATCTTAATTTTTTCTTAGACGGGGAATAATTCCTGGATTGCGTTTTAAATGTACGCTGTTAAGGTACATTTATTTTAAAAGGCATAGAAATCCGAGGGTAAATTTTTGACTGAAAAGATTTAAAACATGCTCAACCAAAAATCTTTTAATGTAATTGGGACGTGTCATCAATAATATCGCAAAACGCGTGAGATAAAATTATTTTTCCAGGCGATTTTGTTTCCCCTCCAAATTAACGGTATTGGACTTTTTCGAGTAAGGAAACGGTGTGTGAGAGGTTTTGGATAATTTTATCTTTAAGTTCGATGGTTTTGTTTTTCTCACTTAGCAGGCTTTTTAGTCTTTTAATCTCTTCTGCAGATGCCTGTGTTTCCTTTTGAGTGAGTTCGGAGAATAGCTTACCCTTTTCGTAATAGCTGAAAAAATTGAAACCCAGTATTTCACTCACAGTAGCAAGTAAGGAAACATCGAGGGTGGAACTATTGATGATTTCCTGCGCCTTGGTTTTGCTAATGGCCATTTTTTCTGCGAATGTGGAAACAGAAATTTCTTTGGTCTTCATTTCTTTCCAGATCATCAATCCTATATGTACACTCATTATCGTCTCCGTTTTAAAATTCAAATTACCTAAATGTTAGCCTATTCAGGAAAAAATATTGTTAATGATAACCAGTCTAATTATAACTTTCGACTTGGTGGGTAATTCTCCCGTTTTTGCGAATATTTTGATGGTAAAGGACGAAACTAGTCTGCAAAATAACATAACCTGCAACTACGTTAAATCAACTCGATACCGTTGTTAAAAGGTATTAAAGAATTATGATAATTCATTTACCTTTGCAGCTTTAAACATTTCAACTTTAGGGCAATAAATGAAACATCTCAATATAACAGTAACGGGAAAAGTGCAGGGCGTTGGTTTTAGGGAAACTACTAAAATTATTGCCAACCAAATGATGGTAAATGGTTTTGTGAGGAACGAAAAAGACGGCTCAGTATATATCGAAGCAGAGGGTGAAGCCATTTTTCTGGAAGAATTTGTAAACTGGTGCCACGAAGGCCCCGATCGTTCGCGTGTAGAAAATGTTGTGGTAAGTGAAGCCGAAGTAAAAAACTATCGTAATTTTGAAATTTTAAGAAAATAAATTGCTGAATTGTTGGATTGCTATATTGTTCCGTTAAGGAGCCTATCTCAATACGCAGTACTCAAATCTCAATATAAATGTCTGTATATAAAAAATTCGCTGGACAAACGCTAATTTACGGTTTAAGTACCATCTTTTCGCGTTTATTCAATTTCATCTTAACCCCAATTTACACAAGAGTTTATCCAACAAGTGTGTATGGGATATTTACCAAGATGTTTAGTTACGCCTCAACCATCAACCCAATTTTGGCGTTTGGAATGGAAACCACATTTTTCCGTTATCTAAATAAACACGAGGATAAAAAACAGGAAGTGTACAATAATAGTTTTTTGGTTATAGCTTTTATTTCCATGCTTTTCCTGATAACTGGATTGGTTTTTTCAGATTATTTAGCCAGGTTTACCTTAAATGGAAGTATTTCTGAACTAGCTAACCAGAAATTATATGTACAATACTTTGTATGGATTTTATTTGTTGATGCAATTAGCGTAATTCCTTTTGCTAAACTTAGGGCTGATGGGAAACCGTTTCGTTATAGCCTGATTAAGTTCTTAAATATTGGCATCTTTGTAGGCTTTAACCTCCTATTTATCTTTGTTATTCCGTGGTTAATTAAAAATGATGGTTTTCTAAGTCACTGGCTAGCCTCCTGGTATAAAAGCAAATGGGTTGGTTATGTTTTTGTTTCCAACTTAATTGCAAGTATCATTACGTTTGTAATGTTATTTCCACAGTTTTTAGAAATCCAGTTTAAGTTTAATAAAGCGTTATTTAACAAAATGTTTGGTTACAGCTGGCCTGTGCTTGTGGCTAATCTATCGTTTATCATTAACGAAACACTTGACAAAATTTTATTGAGTAAATATTTGCCAACTAATATTGCTGATCACGATATTGGTATATATGGTGCCGTGAGTAAACTGGCCATTTTTATTAGTATTTTTAATACTGCATTTAGGTTAGGTGCAGAACCTTTCTTTTTTAGTCATGCTAAAAATGCCAATGCCAAGCAAACCTATGCCACCATTTTATATTATTTTGTATTGGCATTATCTGTACTCTTCGTTGGCTTAACTGCAAATATTGAGCTTATAAAACATTTTATTTCACCACCTTACTGGGTAGGCCTTGGTGCTGTGCCATACTTATTGTTTGGCTATGTTTGTCTTGGTATTTATATGAATTTATCGGTTTGGTACCGTTTATCAGATCAAACTCGCTTCGGTTTATATATATCTTCCGTTGGAGCTATTTTTACTATTATAATGAATATCATTTTAATACCAAAATACAGTTATATTGGCTCGGCTTGGGTATCAATGTTTGCCTACCTTATTATTATGGTTATTTCTTACGTGCTGGGGCAAAAACACTATCCCATTCCTTACAATTTGAAACGTATGGTTGCCTATTTGTTAGTTTCTGTATTTTTAGTCTATCTTTCTTTTTGGATATTTGAACGCAATATTTATATCGGAAATGGCATTTTAGTGCTATTCCTCATGGGAATTTTCTATTTTGAGAAAAATAACATAGTAAAAATGTTAAAAAAATAGCCTCATTTTCTCCAATCTCACATCACACAAGAAATGGAAATAAAAATTATCAATACATCCAAACATCCGCTTCCACAATATGAAACTTTGCATGCAGCTGGTATGGATCTGAGAGCATCACTAACTGAAGAAGTAGTATTGAAACCTTTGCAAAGATTATTGGTGCCAACAGGCTTATTTATTGAATTGCCGGTTGGTTTTGAAGCACAGATCAGACCGAGAAGCGGATTGGCCTATAAGCATGGTATTAGCATTGTAAATGCACCTGGTACAATTGATGCCGATTACCGTGGTGAAATAAAAGTTTTATTGGTAAATTTATCAGATACAGATTTTAAAATCGTTGATGGTGATAGAATTGCACAAATGGTTGTTGCAAAACACGAAACCGTTAGCTGGCAACCTGTAGAGCAATTAGGGGAAACAGCGCGCGGGGCGGGTGGCTACGGGCATACAGGGAAATAGTTTGAAGTTGGCCATTTTCGGTTTGGAGTTAATTTTTGAATGATATGAAGTATAAAGTACATTTTCTTATCGGAGCTACTTTGGTGGGCTTCCAGGCTTTTGGGCAGGGAACGGTTACGCCAAGTACCAATCGCGATAGCAATATGGTGAAACAATTGTTTTTTGCGGGCTTACGGGAGAAAATGTCTGAAAATTATGTTGTTGCCTCTACCAATTTCAATAAAATTGTTGGCTTAGACCCGAATAACCATGCGGCCTACTTCGAGTTGGCCAATGCAAACCTACGTTTAGACAAGCTCCCCGAAGCTGAACAGAACATAAAACAGGCAATTAAATTAAACGCTGGCAATTTATGGTACTGGCGCTTACTTGGAGAGGTATATAAACGCACCAATAAAATGCCCGAGCTGATCGAGGTGTTTAACCAGCTGATCCGTCTGGATCCTGAAAACGATGCCTATTATTTTGATAAGGCCAATGCACAATTTTTGGATAATCAGTTAGATGCCGCAAAAAAGACCTATGATGAAATTCAGGGTAAATTTGGCGATTCCAGAGATCTGGTAAATGCCAGAAAGCGATTGCAATCTAACGGCAATGCCACTGAAAGTGATATTGTAAAATTATTGGAAGGCAATCAGGCCGATGTAAAGAACTATTTATATGCAGCAGGTTTACTTTTACAAAAGGGAAATGATCCGGAAGCATTAAAGGTATTAACCAAAGCACAGCAACTGGAACCGAATAGTTTTGAGGTAAACCTGGCTTTAGCAGATATTTACCGTAAGCAGAAAAATGATGAAGCTGCATTTTCTTCCTTAAAATTGGCCTTCGAAAGCAATGAAATGCCACTTGCAGAAAAGGTGAAGATTATTGCTGCACTTTTTCCGAAAATTAGCCAGCCCGTTGTTGCCAAAAATGTAACTGAGCTAAGTAAGTTAGTTGCAGAAAAAAATCCGTCTGAAGCAAAAGCATTGGCACTTTATGGCGATGTGCTTTATCAGCAGAACAATTTAAGAGAGGCATTGGTACAATATCAGGCTGCTTTGAAACTTAACGAACAGGTTTATGCAGTTTGGGAACAGGTCATTAATATCCAAACATTACTTGGGCACTACGAGGAAGCCATAAAGGTTGGCGATGAGGCTTTAAGTATTTATCCCAATCAGGCCAGTTTATATTACTATATGGCTTATGCCCTGTTTAAAACCGGTAAATACGAGCCTGCCCAAAACAATTTAAAAACCTCGTTACAATTGGATGTGGAGAATAAAAGCCTGCAGGCGCAAATTTATGCACTACAGGGCGATATCTACATCAACCAGAATAATTTTGCACCGGCTAAAACAGCTTTCGAAAAAGCCATTTCGATAGAGCCCGATAATTATCTCATCATGAATAATTATGCCTACTATTTGGCGTTAAGAAATGACGATTTAACAAAGGCAGCAAAATATGCAGAAACAGCGGCCAATGCAATGCCCAATAATCCCTCAATTGTAGATACCTATGCCTTTATCCTGTTTAAACAGCAAAAATACGATTTGGCGAAAACATGGATCGAAAAGGCTTTGCAAAACAATAGCAGCAAAAATGGTGTTTACTTGGAGCGATATGGCGATATACTTTTTATGAAAGGTGAAAAGGATGCTGCATTAGTCCAATGGCAAAAGGCAAAAGAGGCCGGAAACGGATCAGAAGTATTAATAAAAAAAATAAATGAAAAGAAGTATTTTAAATAGTGTATTCCTGTTAGGCACTGTAATTTTTGTTTCGGCATGTAAACCTAAAAAAGAAATTGTAGTGGCTCCTCCTGCCAAAACAGAAACCAAAACAGATAATTCGAAAGCAGAAGCCTTAGCCTTATTAAATAGCAAACAACTTAAATTTAATACACTTTCTCTAAAAGCAAAAGCAACTTTAGATATTGCCGGCGATGCAAATGATGTAACCATGAATTTCAAAATGAAAGACAAGGAAACCATTTGGGTAAGCGTTACGGCCTTAGGTGGAATGGCAGAGGTGGCAAGGGCTTTGATTACGCCTGATAGCATCAAGATCATGAACCGGATGAGAAGCGAATACCTAAAAAAACCGTTTAATTATATTTACAATTTCACCAACAAACAGGTTAACTTTAATACACTACAGGCAATTTTAACAGGCAATGCCATGGGCGAATTTTTAACACCTGAATCGGATGTTAAACAGGAAAATGGTGTTTGGGTTGTTTCTGGAAGCAAATCGGAGTTAGATTACAAACTGCTTTTTAACACACTTTTCAAAGTATCGGAAACCAATTTAAACGACGCTAAAAACGGCCAGGCTTTAAAAGTTACTTATACCGATTATCAAAAATTAAACGAATCTTTATTTCCTAGTGCATTGCAGATCAAAACGCTATCTAAAGCAAAAAAAATAAATATCGACCTTCAATTTGTGAAAATTGATGGCAATGTTCCAGTCGATTTTCCGTTTAACGTACCAAAGAGATTTACAATTGTAAAGTAAGCTTAAAAACTTGCTTATTGTATGCTATAAATGATTTGCCAAACGCATATACTGGCTGGTACAGTGGCTTTGGCAATCTTCACCGTATATGAAGATTGAGTGAAGACAGTTCTGTAATAAGCAATTATGACTTTAGCATCTCGATTTTAATATTTTTTACTGCAAAATTTTTATACTTTTGGCTTAATGAAGCTACAAAAACTCCTATTTATCCTTTTTTTAAGCGTGTTAACCTTTTCGGCGGTTGCACAAACTGAAAGCCAGCTCAGAAGGAAAAAAGAAGCTATACAACGCGAAATCGAACAGCTTCAAAAGAATTTGAATAAAACTGCCAGCGGTAAAAAGCTTACCATACAGCAGATTAACACCATAAATGCCCAGATTAGGTTGCGCCAGGATAAAATTGGTACAATCAACTCTGAAATAAAAAATCTGGATAAACAAATCTCTCAGAATACAAATACCGTACATACATTACAAGGTCAGTTAGGCGATCTTAAAAAAGAGTATGCCGGAATGATCCGCTTTGCCCAGCGCAACAGAAATTCCTACGATAAAATGATGTTCATTTTTGCGGCGAAAGATTTTAACCAGGCATATAAAAGGATAAAATATTTACAGCAGTTTAGTCAATACCGTAAAAAACAGGCTGGATACATTGAAAATACACAGCAGGACCTGAACGGAAAGATTAAAGTTCTGGATAAAACGCTGAGAGAAAAAAGTAATCTGTTGAAAGAACAGGAAAGGGAGCGTGAGCGTTTAGGAAAGGATAAAAGTGAACAATCGGTAGTGCTAAATAAACTGAGCAAGGACGAAAAACAGTTTAAACAGGATATTACCAGCCGTAAAAAACAACAGGCGCAGATAGACAGGGCCATTAGTGCTGCAATTCAGCGGGCCATTGAAGAGGCGAGAAGAAAGGCTGCCGAAGAGGCCAGAAGGAAAGCAGCTGAAGAGGCAAGGATAGCGGCAGCAAAAGCCAGGGCCGAAAATAAACCTGTACCAACAGCTCCTGCAACACCGACTGCCAAAGCAAAATCGACTGGAGAATTGCTTACTGCTACACCAGAGGCCGCCAGACTATCTGCAGGCTTTGAAAATAACAGAGGAAGGTTACCTTGGCCTGTAGCAACAGGAACAATAACTGAAAGATTTGGTTTGCATAAGTTAGACCAGGCAAGTTATACGAACGATGGAGTGGATATCACTACAACTGATGGGGCAACTGTTAGAAGTATATTTGCGGGTAAGGTTGTTATGGTGCAAAACATTATGGGTAGAACTGCCGTAGTAATTAACCATGGTGAATACTTTACAGTGTACCAGAACTTAAGATCAGTTAGTGTGAGTGTAGGTAATTTAGTTGAAACCAAACAGGCTATTGGGATTGTGGCAAATACTGGTGACGACGCCATTTTAAAATTCCAGATTAGAAGAGGCCAGGGAACTTTAAATCCTGAAGCTTGGATTAGTAAATAAACTTAAGACAAGTTAAAATGTCTATATTTGTATAAATTATATTAGTGATGTATCAAGGCACGTTATTAGAGTTTTTAAACATGGGTGGATCGGAGATCGTGCTCATTTTAGTAGTGGTTCTATTGTTGTTCGGAGGTAAAAAATTACCGGAACTTGCAAGAGGGCTAGGGAAGGGGATCAGAGAGTTCAAAGATGCCTCTGACGGTGTTAAGCGTGAAATCCATAGGAATATTAATGCAATGGATTTAGATAAAGAGGAAGCAGAAGAAACAGCGGTAAACCATAGCCAGCGCCATCATCCAACAGAAGAATCGCCTGTTGATGAAAAGGTAGCTGAAAGTGCTGCACATACTGAAACCAGTAAGCCTGCAGACGAAAAAATTATAACTGACAAAGAAAAAGTTTAAACAAAAAGTTATGTTAAATACAACAATAGCAGCAATGCTTGGAACACCAGAAATTATCATTATTGCGGTAGTGGTATTGTTATTATTTGGTGGTAAAAAAATTCCTGAACTGATGAGAGGTTTAGGTAAAGGTGTTAAAGAATTTAAAGATGGTAAAGATGGTGTTGATGGCGATCAGGTAGATCCATCTAACCGCGATAAAACCGTTTAATTGCAATAATTTTTAGTTTTGAAGAAATATAGCTCTCTTAAGGAGATTCAAACACTCATTTCGCAAAAGCAATTAACTTTACCCGATTTATTAGCTTATTATTTTAAGCAAATTGAAAATAATGAACACCTCAATGCATTTAATGAGGTGTTTTTTTTATCGGCCGAAGTTCAAGCGAAAGTGGTACAGCAAAAAATAGAAGAAGGTACTGCAGGTAAGCTTGCAGGTATGGTAATTGGTATTAAAGATAATATCTGTTATGAAGGGCATATCGTTACGGCATCATCAAAAATGCTCGAAGGCTTTGTATCTCCATATTCTTCTACAGTTGTGCAACGTTTGTTACAGGAAGATGCCATTATTATTGGCCGTTTAAACTGTGACGAGTTTGCTATGGGCGGCTCTAATGAAACTTCATACTATGGGGTTGCTAAAAATGCAGCAAATCCTGACCTTGTTCCAGGTGGATCTTCGGGAGGCTCGGCTGTAGCCGTTCAGGCCGATATGTGTTTGTCGGCACTAGGTACAGATACCGGTGGATCTGTAAGACAGCCAGCTGCATTTTGCGGCCAGATTGGGCTTAAGCCTACTTATGGACGTATTTCAAGATATGGTGTTATTGCATATGCTTCCTCTTTCGATCAGGTTGGACCCATTACATCTTCAGTAGAAGATGCTGCCTTGCTTTTACAGGTTTTGGCCGGTGCAGATGACTATGATTCTACAGTTTCTCCTGTTACCGTACCCAATTATCCCGCTCATTTGGATGAACGTAAAAAACACAAAATAGCGGTATTAAAAGAAACTATTGAGAGCGAAGCCCTCGATCCCGAAATCAAATCTGCAATTTTAAAATCAATCGAGCAGCTCAAGGCTGATGGGCATACTGTTGAGTATGTTTCTTTTGACCTGTTAGATTATCTGGTTCCGGCGTATTATATCTTAACAACGGCAGAAGCTTCTTCAAACCTTTCGCGTTATGATGGCGTTCATTACGGACACCGCAACATGGAAGCGAAATCGCTAAATGAACTTTATAAATTATCCCGCGCCGAAGGTTTTGGCGAAGAAGTAAAACGCCGCATCCTTTTAGGCACTTTTGTTTTAAGTGCAGGATATTACGATGCTTATTATCAAAAAGCACAGCAAGTTCGCCGCTTGATCAGAGAAAAAATGGATGTGCTGTTTCAGAATTATGATTTAATTCTTTCTCCCGTAGCGCCTACAGCAGCTTTTAAAATTGGTGATAATGTTCAGGATGCCATTGTGATGTATATGGCCGATATTTTTACCGTATTGCCTTCTTTAAGCGGAAATCCGGCTATTGCTTTGCCAATAGGCAATAATGCAGCAGGTTTACCGTTAAGTATACAATTTACAGCCAAACATTTTGAGGAAGATAAGCTTTTGGCTTTTTCTCAGGCATTTTTATCATAGTTTTATCGTCATTGCGAGGTACGAAGCAATTTAATGCAAAAAGCGTTATAGTGAAGTATGGCAATGGCATTTCATTAGCTGTTTTCTAGGCATTGTCTAGAAGGTTCGCAGGTTCTTATTTTTCCTTGTTATGGAAAGAAAAAGAAATCTGTATAAAGGTTTGTGAGGATACAAACCACGGTTAATGAAAATTTGAACCAATAGCCCATGATTAAAAAAATACTTTTTGCTTCAATTTGTGCTAGTTTAGGATATATTTCTTCCTCTTCCGCGCAACAAACGCTTAAACTGGATAGTCTTCCGAAGATTCATAACAACATTTTTATCAATACCGATACAGTAGCTGTACCGGTTGTTTCTGAGAACCCATTAAGTATGGGGCAGAACTTTATCTACAAGCTCAGGCTAGATTCTATCGCTAAAACGGTACCCCTTCCATACAACGAATACGTTCAGCAGTATATCGATATTTATGCCAAGCGTAAAGATATGTTCGGTAAAATGATCGGCTTATCGAGCTATTACTTCCCAATTTTTGATAAGGCCTTAAAGGATTATAACATTCCGCAGGAAATAAAATATTTAACTATTGTCGAATCACAGATGAATCCGCATGCTATTTCGAGAGTGGGCGCAACAGGTATCTGGCAGTTTATGTTTGGCACTGGGAAGGCCTATGGATTAAAGATGGATAACTTTGTAGATGAACGCAAAGATCCGATCCAGGCCAGTTATGCTGCGGCAGCTTATTTTAGAGATGCTTTTGAAGAGCTTGGCGACTGGTTGTTGGCCATTGCAGCCTATAACTGCGGAAAGGGAAATGTGAACAGGGCTATTGATAAGGCAGGATCGAGGGATTTTTGGGTAATCAGGCAGTTTTTGCCCAAAGAAACCAGAAATTATGTGCCGGCATTTATTGCTGCTGTTTATGTGATGAACTATTCACACAAACATCAGATTACGGCGCAGGCTTCGAACATGTTCCTGAAAACCGACACTGTTCAAACTACCCGTTTTGTATCCTTAGCTACCCTGGCCAAAGCACTTAATATTGACGAACAGGCCATAATGGCCCTAAACCCATCTTATAAGAAAAAGATTGTAAACGGTACCGACGATGAGCCGAAGCGTATTATAATGCCCAAGTTAAGGGGTATCGATTATGCAGGTATTTACGATGTGTTAAACAACCAGGAAGTTGATGTGAACATGAAAGTGGTGGCTGCCAGTACTGATGATGTAAGAGATTTAAGAAAGAAAAAAACTAAAAGTGTAGCTACATCTGCTGTAGTTTATCATAAAGTTACCTCAGGGCAAAGTTTAACAACCGTTGCCGATAAATACGGTGTAGAAGTACAAGATTTAAGGGTTTGGAATGGTTTAAAAAGCAAAACCCTGGTGCCAGGGCAAAGATTAAAGATCTATGCCAAAACCCATGCACCATTAAGAGCACCATCATCGTTTTTAAGCTACAAAGTAAAAACAGGCGATACCTTGTCTGAAATTGCAGAGAAATTTGACGGTGCAACCGTTCAAAGTATCAGAAGAGACAATCACTTATCAAAAGCAGGTTTGCAGGTAGGGATGATCCTGAAAATAAGTAAGGGATAGTTTACGTCAGATCATCAGACTGAGCTTTTTGAATGCCTCTTTTACTCTAAAATAGCATTTTTACTTTAATAAGATACCTATGAAAGGCTTCTTTTGTGCTATGGTCATCTCGACAGTAGCGAAGAGATATGCGAATGAAGTTGAGTAGATTTCTCTCCCTATTTAACATAGGAACTGCGCTTCAGTCTCTTCTCATCTCATTTAACTTTTTTGAACGGCTTTTTATTTTAAGCCTCATAAAAAGAATTGTACCTTTGCGCCGTCACTAATAAGTTACTTAATGAGTAATACGAATAGAAAGCAAGATGCGTTGGATTACCACTCGCAAGGCCGTCCGGGAAAGATACAAGTAGTACCTACTAAACCAACAACATCGCAGAGGGATTTAACCCTGGCATACTCTCCAGGAGTTGCAGAGCCTTGTTTAAAGATAGCAAACAATACAGAGGATGTTTATAAATATACCGCTAAAGGTAATTTAGTCGCTGTAATCAGTAATGGAACAGCCGTTTTGGGGCTCGGTAACATCGGTCCTGAGGCAGGTAAACCGGTAATGGAAGGTAAAGGCCTTCTGTTTAAAATATTCTCCGACATCGATGTATTCGATCTCGAGCTGGATACCGAGAATGTGGATGATTTTGTGAAAATCGTTAAAGCTTTGGAGCCAACTTTCGGAGGGATCAATCTGGAAGATATTAAGGCCCCTGAGTGTTTCGAGATCGAACGCCGTTTAAAACAGGAGATGAATATCCCTGTAATGCACGATGATCAGCATGGAACAGCCATTATTTCTGGTGCAGCATTATTGAATGCCTGCGAAATCCAAAAAAAGAAAATAGATAAAATCCAGGTTGTGGTAAGCGGCGCGGGTGCTGCTGCAGTTTCCTGCTCTAAAATGTACCTGAGCTTAGGGGTTAAAAAAGAGAATTTGGTGATGTTCGATATCAATGGATTAATTGATATTCACCGTACCGATCTGGACGATATCCGCATGAGCTTTGCGACCACGAGAAAAGGCATTTCTAATATTGGAGAAGCAATGAAAGGGGCTGATGTTTTTATCGGACTTTCAGCAGCAAACGTCATTTCTCCTGATATGTTAATGGGGATGGCCAAAAATCCAATTGTTTTCGCAATGGCGAATCCAAACCCTGAAATTGCCTATGAGCTGGCCATAAAAACCCGTAAAGATCTGATCATGGCTACCGGCCGTTCTGATTATCCGAACCAGGTGAACAATGTACTGGGTTTCCCATATATTTTCCGTGGAGCGCTTGATGTTCGGGCCACCAGTATCAACGAAGCCATGAAAATAGCTGCGGTTAGGGCGATTGCCGAGCTGGCCAAAAAATCGGTTCCCGAAGCAGTTAACCTAGCCTACAATGCGCGTAACTTAAAATTTGGACGGGATTATATCATCCCTAAACCTGTTGATTTTAGGTTAATTACCGAAGTATCAACTGCCGTGGCAAAAGCTGCAATTGAAAGTGGCGTGGCCAGAAAAATCATTACCGATTGGGATGCCTACAATGAAGAATTAAGGAAACGTTTAGGGTTGGATGATGCCATCATGAGGGCGGTAACGACCAAAGCGAAAATGGAGCCTAAACGTGTGGTATTTGCAGAGGCTGATAATTATAAAATTTTAAAGGCTGCTCAGATTGTAAAAGATGAGAATATTGCCATTCCTATTCTTTTGGGAAATAAAGAGAAGATACAGGCCATTATTGATGAGCATGCGCTGGAGCTTGAGGGGGTAGAGATTATCGATCAGATGCAGAATCCTGAAAAAACCCAACAATATGCAGAAGCGCTTTTTAAGAAACGCCAGCGCAAGGGAGTTTCTTCGATGCGCGATGCTACAAAGCTATTGAGAGACCGTAACTATTATGGTGCTTCGATGGTTGAATTTGGCGAAGCTGATGCCATGATTTCGGGCTTGACCAAAAATTATGGTGCTACCATTAAACCTGCCCTGCAGGTAATCGGTGTAGAACCAGGCGTTAAGCGTGTTGCAGGTATGTACATGATGATGACGAAAAAAGGTCCTGTTTTCTTTGGCGATACGACTGTAAACGTAGATCCAACTGCAGAAGAGTTGGTAGATATCACACTGTTGATTGATAAATCTGTTAAACAGTTTAACATCAAACCGCGTATTGCCTTATTATCGTATTCAAACTTTGGCTCTAACGATGGGGTAACCCCAAATAAAGTAAGAGAAACGGTGAGGCTTCTTCATAAAAATCATCCGGAAATTGTAGTGGATGGAGAAATGCAAGGGAACTTTGCCATCAACAACGAACTGTTGCAAGATAATTTTCCATTTAGCACTTTGGCTGATGCCCCGGCGAACACTTTAGTGTTCCCAAATCTGGAGTCGGGAAATATTGCATACAAATTGTTACAAGAGCTTGGCGGTGCAGAAGCGGTTGGTCCGATCCTGTTAGGATTGAATAAACCTGTTCATATTGTTCAATTAGGCAGTTCTGTACGCGAAATCGTCAATATGGTTACCATTGCTGTTGTAGATGTGCAAGCAAAAGAAGAAATTGCAACATCAAAACGAAAAGGTATATTTGGGAAAACAACTAAAAAGTAGAATTACATGTACGCCTATATTGATGGTAGATTGACATTCAAAAACCCAGCTTACGTTGTGGTTGAAGCCGGAGGTATAGGCTATCATATAAACATTTCTTTAAATACATATAGCGCTTTGGGCGATGCAGAACGGTGCAAATTATATACCTGGCTGCATGTAAAAGAAGATGCGCATACATTATACGGCTTCGCTGATGAAGGCGAACGCCGTTTATTTTTACATTTAATTTCGGTATCGGGTATCGGACCGAATACGGGCAGGATGATTTTATCGTCCATTACTCCTGTTGAGATTCAAACTGCAATTGTTAAAGCAGATTTGCCGCTCCTTCAGCGGATTAAGGGTTTGGGTGCAAAAACCGCACAACGCCTGGTTTTAGAACTACAGGATAAATTAAAAAAAGAAGGGGCAGATTCATTAATTTCTATGCCTCAACACAATACTGTTAAAGATGAAGCGTTATCAGCATTGGTAATGCTCGGATTCGCCAAACAAACCGCCGAAAAAACTATAGACCAGATTTTAAAAGTGACAGAGGGAAACCTTTCGGTAGAGCATTTAATTAAACAAGCTTTGAAAACTTTATAGATCTAACGCCTTTGAAGAGAATATCTACATTTCTGTTTCTCATCCCTCTTTTTTTAATTGCTTCTCAAAACACTTTCTCTCAAGTTGTTCCAAGCAAAACGGATACTATTACCCCCAAAAATAACTTTGGATTACGCGAGAAAGAACGTTTAGGACTCAGTCCCGCAGTTCATCCATTCTATCCTGCACCCAATAATTTAAAGCGTGTTGTAGAATACGATGCTAAGAACAAACGTTATGTGGTGAAGGAATTGATCGGCGAAAAATTTGTTTTAAATACACAATACTTAACCATCGATGAATACCAGCGATTGGTGAACAGTGAGATAAAACGTGGCAACTGGCGCAGCATTTCAAATGCAGAGGTAAGTGATTATAGAAGCACGGGTATAATCCCTCAGATTCAGGTAAATAGTAAGGCTTTCGAAAAATTATTCGGTGGAACAACCATCGACATCCAACCACGTGGAGAGGCTGAGCTTACCTTTTTAGGCCGGGTAAATAAAAATGAAAACCCGCTTTTTAACGAAAGACAGCGGGTGCAGACCAATTTCGATTTTAACCAAAGGATCCAGATGGATCTGGTTGGTAACATCGGAACCAAACTAAAAATCAAAAGCAATTACAATACCGAGGCCCAATTTGATTTTGAAAATCAGATTAAGCTCGATTATACCGGTGGACCCGATGATATTATTCAAAAAATAGAAGCTGGTAATGTGAGTTTGCCTTTAAATACCTCATTAATTACTGGAACACAGGCACTTTTTGGTATAAAAACACAATTAAAATTCGGGCGTTTAAACGTTACAAGTGTTTATACCCAGCAAAAATCACAATCGAGAGAAATTAAAATTACCAATGGGGCGCAGCAAAATACCACTACGGTGAATGTTGATAGCTACGAAGCAAATAAACACTATTTTCTGTCGCAGTATTTTAGAAATAATTATAATAAGAACCTGGCTAACGCACCCATCATTACCTCTCCGATCCAGATTACCAAAATTGAAGTTTGGATTACCAATAAAGCAGGAAATACAACGGACTCCAGAGATGTACTGGGCTTGATGGATTTGGGTGAAAACGTTCCTTTTAACAATAATTTAATTACCGGCGGAACTTCCGGTCTGCCGGCAGGAACAACCGCTACAGGTTTCCCGCAGCAATCAAACAACCTGATCTCGCAGTTAAACACTTATCAGGGTGGTGCCATAAGACAGACAAATTCTAATGCCGTTCTTTCTTTCTTCCAAACAACGCCAGCCAATAGTAGTAATACCGATAATTTTGCTAAATTGGTATATGCCAGAAAGTTAACAGATCGCGAATTTACTTTTCAGCCACAACTGGGTTATTTATCGTTAAACAACCCGCTAAATGCCGATGAGGTTTTAGCAGTTGCCTACCGTTATACCTATAATGGTGTTGAGTATCAGGTTGGTGAATTTTCTACCGATGTTTCTTTTGATGCGGCTAATCCAAAAGTGTTATATACCAAATTGTTAAAGAACGAAACCACTAAGATCCAACTGCCAACATGGGATCTGATGATGAAAAATATTTATTCTATCGGCGGGTACCAGATCAGCAGTCAGAATTTTAAACTGGATATTTACCGTATTGATAACGAAACCGGGGTGGATAATCCCGTGATGACGGAAGGTCAGAATACCGCTAATAAGCAATGGATTGCCCTGACCGAATTCGATCGATTGAACCAGCAAAATGAGCGGAAACCCGATGGGATTTTCGATTTTGTGGCTGCAAATAATGCGTTTGGATCTTATTCTACGGCAAGCAATGCTAATCAGGCCAGTATGTTCGGTGTTGGCAGCAATGGGCAGACCTCGTTGGTTACCAATACCAATTCGGGTTATATCACCATCGATCCGGCAAACGGAAGGATTATTTTTCCTGTAATTGAGCCATTTGGTAAAGACCTGGCGGCAAAGTTTTTGCCGAGCGAACAGGCATTGATCAATAAGTATACTTTTACAGCGCTTTACGATTCGACACAAACCATCGCCAGGCAGTTATTTCAAAACCAGAACAGGTATACCATTAAGGTAAATTACCAGTCTGATATTTCTTCTGAATTTAGTTTAAATGCCATTAATGTTCCAGAAGGATCGGTAAAGGTTTTTGCAGGAACGATGCCACTAACGGAGGGCGTAGATTTTACGGTCGATTACCAGGGCGGCCGTGTGAGTATCATTAACCAGGCACTTTTGGTATCCGGTCAACCAATTAGGATTACAACAGAAAACAGCGAAACCTTTGGTTTGCAGCAACGGTCACTTTTTGGAACCCGTTTAGATTATCGTGTAAACAATAAACTAAATCTTGGGGGTACCATTATGAACCTGACCGAAAAACCTTTAACTCAAAAGGTAAACATTGGAGAAGAACCCATTTCTAATACCATTTGGGGAGCAGACATTAACTATAGTTCACCATCACGGTTTTTAACAAAACTGGTTGATAAACTTCCACTCATTTCAACTAAAGCACCATCGAGTGTAACATTTTACGGCGAATTTGCTCAACTGATTCCTGGCCACCCGAGGGCACTGAATTTTGCTGGCAGTAAAAACGGGGTAAGTTATTTAGATGATTTCGAAGCATCGAGATCGGTAATCGATTTAAAGAGCGCCATTGCCTGGCAGTTATCGGGTACTCCTCAACTTTTCTCCGAATATGATAAGTCTAACGATTTATCATATGGATATAACCGGGCAAGAATTGCTTTTTATAACATCGATCCTACTTTTTATAATTCGGCGGCTTCTACCACGCCTGCCAATATCAGAGGCAACCGGGCAGAACTTTCCAATCACTATGTAAGAGAAGTAATTGAGCAGGAGGTTTTTCCGTTTAAAGAAACGGCTACCGGGCAGGCTTTGAACATTACCACTCTTGATGTGGCCTATTACCCAACTGTTAGGGGACCTTATAATTTTCGTACTACCAATTTTAAGCCAGATGGATCTTTATTGCAGCCTAAAAATAATTGGGGAGGTTTTCAGCGAAAAATCGAAACCAACGATTTTGAGGCCTTAAATGTGGGCTTTATTGAGTTTTGGTTAATGGACCCATTTATCTATAAACCAAATTCGGCAGGTGGAGATATTTATTTCAACCTGGGGAATATTTCGGAAGATATTCTTAAAGATGGTAGAAAATCGTTAGAAAATGGTTTGCCAGTTACAAATGACCCGAGCAAGTACGATGAAACCGTTTGGGGCCGTGTACCTAAATTGCAACCTGTTGTACAGGCTTTCGATAACAATGCCAATTCGCGTAGGGCGCAGGATGTGGGTTTGGATGGACTATCGGATGCAGACGAAAAAATAAAATTTGCTGCGGCAATTACACAGATTAAATCGCAATTAAACGCCACTGCTTCTGCCGCACTTGATGCCGACCCATCATCAGATAATTATACTTATTTCAGAGGACCGGCATTAGATCAGATCAATGCGGGTATCCTTAAGCGCTACGAAAAATATAACGGAACTGAAGGGAACTCCAAAACTTCGCAACAGTCGCAAGAAGAATTAGGACTTGAAAACTCCGCTTCTACTTCTCTGCCTGATGGGGAAGATATCAACCGCGATAATAACATGACGCAAAGTGATGAGTATTTTCAGTATAAAGTTTCGATGCGCCCGGGAGATTTAAATGTTGGTCAGAATTTTATTACCGATAAAGTAACCTCGCAGGTAAAACTGGCTAATGGAAATACCCAAGCTGTTTCATGGTATCAATTCAGAATCCCGATTGGTCAGTACCAGGAGAAAGTAGGCGGGATCCAGGATTTTAAATCGATCCGTTTTTTCAGGATGTTTATGACCAATTTCGCTGATACGGCCGTAATGCGTTTTGCGAAGTTACAATTGATCCGTGGGGAATGGAGAGAATATAATGCTTCGAACCAAGCTGCACAAGTAATCGTCGATCCATCGTTGCCTGCACTTACTCCTGATAATTCTACAATTGAAGTTTCGACGGTAAACATTGAAGAAAATGGAAAACGTTTACCAATTCCGTACGTTACCCCTCCGGGCATTCTTCGCGAGCGCGATTATAGCAACTATCGTGGCGATACACGCTTAAATGAGCAATCGCTATCGGTTATCGTAAAATCGTTAAGAGATGGCTACGGTAGAGGGGCGTTTAAAACAGCCTACAGCGATTTCAGATCTTACAAACATTTAGAAATGTTTATTCATGCTGAAGCTGTTAATAACCAAATTTTAAATGATAATGATGTTTCGGCATTCTTACGGATCGGGACGGATAACCAGGATAATTATTATGAATATGTAATTCCGTTAAAGGTTACCAACCCAGGTACAAGCGATCCCGATGCCATTTGGCCAGAAGCCAATAGAATGGATATAGATTTAACACTTTTTCAAAACGCCAAGCTGGCCCGTAACGTTGCTAAACAAGCCAACGGACAACCATGGCCTACAAATGTTCCGTTTACTTATACCGATGGAACCAGAACCATTATAGTTAAGGGGCAACCTGATATGAGCAAGGTTAGGGTGTATATGGTGGGTATTAAAAATCCGCTCCGTGCTGCTAATGATGAACGCAAAGATGATGGCCTTGATAAAAATGCGGTGGTTTGGTTTAACGAATTAAGATTAACTGAATTTGATGAAAAAGGCGGTTGGGCAGCTACCGGAAGATTGAACTTAAAATTGGCCGATTTTGCAGATGTAAATATTTCTGGAAGTAAATCTACCATCGGTTTTGGATCTATCGATTCGAAAGTGAGCGAGCGGAACCGTGCAGACAATGTGTTGCTTGATGTTTCTTCAGCCATGGAATTAGGCAAGTTTCTGCCACAAAAATCGGGGGTGAAAATCCCGATGTTTGTGAGTTACTCTAAACAGGTTTCTACCCCACAGTACAATCCTAGAACGCCAGATATCGAGCTCAAAAATGCTTTAGAGCAATCGACAAAACAACAAAAAGATTCGATTTTAAATTTTGCACAGGATTATACCGTTAGAAGAGGCATAAACTTTACCAATGTTAGAAAAGAACGGACCAATAACAGTAAGCCAGTTCACCTTTGGGATATCGAGAATTTTGCGGCAAGTTATGCTTATACCCAATATAATCACCGCGATTTTATTAATCAGAACAGTATTCAGAATACCTATAGGGCTTCGCTACAGTACAGTTATTCTAAAGAAGCCAAAACGATAGCGCCGTTTGAAAAGATTATAAAATCTAACATGCTGGCTTTGTTGAAAGATTTTAACTTCAGTATTTTTCCAAGTGCCATTAATTTCAGGATTGATGTAGACCGTTTATATTCAGAAAATACCTTGCGGAATAACGATCCGAATAATACTATCGGCGTTTACCCGAGTGGATACGGTACCACCTTTAACAAAAACTTTACCATGAGCCGGATTTACGGTATTGCCTGGAACCTTACCCGTTCATTACAACTAGATTTTAATGCCACAAATTATTCGATCATTGATGAGCCAGATGGAAGAATTGATGGTTTAAAACGTGATACCGTTTGGCAAAACTTAAAACGCTTAGGACGTACAACCGATTATAACCACAATTTAAACGTTACCTATAATCTGCCCATTGATAAAATACCTGGACTAAACTGGATTACCGTAAAAACCCGTTATGGTACCAATTTTAACTGGCAAACCGAACCGCTTTCTACCTTACGCGATCCGAATATTAATTTGGGTAATACGATACAGAATAGCAGAACAGTACAGGTAAATCCAACCTTAAACCTAACCACTTTATACAATAAGTTCGGTTTTATCAGAAATGCTGGCAATGACCAGGAAGGAAGCGGCGCTAAGAAATTTTTTATTAATTTATTAACGAGTGTAAAAAATGTTAATGCCAGCTATGTACAAACCAAAGGTATTTTCTTGCCGGGTTATCTACCAACTACCAGGTATTTGGGTATCGATAATGCAACTGGGGCGCCGGGTTTAGGTTTTGTTTTTGGAAGTCAGCGTGACATTCGTGAAATGGCATTAAACAATGGATGGCTAACTAACGACACCTTACAGAATCAACTGTATGTAAACACACTCAGGGAAGATTTTCAGCTTACCGGGCAGATAGAGCCATTTAAAGATTTACGGATTACGTTAAAAGCCAATAAGGCGCAAACAAGAAACTTTTCTACCAATTTTAGGTATGTAGCCAGTGTATCATCGTTTGAAAATTTAAGCGCCATTACAACGGGTGATTATAGTGTATCATATATTGCCTTAGGTACGGCTTTCAAAGAAAATAACTCAACGGTAATTTCAGGCCTGTTTAACCAGTTTATGGCCAATAGGATCATTATTTCTAGGAGATTGGGTGCTCAGAATCCAAATTCAGGAGGCTTAAACGGCAATTATGCTGATGGTTACGGTAAAGAAAGTCAGGATGTAATTATATCGGCCTTTATGGCTGCCTATTCGGGTAAAGATGCGGGGAAAACAAAAATGAATGCTTTTCCTAAAATCCCGCTTCCTAACTGGAGTTTAACCTATAGCGGGTTAACACGTATTCCTTTTATTGCCGATAAGTTCTCATCTGTAGATATCCGTCATGGCTATCGTTCAGCCTATAATATCAATGGCTTTAACTCATTATTGCGCTACCAGGAAACCAATGGTGCGGTTAGCAGTAGAGATGTAAATAATAACTTTTTACCTGAATACCAATTTGCTCAGGTAACCATTTCAGAATATTTTTCTCCATTGGTTGGGGTTGATACCAGGTTTAAAAATAACCTAACCGCTTCATTCGAATTAAACCGTTCACGTTTATTAGGACTGAGCTTATCTAATAGTCAGTTGGCGCAGCTATCAGAAAACAATATGGTTTTAGGATTGGGCTATCGTACCAATAAGTTCCGTTTCCCATTTGGGTGGTTTAAAAGTTTGAAAATGGATAACAACATGGATTTCAAGTTAGATGTAGCTATCCGTGATAATAAAACTGTTATTTACCGGGCGGATGTGACTGAGGCCGAAGTATCTTCAGGTGCGAAGAACATTACATTAAGGCCAAGCGTAGATTACGTGCTGAACCAGAAATTTAACATCAAATTGTTTTACGATTCTAACATTACTAAGCCTTATACTTCGCAGACCTTTAATACTTCGTTCAGTAATTTTGGGTTTAGTTTAAGGTTTACATTGAATTAATCGATTTCCATTACATAGAAAAGAAGCTGTATCATAAACAAATTTCTCTAAATTTTGTGGCGTTGAGCTCTGGCTGTAGTGAGCTTGACAAAGTATCGAAATGTTTAGACGAAACTATTGCAGATCCTTTGAGAAGTTAAGGATGACAATTCTATAATATAATACGGTCTCTTTTTTGGGTTTGATAAGATCAAAAAACTGATCAGATTAGTCACCGATATTGGAAAACTATTGATTACTTAACGGTTTTAAGCCATCGTCATGCCGTTCATTCGGCAGATTCCAAAAATCCTTCTTAGCTGTTTCAGAGAATACTCTGCTAAATACATATGCAGTTAAGAACATAGGCGCATAACTGAACAGTAGATAATCAAAACTGAAGAAACGCACGGAGCCACTGATAACCAGATAGAGCAGAAAGATAACAATTGAATGTGCCACCGGCCTGTCATTTATAAATCTTTTATAACCCACTTTAGCAATCAGGTATCTATTTAATATGATAAGTGCCGCAAGGATAGCAACAAATAAAAAAACATGATTGAAGAGAAGGTGAAAATTAAAAGTGTAATTCTGTAGTTTGATGAGCGTAATCAATCCGATATAAGCAAATCCAATTGCCATGGTTACGGGTGCAGCGGTGAGTAAGGTCGCCAGGCACACTTTTAATGTGTAAAATAGTGCAGATTTCATATTGAGCGTTAATTGTGAAGCGAATATAAATATTTTTTCTGAACCTGTTTGGTGAGTATAATGATTTCATATCTCTGGGCAGAAGCATCGACTGATTAAATTTGCGCATTTCTAATAAGTTAATTTGCCAGGCATTGCGATATGTTAAACTAAATTGTATTTTTGGCTGGTAAAACGCTTAGAAACGTTTATGCATACAAGCTTAATTGAACAACAAAATTAATATAACTTATATTCAATAACTTACAAAACCATGAATTTTCCATCAGAATTAAAATACACTAAAGACCACGAGTGGGTTAGAGTTGAAGGTAACGAAGCTTATATTGGCGTAACTGATTTTGCACAACGTGAATTGGGCGATATCGTTTATGTTGATATCAATACTGTAGGTAGCGAGGTAGCTAAAGAGGAAGTTTTTGGTACTGTAGAAGCTGTTAAAACGGTGTCTGATTTATATATGCCTGTTACTGGAACAGTATTAGAAGTGAATGCTGAATTAAACGATAGCCCGGAATTGGTTAACTCTGATCCTTATGGTGATGGCTGGATGGTAAAAGTATCTTTAGCTAATTTAGCTGAAGTAGAAGGTTTATTAACTGCAGAAGCTTACCAGGAATTGGTAGGCGCTTAATTATTATATTTTGTACAAAGCACTAAAACAGCAAAAATGGGCCGTATTATGGACTGTGGTCGTTTTAGTGTTTTGTAATATGAAAATTTCCGATTCTGTTGGTAACAGCGGTTTTTTCTTTAAAGGCTTTGATAAAATGACCCACATGGGTTTTTTCTTTGTTTTATCGGTGCTGCTCTTCTACGGTAAAATCAGATACCAGCATACTTTTGCTTTTAGAACATTAACCATTTTTAAAATATTGCTCATCAATGCGATCATTGGTGGCGGAATTGAATTATTGCAATGGAAAGTTTTTACCTACCGATCAGCAGAATGGTGGGATTTTGGTTGCGATATGTTAGGGGCATCAATGGCGGTTTTTAGTTATGTATTGCTCCATAAATTAAACTTTAATGAAGCCATGGCGAATACACCACTTACCAAAAACAATTAATGTAATGTATTCTAAATAGCTGCATTGCAATTGAAATAGAATAAAATCAATGAAAACCAAAGTTAGCATCATCTGTGTAATTGTGGCCATATATTTTAGCGGATGCAGTATTTTTAAAAAGAACTGTAACTGCCCAAAAGTATATTACAAAAGTTATCCCTCACCACAAAAATAATCCCTCTTTTACTGATCGACCTTCCTTTTCGATCTGATTACCTTCTTCAGGCTGTATTTAAAATGTTACCGAGCTTTTAACACAACTTAACAAACCTTTCGACTTTTCTATAGTCTGATAGCTTAGTTTTACATTTAATATCTAATTTTTTTGATGAAAAGAAACGTTCAGAGCGCAATATTCATTGTGCTCCTATTTTGTGGATATATTGCTCAGGCTCAAAATACTGGTTCGATAAGCGGGAAAGTAATTAACGCGAAAGATAAAAAGCCGGTTGATTTTGCTACAATAGCAATTAAAAGTTTAAAAGACTCGAGTGTTGTGGCATCTGGTCAAACCAATCCTGATGGAAGTTTTAGCTTTAAGGCCATAGCTCCCGGTAAGTATAGGATTTATTCTGCCTTTTTAGGTTTAAAAACAGCTACTAAAGATATAGAAGTGGCTAAAGCTGCAGTAAATGTGGGTGAAATTGCCATGGTTGATGATGGGGTTGATCTAAAAACAGTTAATGTTACCGCCTCCATCCCGATTGTGGTGAAAAAAGATACGATAGAATTTGATGCCAAATCGATCAAAGTGCGCGAAAATGCAGTAGTGGAAGATCTGCTGAAAAAGGTACCTGGGGTTGAGGTTGCAAAAGATGGTAGTGTTAAAGCTCAGGGCGAAACCATTACCAAAGTAAAGGTTGATGGAAAAGAGTTTTTTGGTAACGACCCCTTGTTAGCAACCAAAAACTTACCTGCCGACATGGTAGATAAAATCCAGGTAATTGACGAGCTTTCAGAGCAGGCACAGTTTACTGGCATTGATGATGGTACCAGAAATAAGATCCTGAACATTACTACTAAAAATGGTATGAAACATGGCTATTTCGGTAATAGTACAGTGGGTTACGGTTCTAACGACCGTTACGATGCCAGTTTAAATGTAAACAAATTCGACGATGACCGCCAGATTAGCTTCATTGGTCAGTTTAATAACGTAAACAAACAAAATTTTGGCCAGGGCGGAGGTTTAGGAAATGGTTTTGGAGGAGGAGGAGGTGGTGGCCGTGGTGGTTTTGGTGGTGGCGGTGGAAGTAGTTCCGGCGGAAATAGTGGAATCACCACTACAAATGCAGCAGGTTTAAACTTTGCCGATACATATAAGGATGGAACACAGTTTCAGGCCAGTTATTTCTTTAATAAAGCAATTTCTGATAATATCCAAAACTCTAATACCCAAAACCTTGCAGGAGGTACGAATAATATTGCTGAAGCTATAAATAATACTTCCGACAGGATTAACCACCGGTTCAATTTCATGGTCGATACCAAGATAAATCCATCTTTATCCATTAAAATACAGCCGAACCTATCTTACACAGAAACAGATGGAAACAATTTAAATGAATATACGAGAACACTTGACGATGGCACAACCATTGGTACACAGCGTAACACCACAACTGCTGCTACGCCTACCATGAGTAATAATTTATTGATCCGCAAAAGTTTTAAGCGGAGGGGACGCACACTGTCGTTAAATGTAAACACCAGCATTAACGATAACGATGGGACTAATCAGAACTATAGATTGGATCATATTACAGAAAATGGTGTAAAGAGAGATTCGTTAACTAACCAGTTAAATAATACCAATAGTCACGCTATTAACAATACCACGAGGGTAGTATATACCGAGCCGCTAAATAAAACTTTAAGTGTAGAGGTTAACTATCAAAATGGTTATTCGAATAGCGATTCACAAAGGGATGTATTTAATTACAATCCATCGACCCTTCAATTCGATATAGTAGATAATACTTTTTCAAATATTTATAATAACCGTACCTTAACCAATGCAGCTGGCTTAAGCCTTACCACAACTGAAAAAAAATACAATTGGAATATCGGCGTCGCTGCACAACAAACCAATAGGGTAAATACCAATTTAACCACAGGTTTAAAACGAACGCAGAATTTCATCAATATTACCCCTTCGGCACAGTTTAGGTATAATTTTAGCAACCGTAAACGTTTGTTTATCAACTATCGTGGCTCTACCACGCAACCAAGTATCGATCAGATTCAACCCATACCAGATAATACAAATTCGCAAACCCGTTATGTAGGTAATCCTGACTTAAAGCCTTCTTTTAATAATCAGTTGAGAATTAACTTCAATAATTTCAATATCGAAAGTGGCCGTTTCTTTTTTGCTGGTTTAAACCTTACCCAAACATTTAATGCCATTGGAAATACAGTTGTACCCTTGTCAGGAGGTGTTCAACAGGTAAGTTACATCAATGTTGATGGTGTTTATGCAGGTAATGCCAATGCAACCTGGTCTTTACCCTTGATGGCAGAGCGTAAACTAACGCTGAATATCTCTGGTAACGGTTCGTATAACAGAAATGTGAATTTTATTGCAGACCAAAGAAGTGCTAATCTGGTAAAAAATGTAACCAATAGTTATACCATTTCAAACAGTTATAAATTGGTTACCAATGTTGATAAATTCGATTTAACGGGTGGTATTACAGGAAGTTATACCAATTCTACGTTTTCTGCAAGGCCATCATCCAATACCCAGTATTATACCATTAATCCAAGTTTTGATGTGAGTTATGTATTGCCAGCCAATATCAGGTTAGCAATCGACATTGATTATTTCAGGAACTTTGGTGGTGGCGATTTATTTAACCAGGAATACACTATTCTTAATCCTTACATCAGCCGTCAGTTTTTCAAAAACAGGGGAACATTTAAATTTTCTGTAAATGATGCACTTAACCAGAACACTGGTGTGAGCAGAACTGCTACCGGGACTTCAATTGTCGATTTAACTACTAATGTATTAAGACGTTATTATATGTTCTCTTTCACCTACTCGTTAACGCGTATAGGTGGCAGAAACATGAGTGGCGATATGCAGATGCCAGGCCAACGTGGTGGTGGCGGTCAGCGTATAAGAATGTAAAATGTTAGATTAAAATGAAGAAAGTCTCGGTTAAACCGGGACTTTTTTGTTTTACCATCTGTTTTGAGATTAAATGTACTATTGACATTTATGTATTTCAAATGTTACCTAAGTAAAATAAACCTTTATAAAAGCCCGCAGTCTCTATGCTATAAACCAAACTAACCGAATGAAACAGATTTTTACGCTCCTTTTTATTTTATCATCTTTTTTTGCCTACGCTCAGAAAACGGGTTCAGTTAGCGGACGGGTTATTCAATCAAAAGATAAAAAACCAGTTGACTTTGCTTCTTTGGCTGTTAAAAACCTCACAGATTCGAGTATGGTAGGTGCGGTAAGTACTACTGAAGATGGGAAGTTCGTTTTTAAAAATCTAAAACCAGGTACCTACAGGTTATATGCTGCGTTTTTAGGTTTAAAGAACGCCACTAAAGATTTTACCATTACTGTGGATAAAGCAGATATAACCTTGGCAGATATTGTTTTAGAAGGGGGGGCAATTGATCTTCAAACGGTTGATATTAAAGCAGAAATTCCTCCAATTGTAGTAAAAAAGGATACCCTTGAGTTTAATGCAAGCTCATTTAAAGTGGTAGAGAATGCGGTAGTAGAAGATTTGCTAAAGAAATTGCCAGGAGTAGAGGTAGATAAAGCCGGAACAGTAAAAGCCCAGGGCGAAACCATTACAAAAGTGAAGGTAGATGGTAAGGAGTTTTTTGGGAATGATCCTTTATTGGCCACTAAAAACCTTCCGGCCGATATGATCGATAAAATTCAGATTATCGATGAACTTTCCGATCAGGCACAGTTTACCGGAATTGACGATGGCTCCAGAACCAAGATCATTAATATCACCACCAGAAAGGATAAGAAAAACGGCTACTTCGGGAACAGTACAGGTGGTTACGGTTCTAACGACCGTTACGATGTAAATGCGAACATTAACCATTTTAATCAGGACAAGCGATTGAGTGTAATTGCCCAGTTCAATAACGTAAACAAACAAAATTTTGGCGGTGGCCTGGGAGGAGGAAATGGCGGGAGTAACGGCGGACGTGGCGGGATTACCGATACTAAAGCCGGTGGATTTAACTTCTCGGATGTATATGCTGACCAAACCGAAATTAATTTCAGCTATTTTGTTAATAAATCTGATAACCTGATTTTAAGGAATAGTGTTACGCAAAACCTTTTGGGCAATGTAACCACGGTTTTCAATAATAACCAGACCAATACTTCCAATCGCTTAAACCACCGTTTAAACTTTATGGTCGATACGAAGTTAGATTCGCTTACCTCATTGCGCATCCAGCCGAATTTAAGTTATACCAACAACGAAAGCCTAAACAACAGTATTTACACCCGCGATTTTGGTACCTATAATACAAGCGGCTCCCAGCGATTAACCAATCATAATACGGCCCCATCTATCAGTAATAATATTTTGTTGCGCAAAAAGTTTATGCGCCGAGGAAGAACATTATCACTGAATTTTAATACCAACATTAACAATAACGACGCTGATAATTATAATTACAATCCTGAAACGCGCGAAAAAGATAGTGTTAAAACAGAAAAGATGATTAACCAGTTCAATGATCAGGAAAGCGAATCTATCAGTCAGAATACCCGACTGGTTTATACGGAGCCTTTAGATAAAACCCTGAGCCTGGAGTTTAACTACCAGAACGGCTATAACCATAATACTTCTAATCGTTTTACCTACGACTTTAATCCGGCTACACTAAACTACGATTTACTTAATGATTCATTAAGTAACGTTTACGAAAACACCATTCTAACCAATACAGCTGGTTTCAGTTTTAATAAAATGGCCAAAAAATACAACTGGAATGTAGGAATGGCCGTTCAAAATACCGATCGTAAAAACAATAACATTACCAAAGGTTTTATATTAAAACAGAACGTATTTAATTATACGCCTTCAGCCATGTTCAGGTATAATTTTAGCAATAACAAGCGTTTGGTATTCAATTACCGTGGTAGCACCAATCAGCCTACCATACAACAGTTACAGCCTATTCCTAACAATACCAACACACAAAGTATTCCGCTGGGAAACCCTGATTTAAAGCCCGAGTTTAATAATACTCTGCGTATTGCCTACAACACTTTTACGGTTGGAAAAAACAGGTCGTTATTTGTAAATGTAAACTTAACCCAAACTTCCAATAAAATTGCCAATAGCAGCAGTTTAATCGAAAGAGGTGTTAATCAGGGTAAATTTGCAGTGCTGCCTGTAAACGTAAATGGTGTTTATTCAGGTTCACTATCTTCCTCATTAAGTTTGCCCATTATGGCAGAAAATAAGCTTAATTTCCACATCAATATAAGTGGCAACTACGATCGCGATGTAAACTTTACCAATACCTTAAAAAATATCACCAACAGTTGGTCGATTAGCAATGGTTACCGTTTGGTATCGAATTTAGATAAGCTCGATTTAACCGCAGGTGTTAGCGGCTCAATTAATAGGGCTACCTATTCCGTTCAGCCCAATTCCAATACACGTTATTATACTTTTAGTCCCAATATTAGTATCAGCTATATGTTTCCTGGCGATATCCGCTGGTCGGTTGATGCCGATTACAACCAGAATACAGGCAGGGGAGAGAATTTCGATACCCAGTTTACTTTGGTGAACTCGTACCTAAGTAAGCAGTTTTTTAAAAACCGTGGTACTTTTAAAGCCGCAGTAAACGATTTGCTGAACGAAAATCGGGGCGTAAGCCGTACGGCCAACAACAATACTATCCGTGATGAAAGCTACAATGTATTGCAGCGTTATTTTATGTTTTCATTTACCTATTCGTTAAACCGTATGGGTGGTAAAAACCGCATTCGGGGAGGTGAAGAAGGTGGTAGGGGCCGTGGCGGTAACGGTGGTGGCGGCTTTGGTGGGGGCAGACAGCGAAACTAGATCATTTTAGAGTAAAGCTATGTAATTTATATCCCACACTAGATTATCTTATTTGGAATAAATCTAAAGAAAGGTTAACTTGCGCCAAATTTAGCACATGAAACTGTCGCACCTAAAAGTTGGAGAAAAGGGAACAATCGTAGCTTTTACAGATTTAGATATGTCTGTAAAGTTAATGGAGATGGGCTGCTTGCCGGGTGAGGAGGTAGAGGTAGAGCGTTTTGCGCCTCTGGGCGATCCTATGGCTATCCGTGTTGCTGGCTATCAGCTTTGTTTGCGTAAAAGTGAAGCCGATGTTATCATTATTCAATAAAAGAGCTGGGTTTGGATATTAAAGTTGCATTAGTTGGTAATCCCAATACAGGTAAATCTACTTTATTTAATCGTTTAACAGGGTTAAATCAAAAAATTGGAAATTTTCCGGGCATTACTGTCGATAAGAAAACAGGTTTTACAAAACTTGCCAGCGGTAAGGAAGCCGAGATCATCGATTTACCGGGAACGTATAGCTTATATCCGAAAAGTGCTGATGAAAGCATTGTTTTTCAAGTACTGGCCGATAAAAAAAACAATAGCCATCCTGATGTTATTGTGCTCATTGCCGATGCTTCGAATTTAAAGCGTAACATGCTTTTGTATTCGCAGGTGGCAGATTTAGGTATCCCGATTATTTTGGCCCTTAATATGATCGATCTTTCTGCCAAGCAGGGGATTGAGGTTAATCTGGATAAACTGGCAGAAAAATTGGGTATTCAGGTGGTTTCCATTTCGGCAAGGAATAATATCGGAATTGATAAACTGAAACAGGCCATTGCCAATACCAATAAAATTGCTACACAATATCAGGATGTAGACGTGAATTTCCTGGCTCCGGAAGCAATTAATGCTATAAAATCGAAACTCAATTCCGATAACGATTATTATGCGCTCCAGGTACTGCATCAGCATGAACATTTAACTTTCTTTACCGAAAAAGAGCAAGAAGAAATTGAGCATATAGAACAATTTCACCATTTCGAATCTTCTAAAATTCAGGCTGCAGAAACTATTGCCAGATATAAACATCTCAGTACAATTTTAGCTGATGTAGTTATTGACAAGGGAACCGAAAAGAAATTTTCTTTCAGTGATAAATTAGATGCTATTTTAACCCATAAAGTATGGGGATTTGCTATTTTCTTGTTTATCCTTTTTGTAATTTTCAATGCTATATTTGCCTGGTCATCCTACCCGATGGACTGGATTGAGACTGGTTTTGGTTTTATCACCAACATTGGGCACGAATATTTGCCCGCAGGTATGCTTACTGATCTGTTGTTGGATGGTGTAATTGCAGGTTTAGGGGGTATTTTTGTTTTTATTCCACAGATTGCAATTCTTTTCGCATTCATATCCATTTTAGAAGATACAGGTTATATGGCCCGTGTTACCTTTATGATGGATAAAATTATGAGTAAAGTTGGGCTTAACGGTAAATCGGTAGTGCCGATGATCGGTGGTTTAGCTTGTGCTGTTCCGTCTATTATGGCTGCCCGAAATATCGAAAACTGGAAAGATAGAATGATTACCATCATGGTTACCCCATTGGTAAGCTGTTCGGCAAGGCTTCCCGTATATATTCTGATTATTTCGTTAATTATTCCTTCTAAAACTGTTCTGGGTATTTTTAACCTGCAGGGACTGGCACTAATGGTGATGTACCTGGTGGGTATTATTGCTGCGGTATTGGTAGCATGGGTAATGAAATTCATTATTAAAACTAAAGAAAGGTCTTATTTTATCATGGAATTACCGGTTTACCGCATGCCAAGGTGGAAAAATGTGTTCTACACCATGTACGAGAAATCGAAAACCTTTGTGTTCGAAGCCGGTAAAGTAATCATCGCCATCTCCATCATCCTTTGGGTAATGGCTTCATTCGGACCGGGAAACCGATTTGAAAGCATTGATAAAAAATACGAGTCTGCTTTGGCTGATACAACAAAAAATATCGATCATATTAAAACGCTGGTGGCTACCGAAAAGTTAGAAAACTCATATGTGGGCATAATTGGTCATGCAATTGAGCCTGTTATCAGTCCATTGGGTTACGACTGGAAGATTGGTATCGGTCTGATTACCTCCTTTGCGGCTCGTGAAGCCTTTGTGGGTACCATGGCTACCATTTACAGTGTTGATGGTGGTGATGGAGATACAAACACTATCAGGGCGCGTATGGCGGCCTCTAAAAATAGCCGTACGGGTTTACCGGTTTATACTTTCGCTACGGGTATTTCGCTTATGCTTTTTTATGCCTTTGCCATGCAATGTATGAGTACAGTTGCTATAGTTTACCGCGAAACCAAAGGCTGGAAATGGCCGGTAATTCAACTGGCATATATGACGGCTATGGCTTATGTTGCTGCGCTGGTTGCTTACCAGTTGTTGAAATAGCTTAATTTTTTTCCAGTTGTTATCCTGAGCGTAGTCGAAGGGGATTTAAAATGTAATTATTAAGGTTAGGAGAGCGGTGCCTGTACAATTATTTAGGTTTTGCTCCCGCTTTCCGTTTTATTTCGCCTGCGGCTTCATGCTCACTCCAATCAGGTCTAGGTGGCCAGTATATTGCTGCTATGTTTGGCTGGGCGCTTAGCTGTACAAGCCATCGTTAATAAACCCGGTAGTAGCGGCAGCTCCCGATTTTTTCTATCGGGACTATAGCGGATAACGGGACTGCTGTTTCCGAAGAAATGCTGAATGCTAATTTTCAGATAATAACACTAAGAGTTATTAGGAGAGCGGTGCCTGTACAATTATTTAGGTTTTGCTCCTGCTTTTTGTTTTATTTCGCCTGCGGCTTCATGCTCACTCCAATCGGGTCTAGGTGGCCAGTATATTGCTGCTATGTTTGGCTGGGCGCTTACCTGTACAAGCCATTGTTAATAAACCCGGTAGTAGCGGCAGCCCCCGATTGCAATTCGAGGCTATAGCGGATAACGGGACTGCTGTTTCCGAAATTCTACAGAACGTTCATTTCCTAATAATAAATTAAGAATAACTAAAAGCATTTTATCATATAAGGTATAAGATCATTTTAAACTTGGTGTTTTTAATGAAATCTTTTTGCTTTTGTCTTTCTGCTTTTATCTTATCCCAGCTCAATCTGTCTTTTAATACTCTCTTCTAACGAGATTAAAGTCTCTGTACGCTGAATGCCGTTCACTGCCTGTATTTCTTCATTTAAAACATGGCGTAAATGATTGGTGTCTCTGCAAATAATTTTGGCAAACATACTGTAAGCTCCTGTAGTGTAATGTAATTCTACTACTTCTTTAATTTTGCTCAACTGCGCAACCGCATCTTTATACTGGATGCCTTTCTCCAGGTAAATACCTAAAAAGGCGCAGATATCATATCCGGCCTTTTGCGGATCAATGATAAGGTGAGAGCCCTTTATAATGCCCATTTCTTGCAGTTTCTTCATTCTAACGTGTATCGTCCCGCCTGAAACAATCAGATCTTTAGCGATTTCTGTATAAGGTTTAGTGGCATCCTGCATCAATTGCTTCAATATATCGATGTCAAGGTTGTCAATTTCTAAATTGGAATTGTCTTTTTTAAGCATATTTTTGAATTATGATAAGCGAATTTACAAATATTTATCAATATTATAAAAATAAAATTAAATGTTTAAAATATTTGCAAGGTATTGGTTGTTCCTTTACATTTGTATCAAGCAATTAACAAAAAGGAAACGTTCTTTAAAAATTGCATAACATTATGTAGGGTGGTGAAACAGGCAGACACACCTCCTTGTCTCGGTGGCGGAGAATAATGGGAATATACCGGTTTCGGTACTAACCACTCCTTGAAGGTTCGATTCCTTCCCCTACAGCCAGTTCAGTTGGCGATTTACAGTTGGCAGTTTAAACACTGAAAATTGGAAATTGAAGACTGTTAACTTTTGAAATGTTGGGTGGTGAAATTGGCAGACACGCCTCCTTGTCTCGGTGGTGGGGAATAATGGGACAAACGCAGTTTATTGGGTTGACCACAAATTAATTTTTTGAACTGTAGCTAACTACCCCTTGAAGGTTCGACTCCTTCCCCAACAGCATTTTTTATGAATAATAAGTTAGTTAATCGAGCAATCCTGGATAGGTTGCTCTTTTTCTTTTTTAGGCTAGTTTTTTTCATATCCCTCCTATATTTATAGATATATTGTTATATTACCAATTAAATTTTACCCGTTCAATGCCTGTGATGAAGAAACGCGTTTCAATTAAAGATATCGCTAAACAATTAAATATTTCCATTACGACAGTATCGTTTGTAATTAATGGAAAAGCAAGAGAAAAAAATATTAGCGAATCGCTTACTAAAAAGGTTTTAGACCTTGTGGCTGAATTAAATTACCAGCCTAATACCCTTGCCACAAGTTTAAGAACAGGTAAAACAAAAATTATAGGTTTTTTAGTTGATGACATTTCTGAACCTTTTTTCTCTGGTATAGCACGCCGAATTGATGAAATTGCTTCTAACCTTGGTTATAAGATCCTATTTAGCAGCACCAGAAACGATACCGAAAAAGCAATAGAACTGTTACAGATTTTTAAAGATAGGCATGTTGATGGCTACATTATGGCCTTACCAGAGGGATTGGAAGAAGAAGTTAAAAAATTGATTCAAACAGATGCTCCTGTGGTATTGTTTGATCGGTATGTACAAGATGTTAAAACAGATTATGTAATAATCGATAATCAGAGCAGCACCTACGAGGCTACTGAGCACCTCATTAAAAATAATTATAAAAAAATAGGTTTTGTAACAATCGATACGGCCCAGCAACAGATGGTAGACCGCCTGGCCGGCTATGAAAGTGCTGTTGGAAAATATAACTTGCCGGCAATTGTAAAGAAGATAAAATATGTAAACTCTGCCGAATCGATTGAGGAGATGATCAAGTTTTTTAAAGCAGAGAAGCAGCTTGATGCGGTAGTTTTTGCGGCTAATTATATTTGTTTAGATGGCTTAAGAACTTTTAGAAAACTAGGTATTCAGATCCACCAAGATATTGCTGTTGTTTCTTTTGATGATTTCGAAATCTTAGAATTTTGTGAGCCTCCGGTTACGGCTATAGCACAGCCTCTTGAGGCCATTGCAGAAAACGTGATGAAAATTTTATTAAACAAGCTTAAAAAGGCTGGAAAATCTATCGAAAAGACTCAGGTATCGTTACCTACAATCTTAAACATTAGAGGCTCAAGCGCAAAGAAATAAGGCAATAAAAAAGGGAATAGATTGATGTCCATTCCCGTTTCGATAGTATTTTATACAGATTTAAACTGTCATTACATCTTTTTCTTTCGCTTCAGCATGTTTGTCAACCTTAATGATATAAGCATCGGTTAATTTTTGTACTTCGCCTTCGCCTGTTTTAATTTCATCATCAGAAACACCTTCGCCCTTTAATTTTTGAATTTTGGTATTGGCATCTTTACGGATATTACGAACGGTAATGCGGCCTCTTTCGGCTTCTTCCTTAACCTTTTTCACCAAGTCTTTTCTGCGCTCTTCTGTTAAAGGCGGCACAACCAGGCGGATAACAATGCCATCATTTTGTGGATTGATACCAATATTAGCTACTTGAATAGCTTTTTCGATTGCAGTTAAAAGTGATTTTTCCCAAGGCTGGATTACGATTGTTCTGGCATCTGGCGTATTAATACTGGCTACTTGCGATAATGCTGTAGCTGCGCCATAATAATCCACGAAAATACCATCCAACATTCCAGCTGATGCTTTACCAGCTCTGATTTTAGTTAATTCAGATTCACAATGATCGATAGCTCTTTCCATTGCAGATTGAGTATCCATTAATTGTAATTGTATGAGGTCGTTCATAATTGTGTGTATTTCTACAAAAATAATAATTTTTATTCCTTATTTAACCAAGGTTCCAATAGGCTCGCCACTAGCAATTTTCATGAAATTGCCGTGTTTGTTCATATCAAACACAATAATCGGCACTTGGTTTTCTTCGCAAAGGGTAAAGGCTGTCATATCCATCACATTAAGGCCTTTATCATAAACTTCTCTAAAAGAAATTTCTTCATATTTAGTGGCCAATGGATCTTTTTCAGGATCTGCGGTGTAAATTCCATCAACGCGTGTTCCTTTTAAAACAACATCGGCTTTGATTTCGATAGCACGTAAAGCCGCTGCAGAATCGGTTGTGAAGTACGGGTTCCCGGTTCCTGCACCAAAAATAACTACACGGCCTTTTTCTAAATGTCGAACAGCTCTTCTGCGGATAAACGGTTCGCAGATCTGCTCCATTTTAATTGCAGTAAGTAAACGTGTTTTAATACCAACTTTTTCTAAAGCATCTTGCAAGGCCATGGAGTTAATTACTGTAGCCAACATGCCCATATAATCAGCCTGTGCCCTGTCCATCCCACTTTTTTCGGCGCTCAAGCCCCTAAAAATATTTCCTCCTCCAATTACGATTGCGATTTCTAAGCCTTTATCGTGTACCGCTTTAATGTCTTCAGCGTATTGTTTAACGCGTTCATTATCAATACCGTATTGTTTATCGCCCATTAGCGATTCTCCACTAAGCTTAAGTAGGATGCGTTTATATTTCATGACCTCAAAAATATTAACATTTTTTTAATACCAAGCTATGCTTTTTAATAATTGATGTAAATTGTTTATTGGACTTTATCTGCAAACCATAAAAGCTCCTATTATGGAGCTCTTATGGTGAAATGGTATGGATTGTGAATTAATTAAAAATGTAACGCACACCAAATTGTGCTTGCCAACGCGAAATCTGGTCGGTAATATTTTTATAGGTTGTGGTATATGGTGTTAAATTGGCCTTATCCTGATAAGGGAATGAATAAGTAGGTTTTCCCGTAGTAGCATCTAAGCCTTTATAGGCTAATAATACAGCGGTATTGTAGGTTGATAATGGGATATTTGGTGTTTGATATAAGCCCCAATCACTGTTTAACAGATTACCAAGGTTGATGATATCCAATGTAAACTGAAGTATATTTCTTTTCCCTTTCGGCCCAACAAAGAAATCCTGTGCAAGGTGTAAATCTGCTCTTTTAAAGTACGACATGATGGCGCCGTTTCTTTTTGCGAACTCACCTCGGTGTTTGCTAAGGTAGCTATCCTGAGCAATATAAGCATTCAGCTGGTTCCAGATCTGATCCTGAGTGCGGGTATCGCCTACAAAATCAGGAACTAGAATAATATCGCCTTTGCTTTGTGGGATGTAAACTAAATCGTTCGCGCCACCGTCGTTATTGATGTCGCCAGATGAAACATAACTGAATGCACCATTATTGGCTGATTCGAAAATTAAACCAATTGTAGTAGCTGCATGTTTAAAATACTCTTTTTTATAGCTTAAGGAAGCTATAACCCTGTTTGGTTGAATGAAATTGGTATTGGCCAGAACATCAGAATTCGCATCGCCTGCAATTGCCCTTTGCGACCAGATTGAGCTTGCAGTAGAACCACCATCATTTACAGATTTGGATTGGCTGTAAGTATAAGCTACACTTGCATTAAATCCACTAAAAAAAGATTTTTGCAACTGACCTGTAATGAAGTAAGAATAGCCTTTTTTGGTGTTTTGCATGTAGATAAACGGCGAAATAGAAGGATTTGCCGCCGTGGTACCTGTCTGTGTAGATTTTACCGTGTAGCGCTGTTGTCCTTCAATTCCTGGCAATGTAATTAAGCCTGTTGAATTATTAGGCAATGCTGCGTTAGAGAAGTTTACCGCGTTAATGTCTTTAGTGTACGATGCTTCTAAAGTGGCAATAATACCCATCGGTAATTTTTGATCAACCGCTACGTTTGTTCTCCAGATTTGTGGATATTTAAAATTTTTAGAAGCTGCATCTACCTCGTAAGAAGTATTGGCCGCTGCAGTACCAGGAGCAGGGCGGTTGGCATTTACATTCGGATTAAAAATTAAACGTGGGTCGCCAGGGGTTGAAACGGTGCTTGAACTAAATAATGTTCCGGTGTTAGAAGCCTGGTTGGAAATCCATACATAAGGAACCTGGCCGGTGAAAATTCCGGTTCCTCCACGGAGTTGTGTTGTTTTATCACCAAAAACATCATAATTGAAGCCTACACGCGGCGAGAACAATAATTTTTTATTCGGGAATTTAGAAATGTCTACCTGCAAACCATTTTGGAAGGTTAATGCAGCCAAATTTGGGTTCGGATCTAATTTAGTAGGGAAATAGGTGTAATCGGCACGGATACCATAAGTTAATTTGAAGTTATCGCTCACCTGGTATTTGTCCTGTGCATACAAACTTAAGTTATACGACGACATTTTTGCAAATGGAAATGATCCATCAGCCAATGCCGAGTTACGGTATGAATAACTTACCGCAGGCTGGTTGTTGATAAAATCGTCGGCTGTTCTAAAATAATACAGGCCGTTATAGTTTGGCGCAAAGCCATTCAGGAATTTGTTCAACTGGTTGCTGGTACCGATAGTGATTTCGTGTTTACCGGCATAGATCGAGAAATCATCCGAGAATTGATAAATATCGGAGTTTAACAGGTTATTCGCGGTGAATACTTCGTAACCAAAACTGGTTAAGATTCCGCCGTTTCCATTACCGATATCAACCATTGGCAGTTCAGCACCGTTTGAAGCGCGGAAATCTCTCAATGCCGAATAGCCCAATGTTAATTTGTTCGACATGTTATTGCCAATTCTCGTGTTTAACTCCACAATACCGATGTTAAAGTTATTGTTGATGGTATAACTCGAACCGAAATAAGGCATAGAGGTTGAAGAAGGTGAGCGGCTACCGTTTAAGCCTGCCGGAATACCCGAGCCACTAGCAACAACCTGTCTGTTCGATTTCAGATAGAAATATTTTGCACTCAAGGTATTATTGGCATTGATGTTCCAATCTATTTTTGCCGTGATTTTATCGCTCTGTGTTTTGTAAGGATAATTTTCGTAAGGGCCGGTTGAATAGTTGTATTTGCTCATTAAATAGTTCGATAAACGATCTAATGTAGCAGCGTCTGCTGTTGAGATGTTTGCTCCTGATAAACCTGGACGTGATGCAACGAACGAAGTTGCAGGTGTACTGATCCTTTCCTGTTCACCGGAAACAAAGAAAAATAATTTGTCTTTAATAATCGGTCCGCCAATATTTAAACCACGCTGATTATAGCTAAAATCAACAACAGGTATTTTGGTTACCCCGGCAGAGTATCCGGTTAAATCAGTTCCCCTGGTATAATAATATGCCGACCCCTTAAAATCGTTTGTTCCGGATTTTACAATGGTATTGATGCCAGCTCCGGTAAATGATCCCTGACGGACATCATAAGGGGCAATATCTACCTGGATCTGTTCAATTGCATCTAATGAGATCGGTTGAGAATTGGCCTGTCCACCCAAACTGCCCGATAACCCGAACGAGTTGTTAAAAAGGGCACCATCCACCGTTAAGTTGTTGTAAGAACCGCTTCTGCCGCCAAAACTTAAACCTCCAACGGTTGTAGAGTTTGCTGATGGGGTTAATTTGGTAAAATCAGACAGCGAACGGCTAATTGTAGGTAAATTATCGATCTGCTGGCGGGTAATGGTTTCCCTTGCACCTGTGCGCGACGAGTTGATCACCTTGTCTTGCGTTCCTTTTACCACCACATCGGCTAAGTTTTGCGATGTTTCGGTTAATGTCGCATCAACCCTTAAATCTTCCCCAATGGTGGTGTTCAGGTTTTCTTTAACCAATTCGTTATAACCAATATAACTTATTTTAATGGTATATGGACCACCCACACGTACATTTGGTAGGTTGTACCTGCCATCGGCCCTGGTTAAGGTTGAGTATTTTGTGCCTGAGGGGATATGTATGGCAGTAACCGTTGCGCCTGGTATCACTCCTTTCTGATCTTTAACTGTGCCAATAAATGATGCAGTAGTAACCCCTTGTGCGAAACCAAAAACGGTTATCACAAGCATAAATGAGAATAATAGTAACAATTTTTTCATTAGTTTATGTTTTTTATTGGTGATGAAGCAATTATAATTTGTTGTTACCCTTATCGTACTTAAAATTATGATATTTCACTCAATTTTCAACAAAAATACGCTGACTTAATGCCGCTAATGTTCTATTTAGATTAATTAATTGTTAAGTATTTGCCTTGTTCAGGGAAAATTAACTTTAAATCTTTCGGTTTTCCTGAAATCAATTGCTTTTTTACCATTTCGGCGGTTTTTTGTGGGGGCTTGGTGTGGGTTATAATGAAAGAAACTTTTTTAAATGCTTTTTTGTTCGTTAAAGCCTCAAGTTTAGACAGTTCGCTAAAGAAAAGCTTTGGTGTAAGGTGACCAAACAACTGTTTATCGGGCTGTTCGTTAGGGAAAGAAACCTCTAAAAAGATAGCTTTTAGTTGGCCTGCATTGATCAAAGGCGCTATGTTTTGCCAGAGCTTAGCGAGTTTATCCGATTTTTCTATTTCATCGGCGCCGGTGTCTCCCAGGTAAAGCACATAGCTATCATTGCGGCTGATCAGAAAAGCAGTGCTTTTATAAGGATTGCCATGGCTTAGTTCAAAGGCTTTTACTTTCATTTCTGTTCCTTCAAGGGGATAAGTATTGCCTTCAATCAGGGGAAAATAAGTGTACTTTTTTAGCTGTGGCTTTTCGCCTTCGTTGGCAAAATTAGCCCAGGCATCCCATGTAAAATATTTATCCCTTAAAATATTGAGGACCGAGGGTAAGCCATAAATATTTTTGGCTGTATCTGCTGGCGAATTGATTATTAAACCTGCTACGTGGTCTAAATGTGCATGCGAAATCAGATATCCTTTAATCTGTTTACGTTGAATTTCTTCACTTATTCCTTTTAGCGATTGATGATCAATCGCTTTTTGGATACCGGCATTTATTGTCCCAGCATCAAGACAGACATATTTTTCGCTGCCTTTCGGCGCAATCATGTAAGAAGATAAATTACTCTCATCATCACCGCCTTTTACGCCAAGCGGTATTATTTTAAAAGCTGTATTTATTTCCTGGCTCCAAGCATGAATGGCACAAAGGGATAAGAACAATAGAATGGAAAATATTTTTTTTAACATGTTGAATGTGTTATATCGTTTCGCCTTTAAATACGACCTCTTTTAAATTTAAGTTATCATCAATGATCAATAAATTTGCCTGGTGACCAATTTCTATACTCGCTGTCAGGTTTTCAATCCCAATTAATTTTGCGGGGTATAGGGTTCCCATTTTAATCGCGTCATTTAGCGCAATGCCACAATGTAATACACAGTTTTTAACGGCTTCTAACATCGTAAGCGATGAACCAGATAGTGTACCATCGGGCATAACAAACTTGTTTTCTTTTTCAATATGTTGGTATGGCCCTGTAGAACAGGCCGTAACTGCATCGGTGATAAGAAACAAGCGCTCTTTTAATATTTTCTGTGCAAATTTAATCACTTCAAAATCTACATGCTGCCCATCGGCAATAATACTGGCCATAGCCTTGTTATGATTAAAAACCGCCGTTGGTATACCAGGCTCGCGATGATGGATAGGGCTCATGGCATTAAATAGGTGGGTAGTGGTCTGAATGCCTTTATTATAAGCAGCAGTGGCCTCATCAAAAGTGGCATTGCTATGCCCCAATGAAACAACTACACCATTATTTAGTAAATATTCAATCATCTCATCAGCCTGGAGTTCTGCGGCAATGGTCATCATTTTAATTATACCATCTCCAAAATCAATTAACTTCTTAATCTCGTCGAGCGAGGCCTTCCTTACAAATGCAGGTACATGGGCACCCAAACGTTTTGGATTCAGAAATGGGCCTTCTAAGTGCAGCCCCAGACAATTTTTTGCCGATGATCGATGTTCTTTAGCTGCTTTTATACATGCATCAAAAACTTCGGGGGAGTTTGTTGCCATACAGGCCAAAAAGCCTGTGGTACCTTTTTTAAGTAGATCATCTTCCATTATAGTTAATGATTCGACAGTTGGAACGGCAGAAAATAATCGGCCGCCTGCTCCATAAATCTGTAAGTCTATAAAACCGGGTATAGTAATTGTGTGGCCATTTTCTTTGTTGCTGCTTTCGTTAATATCCGAAATGATAGCACCATCGATTGAGATATTCTGATTCTTTTTTAAATCGTTGCCCTGAAAATAGGAGGTATTGGAAATTACTTTAGACATATCAAACGTTTGAGTAAATTTAATCTTACACGGCCAAAGTTAAATATTGCGGCTATATATTTGGGTAATAAGATAAAATAACCAAATGAATGAAAATCAGTCAAATAGAAGAAGTTTTTTAAAGGCCAGTCTAACTTTAAGCGCTGCTACCTTAGTAGCGCCATCTGCAACCATTGCAAGCGTACCCCTTAATGAAGATGAATTTAAGATTGCAGTTGGACCTTATTTACAAACCAACTTTAATAACGCGATGACCATTCTTTGGTTAACCAATAAAACTGCTGCAGGTTGGGTAGAATACGGCGAACAGGCAGACCTGCTAAATCAAAAAGCTTATGGAAAAGCTGAATTGGGTTTAATGAAAGCCAATAGCAAGCTGAATGCAGTAACGTTAAAAAATTTAAAACCAGGAACAAAATATTATTATAAAATTGTTTCTAAAGAAATCAAAGATTTTCAGCCGTACAAATTAACATACGGTGTAACGGTAAGTAGTGCTGTTGAAGAATTTGTGAATGCCGATGTGACTAAGGAAGAGGTTTCATTTTTAATGTTGAATGATACACATGATCGTCCAGAATCAATCCCTCAATTGTTAGGGCTTGTTCCAGATAAAAAGCAAGATTTTGTTTTCTTTAATGGTGATATATTCGATTATCAAACTGATGAGAAACAGATTATCGAACATATGCTCCAACCCTGTGTAGATAATTTTGCAAAGCACACACCTTTTATTTATGTAAGGGGTAACCATGAAACACGAGGTAAATTTGCACGCGAATTTCCTCAATATTATATGCATGTTGGTCATGCTGCTTTTACATTAGGCCCTGTTCGCTTTGTAATTTTAGATACTGGTGAAGATAAAGAAGATGCGCATCCGGTATACGCAGGTATCGTAGATTTTGACGATTACAGAATTCAACAAGCTGAGTGGCTTAGAACAGAAATAAATTCAAAGGAATTTAAAAAA
The DNA here is from genome assembly GCF_014205835.1 of Pedobacter sp. AK013. GTDB lineage: Bacteria > Bacteroidota > Bacteroidia > Sphingobacteriales > Sphingobacteriaceae > Pedobacter. The sequence goes on along the minus strand of NZ_JACHCQ010000029.1, from coordinate 37,626 downwards.
GCGCCGTTTAGAGTAGTATTGATGCATATTCCACCTCGCTTTTCTGGCGATGCACATGGGCCAAAACATTGTACTGAGCTATTTGAACCATTGTTGAATCAGGGCAAAGTAGATTTGGTTTTAAGTGGCCATACCCATAAGTACATGGTGCACCAACCTGATAAGGCACTAAATCATTATCCTTTAATTATTGGTGGTGGACCAAAGACAGGAACGAGAACAATTACCAAGATAAAAGCAGATAGAAATAAATTAGTGGCGAGTATGCTGGATGATTCAGGAAAAGAAGTTGGTGCTTATACCGCTCTGAGGAAGTAATAAGATGACAAAGGCATAGCGCATAAAAAAAGCTCCAATTTCTTGGAGCTTTTTTTACATATGTTTTTAATGCTTATGCACCTAATTGTACGCGTTTAAAAGCAGTTACGGTTAAACCTTTAGCTGTGTTATCTAAAAATTTACGAACATCTACCGAACTATCTTTAACAAACTCCTGGTTTAATAAAGTGCTGTCTTTGTAGAATTTGTTCAATTTACCAGCGGCGATTTTTTCCACCATTTCTTCTGGTTTGCCTTCTTGACGGATAACGTCTTTAGCAATCTCGATTTCACGTTCAATGGTAGCAGGATCAACACCGTCTTTATCAACAGCAACTGGGTTCATTGCAGCAATCTGCATAGCAACATCTTTACCAGCTTCAGTAATATCTACGCCATTAGTACCTTCAAATACTACTAAAACGCCCATTTTGCCATTTGAGTGGATATAAGAAACGATTTTTTCGCCAGATATATTTGCGTACTCTTGAATAACGATTTTCTCTCCGATTTTACCGGTTAGTTCAGTTATGGTTTCGGCAACTGTACGGCCATCTTCCAAAGTAATTGCTGATAATTCTTCAGTAGTAGTAGGATTGTTGGCAACCGCTGCAGCTAAAACAGCCTGAGCAAGGTTACGGAAATCTTCAACTTTAGAAACTGGCTCAGTTTCACAAGCTAAAGCAACTAATTTACCATTTGTGCCATCAGCTGAAACAGCGATTGATACAAGACCTTCAGAAGTAGCATTACCAGAACGAGCGGCTGATACTTTTTGACCTTTTTTACGCAATAAATCAACAGCAGCTTCGAAATCGCCATTAGCTTCTAATAATGCTTTTTTGCAATCCATCATACCAGCACCAGTTTGTTGGCGTAGTTTATTTACATCTGCGGCAGTAATTTGTACTGTAGACATTTTATTTCCTTTTTTAAATTTTACAATCTTGTTATAACAATTACAGGTTACAAGTTACAAGCGCCAAGTTAAACTCATGTTAAGCCAACTTAAAACCTGAAACCAGTAACCTGCAATTAAAAAATATTACTATTCTTCTGTTTTAGTTTCTTCTGATGCTGACGCTTCAACTTCTGCCTCAGCAGCTTTTTTACGTCTTGGCTCTTTTGCTTCTGGAGCATCAGCGGCAGCTTTAGCAGCTACTGCTTCTTTTTCAGCCTCATCATCTTTTTCGCGTTTACGCTCATCTAAACCTTCTTCAATAGCTTTAATAATTACATCAGTAATTAAAGAGATTGATTTTGTAGCATCATCATTCGCTGGGATAGGGAAATCGATGTTAGAAGGATCTGAGTTCGTATCAACCATCGCAAAAGTAGGGATGTTTAATTTTAACGCTTCAGTAACTGCAATGTGTTCTTTCTTAACATCAATTAAGAATAAAGCTGCAGGTAAACGGTTTAAATCAGCAATACCACCTAAAAGTGATTCTAATTTAATACGCTCACGTTGAATCATTAAACGCTCTTTTTTAGATAAGATCGAATAAGTACCGTCTTTAGTCATTTTATCGATGTTAGACATCTTTTTGATTGACTTACGAACAGTAGCAAAGTTAGTTAACATACCACCTAACCAACGCTCGGTTACGAAAGGCATGTTTACTTTTTTAGCCTGCTCAGCTACGATTCCTTTTGCTTGTTTTTTTGTTGAAACAAATAATACTTTACGTCCTGATTTTACGATTTGTTTAATCGCAGCCGCAGCTTCTTCAGTTTTAGTTAAAGTTTTATTTAAATCTATAATGTGAATTCCATTACGCTCCATGAAAATGTAAGGAGCCATTTTTGGATTCCATTTACGGGTAAGGTGACCAAAGTGTACACCTGCATCCAATAAGTCTTGATAAGTTGTTCTTGCCATTGTCTTTGCCTCCTGTGATTAACGTTTACTGAATTGGAATTTCTTACGAGCTTTAGCACGTCCTGGTTTCTTACGCTCAACCATACGCATATCACGCGTCATTAGGCCTTTAGCACGTAATGCAGGTTTTTTCTCCGCATCTAGTTCAACAATCGCTTTAGCAATAGCTAAACGAACAGCTTCTGCTTGTCCTTTTACTCCACCACCTTGTACATTTACAGTGATATCATAACGACCTACAAGTTCAGAAACTTCTAAACTTTGGTTTACGATATATTGCAAAGGTAAAGTTGGGAAATATACTTTGTGATCTTTACCGTTAACGGTAATTGCGCCAGCACCATCTTTTAAGTAGATACGTGCAACAGCTGTTTTTCTTCTTCCTGAAGTGTTAGTAACTGACATTTCTTAAAGTTTAATGGTTTTTGGAGATTGAGCTGCATGAGGATGAGTTTCACCAGCATACACAAAAAGATTGGTGTAAAGTTTTTTACCCAATTTAGTTTTCGGTAACATACCACGTACCGCTTTCTCGATTACACGTTGAGGGTGTTTCGCCATTAACTCCTTAGGAGAAATAAAACGTTGACCACCTGGATAACCAGTATAAGAAACATATTGCTTTTCGCTGAATTTGTTTCCTGTCAATTTAACCTTGTCTGCATTGATAACGATAACATTATCACCGCAGTCTACGTGTGGGGTGTACTCAGGCTTGTTTTTACCACGGATGATCATAGCGATCTTCGATGACAAGCGCCCCAAAATCTCGCCTTGCGCATCAACAACAATCCACTGTTTGTTAACAGTTTTCGCATTGGCCGAGACAGTTTTGTAACTTAACGTATTCACTTGCTTGTATTTAATTTATTAAACAATTTATTATTCCCATTAAATTTGGGACTGCAAAGATAGATAGAAAACTTTTATTATCAAATAGTTGATTGAAAAAAAATGGATTTTACCTTGCGATCGTCGTGCTGAATTTATTTCAGCATATAAAATATAGGTTTTTAATTCGCTTACACAGTTTTAGTGTAGCTCCTATATTCTTTAATCCAGTTCCACAATGCAAAACCAGCAATAACGGTAAAAATGAAATATTCGACGCCCATAAATTTAATTCCTTTTAGAAAATAAAGGTAAGTGGCTACAACATCGATAATCAACCAGATAATCCAGCACTCCACTCTTTTCTGGATCATTAGAAAAGTGGTAATCACACTCATTACAAAGATAAATGAATCAATAAAGGGGTAAGCGCTAGGTAAATTAAATAACAGTGGTAGCCAATTGTGAAGCTGACTGGCTAAAGTACCTATTAATAATGTGCCAATAATGCCAATGGCCATTAAGACTAGGAATTGTCTTAATGGCATAAAACTGATTTTAAGCTCCTTATTTTTATCTTCTTCCCCCGGTTTTGGATTTGTCCATCGCCACCAGCCCATCATGTTGGTTACAAAAAAGAAAACCATTAAAAACATATCCGGGTAAAGTTGACTTTGATAATATAAAAAAGAGGATAAAAATACATTAATAATGCCCATGGGCCAGCTCCACACACTAGCTTTTGCTGAAAGTATAACGGAAATAATTCCGGTAATTACAGCAAAGAATTCCAAATAGCTCATTTTATAGCCAAGAACCGTGAAAAATATACTGTGGGCATCGAAAAACTCCATCTTTTCTTTCTGGAAAATCTACAAAATGCTAATGTATATAATTTATTCATGTCGCCAATGATTTTCATATCATGCAAAAAGATGATATCGAAGCTTACTGAAGAAAACACTGGAGAATAGATATACCGTCATTTCACTGCGCTCCAGGAAATGACGGTCCCCTTTAAAGGATATTATTTAAACATGCCTTTCAGTTTTGCCAATTTTTCTTGTAGATCACCATCAGCATCTTTTGGCTCATTACGTGGCTTGAAGTTTTGTTTATTATTGTTCGATTTGAAGTCCTGCTTAGGTTTCTGCTCCCTGGACTCCCGACTACTGCGGACTTCCGACTTCGGACTAACTTCCGTCTTCATCGATAGTGAAATTCTTTTACGGGCTGCGTCAACCTCCATAACTGTAACTTCGACTTTTTGATGCACTTTTACTACGTCATTTGGATTAGCTACAAAACGGTTAGCCAGCTGACTGGTGTGGACTAGGCCATCTTGGTGTACACCGATATCAACAAAGGCACCAAAATTGGTAATGTTTGTTACAATTCCAGGAAGTTTCATCCCCACTCTTAAATCTGAAATCTCATTCACACCATCGGTAAAACTAAAGGCTTCAAACTGTTCACGCGGATCGCGCCCAGGTTTTGCCAGCTCTTTTAAAATGTCGGTTAGTGTAGGTAAGCCGATTTCATCCGTTACATATTGTTGTGGTTTGATCTGCTTTTGCAATTGCGTATCTTTCATTAAAGCAGAAACGGTAGTACCTAGGTCTTTCGCCATTTTATCTACTACAGGATAACGCTCAGGGTGAACGCCACTGGTATCCAAAACATTTTCTGCATTGCGGATACGCAGGAAACCCGCTGCCTGTTCGTAAGCTTTGTCGCCCAAACGAGGTACTTTTTTCAAGCTTTCACGGTTTTTAAATGCGCCATGGGTATTTCTGTAATCAACAATATTCTGTGCTAAAGTTGGCCCTAAGCCAGAAACGTAGGCTAAGATCTGTTTTGAGGCGGTATTTAATTCTACACCTACAGCGTTAACTGCACTGATTACGGTATCATCTAAACTTGCCTGTAATTTATTTTGATCGACATCGTGCTGATATTGACCAACACCAATAGATTTTGGGTCAATTTTTACCAGTTCGGCCAATGGATCCATTAAACGGCGACCGATTGAAACGGCCCCGCGCACGGTAATATCCTGTGTAGGGAATTCCTCTCTGGCTACTTCTGATGCCGAATAAATCGAAGCGCCACTTTCGTTAACCATTACTATGGTGATGTGCGGTAAATTCAACGCTCGAACAAACGCTTCGGTTTCCCTACCTGCAGTACCATTACCAATGGCTATAGCTTCAACATTGTGTTTTTCGCAAAGTTGTTGGATCGTAAATTCGGCATTTTTCACATTCCCCTGCCCGGTATGCGGATAAATAGCTGTATTTTCTAGTAACTGACCCTGTTTATCTAAACAAACCACTTTACAGCCAGTACGGAACCCTGGATCGATGGCCAATACATTTTTTTGTCCCATTGGTGCTGCCAATAACAATTGACGTGCATTTTCGGCAAAAACCCGAATGGCTTCTTCATCTGCTTTTTGCTTGGTGAAAACCCGAAGTTCGGTTTCCATTGCTGGTTCTAACAAGCGTTTATAACCATCTTCTAAAGCCTGTTGAACTTGTTTTGAAGCCGCATTATTGCCTAAAATAAACTGGTTCTCTAAAATAGCAATTGCATCTTCTGTTGGCGGAAGTGCATCTAATCTTAAAATCAGTTCTTTCTCGCCACGGCGCATGGCCAAAACGCGGTGTGATGCAGCTGTTTTAACTGGCTCGGTCCATTCGAAATAATCTTTATATTTAATACCTTCTTCTTCTTTTCCCTTGATCACTTCTGATTTAAAGACAGCTTTTTCCTGAAAATAAGTACGCATTTTTGTGCGGGCTTCGGCATTTTCAGAAATCATTTCGGCAATAATATCCCTTGCGCCAGCTAAAGCCTCATCAAGCGAATTTACACCTTTCTCTGCATCGATAAATTTCTCTGCTGATGCATCTAAATCAAAAGCATTCTGCTCAAATATCTGCAAGGCCAAAGGTTCTAATCCTTTTTCTTTTGCAACTGACGCACGTGTTTTACGCTTAGGTTTAAATGGCAGGTAAATATCTTCTAAAAGCGAAATGGTTTCTGCCTCGTTGATCTTTTTTTCCAGTTCAGGTGTTAACTTGCCAAGCTCAGTCATCGATTTCAAAATCGCTTCTCGGCGTTTGTCTAAATCACGCAACTGCAAAACCCGATCGCGGATTGCTGCTACCTCAATCTCATCTAAGCTACCTGTTGCTTCTTTGCGATAGCGTGAAATAAAGGGTACAGTTGCGCCTTCATCTAATAGGTTTACGGTTGCGATTACTTGTTTTTCTGCAACTTTTAATTCGGCTGCAATTATTTTATGGTGGGTTAACATATCCTAAAGGTAAAAATTAAAGAAGCAAAGCTAATCAGGATTTGCGGGATTTAAGGATTTTTAAAATGAAGTTTTCCACCGAAATTTGTGAGTAAGTTTTTGAAAAAAGCAATGGTTATATTCATCAGCGTTCGATCATTTTTCCATTTATGATCAGCCAGCTGTTGGGAAACATTTTTACAAGTCTTTGCTTTTCAGCCGCTGTAATCTGTCCGGTAAGTTCTAATCTCCTGATTTCAATTTTACCCAGTTCATCAGGAACATTAATGTTCTTAGTGAATTTGACCCTCAGTGTGCCGATGTTTTTTAAAGCATAGAGCTCTTTTGGAATTGCGTTAATGTTGCTTATTGAAAGATCATCGGCGTTAGTTTTATTGCCAAAAACGGCAGTTTCGGATGGTGCACTGTCTTTATTTACAATAGCCCAGCTCATTTCAGGTTTTATGGTAAAATCTCTGTTGTTTTGGGATAAACCGATAAACCCTGCCCAGATTTCCATATTGTGCTTGGTATGCTGCTGTGCGTCTTCGAGGATAAAAGGAACTTTTACAATTTCTGAAGCCAGATTGTTTACACTGGTAATGGGTTTTAAGCCTGTTTTATTTCCTTCTTTGGTATAGGGGAAGAACTTTACGATCCAACCGTCGATTGTATTTACCGTTCCGTATTTCTTCTCTGTATGGTATTTTACCATATTCATCCAGAAATCTTTATTCACTTTCCCTTTTTTCGCCGCTATAATTTCTTCGATAATCGGGATGAGTTCGTTTGTCCACCATTCTAATTTATACTGAGAGAGATATTTTGTTTTCTCCAGTAATTTTTTCCAATCCTGAGTTGTGCCTTCGATAGTGATTTTCGGGATCCCACAGCCAATAATAATTACCTTAAACTCGAAATAAGATTTTACGGTTTCCATAATTGTAACCTGGCTTACAATCTTCGAGGTAGGTGTGGTGGTGCTAAAATCGGAAGTTAAAATGCCCACCAATTTTTTGCCTGTATAATCGTTAATCTGTTCGTTAAACTGCGGAAAAATTGATGCCCAATCGGATTGGGGATTACCGATGAAAATTTTATCTGAAACAACAGTCAAAGTTTTCCGACCGTCAAAGTTTACCATTTTTGATCTTAGCTCTTCGGCGTTTTGGGTAATATGCCTGGCAAAACCCTGGCTGATGAGCAACCAGAAGATATCGGGAGAGATGGTAAATGGCCGATGATCGATGTAGGAATTTAAAATGCCTGTTAAAAATGGATGTTCACCATAATAGACTAAACTATCTGGTAAATTGTCGACATTTTTTTCAATATCTGCTTTCAATACTTTAAGTATTTCCTGGGTAGGGACAACAGGGATAAGTTTTTCAGGTTTCGAAAGTGTTTCAATTTCTACAACTGTTACCTTCTGGCAAAATGATTTGGTAGAGATAAAGATGACTAGGAGTAAAAGTAACTTTTTCATCTGGTTAGCGTTGTTTTAGTAAGGTTTTACTAAACAGATGTTTTTTTGAACTGTTTTCCATAATCTGCTTAAACAGTTTTCATTTTAGTTGAAAGCGTTAGGCCCTCATAATTTCTTTTTTTTGACTTTCTCTAAATCCCTTTCTGCTTTAAATTTGGTGATTCTGGTAATCAGATCTAGAGGTAAAGGTTTGTCTAAAGGAAACTGAACAGCTCCTTTACTCCATTTATACTGGGTAAATTCTTCTTTAAATGCTTCAATTCCTGAGCCGGTTGGGTAAAAGCCAATGTGTTTGGCATAGCCGGCAAAGTAAACCAATATGGTGTTTTGTTTAAAGGCTGGCATGCCATAACTGATTACTTCTCTTGCTTCTGGTACCGCTTTATGGATCGTTTTGCGGACTTGTTGTAACAGTTTCTGTGTTTCTAATGGAAATTTAGCAATATATTGGTCAATATTTTCTGGCTTGGGCTGTTCCATTGCTGATTTTTTATATCGTGAATTTACAATATTTCTTAAAAATTTATACGCCGATCAGGATATTGGTGGCTGGAAAAATTGCAGCTAAGTAATTTGAGTGTCGTACTCTTTTTGATAAAATTTATTTATCTTATTATATAAAACTTGAAAGTCATGCCCCTGATTTAAACTATTGTAAAGTTCATTATTTATTGATTTTTCGAGAACAATGCCGTTCTGAACTTTCAAAAGATATGGGAAGCCTACCTGGTTTTTAATTTTATATAATACAGTTGAAGCAAACTTTTGCGAATAGTCTGATTTTGGATATCTTCCATCAAGGAAAATCAATTTTACATCACTAGGTAAGAATGGAATAATCTGTTGTTCAATAAATTCTTGGCAATCTTTTCTGTTATTGTAACAAAATAGTTTATGACCATCAATTTCCAAAAGATACTCGCAATATAATTTTTCACTTTTTTTCTCTTCAATGTAGTCGCTGATTATTGAGGTAATAATCATTGGTGAACAGATTAATAATAAAATTAATCCGATCGAGACTAAAATGATAATCACAATAATATCCTTTAACTTTTCCCACATTCTGACATTAAATTATAGAAAATTATGTCGGCCACCAACTTTGAGATTAATTAAATCAAATTATCGGCAGTTTTTGCGCTTAGGCAAAGAACTGAATTGAGTTTTTTGTACAGACCCTAGTTAGCTAAACCAGACAGAAATGGAAATACTTTTTGGCGTGTTCTGCGAGAAAAGATTGCTTCGACGTTCCCTCCTCGCAATAACGATTAATAGAAAAGGTAACCGGCCAAAAAGATTGTAATGAATGGCGGGGCTGATGAAACCGAAGGATTACTGAACATAAATTTTCTTGTATTTGCCACGGAAACACAGCGGACACGGAAATGGGGAAATAAAAAAATCCTCCAAAATTATCTGGAGGATTTATATCTAATGAGATTCTTCGCTATGCTTAGAATGACAATTTTTATTTTTTAACGTACATTACTTCTTTTACTGCTTTAACCACACGCTCAGCATTTGGTAAGCTTGCGGCGATTAAAGTAGGTGAGTATGGAAGTGGAACGTCGGCACAAGTGATACGTAAAACAGGTGCATCTAAATAATCGAATGCATGTTTTTGTACCATGAAAGCAATCTCGCCAGCAAGAGATGCCAAAGGCCATGCCTCTTCTACAACAACCAAACGGTTTGTTTTTTTAACAGAAGCAATAATGGTATCATAATCGATAGGACGTACGGTACGTAAGTCGATCACTTCAACATTGATTCCTTCTTTGGTTAATTCTTCTACAGCTGGATTTACAACGCGGGTTAACATTTTACCGAAAGTAACAATGGTTACATCAGTACCTTGCTTGGTTACATTTGCTTTTCCTAGCTCGATATAGTATTCTTCTGCAGGAACATCGCCTTTATCGCCATACATTACCTCCGATTCCATGAAAATAACTGGATCAGGGTCAAGAATTGATTGTTTTAATAAACCTTTTGCATCATAAGGTGTAGCCGGAACTACTACCTTTAATCCAGGAGTATTTGCAAACCAGTTTTCGAAATTTTGAGAGTGTTGTGCGCCTAATTGACCTGCATTACCTGTTGGACCACGGAAAACCATAGGGCATGAGAACTGGCCACCGCTCATTGATAAAATTTTAGCAGCACCATTGATGATCTGATCGATAGCTACTAATGAGAAGTTAAAGGTCATAAATTCCACAATTGGAATAAGGCCTGCTGTTGCTGCACCAGTTGCAATACCTGCGAAACCTAATTCGGCAATCGGGGTATCGATAATGCGTTTTGCACCAAATTCATCAAGCATACCCTGACTTACTTTGTACGCACCGTTATATTCTGCTACTTCTTCACCTAATAAAAAAACGCGGTCATCTTTACGCATTTCTTCGCTCATGGCTTCGCGTAGTGCTTCTCTAAATTGGATTTCTCTCATTGTAAATTTTAATAACGGGGGCAAATATAATTATTAATCGCTTTGAAACCAAAGGCTAAAATGCCTATGTTTTGTAATAATTATGGGTGTTTTGATTCATTATTCCGCACTTTTTCGGCTATGTTTTTTGCTTATTTGTTTAAAGGGGAAATATTATTGGGTAATTGTGTTTTTATTAAGCTTTTTGTACTAAAGCTTATGCTTTTTCCGAAATATCTTCTCCAAAATGGATGATATTGCCGTTGTTGTCCAGAATGGAAAACTGCCTCATGCCCCAAGGCATATTTTTTAATTTCCCATTTGGATGAACTACGCCCTGCTTGGTATAAGTAGTATAAAGTTCATCTACAGCGGTAACATAAATATAACAGCCCGTGTTTTTAGGGATGCTTTCATCGTCAGTTGGCCACAGGTGGATGCTGATATCATCTTTACTAAAAATAACGTAGCCATCCCAATTGTCGTGGAAAGTGAAACCCAATTTTTCTGTATAAAATTTTATGGTTTCTTCTGCATTTAGGGAGGCGAGAATAGGTGTTGCGGTTTTAAGCATTTATCTAAGATTATAATCGATTTGATGGTTTGGGTTCAATAATCCATAAATCTCACTGTCGAGAAACTGACCCTTAAAATAATAATTTTGTTTGAAATGAGCTTCTTTTACAAAGCCATGTTTGATCAGCATCTGTCTTGATGCATCATTTCCTACATTGATGTTTGCACTGATGGTATGCAGGTTAACCTCATTAAAGCCAAAATCGATCGATCGTTTTAAGGCTTCAGAGATAATTCCCTGCCGCCAATAAGCAGGATGCAACAAGTAACCAATCTCTGCCCGATGGTTTGCAAAGTCGGTTCTCCAATAACCTACGGAGCCAATTACCTGGTTCGGTTTCTCTTTTAAAGCAATTACCCATGTCAGGTTGTCGCCATTTTCATAACCGTTTCTATGGCGGGAAATAAAATCTTTAATCTCAAAAATATCTTTTGGCCTTTCTCTATCAATGTATTTCATTACCATTTCGTTGGTGCGCAAGGCTAAAAGGGCTTCGGCATCGGTAAGATCATGTTCTCGGAGGATTAAGCGCTCGGTTTCGAGTATGGGGAAATTTGTAAAATTTAAGGTTAGCATCAAGTTTCTTTTAGGATTACAAATTTATATTTATCCTCAAATTCTTTTACCTCGTCGGCGAATGATTTTTTCGAATGATGAACTTCCTGGTTTTTGATATAATTTATAACTGAATTTAATTGTGATTCGCTTACTGAGACTGCATAGTATTCGCCTTGCCACATAAATGGAATTTCGGTTAATTTATTTTGGTTGATCCAAAAGGATGATTCTCCTTTAATTAACTTAGCAACATTTGAAATAGATTGATCCTTTCCCAAAGAAATTAAGCAGTGCAAATGGTCAGTAAATCCATTTATTGATTGAAGAAAAATGGATTTGTTTTTACAGTTATCCATAATATGCTTATGGACTTGGTAACGGATATTCTTAGTTAAATAGGGATGTCGGTTTTTAGTTGAGAACACGAGGTGCACCCAAATTCTTACATACGACATAATTGAAAATTTATGATTATTCCACCCCAATATAAGGTTTTTATTTATTTTTTGGCTAAAGCCATATAGAAATATTATATGTTTCAGTCAGCTGAAGCTGACTACCATGAATCAGGAATATAGCCATATACCTGCGGCATTATTATTAGAATATATTAATTCATTGCTGTCGGCTTCAGCCATCAGCCCATTTTTAGCCCAATTATTTTCAAAACAAAGTTTTATAAATAGAATATTTGTAGTTATCCTCAACTGCGCTGGCTACAAAATAGGGGGCCTCAAAAAGCTCGGTCAGTTTTTTTCTTAATTCGGTAAGGAATTCTGGTTTGATTTCTTCTAAATAGGCTCCTGATAGATTTTGCCTGCCCGATTTAAACCAAACGCCATCTGCGCTCATGGTTTTTACTACGTATAGATTCGGTTCTACAAAGCTTTTTCCCGAAAATTGTTCATAAGCATAAGTGTATAATAAAGTTTGGATCAGCGCTTTATTAATGTGCTTGCCATCGGAATTAAACAGCTCTGGAATATCTTTAAAAGTTAACTTGTCACTACCGGTTTTATAATCAATAATTTTAGTCACGCCATCTTTAACATCAACACGATCGATAAAACCAAAAATTTTAACACTGGCTTCATTCCCTCTTAGCGGAAAACTAATTTCGGCCTCTACTTTTTGCTCGAGACTGATAATAGTAAAAGGAGTTTGTGCTTCATCCTGGTTTAAAATGATATTCACATAGGCATCTACAATGGATAAAATAACCTTTTGCATGCCTTTATATTCCATTATCATATCTGGATTTTTAAACATTACAGCATTAAAGGCTTTTTGTATCAGCCTGGGAATCTGTTTGCGTTTCTCATTAATACGCGCTGCAGTAATTTCTTCAGACCTTAAATCCTCGTAAAAATACTCCATCACTTTGTGCAGAATCGAACCGATCTCGTTGGCTTCTACCACTGCGCTGATCTCTTTAGGCTCTTTAATGCCAGCAATGTAATTGAAAAAGAAATCTACTGGGTTGGAAATGTATTGGGTAAGTGCCGAAGGCGAAAGCACCTTTCTTTTATCAAGGTATTTTTGAAGTGTTTCCTGTATAAAGGCATTATTGGTTTTCTCGATTTTTACTTCTTTAAATGGCTCGGTTTTTACCTCCAAATTAAGCTCGTTGTAGGTAAATTCAAATCCGCTTTCGTACTCAAGCTGCTTTAAAATCCTGCTGGCTTCACCCGAAGTAGACTCGTCTGTTAGGCTATTATAGACAAAATTGATATTCTTTGCCCGCTGTAATAGGCGGTACACCATGTAAGAAGAAATGGCATCGAGGTTTTCGAGAACCGGGAGGCCGTAAACACGGCGTATAGAATCAGGAATAAAGCTATTGCCAATGGATGATTTTGGAATAATACCCTCATTAAAACCCAAAATCACTATTTTATCGAAATTTAGGTTACGGGTTTCCAGTAATCCCATTACTTGTATTCCGTTCAAAGGATCGCCTGAAAGCGGTACTGCAATAGCCTGCAGCGATTTTTGGACGAGGTAAATTACAAAAGGAATTTCTTCTTTTCCAATATGGTTGCTAAAGGTATCGTGCAAACGGTTCAACTCCTGTATGGTTTTTACGAATAGTTCTGCATCAATTTTCTTGAGTGTTTTTGCACTTGATAACCGGGTTAATACATAATCCAGTACATTCAATAAATTGGTGACTACATGCTGCGGATCATCGATTTTTTTATAAAAGGCTTCAAACAGTCCGCTTTGGCGTAATAGACGCTTATGATCGATCTCCACCTTGTTTTCTTCCAACAATGCGGTTAGGATTTTATCCCGCATTTTCTGGGTAAGGCCCGTTAAGGGATGGGTTAAAAAAGCTTCTACATTTTTATAACTTACCTTATCCCGCTGTAAAATCTCCAGCTGACTCCCCAACCATAAATCAACTAAACCAAAAATACTTGAGGTTGATAAAGCAAAACCCATGGTTACGTTAAGGTCGATTTCTTTTCCGTTTAGGTTAGTTGGAATCGTTTGCAGTGTGGGGATCAATAGGCTTTCATCTGCCAAAACCACTACTGTTTTTCCAACGGTTTCTGCTGATGTGTAATCTTCTGCTAAAATATTGTTCAGGATTTTAGCCTGTGCAGATTGTCCCTGAACCTTATAAACATTTACCTGGTGTGGGACAGATTTCATTAAACTTTCTTGCCCCGCAAATTCATTTTTCAATCCAAGCTGGTTAATATTTTTACGCAAAAACAAACCTGCCTCCTGCGAAACATCGTCTAAATAATAGGTGTCGGCATCGAAATAAAACAATGCTTTGCCGGCTTCTTGTAGCTGGGTAAATATTTTGGCCTCGGCACTACTCAAAGCATTAAAACCTACGAAAATAATCTTGCCCTTATCAAAATTGGAAATAAACTCCTGGTGATTGGTAATATCATCCGCCAGATAACGGTAAAGAGAACCATTGGTTAAATAGCCTTGCTCTTTAAGTGTTGCATGGTATTTATGATAAAGTTTGGGCATCCTACGCCACATTTTGATAAACAGTTCCTGCTGTTTTTTATGTTTTCCTTCCGAGTAAGAAGTCCAAAACTGGGAAAGAAAGTTATATTGCTCTGGGCTTAAATAATCGAAATCTTTATTAATAACCGAAATATCTTCCAGATCGCGGTATAATTTTTCTGCATCTACCAAATCAGCATCAATCTGGTTAAAATCGCTTAAGATGATCTTGGCCAGCGGAAAAAACTTATGGCTTGAAATGCTTTCTAATTGTTCTTCCGCAAGCAATTGATTATACATACGATGTAAAGTAAAAAACTGTAGGTAAAAATCGGCTATTTTATAGCTGGTAGAACTGGCAAAGAATTCTTGTATGGTAAAAAATGCGGGACTAAAAAAAGGTTTCCCAATAATATCAGCAAGGTGTTTCTGTAAATACGCAGATGGACGTTTGTTGTTAAAAACGATGGCACAGTTTTGCATCTGATTTCCAAATCTAGTAACTAAATCTTCGGCAACTTCCTGTAAAAATGGTTTCATCTGCATATTATACTAATTTCAATTTACCTTTAACAGCGTAGAAAAGATAGGTTTTGATATTTTGATAACCCATTTCTGTAAGCAAAACCTTGTAATTATTTACCTGTTCGATATGTTTGTCGCTTTCTTCGAGGGTAAATTTATAGTCAAGGATGATTACCTCTTCGGCGTTAATCAAAACGCGGTCAGGGCGATGCAGCTTTCCATTGGCATCGATGATGTTTTTTTCTACAATGCTTTCGCTTGCGTTACCTAAAATCTCTTTAAGCTCGGGATTGTTCAGCACTTCAAGCGCTGAATTAATTAATTGCTGTTTTTCTTCTTCCTTGATAATGCCCTGCAAAACCAGGTTAGAAGTATAATCGTTAACTTCTTTCTGTGAACTGGCACTGGCTAAGATATCGTGTAATAGGGAACCTTTCCTTCCTGATTTTTCAATGTTGACCAGGTGTTTTAAATGTTTATCTTCAGAAGAGATATAAAGTGCTGATAAGCGCGTAGTGGTTGGATAACTATTTAAGTTGATGAAATTCGAATCTTCCGTCTTATTTTCAACAGCTACTGGCTCTACAATTTCGTATAGGCCATTTTCATCAAATTGCTCATCGAAAGTGAAATTGATTACATCACCCATATTGGATAATTTCAATTCCTTTTTAGCCATTGTAGCGATATACAGGTAATCTTTTGCACGTGTGGTGGCTACATAGAGCATATTCAGTGCATCCATATTGTTATAAAGCAACTCTTCGTAATAAGCCTTTGCAATTGCCGAATCGGCCAGCGCTTCATTGTATTTTAATGGAATCCCTTTCAGCTCTTTGTAAACCGTTTCTTCTGAAGAAACCCAGAAAGTGCTATTGGGCTTGCCTTTAATTTCCCAATTACAAAAAGGGACAAAAACAGCCCTAAAAGCTAAACCTTTCGATTTGTGGATAGTAATAATCTGTATTGCATCGGCACCTTCGGGAGATGGCAATGATTTTTTAATGCCGTCTTCTTCCCACCAGGTTAAAAATGAAATTATCCCTTTTTCGCCAAGTTTTGAAGCAGAGGCCGTTAAGTCTCTAAAGGCGAGTAGGTAAGGTAAATTGGTGGTGAGATTTTTTAATCCATAACTTTCAATTAATATCTCTACCAGTTCGGGAAGTGGAAGCTGTAGCCAACTTTGCCAATTTTCGCATAAATCAACCGGTAAAACTGCGGTAAGTGTGCTTAAAGGTTTATTGGTAAGGTTAAGATAATAATTGGCATCAATATTTTTTTCATGCAAAGAATGGTAAAGTGCAATACAATTGGCTTTATATAATGCCGTTTGTGCTTCTAAACCAATAAGCACTTTCAAAGTATTAATAATGAGTTGTATGGCCGAGTTGTTGGAAATCAATAGCGCATCGCCAGACAAAACAGGCAGGCTATGCGTCATTAATTTTTTAACAGTTAATAAGGCTTCGCTATTCGAACGAACCAAAATAGCAATGTCTTTCAACGCATATTGCTGTTCGTTTTTGAGACGACTTATTTCTTCAACAATATCATCCAAGACAATATCCCTAAAAATAGTTTCGGTAAAGCGCGCTTCGTTTGGTGCATGATCTTTACCAAACTTTTTAATCTTAATCGTTCCACCTTTTAAGGTGTTGGTAGCAAAGTTCTGGGTAGAACCGCCATAAATATCGGTAATAATCTGTTGGTAGTGCTGTTCTTGCCACCATTCGGAAATACTTTCGGGTTTGGTAGCCAGATTTTCATTCAGCTCATTTTGTAAGGTAAGCGGAATGGCTTTATAAAGGAAATTATTAAAAGTAATGATGTTTTCTGCACTGCGATAATTTTCTTCTAAACTTTCTTCCAATACATTTTCTGCACCAACATCAAGCTTGGCGTGTTTATGGAGAATATTCCAATCGCCATTGCGCCAACGATAAATAGACTGTTTAGTATCGCCAACAATAAGGTGATCGATCAGATCCTGGCTGGGCGTAGCCATGGAATTGGTCAACAATGATTTAAAACTTCCCCATTGACTGGTAGAAGTATCCTGAAACTCGTCGAACAAAAAATTGCGGTAACGGTTGCCCACTTTTTCCCAGATGAAGGAAGGGTTGTCGCCGGCATCCTCTGTAATTCCTAAAATCAGTTTTTGTGCATCACTAATCAGCAGGTTCTCGTTTTCAGCCCGATACTCTTTCAATAGTACAGCAATTTCCTGCATCAACCTTAAATAGTAAAGATTTTTATTAAAAGCAATGGCCAGACCGTAATTTGGTAAATGGGCTAAATAGTGGGTTTTTAATTTCTGAAGGATTGGATTTACCGTATCGTAAGCCTCTGGAAAATTTGCGTTTTTTTGAAACCACTCATCGGGTTCGTCGATTAAATTGAAAAGCGGCTCAATTTTAGAAAAATCACCTCTGGCGACAAGAATAATTTTAGCCAGCGGACTTCTCGATTTCCCTTTGAGGTGTTCGGTTTCTACCCCGATTACGTTTAACGCTTCGTTTGCTTCTGTTGCAAGCGAAACCAGTTCCTCTTCAAAGTTTTTGATTTCTGCTTTGGTAACGCTGATGTATTTTTTAAATAGTTCATCGACGTTTTCTAAACCAAGCGTGCTTACCGCATCTTCAAAAATCTGGAAACGTTCAGAAAATATTTCTCCGATAAGGTTATAGAGTTCGAATTTATAGTTCCAGCTCTTATTATCGCTGATGCGTTCGATGGCCAAGTCGATAATCCATTGCAAAAGCTGTTTGTTGTGATCTAAAGCTTCATCCAGTTTATTTACGAGATCATCTTTCACCTTATCATAATTCATTTCTAAATTATAATCAGCATTTAAGCCAAGTTCAAAAGCAAAACCACGGATTACTTTTTGAACAAAGCCATCAATGGTGCTTACAGAAAAACGACTATAGTCATGCAGGATCTTACGATATATCTTATCCGCTTTAAACTGTAATTCTTGTGGGCTTAATATCGGATAGGCAAGTAGAATAAGTTTCCGATAGTCATCTATTTTTTTTGATGGATTACCTTTTGCCAGCCCAAGTAATACTTCGAGGATCCTCGTTTTCATTTCCTCAGTAGCTTTATTGGTAAAGGTTACCGCTAAAATTTCGCGATATTTATTATCGCCACTGAAAAGCAATGTAAGGTAATGTGCAGTTAAACTGAACGTTTTACCGGAACCTGCAGAGGCTTGAAGAATTTTGAGGGGCTTGGGCATATGTTTTTCTTAATTCCCCTCCTTTGGAGGGGTGCCCGCAGGGCGGGGCGGCTTAGTATCTTTAGTTATTTTGAGGCGATTAAGTTCCATATTCTGCAATAATATATTCTTCTAAACCGATGATTACAAATTCCATTTGTTTTATTATATCATCTACAGTAATCCTGTACACTTTTAATCCCAAAGAGATTAAATAATCTTCTCTTAATTTATCATAAATCTGCTTATCATCATGGCTACAGCCATCTATTCCGATTACAAGACCAACGTTTTTTTGTTACCTGCATCCAAAATAATACTTCAGGTAAATTTCCAGCTTGTCGAAGTGCTTTTGCTCGTTCTTTTAAGTGGGGTTGATATGGTAGATTAGTAACTGGAGTTATGGTTAAAGTTATACCGTTTATTGTTATTTCTTTTTGCAAAGTATTTTTTAACACCCCGTCCTTCGGACACCCCTCTGGGAGAGGGGAATGCTGGGTGCCTAAATCGGCAGGGGTGTTAGTTTTCCTTTGCATTTTTGTTGTATGTTTTATTCTCTTCCTTTGGAGAGGGTGAGAGATTTATTATTATCCTACCCTAACTTACAATAATTTAAAATTTTCCCGAAATCATGATATCAACAATTCATTAGGATCAGGCTTTTTTACCTTTTCGTTTATTGAGTGTTTTATGGCTTATCCTTGCTGGGCGTTCAGCCATTTCGATGGGAAAGCCAAGCAGATCGCGGATTACAACCGATGCACATGCACCACCAAATGCTGCGGGCAAGTAAGAAACTGTACCGTAAGCAGAGCGTTTGAAATTACTTCCATCAGTCATGATCATAGATTTTTTATCCATTTCTTCTGTGGAGAAAACAGCTTTTATTTTTGCCGCATTGGCCAATTTGTTTAATCTTTTACGTACATAACTGGCAAAAACACATTGATAAGTATCAGGGAGCAGCGTAATCCTTAAGCGTGTAGGATCCATTTTACCACCTGCACCCATTGAACTTACAATAGGAATATTCTTTTCCAATGCGGTTCCTAACAAAGTGATTTTTGGCATTACACTATCAATACAATCCATAATGTAATCGAAATCGGCCTCTAAAATTTCCCTGCATTTCTCCGGTGTGAGAAAAGTATTTACTACATGGAGTTTTAATTCGGGATTTATGGACAATAAACGCTCTTGCATAATTGCGGCTTTGCTTACACCATGATTAGTTGCTAAAGCGGGTAACTGCCTGTTCCGGTTGGTCGGGTCCACTACATCACCATCAACAATAGTCATTTCTCCAATTCCTGAGCGGCAAATAAATTCGGCGGCAAAAGAGCCTACACCACCTAAACCGATCGCTAAAACATGTTTCGATTGGAGTTTATCTATTCCATCATTCCCAACAAGGAGGGCAGAGCGTGAAAGCCAGCTAACATCAGACATATTATTTTTTGTATTTAACCACAGATGAAAAGGATGGGTAAAGATTTAGTTAATGTTATAACTCAATGGTTCGTTTTTATCTTGCTTTAGGTAAGAAGTAAAACTTTCCATGCTTTCTGTATCTCTGTGGCTAGCTTTTTAAATTCAATTTATTCCAGTCGGTAAAAATACGAGCTTTGAGTTCATCTACAGTACACTTTTTTAAAATGGCTGCTATCCGGTAAATTTCCTCAATGGAAATATCTGTGTCATCCGTTTCCAGGAAAAAATTATTGGTACTTTGAATCAGCTTAGCTGTGCCCGAATTTTCTTTTAAAGCCGTTATTCCAAAAGAAAGTAGAAACCCTTTATCCAGTAGTTGTTGACCAAGTGCCTCATTTTTATTAAAACCGTGAATAATCATCGGTACTTTAACTTTCAATCGATCTTTAATAGCAATCAGTTCTGAAAAGCATTTAACACAGTGTAAAATCAAGGGCTTATTGGTTTTTTCTGCCAATTTGATCTGTTTTTCTAAGATTATGACTTGATTTTCCAGGTTTTCGCCTCTTAATCGATCCAGGCCGCATTCGCCAATCTGTTTCACATTCGTTTGATTAGCTACAACGCTTAGATATTTCATCTGTAATTCGAGTTGATCAATTTTAGCAAACCAGGGATGTAGTCCAACAGAAATTGGCTTGGTTTTAGGCATTGCTAAAAAGATATCGCTCGTTAACGATAAACTTTGAATACTGATTACCCCAGGTTGGGTAGCAACTTTGTGGGTATGTATGTCTAAAAAATCCATTGCCGGGCAAAGATAGGTAAAAATGGAAGATGGAAAATAGAAAAAATATCTTGAATTAAACTTCTCTTGTTAAGAGAATCCCATTAATAACCAATGTTTCCGCTCTGTAAAGAATTCGCGAATAATCTATTGTAACACTATACTTTATTAAATTTGTTTAATTATTATTCAAAAAAATATGAAAAGATTAGTCATTTTATTTGTAGCTGTATTAATTTCGACGACGGCTTTTAGTCAGGCGAAAAAAGAAGGCGTTCATATCTATAATCCACAGGCAGATGCTAAAGCCGAAATTGCCACAGCAGTTGCAAAAGCGGCTAAAGAGAATAAACACGTTTTGTTACAGGTTGGCGGTAACTGGTGTAGCTGGTGTATTGCATTCCATAATTTGGTTGACAGTACAGCAACACTAAAAAAATACATTAATGATAATTTTGAGACTGTTCTGGTTAATTACAGCCCCGAAAATAAAAATGAAAGTGTTTTGGCCAGTTTAGGATATCCTCAACGCTTTGGCTTTCCGGTATTTTTAATCCTTGATGGCAAAGGTAAAGTACTACACATCGAAAATTCTTCTTATTTAGAAACTGAAGAAGTTGGCGCTAACGGTAAAAAGAAAGTTGGACATGATGTAAAGAAAATCACCTCTTTTTTAAAAGGATGGACAAGAGCAGCTGTTGATCCTGAAACGTATAAAGCCAAAGCTAAGTAGATATTTAGGGTTTAAGGCTGAACCACAAAATCGAGGCTAAAAATTAAGAAAGCCTTTCGGATTTTCAAATCTGAAAGGCTTTCTTGTTAATCGTCTAATTCATCTTCGTCCACCTCATCATCGAGGTTCAACTCATAAGAAGCTCTTGAAGCTTCATCGGCTTGCTCCAGCAGATCTTTATCATGTTCGATACTGGTATTGTCGCCATTAATTTCATTGATATTTTCTACATCGTCCTCTCTGTGTAAGGCATCGTTAGGATCGTTCGAATAATTATCATCTTCTGGATCTATCATAACATTAAGGTTTTATATTAGATAATCGTTTTGAGTGCGAAATTGTTTTGGGGAAAGCTAAAAGACTAAAGTAAGAGACAATCTATTAATATTCTATTTTTTTGCTCATAAAGAGGCTTTATCTTGAAAACAATTTCTCTTTAGATTATGTATGTCATGTTGAGCCTGTCGAAACACCTCAATGGGCATTTAAATAAGTCTTTCGACAAGCTCATGATGACAATCTATAGTTATGGTACAACCGCTTTGGTGTGGTTAAAGGCCATCTCCAAATTTATAAAACGGCGCTACACTTACCGGTAATTTACCTGTTGGCACTAATCGGTTATTAATTACCGCTGCGGCAGAAATCTGCATAAAATCTTCTTTCTGGTAAGCCACAACCAAACCTTTACTGTTTTCTAAACCTGATAAACCAGCCAGGTTATACGGATTGGCGAACAAAGCAAAAACAGCATTTTTAGCCGATAACTCTTTGATAAAGTTTTTTACGCCTGCATTTAGCGGAATGTTATTCGCTGGTCTCGATCTGCTATCATGAATACCTACAATCACCTGATCAAATGCACCTATTTCGCGGGCAATGTTCGAAATCTGTGTAGCACTTGCATCTTTATCCAATACATAATAAACAGAGTTATAGTAACCTTTTGAAATCTCTTTTTGGAAAGTGGTTACCGAAGGTACACCAATACTGATAATGGCTGTTCTTCTGATCGGAATAAGACGTTTAATATAATCTTTACCTTTTAATAAAGTTACCGATGCATTGGCCAGCTCTTGTACCAAGGCATTGCTCGCATTGCGGTTAACTCCCGCAATAATGCCTTGGGTTACAATGGTATCGCGCTTGGCCAGGCCAGCCCAGTATTTTGCAGTTAATATTTTGCGCACGCTATGGTCTATTTCGGCCATGCTTACACGATCTTGTCTTACTGCTTTACGCACTAGTTTAATAGCTCTATCGCTGTTTTCAGATAACTCAATAATATCGTTTCCGGCAATGATACCCATTAAATCAGCTTCGCCATCTTTAAAATATTTTACCACGCCTTTCATATCCATTGCGTCCGAAATAATCAACCCTTTAAAGCCTAATTTTTGTTTTAAAATGCCCGTAACAATTGGTTTTGATAGGGTAGAAGGAAGGTTTGGTGTAGCATCTAACGATGGGATGTTCATATGGGCAATCATTACGCCCGAAGCACCTTGTTTAATCAGTTCTTTAAATGGATACATTTCTAAAGTATCCAAACGTGTTGCAGAGAAAGTAAGCTGAGGCAGATCGTAATGCGAATCTACATCGGTATCTCCATGACCTGGAAAGTGCTTCAAGGTGGTTAATAAGCCACCATCTTGCATGCCTTTCATATAAGCGGCAACCTTACTGGCTACATTGTATTTATTTTCGCCGAAAGAACGATAATTGATAACGGGGTTTTTGGGATTGTTATTAATGTCGGCATCAGGAGCTAAATTCATCTGCATGCCGATACGTTTGTAATCTTTAGCTACCTCCAGGCCCATTTTATACAAAAGTTCTTTGTTTTGAATGGCTCCTAAAGTCATTTGATAAGGATAAGAAACGGTACTATCCAAACGCATGCCCAAGCCCCATTCTCCATCATTTGCGACAATAAGGGGCACTCGGCTTAATTTCTGATAGGCATTGGTGGCTAAAACCTGTCGGCCGGGGCCTCCCTGGAAAAAGATAACCCCACCTAATTGTTCTTTTTTAATCACCTGGCCAACTGAATCGGTATATTTTTTACCCAGATTGGTATGTGCCCTAACAAAGAACATCTGTGCAATACGCTCTCTACGATTAAGTTTATTAAAAACGGAATCGACCCATTTAGGTTGATTAGCCAATAATTCTAAATAGCTTTTTTGTTGTGCACTTGTAGAAAATGCGGTACCGCAAAGGGCAATAAGTATAAATAAATTTTTTCTCACGTGTTTTGTTGTATCAGCTGCTGCTAAATTAATAATCAAAAGGCGAATTAAACAAAAACTAATCCAAGTAATCGATTTAATACAGTAGGTTTTAAGAAAAGGTACGCTCTGGTTAAGATTTATACATTCCTTTACCTTCAATAAAATCAATTACCTTATCGGGAAGGAAAAACTGAACATTCTTTCGCGCTTTAA
Source organism: Pedobacter sp. AK013 (assembly GCF_014205835.1). Taxonomy (GTDB): domain Bacteria; phylum Bacteroidota; class Bacteroidia; order Sphingobacteriales; family Sphingobacteriaceae; genus Pedobacter. The sequence goes on along the minus strand of NZ_JACHCQ010000029.1, from coordinate 14,120 downwards.
TTGCCTTGCGAATAAAGGTTGAAGAAATTTCCATTAAAGGGGTTTGGGTAAAAGTGATGGAGGGGTGATTTTCCCATTCGCTCACATTCGCTTCAGGGCGTGGATAAACATAAATCTGATAGTTTCTTAAAAGTACCTCGTAGTTTTTCCACTTTTTGAATGAAACCAGATTATCAGCCCCCATAATCAGCACAAATTCCTTTTCAGGATATTTTTCACGCAGATAAGTTAAGGTATCAATAGTGTAGGAGGGTTGTGGCAATGCAAACTCAATATCACTCACCCGGATATGTTCTGCATTTTCGGTAGCCAATTTGGCCATTTCCAAACGATCGTACATATTGGTCAGGCCACTTTTATCCTTTAAAGGATTGTGCGGAGAAACCACCAACCACACTTCATCAAGCTCGGTATGGTTAGCCATGTAATTTGCAATAATTAAGTGTCCGGTATGGATGGGGTTATATGAACCGAAGAAAAGACCGGTTTTTAGTTGGCGGTTTTCAGTTGACATTTTTCAGTTAACAATTTTGAATTGGATAATACTAATCAATAAAACAGTTAAGCAACACCATACTTTTCGGGGTTGCTCATCATGTGGTTCAGGAGTTTTCCAACCTCATCGCTTTGAGTGGTTAATTTCTCGTATTGGTCTTCTGAAAGGTATTTACACTCGAAAGCAAATTTTAACCAGCCTTTAGTTTCACTATTCTCCATGTCGCTATCCGAAAGCTTACTAATGAAGTGGGCTTTATATCTTCGTTTCCTATAGGCTTCAACTAAACAAATATTTGTAGATCGCGAGGATCTTCTAATCTGATCTGTTAATGAGTACATTTCATCTTTTGGAAAAGATTTGCTAAGCTCGAAAATAGTCATAGCCAATTCAAATGACTTCTTATAAACTAATAGATCAGAAAAATCGCCCATAGATTGATTTTTATATTTAAAGAATAACTCCCCTATGCACCGTGAACTGAAAATTGGAAATTACAAACTGTTAACTTTTTAAAAAATCCCCTACCAATTTCTCCGCTTCTGCACAGGCTGTATTAAGATCGAAATTTTTTAAGACCACATCGAATTTGTCAGCATAAAGCAGTTCTTTTTCGGCTTTGATAAAACGTTCCTGCAATTTTTCAGGGCTATCTGTTCCACGGCCGCTTAAACGTTCTTTCAATACTTCCAGCGATGGTGGCTGAACAAAAATCGCCAATGCATCATCTTCGTATTTTCTTTTTAAACGCAAACCGCCCTCTACATCAATGTCGAAAATTACATGTTTGCCTTCATTCCAGATACGTTCTATTTCTGAACGCAAGGTGCCGTAAAAGGTTCCGTTATAAACCTCTTCGAACTCTACAAATTCCTGACGGGCAACTTTGTGTAAAAACTCTTCTTTGCTAATAAAATAGTAATCGTTTTCGTGTGTTTCAGCGCCTCTCAATTCGCGCGTAGTGGCAGAAATAGAAAAACTCAGCTCAGGAAATTTCGTTAATAAATGATGTACTATAGTGGTTTTACCTGCTCCTGATGGTGCTGAAAATATGATTAATTTGCCTTGTTTCATTTTGTAAGCTGAAAGCAAAAAGCTAAAAGACCAAAGCTGCTTTATGCTTTAGTCTTTAGTCTTTCTCCTTATAATACGTTTAATAACTGTTCTTTTATCTTTTCTAATTCTTCTTTCATTCCTACCACAAACTGTTGCATCTGTGCATCATTTGCTTTTGCCCCCATGGTATTAATTTCCCGTCCAATTTCCTGAGAAATGAAACCCATTTTTTTGCCGTTTGCTTCTTTGCTTGCTAAAGTTTGCAAGAAATAATCGCAATGGCTTTTTAAACGTGTTTTTTCTTCGGTAATATCAATTTTATCGATGTAATAAATCAATTCCTGTTCGAAACGGTTCTGATCAATGTTTACTTTGCCTACCGCATCATCCAAAAACTGGGCAAATTTATCACGGATTGCTGTAATTCTTTTAGGCTCTAACTCTTCAACAGATTTAAAATAAGAAAGAATATTTTTAATTCTCAGTTCTAAATCGGCCTTTAAAACAGCGCCTTCATCTTCTCTGAATTTATTGAAATTGGCCAAAGCCGAGGTGAAAATCTGAAATAAATGGTTCCACTCATCCTCACTTACACTTTCTTCCTTGTAACTGATTACATCAGGAAAAGTTAATGCGGTTTGTAATAAGTTGCTGCTCTCAGCACCTAATTCGTTATTAACGGCAATAAGTTGTTTGTAGTAGTGGCTTAATAACGCGGTATTGATAGTGGCACCAGTAACTTCACCATTGGTACGTTCTACATTGATGCTTAAACTTACTTTTCCTCTTTCGATGTCTTTACTGCAGATGTTGCGCAGGATCAGCTCTTTATCTGAAAAAGCTTTAGGGTATTTTAAATTCAGCTCCAGGAATTTACTGTTGAGCGATTTGATTTCGACACTATACTTTGCATTTGCATAATCGGCTGTTGCTAAGCCGTATCCTGTCATGGATTTTATCATGCGCAAAGATAGGGTTTTAAGCCGAAAGGAGAAATAATAATGGTTGAGGAGCCAGAGTTATAGCTTGTCGGATAAAATAGCTTTATAATTAGAAAATCAGCGTTCAGTATTTCTTCGGGGATTGCAGCCCCACTTTTCATTACAAGTTTTCGCTGCACTGTGGGCTTTCCTAAACCTGATGGGAGTGAACATTCCGATCCTTCATCGGAATAAAGCAGGACTGATTAAGCCAAAAGTGCCGGAGCCCTCATTTCCTAATAATAAATGAGGCTACTTTTCCAACATGCTCAATATAGCCTTAAAAGTTTTTGCTTTCAATTCTTCCAGATCCTCTGCTACTAAACCCTTCACCTCAATGGCTTCGCCAAATACAGTTCTAATCAGGCCTGGATTTAATAAAAGTGGGTCTGTTCTTGGGAAATGCGCTTTACTGTTCAATATCGCAAAAGGTAAAATCGGTGTTTGGGTTTCTATGGCTAAGCGGAAGGCCCCATCATAAAATGGATTTAGAGGCTGATTGGATTTATTCATCGTGCCCTCTGGAAAAATCAAAATTGATTGACCATCAGCCAGGTCTTTTCTTAATTCAGCTACAGAATGATCGCAGCTTTCTCTGCTACTTCGATCAATCATCACGACCAAACGTTTGTAAATCCAACCAAATACTGGGATTTTAAGCATTTCTACCTTCCCCAGCGGACTAAAAGCCTGTGGAATGCAGATTACAATGGCAACAGCATCTAAAAACGAACTGTGATTGCCAACGTAGATATTAGCCCGCGAAGTGTCAATTTTTTCTCCGTCGGCAGAAAACCATAGAAAAGTTAAAAGACTAAAGCTCCAGGCCCAGAATTTTAAAAAATAGAATGAAATTTTTCTTCCTGTTTTTTCCTTAAAAATACCTGTACTGATCAGAATAAAAGGGCAAACGATAAGCATGAGTATAAAAAATACAATTGCCGAATAGAGTAAATAAAATCCACCCATTAGTTTTCTCATGATTATTAACGTTTATTTAACAGTTTACAAGGTTAACAAATGTTAATTTTACAAAAAATATCTTATAGATATGAAAGCATTTTTGATCACGTTATCACTTTCATTGCTATTGTTCATTTTACCTAAAAAAACGCTCGCTCAAATTACATCAGCAAAAGGAGTTATTTTGGAAAAAGGAACTCAAATCCGTATTGCATTAGCTGTGGTAACCAATATTAATAATAAACAAGCGGTAGGAAGTAACGATATGGGGTTCTTTCAGGTGAAAGCCAAACCTGGAGATACCCTATTGATTACCAAAAGGCATTTCGATAATATTTATGTGGTGGTGCCTGACAATCAGGATCTTGTTATTAACCTGGTTAGGGCCGATATGCTGCTTGATGATGTAACAATTAAGGCAGAAAACAAACAACAAAACCTATCAGCTGTTAGGTTAGAGCACCGTAAGAAAACTTATTTTTATGGTAAAAAGAGAAACCCGCTTTATTATGTGCGTTACCCATTGGCCGCAATAATGGAGCTGTTTAGCGCAGAACGAAAAAATGCAAAACGTTTTGACCGCTATTATGATAACGAGACAAAAGAGTTGGAAATAGACCGGTTTTTTAATGCCAGCCTGGTTAAAAATAACACCAGTTTAACAGGAAAGCAACTTAATAAGTTTATGTTGGATTATAGACCGAAACATAAACAGATTAAAAACTGGAATACTTATGATGCCGCTGATTACATCAAAAAATCTGCAAAACAGTATTTAGATACTTTGAACACCTCATTATAATAAAATGAAACCGTTAAAAGCTATTCTGTTACTCATCATCTTAATGCAAGGCTTAGCTGTCACAGCACAGGATTTTGTGTTGAAGGGCGTGGTGATAGAAAAAGGCTCTAATGTGCGTGTTGCTTTGGCTTTGATAACTAATTTACGTAGTAAAATGGGGGCTAACAGTAATGATATCGGGATGTTTCTGCTAAAGGCCAAGATTGGTGATACTTTGTTGATTACTAAGAAAAATTTAACCGATCAGAAATTGGTGATAAATACCGATGATGACCTGGTGGTATATTTACAAAGAGGGAGCACCATGCTTGAAGAGGTAACGGTCAAAGGCCAGACTAAAAAGCAGGAGATGGAGAGTGTTAAGCGCGACTTTAAAAGAAATGGATCATTTTTTGAAGGTAAGCCTCCGTTAATTTTATTAAATCCCTTCGGTGGTAGTCCGTTAACGTTTTTCTACGAATTATTTGGGAAAACACCGGCCAGGGCACGTAACTTTAACCGTTATTACAAAAAGGAATTAGGCTTAATGGAAGTGGATAAATTCTTCAATAAAAGCCTGGTTTCAAATAATACCACATTAAAAGGGAAAGACCTCGACAAATTTCTGCTCGATTATTACCCAACACGCAGCATGACCATTAATTGGAGCAATTACGATGCTGTTAAATACATCAAAGAATCGGCTAAGAAATATACCGATACTTTGAAACATATAAATTAACACACCATGAAAAACTTTAAATTTGCCGTTATACTATTTGTTTTTACCTCAATCAGCTTTTTCGTAAAGGCACAGGATTTTATTGTGAAAGGTGTGGTGATCGAAAAAGGTTCGAATATTAGGATTGCCTTATCCGAAATTACCAATCTGCGCACCGGCATCGGTGTGGGCAGTAATGATATTGGCATGTTCCAGTTAAAAGCCAGAATCGGCGATACGCTGCTGGTAATTAAAAGGGATCTGATCGATCAGCGTGTGGTGGTAAACAGCGAAAAAGATCTGGTAATTTATCTGGTTAGAGGAAGTACCACGCTAGCCGATGTTACCATTAGGGGAAATACCAAAAAACAGGATCTAGACGAAATTAAGCAGGAGTTTAAAAACAAGGGAGTGTATAACGGTGGGAAAACAACGCTTTTGTCGGCTATATTCAGTCCGTTAAATGCGCTATACAACTTAATTGGTACTGATCCTAAAAATGCACGGAGATTTGGCAGGTATGCCGACAATGAAATTAAACAATCGCAGATTGACGTATACTTCAACCAGAGTATCATTAAAAACAACACCGAATTAAGAGGTGATACCCTAGAGAAATACATGTTAAACTGCCGTCCTGAGTTTGATAAAGCACAGTATTGGAATAGTTACGATTACATCAAATACATTAAAGAATCTTCGAAGAAATTTACGGATACGTTAGGGAAGGGGAAGTAGACTTGAGTCCGAAGTCGGATGTCAGAAGTTCTAGCTCATATCAACAGTTAACCGATTAACCAGTTTATACAGTTAACCCAATAAACTAATGACTACTGAATCAATGAACTTTCTAAATACTCAATGCTTCGCAAGCCTTCTCTGCGGCTAGTTTTTCTGCATTTTTCTTGTTATAATCCCTTCCGGTACCCACTTTTTCACCTTCTACTACAGCACTAATGGTAAATAATTTCGTGCTTTCGCCTTCACCATTTTCTGCCAGTTCAAACATTACATCTTTACCATGGCGTTGGCACCATTCGATCAGTTTACTTTTGAAATTGGTTTCTGTAAGTTCTAACGTGTGGATATCGATATGAGGTTTTACAATTCTACGCAATAAAAATTCTTTGGTAAAGTTGTAGCCCTTATCCATGTAGATAGCGCCTACTATGGCTTCAAAAGCATCGCCAAGCATCGAATTGTGTTTGGTTTGTATGCTCACTGAACGTTGATCGAACTGAATAAGCTTATCAAAACCAATTTTCTTTGCCAGCTGGTTTAAATTAGCCCTATTTACAATCTTCGAACGCATTTCGGTTAAAAAGCCTTCTTCTTTATAGGGATAATGTTTAAAAAGCAGCTCTGCTATCACCGAACCTAAAACAGCGTCGCCTAAAAATTCTAAGCGTTCGTTGCTGCTCCTGCTTCCATTTTTTAAAACTTTTGCTACAGAACGATGCCTGAACGCCATTTTATAGAGCGTAACATTGCCTGGAACAAAGCCTAAAATGTTTTTCAGCTTTTTAACAAACTCCTTTTCAGGAGAGAGGAAAAGTTTATATAATTTTAATATCGGCATTAAATAAATAACACAATTAACGGCTAATTAGCATATTTAACTAAGTTATCTATTTTTAATTAGCATACAAAATTATATAGCAAGGCTGTTTTAAATTAATCCTCGTATTTTTTAAAAATAACAGAAGCGTTATGGCCGCCAAAACCGAATGTATTACTTAGAGCAGCTCTAACTGTACGTTTTTGCGCTTTGTTAAAAGTAAAATTCAATTTAGGGTCAAATGCAGGATCATCTGTAAAGTGATTGATTGTTGGAGGAACAATATCATTTTTAACAGAAAGAATTGCTGCAATAGCCTCAATAGCTCCAGCTGCACCCAAAAGGTGGCCAGTCATCGATTTGGTTGAGCTGATGTTTAAACGATAAGCATCCTCGCCAAATAATGTACCAATGGCTTTGGTTTCACTAATATCACCCAGAGGCGTAGAAGTACCGTGTACATTGATATAATCTATATCAGCAGTTGTTAAACCAGCATCTTTAAGGGCATTGGTCATTACCATTCTAGCACCTAAACCTTCAGGATGCGGTGCCGTAATGTGATTAGCATCAGCACTCATTCCACCGCCAACAAGCTCTGCATAAATTTTTGCACCTCTTGCTTTTGCATGTTCAAGTTCTTCTAAAATAATGGTTCCTGCACCTTCACCAGCTACGAAACCGTCACGGTCTTTATCAAAAGGGCGTGATGCCGTTGCCGGATCTTCGTTACGTGTTGATAATGCATGCATGGCATTAAAACCACCCATACCCGCTTCGTTAATGATCGCTTCAGAACCGCCGCTGATAATTACATCAGCCATACCCAAGCGGATATAGTTAAATGCATCAATCATTGCGTTTGTTGAAGAAGCACATGCGGAAACAGTTGCAAAATTTGGCCCGCGTAAGCCGTATTTGATAGAGATATGCCCTGGAGCAATATCAATAATCATTTTAGGGATAAAAAATGGATTGTATCTTGGCGTACCATCTCCCTTGGCAAAATTCGAAATTTCATCCAGGAAAGTTTTCAACCCACCTATGCCTGCGCCCCAGATTACTCCGATCCGGTTGGTATCTAATTTTTCAAAATCAAAACCACCATCCTTCACAGCCTCATCTGTTGCTACAAGAGCATATTGTACAAACGGATCTAGCTTGCGGGCTTCTTTTTTCTCCAAAAAGTCTTCCGGATTAAAATTTTTAACCTCGCATGCGAATTTGGTCTTGAACTTTTCAGTATCAAAACCCTTAATAGGAGCAGCGCCACTCACCCCGTTAGTCAATCCTTCCCAAAAATCGGGAACATTATTGCCTATAGGAGTGAGCGCACCCAACCCTGTTACTACTACTCTTTTTAATTCCATTTATACTGAAAAAGCGTAATTCTATTTAACGTTTTTTTCCAAATAAGCAATCGCTTGACCAACTGTACCGATGGTTTCAGCCTGATCATCAGGAATAGCTACATTGAATTCTTTTTCAAATTCCATAATCAATTCTACGGTATCTAAAGAATCTGCACCTAAATCGTTGGTGAATGAAGCCTCTGGCGTAACTTCGCTTTCGTCAACACCTAGTTTTTCTACGATAATAGCCTTAACTCTTGAAGCAATATCAGACATAATTTTATAATTTAATGGTTAAATAATTCTGTGCAAAGAAAAATAAATTCTTACAATTTTCAAATGTTTTTATTTCGATACGTAATTTTGGCATCTCAATAACACAGCGAATATAGAATTAGTTTTTTAATTTCGTTCTGTAAATAATTTATTTCGCTTTGAATAAGACTTACCTAAAACTTACCTTAGACCTTGATTTTATACTAATTGCGATCACAGCACCCTTAAAAGACTATGTGCTTTGCCACAAAATTAATACCCGGTTAAATACTCAATTTGAAAAAATAGAAGACCATGAAATATTTTTTAATATCGACGAACCAGCCTGGTCTTTCTCCAAATATTACTTTTTTGTAGAGCAAGGTGAGGTAGAATACTACTTAATTTGCAATAAAAGCAGCGATGGTTTTCTAATTCCGGAGATGAACAAAGTAGATTTTTTTATTATTATTAAAGAATTTATTGATAAGGAAGATTTAGATTATTTAATCAACGGTTTAAATAAACTGCCTGATATACAGGTGGCTGCAAAGATAGATCCAACCAAATTAAAGAGTCGTGAGAATTTGGTAATATAAAAATTATATACATGGTGTATTAAATACACTATATTTGACGGTTACAAACAAAGAACAAAAAAACAAAATATATAAAATTTAATGCAGTTTGATTATTTTAGATAATAATTAGTGCTTTCTTAAACTGCATTGCTAAAATCAATTAATAAATGAAACCTTTTCATTCGAGAACTAAAATTGTTGCCACGCTTGGGCCTGCATCAGCAAAACCAGATGTATTATATAGTATGTTTAACGCAGGTTTAGATGTTTGCCGTCTAAATTTTTCACACGGATCACAAGCAGATCATCAGGCTGTTTTGGATACCATCCGCGATTTAAACAAAAAATACGATTATAATGTAGGTATCCTTGCCGATTTACAGGGGCCTAAAATCCGTATCGGTTTAGTAAAAGAAGGAGGCATTAACCTGATCAATGGTAAAACTACCGTAATTACTACTACCGAATGTATTGGTAACGAAGAACGTATTTACATCACTTACCAAAACTTTCCTCAGGATGTTCAGGCGGGCGAAATTATCCTTTTGGATGATGGAAAGCTTCAAATGAAAGTGATTTCTACCAACTTAAAGGATGAAGTAGTTTGTGAGATTGTTCACGGTGGTATTTTAACTTCAAGAAAAGGTGTAAATCTTCCAAATACTAAAGTTTCTATTCCTTCATTAACACCAGAGGATCGCGAAAATTTAGAATTTGTTTTAGAAAATGATGTAGAGTGGATCGGTTTATCTTTCGTGCGTAAGGCAGAAGATATTATCGAACTTAAAAAAATTATTGCAGAACGTGGTAAAACTGCCCGTGTAATTGCTAAAATCGAAAAACCGGAAGCTATTGCCAATATCGATGAGATTATTGCAGTAACAGATGGTATTATGGTTGCCCGTGGCGATTTAGGTGTTGAGTGTCCGATGGAAGAAGTTCCATTATTACAAAAAATGATCGTTGCTAAATGTAGAGCAGCTTCTAAACCTGTAATTGTGGCTACACAAATGTTAGAGAGTATGATCACTACCCCACGTCCAACACGTGCAGAGGTAAATGATGTGGCGAATTCTGTTTTAGATGGTGCTGATGCTGTGATGTTAAGTGGTGAAACATCAGTTGGAGAATTTCCGCTGATCGTGATCGAAACCATGCAAAAAATTATCCAGAACATTGAGCAGAACAACTATCCTTTCAATCCCGATAAGTTTTTAAAACCGAAATCGCCTTCTTTCTTAAGCGATGCCATTTGCGATTCGGCTTGTTTTTTAGCGAAACAAACTAACGCGGTAGGTATTGTATCGATGACGTTAAGCGGTTACACTGCATTCGAAATTTCAAGTCACCGTCCGGAAGCTTTAACCTTTATTTTTACCAGTAATAGGGCGTTATTAAATGCAGTAAGTTTACTTTGGGGTGTAAGAGGTTTCTATTACGATAAGTGGGAAAGTACCGATAACACCATCATTGAGGTAAACGAGTTCTTAAAAAGCAAGAAACTGGTTAAACAAGGTGATATTATCATCAATACTGCTGCTATTCCAATGGAAGCAAAAGGAAAAACCAATATGTTAAAAATTACGGTTATAGATTAATTTCTAATGTCATATTATAAAATGCTCCTGATTTTAATCGGGAGCATTTTTTTTATCAATAAAAAATATACTTTTGCAATCCACTTGGAGAGGTGTCAGTCCAAAGGACCCCTATGGGGAGTGTTGATCAAGCACGCTTGGAAAGTAGGGACTAACAATTAAACTTTGTATACTTGCAATAAAAGATAATTATGTTTTATAGTTATATTTTGAAAAGCGAGAAAGATGGGAAGTACTATTATGGAAGTACTGAAAACCTGGAAATAAGATTAATCAAACATAATAGGGGAGATGTAAAATCAACGAAAGCTAGGCGCCCTTTCATCATTCACTTTTTTGAAGAATTTAATTCAAGAAGTGAGGCTTTTAGAAGAGAACAATATTATAAGTCTGTAAATGGCTACATTTATTTGAAACAAAATAACATCATATAACCGGAGAGGTGTCAGAGTGGTCGATCGAGCACGCTTGGAAAGCGTGTGTACTGCAAGGTACCGCGGGTTCGAATCCCGCCCTCTCCGCATAATATTTTTTTGTGTAACCTACTGGTGGCACCTAAAATGAGCATATTGTTTCATATCAGCCATATTGAGGATAGTTTATTAAATATGGGCCATCCAGATATTGATATCTTTATCCGATGGTATATTCAGTTTTTTTCTGACCCTGTATTTTTTGCTTTCAATTGCGCGAACAGAAGCTTTTGTATGGCGTGCAATCTCTTTGGTTTCAAAATTTAGCCTCAGTAGTATGCAGAGTTCAATTTCGCTTGCAACCAGATGCGGAGCTATTTTTAACAGCTTCTGGCTGAAATCTGGGTCAAATTCATTAAACTTAATTAGAAATGCAGGATTATTGTTAACCGCAAGGTGAACGATCTCCTTCAGCGCCTCTAGCTTTGAAGGTGAGTGACTTCGTTCGTTCAATTCAATTTTTTTCATCAGGTCATCGATTCTTTGCTGAGCCTCCATGGCAGATTGTTCGGTTTCGTTTCTGAGCAAAACTTCAGCTTTGTTCAGCTGAATGATAAACACGATCAACAGAACCGCAAATAACAGCACCAGGGCCAATGCTGATATATAAAACCGAATCAATACAGTGGTGGTTTGCTGGTAATTTTTTAAAGCCACTACTTTAAACTCATCAATTAACTTGTAATTGATGTCTTTTATATTATTGATAATGAATTCCAGTTCATTACTGATATGAGAATTCAGAATAATCAGCTCACTCTGTATCGTAAGGAGTTTTTGATTCTTTTGGCGTAGCAATTCCAGCTTCCTGGCATACAGTTTTTTATCTCCGTCATTAGTCTTTTGTTTATCAGGAGGACTAACCACTACATTTTTATAATGGTTTATCTCAACAACAGACTTCTCATTTTTGTTGGCGATGGCATCCTTTATTCTTTTAAAAAAACCTTTTTTTTCCGCAGGTGTAACTTTTAATACCGTATCGGTATTGATTTTTCGGATAGCGGGGGGGGCTGTATGAATACTGGTCACATCTCCGCTTGTATTCTCCCTATTAAAATCTGAATATATGGTGAGCAAGGAATCGAAGCTGCGTTTGAGTACAAATAACCTATCCGATAATTTCATTTTTTCATGGTACCAGTACTTCACTTTTTTACTTTGTGAGGCCGTTAGTTTAGAAGTATCAGCATTTTCTTTCAATAAGGAATCAATCATGCTAAAAACCAGTACAATCTTTGTATTGTAGTCGGCATATTTATTATTCCCGGTCGTAAGCAACGACTCCTGGAAGTCGTCTTCCGCACGGTGAATTAACAATAATATCTGTTCTGGTTTCGATTGGTTTTGTTCAATGTTGGTTGCCAGCTTAGAAATGCCGCCAAGCTTGTCTGTAATCGTATTGAGGGCAACAAGAGCCGCCAATACTGCAACAATAGTACATGCAAGAAATGCAAGAAGAATTTTTTTGGCAATTGCCCTGGTATATGTAAATCTCATTCCGGTTTTTTATTCAGTTACAAAATGACGGATTTGAAAGTGAAATTCATGCCTTAATTTCTACGCGTATCTACGCATACGATCATGGTGCACAATTATTGAAAATCTGAAATGTTTGCAGTTTTGTTATTAATTCTTTGATTATTAGTAGTTTGCTTTTTGTTCGTAGCTTTGGGTAATCCTGATTTTCTTTTATGCTTTCCAAATTTATTCTTTTGCATCGATAAAATATGTAAATGAAAAAAGATCCAAATCCCGTAGTTAGGTTGTTGATGTTAATTGTAATTGTCCTGGCTATTTTACTATGCTTTGAGCTGGGCCTGGTAATGAATATAATTTAAAAATATAAACTACCTGGACCACAAGTGTAAAGATACAATATTGATTCGAGGGGGATGTTAATGGATTCTTGTCGGTAATAATGTACCTAATTGGGGTTTAATGGCCGCTTTCTGAATATTGTTAAGGCTGTTCTTATCAATTGAGTGTAACTATCACACCATGTAAAGATTCATAGATTAAACGGGGATATATATTCTAATCCTATAACATAAGGTTAAGATCTGTGCTTTATTTCAAAATTTAACCAGATACTATACTGAATCTTTGATTGAGGTACTGATTGATTTCTTTGATTTTGTTATTAATGAGCTGGTAATCAGTGTTTTGTTTGTTGCGTGTAGATGTGCGTATTCAAGTTTTCTTCTAGGGACAATTTTATATTTCTCTTTGCACCATACAATCTGTTAAACACTTTCCCATTCAATTTTTTCGCAACAACTAAAATCTGATTAACAGATTATTTCAATTGAACAGTGAACAACAGTTGATAGAAAGGATGTGATAATAAAATTATAATAATATTATGAAAAAACGCTTACTCATTACTTTAGGCTTGTCAATTTGCTTTTTAGGGGTTTTTGGGCAACAAAAAGTAAAGGATGGAACTATTGCAGAGGGAAATCTAGCAAATAAAGATGCATTGCTTGAATTGGAAAGTACTAATAAAGGTTTATTACATGCAAGGGTCGCACTTATTGAAAGTACAAATCCAGCTCCATTAACTGCTCACGTAGCAGGTATGATGGTTTATAACACCGCAACAAGCAAAGATGTTGTTCCAGGTATTTATTACAATGATGGCACAAAATGGGTTTATATAAAAGGTTTGAAGGGTGATCCCGGAGTTATAGCTATTGAAGCACAGCCCGGAAAAACGGGCACACCAGGTGCTCCGGGTGCAGGCGTTACGATTGTAACCAATGACAGCGGAACCTGGGTTTATAATCCGACAACGAATACCTGGACCAATATCAATGGTCCAAAAGGCGACAAGGGAGATAAAGGCGATGCAGGTATAGTTGGTGTTGAAGGACAGCCAGGGAAAACTGGTACTCCGGGTATTCCGGGTTCGGGTACACCAGGTGCTCCGGGCGCAGGCGTTACGATTGTAACCAATGACAGCGGAACCTGGGTTTACAATCCAACAACTAATAGCTGGACCAATATTAACGGTGCAAAAGGCGACAAGGGAGATAAAGGCGATGCAGGTGTAGTAGGTGTTGAAGGACAGCCAGGTAAAACTGGTACTCCGGGTACCCCGGGTTCGGGCACACCAGGTGCTCCGGGTGCAGGTATTACGATTGTAACCAATGACAGCGGAACCTGGGTTTACAATCCAACAACTAATAGCTGGACCAATATTAACGGTGCAAAAGGCGACAAGGGAGATAAAGGCGATGCAGGTGTAGTAGGTGTTGAAGGACAGCCAGGTAAAACTGGTACTCCGGGTACCCCGGGTTCGGG
>NZ_JACHCQ010000028.1:38873-98930 GCF_014205835.1 Pedobacter sp. AK013 | reverse complement strand
GTCATGATCTTAGTTCTCTTCTTTGTTTAAATTTAACAATTGTGGCTTGCTAAAGACCACTTGAACTAAGATCACTTTATTACATAGATACTGATTGACGGGAAAAAGCTCCCGATTTAAGCACTTATCTTTGTTGTTTTATAGTGTGCTTGCTTGTTTCACAGGTTTCATCGGGGCAGAAGGTACAGCGGGACTAACATTAACTGCAATACAGGCTTTGCTTTCCAAACCATAGCTTAAAAACTATGTAACAATAAAAACAACTAACTAGTAGTCTGTGAAGACACAGACAACGGAATCACACAGCCAATGACGACCGCACATCTGTCATTTTGGCAAACAAATTCTTTTGGAACAACCCTTGTTATGCAGGATGTAGATTAAACAATTATTTACATATGAGCATACAGGAAAAAGGAAATATCTCCATACACACTGAGAATATTTTCCCGATAATTAAGAAGTTTTTATACTCTGATAACGAAATTTTTCTTCGCGAGTTGGTTTCTAACGCAGTAGATGCAGTCCAGAAAATTAAAAGACTAGGTTCATTAGGTCAGTTTAATGGCGAAGTTGGTCAACCTTTGGTGCAAGTTGCGGTTGATAAGGATGCAAAAACCATTACCATTAGCGATAACGGCTTGGGGATGACTGCCGAAGAGATTAAAAAATACATTAACCAGGTTGCATTTTCTGGCGCAAGTGAGTTTGTAGAGAAATTTAAAGATGCTAAAGATGCCAACGAAATCATCGGTAAATTCGGTTTAGGTTTCTATTCGGCCTTTATGGTTGCAGATTTAGTGGAAATTCAAACTTTATCATACCAAGATGGTGCTGAGCCTGCACGTTGGGTTTGCGATGGCAGTACAGAATTTGAAATTACTGAAGGTACTAAAACCACACGTGGTACCGATATCATTCTCCATGTAAACAAAGATTCGGAAGAGTTTTTAGAAGAAAGCAAACTGCAGGAAATCCTTGATAAATACGCTAAGTTTTTACCGGTTCCAATTAAGTTTGGTACGAAAACAGAATCAGTTGAAGATGGTGTAGATGAAGAAGGTAAAACAAAATATAAGGATGTTGAAGTTGATAACATTGTTAACACCACCAACCCGATCTGGACAAAAGCCCCTGCAGATTTGTCAGACGAGGATTATTTAAACTTTTACCGCGAATTGTATCCGTTTAGTGAAGAACCATTATTCTGGATCCACCTAAATGTTGATTATCCTTTTAATTTAACAGGTGTATTGTATTTCCCTAAGTTGAAAAACGATTTCGAAATGCAACGCAACAAAATCAAATTATACTCTCGCCAGGTATTTATTACCGACGAAGTTAAAGATATTGTTCCTGAATTTTTGATGTTATTACATGGTGTAATCGACTCTCCTGATATTCCTTTAAATGTATCGCGTAGTTTCTTACAGGCCGATAGTAACGTTAAAAAGATCAACAACTACATTACTAAGAAGGTTGCTGATAAATTAGGTGAACTATTTGCTAAAGACCGTAAAGCTTACGAAGATAAATGGAAAGATATTGGTCTTTTCGTAAAATACGGTATGATCAGTGAAGAGAAGTTTTACGATAAAGCTAAAGATTTCGCTTTAATAGGCAACACTAAAAATGAGCTTTTTACACTTCCTGAGTATAAAGAGAAGGTAAAGGCCTTGCAAACGGATAAAAATGGCACTGTGGTTTATTTATATACCAATGATGCTGCTAAGCAAGATGCGTTTATCCAATCAGCCAATAAAAAAGATTATGATGTTTTAGTACTGGATTCGCCAATCGATAATCACTTTATCAATCAATTGGAGCAAAAATTAGAGAAAACATCAATTAAACGTGTTGACTCGAGCGTTGCGGATAAGTTAATTGAGAAAGATGAGCAGAACGAGCATGTTTTAACTGAAGATCAGGTAAAAGAAGTAACTACGATTTTTGAAAAAGCCATTACCAAACCAGGTATGCATGTAGAAATTGTGGCTTTACATCCAGAGGAATTACCAGTTACTATTACTATGGATGAATTTATGCGCCGGATGAAAGATATGGCTGCAATGGGCGGTGGAATGGGCTTTTACGGCCAAATGCCCGACAATTATAAAGTAGCTATTAATGGAAACCATAAATTGGTAAGTAAAATTTTAAAAGCTGAAGGAGAAGAGCAAAGTAACCTGGCTAAACAAGCAGTAGATTTAGCGCTTTTAGCGCAAGGCATGTTAACTGGTGCAGAATTAACAGCTTTTGTAAGCAGAAGTGTAGAATTAATTTAATCAGGCAAAATTCTGTTATAGTTTAAAGGGAGAAACCGAATCGGTTTCTCCCTTTTTCTTTTGTGAGAGGGCAAAAAAAAAGCCTTGATCAGATCAAGACTTTCAGATAAGAATTTTTCGGGAACTCTTAGATTAAAATTAATATTATTAGCCTATTGCTATTATATGGTTTTATTATCTACATTGAAATAATCTTTGTGATCTTCAATCATTTTAGCAATGGTAGCAGCTTTGGTATCGGTTATTTTAAATTCGAATAATGGCTCTTGATTTTTCTTTGATCTTACCATTTTCTCTGTGTAAAAGCGGTATACTAAACCATTGGTTAGTAAGCCATATTTAGCTTTTGTTTTACGGAAGTATTTAGATAGGCGTGAATCATGAATATCTAAATTATCGTTGTGGTGTTTACATTCAACAAGGATTGTTGGTTCGCCATCTTTCATAATGGTGTAATCAACTTTTTTACTTTTTTTAACCCCGAAGTCTAGAACAGCTTCAGATTGAACTTCAGAAGGATCAAATCCTAAGATTTGAATAAAAGGCATAACCAACGCATTCCTTGTTAAATCCTCAGATTGAACTTGTGGAAGCATTTTCTTAATTCTTACGGCAAACTGCCCGATTTCGTCTTTCAATTCCATGTTGTTATCTATTAATAGGTCGTTAGTTTTTTAAATTGTATTGGTTAAATACCGAATTTGCAGTGGTAATAATTTGATCTAAACTTTGTTTATCAAAAAAGTTTCTGTTCAACATATCAACCATATAAGTTAATTTATTGATATCACTTGCACGCATGGTAAATTGGAAACTTTTCATGCCATCTTTTATAGCTTGCTGAACATAATTACGCACAACTAAAAAAGATTTTCTGAATGCGTATTCGCCATCTAATTGGCCCTTAACAGGATTCTGTCCATCAAGATTGCTATATTCATTTTGCATTCTCTGATACATATCTGCGTTAATTCCTTGATTTTTCAGAATCCCTTTGTAGTAGATTTTATTAAGTAAATATTCGTATTCGTTGTTTTTCATGTGGAGGCTTGGTAGATGTAGGGGAATATTTCTTTGCTTTTCGGTATTTTCTGTTTTTTAGTTTTTGCAATCTTACCCAGTGTTGTATGGCCTGTTTTTAATTTTATTATCTACAGGCTACACAAAATTGGGCAGGCAGATGTTTTTCACAATTAGTAGTTTTCACTGCTAATTATTTTGTTTTTGGCAAACAGTATAAAGATTACAAAAAGAAGGAGACCAGGTAATTTTTTTACATCAACCCCCTAGAATATTACACGAAACCTAGGTTTTTTTTAGACGAAACCTGGGATAAGTTTTTTTTGGCGCAATTATTAATTCAATTCATTTTTATTTAACTTGCATTCAAATCAAATAAACAAACATATTTATACTCATGAATCTAAAATGCGTTGTTATAGACGACGAGCAACATGCAATTGAAGTATTAACTGACCACATTGCGGAAATGCCTGGTTTAACAGTTTTTAAAACTTTTACCAGCCCTGTCCAGGCACTTACTGAGATAAGTACTGAAGACGAAATTGATTTATTGTTTATGGACATTGATATGCCAGGAATAAATGGATTGGAACTGGCTAAAAATATCAGAGAAAAAGCAAAATATTTGATTTTTACTACTGCGCATCCTGATTATGCCCTGCAAGCATTTGATGTACAATCGGATCAATATCTACTTAAACCTATTTCATTTGCAAAATTCGCATTAGGCATAGACCGAATTTTAAAGAAAGAGGCAAATGCGACAAAAGCGATTCCTAAAGAAACAGACCAGGTTGCGGCGCTTTATATTAAAGGCGACCATAAATATGCTTTTTCCAACATCGCTATTGATGAAATACTTTACATCAAGGCATTACAGAATTATATACAGATTATTACTAAATCCGAAATACACACAACCTACCTTACACTTAAGGAAATTGAAAAGGCCTTAGAAAATCACGCATTTATCCGTGTTAATAAATCGAACATTGTTGCTAAAGCGGCAATTAAAAAAGTAGATGGAAATATAATCCGTTTGGTAAATAACGAGATGATCCAAATTGGCGAAGGTTACAAGGAAGCTTTCTTCGCCTATGTACAGAACAGTTTGTTAAAATCTAATCGAAATCAATAAACTATAATAGTATCCATCCGGTTTCTGGTATTAATGAGTTAGAAAACTAAAGGCCAATGATGAAACTGGTCATTACAGTGTGACTTTGATCTCCTGTTGGATTAGTTTCATAACTGCTTTGAGCTTTAATATTTTTATAAACAAAGACAGTTTTTTTAGAAAGTTTAGTTGTATGTTGAGTTTTCATGGCAATGATATTTTAAATATGGGGATATAATTATTAAAATAAGTTATTATGAAATTAAATTTCGAAGATAAAACTTGTCATTACGGTATGGCTTTGATCTCCTGTCGGATTAGTTGCGAAGTTATTTTCAACTTTAATATTTTTATAAACAAAAACAGTTTTTTTAGAAAGTTTTGCTGAAGTATTTGTGTGTTGAGCTTTCATAATATATTGTATTTAAATTCTTGTTATTATCGTTGTGATTAATTTTCTGTAAAGATGCACCTCAAAATTAAACGCCACCACTTTTTTACACAAACCCCTACTTTTGGGAGATAAAAACCCCATTTCAATAGATTAAAAGCAAAAAATGAACTTTTTATACTTGAAAAAATTCTACGAAAAGTACAAATTCCACTTATTGGTATGGAGTCTTTACATCATTTATGAGGTATTTATTCTTGGTTTAACCACTCATAAATTCAGAGAACCCGGAGCTTATCTACTCGTTTATGTTGTTAATATTCTGACATTTTACACCTATGGTTTTTTGTTAAAAAAAATGATCAAAACGGGATCTAATCCCATAAAAATTTTAAAAATCACGGCACTTATTATATTCATGATTTTTGCATACGTAGTTTCTACATTTCTTCTGATTATCTTATTTGAGCAAATAGGATTAATTGAAATAAATCCGTCGAGATCCTTTGATCGGGAATTCATATTACCGTGCATCTATCGTTCAATATTATATATAGGTTATTCTACAGGTTACGTTTATATCATTAAATCATTTCAAGACCAGAAGAAAGTAGAAGCGTTAGAGCGGCAGAACCTGGTTACCCAAATAGAAAAACAGGCTTTAGAAAATGATCTGGTTCAATCGCAAAACAATTACCTGCGCAGCCAGATCAACCCACACTTCCTATTTAATACTTTGAACTTTATTTATAACGATGCCCGTAAAAAGGCGCCTATGGCAGCAGATGCAATTATGAATCTGGCCGAAATGATGCGTTACGCCCTAAAACGCCCTGAAGCATCAGAAATGGTTCCGCTAAGTGAAGAAATTGAGCAGATTGAGCACTTGATCAACCTCCATAAACTCCGAACAGCCAACACCATTAATCTGGAACTTGAAGTAACGGGCGATATGTTTGGATTAAGATTTCCGCCGCTTATATTACTAACTTTGGTTGAAAACATATTTAAACATGGAAATGTTTCGCACTCTACTCAACCTGCTATTATTAAAATTACCTACGAAAAAGACAAGCTTAATATCAGCACCATAAACATGATTAACGATAATAAAGGCAAACAAACTGAAAGCCATCATGTAGGGATTGACAATATTGGTAAGCGCCTTAGTAATTTTTATGGTAACGACTATATATTCAGGTATTATAAAGATCCGCTTAACCGCTATATTACAGAAATAGATGTAACCGTTGTTAATCCATTGGCCAGATTAAACCGCTAAATTTGTTGCGTTTTGACGCTGAATATCTTTTAGTAGAAAATAGTACATTATCATTTCATGCGTTCGCTGATCTTTGTTAAAGAGTCGGTTTACGTGCATATGTATTAAATCGGTTAATAGCTTTAGTGCATTTTCTGGGGCACATTGTTTAAGAATTTTGATAAACGAGCCCGAAAACAGGTTAAACCCCTGCTCCTGTTCTGCAGTTAACGTTGCCCATTCTGTTTTTCGGAATTCCTGATAATGAATATTTAATTGTTTAAAGTCAGCTGCATCTAATCGATGCTCTTCATTAAAATTATCAGACATTAATTTCACGATCTTATTAACAGATAGCTTATCTATAACGCCAGATCCGATAATCTTTGAAACCAAAAGGCTACATAGTTTATATTTATTGAAATCGTCGGTCTGGGTTTCTAAAAGCGATAATACAAATTCACTATCTGTAGCAAAATGCTGTTCTACATCTTCGATCAAGTTGCTGCCATAACGCTCTAACTCACGTTTATAGGTTTTAATCTGCACATCTGATACCAAACCTGAATTTAAAAACAATTCCAGCTCATTCATAAGTTCAGATATTAACAACTGCCCGTCCTTCGGGTTGTTTAGCCGAACCCTAAACCGAATGTGGTTTCCATTTTCATTGTAACGGATAAAAAACCATGTTTTTACCTGATCTGTATGAGTGGTTAAAAAGGGCGCAATTACTTCTGTCAAAATCTGATCGCTCCGTTGCTGGTGACAATAAATTTCGAAATAAAGCCATTCTTTACCTGGCAGGAAAGATCGCGTTACCCCGGCATCTGTTGGTGTTTTAGCCAAACCGCGATAAATTTGTTCGTTATGGCCGATGCTTAAAACAAACTGTGCTAAATAGGGCTTATCTGCTTCATCAACTACGATACTATTTTGCGGCATTAACATCTCTTCAATGTAAATACTGCCATGCTTTTGCACATATTGGAGAAAAGCATTTATATCATCGTCGTTTTGTAGGGCGAAGCATAAAGTCTGATCGGACATACCGGCTTTAAAATATTCGCTAACACCTAAGCTGTTTAGGTGTGATCTACATTCGGCGATGGATAACAACTTTTGATCAGGCCCTAAAAGGGCTTCTTTTTTAATTTTCCATTTACTCCTGCTTAAAATTATATTTTGATATTGTAACCTTGGATAATAATCCAGATCAGGAAAAATAGTATCGAGCGGAAAGGAAAGATTTGTTTGTAAACCCTGATGTTGTAAATCGCACAATAGCCTAAATACAGAAAGATCTGAGCGAATATAGTTGTAGGCAGAAGCCATTCTTGGCACCAACCGCTTATTTAATTGCCTAGAGCGAAGAATAATCTCTGTGCCCCGAACTGAAATCTGTATATCATTTAAAGCAAGTGGAGATGTCGAAGTATCAAAATTTAAGATTGACAGTTGATGCCCATAAATCAGTTTACGCCTGTTTACATTATCTACATTAGCTTCAACCATATAGGCTACATCGAAAAACAGCACTTCGGGGTTTGCCTGTTGCTCTGCCATCGCAATGTTTTTAGTGTATTGCGTTACATCATCGTCGGCCATTGTAAATCTTCCACTTAATGCATTTGATGTTGCTCCTCCGATCTGTTCTACAAAAATCAAATCATCATGAACAGACATTACCATACTGAATGAGTTGGGTAGAAATGTTGATTTTTGATGCGGCGCCAAGGCAAGTTTGTTCAGATAAACAACTTTTCCTTTTTCGAAGTTTTGTTCAGTCAGGTAGGTTTTTAATACCATTTTAATATTTTCTACCTCTGCTTTTTTCGGCGGCTTATTATTGAATCGCGTGATAAACTCGCTGTTTTGACCAGCTTGCTCCAACTCATCGTAGCCTATACCCATTTCTGGATCTAATGCCAATAAAAGTGGTACTTCCTGATCTTCGAATTTCTTCTTAAACCTGGCACTGAACTGGCTAAGGGCATCACGATCTTTAGCAGGCATTATAGCATGCAGTGTATCTATCAAGCCTGGAATAGCCTGAAGCGAACGTTCATTAATACTGCCTGATAAAACAGTGCGCTGCGCAATAAGATATTTTGGCAGCTCAGCGGTAACAGAGATGCCTAAACGTTCAAAATAATCATCTCCTATAATATTGGGATCGTAGTTAGTAAAAACAAGCTGTAAATCGTGCATATCCTGCAGCAAACCAAAAAAGTCCTCAGTTTCAGCATCATTTAATTCTAATCGTTTTAACAGGTCGTTAAGCCTAATCGGCTTTAAGCAGGCCGCTAATATTTGTTGTACTTGGTCGTTTTGATCTAACTCGGCCAGTTCGAAAACACCATCGGTACAGGCTATATAACGGATACTATTGGATGTTAAATAATAACTGCTATTACTAAATAAGAGGCAGTTCTTTTGCAACAGATCTGCCAATGGCAATTGAATATTATTCTTATAAGGCCAATCGACCAGTTCGCGTATTTTTTGGGCTTCTTCAATTACTATTCTGCTTTCAGCCGGCTTAATGGCATTGTTTAACAAGCTAAAACCAGCAAAAGTGCCGTAAGGGGTTGACCGAAATTTAGCACGGTTAAAATATTTCCAGATAGTAAAATAAACCTTAGGTGGAAGATCTTTGAGTTCGTTTGCCTTTACGTCTTTTATGGTTTCGTAAAAAGCAGTGGAAGATATTGAAATGGCCAGTTTTAATTCCTCCCAGCAATCTACGAGTTCGGATTGATATGAAAATTTAGGTGTTCTAAAAATTACGGTTGATTGGATATTCAGCTTCATTTCATTTATATGAGAGGCGAAAATTACAAAGATTAATTTAAAAAAATTATCTATTGGCAGTTTTCAGTTAGCAGTAGCCAATTCCATTTATGCAATCTGTTAATAGTAGATTAAAAATCCATGGCACACTAGCTAGGGATTACAGATCCCAACCAATATACAAAAAAAGCCATCTTCCTAAAAAGAAGATGGCTCGCCGGGATGTTAATTGTATTTATTTTTTGGTTACTTTAAATTCTGTTCTTCTATTTTTTGCTCTTCCTTCCGGATTATCTTTTTTCTTACGTTTTACTATGATTTCGTTTGGTGCAATTGGCATCGATTCACCATAACCTTTTGAAGTTAATCTGGAAGCAGCAATCCCTTTACTCTCTAAATAATCGGTACAAGATTTTGCTCTTCTATTCGATAGATCTAAGTTATACTCATCTGTTCCGATGTTATCGGTATGAGAGCCCAATTCGATTTCCATTTCAGGATTATCTTCCATAATAGGAATGAGGAAGTCTAATACTTTTTTAGAAGGTTCGGTAAGTTCGGCACTGTTAAATTCATAATAAACATTCTCCAAAGCTATTGGAATACCCAATTTGAAAGGACTTAAGCAATAATCTTTATAAATTAAGGTATCTGCTTTTGCCAATTCTTCGTAAGGATAGTTTTTGGTAATCGCGAAATAATTATCTTTTGCAAAAAGCAATTTGATCGGTCTTTTCGAGTCTACTTTAAATCTGTAAATACCATCCGTACCTGTAGTCACTTTCTGTGGTCCTTCGGCATTGGTTAAAGTTACATCGGCACCTGCTAAAGGCAATTTAGTTTTACAATCGGTTAAAAGCCCCGCAATAGAAAGGTATTCTTTTTTCACTTCAAACAATTCTAAACAGCAAGATGATTCGCGATCAGAACTAATATATCCTTTTGTTCCCTTATCATCGGTTGCAGTAAAGTAAAGGTCATCTTTTGATGAGTTGAATGGATAACCCAGATTTTTAGGGTTAGACCAATTTACCAAATCGCCTTCTGACTCAAAGAAATCGAGTCCACCAAAACCTATTTTGCCATCGGTACTAAACAATAATTTTTTGGTTAGTGTGTTATAGTAAGGTGCACGTTCATCATCTTCGGTATTAATGGTTGGGCCAAAATTTACTGCCTGACCTAATGAACCATCTTCTCGTATGGCGCAATACCAAAGATCGAATTTACCATAACCACCACTTCTATCAGATGAGAAAAGAAGGAATTTACCATCGCTAGTAACAAAAGGCTGTGAAGAATTAAAATCTTTACTGTTCACTTGTAAACCAACAGGTTGTGGATCTGACCATTTATCGCCAGCTTTTTTAGAAGAATAAATGGCATATTTTTCTTTATCTTTCCAAGCGGTAAAGTACACCTTATTTCCATCTGGCGTAAAACTGGCCGCCGCAATTTCCATATTTTTAGGGAAATTGATATCAATCTTTTTTACAGCCACATCAGTAGCGGTCAATTCGCCTTTGGCCGAATAAAGGTTATTAATAAATGGGTTGGTTTTAGTTGATACCTGAACTTCTCCTGCATCAGTTTTAACCATATCTTTTTTACTCCCTACAGCAATCGGACGGGATGAAGTAAAATACAACTCGTTATTAATTTTAACAGGGGCATAATTAGATCCTAATCCATTTACGTTAGCTGGCATTTTTTTGACTTGAACCATACGCGGGAAACGCATTTCATCGATCGCAAATTTGCACGATTCGATTTCCTTTTGGGCATCTTTAGCCAATGCATCACCAGGATTTTTCTGGATGAACTGTTGAAAAGCATCGATAGCCAGATTAAATTTTTTATTTGCCCTTAAGCTTTCTGCATAATAGTAAAGTGCCTTTCTATAACGTGTATTGGTAAAGGTTATCGCTATAGCATAATATTTTTCAGCTTCGTTAAACTCCCTATACAATCTACTTGACTCTGCAAGGTTATAAATCGATCCTTCGTAATCTTCTACCACTTTATCATTAGCCGCCGATTTTCTTTCCATACCGTACGGTAAAATGGCCTGGGTACTATCGCCAGTAATTTTTAAGGCTTTTTTATAAAAAGTTGATGCCGCATAATAATCCTTATTTTCGAAATAAGTATCGGCAACCTTTTTATAATTTACCACATACTGTGCGTTTGCAAAACCGCCAAATGCCACTAACAAAAAGAGTAATATTTTTTTCATCTTTCTAAACTTGTTTCAATGGTTATGAAGCTATCATGGCCTGAAAATCATGATAGCTCCATTTTATTAATTATAAACGTGGACAAAAGAAATTCGGACCGATAATTCCGTTACGGCCAATAAGTGATATTGAAAGCTCTAATCCACCGTTACTATTAGAAGCACGATTAAATGTAGAGGTATTTATATCATAGCTTAACCCGAATACCATATTTTTTAACTGTAAGCCCACAAAGGCAATTGCAGCATCTTTATTACGGTAATTGCCTCCAAACAGGATATTTGCTGATGGATTGACATTAAGCTGTGCATAAGCGCCTAATGAAACTTCGTTTGTATTACCCTGATACATGAACAATGCGTTGGGTACAATGTCCAATAACTCTGAAGCCTTAATTCTTGCACCGCCATGTGCAGTAAAACGAACAGGAATACGTGAATTTGAACCAGAGAAACGATCCATAGGCCGGGTTAAATGTGCGGCACTTGCACCTAAGAAAACATTTACGCTCTTGTTGGGATTACCATCAAAAAACATGATACCAGCATTTACATCAGGAACCAAAGATGATTGAGACGAAAGTGTTTCGCCGCTCATCATACCACCATCATAACCTGAAATTGGATTAAACTGGTTACCAAACCTGGCCTGAGAGAAATCGAAACTACGGTTAATTATACCAGCCTGTAAACCAAAGCTCACCATCTGCAAGCCCTCGGCACCAAACCTTAAACGGTACGAGCCCGATACCAGGGCCGACAGGTAGTTAAAATCTAACTCTCCTGCCCTTTGGTTTAAAATGGTTGCTCCAAATGCGAAGTTCTTTTTGGGAGCCATATCGAATGATGCTCCACCTGTTAAGAAAGAACTGTTCAGCGCACTCCATTGCTGCTTAAAGTTTACAGTTGCACGGTAATCGCCGTCTATTACCCCTGTTAAGGCCGGGTTAAGATACAACGGGTTTGCATAATACTGTGAAAAATGCGGATCAGTTTGAGCAAAGGACTTAGCTGTACACAGCAGTAATCCTAACACTGCAACATATATTTTTAAAGCCGATAGTATTTTCATGGTCTTTGATTTTATCTGTTTATTATTAATCCTCTTCTTATCTAATCAGCGTTACTGTTCCTTTTCTCAATGATGTTGTTCCATTTGTGAATGTAATATCAACCATGTATACATATACTCCAATTGGTTGATTTACACCTTTAAAGGTTCCATCCCATCCATTTGCTACATTATCTGATTGGAATATCAATTGACCCCATTGTGTGTAAATACTCATTTTCGCACTTGATATGGTGTTACCATAGATTAAGAAGACATCATTCTTACCATCGTTATTCGGTGTAAATGCATTTGGTATGTAAACCTGATCTCCAAAAGGATTAGCTGCTTTACCCGTTACCGGAGTAGAATTTGCGCTGGTTTGGCACTCAAGCTGTCCTCTGGCCCTTACAATAATGGTTACACTTTGATCTGGTTTTAAGCCTGCAACTAAGTAGGTTGTTCCGGTTGATCCACTTGTTGGATTAACCCAGGTTAAACCGTTGTCTAACGAAACTTCGTATGCCGTAGCACCTGCAACCGCAGCCCATGCAAAGGTTACACTGTTTGGTGTTGTGTTTTGTACAACAACTACTGGTTTTTCTAATACCGGCAGTACATTAACTGTTACGCTTGTTCTTGTTGGACTTGCACAACCACCCACTGCTATTGCCTCTACATAATAGATTGTGGTAGCAGTTAAGTTTGGTGTAGTAAAGGTTATACCTTCTGCTAGGACAGAACCGCTAGAGCTTGAAGCATACCATCTATAAACTAATCCTGTTACCGGATTATTAACCGTTAATATAGTTGAGCTACCTGAACAAAGTGTTCCATTCGCAGCTGTTACTGATGCAGGTGCAACTGGTACTGGCAGTGCAATTACATTTACTGGTGTTCTAGATGATGAGATACAAGTTCCGTTTGCTCCTTCAACATAGTAAGTGATGTTTGCATTAACTGCAGGTGTTGTAAAGCTTACACCTGTTCCTACTAACGTTCCACCTACTGCTGTAGTGTACCAATTGTATGTTACACCTGTTTGAGGACTTGTTACTGTTAATACAGCTGAACTTCCCGTACAAACATTAACAGATGTTGCTGCTACTGTTGGCACTGTAGGTTTCGCATTTACAGTTACTGTTACTTTAACACGGCCACCGTTGTTGTTACAACCTCCTGTACCGATTGCTAAAATGTAGTAATCTGTTGAGGCACTTAAAGCGGTAGTATTGTATGTTGTACCAGTGAATAATAAATTACCCGCTACTGCTGCATTGTACCATTCGTAAGTAACCCCAACCTGTGCATTAGTTACAGTTAAGGTAGCACCATCGCCTGCGCATATACCTCCATTTGGAGCAGATACTACAGGGTTGTTTGGTGCAGCATTTACGGTAACAGCTACTGCTCTTGCGCCTGCGGCTGTATTTTCGCATTTATTATCGCCTTTAACGGTTACGTAATAAGTTGTACTGGCAGTTAATACTGGAGTGGTAAACACTGAACCAGTAAATACTACTGTGTTTAAAGTAGCGTCACTATACCAGGTAAATATTGGGTTCGTAACCGTTGTGCTTGTTGCGGCCAATGTTGCGGCTGTGCTTGCACAAACTGAAGTTGATCCATTTACAGTAATATCTGCTGCCACAGCACTTGGATTAACAGTAACTGTTATTGTTTTCGCATTAGCTGCAGTGTTTTCGCACTTGTTGGTTCCTCTAACAGTTACATAATAAGTTTTGGTAGCTGTTAATACAGGTGTGGTAAATATTGGCCCAGTAAAGGCTACACTTGTTAATGAAGCATCGTTATACCAGGTAAATACTGGATTAGTTACTGTTGTTGAGCTTGCATTGATTACTGCAGTTCCAGAACCACACACCTTAGCTGGAGTAGATAATGTAATATCGGCAGCTGTTGCAACTGCATTTACATTAACGGTAACTACTTTCGCATTTGCAGCAGAACTCTCACATCTGTTATCACCTTTTACAGTTAGGTAATATTTCGTGGTTGCAGTTAATGCTGGCGTGTTAAAGGTTGCTCCAGTAAATACCGGTGTGGTTAGCGCAGCATCGCTGTACCAGGTAAATATTGGATTGGTTACTGTTGTGGTACTGGCCACTAAGCTGGCCGATGATCCTGCACAAATTGTTGCGTCTGCTGCTGTAACATCAGTTGCCGAAGCTACCGAGTTAACTACAATGTTAACAGATTTAGCTGTAGCAGCACTGCTTTCACATTTGTTATCGCCTTTTACTGTTACGTAATAAGTGGTATTTGCCGTTAAAGTTGGCGTGGTAAATACGGCACCTACAAAAGCTACATTGGTTAGGGTTGCATTGGTGTACCAGGTAAATACAGGGTTAGTAACTGTTGTACTACTTGCTGTTAGTACGGCTGCAGATCCGCCGCAAATATTTGTCGATCCATTTACAACGATATCACTTGCAACTGCAATAGGATTAACTTTAATGGTTACCGCTACTGCATTTACCGCAGTGCTTTCGCATTTATTGGTTCCTTTAACAGTTACGTAATAAGTTGTAGTAGCTGTCAATACCGGTGTGGTAAATATTGGTCCGGTAAAGGCCACACTTGTTAATGAAGCATCATTATACCAGGTAAATACCGGATTAGTTACTGTGGTTGAGCTTGCATTGATTACAGCCGTACCCGATCCACATACCAGTGTTGGAGTAGATAATGTAATATCGGCAGCTGTTGCACTCTGGTTCACATTAACCGTTACCACTTTAGCTGTAATGCCAGAGTTTTCACATTTGTTATCGCCTTTAACTGTAACATAGTATTTAGTTGTTGCAGTTAATACAGGGGTAACGAATGACGTACCTACGTAAGCTACTGAAGTTAAAGCAGCATCGTTGTACCAGGTAAATGTTGGGTTGGTAACTGTTGTTGTACTTGCTACCAAGGTAGTACCAGAACCCGAGCAGATTGTTGCATCAGCAGCGGTTATGTCAGCAGCAGTAGAAACAGGGTTAACTGTTATCGTAATTACCCTGGCAGTACCTGGTGCATTCTCACATTTATTATCGCCTTTTACAGTTACATAATAAGTTGTGGTGCTGGTTAAGGCCGGTGTTGTATATGTTGCTCCAATGAAACTTACATTGGTTAAAGCTGCATCGCTATACCAGGTAAATACTGGATTAGTTACTGTTGGTGATGTTGCACTTAATACTGCCGATGATCCTCCGCAAGCAGTTGTGCTTCCGCTAAGAATAATATCAGTAGTAGTTGCCAACGGATTAACAGTTACTGTTACCGCCTTAGCATCTGCAGCACTGTTTTCGCATTTGTTGGCACCTTTAACACTTACATAATAAGTAGTGGTGGCAGTTAAACCAGTTACTGTGAAAGTTGGGCCGGTAAATACCACACTTGTTAATGATGCATCGCTATACCAGGTAAATACCGGTTGAGTAACCGTAGTACTCGAAGCCATTAACATTACGGTAGAACCTGAACAGATTTTAGCATTGCTTACGGCAATATCTGCAGATGTTGCGAAATCTTTAACTGTTACCGTAACAGCCTTAGCATTTGCAGCCAAACTCTCACATTTATTATCACCTCTTACGGTTACATAATAAGTAGTGGTTGCGCTAAGTGCAGGCGTAGTAAAGCTAGCACCTACATAAGCAACTGTGGTTAAAGCAGCATTGCTATACCAGGTAAATACAGGGTTAATTACTGTTGTTGTTGAGGCAGACAGTGCAGCTGTAGATCCTTTGCAGATAGCGGTAACACCATTAATGGCAATATCTGAATCAGTAGCAGCAGGATTAACCGTTATAGTAATCGATTTTGCACTTGCTGCTGTATTCTCACATTTATTATCGCCTTTAACAGTTACATAATAAGTGGTTGTTACATTAAGTGGAGGCGTAACAAAGTTAGCTCCTGTAAAAGCTACCGTAGTTAAAGCCGCATCACTGTACCAGGTAAATACCGGGTTGGTTACGGTTGTACTTGTTGCATTTAAAGTAACAGAAGAGCCACCACAGATGGTACTTGTTCCTGCTAAGTTAATATCAGCTGGGGTAGCAACTGGATTTACCGTTACAGTAACCTCTTTTGCATTACCTGCTGTATTTGCACATTTATTTGTTCCACTAACGGTAACATAGTATTTGGTAGTTGTGGTAATGGCTGGTGTATTAAATACTGCACCAACAAAAGCAACCTGTGTTAAAGCAGCATCACTGTACCAGGTAAATACTGGACTAGTTACTGTTGTACTCGCTGCCGTAAGTACTGCTGTACCAGAAGCACATAACGACGTTGTTCCAGTTACTGTTAAATCAGTAGCTAATGATGATGGATTAACAGTAATCGAAACTTTGGCACGTGTTGGGTTTGAACAACCTGTTCCACTTACCGCTTCAACGTAATAATCGTATGTTCCTGCGGCAAGTGATGCCGGTGTAGTAAAGCTACTATTGTTGGTTACCAACATGTTTCCACCAGAAGCAGCATCGTACCAGTTATAAGTAATACCTGCCACTGCCTGTACACTTAAGGTAGCAGTTGAGCCGATACAAGTTGTAACCGGGTTGGTTGTTGATGGAATCGGTACTACAGCTGGAGGTAAAATAGTTACCACTACTTTGGTTCCTAAGGTCTCGCAACCATTAGCTGTTGCCGTTACCGAATATGTATAAGTGCCCGCTGTTAAAGCTGGATCTGTTGTGAAAGTTGCTCCATCTTTTCCTGCCTGATAAGTTGAGCCTAAGTACCATTTGTACACTACGCCAGCTTGTGGGTTCTGTACATTTAATGTTGCAGATGAACCTTGACAAGCACTTGCTGTAGCAGCTGTAACTGTTGGTGTGGTGATTACACGCTGTGCATAATCTAAATTAACAGATGTTAATGCCCCTAAAAGACCTGAGCTCAATCTTAATTCAGCTCCATCAAATTTACTGGTTGGAACGAAAGTTAATATAGCAGATGTACCGCCAGATAATAATTTTAAGCTGATTAATGGGTTAGATATAGAAACCGCATCGTTATTGCTGGTAGTGCCTTGGAAAGTAGTTACCGTTAAGTTGTTTAACACCCCTACCGAAAGCAGTACGCCTGGGGTAGTAATTTTCACCCTTAGCGTATCTCCAACATTTGATAATCCTGTAAAACCAACCTGGTGATAAACAGATGCACCAAGTAATCCCACTGGGATAACCAAACTAGATCCGGTATTGATATCGTTATCAACTGCAAAAGTTGGGTTGTAAACTCCGGCCAATATTGCTACTCCAGTTACGCCACTCGCTACTGTTGTTGTAGCCGCTCCGCAAGGTGTAGTTACTGGCGTACCGTTAGGAATTACCGTAACCGTTACGGTTGCCCTGCTTGTAGCAGTACATCCTCCCGGAACAGTTGCTTCTACATAATATGTAGTAGTTGCGGTTAATTGTGGTGTTACATAAGTTTCGCCAGTAAATACCGGAATTACCCCATTTGCTGTAGTGTACCAGTTAATGGTTGCACCAGCTGTACTTGATGTTGCTTTTAATACCGCAACAGAACCCTCACTAATGGTAACTGATGGTGGTGTAATAACCGGAACATCAATGGTTCCCAATATAATTTTACCTTCTGTTCTGGTTGATGACGAACCACAGCTATTAACTGCTGCTACAAAATAACTGGTATTTGCAGTAATTAAAGGTGTTGTAAAATTATCGCCTGTAAATACTAAGTTTCCACCTGTTGCAGCATCATACCAGTTATAAGTTGTACCTACAATTGGATTTTTAACCTGGAAAGTAACAGATGTATTCGGACAAGTATTAACAGATGCTGATAATAGATCTGGTGCTACCGGTGCTGGGTTTGTAGTTACATTAACTACTGTTTTATAGCTCACACAACCAGTTGCAGAAACTGCGGCAACATAGAATTTAGTATCGCCTGTTAACACAGGTGTGGTAAATATGATACCGTCTTTACCGGTTAAATAAGTGCCTGTAGCATCGTACCATCTGTAAGTTAAACTGGCCGATGGATTGCTTACTTCAAGCTGGGCAGTCTGGCCCACACAAGCTGTAACGTTTGCTGATACTACAGTTGGTGCCACCAAAATACGTTGTGCGTAATTTAAGTTAATGGATGTTAAGGCACCCAATAAGCCAGAGTTTAACCTTACTTCTACCCCATCGAAAACATTCGTTGGTACAAAAGTGATCAGCGCCTGGGTATTACCGCTTAACAATTGAATATTGATTAAGTTATCGTTTAACAGATGCGAATCGCCATTGCTGTTGCTTCCAACATAAGTAGTAATTGAAGCGTTTCCTAATAATGAAAGGGATAACAGTTTTCCTGGCGACGAGACTAAAACACGTACGGTATCGCCAACTTTAGATAATGAACCAAAACCAACTCTCTGATAAACAGATGCACCAAGTGCTCCAACTGGCATTACCAATGAAGATGCAGTTTGTGTATCGTTATCAATAGCTAATGTTGGGTTAAATACGCCCGATAATAAAGCTACTCCCGTAACGCCACCAACTTGTGTGATTGCTGCCTCGCATGGTACAGGATTTGGAGATCCATTTCCATCAACGGTGATGGTAACCTGAACTCGGCTTGCTGAAGTACAACCATTAGTAGAAACAGATTCTACATAATAAGTTGTAGTAGCCAATAGTGGTGGTGTAACATAAGTAGCACCTACATAAACAGGAGTAGTTGATGTGTTAGAAGTATACCAATTGAAAGTATTGGTTGGATCTGCTGAACTAGCCGTTAAAATTGCAGTTTGTCCAGCGCTTACTGTTGATGAACTTGCAGTTACTACAGGTAAAACCGGGCGAGGATTTACAGATACAGCCGCAGCTGCACGTGCAGCGCTTGTACAGTTTCCTTGAGAAGCCTCCACATAGTAAGTAGTAGCCGCTGTTAATGCTGGTGTTGGGAATACTGCGCCTGTGAAAACCAGGTTTCCACCTACTGCAGCATCATACCATTTATAAGTTACTGCAGCATCTGGGTTAGCAACCGATAAAGTTGCTGATGATCCCTCGCAAACATTGGCAATTGTTGCCAATACTGGCGTTGGTAATGCCGGGGTAACCGTTACTGTTACCGGAACTCTTGTTGTGTTCGGGCAACCTGCTTTGCTTACCTGGATATAATAAGTTGTAGTAGCCGTTAAAGCTGGTGTAGTAAATGTTTCGCCAGCGGCCAATTGCGTACCACCAGTTGCGGCATCGTACCAGGCTAATGTTGTACCACCATTTGCTGTTGCAGTTAAAGTTGCTGTACTTCCGGCACAGATGGTTTGTGCACCTGCAGTTACCGTTGGGTTAGGATAAATTACAGTTGCGCCATAAACATCCAAGCTAGTTAAAACTGTAGCTAATGCGCCGAAGCTAACCTGAACCCTATCGTATGCACCACCTGCCAATACAGTTGCAGTGAAACGGTTACCTGATAACAACCGCAGATTTAATAGTCCGCCGTTTAGCTGTACTGTTTTTACAACTGTAGTACCATTTAATACAGTAACTGTTACATTGTTTAATAAACCAACATCTGCTAAACCGGTTGGCAATGCTAAGTCTAAACGAATACTATCTGTAGCGGTTCCAGCAGTAGGAAAAATTAATTGTTGGTAACCCGATCCGCCTACACCTACTGCAAGAGATATTCTGGTAAAGTTAGAAGGATCAGCATCAGTAGAATTTCCAGCGCCGGTTATACCGCACAATAAACAAATTCCGTTTATGCCAGAGTTTTGTGAATTAGCAGCGTTACATGGAGTACCGCTACCATTATTTAATACGGTAACCGTTACTGGTACACGACTTGCACTTTTACAACCACTTGCATTTGTAGTTTCTACATAATAAGTTGTAGTTGCCGATAATGTTGGTGTAGTAAATGAAGTACCTGCACCTACCTGTGTTCCGCCTGTAGCAGCATCGTACCATTGAATGGTATTTCCAGCATCAGCTGTTGCCAATAAAGTAGTAGACTGTCCGGCGTTAATTACCTGGCTGTTGGTGGTTACCGTCGCTGCTGTTGCTGGTGGGTTAACCGAAACATTAACTGCAGTTCTTGAACTTACAGCCGTTCCAGATACTGCCTCAACATAAAATACTGTTGGAGCAGTTACAGCAGGCGTTACAAAAACACCTGTATTATTCGTAACCAATGGTGTACTTCCTGTAGAAGCATACCAATTATATGTTACACCAGCTTGCAAATTGCTAACGCTTAATGTAGCTGGGCTTCCAGAACATACTGTAGCTGCAGCAACCACTGGAGCATCAACCGTTACAGTTAAGCTATAAGCTGTTGTTGCTTTATTTCCGTTTGCATCTGTTGCAGTTAAAGAGATGGTAAAAGTTCCACCTAAAGTTGGTGTTCCCGTAATTTCCCTTGTCGCCGTATTAAAACTCAATCCTGGAGGAAGGTTTGTAGCTAAATAAGTATATGGCGCTGTTCCACCCGTTACCGCTGGCAGAGTTTGCGTTGGGTAAGGTGTGCCTACAGTGCCGTTTGGTAAAGTTGCACCAGGTAATGATAATACCCCTATTACTTTAAGTGCATAAGTATTACTTGCTGTTCTGCCTTCACTATCAGTTGCAGTTACACCAATCGAATAATTACCAGCTTGCGTAGGTGTGCCTGAAATTCCCCTTGTTGCCGGATCAAAAGTTAATCCTGCAGGAAGATTAGTTGCTACATAAGTATATGGGCCAACACCACCAGTTGCCGAAGGCAAAGTTTGGGTAGCGTAAACTGTTCCTTCTGTTCCATCAGGCAAGGTTGCTGCTGGTAACAACAAAGGGTCAACCACTACAATTGTATAATTGTTGGTTGCTGTTTTTCCGTCAGCATCAGTAACCGTAACCGGTACAGTAAATGTTCCAGCTTGTGTTGGTGTTCCCGAAATTGCTCTCGTAGCCGGATCAAAAGTTAATCCTGGAGGAAGACCAGTGGCGGCATAAGTATAAGGTGTTGATCCACCTGTTGCAGAAGGAATAGTTTGTGTAGGATAAACAGTTCCTGTAGTTCCATTAGCTAAAGTTGCCGCTGGTAAAACCAAAGGATCAGTTACTTTAAGGGTATAGTTAGCTGTAATGGTATTGCCATTAGCATCTGTTACGGTTACCGGAATAGTAAAGGTTCCGATTTGTGTTGGCGTACCAGTGATTTCTCTTGTTGCCGGATTAAAGGTCAATCCTGGAGGAAGGCCCGTAGCCGAATAAGTATATGGACCTGTTCCGCCTGTTGCAGCTGGAATTCCATTTGTAGTATAAGGAGTGCCTGTTATACCATTAGGCAATGCTCCAGGAGCTAAAGTTAAAGCAGGCGTTACGGTTAATGTAAAAGTTGAAGTTGTGCTACAGCCTTTAGTATCGGTTACCACAACATCGAACGTTGGGCTACCAGTTGCAGTTGGTGTTCCGCTTACCAATCCACTTGATGATAAAGTTAAACCAGCTGGTAAAGTACTACCAGCGGCTAAAGTATAAGTATACCCTGGTGTACCGCCCGTAGCTACAGGAAGCTGTTTGCTATAAGGAGATGCAATTGTTGCATTGGTTAACGTTGTACCTGCAAATACAATTACCGGATTAACGGTAATAACCACCGGAACCCTTGTTGTATTTGAACAAGTTCCCTTAGTTACCTGAACATAGTAAGTTGTTGTTGTTGTTAATGCTGGCGTAGTGAAGGTTGCTCCTGTACCCACCTGCGTTCCACCTGTTGGTGCATCGAACCAGGTTAAGGTTGTACCACCGTTTGCGGTTGCACTTAATGTTGCTGTACTGCCTGCACAAATAGATTGGGCACCAGCAATAAATGTTGGATTAGGATAAACTACGGTTGCACCATAAATATCTAAACTAGTTAAAGCAGAAACTAATGCACCAAAGCTAACCTGAACCCTATCATATGCACCACCTGCTAAAACAGTTGCAGCAAAACGGTTACCCGATAAAAGTTGAAGACTTAATAATCCACCACTCAATTGTACTGTTCTTACTACCGTAGTACCATTTAATACAGTTACGGTTACATTGTTTAAAAGACCAACATCGGCTAAACCGGTTGGTAAAGCTAAATCTAAGCGGATGCTATCAGTAGCAACACCTGTAGATGGGAAAATTAATTGTTGGTAACCTGTTGCCGCAACACCTACAGCAAGAGAAATCCTGGTGAAGTTGTTCGCATCAGCATCAGTTGAATTACCTGCACCATTTATACCACATAATAAACAGATACCATTAATACCTGTATTCTGGCTATTAGCTGCATTACAAGCGGTTGCACCTCCACCATTAATTACGGTTACAGTTACAGGAACGCGGCTTGCGCTTTTACAGCCATTGCTGCTTGTTGTTTCTATATAGTAAATTTTGGTTGCTGTTAAAGCTGGTGTAGTAAATGATGTTCCTGTCCCAACTTGTGTTCCTGCTGTTGCGGCATCAAACCAGGCGATGGTATTTCCGGCATCAGCCGTTGCAGTTAATGTTGTGGTTTGTCCTGAATTGATTACCTGGTTGTTCGTTGTAACCGTAGCTAAGGTTGCAGGCGGGTTAACCGAAACACTAACTGATGTTCTCGAACTAATTGCTGTTCCAGAAACAGCCTCAACATAAAACACCGTTGCCGAATTTACAACAGGTGTTACAAAAGTACCATTGTTACCGGTTGCTAATGGAGTGCTTCCTGTTGATGCATACCAGTTATAGGTTACACCAGCCTGAAGGTTGCTTACTGTTAAAGTAGCAGTGCTTCCGGTACATACTGTAGCTGAAGCCACAACCGGAGCATTAACCGTTACAGTTATTGTATAAGTGGTAGTTGCTTTATTATTGTTAGCATCTGTAGCTGTTACAGAAACATTATAGGTACCACCTTGTGTTGGTGTTCCGGTAATTTCTCTTGTAGTTGGGTTAAACGATAACCCTGGAGGAAGATTCGTAGCTGCATAAGTATATGGAGAAGTGCCGCCAGTTACCGCAGGTAAAGTTTGTACCGGATAAGCAGTACCGACAATTCCGTTAGGTAAAGTTTTAGTTGGCAAGGTTAATGTACCATTTACTTTGATTGGATAAGTGTTGCTTGCTGTTTTACCTTGACTATCGGTAACCGTAACATTTATCGAATAATTACCTGCTTGGGTTGGTGTACCAGTAACTTCTCTTGTTGTTGGATTAAATGATAATCCTGCAGGAAGATCAGTGGCTACATAAGTATAAGGACCAACACCGCCTGTTGCAGCTGGTAGAACTTGTGTAGCGTATGCTACGTTTTCTGTTCCATCTGGCAAAGTTGCCGCTGGCAA
Organism: Pedobacter sp. AK013; assembly: GCF_014205835.1. Classification (GTDB taxonomy): domain Bacteria; phylum Bacteroidota; class Bacteroidia; order Sphingobacteriales; family Sphingobacteriaceae; genus Pedobacter. Next base: position 75,432 of record NZ_JACHCQ010000028.1, on the reverse strand, counting down.
TACCAATGGGTTATTTATGGTAATGCTATAATTTGTAGTTACCGTTTTTCCATCAGCATCTGTAACCGTAACTGGTACGGTATAAGTTCCTGGTGTTGTTGGTGTACCAGTAATGGCTCTGGTTGATGGATTAAAAGTTAAACCTGGAGGAAGACCTGTTGCCGAATAAGTATAAGGCGTTGTTCCACCGGTTGCACTAGGAATAATCTGCGTTGGATAAGCTGTTCCCGTAGTACCATCAGCCAGAGTAGCTGTAGGCAATAATAAAGGATCAGTAATTTTTATGGTATAGTTTGAAGTAATGGTATTACCGTTTGCATCAACAACAGTAACTGGTATAGTATATATGCCAGGTTGCGTTGGTGTTCCGGTAATTTCTCTTGTTGTTGGATTAAAAGTTAAGCCTGGAGGAACACCGGTTGCAGTATAGGTATACGGCCCTGTTCCACCAGTTGCTGCAGGAATAGTCTGCGTTGGATAAACCGTTCCCGTTAAACCGTCAGGAAGTGCACCTGGCGTAAGCACCAATGAAGCTGTTACCGTTAAACTATAAGTTGCAGTTGCCTTACAACCTTTACTATCAGTGGCCACAACATCAAATGTTGAATTACCAGTTACAGTTGGTGTTCCTGTAATAGCACCGGCTGATGATAAAGTTAAACCTGCTGGTAAGGCACTGCCCGCAGCCAAAGCATAAGTATAACCTGCCGTTCCACCTGTGGCTACATCCAATTGTTTAGCGTAGGCAAAACCCGGTGTGGCGTTAGGTAATGTTGCACCATTAAAAATAATTTGTGGGTTAACTGTAATTACAACAGGAACCCTTGTTGATTCGGCTGTACAACCTAGTCTTCTGGCCGCAACGTAATAAGTTTTAGTAGCGGTTAATGCAGGTGTAGTAAAAGTACCATTAAAAGCAACTGTTTGTAATGCTGTTCCTCCTTCTACCGCATCGTACCAAATAAGCTCGTTGGTATTGGGTGTAGTTGCGTTTAAAGCTACTGTGCTATTATAACAAGCAGCAATTGCACTGCTTGCTGGCGTTGGCCTGCCCGCAGAGCGGATTACACCATAAACATTAAGGGTTTGTGTAAGGTTTAAAGTAACTACCGAACCTAGTGTTACCTTCACCCTGTCGTATACTACATTTGCACCCGGAGAAAAAGGTATCGACACCGGTTGTCCGCTATTCAGTAAGCCGAGTAAATCTAGATTTAACACTGTTGGAACTGACCCGGTATATACCTGAGTACCGCCATTGTATGCTGTTATTGAAATATTTTGTAAAAGCCCGGCCGTTAACAATGCAGGAGAAGAGCTGATTCTCAGGTTAATATCATCACCAGGATTTGATGGCGTTGCAAAATAAAAATTTTGACTAATGGACGAAGCCACGCCAAGTACACCTAAACTGAGTTGAGAATAATTGTTTGGATCCGAATCAATTGCCCTTTCACTATTGGTTACACCAGAACTACCCAATTGCAAGGCATCGAGTGTAATACCAGTACCTTCATATCCTGTGGTAAGTGCCTGTGCACAAGGGTCGGTTCCGGAAGTATAATATGAGTAGTAAACCTTTGTGCTATTGGCAACTGAAAGCAAAAGCGCATTGGTTACATCTTTTATAAACACTCTATCGTAAGCCTGTGTGGGGGTTATTGCAATGTAAAAGAAACCATTTGCATCTTTTACTAGTCGTAAATTATCTGAAGAAAATCCGTCTACACTATTTCCACCTGTTGGGGGTACTGCAGTAGCACCGTTTCTGGCACCAACCTGGAACGAATGGTTTCCAAGAATTACTGTTCCGCCTACATTAGCAAGTAAAGTACCCAAACTACCACCCAATAACCTGTTTAGGATATCTCCATCAAAATCTATCCTGATATAGGAGGTAACTCCCGCAGCAACCGAAGCCGGATATTTTAATTCCAGCTCGCCACTAAACGACCCTATACCAACAGCAATTCCGCCATACGAATTAACTGTAGCAAAGCTATTGTTGTTTAATGTTGCATTTGTTGCATTATCAACATGATCCGATTTAGTAACAGTATTTGCAAAAATTTTAGTTTGCGCATACGATTTAGCGGAGAAGAGCGTTAATACAATGATGATTGCAATACAAGCATTGCGAATTATCCCTGTTCGGGACGAGAAAGTATGAGTTTTCATCATGTCAGGCGTTATTTAGGAGACTTACTATGTGGTAATGCCGCTTTTTGGTAAATGTTTTTAGGCGCATTATATAACTATGACAAATCTAAATCTAGAATAGCATCCTATCCTATCCATTGCTATTCATTTTTATGCATTCCTTTTTATTCATTTTATTCATACAGAGCTTTCTTTATGAATAGATTTCCTCAATTGTGAAATTATGATGACATTAGCGCTAGTCATCCCATCTGTTAATTAATGAATGCTAACGATCTCCTTATCGAACTCAGGAAGTTTGTCCTTATAAAATCTGGTTTGAGAAATATCGACCCAGCACATTGTAAGATTATTTCTGAATATGTATTTCAAGAAACCAAAAATTATGTAAGCGAAACGACCATCAAGCGATTTTTTGGCTTTGCAAACACTTTACATAAATTCTCTTTATTTACTTTAAATAGCCTGTCGCAATATATAGGCTATAACGATTGGGACTCATTTTGTAAAGACAAAGAAAATCAGACGATCTCTGTTCAAAGTATCTGGCAGGATTTAAAGCTAAAAGCGCATGCCATTACAGAAGTATCGTTAATTGCCAGTAAAAATAATTCTGGAGTTCCATTTAATGCCACTGCCAATAGAAGTTTTTTTTACCCAGATTTTGATTATTTCTTAAAAAACAATTATCAGTTTACAACCATAAGTGCGCAGCCAGGTCAGGGTAAATCGATATTACTTGCACACATGGTAGAGTATTTTTTCTTTTCAGAAAATGCCCTCTACAAAAACGATATTGTTTTATTGGTTAACTCAACCAGTATTAATACTATTATCCAAAATGGAAATACGTTAAAAGAATGGTTTTTAAAAGAATTTAAATTCGGAAGCCTTACCGAGTTAATCAGCTTTTTTAAAAAAAATCCTGAAAAGAGAGAGGGGCGTTTTACTATTATTGTTGATGGTATTGATGAACACTTAGCAAGAAGTAATTATTTTAAAACCTTTATCGACTTTTTATATAGTATTGAAGAAAACAATTTTGTTAAACTCGTATTTGGATTGCGGACTGATAGCTGGATCAATCTTCAGCCTGCTATTTATGGTTCTGCATCTTTAACTAAAGCCTGGTATACGGGCTTATTTTATGATGAGGAAACCCTAAGTAATGTACCATCCTTAAATGTTGATGAGGTACTCTATACCTTAAGTCATATAGAAAATAAAATAATAAACCGGGCAGACGTAAGTCTGCCCCTGTTAACCCAGTTTAAAACACCATTCTGGTTACAGGTTTATTTCAAACTCAAAGATGAGTATCACCATCTTGAGCTGAATAATCCCTTATTATGTTATGAATTAATTAGCTATTTCTTAGAAAAGCGTGTATTTCTGGCAAAAAAAAGCACCGAAAAAATATTTCTCCTCAAAAAAATAAGCGATTGTATTTCAGAAGGAAACAAAAAACTAAGGGTTGCTAAAGAAAAAATTCTGAGCTATATCAATTGTTATCCCGATGCATACGAAGAACTTTTACATGCAGGCATTATCATCGAGGAAAAAAGGTTAAGTACAACCATTCCTACAGAAATTGTCCGTTTTTTAAACGATGATATTTATACATATTTTCTATTTATACAGATCACAGATAAATTTGAATATAGGCCTTGTAAATCATTTTTCGAGCACATCTTAAACAGTTTCCCTGGTCAAACCTCCCGAAGAGATCATGTTCTTAACTGGTCGATCAGATTCTGTATCAACCGGAACGAAATTGCTGCTTTAAAAAACATTTTCAGACTGCCATTTTCCAACCGTGAAAAAAACAGTGCTTTCGATTTTATCTGTTATGTATCGAAATATGAGCTGGGCAAACCCAATTCCAACTTCAATAAATTGAGCATTGGTATCGATTTTATCGACATTATGGCTACAGGGCGAACCATGAGCAGCCTGTATAAAGAAACCATCAAAACCATATCGGAGAATGTACTGAATGAAGACATTCAGATTATGCTGCACGTAATAGAATGTAATGTTAATCTTATTGATGTAGATAAAGTGGCCTTAGGTAATACTATGCAGCTGTTAAAGAGAAATTATAAAAGATTAAACGAACTCTTTCCTATCAACCCTTACGATTTACTCCTTTATTTTCACAATAACCTGATTAACAAACCTAACGAGAGCAAAAGCCTTGAAGATAAAATAATAAAGCTCTGCCAGGAGATAGATCAGAGTAAACCACAAAAAAACGAAGAAATCACCTCTGCCGAAATACTCTCTTACCGATTGGTACTGATTACTTTATTTTCTCAAAAAAATTATGCAGAATGCCATCGTTTTATTATGGCTATACTGACTAAATATCCCAACATCTTTTACGTAAGACATTCGGTTTTCTCTCCTTTTTTATTGCTTCACTTGGGTCAGACCTACATCAAACTCAACTATTTTAAAAAGGCGCAGCGCATTATACAGTTTGTAGATAAAATCATCAGCAGCGATTACACCTATTATACCAATTTTATATCGGCCAGCTTTAGTATGTTTAAAGCCAACTTTTACAACGCCACAAATAATTACGAACAAGCGCTTATAGAAACTAATATTGGTTTGGATATTACTAAAAAGAATGATTTTAAGATATTCGAAATAGCCTTATTATTAAGTAAGATCGATATCCTAAAGCATACCGAAGAATCGGAAGAAGTATCAAATGTGATTAAAGAACTGCTAAACTTTTTAACGGTATATAAACTCTCCATGCCCGATTACTCTAACCTAAGCAGCCATGAGTTTGAGCATACGTTTAAGATCTTAAAATCTTATCGCCGGCATCAAAACCTATAAAAAGAGGTTGTATTTTTAAATTCGATTGGTCTTGGTTACATTAAGCAGTTTTTAGGGTTTTCCGGGTGCAGAAACCCTTGTTCCTAAACCCGGTCAAAGTGAACAAAAAGTTACACCGGAGTAAAGCGGGATTGAAGCGTCAAAAAACCACAGATCGCTCATTTCCTAATACTAAAAAACTTTCTCCAATTTGGAGCGCAGCGTCTGTACTAAACACTCAGCTTCTTCCCGTTTTTCGCTTATACGCTTCGCTGCCTCGTGCCTCGTTGCTGTAGGGTAACGCTGCAACCGGGGCTAGGTGGCCACAGCAGTATTTCATTTGTGGGGTTGCTGGGTGCAAAAACCCTTGTTCCTAAACCCGTATTCTATGTAAAGCCCGAATCCCGTTTTTTTCAATCGGGAGAGGAATGAAATGAAAAGCGGGGCCTACGCTGCCAAGAACCACAGGCCGCACTTTTCCTAATACTAAAAAACTTTCTCCAATTTGGAGCGCGGCGCCTGTTAAAAAATAAGCCCGTCCGTTTACCCAATCAATACTATTTTATTTAATCAGATTATAAAGCTCATCCAACTTAGGCGAAAGTACAATCTCTATCCTTCTGTTTTTGCTTCTTCCGTCTACATTTGCGTTGGTACCCAAGGGTTGAAATTCGCCCTTACCTGTGGCCGTCATCCTTACACTTTCTACCTTCTCGTTCTCTGTTAAATAACGTACAACAGAAGTAGCCCTTAACACACTTAAGTCCCAGTTATCTTTAATCTGCCCCAGGTTATTTATTTTCTGGTTATCGGTATGGCCCTCAACTGCAATATTAATTTCGGGCTGCTGTTTTAGTACATTTGCCAATTGGGTAAGGGCCTGTTTTCCTTTTTCATCAATAATGATACTTCCCGAAGGGAACAACAGTTTGTCGGTTAGCGAAACATAAACTTTGCCGTTTTTAATCTCTACTGTTAAACCGCTTTTGGTGAAACCCAATAAGGCCTGCTGCAGTTTTTCTTTGAGTGAATTGGTAGCCTCATCACGTTTGCGCAACACTTCTTCTACCTCTTTTAAACGTTTCTCGCGGGCAGCTAAATCGCCTGATAGTTTGGTAATTTCTGTTGAAGAATTGTTTTTAAGTTTTTTATAATTTGCATCAACGGTATTGTAACTATTTTGCAGGTCGCGAAGTTCTTCAGCCATTAAGGTAGTATCTTTTTTAAGCTTACTTATCTCCTTTTCTAGGTTTTCGATCTTAATTAAACCCTCATTAAAAGCAGTATAAAGCGAATCTTTAGTCCCCAACAAGGCTTTGTACTTTTTAGGCGATAATACCACACAAGAAGTTAGGGAAGAAAAAAAGAGGAGAACGGCAAAGGCTAGAAAGGTATTTTTCATGTTTAAAGTTTCAAGAGTTTAGTAGCAAGTGTTAAGTAGCAAGTATCGAGAGATTATTATGTTTGAAAACTGTCATTGCTACTTGGTTATTGCTATTTGGTCATTGGTTATTAATTAATTATTGTTCTATTGCGTTCCGTAAAAATGCAACTAAAGGTTGTACTGTTTTAAAAGAACTTATCAACTTATTAACGAGGTTTGGTTTTAAAAATTCTTCATCATTGATTTTTGTGGTGGCCTCGAAGCTTTTCAACTTTAAAAATTCGATATTCGGATCTGCGGGATCATATCCCTTAGGTGCATTTTTAAGTGCATTATCAACACCCAGTTTAAAGTTTTTCTTAAAGTCTGCGTTATTAATAATTTCTTTAAAATCGCTTATATTATAATCAATCTCTTGTCTGATCAGTTTTAAATGCGGCGCCTCTGGCATCCAGTATCCACCGGCAATAAAGCTTTTCTCCGGTTGAATATGCAGATAATAACCAGGCTCATTTCCACCTTTTTTAGTAGAGAACCATATACCGAAATTATTTTTATAAGGGTCCTTGTTTTTACTGAAGCGCACATCGCGGTAAATGCGCAAAAGACATTTCTTTGGATCCATTTCTGCCGGAAACATTGGGTCTACTTTAGCCAATTCTGGGATAATACTGGCTACAAGTTCAAGTACATCAGCCTTTGCATTTTCATAAACTTCTTTGTTGGCCGCAAACCATTCTCGGTTGTTATTTTCGGCAACGTTTTTTATAAAGTTTAAGGTTTCTTTTTTTAACATATCTTGAGATTCATTCGTTCAAGGGTCATCAGTTCATTGGTAATTGTAAACTGCAAATTGGTTCATTGTTTAATCGTTGCCAAATGCTTATCGCTAAGTGCCAAACCAACAGTTAACCGATTTACACAGTTTAAACCGTTAACCTAATTCTTATCGTAATATGGTTTATACTTAATATTCGGAGATAAAACATGAAGTAGTATAATTCTCGAATAGCGATAGTTAAACGGATACAGGATAAAACAACCTGCAAAAATAACGATCAGATAAGGCCAGAAAGTTTCATCAGTAAGCGGTCCGAAAATTAAGTAGGTGATAAAACTGGCTATTAGCATCTCTATCACATTCATGGCATAGCTCACATACATGGCAGCGTAAAAATAACCAGGTTCAATTTCAATCCGCTGCGCGCAATGTCCGCAAATTTCTTTGGTATGCTGTATATTCCAGCCATACATACTACCCGTAAAAATATCCCCCCTACGACAATGCGGACATTTACAATGCACAATGGCGTAAACCTTTGAGGTAGTTTGATCAGACATGCTTTTAATTTAAATTAAAAGGTTCTTTTTTCATATTGAGGTGAATGTTTTTTTTGCGGTACTTTTTATACCATACCACACCTACAATAACAGCCATTAAATAAGGAAGAGATAAAAGATACAATACGCCCGTATTTAAACCTGCTGTTTGTGTATTCCCATTTTTAACACCTTGCTCGGCATTAATGGTACACATAGAACATTGGGCATTAACATTAGGGCTTATTGTAAATGTTAGCACCAATACAAACAGGATAAAAATTGCTTTCTTCTTCATGGGTTACAAATATAAGCATAAACGGTTGGAGGGGTTTAAAAATTATGTCATAAAAAAACCCTTGCTTTTTACAGCAAGGGTTACGGGAGAGATGGATTAAAATTTAGATTCTAATTTATTTATAATGTTCCATATATAAACGAACTGGCATCAGCGGTACGATAAAGGCCGCCAAGCGTGGGGCTATTCGGATTAGTACTTGAGACCCAATCAATTTTAAATGGTCCGGAGATTATATAGTCTGCTAATGGTTTCACCTGAACTGCTCTTGTTGTCCAGTTATTGTCGGATGTTACCACAGGTATATTATCTAGCGTTATCACATCCCCATTACGTGTATAATTAAAATTAACTGTCGCTGTAAAAGCTGATGTTCCAGACATATATGCCACTGCAACCGAAAATGTAGTGTTGCTAGCCAAAGAGAATGTAGTAGAAACAACAGATCTTCCGCTTGCAGTAAACAATGCTAACATTTGATTATATGTAGCATTAAATCCAGATGTAACTCCTGTAGCCAAGCCTGAAGTTGGGATTGTTATCTTTTTGTATGGAAAAGTAGTTGGAAACCCAAATAATAGTGATAAAGGAGTTAACGGAATTGGACTCGATTTAATAATGTATTCTTTTCCGGTATTATCGTAAAATGCCAATGTAGTTGCATCTTTCCAACCCATTTTTACAAAGGTAACTCCGTTATATACTAATCCAGATCCTAATAAATCCGCTCCATCAAGTTTAAAAGCAAACTTAGACGTACCGGATGCAGTAGATGTACCATCACTCAAAACACCAGTAAAGCTCACCCGTTTACCTGCGGCCAAATTGTTGGTAAAATTTAATGACATACCAGCTTTTAACGTATTACCTCCATCAGCAACTTCAACATACGGATTTTTGATATTTGCAAAAAAGGCTTTTATTTTATCCATAGACGTCTTTAAACCAGCGGCTTCATAAGCCGTTTTTTGTGCAGCAGTAGCTTTAACCAATTTAAATGGCTGCCTATATTTTTTCCCAATAAAAACAATACTGTCACCGCTCATTCTATCGTATGTAAATTCTATATCACTACTATATCCTATTTTAGAAGCACCTCCAAGTATTGCCGCACTTGGATCGTCTAGCATTGAGATATAGTTATAGGTATCGAAAATCAGTTCGGTTCCAATATCCTGTTTAACGCGGTAATTTGATGTACCTACTACCGATGCCGATTGATCTGTCAAATCACCATACATTGTTGTATTTTGTTGATTATCAAAAGTTATATAAAAAGAATAACCTCCGCCTGCTAATGTTGGTAACGTTGCGATCCAACCGTTGGTAGCTGATGTAAGGGTCGATGAAACCAAAGCTATCTGCTCACCAGCCCTTTCTTGGGGTGTTTTCTCAAACACCGCTACATATGATGTCTTTTTGCAGCCTATAAGCGTTGCCAACACTGCAATTAAAAATAATATTTTTTTCATTTTCAATAATTTAGTAGGCTAATGATCCATAAAAATAATTTGTTGCAGCATTTTTTACTGAAAAACCACCATACTTCATGTAATTGGCAGCATTTATACCGGTAGGCATCCAGTCTGCAATAAAAGTTTTACCCGTTAGGTACGCTTGCAACGAATTCGTAAAGGCGGTTGTAAAAAGCGCCGCATTTGCATAAGTTCCCGTTGTGCCTGCTTGCGCTACCTTAGTAAAGGTTACCTCGCCGGTTGCAGCGTTTACTGTATAAGAAAAAGTATAGTCAGCATTAAATTGAGTTCCTCCAGCGGCAGCCGTAAAAGGAATTCTTACAGTAGCCCCCGTTTGTGAATCGAAGAGAATCTGCAGGTTATCCATATGATATTTTGCACTGCTACTATAAGCTAAAATTGCTGCTTTCATTTGATTGTAAGGAGTCTTAAAATCATCAGAAATTCCGTAATTAGTGTAAAGATCAGATTCTAAATTAACTGTTAACGACGAAAATTGCTTTCTTCCTAACCAATATGGAAATTTTGATTCATTCAGGTTAATTCCTTTCATATACAATTGAACCTCTCTTTGTAATTCTTTAAAATTTACTCCCAAATTATTGTAGTAATTAATCACATTAAGTTCTTTTTGTATCAATCTGTTTTTCCCGTCTGCCGATGCGGTATTAGCCCAGTTATCGTACCACACCTGTCCGTTTATTAATAACCAGCTAATGGTTTCTGCATAGTCTTCTGTTGGCTGTCCACTTGCATAACTGGTAACAAACCCATTCTGATGAGCGGTTTCTGTTGGTGTATCAGTATAAGGTTGTTTATAAAAACCTTTTGAAATACTTTCCCAATCAGTTGGAATCGGAATGATTTGATTTAAGATATGTCCAAATTCATGGTGCATAATCCTCTGTCTGTCCCAGGCAAAAAACTGACCTGCTGGAAGCGGCTGGTATTCATTTACTCCATATAGAGTGATTCTACGTCCACCTGAGGCTGTACCCGCTACTCCGGGATCGCTAGTATTTGCATAAGAATAAGACCCAAACAAAACCCACTCCTTAGGCATGTAAGTTTTGGAGAATGTTGAGCCAGCCACCTTCCGGTAAGGACCAATAAATCCATCCAAAACGATCTGCATAGTTGGCTGGATATTTTCAATTTTGCTCGGTACTACATTAGCAGTATTCCCATGATAATACCGATTGTAACGATAAATTACATCAATATTATATTCATCCAACAAATTCGATTTTAACCATTGATCCAACGCTGTGTTGGTTCTTGGATCGTCAGCATTAAAACTGCTATAATCTACATTGAGTGTTTCAGTTTTACGACAAGAAAATGACACACAAATAAGAAGAATAAGTGTGTTAATTTTAAATATATTTTTCATCTTAATTATCTTGGATTTTGTTCAACGCCTGACAATTTAACTTCTACCGGTAACTGAAAAATTCGATGCGGATCCCCAGGCTTTAGTTCAGCAAAAGTTTCTACTCCAGTAATATCTATTGTATTATGAACAACAGTTAAATCACGACGGATAATATCAAACCATCTTAAGCCTTCCTGTAAAAATTCAGCTTTTTTAGCGTCTAAAATAGTCTTAATCAGTCCTTGTTTTGGACTGGAAATGCTTGGATAATAATTAGCAATTTTTGTTAAGTTAATCGCATCGTTAGCCGGACTATATCCCACTATTCGCACACTGTAAAAATCGTTGATATCCTTCAATGCCAGATCATTTATACCCAGTTCAGCATAAGCCTCAGCTCTGTTCATCAAAGCTTCATCTGCTGTAAATGCTGCAAATGTGAGATAAGGGTATCCAATATCAGGGCTTGTATAAAAGAAATTCTCTTTAAACTTATACATGGTATAGTTTGGTACACTATACTGTAATATGGAATTGGCCAACGTTTTACCTGTAATATTACCTGCTGCCGAAAACATTTTCTGCAATTTTGCACCAAAGCCATGGCGTGGACTGGTAAAACGGGCATAGGTAGAGTAAGTCCCAATTAACAACAGATTATATTTTTGTCCGCTACCCATATAATTTGTTCTGTGCTCTTCAGCTGTATAGGTTCTTAAGGTTGTGGAAACAGGACGTATATTATTTACAAAATCGTTGCCTGGTACACACAAAGTTGCGTGATCAACAACTTGCTGCCATTTCCCCATAAATAAATAGAAACGGGCGGCAAAAGCATGGGCAGCGGCTGGTGTAAAATGGTATTTCGGAACTTTATAAGCTGATGCGGAAAGTAATTTCATTCCAGCTTCCAAATCGTCCTTAATCTTTGCGTAAGTACTGGCTACAGTACCTCGACTATAAGGCTGTATTACTTTAGTTTCTGGCTTATCAACATAAGGAATACCCGGAGAATCATTCGCGCCATCAATTTGATAAGGTTTTGCAAATAAATTAACCAGCATAAAATGTGCATATGCTCTGCAAACTAAAGCTTCACCTTTATACGGTAATGCTCCTGCACCAAGATTATTAGTTTCAATAGACTCCAAAGCCTGATTAGCAGATGCGATTGCTTCATAACAAGCATTCCAATATGCAGTAGAAGTATTGGTCGCATCCCCAATTAGATCTTGCCAAGCGTAAGGAATATCAATAGCATCATTTGTAGTCCCTATGCCAGCTCCCTTATCTTCAGCATTATCTGAGGAAGCTTCTGTAAATGTTAAATAATCTCTTGATGGGTATGCAGTTGAAACCAACTGAGCCAACTTTTCAACAGTATTAATTTCCGCACGATTATCGGGAACTTGTTCTAAATATTTTTTGCACGATGGCATTGAGAACAACAATGCAGCGGCAACTATACTAAGCGATATTTTATTTAATTTCATAATTTCCTTCAATTAAAACCCAACTTTTAATGATAAGGTGTATTGTCTGGCAACTGGTAAGGCTACACCACCTGAATTATAGAATTCAGGATCCTGACCATTTAATTTTTTATCTGAATAAAGCAGTAATAGGTTATTACCTACGAGCGAAACTGAAGCTGCTGACATGCCTAGTTTAGAATAAATACTCTTAGGCAGGTTATAACTTAAAGATATTTGTCTTAGTTTGATATAATCTCCTTTAGCTACACGCTCAGTCGAAAAGTTATATAAATTATAAGGGTATCTTACATCAACTACCGCACCTTTAGAATCGACAATTTTAGATGCAGAAAGGGGATCTAAAATGGCAGGAACAGTCGTAAACTTTTCATCACCTGGCATTACCCACCTATTCAGTTCATCCCGACTCATTGCAGATATATCATTAAAATTGCTTTTTACGTTAGGATTTAGCCTGATCACGTTTCCAGCAGAAAATCCTAACAACGCTGATAGCGTTAAATTCTTATAAGAAAACTGGTTATAAAAACCACCTGCAAATGTTGCATCTAACGGCCCTTCATATTTTAGCTGAAGTAAATTATCATCCTGTAAATTAACATAAGTAGTAGCTTTACCGTCAGTACCCAAAAACATTGGATAGCCATAATCATGGTTTAAACCAGCAAACTGAATAGAGAACAAACTACGTTGCGGGTAATTAAGTACCGCCGAACCATTATTAGAAACAGATTTGAAAATATTTGGATCGATTTCCAGGTCTTTTACTTTGTTTTTATTGATCCCGAAGTTAAAATTGGTTGTCCATTTAAAATTCGGATGATCTATCGCCTTGCCCATGATTGCCAATTCAAACCCTTGGCCAGACATAGCTCCATAGTTAGCAATTTTAGTATATTCTCCTCCAATGCCCGAGGTCTGTATTCCTCCAATCAAATCATAAATATTCCTTTTATAATATTCAACTGTGAAATTGATTCTGCTTTTTAACAAAGCTAAATCTAAACCAATATTTAAATCCTTGGCTTTTTCCCAGGTTAACTCTGAGTTCTCCAAATTAGAAATAAAAATCTGCGCTTCCTGATCTCCTAAACTAGGTCTTCTTGAAACCTGATTATAGAATACTGCCGCAGAGTTTGTGGCATTACCAATACTCGCTACTAAACCATAAGATCCGCGTAATTTAGCACCTGATAGGATATCGCCTTTTGGCCAAAACTTCTCATCGCTAATATTCCAACTGGCTGATACGTTCCAGGTTGGTAACCATCTTGCTGTAGCTGTTCTACCCAATTTATTTGAACCATCATACCTTCCTGAAAATTTAACGGTATATTTTTCATCATAGGTATAAGCTGCATTACCGAAAAAAGCGCTATATCTTTCAAACTCGTTGCCCATACTAAAGTAAGGTTTACCTTCTTCGGCAGCCTCTTTAAAATATTTGTAATATGGTGTTACCAAACCACCGTTATCAAACTGATAGCCCACTCCATCGAAAGCTTCTCTTTGACGATCGATATAACGAACTTCCATTGCGCCAAAAGCTACAAAATTATGCTTGGCGCTAAAGGTTTTATTAAACAAAAGGTTTTGTCTGAAATAATAACTTTTTAAGTTGTCGGTTGAAGTTTTGTAAAAACCACCGCTCGGTAAAACACTAATTGGTAAACTTCCTGGTAAATCTGGGTCAGTATAAAGATTTCCATTACTTTGCGAAGAGGTAGCATCATCAACAGTTCTAAAAGAGGTAGCCATATTTGAGCTTTCCAAAATAGAAATTTGTGATTCAGACTTTACAAATCGGTAAGCACCATTAACCGAGTAGATTAAGCTGGGAAAAATTTTATAATCGATATTTCCCTGAACTTTAAAATCTAATACGCCTAGTTTTAAATAATTGGTGTTTAATTCGTTTAATATGCTAAAAGGAGCACTGTTTTGTCTAAAGTACTCATAATTACCATTCTCATCATAAGCCGTAAGCATTCTACTGGTGTTTAAAGCGTACGAATAGGGATTAATATCAAAATTACGGAAATAGTTACCATAAACAGGATCAGATTGGAGCGCTGTTGCACCAGGTGCCTGTTGATTACGTACCGAACCAGTACTTAAAAGCTCTGCACTCAGTTTATCTGTTAAATTAAAGTTTGCACGATAGTTTCCCGTAAACCTACTTACACTGTTACCAATTGTTACACCATTATCTTTCGTAAAAGAGGTAGAAGCATAACTTTTAAACTTTTCGGTACCCGAGTTTATACTTAAAGAATGTTCTTGTTGCAGTGAATTTTTAAACAATACATCAAACCAATCAGTATTGGCATTAGCATACCTGCTTAAAAAAGCAATCTTATCGGCACTGGTATTTTTTAAGGCAAATGAATTGGTTGTCGGATTATAATCATACAACATGTTGTACATTTTATAAAACGGACCACCGTTAACTCCTCTGGATGCCTCAGGTATCTGATAATAACCTTTATTTTGCATCTCAATTAGAACAGCCATCTGATCGGCTGAATTCAGGATATCAAAATCAGCATAACTTGGTTTTGCATAGGTTGTGAAGTTACCTCTATAACTGATTTTTGCGGCTCCCTCGGTTAACTTGCCCTTTTTGGTAGTTACTACAATTACCCCGTTCATCGCCCTGGCACCATACATACCCGTTGCAGCTGCATCTTTCAGAATGTTGAAACTTTCAATATCATCAGGATTTAAGCCGGCTACTGATGATCCGATTAAGGTACTCGCATCTCCGGTGGTTAGCGCTTCGTTCGAAATGTTAACCACATCTTCTAAAATAATTCCATCAACCACCCAAAGCGGCTTATTATCGCCTGAAAATGAGGTTGCACCCCGAACACGGATTTTAGGGGCAGCACCAAAAGTACCAGAAACATTTTGTATGGTAACCCCAGCAACCTGGCCCTCCAGCATCCGGCTAACATCTGTAACCCCTGCTCTTTCGGCATCTGCTGCTTTAACCAATGTTGAAGCTCCGGTAAAAGTCTTTTTTTCAAGGGTTTGGTAGCCAGTAGAAACTACATTTACCTCCTTAAGCTGAGCAGCATCCTCCTCCAAAGTAACATTGATAACGGTTTTGGAACCGATTGGCACCTCAAGCGTTTTATATCCGATATAATTGAAGGTTAAAATAGCTCCCTCTTTTACCGAAATGGTATAATCACCTGCTGCATTAGTTGATACTGCATTGGCCACACCTTTTTCTCTAACGCTTACGCCCGGAATCACAGCACCACTTTTATCACGTACTTTACCCGTTACTTTTACCTGAGCAAAATAATCAACAACCTTACTAAACAGCGATTTCTGTACTGGTGTAATCAGGATGGTTTTATCTTCTATTGTATAAGTAAGGTCCATTCCTGAAATAATTTTCCTCATTACCTCTTCAATGGTTGCATTGCTAAAGTTGGCATTAATTGTTGTAGTGCTTTTTATCTTATTGGTTGATAAGAGTACATCGTAACCAGATTGCTGTCTGATTTCCCTGAACATTTTCTCTAATGTTACATTTTTTTCCTTTAATGTAACCAGCTGGCCAAATGAAGCTGCACTTACCTGCATTAACGAGGCAAGCAGAACGACCGTAATTAACTTCATCATTAATAGCAATTTAGGTATGTAGCGGCGATGCGTACATAAAATTCTAATATAAATTTTGTACATTTAATAGTCTGTTTTTTGTGCGGAACGCAAGAAAGTTTGGACGCTAAAAAGCGTTTCGCGGTTATCCAAGAAATAATTGATTTTTAATCGATTCCGATTTACGGAATAGCTGAACAGATTATAAAAAGGGGTGTTGCAAGCACTCCTTTTTTATTTATTCAACTTTTGAATCGTCAGGAGTTTTGTCGAAGTATATTCATTAGTTGTTATTGGTTTTTAGGTTATTGTTGATTAATTAGTTTTGTTTTTAGAGATAAAGGTTAGTTATGTCTTCATCTTTTTTCGGTTATTCTTTATAGACAATAACTTTATTGCCTTTAATATCGAAACGTACTTCACCAGTTTGCTCAAATTTGGTTAGCACTTTTGATATTTTTTCGAAACGGCTTACCGTTCCGTAGTACATTACATCTTTTGCATCCTGATCGGCATATTCTATTTCTACATTATACCAACGGGCAACTTTACGTAAAATACTTTCTTGCCTTTCATTGTTAAACATAAAATAGCCTTTTTTCCATGCTATTGCTTCATCCACATCTACTTCTTTTATAGCTATGCCCGAAACAGATACTAGAGATTGTTCTCCGGGTTTAAGCACCTCACTTTCATTGGTCTTATTATGCGAAACACGTACACTTCCTTCCAACAAAGTGGTTTTAGTTACTTTTTCATCTTTATAGCTATTTATGTTAAAATGTGTTCCCAATACTTCAACAGCTTGCTTATCTGTCTCCACAATAAAGGGGTGTGTTGCATTTTTAGCTACTTCAAAATAAGCTTCGCCATCTAATTTAACTACACGCTGTTTGGCGGTTCCGATATTTAATGAATATTGGATAGAAGATGCTGCATTTAACCAAACCGTAGAACCATCTGGTAACTGAATCTGCCACTCGCCGCCATTTGGAGTCGAAATGGTATTTAATCTGCTATCATTTACATTTTCTGATCCAGCAACATTATATACCAATTGGCCATCAGCAGTTTTAGTAATAGAGAAACCAGCTTCTTTAGCTACATCGCCTTTCATTGCATCTGAAAGTGAAATTTTCTTTCCATCAGCCAGGGTGAGAATAGCTTTATTTTTTCCCGGCGCCACATCGGTAGCAAAAACATGCTCTTTCTTTTTCTGTAGAGAGAGATAAGCAGTAAACGAAAACACAATAAAAACAACAGCAGCTGCAGCCCATTTTAAGCTGTTCATTAAAATACGCTTAGGTGATGGGCTTGGTTTATCTACCGCCAGAATTTTATTTAGAACCGGATTCCATTTTTCCTCAACAACATTAGGCGCATGTTCTTCTTCTGCAATAATCATTTTCACGATTTCGTCAGAAAGCAATGATGTGCTGTTTTCTACTAAAACTAAAAGTTCTTCCCTTTCGGCCTGGCTTAAGGCCTTAGCTGTAAACTGTTGTAAGAGATAATGTATACGTTCTTCCATAAAGATTCTGATACTAAGAAGCAGCAAAAGAAAATTAGGACTATCGGGATATTAATTTTTTTCTATTTTATTTTCAAAAAGAAAAAAACAATTGGGAAAAAGAATACAATCCCGTGCTGATCGAGGTGTATACGTATCGATTTTAATGCAATTACAAGGGCATTTTTAACCGTATTAGGCGAGATGTTGAGTATTTCTGCAATTTCAGGTATGGTTTTACCATCACGTCTGCTCAATTGGTATATATTTTTACGTTGATCAGGCAGTTTTTCAACAGCAATAGCAATAATTTTCATCACCTCATTTAAATTAATCGTTTCTACAGTATTGTTATCGCTATTTTGTTGTTTAGCCACAAATGCATCAACAACCCTATCTTCTTTTAATTTTTTACGTAGGTAGCTTAAACATTCGTTAGAAACATATTTATACAGATAAGCTTTCACATTATCCACTTCTGCTAGTTTATCGCGATTTAGCCAAACTCTTAAAAACGAATCTTGAATAATTTCTTCTGCTGCATCATCAGATTTAGTAAACTTAGTGGCAAAGATTTGGAGTACCGGGAGGTATTTGAAGAAAAGAACAGAAAAAGCCTGCTCATCTCCTTCTACGATCTTTTCTATAAGCTTGCGTTCATCTTCTGTCCTTCCTAGCGCCATAAACTAATCGATCTGCCTGCTCTTCTATAAATTTATAAGTGTTTTTTTGTGAGATGTAATAAACATAAAAGTGAAAAAAAAATTGGGTTAAACCAAATATCATGCGCCGCCTAAGTAACATTAACTAAAAAAGCCTTACTTGTTAGGTAAGGCCTCAGCATTTTTTTAAGCAGAAAAAACTAGTATTGATAATACGGCGAAATCATCAGATAAACTACTACACCGGTTATTGCAACATAAAGCCATAACGGAAAAGTTATTTTTGCAATCTTTCTATGGCGGTCGAAACGCGCTGCTAATGCTCTTACGTAAGTAACCAATACCAATGGTATAATGGCTATCGACAATAAGATATGCGTTAACAAAATAAAGAAATATACATATTTAATTGTACCCTCTCCACCGAATTTGGTAGATGGGGTGGTCATGTGGTAAGCAATGTACATCACCAAAAATAGCAAAGAACAACCAATAGCTGTTTTCATTAAATTTTGATGCAGGTTTATTTTACCGTTTTTAATTGCCCATACGGCCACTACTAATAAAACGGCAGTTATTCCGTTAATGGTAGCATATATAGGTGGCAAAAAAGGCAGGGTTGGCGCATCGATACCAAGATCTTTTAGCTTTACCACAAATAAAAATGCTACTGCAACAGGAATAAAAATGGATAGGATAATGATCCATTTACTATATTTTTTCTCAACCGGGCTATTTTCCATGAGTTTCTTAAATCTCTTTTATATTATTATTTATGTATCGACTTCGGAGTATGAAACACTAACCGCTAAACCAATTACCTACCGTCTTTAACGTTCCTTAGATATTCGGCAATAAGCACTTTTATTTCATCTTCCAACCTGGCATTTGCTTCAGCACTATCTGCATCATAAATACCCCTTATACGGTGTAAATTATCGATAAGCACTATTTTATTGCTAAAGATGAAATTGGTTTTCTCCTTCGTTTCATCTGCAACTACATCGAGTAACAAACCTTTTCTAATTAGCGGATAGGTTTGAATGGTATCGCCTACCAAAAAATCCCATTTTCCGGCTTTTGCCTTAAACTGTTCGGCAAAATCTTTTATTCTACTTCCATCAAGCGGATCTACAGACAGACTTAAAAACTTAACTAAGGGTTTCTGTTCATAGCCATCAGCTAGTTTTTTAATGTAGCTACTTGTTCCTTGATTGTTTGCGCCGGTATAAAATATATTCAGCACCACTATCTTGTTCTCCAGCGATTTCCAGTTAACAGTATCCTTATGCTGGTTTATAAGTTTAAAATCAGGAACCAGATGATAAATAGTATCAGGAATTTTCTTCCCTTTTATACTATGGTAAGTTGACGCGACTATCTTTTCACCAAAGATGGGTAAACTTTTATACCGGTTTTTAGCGAAATGTGGCAATAAGTAAAAAAACAAAAATCCCGGTATAGCTAAAATGCTTACCAGGATTATTACCTTTTTTATAGGACTTCTTTTCATTAATGGTTCATCATGTGGATGTTTAAGAATCCACCTTCTGTTAACATTAAAACAATAAAGTAAATAATGAAAATAAATGATACCGTCAATGCCAGCTGTAAGCCTAGTTTCTCATATTTTAAGTGCATAAAATACGCTACAATATAGAATGCTTTTATCAGTGTTAAAGCAATATAAATATAGTTACCTACATGCTGAGAAATATGTCCCCCGGGAATAGCCCACAATGCAATAATAAATTCAATTGCAGTGATCAACGTTAAAATACCTGCTACTTTCCAGATTTTTGCTTTATCCATTCCAGCATGTTCGCCATGCGCGTGTCCTTCTTCTAAATGTGAATGTTCTGACATGTTAAATATTTTTATAAATTGAAAATTAAACCAAATAGAAGAATGTAAATACAAACACCCATACTAAATCTACAAAGTGCCAGTATAAACCAACTTTTTCTACCATTAAATAATGACCTCTTTTTTCGAAAGTTCCATTAATCGTCATGATTAAAATAATTACGTTGATCATTACACCACTGAATACGTGGAAACCGTGAAAGCCTGTAATGGTAAAGAATAAATTTGCAAACTGTTGCGCAGCAACTAAAGAAACTGGTCCATCAAATAAATGTTTTAATTCTTCAGCAGATGGAATGCTTCCCCACCAAAAACCTTCGTGGTGTAAGTGGCTCCATTCTAAAGCCTGACAGCCTAAGAACATAAAACCAAAGATAATGGTCGCTACAAGCCATCCTATTACTTCTTTTTTAGCGCGACGATGTCCGGCCTCAACTGCCATAACCATGGTTACAGAGCTTAAGATCAGGATAAAAGTCATGATACCCACAAAAACAAGCGGTGCACCTGTATCTTTAATACCAGGGATAGATTGGAAAACCAAATCTGGATCTGGCCATGTTAATTTAGAAAAACGCTGAGCGCCGTAGTAGATCAATAAAGATGAAAAGGTAAAAGCATCTGACAAAAGGAAAAACCACATCATGATTTTACCATATTCTACCGACCACGGAGAACGACCACCATTCCATGGTCCGGTTTTAACTTGATCTAATTGTGATACTGCATTCATTTGGAAATAGTATAATAGTTTGTTAACAAATTTAACGGTTCAAAAGTAAAAAAACATACAGATATATCCATAATATATCTATAAAATGCCAAAAAATAGAAGCGATTTCCATTCTATACTGGACTTTGGCAACAGGAAGGTTTTTATAGCTACCTGCTAAAGCATTAATAATAAGGCCAACACCGCCAATAATGTGTAATAAGTGCATGCCAGATACCACATAAATAAATGATATTGCTGCGTTATTTCCTACTAAAGTTGCACCGGTCCGCACCATACTTCCCCATGCATTAAACTGCATAACACCAAAAGCAATGGCTAATATTACGGTAATCCACAACATATTGCGCTGTAAGCTAAAGTTTAGTTTCTTTAAAGCCTTTGATGCAAGCACCAAGGTGATGCTACTGGCAATAATAACCAAACTAGAGTAAATAAAAGCATCGGGCAATACTAAACCGTGTCCCTTTCCTTTCGAGGCAGCAAATACCAGGTAATAACTGGTAAAACCACCAAACATAATTGTTGATGATACGACAAATAACCAGACTATAAATTTTCTTGGTTTTGGGTCAAACGTATCCTGCATCTTTTCCATTGTTAGCACCATAAATTATTTTGCTATAAAATTTAATAATAAGCCCAACTGTACTGCTGGGATGTAAAAAAACGAACAGAACATCACTTTCTTGGCCTCTGCCAATTCTCTCTTCATTAAAAGTTTAAAAGCCAGCCAGCTAAATATCAATCCAGCGATTAATGATAAACCAGCAATATAATAACCGCCAAAACCATAAATAGTTGGCAATAAACTCACCGGAATTAAAACCAAAGTACTTAAAAAAGTAAGTAAGGCAGAGGTTTTGTCTCTTTTCTTGGTTGGTAACAGCCTAAAACCTGCTTTCTTATAATCATCATCCAAAACCCAGGCAATGGCCCAAAAATGTGGAAACTGCCATACAAACTGGATTAAAAATAGAATGCCTGCAATATAATAGTCAATTTCGTGGAATAATTCGGCTTTTAAACTACCAAATGCAGCCAAATAACCGATAAGTGGTGGTAAAGCACCAGGAATAGCACCTACAAATACAGCAATTGGAGATTTTCTTTTCAGTGGCGTATAAGCAAAGGCATATAACAGTATCGAGAATACAGAGAGTAAACCTGTTTCCAGGTTTAATTTACCGAGTAACCAGGTACCTAAAAATGCCATGAATACACCTAAAATTAATCCTTGTCCGGTAGTCATTCTACCAGCAGGCATAGGCCGATCTTTAGTCCTCGACATTAATTTATCCAGGTCTTTCTCTATAATTTCGTTAAAGCAGTTTGCAGCAGCGGTTACCAAAAAACCACCAGCAATTAAGATTAACCAGTTCCCCCAATCAATACTAGGGATATGGCCTCTACCTACCTGCATTTTCTGTCCGATTAAAAAAGAAATCGACGCCGAAAACACTACCGTAAACGATAGCCTGAATTTGATGAGTTTAGAAAAATCTGAAAGATATTGCTTCAATTTTCTTAAATATTATTGTTTATATGTACTTGTTCGGTAAACCAATAAGTACAGGTAAAACTGTAAACTAAATAACAGCGTAGAGAACAAAATATGCAATGCCTGCGCTGCAGATGGAAAAGCTATATATGCTAATGCAAAACCACTTAATAACTGTATGAGGAGCGTTATTAACATCAACCTTGCGGTTAACAACGGTGCAGCTTTACCACTAAAACGGTCGATAACCATTTTATACACTACTGCATTGGCAATTACTACGAGTATAGCTAAATCACGGTGATAAGAGAATACTTCTCCTACTTTCGAAATCCATGTATTCTTGCTTCCGTAAGAAAGCGACTTTGCAATCACATCTACCCCTTCTCTAACCTCGGTTCCTAAAACAATTTGAACGATACTAATTACAAGGGTAAAGAACAAAAATCCCTTTAGCCACGCTATACGGTACATAATTACAGAAGGCGCTTTGTTTAATTGCTTTGCGTAATTATAGGTATAAATAGATATCGCTAAAATAACCAGCGCCAACAACATGTGTACGGTTACTACCCATTGTGCCAGGTTTGTAGATACCACTATCGAACCCAACCAACCTTGGTATCCTACTACTAAAAGATTTAAAATACTGAGTATAATAATACGTTTAGCTGTTTTACGGTAAGTAAAAGAATAAACTACTGTTAAAAACAAGAATATTCCAGCTGCTACCCCAGCCAATCTGTTCAAGTACTCAGTCCAGGTTTTAGTTGGATTAAACTCTTCAGGTATCGTGATACTTTTATCATGCCTAATACTATCAGCTAAGGCTACCTTACCCATACTTTCTAAGTATTTGGCAAATTTCTCATTCTTTTTTAACCTACCTGCAACATATTTCTCTTTATAGTTAGCAGGAAGTTGCGATACATCAGTTGGCGGGATGTAACGATCGAAACATTTTGGCCAATCCGGACAACCCATGCCCGATCCGGTACTGCGTACAATACCACCGGCAAGTATAACCAATAGCGTAACTACGATGGTTATCAGATTAATGTTAATGAAACGTTGTTCTGATCTGCTGACCATATATCTATTAAGATGAAAAGGGTATCCGGATAAGCAGAAACTTAATCAGATACCCCTTTTAAAATTTTATTTTAGCTTAAACTAGCCCTTGTTTTCTGCAACAGGGTTAGCTAATTCCCAATCTTGCTGTATTTTCTCCGCTTCTTCATTTCCTTCAAAATCGTGAGGTAAATTAGAGCTCATTGTTTGAGAGAAAGGAACAGTTTGAGGAATAAAGTCTGCATCATGTCCTGGTTTACTATAATCGTAAGGCCATCTGTAAACAGTTGGGATTTCTCCTGGCCAGTTACCATGTAAGTGTTCTACCGGAGCAGTCCACTCTAATGTATTAGATTCCCAAGGGTTTTGAGGAGATACTTTTCCTTTGAATATTGAGTAAAAGAAGTTAAACAAGAACGCTACCTGAGCAAGTGCCGCCATAATAGCTGCCCATGTTACAAATACGTTAACAGTTAACCATTTTTTCATAAACTCAAACTCGGTAAATGCATAGTAACGACGAGGTACACCATCCAAACCTAAGAAGTGAAGTGGGAAGAATACCAGGTAAGCTGCAATAAAAGTTAACCAGAAGTGTAAATATCCTAATTTAGCATTCATCATTCTTCCGAACATTTTAGGGAACCAGTGATAAACACCTGCAAGCATACCGAAGATTGCTGCAGATCCCATTACCAGGTGGAAGTGGGCAACAACAAAATAGGTATCGTGTAAGTTAATATCTAATGAAGCATTTCCTAAGAAGATACCGGTTAAACCACCAGAGATAAAAAATGATACCAAACCGATAGCAAATAACATTGCTGGGGTGAAACGGATATTACCACGCCATAATGTTGCTAAATAGTTAAAGGTTTTTACTGCCGATGGTACTGCAATGATCAACGTAGTAATCATAAACACACCACCTAACAATGGGTTCATCCCGGTTACAAACATGTGGTGACCCCAAACGATAAATGATAATACAGTAATACCAATTAAAGAGTAAACCATTGCATGATAACCGAAGATCGGTTTACGTGAGTTTACAGAGATAACCTCAGATGAGATACCCAATGCCGGCATAATTACAATATATACCTCAGGGTGACCTAAGAACCAGAATAAGTGCTGCCATAAAATCGGCGAACCACCTTCGTTTGGTAAAATGTCAGTACCCATTACGATATCTGATAAATAGAAACTTGTTCCAAAACTACGGTCGAATACCATTAATACCACACCAGCTACAAGAACAGGGAATGATAAAATACCTAAAATAGCAGTCAAAAAGAAAGCCCAAATGGTTAACGGCATTTTCCAAAGGTCCATACCTTTAGTACGCATGTTTAAGATTGTACTTACATAGTTAATACCACCCATTAAAGATGACGCAACGAAAAGCACCATACTCACTAACCACAAAGTCATACCCATTCCCGATCCTGGCATTGCCTTGGCAACTACAGATAACGGTGGGTAAACCGTCCAACCACCAGATGCAGGACCTGTTTGGATAAAGAACGATGACATCATGATCACACAGGCCATAAAGAAGAACCAGTATGAAAGCATGTTTAAGAATGGCGACGCCATATCTCTTGCTCCAATTTGAAGCGGAATAAGTAAGTTACTAAATGTACCACTCAACCCAGCTGTTAGTACAAAGAATACCATAATGGTACCATGAATGGTTACTAAAGCAAGGTAGAAATCGGGTTTAATACGACCACCTTCAGCCCATTTACCTAAAAATGTTTCTAAGAACGGGAAGTTTTGATCTGGCCATGCCAATTGAATACGGAATAAAATTGATAAGCCCATTGCTATTACCGCCATAATAATACCGGTAATCAAAAATTGCTTAGCAATCATTTTATGATCCATACTAAAGATGTACTTTGAAATCAAAGTCTCTTTATGATGCCCATGATCAGCGTGATCGTGATTGTGTTCGTCGTGTAATGCTATTGTTGACATAATTCGTTCGCTCCTGCTTAATATTATTTATTTAAAGCCATTTGGTTAGTTTTTACAGCTACTGAATCTTTAGTTGCTGAATCTGCTACTGATTTTACAGCTGCAGGTGCCACTGGCAAATTAAATTGTTTTCTTAAATCGTCGTTTAAGTATGTTTTCTGTTCAGCTATCCAAGTTTTGTACTCGGCCTCAGAAACTACACGTACAACCTTTTGCATATTGTAGTGACCAGATCCACAGATTTTAGCACATAAAAATAGGTACTTAAAGTTAGGATCGTTAGTTTCTTGCTGCATTTCTGCAGTAGTTTTTGTAGGCGTAAACTCAAACATAGTTCTCATACCCGGTACGGTATTTAACTGTACCCTGAAGTGTGGCATATAAAAACTGTGAATTACATCTTTACTGGTTAAAATCAGTTTAACCGGTTTACCTACAGGAAGCACCATCTCATCAGCCATTTCGTCATCACGAGAGTTGATATCTTTAAAATCGATACCCAATGGGTTGGTAGCTGTAGTTAACTTGTAATTTTTGTTACCTACTATTCCGTCAGCTCCAGGATAACGGATAGACCATTTAAACTGCTCAGAAGTAACTTCTATCTGTAATGGTTTGTTGTTTGGATCTTCAACTTTGAAGAAAATAGATCTCCAGGTTAAGAAACCCATTAATACCAAAACAGTTAATACTAAAGCCGGAACGATCGTCCAGATTTTTTCGATGGTATTATTGTGTGGATAGTAGTAAGCTTTTCTTTTAGCAGAATATTTATAAATATAAGAAAACCCGAACAATAAGATGTGTGTAACTACAAATACAATAGTGGTAATGATTAATGTTAAATTAAACATCTCATCAATTTTCTTTCCATGCTCAGATGCGGCATCAGGAAGTAACATTGACCCATGCACTGTATATTCCCAATATACACCATATAAACCGATCACTAAAAACAGTGCAAATAAACTTGCGTGTACCCTGTTCCAGTTAATGCCAACAGGTTTACCTTGTGCTTCGCGGCTTAACTCATACACTTTTATTGCTTTACCAATAATTGCAATGAATAAGCATACAGCAAGGAAAACCAGAATATAAAATATTACCGATTTATAAACCTCGCCCATATCAACTTTCGGTGCCGCGGCAGCACCTGCTGCATCTTGCGCAAATACGCTAGTGTTTGCAAAAACAGTAATCAATACTGCTAAAGCTGCGGTCGTTTTATTCGTTATAAACTTTCTTAAACTCATTTTCTTAAAAGTAGTACGCTGTACTGCTAATTATAATAATAATTAAATATTTGCTTTATCTTATCACCACTACAGTTGATGATGCAAACTTTCTTGTAATAATGGGTGGTTCTTTGCAATTAAAGGTTTTTTGCTCAATGATGTTAAAACCGTAAAGGTAAACAATCCTACGAAACCTAGTGCAGTACCTATTTCAATAATACCGAAACCATTATGTCCTTCTTCTACCGTTCCTGGCATAATCATTTGGTAATAATCTACCCAGTGACCTAACAATACCACGATAGCAACGAACAATAATTTTGCATCTGTTCTTTTGTTATCTCTGTCCATTAATAATAATACTGGCGCTAAGAAGTTCATGGCAAGGTTTAAGAAAAACCAGAACTTGTAATACTCAAAGCGCTTGTAGAAATATACAGTCTCTTCAGGCATGTTTGCATAGTAGATCAATAAGAATTGGGCAAACCATACATATGTCCAGAAGATAGAGAAACCAAAAATAAACTGACCTAAATTGTGCAAGTGGCTATTGTTAACCCATTGCATATAACCTGCTCTTCTTAATAAAATAAGAATAATTGCAATAGTAGCTAAACTACTTACCCACATAGCGGCGAAGTTATACCAACCGAACATCGTTGAGAACCAGTGTGCCTCTAATGACATTACAGTATCGAAAGCAAAGATTGGCGTTGTAAAACCGTAAATTACCAAGAATATACAAGCATTTTTAAAGCTCTTTCTATAAGAATTTAAACCACCTGCTAAATCCTCGTTATAAGAAAACTTAACAAACATGATCGAGAAAATACTATAAACACCTAAAAACACTACTTGGCGACCTAAAAAGAAAGGTACATTCAAGAAAACTGATTTACCTGCAATGATGGCATCATAGTTAGGACTCCCCTCTACAGTTAGTCCATCAGCGTGCCAGTGGTGGTATAAGTTATGTGTGTACAAACCTGCCGAAATTACGACAACCAGTATTACAGCTGCAATAGGCAAAGTTTTTGCCATAGCCTGCGGTACACGTAAAATTGATGCAGACCAACCTGCCTGAGCTACATATTGAACAGCCAGGAAAAATGTACCCGACATACAAACGCATGCAAAGTAATATGCCATAAGCAACAGGTTAGCAAAAGTACGCTCTTGATGGCCACTAAAAAAACCGTAAGCGATAGCAATGGCACCTAAAGCGATACCAACGATGCTTAATGTTTTTACTTTACCTGTAAACTCAAACTGTTCACTAAAATTAATATTGTGAGTTCCCATTTATATTTGCTTTACTATTGTCCTTTTTGTAATTGTTGAACATACATCACCACTTTCCAACGATCTGTTGGCGAGATTTGCGAAGCATGCGAGCCCATGTTATTTACACCGTATGTAATGGTGTGGTAAATTTTACCTGCAGTAAGATCGGCCATGTTACCACCTCTAGATGATGAACCTGTTTGATAAGCAGGTACACCACTAAATTTCTCAATTTTAACTAAGTGTCCCTGTCCATCGCCTTTTTCTCCGTGGCAAGGGCTACAGAAAACGGTAAATAAGTGTTTACCTTGAGCTAAATTAACAGTATCTACTGGTAAAGGGTTAACCATGCTTACACCTGCTGCCTCATATCCTTCTTTTGTATTAGGATACTCATCATATTCAGTAAAACCTACTGGTTTAGTATGTGCAGGTGGCAACTGGGCTGTTTTACCATCTTTAAAATTTTTGTTTGGTTGATCCGGATTGTAAGCAATCGGATCATACATGTTTCTGGCATATTCTAAGCCAGTACTGCGTTTATCTTTACAAGCAGAAAAGGTAGCTGCAAAAGCGATAGCTAAAAACGCTGTGTAAACAAATTTATTCTTATTCATAGCTAATGTACTTCCTTTCATTATACTTTATTTCTAAAGCACCTGCATCTTTTAATAATCCATCAATTACAGTATGTTCTACATTGTCTTTTGCATCAACTGCAATAACAAAACGATCATCAGTAGCACGTAAATCCATTACTCTTGGTGCTCTTCCTGGAAATAAGTGAGTAGATGCATAATAAGTTAACACCATACCGAAAGCACAGAATAACACTGTAAGCTCGAACATTATCGGAATAAAATCCGGTAATGCAAATGATGGTTTACCACCTATGTTTACTCTCCAATCGATAACTGCGCAGAAATAAATCAAAGCGAATGCACAGCAAGTACCGGTAATACCAAAGCAAAATGCTGCGATATCGATTCTAGATCTTTTAATTCCTAATTTGGCTTCTATTCCGTGTATAGGCATCGGTGTGTACACATCATAAATGCTGATGTTGTTTTCCTGAAGCTTTTCGATGCCATGCATCATTTCGTCAGGATCGCCAAAACTGCCTAAAATATATTTGATATCACTCATTGTTATATTTTTGCGTAATCTTCTTGTTTAACACTATCAAATTTTTCTAAAGACTCTACGTATTCTGCAACGTATTCTTTATTCTCATGCCCTTCTTTAATCTGTTTCATTTTGGCTTGCTCACTTGCAGTTTTTAATAATAATTTAACCTCTGCTATAGCGATTGATGGCAATACTCTTAAGAATAATAAGAATAAGGTAAAGAATAAACCAATTGAACCTACGAACACACTGATATCAACCCATGTTGGATAAAACATTGCCCAACTAGATGGAATATAATCGCGGTGTAATGAAGTAACGATAATTACGAAACGCTCGAACCACATACCCACGTTTACCACGATTGATAAAATCCAGGTAGCTTTAATGCTTAAACGGATTTTTTTGAACCATAACAACTGTGGAGAGATTACGTTACAAGTCATCATCATCCAGTACGACCACCAGTAAGGACCGGTAGATCTGTTGATAAATGCATACTGCTCATACTCTGAACCTGAATACCAAGCGATGAAGAACTCAGTTAAATAAGCCACACCTACGATTGATCCAGTTAAGATGATGATTTTGTTCATCGACTCGATGTGGAACATAGTGATGTAGTTTTCTAATCCCAATACTTTACGTGCAACCAATAATAAAGTTAATACCATCGCAAATCCTGAGAAGATCGCGCCCGCCACGAAGTATGGAGGGAAGATGGTAGTGTGCCATCCTGGAATTACCGATGTTGCAAAGTCCATTGATACAATGGTGTGTACCGAAAGTACAAGTGGTGTAGAGATACCTGCTAGAATTAACGACACCGCTTCGAAACGTTGCCAGGTTTTAACACTTCCACTCCATCCAAAAGAGAAGATAGAATAGATTTTTCTACGTGTACCCACTGCACGGTCGCGGATGGTAGCAATATCTGGTAATAAACCCGTGTACCAGAATAATAATGATACAGAGAAGTAAGTAGAGATCGCAAACATATCCCACACCAATGGCGAGTTAAAGTTTACCCAAAGTGATCCGAATTGGTTTGGTAAAGGTAAAACCCAATAAGCTAACCATGGGCGGCCCATGTGCGATACCACGTAAGTAGCGGCACAGATAACGGCGAAGATAGTCATCGCCTCTGCCGAACGGTTAATAGAGTTACGCCAGTTCTGACGGAAAAGTAATAGTACTGCTGAAATTAGTGTTCCAGCGTGACCGATACCTACCCACCATACGAAACCGGTGATATCCCAAGCCCAACCAACTGTTTTATTTAAACCCCATGATCCGATACCATTCCAGAAAGTGTAGCTTACTGCTACTACCCAAAGTAAAGCACCTAATGCGGCAACGATGAAACCAATCCACCAAGCCTTGTTTGGCTTGTTCTCTACCGGGCTTAAAATATCATCTGTAATTTTTGCATACGTGATGTTATCTCCGGTAATTAATGGTTCTCTAAGTATTGATTCGTTATGTCCTGACATAATTTGTATTTTCTTTATACTAAAGCCTACGCTTGTACTGTTGTATCTGTATTTCTAATTTTTGTCATGTAGCCGATACCCGGTTTCACATTAATCTCTTCTAATACGTAATAGATACGCTCAGAACGTAATGCTTTTGAAACCTCTGAATTTGGATCGTTTGCATCACCAAATACAATCGCATTTGCTGAACAAGCTTCCTGACAAGCCATTTTAATATCACCATCTTTTAATGGACGTTTCTCCAATTTAGCTTGTAATTTGCCACCTTGTATACGTTGAATACACATAGAGCATTTTTCCATTACCCCTCTAGAACGTGTAGTTACATCAGGGTTTAAAACTAATTGAGTAAACTCGTTATTTAAATAGTTATCGAAACGCGAATCGTTCCAGTAGTTAAACCAGTTGAAACGACGCACTTTGTACGGACAGTTATTTGCACAGTAACGTGTACCTACACAACGGTTATAAGCCATGTGGTTTAAACCATCACTTGAGTGTACAGTTGCCAATACCGGACAAACTGTTTCGCAAGGTGCATGATCACAGTGTTGGCACAACATTGGTTGGTGAACAACAGAAACATGATCTAAGTCTTCTAACTTAGCAATTTCTTTCTCTCTCGTTACATCACCATCTTTAGTTTCGTAGCTATAGTAACGGTCGATACGGATCCAGTGCATTTCGCGACGACGGCGAACCTCATCACGGCCTACAACAGGAATGTTATTTTCTACGTTACAAGCAACAATACAAGAACCACAACCTGTACAGGCATTCAAATCGATTGCCATAACCCAGTTGTTACCTGGTTTTTCGTATTGATCCCAAAGATCGTAATCTTTATGCTCGCCCTTTTCGTTACCCGCTCCAGGATTTTTCAGGTACTCCTTAAAAGTAGCCTCTTTAATCACTGCACGTCCTTCGAAAGAGTGGTGAGTTTGTGTTTGAGCCAATTCGTAGTGCCCACCTGTTGGGGTGATGCTTACCGAAGTAGCATATTGCATTGTTCCGTTAACAAAAGAAACAAAAGGGAAAGCATTTTTACCTACATTGTCACCAGCTTTACCAGTTTTGGTACGGCCATAACCTACTGCGATAGATGCTGTTCCTTGTGCTTGTCCTGGTTGGATCAATACCGGAAGATCTACTGAATATCCGTTGCCTCCTTTAACAGTTACAACATCAAATTCTTTAACTTTTAATTTCTCTGCAGTTTTTGGTGCAAGTGCTACAAAGTTATCCCAGGTTACTTTTGATACCGGATCAGGTAATTCCTGTAAGAACGCGTTATTGGCATTTTTACCATCACGCATCGGTACGTTTTCATAAACCTGTAATTCTAACTGATCGCCACCTTTAGCTAATGCTTTGCTGCTGCTAACGATTGAAGTAGCAACTTGTGCTAAAGATTGGGTGAATGAGTACGCTCCAGCAGTTTTCGCTGTTACAGTAACCACACCTTTCTCTAATACCTCTTCCCATTTCAAACCTGCAGCTGGTAATACTTTAGCTTCCCAGTTGCTGCGTACAAACTGATAGTAATCTTTAACTGGAGCATCAGCCCAGGTTAATAAACTTTCTTCTGCCTGACGGCTATTGAAAACTGGGTTAATGGTTGGCTGAACGATAGAATAATATCCTTCGTAAGCGTTAGCGTCGCCCCATGATTCTAAGTAGTTGTGGTTAATGGCAATTGCATCACAAAGCGTAGCCGTTTCATCCGCACGGTCTGAGAATGAAATTTTTGCCGGAACTTTAGCTAAGGCATCAGTAAATGCTTTCGGATTTGCGGCATCGTAAGCAGGGTTGCTGTTTAAGAATAAAACTGCACCAACTTCGCCACGACCCATTTCAGCAACTAAACCATTAAATTCGGCATCGTTACCAGCATATAAATTGCATGAGTTATCTAAATCTATAGTAGTACCATAACTTCCGATAGCGGCGTTAATGGCATTTACTAAAATTTGTGTAGAAACGTCGTTCGAACCACAAACTACAAGGCCTTTACCTTTAGCTTGCAATAATTCTTTAGCAACTAATTTAATTACTTTATCAGCAGTTGCATTATTACCTAAAGTTCCGCCTGGTAAAGCACCACCTGTAATTGCATTATATAAAGCAATTAAGGCAGGACCTTCTTCCGATAATTTAACCGGAACGCGGGTATCTGCATTGGTACCTGTTAAGCTCATTCCACTTTCGAACTGAACGTGGCGGCTCATTTTTTTATTTGCTAACGATTTGTAGTTACGGTTAGCTGTATATTGAGCAGTAAACTCTTCTCCGCTAATCCAAGTACCTAAGAAATCGGCACTGAAACTTACAATTAAATCGGCTTTATCAAAATTGTATTTAGGTAAAACCGCTTTACCGAAACTGTTTTGGTTAGCCTGGATAATACCGGTATAAGAAACCGCATCATACTGAACTAATTTAGCAGCAGGGTATTTGGTTGCAAACTGTGCAATTACTGCATTAGTTGATGGGCTGTTTACCGTTGATGCTACAATACGGATTTTCTTTCCACCCGCCTGTGCTTTTGCCAACTCGCCTTTTACATAGCTGTCGATTTTTGCCCAGGTAGTTTCTTCAACCTGCCCACCTTTTACTGTAGCAGGTGCTTTTAGTTTAGATACATCGTATAAATCTAATACAGAAGCCTGCGCTCTTGCATCGGTACCGCAGTTAAACTGACCCGCATTAGGATTTGGTTCAATTTTAATCGGACGGCCTTCTCTTGTTTTAACCAAAATGCTCTGGCCATTAAAGCTAGAAGTATAATAGTTAGGAATACCTGGAGTTACTTCTTCAGGTTTTACCAGATAAGGAATTGATTTTTTTAACGGTGTACTTTGGCAGGCAGCTAATGTAACCGCACCTAAACCAAAACCTAACGCCTTTAAAAAGTCGCGGCGTGGGGTAACGGTACTTAACCCTGCTTCATTTAAAACATCTTCTATTGGAAGTGGCTCGGCGAATTCGTTTTTGTTATTCTTAACAAAATCGGGTGTATTGTTATACTCCTCTAAGCCTTTCCAGTATTTTTTATTGCTTTCCATTTAAGCTATATTACTGTTTATCGAACGTTCTTACTAAACTCTAATCTATTAATAGTGGCATTTACCACACTCTAAACCACCCAATAAAGCTGGTGTAATTTTCTCGCCTTTTTTAATTTTTTCGTGCGCTTCGATAACCTTAGCGTAGAAAGCATTGTTTTTCTGACCAGAAATATCTGTTTCTTTATGGCAGTTAATACACCATTTCATGGTTAATGGAGAATATTGATAAATTTCTTCCATAGTATTAACCGGACCGTGGCAAGCGAAACACACAGGCTCGTTTGGTTGTAATCCTTTTGCTTTACGGATTGCATCTTCAGCAACAACTACGTGCTGAGAGTGGTTGAAGTAAGCAAAATCAGGTAGATTATGTACACGTACCCACTCCATTGGTTTAGCTTTACTTTCATCATATTTCTGTGTTTCCGGATCGTAACCTAAAGCATTGTAGATTTTTTTGATCTCAGGAGAAATCTCACCATCATATTTATCTCTTGCCTGTACCGCTTTATGGCAGTTCATACAAACATTTAATGATGGAATAGATGCATTTTTAGATTTGAATGCTCCAGAGTGGCAATACTGACAATCGATCTGATTGATACCAGCATGCAACTCGTGCGAGAATTTAATTGGCTGAACTGGTTGGTAACCGGTATGAACACCAGTATTCCACATGCCCATCCAACCGAATGAACCTAAACAGATGATCAAACACAAGATAAAGAACATGACGAACTTCTTGTTTTTGAACATTTTGCGCACACCAACTTTTAATGGTACATCTTCTTCAATCTCGATACCTTGTTTCTGTAGAATTAAACGCTCTAATAATTTAGATGCGCGACCTAAAATTACAAGGATAACAATAGCCAATACAACTATGGCTACAATACCTGCAATAGATAAACCTGAAGTTTTATCTTCTTTTGGTGCTGCAGAAAGTGCCGCATCGCCAGTTGGCTTTGGCTCACCTTCTTTAATGTAAGCTAAGATATCTTTTACTTTCGCCTCATCTAACTCAGGGAAGGTAGTCATTGCTACTTTACCGTTATCGTTAAATAATTTAACAGCAGCGGGATCACCTGCAGCAATCATTGCCGCGTTGTTCGGGATCCATTTTAACAGGAATGCTTCAGGGTGACGATCGCTTACTCCAGTTAATGCCGGACCAACAACTTTGTGATCTAACGCGTGACACGAAGAACATTTTGCCTTGAAAAGCGTTCTTCCTTCTTTAGCATCCTGCGCATTTACGGTAGAAACCGCTATTACAGAAATTGCTGAAAATACGAATAACGACTTCCAAACGCTTTTTAAAATCATCGAGATATCTCTCATAATGAACACTTTATACTTATTTAATTTACTTTTTGTTGTGAAATTGATGCTGAACTAGGGATAGCCCCACCAAAACTTGAACAAAAGTATAACTTATTAATAAATCCCATGACATAATAGTGACTGGAAATACAATTTATAATCATTCTAAACAAATGTCATTTCAAGCCATTAAGCCAATAAAAATGCCCATTTTTGATAGGTTATCTCAAATGGGCATACCAAAAACCAATTTGGTTTATTTATTTCTTGCAATTATTGTTTTAATATCCATGCAAACATTAGCGGCGCTACAATTGTTGCATCACTTTCTACGATAAATTTTGGCGTGTGGATATCCAGCTTACCCCAGGTAATCTTTTCATTCGGTACGGCACCAGAATATGAGCCATAAGAAGTAGTCGAATCTGAGATCTGGCAGAAATAACTCCAGAAAGGAATATTCTCCATTTCCATATCCTGATAAAGCATAGGTACCACACAGATCGGGAAATCGCCAGCAATACCACCACCAATCTGGAAGAAACCAATTCCTTTCCCCCCACTGTTTGCAATATACCAATCGGCCAACCAGCCCATATATTCGATACCGCTTTTCATTGTAGTGGCTTTTAATTCATTTTTCATTACATATGAGGCAAAAATATTACCCATAGTAGAATCTTCCCATCCAGGTACCACAATTGGTAAATTCTTTTCTGCCGCAGCAAGCATCCATGAATTTTTAGGATCGATTTCATAATATTGCTCCAAATCGCCGCTTAAAAGCATTTTGTACATAAACTCATGTGGAAAATATCTTTCACCAGCAACATCTGCATCTTTCCATATTTTATGGATATGTTTCTGTAAACGACGGAAAGCCTCTTCTTCAGGGATACAGGTATCGGTAACACGGTTATAATGGTTCTCTAAAAGGTCCCATTCGTCTTGTGGACTTAAATCGCGATAGTTTGGTACACGTTTATAATGTGAATGTGCTACCAGGTTCATAATATCTTCTTCAAGGTTCGCACCAGTACAAGAAATAATAGCCACTTTATCCTGGCGAATCATCTCTGCAAGTGAAATTCCCAATTCTGCAGTACTCATGGCACCGGCAAGTGTGATCATCATTTTACCACCCTCGTCTAAATGCGTTTCGTATCCTTTAGCTGCATCCATCATTGCCGCTGCATTAAAATGGAGGTAATTACGCTCCATAAACTGAGATATTGGTCCTCTTGTATTGCTCATTTCGTTTTGTATTATTTGCCGCAAAAATAGGTATTTAGGTGGAAAGGTGAAAACGTAAAAACGTTTGTCTTGGTTCACAGTCCCCAGTTGGCAGTCCTTAGCCAATTATCTCAGCTAAATCTCCTCTTACCATTGTCATCCCGAGCGTAGTCGAAGGATCTTTTTTCAGGAAAGCAGTTGCAGTAGCCTCTATTAAAGGTAGTCCGGCTTTCTGGTACAAGTCCGCGCCTCGTACCTCGCCTTGCGGGCTTTTCCCGTCAATCCGGTTTAGGTGGGCCATGTTGTGCTGTTATTAAAACTTCCCCTACCCCATCGCCAATAAACTGTATCATGAGTCTATTCACCAACAGTTGTCATCCTGAGCGTAGTCGAAGGATCTTTTTTCAGGAAAGCGGTTGCAGTAGCCTCTATTAAAGGTAGTCCGGCTTTCTGGTACAAGTCCGCGCCTCGTACCTCGCCTTGCGGGCTTTTCCCGTCAATCCGGTTTAGG
>NZ_JACHCQ010000028.1:1476-38774 GCF_014205835.1 Pedobacter sp. AK013 | reverse complement strand
GTGGCCAATACCTTACAATTATTAAAGTTTGTCCCAACCAACCCATAGCTACAAAACACAAATTTATATGGCTTCTTGCAATCCCGAATAGTACGACAAGCTAAGCCCCCTAAAACCCGTAGCAGGATGCTCCCAATTTTTTCAATTGGAACAGAAGCGAGGACGGGACTGTACAAACCCAAATGCTGCTGTCACCCCTTTCCAAAAATATGATAAACACTGGCAATAATTAATATAGCTGGCAGTCAGTTAACCAATTTAAACAATTAACCGATTAACCATAATGCAATTGGCAGTTTGCAGTACTAATAAACAAATGACCAGTGAACGAATGAACTATAACTAAATTTCCCTTTCTTTGCCTTGATGAAAAAATATTTTCTAATTATTTTACTTACGCTCATTTCAGGAAGTTCATTCGCACAGATGAAACTGATCAGGAAAATGCTCTCAAACGAAAAAGATACTACACGTAAAGCCAGCTTTTTACCATTACCGGCCTTTGGCTATAGTCAGGAAACAGGGTTTGAATTTGGTGTCGGGGCCATTTATTCATTCTATATAGACCGGAAAGATACATTGAACCGCAGTTCCAATTTCGCCTTAAA
This sequence comes from Pedobacter sp. AK013, assembly GCF_014205835.1. Classification (GTDB taxonomy): domain Bacteria; phylum Bacteroidota; class Bacteroidia; order Sphingobacteriales; family Sphingobacteriaceae; genus Pedobacter. The sequence continues at coordinate 38,166 of NZ_JACHCQ010000028.1, read as the reverse complement.
CACTACTTACTCTACTAAAAAGACGGCTAATTTTATGCTTAAGGGCGATATGTGGACCAAAGGGAACAAATACCACTTTATCGGCGATATCCGCTTTAAAAACCAGCCCTTTAACTTTTACGGCATTGGCAATAACGCTAAAAAAGCAGATGAAGATAAATTAGATCAAAGGGTTTTTAAAACACTTTTCGATGCCGAAATGAATACTTTGCCCAAAGCTTATACAGGTGTTTCATTAGGTTTTGAGAATTATCATTTTATAGACAGGCAGCCCGGAGGTATTTATTCCACTAGCCCACTAATTTTAGATAAAGATGGTGGCTCGGTAGCATGGATCGGTGCATCTCAAAGTTACGATACCCGCAACAGCAACAACTATCCCACCAAAGGTTTTTTCGGTAGGGCAACCTATCAATATGCACCAGATTTTTTTGGCGGGGAAAGTTTCAATGGCTCACAGATTAAGCTAGATCTTCGTGGTTTCTTTAGTTTAGCACCAAAAGTGGTTTTGGGTGTACAAGGCATTTATTATACCATACAAAGTAAAAGTACACCATTTTATTTATTGCAACAGCTGGGCAACGACCAGATGATGCGTGGTTATTACAGTGGCCGCTACCGTGATGAAAACTTAATGGCTGCGCAGGCCGAGATACGCTACCGTTTTATGAACCGTTTTGGTATTGTAGCTTTTGCAGGTACCGGTAAAGTATTTGCAAATAGCCAGTTTAATGGCGACGGATTAAAACCAAACTTTGGCCTTGGTGGTCGTTACTTTTTTGATCCGGCAAAAGGTTTAAGTGTACGTCTTGATTATGGTGTGGGTGAAAAACTACCAAATGAAAAACGCCAGGCAGGATTTTATATTAGTTTAGCGGAAGCGTTTTAGCGCATGGCGGATGAAATATCCTTAGGAGCTTGTCATTCGGGGTGCAGAAAAGAATCCTTTGACTGTAAATTACTGCCTTGTAAAAGATTCTTCACTGCGTTCAGAATGACAGGAGGATGTTCTTTGATAACAAGGGTATACACGGAAGAATACTGATTCTTTAAATTTTGATTCCAAGGCTATTTGTGAATTGTCATCCTGAGCGTAGTCGAAGGATCTTCCATTCTTAATTATTCCTCCTCCGCTCCTCTTCATTACCCAACTTCTTATCCTGCTGTTTAATTTTTTCATTGCCAAAATTATAACGGAAGGTAATCTTGAGTTGGCGGCTATCGTAATAGTTATTGTACTCTTGCCTGATATTATTGATCAAACTGCTAAAACAGTATCGATTTGTTTTTAAAACATCGGTAGCGATAATCGCTAATTGTATCTTTTTATTGAGTAATAATGTTTTTATGCTCAGATCAAGGTTGTATTGGCTTTTATTCCGATTCAAGCCATCAACCGTAGGAAATTGATACCAAAAACTGGCTTCACCTAAAATGGTTTTCGATTGGTTAAAAACAAACTGGTTTAAGGTAGAAAAATAAGCACCAAATCCATTCAGGGCACTTAGGGTCTGCGCGATGCTGGAATTAGCTGCATTGTAAAAAACATCCAACTGGTTGGTACTTTCCCAACCCTTTATCATATTAACAGTAATTGAGTTGCTCCATTGATAATGATAGCCTGTTATAAAATTCACAGGCTTGGCAGCTTGAATCTTCGTGAAAGCATCGATAAAATTAACATCATTAAATCCGTTTGCGGTTTTGCTGAAAGATAATGAAGTGGTATATATATTATTATAGGTATGAGAAAGTTCGATATTATCGTTATAAGATGGCTGCAAAAAAGGATTGCCTTCGGCATAGGCATATTGATTGCTGTACCAACGGAAAGGATTCAGTTTGCGGTACGGTGGCCGGTTAATCCGGCGACCATAGTTTATAGAAAAAGTATTTTTAGCATTTGCCCTATAAACCACATACCATGTTGGGAAAAGCTGAAAATAATCCCCTCTATTGCGTTCATTAACTGAAATTCCATCAATCTGTGTGTATTCACCTCTTAATCCGGCTTGAAAATCCCATTTTTTGATCGTTTTATTAAAATTAGCATAAAGGGCTTGGGTATTTTCCTGGTAGTTGAACAGATTAGTTTGTTGTCGATCAATTTCATAACTACCGTTAATAAATTTGTAAAAAGCAAGATCACTTTGGTTGCTTATAAAACTCAATTTCGTACCAACAGATAATTTAAAGGTTTTATAAGGAAGATCTACATCGGCTTTTAAGGTATATAAATCTATACTTTGCTTACTGGTCGACAGGTATTCGGCAAAAGAATTTGGAATCACCGTTCCACTTTGAAAGTAACTGGTATTATTAAAAAACCTGTTTTTATCATCAGCATATCTAAACCAATCGCCATTAATGGTGAGTTGTTTACCAGCCGAATCTAAAGCTTGTTTTAAATAAATATTCGCCGAATGATAATGCGATCTGATTTTGGCATTGGCATCCGAAATTAGTACAGAATCTAAATTGCCTGTTTTGTTGTAAATTCTAGTTTTAATGTTTTCCTCAGAATAAAAATTGGTTAGCCCGCCATTGTACGATAATCCTAATAACGTTTTTTTAGAAGCCTGATAATCAACCCCCACTTGACCGCCAGGTACTGTTCTGAAATTCCGGTCTTTATTTACAATATTCCAGCTTTGTGTGGGATAAAAAATATCACTTTGTTCAAAAGGAACAATAGATCCTTGCCTGATATTAAAGTTTGTGGAGAGTATAAACTTATTTTTCCGATAACTCAAATTTCCTCCTGCAGATACTGTTGGATAAGTAGCTTGTGTAAAAGCTATATTTGCTGATCCCCTAAAGCCTTCGGCGGTAACTTTCTTAAGCACGATGTTAATCACCCCGTAATTTCCTTGCGCATCGTATTTGGCAGGCGGATTGGTGATGACTTCAATCTTATCAATGCTGGCTGATGAAATTGATTTCAAATAATTCGACAGTTCATCTGCTGATAAAGGCACCAATTTATCGTTGACCATCACATTAACTCCACCTTTACCCACTAACGCAACCTTATCGTTTACCACACGCACTCCAGGTACTTTCGAAAGTAGTTCCAGGGCATCTGTTCCGATTGCCGAGATACTATTTTCGGCATTGAAAACTGTCCTGTCGATCTTTTTCTCAATCAATGCTTTTTTAGCACCAACCTGAATATCGGCAAGTGTATCGGCATTTCTTTGAAGCTGAACTTTAATGATCGTATCAGCTGTTATTGTAACTAAACGGTTCAGGCTTTTAAAATTGATTACAGAAAAAACAACCGCATATTTCCCTGATGGTAATTTAAATTGGTATATGCCTAAACTATCGGTTTGCGTATAAAATACTTTATTTTGAGCTCCAGAAATTTTAACCGTAACAAATGGCAAAGCTTTAAACTCCTCATCGGCTACCTTACCTGAAAGATTAAACTGTGCCAGGGAAGAGAAACCAGAAAAAAGCGTAATAAAAAAGAAAATATACCTGAGCATCTAGCGGTTTGAATCGGCTCCATATAATTTGGCCTTTTTAGTTTTTATATCAAAAACCAAACTATCGGCATTTATCTTAGTATCACCCGAGATCATGGTTGCATCGTTCACAAGTACTCTATTGTCTTTTCTATTATAAACAATTTTAGATCCCGATAACTTTACCTCGTTATAGAATAACATTGCATTTCCGAACAGAGATACGATTGATTTATCCCGACTTATTCTAACCGAATCTTTGGCAATATAATCTATATTGTCATTCAGCTTTATTAGAAAATCCCTCCCATGCCCCGCACCATTTATATTCACTCCTATTTTACTTTCGCCATTTTCTACACTGTAACTACCTTTGTTGAGGTCAAAGGTAAACAAGGTTGATTTTATTGTACTTTTCCCATCGAGCGTTTTAAGAGTAGCATTCCTGGCAAGTATTTTATTATTAGCCTTGTCAAATTCTACATATCCGGCTTCCAATCTACAGTTTACAATATCGATAACAGCGTTCTCTATATAATAAGTTTTAGTCCTTACATCGCCCCTCAATTTACGATATGAAATGATTTTAGGCTTAACAGGCTTAGGTTTAACTGTATCAGTTAGCACTTCTTGATTGGATTTAACCTGTGCAGATTTATATGTAACAAGAGCACTCTGATGATTTTTCCCCGAAGATATGGTTTCGCCCGAAACGTTCTTTATGCTGCTGGTACCTGTAGATAATATCTTTCCTTCTTGCACCAATAAGCCACCATGTTTTAAACCAACCATTTTATTGGCATATACTACCTGTACAGCAAATAACCAAAACAATCCCACGATAACTGGTAATGCCAATAGGTATATCAATTTTTTCATGTTATTAGATTTTGCGTAGAACAACATTTTTATCCGGTCTTTAATGGGGCTTTTCACAAAGTTGTGGATCAATGTATTGTTGGTTTTGGTTACCGCAAGCTGAAGTAACAGACTGGCATAAGCCTGATTACCAAAACTAGCCGAAGTAATTTCATCGGCTTCGTATTCGTGCACCTGTTCTAAAGCTTTATCATATAAGTAAACTATGGGGTTAAACCATAAAATGGCTTTAAAAACCATTAAAATAATTTTATCTATCGAATGGTATTGATTAGCGTGTACCTGCTCATGTTTAAGCAAAACTAATAAACCCGCCGTGCTTAAATCTTCATGATTTATAAAAACATAATTAAAAAAGGAACAATTGGTAAAACCTTCGCTTTTGCTGATCAGCTTTAGGCCATCGCTATTTTTGGTGTACCTACCGGTATGCTTAAGCAACCCTAACAGTTGCCATAGGCAGGCCAACAATAAAAGTGAAGCAGTACCAACATAAATGAAATACATCACCACCATCCAGTCGATTTGAGGCCTTACTTCTGGCTGGTACTCCAACATAATGGGCTGAATAAGCTGCGTTGGTGCTGGAGTTGCGGGTTTTATTTCAGGTATCTTAGCCGGAGCCTCAGTTTCCATCGTTTTTATTTCGCGCTTAACTTCAAGCTGCAAAGAAGGAATAATAAAACTCAGCAATAGCGTAGCCAGCAAATAAAATCGGTTGATTTTAAAGAAAGTCAGTTTTCTTAAAACCAGCAGGTAAAACCCAAAGAATAACACCGTACAAGCGGTAACTTTAAGCAGGTAGGTTAAGCATTCCATAACTATAATTTTAACAGCCCTGTTTCGAAAAAGCCACAAACCCATCTAAAATCAAATTACTGATTTTTCGGATATTTTTCTCCTGATTGATGTAATCAAGGGTCTTCCTCTCTGATATATTTCCAAGCTCGATTAAAACAGCAGGCACCTTAGATTCGCGGAGCAATAACAGGTTCGCATTTTTTAACGAGTCTCTTACTTCAAGCCCATTTAGCTGTTTTAACTTGCTTAAAATACCAGCCCCCAGGTCTTCTGCAATTTTAATATTAGTGTTCTGTTTCGAAACATAAACTTCAATTCCGCCGAAAGGCACAGCTGCATTTGCAAGTGTTGCATTATGGTGGATGGAAATAAAAGCCGTAGCCTCCTGTTTCGGTAAACGATCGCGAAGTGAAATAAACTGGTCAGAATTTCTTGTTAATATTACTTTAATCCCTCTTTTTGCAGCTTCTTCCTTTAGTATTTTTACCGCCCTTAGGTTTAGGTCTTTTTCCTTTTGTCCATCCAGGGCAGCTATTGCACCATCTTTTCCGCCATGGCCGGCATCAATAACCAATGTAGGCTCCACTTCATTAAAAGCAGCATTTGGATTAACCTTGATATTGCTGTTTAAATAGTTCATCGCATAAACATTTGGCTTTGTCGGCGCATCTGCTAAAGTCTGGTTCTCTGCTAATGTTTTCTCAACAATAATTTCTTTGCGGTTTACAAATGCCATACAGCAAATCATAAAAACCGGAACAATGGCTAAATAAACAAGCTTTTGCAGCTTTGTATTGGGTTCTTTGTACAACATCATAATTCTATTTTTTAGTGGAAGTTTACTAAAACTATTAATGGCTAAATTTTGGTTCGGCATAGCCAGATCTAAAAGTAAAGAAGCATAAATCTTCTTATCTACAACTTTTGAAGTCTCCCGATCGGCCAGAAATTCATGATTATGATCAATGGCATTCCGCCAGAAATAAATAATAGGGTTAAACCAAAGGATTGCAGTAACGAAATTGACTAAAAGTTTGTCTGCAGCATGCAGCTGCTTCACATGAACCGATTCGTGTTTGATGACCAGATTCTTTTCATCGAGTTGCAAGGAAGAGTCGACAATAATCTGGTTAAAAAAAGAACAGTTTTTTATGGTAGATCTCGCATCGACCAAGATAATGGCACCACTTCTATCGATAGCATGTTTACGCAATTGTATCTGAATACGTGCCATCATAAAAAGCATTCTAAAAATAAGGGCCGCTAAAATGGCGCAATAACTGTACAAGAGCAATTCATCCCAATTTAGGTTATTGCTAGCTGCGCTGCCTTTATCTACAAAATCCTGTTCAACAAAACCATCATCGCTATAGGCTATTTTTGAGGGAATCTCTTTGTTGGCTATCATTTCTTTGTGGCGGCTTTCGATGGTAATTGCAGGAATGCTAAAACTCAATACCAGCATCATTAATAAATAAACACGGTTCAGATTAAAAAACGTGAGCTTAGCCAACAATAACTGATAAGCAGCAAAAAATATCAGTGTACAGGCAGAAACCTTTAACAGATAGATTAAAATCATGGCTTCGGATCTTGGTTAATGATTTTCTTAATTTCTTCTATATCCTTTTCACTTAGTTTTTCCTCTTTTACCATAAAAGATAGAAGACTGGTTGGAGAATTATCAAAATAACCAGAAAACAGTTTAGAGAAAGTAGTTTTGGCATACTTGTCTTTTGTAATGGCCGGAAAGTACTCGTATGTTTTCCCATAAGCCTTATAATTAACATAACCTTTCTTCTCTAAAAGCCTAACAATTGATGAAATGGTATTATAGGGTGGCTTAGGCTCCTCTTCCAGTTCATCAATAATATCTTTCACAAATGCTTTTTGCAGTTTCCATAAAATCTGCATAATACGCTCTTCTGCTTTGGTTAATTCTTCCATACCCAAATCTATAACTTATTTTTCAGTTTTAAAACTAAAAAACAAGTTATATTACTGAAAAATCAGTTCAAAAATATAATACATTGATTTACAAACAAATAAAAGAGCATTAGTTTATTTAAAAACGTGCATACTATGTTCTTGGCGGGTGAAGCCCTGCCATTCGCTATAGCCCTCATGAAAAATTCGGGGCTACCGCTGCTGTCAGGTTTATAATGAAAGGTTTGCTCCTGACATGGAGCCAAAAAGCATCTAAACCTAAGGGATAGAAGCGGGATACTTTTTGGAGGTCACCCTGAGCGGAGTCGAAGGGCAGCCAAAAGAACTGGACCGTTCATTTCCCAATCCTAAACATTCACGCTTTTTTATTTGAAAACGAACGGCTTGTGGTTCTTGGCGAATGAAGCCCTGCCATTCGCTATAGCCCTCATGAAAAATTCGGGGCTACCGCTGCTGTCAGGTTTATAATGAAAGGACAGCTCCTAAAATGGCGCAAAAAGGCATTTACCCCTTGTTCCTAAACCCGATCGAAGCGAGATGCCGATTCTTCATCGGCAGAAGCGGGAGCGGGACTGAAACCAGCCAAAAGAACTGGACTGTCCATTTCCTAAAAACTGTTGTAATTGCTGAGCATAAATCTTTCTACGCCCCCACTCCAGCTAAAACATTGAATTTTAAAGATCCTTCACTGCGCTCAGGATGAAAAAAATAGCGATATGATAGATCTCTCCACTTCACGATGCTTCGGTCGACGCTTCGTTATTTGCTTAACCCAGCCAATGCATTAATGGTTAACGCTACAATTACGGTATTAAAAATAAAGGCAATTAAACTATGTAATAGGGAAAGGCGTCTGATCTTCCTGCTCGAAATTTCGACATCCGAAACCTGGAAAGTCATGCCCAGAACAAAAGAAAAATAAGCGAAGTCAACAAAATCGGGTTCATCGTTACCTGGAAACTCCAGTCCTGCCCCTTTTTGATCAATATGTTTTTTCTTACTATCGCCATAATAAAGGTGCGCATAACGCACGCTAAAAGTGGTGTGCACCAAAAACCACGACAAAAACATACCTGCAATAGCCACAACCAGATCGAGTGTTTCGATATCTTTATTAATTAACAGCAGAATTACCGCAAGCAAACCCGCAAAGGTAGATACCACAACAACGGCAAAAATTTCTCCACGGGTTTCATCCTGCATTTTGGCCTTTAAATGAGTTTCGGCAGCAGATGTATGAAAAAACATATACCAGTGCAGGGTTATTAACACCACACAAAGTACATTCCAGCCTAACATAATGTGCGTTAGTACCCCCATTTTAAACAGAAGCGAAAATAAAAAAGCTGCTATTCCCGAAAAAAGGCTGAGCAGTAAAATAAACAACGCTGATCGTTTTTGAATACCTGCCAGTTTCGGTTCTGCTTTCATGAATTAAAATTTAAGTTTAAAGTGTTCTTTAGCTTGTCCTTTTTTAAAGAAAACCAAACCAATCCAGAATAAGTCTACCGTTACGGTAACATCAGGATGGTTTTTAATTTCTGCCCAGGCTTCTTTCATCCCTTCGCTCCAATAAATGTCGTCAAAAATCAGCAACGAATTTTCATTAATTTTGGGCAAACACCATTTAAAATAATTCAGCGTTGCATCTTTACGGTGGTTACCGTCAATATAAACGAAATCTAAACTAGGCTGTCTGGCAATAATATCGGGTAGGATTAAATCAAAATTGCCCACGTGGAGTTCAATATTCTCTAAATTTAGATCCTGAAAATTTTTCCTGGCTACTTCTGCTGTTTGCGGGCAACCCTCTATAGTAATAACCTCTGTCTGAGGATCTGTTTTTGCTAAATAAGCAGTGGTAATACCCAAACAGGTACCCAATTCGATCGCACTTTTCGCTTGGGTATTTTTGGCTAACCGATAAATAAGCTTGGCTAACCTTGGGCTTTTTAACGCATTCTTGGCAATCTGACTTACCTTCTTTGTGCGGTTTTTATTGAGGTGAGAGCCCGCTCCAAGGTCTGTAACGGTGATTATCGAATCGTCATTAAAAAGTTTTTTTCGCTGCTCTTCTATGTTTTTGTATTCAGATTTGTCGGTAAAATCGTAAATTACCTCATCAGCTAGCTTGTACACGAATGGAGAGTGTGTTCCATGTCTGCTTTTTGCTGTTAAACGGTGTTTAAGGTAATCTGTAATAAATTGAAATAGCATAATATTGCAAAAGTAATTAAACACTGCAAACGTAGGTATGTTTTATGGAAAATAACGCAGAGATAAGTGCTTTAGTAAAACTTTTGGATGATCCAGACGAGGAAGTATTCCATCATGTAGAGAAGAAACTGCTTGAATATGGCGGTGAGGTGGTACATTTTTTAGAAAATGCATGGGAACAGTCTTTTGATGGCTTGTTACAGGAGCGGATTGAAAATATTGTTCACCAAATCCAATTTAAAACGGTTAAAGAAGATTTAAACTTATGGTATTTAAGCGGTGCTTTTGATTTATTGCAAGGTGCATTAATTATTAACAGGTACCAATATCCTGATTTAGATGAGCAAAAGGTAATTAACCAACTGGAAGAAATTAAAAGAGATATCTGGTTGGGCCTTCAATATGAAATGAGTTCGGTTGAAAAAGTAAAACTGATCAACCATGTTTTGTATCAACAATATGGTTTTGGCGGCAATACTAAAAATCACCATGATCCGCAAAATTCTTATTTAAACCAGGTACTGGAAAGCAAAAAAGGCAACCAGATTTCGTTGGCCATTATCTATTCTACCCTGGCACAGAAATTAGATCTACCCATTTATGGCATCAATTTGCCGCAGCATTTTATTTTAGGTTATATAGATGATAGCAAACAGGAAGGAACCGAATACGGCGTACTTTTTTACATCAATGCCTTTAACCGTGGTAATATTTTCGGTAAACATGATGTTGATCAGTTTCTTCGTCAACTTAATTTAGAGGCCCTGCCCGAGTACTATAGACCATGTAGCAATACTGATATTATCCGCCGCGTAATCAGGAACCTGATTTCGGCATACGAAAACGCTGGTGCAACAGAAAAAGTGGCAGAACTAACCGAATTACAAAATATTATTGCCGAAAAATAACCGTTTAATTTTAGCACGTGCATAAAAAGAATATCTATTACACCACCACATTCAGAATTAGTGCTTTTGTGATGCTAGGTCTGCTATTAAGTTTTAATGTAAAAGCACAAAAAACAATAAAGCCCAATGTAATTGCATATTATACAGGGCAAAATACAGTGATAGATAGCTTCCCAATTGAAAAATTGAGCCACCTGATTTACAGCTTCGGGCACTTAAAGGGTGACAGCCTGAATATCCGATCAGCTAAAGATTCTGCACTGATTTCGAAAATGATCAGTTTAAAAAAGCGTAATCCCGATTTAAAGGTAATGATTGCCATGGGCGGTTGGAGTGCTTGCCAAAACTGCTCCGAAGTATTTAGCAGGGCTAACGGACGGAAAACATTTGCTAAAACCACTAAAGAAATACTCGACTTTTTCCATGCTGACGGGATAGATATTGATTGGGAATACCCGGCGGTGTTAGGCTTTCCGGGGCATCGGTACACGGTAGAGGACAAACACAATTTCACTTTATTAATTAAAGAATTACGTAAAAAATTAGGCAAAAAGGCAGAAATCAGTTTTGCTGCCGGTGGTACAAAAAACTGCATCGATTCTTGTTTCGAATGGGATAAAGTAATGCCTTTGGTAAACCGGGTTAATGTAATGAGTTACGATCTGGTAAGCGGATATGCAACACTAAGTGGTCATCACACGCCATTGTATGCTACCACAAAACAATCTTTATCAGGCGATTACGCAGTAAAAACACTAATCGATTTAGGCGTACCCAATCAAAAAATTGCATTGGGGGCAGCATTTTATGCCCGTATTTTCGAAAATACTACAGATTCAGGCCAGGGTTTATATCAACCAACAAAATTTTTAAGAGGTGTTTCTTTTAAGGATTTCAGCAAACAGTTTTCAGCAGAAAATGGCTATACCTATTATTGGGATGAGACAGCCAAAGCACCATATTACTATAATCCACAAACGAGGTATCTCGCTACTTTTGATGATGCTAAATCAATTTCATTAAAAACCAAATATGTAATTGATCAAAAATTAAATGGCATCATGTTCTGGGAATTAACTGATGATGCTTATGATAACGGCTTACTGGATGTGATTGACAAAACAATTAAAGAGTTATAAGGAACCACCAAAGGTTATCACCCAGTAATTTTGTGCCATGCCTGCACCTGCCGCTTTATTCTTAACATCCATCATTACTTTACAATGGCTTACACTATTTTTCCACGCGGTAATAACCAGATCAACCTCACTATATCCCCTGGCTAAATTTTCGGCCCTAAAATCACCTGTATAACCTGCGCTCAGTGCCCGCTCCTCAGGGGTACCACCATCTGGAGATAAATGATCAAAATAGTTCTGTTCTGCCATATCTTTCGCATGGTTTATTGCAGCATTTTGCAATTGGATATTTAAAGATAAATCAGGCACTGGCGGCATATATTCAGTACCGCAATTACATCCGCGCTGTCTGAGTAGATTAATCTTATCAATCAGTAAACTAGCATTACCTTCTGGCACCGTTAGCTCTTCCTTTTTGCACTGCACCAATAAAACGCAAAGCCACATACCAGCAAGGATGATTGGGTATTTTTTCATATTTTATTTAACACTGCAAATGGAGGCAGCTATAATGCTACCTCCAAATTAAATATTTGTTTTTATAAATTAGAAAGCCCTTTCTCTACCCAGGTAAATGTTTTTACCTGTATAAAAAGTATTACCAGATGGACCAGGAGAACCACTATCACCTTCCATTTGCATGTTGATGATCAGCCACATAGGTTTGTTTACAGAATTGCTCATGGTATGTTTAGCCACCCAAACATTATCGATATAATAATGGCAGTCTACATCTGTTGCACTTACTTTATTGTACCAGCATTTATAGTTATGATATGAGCCAGCATTAGAGACAGCTGTAAGTTTATTCTCCCAGCCGCCATCATAAGTATTCTGCCAATTGGTATTATTGCCTTTAAACTCCATAATATCACTTTCAGGCGGCCATGAATTAACGCCGGTAATCCAGAATGCGGGCCAGGTTCCTTTACTTGTTGGCACAGCAAAATCGCCTGAAATGGTATAACTCGGGAACTGATCGTTAATTAAAACCTGTTGCTTGGCATGGCATGCGCCAGAATTATACCAAATGGCCACATTGGTAAAGCCGTTAGCGGTGCTGTTTCCAGGGGATGAAGCTAAACGGGTAGCTTTAATGGTCAATACCCCTCCACTCAACGAGATCTGGTTATGATTAGTACTACTGCCCACCATACGCGCGGAACCGTTATGATCGGTGCCCCAGGGATAATTATAATTCCATTGTGCCTCGAAACTAGTGTAATCGGCGAAAGAGGCACCATCAATCAATGTTTCCCATGCTTTAACCTGACCTTTTTCTGCTTTAACTTCTTCTTTATCTTTTTTACAAGATAAAAGCCCGGTAAATAGGCATACCCATAGCAGGCACCATTTCATTGTTTCTTTTCTCATTTTTTTGATTTTAGATAAATATTTGGTTAATTGTAAAAGCTTTACGCTTGATCTCAACTTCATAAAAACCCGAAAATACAACCACATTTACAATCAATAAACTGTAAATCAGCTTGTACCTAATGAGGTAATTTGGTTAGATCACTCGCAATACATCAAGGCAAAACTGACATGCATGTAAGCAAATTTATACAGACCTTTACTAAAAAATAAGGGGCTAAATCGTAAAAATAGAGTGGTAAAATGGGAGTTGTACTTCGTTTCCTGAAAAAACAGTAAAAACCATATAAAGCAAAAGCCTGACCACAAAATTATGATCAGGCTTTTACTATTGGTTTAAATTCTATTTACAGCTATAAGTTAAAACGAATTTTCCGTTGTAGGTCCTCGTTTCTGCTGGCCCGCCTGAAGGATAAAAAGTAGAGGTATTGATATAGTTTAATGCAGTAGCATTTCCTTTAGAATCATATTGATATGTGTATGCTAAAGTCTCGTCATTAAATGGATCTCCATCCTGATCGACGGTTTTTGATACGCTTTTAATCAATACATTTTTAGATTGTTTACCAAAGTATCCACCCGGAAAATAATCAACATGATATGAAAGGGGATCGGATATTTCGTAAACATTCATTGCAATTTCGTTCGAGTAGGTGTAAGTTGTCGTTTCCTTATAACCACCTTGAGCAGCAAGTGAAACAGCGCTTACCAAATTACCATTTGCGTAGGTTAAGTTATCGGTCGTGCTCAATTCGTTATTTAAATAGTTTTTTACCTGAGTTAAATAGCCATCAGCATTGTAAGTATATTTGCGGGTGTAATCATAAGAAATACCTCCAACTGTAATTATGCCATTGCTACCACTCGAAACTGCCTTTCCGTTTTCGAGCACAATTTCTGCTACCTGGCCATTTTCATCGGTAGCGGTAATTTTATTGGTGGTATAAACATAGGTATTGGTTTCAGCACCGCTGGTTAGCTTCGAAATACGGCCCTGGGCATCATAGTTAAAAGTTATAGCATAGCTCCCTAAAAAATCGATATCGGCTTTTAAACTGGCTAGCTTACAACCGTTTCCGTTAGGATCGAGCTTGGCATTCCAATTAATTTCTTTTTTACAACCTGCTATTGCAATGACTGCCACCAGGGCTACCATTACATATTTAATTGTTTTTTGCATTAAAATTTCCGGTTAAGAGGTTAAAATATCGGCAAAGATATTAAAATTTCTCTTTTTTCATCCAGATTGCCAACAAGTTAAACCAATCTACATCAGACGTTTTGTTAATTAAACCAAAACCATGACCACCATTTTCGTACAGGTAAATATCGGTATCTACCTTATTCTTCTTCAGTGCCTCATTCATGAGTAAACTATTTTCATAAGGCACCGTTTTATCATCTTTAGCGTGCACTAAGAAAGTTGGAGGCGTTTTTTTGTTTACATTTTTATTGGCAGAGAAATAATGTTTTAAACTATCAGCCGGATTTGGTCCCAACAAATTTTTCATGGTACCAGTATGTACTGATTCTTCGAAACTGATTACGGGGTAAATTAATGCAGCAAAATTTGGTCTCAGATCTATCTTTTCAGGGTCTGAAATTTTAAGATCGTTATAATGAGCCAGCAATGTAGAAGCAAAATGCCCTCCTGCAGAAAAACCCATAATCCCAATCTTATTAGTCTTAATCTTATATTTTTTTGCATTTTTTCTAATCAGATAAATGGCTTGCTGCGCATCCTGCAAAGGGCCATAAGTTTTATCAACCATAATCTGATCGCTCGGTAACCGGTACTTCAATACAAAGGCGGTAACCCCAATGGCATTAAACCTTTTGGCTACATCGGTTCCTTCATGACTAAAGGCAAGTGAATGGTAACCCCCACCGGGACAGATAATTACAGCTGTGCCAGTTGCAATATTTTTAGGCGCTTCGAAAACAGTAATGGTAGGTATTGATACTTTTGTAACACTTAAAGTGCGATTTGGGCGTATTTCGGTATTTTCTACATAATCAGCAGGTGTGGGCTTAGCGCCCGGAATGTCGCCAGCATACAACGGGATTACTTCTTGTGCTTTCACATTGATTATTAAAAAGGATAGAACGATCAGGGTTAAACTAAATTTCATATCTATTTGACTTCTTTTTTAGTAGATCTAAGATAAAACAATAATGATTTATATTCCTCATCAACCATTAAATGGATTGGAATGAAAAATGGCGAACGACTCAATAAATTTGTGATACTAATGTATTTATCATAAACTTTAAAGTTGGTAACGATCTCCCATTTGGCAAATGACCGATAGTTCTCAGTTATACCTTCAATTCCCTCATCAGTAATAATAATTTTTCGCGAGTTCGATTGACCAAATGCCAGATTTGAAGCACGTTTAACCTGATTCCAAAAGCTATGCCTGATTCTTAAAAATCTTATTATAAATAATAGCGAAAGCAGCATACATGCCACTAATATTTCCAAATCAATTTCCCTATCCAATCCCTCCGTTACCGGTGTATTGTTGATCATATTGTGGAAATAACCATAAAAAACAATACCTAAAACAAAAAATACCAACGAAATAATTAAAAATTTTCTTCCATGGGCGCGCCAAACCAATTGACTTGCTTCAAGCATATTTTGCTTAGCATTATTATCATCAATATTTATATTCATCGTAAATAAATTTGCTGGTAGGGATATCTTTATAACCTTATCGCCGATTTTCGCCAGATTAAAACTCCATTAAATATGCTTTTAAAAACCCGTTAATATCGCCATTTAAAACAGCATCGGGATTTGAAGTTTGATAATTGGTCCGATGATCTTTTACCCTTCTATCATCGAGTACATAACTTCTGATCTGCGAGCCCCACTCAATCTTCTTTTTCGATCCCTCTACCGCAGCAATTGCCTCATTACGTTTCCGCTCTTCAATTTCATATAATTGAGATTTTAATAAACGGATGGCATTTTCTTTATTCTGCAATTGCGACCGCGATTCCTGGTTTTTAATAATAATGCCCGATGGTTTGTGGTATAAACGTACTGCTGTTTCAACTTTGTTTACATTTTGTCCGCCTGCTCCACCAGCCCTGAATGTTTCGAATTCTATATCGGCAGGGTTAATATCAATCTGTATGGTATCATCAACCAAGGGGTAAACATAAACAGAAGCGAAAGATGTATGCCTGCGGGCATTAGAATCGAAGGGAGAAATCCGAACCAAACGATGCACCCCATTTTCGCCCTTCAGGTAACCGTAAGAAAAATCGCCATCAAACTGGAGTGTTACCGATTTTATGCCAGCAACCTCCCCTTCCTGGCTATCTTGTTCAGTGATTTTATAACCGTTCTTTTCACCCCACATCATATACATCCGCATTAACATATAAGCCCAGTCGCAGCTTTCAGTTCCACCGGCCCCTGCAGTAATCTGTAAAACAGCAGAAAGCTGATCTTCTTTGCTACGAAGCATATTTTTAAGTTCCAGTTCCTCTACTGCAGTTTTACTGATCTCGAACTGGTCTTGTAGCTCAGTTTCTGAAGCATCGCCCGATTGAAAAAATTCGAACATTACTGCAGCATCTTCAACCGCATTATTGGTTTGGTTAAAGCCATCCGTCCATTTTTTCTTTGAACTGATTTCGGCAAGAATTTTTTCTGCTTTTTTAGGGTCGTCCCAGAAATTGGGAGCCATTGTTAATTTTTCTTCTTCGCGGATGGCGTAAAGTAGCTCATCAACGTCAAAGATACCTCCTCAGCGACGTTACTCTGTCCCTTAAATCTTGAATTTGTTCTTTGGTCATGGCTACAAATATAGTAATAATGAGATACTATTGAGTGGACGACAACCAAAACCTTAACTGTCTTCATTTCTCAAGGGGGAGAAAATAACACTAATCTTTTTAACATGGAGAAATTAAAGGCATTAAGAAAGACTAGGCTAAAGCTGAGCTATTTGTATTTTAACATCTAGCTGCCGTAAATTAACTCATTTTGCAACTTAGCTGTTAAAACATGTTAAAATCAAAAAATGAACAATTAACTAACTATTTAATTGATTAATTTTCGAGAATATTTATCAGATCGACCGGAATTTTAAATGATATGCTATTACGAGTAGCGTAGTTCAAATCAATCTGTTTATATCCAAACTAATGTTAACATATTAACCAACACTAATGAAAATGCTCTTTTTTATTTTGGGGTATTTGTTTTTCTGTAATGCAACATTTGCACAAACAGGTAAAATAGATAGTTCTAAAATGGTTACGCTGCGTATTGATCCTCAAACTGCACGTGGTGCTACTGTTTCTCAGGTTTTTAGTGAAGTCGAATTTATCCCGCTCGAAACCACCAAAGAAAGTCTTTTTGGCAACATTAGCCAATTAAAGATCATTGATGATAATTACATTATTTATGATTATGATACTAAGTCGATTTTAATTTTTGCAAAAGATGGCAAATACAGATCAAAAATTAACGCAAATAGTATACCTCCAGAAAAAAACGAAAAAAACAAAGCAGAATTTTACGGTTTTACCATAGAAAAAGAAAACAATATTCCATATATCATCGTTTTTGCCCATCCACGTGTCTTTTATTTCGATTTAACAGGTAAACAGGTAAAAAAAATGTTAGCAAAAGATTATGCCAAACAAAATAATACCCGGGATTTAAAATTTACCAACCAGACCACCACTGTTAGACCAGATTTCCTGGTAAAAAAAGATAAGGATAGTACTTATTATGAATTGGGCATTATAAACAAGAATAAAGATTCGGTTGGGTACTTTCAATATAGCGTGAAAAGATACCAAACGGATGAATTTTGGGGATCTGGTGAACGTTTATACCAGTCTGGATTAGATAATATTTTTTATTTAAACTATTATTCCTACGACATTTTCAGGGCCAGTCCTGATCAACTTTCACTCGCCTACCATATTATATTTCCTGCGGTTAATTCTTTACCTAATGATTTTATGACCAATCCGGTTTATATCAAGAAACGTGGGGAGTATTTCAAAAACAATCCAAAGGTTTTTTATGGTTTAAGCAACACCTATTTAGTGGGCAATAACCTTTATCTCAAAATGCACAACTTCAGCTGGGACCGTAGTATGAAAAAGGCAGTTATTTACAATCTAAGATCCAGTGAGTTAACCTCTATACAAGATCTGGAACCAGATTCACTTTCGTCGTTTTTACCCGTGACAGATGACAATGGAGATTTTTATGATTTCGCTAACCGAGGCTTCCAATTATACGAAAACGGTTATTTATACACCAACTATTCTTCTTTGGCCATGTTCACTTTTAAAGAGCAAAGTGAAGGCAAAACAACTCAGTATCCGCCAGGCTTAGCGGCTTATTTTAAAACACAAAATAAAAAAAGCAATCCGGTCCTCATTAAACTTAAACCAAAACAAAACTAATTTATCTACCTAAATGCTCCACTTTAAACGCTACCTCATCGTATTTTCAATCTTATTCAGTTTTTATAACACAAAGGCACAACAAGCAAATCCAACGCAAATTGGTGCAGTAAAGGGGCTAATAAGAGATACAACGCACAACTACAACCTAAAATCGGCAACAGTTTCATTATTTAAAGGCGATAGCACTTTAGTTAGTTACCAATTGAGTAATAATTATGGCGAGTTTAGCTTTAAAAACTTACCCCTTAATGCTAAAATGTATATCGAAATAAGTCATGTGGGCTACCAACTACTTCGAAAAAGCTTCACCATTATTGACGCGAAAAGTACACTGGATTTAAAAACCTTGATTATTGCTACAAAAGACAACAATTTACAGGACGTAGAAATTAGAGTGGCACCCATTACCATGAATGGTGATACCTTAGAATTTAATGCTGCTGCTTTTAAACTGGATAGCAATGCTGTTGTGGAAGATCTTTTACGCAAAATACCCAATGTAACGCTATGGGGAGATGGACAGATTACAGTTAACGGCCGTGAAGTAAAAAGTTTACTGGTTAACGGAAAGCAGTTTTTTGGTGGTGATTTTAAAATGGCTACCCAGAACATTGCTAAAAATGCATTAGATAAAGTGCAGGTTTACCGGGAACGGAATGAGAGCAATCCCTTAGACAGTACCTTAACTGTGAATTTAAAACTAAAAAAAGGCAAAGACATTGGCTACTTTGGTAAAATTGGTGCAGGCTATGGTACAACCAAAAAATACGAATCAGATGCAAATTTTAATATGTTTTCGCCCAAAATGCAATTGGGCATTATAGGTGCGAGTAACAACATTAATAAAACAGCCAATAGCATAAGATCATTAACTGCAAACAGCACTTTTAGAGGCCTAAACACCAATGTAGAGTATCAGCCTGATTTTAGACAGAGCGGCATTAACCAATCTAACGTGGGTGGCTTAACCTTTAATTATAATTTTATCGAAAAGCCTGTTTATGATAAAAAAAGTACCCTTGGTGCCAACTACTTTTTGCAGAATAAAAATTTCGATAATTTAAGTGAGATACAAACTACCACCTCTATTAATTCAACCGAAAAAATATTTGAAAAAAACATCTCCAATAACAGTTCGGTATCAACTAATCAAAATTTCGATTCGAGTTTCGAATTCGCCAAAAAGAACCATCGTTTAAACATTAACCAATCAATTTCTTTAAATAATGGTACAACTGATAATGATATACAAAGAAGTGCCTATAACAGTCAAAATGTGTTAACCAGTACCAATAATACCAAAGGCCAAAATGATTTTAACAATAAGGGATTTAACCTGGCAATCAGGTATAACCTATCGCCCAATTATATTACTCAAAGAAAACATCGCTTCAATGGCTTTAACGCTAACTATATACTTTCTATAAACGATAACGATAGCCAAAGATCAGATTTAACATCATTTAGATCTTTTGTAAACACAGCATCAAATACCGATTATAATAGAAGATATAATACCCAAAGGCAAGCCTATAGCCAGACTTTACAGCTTGAAATACCCAATTTGAGATCTTTATTGTTTGGTTACAAAAGACTTGCTGGTTTCGATCTGACCATTAAAAACAATCTGCAGCTTAAAAATAACAAGGATAATAATCAGGTAGAGGATTTAAAAGGAAATATTTATGCTCCAAACACCTATCTGAGCAACAATACGAAAACCGATATTATTGATGAAACTCCGGGTTTAACCTTAAGTAAATCTTTCCGTAAGAGTTTATCAAACCGATTTGACAAGAATCTGAAGATAGAAGCTTCGGCAAAACAGCGCTTTATTTTTCAGAACAATAAATCAGACAGGGCCCTGCAAAACATTTATAGAACATATAATAGATTTGTACCAGAAGTTAGCATGGATTATAGCAATTACCAATATGGCGAATTCTATAGATCGATGACATTAGCCTATAAAACAAATATAGTAATCCCAAGTTTACAACAACTGGTTCCTTTAACAGATAGTACCAATTTATACAATCTGCAGATGGGCAATATCAAATTAAGGGAGGCTATAGACCGATCTATCAGTTTTAGCCTCAACCATTATGACCAAAAAAGCAAAAACACTTTAAATTACAACTTTAACTTGGCTGCAGGGATAGTTGATGATGGGATAGTTGATAGTATTTATATCGATAGCCAGAATAAACGCACCATTTATTTAACCAATGCAAATGGCAATAAATATCTTAATGCTAACGGCTCCTTAAAAAAGGCATTAAAACTGAAAACTTCGGAGCTCCAATTTAACCTAAGTGGTGGTATAAATATAGCCAAAAACGCAGGTTATTTAAATAGTGTATTTAGTTTTTCCAATACTTTAAACACGAATTCGCAGCTTAGTGTAAATTATACTTATAAAGATAAGCTTGCCACCGAAGTAGGGCAAGAATTTAATACTTATCGTTCAGAGCAGGAGGCTTTCAATACTAAATATAGCGGGATAAATTTAGCCAGCACGGTAAGTACCATTTATAACATCAGCAAAAAATTCACTTTAAGCAGCAATATTAGTTTTAATTCCAGCAAATCTAATAGCGCTGATAATATTAATTTTGCCATCTGGAATGCCAGCGCTACCTATCGGTTTTTGAAAGGGAACAACGCAGAGTTTAAATTCTCAGCTATGGATCTTCTTCACCAAAACACCAATATTATCAACTATGGCGGTGCAAATAGCTTTACTTTGGGTACGCAAAATGTATTACAGCAATATTTTATGGCCACTATCTCATACTACCCTAGGCAGTTTGGCAAAAGGCCAGTTAAGAAATAAGATGATTTAATAATCATCTTATTTCTTCATCGACATATAATCTAAAGTAAGATTGGAAAGTAATTTAACACCCAATACGAAGCCGCTTTCATCAAGATAAAAATCGGGGGTATGGTGCGAGGGCACTTTTAAAGGATCTTTACCCTTTGGCATTCCTCCTAAAAACACAAATAAGCCTGGTACCTTTTCCTGAAAGAAAGAGAAATCTTCTGCGCCAGTAACTGGTGGTTTTAATTTAACATGGTCCTTACCTGCTGTGGCTTCCATACTTGGCAACATCTTTTCGGTTAGCGCAATATTATTAAAGGTAACTGGATAATGGTTACTATAAGGGATTTTAACTTCTGCTGTAGCCCCACCTGCTTCGGCAGTTTTGGTAGCGATGGTTTTTATACGTTCGATAAACATGGCCTCATCTTCTTTACTAAAGTTACGTACGGTGCCCAACATTTCTACCTTTTCGGGAATAATGTTCGAGCGTACACCACCATTAATAGCACCAATGGTAACTACACCCGGGTTTTCAGTCACATTTAAATTTCTACTTACAATGGTTTGAAGGTTATTGATAATCTGAGCCGAAACCACCACCGGATCGATACTGCTCCATGGGTAAGCTCCATGTGCCTGTCGGCCGGTAACAGTAATTTTCATATCGTTTACAGCAGCCATTGTTCCGCCCGGACGGTAAGTTACATCGCCAACCTCGGTTTGAGAATTGATATGCAAGCCGAAAATTACATCGACTTTAGGGTTTTCGAGCACGCCTTCTTTAATCATTAATGCCGCGCCGCCTTCATCTCCGGCAGGTACACCCTCTTCAGCAGGTTGAAATATGAATTTGACCGTTCCTTGAATATCCTTTTGCATAGAAGCCAGCACTTCTGCCACACCCATTAAAATAGCCACGTGGCTATCGTGCCCACAGGCATGCATTACACCTACCTCTTGTCCGTTGTACTGTGTTTTCACTTTCGATGCAAATGGAACATCCACCCGCTCGGTAATCGGCAAACCATCCATATCTGCACGCAAAGCCACTACAGGTCCAGGCTTCCCTCCTTTTAGCACACCAACCACCCCTGTTTTAGCTACACCTGTTTTTACCTGTATACCCAACGATTCTAAGTGTTTTGCAATAATACCGGCCGTTCTTACTTCAGTATTTCCCAATTCAGGGTGTTCGTGAAAATCGCGTCTCCAGGTAATTACTTTTTGTTCTATAGCATCAGCTTTTTTCGAAACCAATGGTCTTAAATCTGATTTTTGCGCAAAAGAATTTAACGCCAATAGCGAAAAACCAATCAGGAATATTTTCTTCATAAATGAATGATTTAGTTTAGGAGCCCTAAGCTAAACAATTTTAAGGAGAGATGGAATTAAGCTAATAACTAACCACAATAGAAAGAGAATTCTCCCACACCATAGGTACTAGGCCATCTAAATGAACGTAGAGTTGTCAACTTTAACGGCATTTTGCTATTAAAAGTTGACAACTCTTCTTAAGTATATATTTTATAGGTAAATCTGAAGGAAATAACCCTAAAAATCAGTAAATATTAATTAAACATTCCTTTCAGCTTATCCATAATGCCGCCACCACCTGTTTGGCCAGGCTGTTGCGCTTGTCCGCCGCCACTAAACATCCCGATTATATCACCCACATCAAATTTACCGTCATCACCGCCCAAACTTCCCAAAACATCTTTGAGGTTAAAAGAGCTATCGTTCGGATCGTTTGTTTTTTGGGTAAACTTGGCAATCAAACCAGGAATAATGCTTGCAGCCAAAGACTTTGCCGTATCGGCATTAATGCCCAGGCCACTTAATTTATCTACAAAACTCCCTGAAGCCTGCTCGGCAACCTGAGTACCTTCTGCTTTATTGCCATTAAATATATCGGTTAATGCGCCAATATTACCTAATGATACCTGGTTTTTCAGCGTATCGAAAATAGAACCAGATGCAGCCTGTATTACGGCCTCATTTTGTTCGTTCGGAATAGCTGTATTGTTTACAACACTTTCCTGTACGTTTTCACGCACCATTTCATTTAAATTTTCTAACATGACGTAGAATTAAAGGTTAAAATAATTGATGTACTAACAGGGACGTTCTATTAAAGTTACAGTGTTTAATCGACATTAAAAATTCTTATTGATTTAGAACATTAAAAAGACCATTTTAAGTTTTTGCTTTATTACTTTTACAAAAAAACAAAGATTATGTTACCTAAAGTAAATTTCACAGAAACTGAGGCCTACAAGTATTTAGCCGATCATTTTATAGATATTAATCAAAAAAGCATTAAAGATCTTTTTGCTGAGGATGCAGATCGTTTCAATAAGTTTTCTGTTTTTTTTGAGGATATCTTACTAGATTACAGTAAAAACCGCATCAGCGATGAAACATTAGCACTATTAATTCAGTTGGCACGCGAGTGTAAATTAGATGAAGCAATAAAGTCGATGTACAATGGCGATAAAATTAATGAAACCGAAGACCGTTCGGTGCTTCATATTGCCTTACGTAATTTAAGCAATACCCCGATTTTAGTTGATGGTAAGGATGTAATGCCTGAAGTAAATGCAGTATTGACTAAAATGGAGAAATTTAGCAATAGCATCATCAGCGGCGAATGGAAAGGTTATACCGGCAAAGCTATTACAGATGTG
This sequence comes from Pedobacter sp. AK013, assembly GCF_014205835.1. Lineage (GTDB taxonomy): Bacteria > Bacteroidota > Bacteroidia > Sphingobacteriales > Sphingobacteriaceae > Pedobacter. Next base: position 14,472 of record NZ_JACHCQ010000028.1, on the reverse strand, counting down.
GTCAATATCGGTATCGGCGGATCAGACTTAGGTCCGGTAATGGTTACCGAAGCTTTGAAACACTATAAAAACCATTTAAATATTCACTTCGTTTCGAATATCGATGGCACACACATCGCCGAAACATTAGCAGATTTAAATGCCGAAACAACATTATTCCTGGTAGCATCAAAAACTTTTACTACACAAGAAACGATGACGAATGCGCACTCTGCCCGTACATGGTTTTTAGAAAAAGGCGGTAAAGAAAGTGATATTGCTAAACACTTTGCAGCATTATCTACCAATGCGAAAGACGTTTCTGCTTTTGGTATCGACACCGAAAATATGTTTGAGTTTTGGGATTGGGTAGGTGGTCGTTACTCCTTATGGAGCGCAATCGGCTTATCTATCTCATTAAGTATAGGTTTCGACAATTTCAAACAACTATTGGCTGGTGCACACGCAACAGATAACCACTTTAAAACTGCCGAATTTGAAAGTAATCTGCCTGTAATTTTAGGTTTGTTAGGCATTTGGTATATCAATTTCTATAATGCAGAAACACAGGTTATTTTACCTTACGATCAATATTTGCACCGTTTTGCTGCTTATTTCCAACAGGGCGACATGGAAAGCAATGGTAAACATGTTGATAGAAACGGTAATGAGGTTGATTATGAAACCGGGCCAATTATCTGGGGCGAACCGGGTACAAATGGTCAACATGCCTTTTATCAATTAATTCATCAGGGTACCCGAATTATTCCTGCAGATTTTATTGCACCGGCACAGAGCTTAAATCCATTGGGCGATCATCATCCAATTTTACTGTCAAACTTCTTCGCACAAACAGAAGCTTTAATGAATGGTAAAACAGAAGAAGAAGTAATAGCCGAATTAAAGAAGGAAGGTAAATCTGATTCAGAAATTAAAAAAATTGCACCGTTTAAAGTATTCGAAGGCAATCGCCCGACTAACTCAATATTATTAAAAAAAGTAACCCCATATACTTTAGGCAGCTTAGTAGCCATTTACGAACATAAAATATTTGTTCAGGGAATTATCTGGAACATCTTTAGTTTCGACCAGTGGGGAGTAGAACTTGGCAAACAATTGGCCAAAAAGATTCTTCCGGAGCTGGCGGGCAACGAAAAAGTTTCGAGCCACGACAGTTCTACCAACGGTTTAATTAACCAATACAAGGCCTGGAGATAAAATATATTAAAAAAAGCGAGTGTAAATGCTCGCTTTTTTTATTTAAATCTCATATTTTAGGCCATTCTTATTATTGTTTCACGCTAGTGAAAAATCCAAATTAACTTATTAATGAAATAATTGCTCGCTTTCGCCTTTGATTATTTCTAATCATTAAAAACAAATTATCTATGAAAAAAAGAATTCTTTTTGCTTTGGCCATCTCCGGTCTGTGCTTAAGTGCTTCTGCCCAAAAAGTACAGTTTACCGAATTCGACCTGGACAATGGTCTCCATGTTATCCTCCACCAAGACAAAACTGCTCCCGTTGTTGCCGTTTCAGTAATGTACCATGTTGGCTCTAAAGACGAAGAAACTCAACGTACAGGCTTCGCCCACTTTTTCGAACATTTATTATTTGAAGGTTCTGAAAATATTAAAAAAGGAGAATTTATGAAGCTGGTGAGCAGTAATGGTGGACAAAACAATGCCAACACTTCCCAAGACCGTACTTTTTATTATGAACTTTTTCCATCAAACCAATTAGAACTCGGTTTATGGTTAGAAAGCGAAAGGATGTTGCATCCGGTAATTAACGAAAGTGGAGTAAAAACGCAAAATGAAGTAGTAAAAGAAGAAAAACGTTTACGCATAGACAACTCTCCGTATGGAAAATTTACCGAGAAAATTTTCGCTCACTTGTTTGATGGTCATCCATACCGTTGGCAACCCATAGGATCAATGGAGCACTTAGATGCTGCAAAACTGAACGAGTTTATTGCTTTCTTTAAAAAGTACTACGTACCCAATAATGCAGTTTTAACCATCGCCGGCGATTTAGATATAGAAAAGACTAAAGCTCTGGTAAAAGCTTACTTTGCCGAAGTGCCTAAAGGTGCACCAATTGTTCGTCAAGAATACAAATTACCAGAAATCACCAAAGAAATTATCGATACTGCTTACGACGCCAATATCCAGATCCCGGCTATTTTTGCAGCATACCGTGTACCGGGCATGAAGAGCAGAGAGAGCAAGGTTTTAGGGATGATCAGCTCTATTTTATCAGAAGGCGGAAGCTCGAGGTTAAGCACTAAAATGGTTGATCAAAAGAAGACAGCATTACAGGTTGCAGCTTTTAACTATTCGCTTGAAGATTACGGTGCTTATATCACCCTGGCCCTACCCAATAAAAATACTCCGCTTAACGATTTATTAAAAGATATTGACGAAGAAGTTTTACGTCTTCAAACCGATTTAATTAGCGAAAGCGACTATAAAAAACTGCAGAATAAATTCGAAAACAACTATGTGAGTGCAAACAGCAAAATGCTGGGTATTGCCGAAAACCTGGCAGATGGGTATACTTTTCATGATAAGGATACAAACGATATTAACAAGGAATTAGAGGTAATTAGATCCATTACCCGCGAAGAGATCAGAGATGTTGCCAAAAAATACCTGAACAAAAACCAAAGAGTTGTATTGTATTACTTACCTAAGAAATAAGCAGATCGCTTTTTCATTTTAATTATTAAAAACATGAAGAAATTATTTATTATAGCTGCAGTTTCCTTATTGGCTCAAGGTATTTCAGCGCAAACAATAGATCGAAGCCACAAACCAAAACCGGGTCCTGCACCTGTTATTACCGTTGGCGACCCTGTTATTTATAAACTAGCAAATGGCATAACTGTTTTGGTTGTCGAAAACCATAAACTACCAAAAGTATCAGCAAGTTATAGTATCGATGCAGGTCCTATTACCGAAGGTGCAAAAGCGGGCGTTGTTGGTTTGATGGGTAATATGCTGAACGAAGGAACCACAACAAAGACCAAAGCACAATTTGATGAGGCGGTAGATCAGTTGGGTGCCGATGTAGGTGCTGGGTCTTATGGTGGCAGTGCTTCTGCCTTAACCCGTTATTTTCCTCAGGCATTTGCTTTAATGGCCGAGAGTATCCGTAAACCTGCTTTTCCGGCAGAATCTTTTGAAAAACTAAAATCGCAAACCATTACGGGACTAAAATCTAACGAGAAAAGTGCAAAAGCCATTTCGGCACGTGTAGTAAATGCATTGGCTTATGGAAAAAATCATCCTTACGGAGAGTTTGAAACTGAGGCTTCTATTACAGGTATTACTTTAGACGATGTAAAAGCAGCTTATAAGAAATACATTACCCCATCAAGAGGTTATTTAACTTTTGTAGGCGATATTAAACCAGAAGTAGCAAAAGCTTTGGCAGAGAAGGCCTTTGGCGATTGGAAAGGAACGGCATTAACCTTGCCAGTACTTACTAAGGTTGCTAATCCTGCCAAAACAGAAGTTGATATTATTAATGTAAGCAATGCCGTTCAATCTGAAATTACGGTTGTGAACTTAATCGACCTGCCAATGAGCAGCCCTGATTATTTTCCAATATTATTGGCCAACCAGATTTTAGGAGGTGGTAGTGAATCGAGATTATTTGATAACCTTCGCGAGAAACATGGCTTTACTTATGGTGCATACTCAAGCACAGGCTCAGGCCGTTTCCAGTCTAAATTTTCTGCCAATGCAGCGGTTAGAAATGAGAAAGTTGATAGTGCAGTGGTAGAGTTTTTAAGAGAAATTAACACGATCCGTACCACAAAGGTAACTGCTGATGAATTACAGAATGCGAAAAATCTTTTCAACGGATCGTTTGCATTGGGCTTAGAAAATCCGGCCCGTACTGCAGGCTTCGCCAGTAATATCTTAATTAATAACTTACCGAAGGATTTTTACCGCACTTATTTACAAAAGATTAATGCCGTAACAACTGACGATATTTTAAGGGTAACTAAAAAATACTTTAATCACGATAATACGCGTATTGTAATTGTAGGCAAAACTGATGCATTTGCAGCAGGCTTAGCTAAAGCAGGTTTTAAAACACAGGTTTATGATAACTATGCAAATCCGGTTAAAGCAACCGAAACTGCTGCTGTACAAACAGCTGCACCTGCAGAAATTATCAAAAACTACATCAAAGCCATTGGTGGCGAAGAGGCTATTAAAAAAATTACTTCATTACAGCAAAATGGTGAAATGGAAATGCAAGGACAAAAGCTTGCTGTTACCATTAAAAACATGACGCCTAACTTAAGCAGCATGGAAATTTCTATGGGAGGCCAAACTGCCATGAAACAGGTTTATAATGGCAAAACAGGTTATACCTTGCAAATGGGCCAAAAAGCTGAATTAACTGGCGATGACTTGGCTGAAAAGAAAGATGATAGAGGCTATGGAGCTCAAGTGTATTATGCAACCGATGGAACGAAAATTGAGGCAGCCGGAACAGCAAAGGTGGGTACTGCTGATGCCTTTAAATTAAATATCACTTCTCCTTCGGGCAAAAAGAAAACTGAATATTACGACACCAAATCGGGCTTACTTTTAAAAGATGAGAGTACCACGACTAAAGGTGGGGCTGAAATAAGTCAATCTACTGAATATTCAAACTACAAGAAAGTTGGCGATATTTTATTTCCGTTTACTTTAACTCAATCGGTGGCAACCCCGCAGGGTTCTCAGGAGTTTTCAGTTGTAATTAAAGATATTAAAGTTAATCTGCCATTAAAGGCCGAAGATTTTAACTAGGTTTTAGATATAATCTATCTCAAAAGCCGTTCCGATTTTACATCGGAACGGCTTTTTTTATTTTTTTTATTGTAGGCAACCTTTACTGATAAAACTACGTAACGATTAAGATTTCAGTAGAAATTACATAACCATGGGGTTACAAAAACAGCCATGCTTTTAAATAAACATAAATTAAAAAAATCGATTATCGCAGCAAAAATTTCAATTGCACCGCAATCAGACATGAGGATATAGAAATGAATCTATCACCAATTTTAATCTTAATCAAATACCTATGAAAAAACAAAATTCAATTTTTTTATTAGCCGCTATTACCGCATTGCTTTTTGCCTGCACTAAAAAACAAGCAGAAGAATTAAAGCCAGAAACACCAACACCCAATGGCCCGACACCTGTAACCACGGCGAATGTAACCTACTCAAATTTTGCAGGGGCATTGTTTCAAACCAAATGTAACAGCTGTCACGGCCCTAATGGAGGAGTGAAAGTGGTATGGGCATTAAATGGTTTAGCTTCTATAAAAAATGATGCACGTGTAGCTAATTCTGTTCTGGTGACCAAAACAATGCCAAAAGGTGGATCACTAACCGTTAGCGAAAGAGAGTTATTACAAGCCTGGGTTGATAAAGGCATGCCAGAATAACCAATCGAAATTGACGCCGGTTTTATTAAGGACTTAAATACATTACAGATGCAAAAATTATTTTTCACACTAACAGCCCTATTTTTATGCACAGGCATAAAAGCCCAGATTTGGGTAAGTAAAAGCGTTAATTCTTCGTTTTTTTCTTCAACACCTGTAGAAGATATCGATGCACAGAGTAAAACAGGTGCTTCAGCGCTTAATACCAAAACCAACGATATCATTTTCAAAATCAACAATACTTCTTTTCAATTTAAGAAAAAACTGATGCAGGAGCATTTTAACGAAAATTATATAGAAAGTGATAAGTTCCCTACTTCTGATTTTAAAGGAAAAATTGTAGAACAGATCGATTTTTCTAAACCGGGTACTTATCCTGTTACGGTTAAGGGCAACCTGCAGATCCATGGCGTAACCAAAGAGTATACCACAAAAGGATCGTTGGTTATTACCGGCGATGAAGCTAAAGCCACTTCTACATTCAATGTAAAACTGGCCGATCATGATATCAAAATCCCAACGATCGTTTTTAAACAGATTGCAGAAACCATACAGGTAAAAATGACTGCTATTTATCAACCTAAAAAATAAAATTTCATGAAATATCATCTAAAATCTCTTTTATACCTATTTGTGATCTGTTTGCCGTATTTGGCATCCGCACAAGATTCGCTTGAGAACGCTTTGCAGCTACCCACAGAAAAAAAGAATGTACAGGCTACTTTTAAGGCTACCAAACTGATCAACATCCAAACCAATGAAACCATTTATAAAAATGAACTTGATTTTAGGGTCGATCACCGCTTTGGCGATATTGCAGGCAGCGCAGGTGGTACCAAAAACTTTTTTGGACTGGATCAGTCAACAGATATCCGTATTGGTTTTGAATACGGAATCAGTGATAGGCTTTCGGTAGGTTTATCAAGGGCAAAAGGAGCTGGTGTGGTAACACAGCTTTACGAGGGGAACTTAAAATATCGTTTACTGGAGCAAACAGCTGATGATAAAGTACCTGTTGCAGTAACTTTATTCGGTAGTACTACCCTTTCAGCAGCGAAAGCTTCAACAGACCCCACTGCGGCAAATGCATTCACCCAATTCCAAGACCGTTTGACCTATGTAGTACAAGCCGTAATTGCCCGTAAATTTAATTCAAACTTCTCGGTATTGTTAATGCCATCGTACGTACACCGCAACTTTACTGTTTTTGGCGATCAGAACGACATGCTCGCCCTGTCAGTTGGTGGTCGTATCAAAATTACCAAACGTATGGCTTTCGTGGCCGACTATACCATCCCGTTCAGGGATAAAAATAAAGAGGCTTATCTCGAAAGCACATTAGGGACACAGTATTATAAGACACTTGGTGCCGGACTGGAGTTTGAAACTGGTGGTCATATTTTCCACCTTAATTTCACCAACGCCACGGCTATACAGGAATCACAATTTATTACCGATACTAATACTTCCTGGCTTAAGGGACAATACCGTTGGGGCTTTAGTATTGCCCGAAGGTTCTCTTTCGATAAGAAGAAAGCAAAATAGATCAAAATCCCACCAATAAAAACTAAACCAATATGGAACGTAACGAATTTATCAAATCACTCGGACTAGGTGTCGCTATGGTTTGTACCGGAGCTTGCTTTTCTGCTTGCGGTAAAAAAAGTGATGCACCAGAACCCAGCAAACCAAACGGTGGCGGTGTTCCTTCCGGAACTACTGCTAGTGTAGATCTGAGCACACAATTACTAACAATTGGTGCATCTCTCACTGTAAACAGCATATTGTTTATCCGTACCGCAGCAGGAAATACCACTACCTCATTTGTGGCCACACAAGCGGTTTGCCCACACCAGGGCGGTGCATTAAGTTTCATCCAGCCCAGCAACTACATTCAATGTGGCTTACACAGTTCGAGGTATAGCACTTCGGGAAGCATTTTAGCCCAACCAAATGATGGTGGAACCACGAGTGCACTAAAAGTTTATCCGCTTACTGTTTCAGGAAATACACTGACTGCAACAGCTTAAGCTTTTGTTTTTAAGGGTAAAGCAGTATCGTAATTGGTACTGCTTTTTTATGATAATCATTAAACCGTTACATTTTGCCCTTTTACATCAAAGGCATCTCGTAAGCCTATCGCCAGTACATTAAAAGCATAAACGGTAAGCATAATAGCTAAACCAGGTAAAATGGCAAGATAAGCGGCATCCATAATGATGTAACCATAATGTTCTTTAATCATGCTCCCCCAACTTGGCATAGGGGGCTGAGCGCCGAAACCTAAAAAGCTCAAGCCCGTTTCTAATAAGATTGCCGATGCAAAATTAGATGATGCTACCACTAAAATTGGCCCTGCAATGTTCGGTAATATATGTTTGATAATAGTTCTGCTTGTACTAAAACCCAGGGCTCTTGCAGCCTCCACAAATTCGACTTCTTTTAAAGCCATTACCTGCCCACGCACCAATCTGGCAACATCTACCCAGGTAGATAAGCCTACCGCAATAAATATTTGCCAAAAACCTTTACCCAAAGCAAACGATATGGCAATAACGAGCAGTAGGGATGGTAGCGACCAAACAACATTCATAAACCAGCTAATTGTGGCATCTACACGCCCACCAAAATAACCAGCTATTGCACCTAAGCTTACGCCAATAAAAAGGGAGATCAGAACGGCCATTAAACCTACAGATAACGAAACTCTGATACCTAAAATTAACCGGCTCAATAAATCTCGCCCATAAATATCAGTTCCCAGCACATAGGTTTGTTTATAAATATTGTTTTTCTCGAAAAGAGTCTGCGGAGTGCCGGCTTTTGAAGGTAAAACACAACTGGGGCATAAATCTTTTAATCTGTATATTGTTTCTTTGGCCTTTTCGTCGTCACCAATATATTCTTGTACAAAAACTGACTGATCTTTGATCTTGTAAAAAGTTATCGGGATGCTTTTAAAAGTAGGTGTTTGCCCGTGGAGCATTCGCTCGAAAAAGTTAACTTTTTCTACATTAGGGTTCCGGTTGATGATTAAGAAAGTAAAAGTACTGCCAGGTTTCTTTTTGTTTAACTGGAGCGTTTGCACATTCGCATTTGGAGAATCATCAGGCATGATTAAATAACCCAAAATCCCCATCACCATCAAAAGTAAAATAAAGGCCAATCCACCGAAGGCAAATTTATTCCGCTTAAACTTTAACCATACTTTTTTCGATGGGCTACTATCCATTATCTAACCATTCTGCCTTTCCAATTGTATTTTCCACTGTTTCCAGCAATGCCGATGTACACCATATAAAGCACATGCAGCACATTTAAAACCGGTATTAAAACGAGTAAACTGCGTCTTTTTGCAAAGCCGGTTACATCCCATAAAAATAAGGTTTCTAAAACCATTTTAACCAATAGTTGGTAAAATGTGATGGTTAAAAAACCAGGGATAAAAAGTCCGGTGATAAAATTTGCAAGAATAGAAAGGTTAAAGATCCAAATCAATACCCCTAGCACAATAATAGCTTTGTTTTTATAACGGGTACTCTTCGAGGCCCAGCGTTTGCGCTGTTGTATAAATGCGCCTAAGGTTTCTTTTGCATGGGTGTACACAATGGCGTCTCTATTTTTGAGGAAACCGATCTGATCTGGATATTTGGCTGCAATTTTATGCAACAGTAGCTCATCATCACCCGATGCCAGATCATCTATTCCCTGGAAGCCACCCACCTCATAAAAAGTTGTTTTTTCGTAGGCCAGGTTTGCACCGTTACAAGTTGATGGTTGCCTGTTTCCAATGGTAGAAGCCCCTAAGCCAATGAGGTAAAGAAATTCTAAGGATTGCAATCTTTCAAAAAAGCTTTTCTCCTGAAAATAAGCCACGGGCGAAGAGATCATTTTATAGTTTTTCTGCTCGTATAGGCTTACAATGGTAGCCAACCAATTGAGGCCCATCCTGCAATCGGCATCAGTGGTAATAATCAGATCGCCAGAGCAGCTACCTATTGCTGTTTGAATAGCTTTCTTTTTATATGAATTTAAGGCCCTGTCTTCATTTAGTTTGATCAGTTTCACATTCTTATCCACATAACTCAATACAATTTCGCTGGTACGATCAGTAGAATGATCGTCAATAATAATAATCTCTGTTAAAGCCTTAGGATATTGCTGTGCAATCAGATCATCAATGGTTTTGGCGATATTCTCTTCCTCATCCCTTGCAGCAACAATAATAGAAACTTTAGTTTGGGGATCTGACTTTTGTGGCGTAAAATAGCGCAGATTATGCCACCCTCTGATAAAATTAAGCACCAAAAAACCATAAATTAAGGTTAAAGCAGCGGATATAAGACTAATTAGATTTAAGATTTCCAAAAAAATTGAGTTTAAAAACGAAATAAGTGCCTAATATAGCAGGAATTATAATATTTATGAGCCATATACTTGCGGTACATGCAATAACAGCCACGTGTTGATCGGTTACATGTTTAAATAATTCAACGGCAGTAACACTCCGTATACCAACATCAAAAAGATCTAAAGATGGCAATGCAGATTGAACCAAAAAGAGCAAACAGGTCATCATAATAATATCGGCATAATGCAAACCTGGTATCAACCAGATAAACAGAATGAAATATTGCGAACTAAATACCAGATAACGGGCAAAACAATAAGTGATGATTTTAAACAACTCTCTTTTTCGGTAACGACCTAAAATGTTGTAAAACTTTTTATATTTCCTGGTGAATTTAAAGGAGAGCAAAATGCCATTTAACCAACGGATGTTAAAATAAAACACCAGGAAAAACAAACAGAAAAATACAGCCAGAAACACCACTGCAATAAACAGCACATGATCGATGGGGATGAAACGGTAAACAAAAAAACAGGCTGCAATAGCACCAAAAACATTTGTTAATACCAACTGGCCAATACTGCCTACACTCATGGCTACAATACCCACAATCCTTCTTTTGGGTGAAAGGAAAAATACCCTCCCTCCATACTCTCCTAACCGGTTAGGCGTAAAAATAGCCAATGTTAGCCCGCAAAATACCGATTCGATAGCTCGATAAAAGCTGATAGGCTCGATGTGGCTCATTAAATATTTCCATTTTCCCGCCTCTAAAAACCAGTTTACAAACATCAATAATACCACGATGCCAATTACTGTAATAATTTCTATCTGAGGGATATCTTTTAGTAGTGTACTGAAATTATGAAGATTTTTATTCGCAACCAGCTTGTGGTAAATAAACCAAAAAGCAAATATTACAATTGCAGCTTTGATGATAAATGATAATATTTTTTTGTTCTTGCCCGTCAAGATTATCTTTTTAGTTTGCAAATATGCTTAATATTGCTGTAATGTTGAACGAAAAAAAGGAACGGGTTATTATGGGTATTGATCCAGGCACAGCGGTGATGGGTTATGGCGTAATTTTAGAGAAAGGAAATAAAACAGAGCTGATCAGCTTAGGGGTTGTAAAGATGACCCATTTAGATGATCCATTCCTTAAGCTCCAACGGATATTTGAAAAAACAGTGGTTCTGATCGATCAGTATAAACCAGATGTGCTGGCCATCGAAGCACCGTTTTATGGTAAAAATATTCAGGTTTTGTTAAAACTTGGCCGTGCGCAGGGTATTGCCATTGCAGCCGCACTGTCGAGAAATATCTCGGTTACCGAATATTCTCCACGTAAAATCAAACAATCGATTACCGGCAGTGGTAACGCCACCAAAGAACAAGTGGCAGCCATGTTGCAGCGCTTGTTAAATTTCAAGGAAACGCCAGAGTTTTTAGATGCAACTGACGGTTTAGCTGTTGCAGTTTGCCATTCCTTTCAGAAAATTACCACTGGAGGTAAATCTAAAACCTATTCGGGCTGGGAATCTTTCGTAAGCGATAACAAAACCAAGGTTAAAGGTTTAACAGTTAAAGCTAAGAAATAAATGGCCCGTGCGAACACGGACCATGGAGCGGTATTGAAATAGCTACTTATTGCCTTGTCTGATCAATCATATTTTTAGTCGCTTCATTCATTGCTAATTTATTCTTACGGATAAAATATTTTATTGTAAAGAAGATAGCAATACCAACCAATATTAACATCCACAAATTGGAAATTGCGATAATGATTTCTTTAAATATGGTCCAACCGTTTACAATACCCAGCCAAAGCCTGTTTATAAATGCCGGACGGTAGTCGTACAGATTGTCATTGGCAACAACCATGGTTTTAACCGTGTTATCCTGATAAAAATTAAGGGTGATGGTACTGAATTTTACACGGCTATCGATCTGCATATTCTCGATTTTCTTATCTACATAATCGTCTTTGATGTAAAGAGAAGATTCGACATTGGCACTTTTTTTCAAAGCTACTTTATTGATTTTTTCAATTGCATCAACTCTATTCTGAGCTTTCAGTTTATTGGCTAAATAAGTGATACTTTGATCGTCCATTTTCATCGATTGATGATCTACAAAGACAGCCATTTTTGCGATGGTATTGGTAAATTCATCCAGCTTCTCAGATGGAACCTTGGCCACCAGATAACCCTGTGTACGATAAGAGGTAATTTCTTTTAATGAATCAGTAGATTGTTTAATCTTATCGGTTTCCTGGATGGAGCTTTCGATTGAAAACTCAGCAACAGTTCCGCCCTCGGCTTTAATCGTTTTGCTAAGCTGCTCTTTGGTATTTTGAACATTCTTAACCCTAAAACGCATATCAGCGGTTTTGATAATCTTAGCCACGGCTGTACTATCTGTAGGTATTATTAATTCATTTGCGACGAGCGTTTCGGAGCTAGCATACTTATCATTCGATTTTTGGCAGCCAAAAATTGTTAAAACTATGGCTATAGCAATAATATTCCTTTTCATGATTGTGTGGTTCTAAATAAATAATCATTTTAAATATCTGCTTCAAATGGCCATTAGAAGTTTCGCGTTTTGGGTTGGTTTGTAACGCTCTTTTTCACTTAATACTACAAAGTGGTTTAGGTAACCCAAAAAACAAATTGTTTATATAGAGATGTTATATAGCCTACATTTCCATAAAGTAAAAATGCAAAAACAAAAATGCCGGTCAGAATATAAACCGATAGCCGCTTAGCTGTCGGGTTTAGGATAGAAAGGTTTGCCTAAGTAATTTAAACCTGACAGGAGCGGGCACCGAACGTAGGGAGGTAAAGCGGATGGCAGGGCTTTCGGAACCGACGTACACAGAACCCTATTTTTCAAAAAAAGAAGATTGCCTCTTCAACAACTGTTGTTACCCGAAGCCTATCTTATTTTTTGGAAAGCAAATACAGAAGCGGTTGGGTTATAGCATCCCCGCCATTTGCTTTTGCCCTGATGAAAAATCAGGGGCTGCCGCGGCTGTCGGGTTTAGGATAGAAAGGTCTGCCTAAGTAATTTAAACCAGACAGTAACGAGCAGCGAATGTTTGAGGCAAAGCGGATGGCAGGGCTTTCGGAACCGACGTACACAGAACCCTATTTTTCAAAAAAAGAAGATTGCCTCTTCAACAACTGTTGTTACCCGAAGCC
>NZ_JACHCQ010000028.1:0-1378 GCF_014205835.1 Pedobacter sp. AK013 | reverse complement strand
GCTGCCGCGGCTGTCGGGTTTAGGATAGAAAGGTCTGCCTAAGTAATTTAAACCAGACAGTAACGAGCAGCGAATGTTTGAGGCAAAGCGGATGGCTAAACCTATCAGGTTTTGATAACCTGATAGGTTTGTTCACAAAAAAGCCGATGATGAATGAACATAATCGGCTTTATATTTTGATAGTAGAACGCTTAAGCGTCTAATATTTTGAATACACCTTTAATGGCAATAATTGCACCGATGAACAAAACAATCCAGGATGCTAAAGATACTTGCCACGAATCGTAAGCGAAACGCGCGTAAGTACCTACTATGCAAACCAGTACACCAAAAATCATTAATTTATAAATTCCTGGCTGGTTAGCCGTTTTCATACTTTCTGTATTGTGCTTTAATTCGTTGTTCTCCATAATGTTTATTTTTATGATGCTGCAAAAGTAATATTTATTGCTGAATAATTATAAAACTTAGTAACTTTTTAATCGCTCTAACCTTTGTTTCGCTTTATCTTTATCACTAAGCTTTTCGCCCTGATACAAAGGCTTTTCCCAATCGCCATACATGGGGTTTGGCAACACGATATACTTGGTTCCAAATAGGTTCTGATTTACATTTACCTCTTCAAAGGTATTTTTATTCTCGCGATAAAAAATGTTGCTGAAATCGCTTAAATTATCGCCACATAACAGGAGGATATTATGCGTTTCAGTAATTTTCTGGCGACGGGGTTCTTTATTTGAGGTTCCTTTCGAGACTATCAAATGTGCATCATCTGCATAAGGGAAGCCAAAGTGCTGCAGATTTTTCAATGTTGCAGTATAATCTTTTTCATTGCGGTTACTTACATAAAAGGTTTCGATATTCTTTGATGCTGCAAACTTTAAAAAAGCCAAAGCACCCGGAACGGTATCGGCCTGGGCCAGATTTGTCCATTCGGTCCAATCTTCTGGTACATAACTCAGTCCTTTTTTAATTTCATGTCCCTGAAAAGCCGAGTTGTCTAAAACCGTCTCGTCTATATCAACGATCACACAATTTGGCTTCTTACTGGTATCAGCCCATAAAGCTTCTTTTAATGATAAACGGGCAAAGTTATAAGCTTGGAAACATAAGGCCCTGTATTCGCCCGAGGTTTGCTGCCAAAGTACAGCATTGGTATAATCTCTTGCCGGATTTTGGGCTGTAGCTGCAAATGCCAATAAAAACGATATAATAATGAATAAGTATTTTTTCATGATTTGGAATTAAGATTCAAAGATATAAACTCTTGTGATGCAGAATTCATTTCACTGTTGTCCGGAGAAATATTTTTTTGTTTATAAAAAAGGGTAGCTTTAAGTCTACCCTTTGTAGTGTTATATTTGAGTTACCACACCTA
>NZ_JACHCQ010000027.1 GCF_014205835.1 Pedobacter sp. AK013 | reverse complement strand
CAACCTCTAGAGGTGTAAGGGATATTAAATTCTTCTTATTCAGATTGTCGAAAATATATGCTTAAAACATCCCCCCCAACTTTTCCGCTTGATCCAAATAAGCTCCGATGCTTCATTCAATCTGGCGGTTCTATAAGTCGATCCGTCAAAACGAAGCATTTCACAAAATATCGAACCAAGCAATTCTCTTTTTTTCAATACAGCATAAGCCTTACAGCACTTTCAAATGAGGCTGTATCATAATTCAATTTGACCTCGAAGCCGCCAAATAATATTTTATGGTGACCATAATTTTAATAAAAAACGGCAATTTTCACTAGCGAAAATTGCCGTTTTTTATTGCCTTATCATTCTTAATGGAGTTTGTTCGAAATTAAATTCTGTTCACGAATTATGATTTTGATTAATGATACAACCTCATTTTTATCTATTTAATTTCTAAAAAACAACCAACTGTTCTGCATTTAAGCCTCCCCTAAAAAGCCAGAAAAGTATTCTGGCAATTTCTTGTTTACTGTACAATGTTCGCGAAAGACTAGTTGTTTTTGATAACTCAAAAACAGAATTAGTTTACATCTTCTGAACGGGGCCTGTAAACAAAAAAAATCAAGAAAGCTAAAAAGAGCGCCAGAAACATCCTGACGCTCAGTTAAAAACCAGATTAATTGGTTTTGGGCAAATATTTCAGTCGAACCTGACTAATTCTCCAGAATGTCCCATCTCCGGCCCCTTTATTTGGAACATTGCCAACGAAACCAAGCGATACTTTCTTTTCGGCAGCTAGTGTAAAGGTGATCTTATGTGTACCTTTTGCGTTAGTCTTGGCATAGGCCAATGAAGATGCGATGTTGCCTGTATTGGGTATGCCATCTCCTTCGGCGGCCACAGTATAGAAGTCTCCGCCTGCGGTACAATCAGGAATATCTATTTCGAAGGTATATTGTCCTGGAGGCAGAATAGCACCTTGATAGATTTTACCGTCAGTAATTGTAGCCATATTATCTGCTGACCATCCTGCTTCCATGGCCAGTTGGGGGCCGTCAAACCAGGCGTCTACACCACCATAAAATACACCTGCAGCCTGCCTGAAATTTCGTACGGCATCATTGGTTGTCCAGGCAGTTGGGATTCCCCATCTGTCGCCTTTCACACTGGTAGTAAAAGGTATCTTTGTGTTTGACAAATACTGGGCAGTAACATCCTTTAAAACTCCTACCTGGGCAAATTCCGTGTAAAAAGTATCTATACTGGTTTTAGTTGGCAGGTACAGGGTCCTGGTACTAATTGTAGATGCCGTGCCTGCAAGGTCATTCAACTTGGTGCGTTCTGTGGCTATTGGCACCCTTAGCGTTTTTAATCCGGTTGTGGATGTATATCGAATTTCGGTAGCAAAAGGCCCGGCTGAGAGATCAATGGTCAGCCAATCTATAACAGTTTCGCCATTAACTTGGGTTGCGCTGCCAATTGTCCGATTGTTCAAAGATGCAGCATAACGTGGACCATAAACCCGTCCTACTGCATTAACAGCAATGGAGCGGTTTCCTTCAACATCGAAAGTATACACTAAAAAACTCCGGATCCCTTCTTCTACATTAAATATTTTGTTGAATCTCCTTGGATCTGTATTCATATTTACGGGATACTCAATTGAATCTTTTTTATCATTCCAATAGATTTTAATCCTGTTGATTTTTGGATCGGCTTTTAAAAGACCGGTTAACTGTACACGGTTGTTACCCGGGTTAATTTTAACAGAGTCTAATTTACCCGAGTAAAGGATATCTCCTCCTTCCAGGTATTTTTTATAATCATCCGGTTTAGAGCAACCAAACAACAGTATGGTTACGAAAGATAGGAGGATGGTTTTCTTTATTTTATTTTTCATCTTTTTAAGCTAATTAATGAATCTTATTGCTTATTGTAGCGCGCCATAAACCTCTATTTCATTGATACTTTGCGCGGTTCCGCCTGCCCAGTTCTCCAAACATCTGATCCTCAGGTAGCGCACTTTAGGTGCAGCTAGATCAATATCCCAACTAAAACCTGCCGCCGCAGTGGCCTGATCTTCTGCATTATCGTTTCCATAAGGCAATCCTGAAGGCTTTTTCACCTCGTAGCTGCCCAGAAGAATCCAGCTTGAATCTAAAGCCCCGTTTAGATTAGGGTTACTGGAACCATATATTTCGAACCTTTTCATGGTAGAGAGGTAGTAATACCTTGTTCCTTCAGGGAACGGGCGAATCCAAACACGGCTTAATTTTGCCGACACACCGGTATCAAAGCTGATCATATGTGGCCCATTACCGCCATTAATCTGGTGGGTAAAACTTGTGTAAGGCCATCCGAGCCTACCATCCCAGGCATAAACCAGTGCAGCGCCGTTGGTAACCTGCGGCGCGTCGCCAGGTAATACTAAAGCCCGGAAAAGTGAAGGATTAAGTTTGGCTTCAAATATCGGATTTATGGCTTTGTAAAGGGTATCTGAACTGTTTCCCCATTTGTCTTTAACAAAAATTGCCAATTCCTGCCTCGTGGTGTCAAGCCCCCTGATCTTAGATAAAATTTCGTCGGTACGGGTAAATATGCTCCTGAAATTATCTACTTCAAATTGCTTAAAAACATTTTTTTTCATTACCATGATCGAAATATTATCTCGTGTTGGATTTGTAGCCGACAGATTATATCCACCAAAGGCATTGATTACCTTGATACTCTTAAATACTTTCCGAAATGGGGCTTCAAGGGGTTTTACCTTTACTAAAATTGGTTGCGAAAGCACTTCGCTCCTACTTACAGAATATAGGGAGACCTGATGTTCCAGCGTATCGGCAAATCCTTCAACTACAACCGTATCTTTATAAAAGGACGATTTAGCTTCAAAATTAGTTCCGTTGGCTAGCTTAAAAACCGCTTTGACATATAATAAATTTTTGTCGTTAGGCAGTTTATAGGTAATTCTCGCTTTACCATTCAAATTTTCGACCTGAATGTTGCTTACCATTTGCGGAACAGTTCCATCATGCTCTGTGGGCCCACCAAGTTCTTCTTCCTTACAGGAGAACAGTGCCGCTATCAATGTAAGCAGTAATAAGTAATTAATTATTTTCTTTGATTTCATGATTCTTATCTTTAAATAAATACTACCATCCCGGGTTTTCTACCAGTTTTGGATTCTTTCTGATTTCATTGTCTCCAATCGGCCATAAATAGTCCCTTGGCGCTATAAATGTTTGGTTGAAAATAGTTCGTTCGATATTATAACTCTCAGTTGTCTTGCCCAAAACACTTAGGCCAGTGATATCCTTATTAAGCTCCTCGGCAGCCAGTTTCCATCTGCGGAGATCCCAGAAACGTTGACCTTCAAATGCAAGTTCGATCAGGCGCTCCCTTCGAATAATTTCGCGGAGGCCATTTTGGCTGGTATATTTGGCCGGATTCTTAGAATAATTGGTCCATGATTCTACAACACCTTTTAATCCTGCCCTGGTCCTCACACGATCTATATAGCTGATTGCAGTAGCAGAACCGGGTTCCAGTTCATTTAAAGCCTCAGCATACATCAAATAGAGATCAGCCAGTCTTATTTCCGGCCAAGGGTAAGTCTTCCAGCTTGGGGCATTGTTGGTATTTGTAGTTGACTCCCAATGAACGAGTTTTTTAATAAAATAACCCGTTTCGTTCCAATTGGTAAAGTGGCCGAATCCAGATCGCTCTGCATTTTTTGATTGAACGTATACCGAGTTTACATCGCTACTTGTGCTGGTCGCATCCTTCATATACCATTTACTTCCATCAAAGCCCAGATCTGCATAAAATCTTGGTTCACGATCATAATTAAGTCTTGCTGTTGCAAATCCAGGTTCAATTGTAAAACGCTCGGCAGTGGTTGCTACCCTGGTTTGCATATAATTGGCAAAATCAAGTGTTTTATCTTCATCAATGGGCACACCGTTTTTGCTGTAGAACATTTTCGCAATTTTTAACGGAGCTCCCCAAACACCCTGTAACTGGAACCTATCTACATTAGCGATGCCTGCCATCGGTGGCATACAAAGGGCTTCATTCACAAAATAACTGTTTGAAAGTGCCCAAACGTGCTCCGTACTCCATCTGGTGGTTACCGAATTGCGGATGTTCAATTGAGTTTTTGTTTCTGCGCTTAAGGCATAGGAATCATTAGTATAAGTGTAAAGGGCATTGCCATTTAACTCCGCAGACGCTATTGCTGCTTTGGCTGCATCCCTTGCCTTTTCCCATTTTTTAAGATCAAACACCGGGTTGAAAAATGTCGTATTTTCCTTATCCTTAAAGCCTGCATAATCCGAATTCCCATTAAATAGCGGGCTTGCTGCCATCAAAAGGAGTTTTGCTTTAACAGCAAGCGCAATGGGTTTGGTTATTCTACCCAGCTCTTTATTCTCATCAGAAATCCGTTGTGGTAGCTTTTCAGTTGCCGCATCTAAAAGAGCAGAGAGGTAATTTACCGTCTCATCTATTGGGGCGCGTTTATAATAAAGCCCTTCAGGATCTGAGGATTCTGGTGCATTTACATCAATAAGCGGTATAGGGCCGTACATCCTCATCAGATAATAGTGGTAATAGGCTTTCAAAAATTCTACTTCTCCGATCCATCTTTCCCTTTCAGCTATTCCCAGATCGGGGGCCTTTGTTGGGTCTTTGATGTTTTGAAGAAAGATGTTGCAATGGCGGATGGCCCTGAACATCATGAGATAATTATATCTTCCATCCCCTCCTTTTAAGTCTCCACCCCATTCGTTAAATAAGGGTCTGCTTCTATTTTGCTCGCCCTGGGCTATCTGAAAGGCTGGATGCCAATGGGCCTTGTCTGTTTGGGGCAACCAGATTTCATCACCCGCCATCATGCCGGCATTGAACCAGCCATCGCCATTTTTAGGTAAGTAAGAATAACAGGTAAAGAGGTATTTTTCAGCTTCGATGCGAAGTTTGAACGCATTTTCGATCACGGCAACATTGTCTGGAACAATATCCAGATACTTTTTGCAGGATGTTATGCTACAAAAGACTGTGAAAACGACAGCTAATGCAATTATTTTTTTCTTATTCATTTCCGTTAGATATTATATTATAAACTTACCTGCAAGCCTAGGTTATAAAGCGATTGGAGTGGGTAGTTCATTCCGTTGCCACGCATTTCTGCATCCCACATCTTGAACTTACTCAATATGAAAAGGTTGGTTGCCGACAAATAAAGGCGGACACTTCTCACATTCAGTTTTTTAATCTCCGAGGTATATCCAAATTCCACATTTTTTAATCTAAGAAAATTGCCATTCCTCATCCACCAGGTTGATGTGACATTATTGCTAGGCACCCTCCAGGTGCTCAATCTTGGCCAAAAGGCATAAAGATTAGGATTTGTCTCAGTCCAATAATTGTCGGCAATTGCCTTTAGCAAACCTGTCTGATAACCACCATTCTGATAAAATGGCTGAACCTGGTTCGAGTTTATGAAAAACGAAAAGCGGGCAGATCCCTGAAAATAAAAACTGAAATCAAATTTCTTATACCTGAAACTAGATCCGAAACCATAGGTAATTTCTGGTTCTGTAGGGTAACCCAGTGGAACCTGATCATCAGTATTGATAACCCCATCGCCATTTATATCTCTATATTTGATATCTCCTGCCTTAAGGCCGCGATCGCCAAACTGAACGGGAGAATTGGCAACTTCTTCATCATCAATAAACAACCTTTCAGCTATATAGCCAAAGGCCTGATTAAATGCTGTTCCTTTTCTGGATAGATAAGATAGCGATGCAGGATAAGGCAATTCATCAATCTTACCGATCTTGGTTGTAGCGTAGGTAAAAGTACCTCTGGCATTGATTGAAAAATCGCGGGAAATATTTGCCCTATAGCTACCAGACATATCTACACCTTTGGATGTACCATCTCCGAAGTTGGAAAAAGTTGTTGCCATTAAACCTGCTGCATTATCAATATTTGCAACAGGCTGCAAAATGTTGGTTCGTTTCTGCTTGAAAACATCAACTACTACATCAACTCCCTTTCCTACTGTCAAATCCATTCCAATATTTAACTGGGTAGACCTTTCCCAAGAAATGTCAGCATTTGCATACCTGGATATGGAAACACCAGGACGGCTATAGATCGGGGCTCCGTCATTTCGGCCAAAAGAGGCGCCATAACTATTATCGTTTAAACTTACCCTCGACATATAAAAGAAACGGTCTCCCACATTCCCAATGGCATCATTTCCGGCAACACCGTATGTAGCCCTAAATTTAAGATTAGAGATCACACCCCTCAGCGGTTCGAAAAACTTTTCATTCGAAATCCTATAGCCAACACCGATTGATGGGAAGAAACCCCAACGGTTACGGATGTCGAAACGCTCTGACCCATTGTAACCGAAGTTAAACTCTGCAAGATACCGGTCGTCATAACCATAAGAGAACCTTCCTGAAACACCAGCATTTCTTGAAGGTAAAGACTGGATCAGCTCATCAACATTGGCGTTTTCATAATCTGAAAGATAAGAAACAAGCATACCTCCAACCGCATGTTTATCCTTAAAAGTCCTATTGTAATTCACCGAACCTTCCAGCCACATCCTGGAATCAATATCCTTTGCATCCCTGGTAAAATTCAACACTTCTGTCCCAACCGTACCTATTGAATTTTGTCCGCCATCATTTAATGCGGTTAAATTATACGATTGATCCTGAGGATTGATCACTGCAGAATAAAAAAACGGGTTGTAATTTCTATTTACCCTGTAATAAGAAGTCCTACGCAAATACCCCATTGCCCGTGCACTTAAGCCTTTTGTTAGACTAGCCAAATCCTGTTTTAATTCCAACTGGGGCTGCAGATTCGAGGTTTTATAAACCTGATAGCCTTTTACCATCTCCGCATAAGGATTTGTATACAAGGTAGAACTTAGACTCAAGTCGGTATTACGTGTCTGAGCAGAACCAAAAAGCGGATGCTCAATGAAAGGCAACTTGTCTGATGGATACACGGCTGGGAACATAACCGGATTTGCATTTAACGCATTCCTGAAAGTTTGCTCGCCACCAGAGATACGTCTGTTACCATCCATTCCACCTATTGGGCCCTGATAATCATCAAATTGGCCATACATACGGATAATCAATACTGTAGACTTGGTGAGATCGAAATCTATGTTAGACCGGATAGAATAGTTGGTCAGACTAATATTATTATTAAAATTATTAATCGGGTTCACTTTTAAATTACCGTTATCGCGGTTTAAGGTACCTGCTATGTAATACCTGGCACGATTAGAGCCCCCTGCTATATTCAAGTTGTAGCCCTGGTTAACCGTTTGCTTTTTGATAAGCTGGTCTAACCAATTATTATTCGGGTACAGATAAGGATCTTCGCCGGCAGCAGTGCTGTTGATTTTATTTTGGGAATAGGGCTCAATGCCGTTTGGCGTACGTGTTATTGAAGCCTCATTGGCCATTCTCATGTAGGTAATATTATCAGCAAACTCATAATCCCTCGTATTCCTCGATATTCTATTCTCTACCCTGAAATTAAACTGTGGCTTTGCGTTCATTCCCATTTTGGTATTAATAAGCACAACGCCATTTGCTCCCCTTGCGCCGTAAACCGAAGAGGCCGCAGCGTCTTTCAATACAGAAAAATCTGAGATATCATCTGGTTGCAGGCGTGCCATATCGGTAGGTGTTGATTCTACCCCATCAATCAGAATAAGCGGGTCTCTTTTACCAGCCCCAAACGTAGATAAACCACGGATATAGAAAGTAGAGTTATCAGTACCCAATCCCGGTTCGCCACTGCTCTGAAAAGCAATTATTCCGGCAATACGCCCGGCAAGAGCATTGGTCAGGTTCGATGAAGGAGTTTTCAAATCTTTCACATTTACGGTGGTGATCGAACTAACCATACTCGCTTTTTTCTGTGTATTACCAAATCCGGTTACTGCAACTTCCTGTAATTCTGTGGTAGCGCTTTCAAGCTTGATGTCCAAAGTAATTACATTGCTTGCATTAACTGATTGCGAGGCAAGTGAAATTTGCCTTGGCTTAAATCCTATACAGGTAATGGAAAGTGTGGCCGACTTTGCAGCCCTAATTTCGAATCGGCCAAAATTATCTGTAGCGGTTCCTTGATTTGCAGCCCCCACAATTTTGATCACGGCACCCGGGAGTCCGCTTGTTGTATCCCTAACAATACCTTTAACCGTTATCGAATTCTGGGCCATGGCATTAATACTTAAAAAGGTGAGAAAAAGCATCAAGTATTTTGCTAATCCCCTATTGTTAAAGCCGGATTTAATTTTCTTCATTTTTTGCTGTCTGTTCATAACTGGTGATATCATAATTTTGAGAGAACCGGTCAGTAAATCAGGCAGATTACGAATTTTTGGATTTAACCCTTGTTTGTTGCTCATAATATTATTTGGTTTAATAGTTTTTAGATGGTTTTAAACGGACATAACATTCCCTTTCCTTTTCAAGATCAATCATAAACGTCAAAACAACGTTTATTAAAATAAGCAAGGAAATGTGGCATAAAGCGAAGCCTTAAACCTTTTCCGTTTAAACATATCCCTTATCTGAATAAATGATACTGCTGATTTTAAAAGACTTTTAAATAGGCGCTTGCCTATAGCGGATTGGACTGTTACTCATATTAGTTTTATTTGGTTAATGGCTAGTGATACTTATTCTCACCCTTAAAGATAATAAGCATTCAATAAACGTCTAATCAACGTTTATTAAATATATATACTATCTCGCTACAATAAGCACCGTATCTTAACACAAAACAACCATATTTTAACCCAAATCATTCTAGGTGCTAAATTATCCCTCAAACGCTTTAGAAGTCTTTCAGATTACTTGCACCATATGTTACATAAAGCATCTGTCCTTTTTACGACAAAATAAAAAGGGCTGCTCGAAAAAATCGAACAGCCCTTTTATTCGGTTGCCTGATGGAGAATTTTTTACAGTCAATTTCTCAAGCTTTAGTTTTCTCCTTTGGCAGTTACTTGGCCAGAAATTATCGATTTAACTTAGCATAATCTGGTAATTTACATTTACTCTTTTCGGATAATTACTTTCTTCTTTATTTAAGGAAACAAATGTAGCATTATCATGAACTTCATTTTTCAATGCATGTTCGTAATGCGATTGGATAGTTTCTTGGTAATCGTGCTGAAGGCTTTTCGTTGTTTCTGCTAAAAGATTTCTATCATTCAGGTTTTCTGGCAATAACGTGATATCGCAGTTTCCGTCACTGATTTCTTTGACTAAGTATTTCATTTTGGTTTTAAATCTTCGTTTCCTGTTTTATAAATAAGATTTCGAGAACGGCCAAAAATATGGTAAGTCTTTATTTTGTATGTAATCTAAAAGTTAATTTTTAGACTAAATCACGTATCAATTTTAATTCAAAATGTATGATTTCAACCACAGATCAAAATTTCAATTTTAAACAATTCTACAAATCACTGTTTATCAATAAGAAAAAAGAGAACAACTACTTAAACCAGCAGCCAATAACCAATTCTAAGGTTTACGGTTAAAATAATTATCAAAAAAAACGCTTTGAAACTTAATGGCATTCGCCCAATAATCCCAATTGTGTACACCGGGTCTGGTGGTAAAATCATGCGGAATATTGTTATACAATAGTTCATCATGCAGGCGTACATTCATTTTATAAAAAAAGTCGTCTATGCCACATTCAAAAGCAATAGCCAGCGATCCGGGTTTAATCAGGTAAACCATATCAATTACACTGTTCTGTTTCCAGCGCTCCGGAAACTCGTCCTGTTCACCTAATCTTTTTGAAATATCCCAGCCGTTCGGGAAAGGTTTAATATCTACACCGCCACTCATGCTGCCTACAGCCCCATATACATCCTGGTGTTTAATAGCCAGGTATAATGCACCATGGCCACCCATACTCAACCCCGTAATGCCTCTACCTCTTTTTTCGGCAATGGTTTTATAATGTTCATCTATATAACCCACCAACTCTTTAGCCACATAGGTTTCATATTTCCATTTAGCATCTACCGGACTATCGAAATACCAACTGGTTACATTACCATCAGGGCATACCACAATAAATTGATATTGATCGACAAGGTTTTTAATCGCCGGTACTTTTTTGGCCCATTCTGCATAGTTACCTCCTGCGCCATGGAGCAGGTAAACCACCGGAAAAGTTTTTCCAGTTTTATAGCTATCGGGCTTAATTACCACTGCTTTAATATTTTTGTTCATCGATTTACTATAGGTTAAAGCGGTATCTACTTCAGCAGCACTTAAAACATGGTTAAACAAAAACAAACAGGCGGTTATTAAAAAGCTATTTTTCATGGGCAGTTTTTAATTATTATTATAATGCGGTGCTAAATTTATAAAATAACTGGATATTGTTTGCCATTTCTGAGAATTGAAACCAAAAATAATGATGTCTTGCTTTTCTAATCATTAAACAGCTGAAAAATTTTAAAACAATTTTATTATCTTTTGGTTCTTGAACGATGAACCTATCTAAAAATGCTTAAAACATACCCATTTTACATCAAAGCACCTGTAATTCTTTTAGGATTAGTAATTACAGTATTTATGATGAGTGTGCTGAGAGATATTCTTGTGCCACTTGCTTTCGCAGCCCTGATTGCGATATTGCTCAACCCGCTTACCAATCGTTTCGAAAGAAAAATGCCCAAAATAGTCAGCATTATACTTGCGATGATTATCGGTATTGTGGTTGTTATTGCCATAGTCTATTTTCTATCCTCACAAGTGGCCCACTTCTTTGATGACCTGGACAGCATTAAACAAAAATTATCGCAATTGCTTGAGCAGATCAGGAGTTGGTTACAAAGCACCTTTGGTATCTCCACGCAGAAGCAGATGCAAATGCTTAATGATGCGGCAAACGGCAGCAAAGCCTTAATTGGTCAAACTTTAAGTGGCCTAATGGGTGTGCTCAGTGTGGTTTTCCTAATCCCGGTTTATACCTTTCTGATCTTACTATATAAAACATTGATCCTTAATTTTATTTACGAAGTTTTTTCAGAAGAAAACACAAAAAAAGTTGCCGAGATTTTAGGCGAAACGAAAGCGGCAGTCCAAAGCTATATTATCGGTTTATTGATCGAAACTTCTATTGTTGCCGTAATGAACGCTGCAGCCCTGCTTCTTCTTGGTGTACCAAATGCCATCCTCATTGGTGTTATAGGGGCAATACTAAACCTGCTCCCTTACATTGGCGGCATTATAGCCATTGCTTTGCCCGTATTAATGGCTACCCTTACCAAAGATGGCTTTACTACCCAGCTCTTAATTATAGGTGCTTATGCACTGATCCAGTTTATTGATAACAATATCCTTGTACCGCGAATTGTTTCGAGCAAAGTACAGATCAATGCCCTTATTTCTATCATAATTGTGTTAATGGATGCCGCGCTTTGGGGCATACCGGGCATGTTCCTATCCATTCCATTTATTGCGGTATTGAAAATTATCTTTGATCGGATTGATGGACTTAAACCCTGGGGTAAATTACTCGGCGATAATATCCCCACAGTGCACATGGGGCAGATGAAAAGGTTTAGGAAAAAGAAAAAACTGGCGACAGATTAATAATTCCTATTTATTCTTTTTTGAAAACCGACACCCAGCCTATAATCTTATTACAGGTTACGCCACGTAGCCCCGATTGCAGTGAGCACGAAGTAAAACGGAAAGCGGGAAGAAACCTTGATAATAGTACCGAATTGCGCTCCCATTTATATTAAGGCTTAGATAAAGAGTCTGTGAAAAAAACTGGCCACAATATAATTTAATATCCTTTATATTTTTTTGGAAATGAATGCTTAGTAGTACTTCGGTAGCAGCAGCCCCGTTATCCGCTTTAACCCGATAAAAGACTTTAAAACAAGCAAGCGCACCAAAACCAATGCTTAAATCAGGGTTATGTCTGCCGCATTGGTTATTTAATTTATTTGTTGGTATTGATTTGCAGTCCGGAAGAAGCCGAAAAAAAATTGATGTAAATTATACATGATCTAAGTGTTAGAAGGTTTTACCTATTGATCGGAATTCATTATCTTCCTTCCTTGAGCAGACTTACCGGGTAAAACAAACCTATAACTACGATAAATAATGGATACAGAAAATAAAATTAAATGTGCTTGCTGCAGTTTTTATACGATCGACAAAGATGCGATTTCAATGATCTGCCCAGTTTGTTTTTGGCAAAAAGATTTTTATCAGGAGGAACATATTGATGATGATGGCGGACCGAATTCAGTATCTTTGCGAGAATCAAAAGTGAATTTTAAGTCTTTTGGGGCTAAAGAGAGGAGGGTTTTAGATTTTGTAAGACCACCTAAAGAAGACGAGATCGTAGAATAGCGTGACCTTAAAAAATAAAAGATCTTTTCAGACAATAGAGAAACAAAAACATGCTAAAATTGTGTACCTACAATTAATCAAAATCTGAACGCGGTCAGGATAAACTAGAATCTGTCAATCCAACAAGGGTATTCCACCCCTATTTTGTCGTATTTACTCTTTATGAGTTATTAAAGTTCCTATAACTTTATTGAAAAATTAAACACCTTAAAACATGGAAAATAAAACATCAATTACTGTAGAAACAACAGTAAATGCACCAATAGAAAAAGTTTGGGAATTTTGGAATAATCCGGACCATATTACTAAATGGGCATTTGCCTCACCAGATTGGCATACCCCTTATTCAGAAAACGATTTAAAAGTTGGTGGTAAATTTAAAAGTACCATGGCTGCAAAAGATGGTAGCATGAGTTTTGATTTCGGAGGAACTTATACCACGGTTGATGAGCATAAAAAAATCGAATATACCATGGGCGATGGCAGAACTGTAAGCATTGTTTTTGATGCATTGAGCGAACAGACCAGGGTAACTGAAACTTTCGATGCAGAATCTACCAACCCTATCGAAATGCAACGTGGCGGATGGCAGGCCATTCTGGATAATTTTAAAAGTTATACAGAGGAATCATAACCTCCAAATAGAAAGATCGTCATTGCGGGGCACAAAGATAACCGAGCGGAGCGAGCTCATGAATGCCTTTAAAAGCAACTGCAAAAATGAATAATCTTAAAGCACTTGCTACTAGCGATAGTTGTAAGATGGCTTCGCCGGCTGAAAAACCTTTACAGCAATGACGATAATCTGAGAGTTGTTATTTTCAGTAATAGAATTGCCCTCTTGGCCACTTAAGTAACAATTCGATTATTATTTGATTCGCATAATTTTTGATTTGAACCAAATACTTTGATATAGCGTTCATAATTTACATTTGCCGTGTAAATTATACACTATGCCTCGTATATCTTTATTTTATTTTTCGCTATTATTATTTATCAGTCTATCTATCGGTGTAAATGCGCAAACGCTTAGCCTTAAACAGGCTGTTAATACCGCATTAAGCAATTATGGCACCATAAAGGCCAAGGATAATTATGCAAATGCATCAAAATCATCTATCCATCAGGCTAAAAGAGAGTATTTGCCAAATTTCAGTCTAAGTGCCCAACAAGATTATGGAACCATTAACGGCCAAAACGGCCCACAATATGGTCTGGGTGGTTTGGGAACAGCTTCCGCTGGTCCTGCTTTAAACAAACAAAATTGGAATGCTGCATTTGGCGGACTCTATCTGGCCAACATCAACTGGGATTTCTTCACTTTTGGAAAAATCAAAGATCGCATTAAAATTGCTGATGCTACTTACCAAAGAGACAAAAACGATCTGGAGCAGGAAAAATTCCAACAGGAAATCCGGGTTTCTGCAGCATATTTAAATTTGCTCGCCGCGCAAAGGTTAAGCAAATCGCAACAGAAAAATCTCGATCGCGCCATTACTTTTAAAAATACGGCCGTTATCAGGGCCAAAAACGGATTAATTGCCGGGGTAGATTCTTCATTCGCAAAGGCCGAAGTTTCTAATGCTAAAATCGCACTAACAAAAGCCAAAGATCTGGAACAGGAACAAGCCAACCGTTTGGGCGTTTTAATGGGGCAAACCGAAACATCGTATATGCTAGATACCGCTTCTATCACCCGAATTCCAGGCAACCTGCTCGAAGATACGGTAATCAAAAGTTCACATCCACTTTTAAAGTTTTATCAGAACCGGGTAGATGTTAGCCAGCAACAGGTTAATTATTTCAAAAAATTATATTACCCAACGTTTACTTTTTTTGGCGTAATGCAGGGTAAAGGTTCGGGTTTTAGTTCTGGTTATGCCTTAGATCAAACTGCTTATTCTACCAGTTATGCCGATGGAATAAACCCCACCCGCGGAAACTATTTGATTGGCATAGGAATGACCTGGAATCTATCTACATTGCTAAAAAACCGTCCGCAAGTGCGTGCGCAGGAATACATTAGCCAAGGCTTAAAGGAAGAATATAACCTTGTTGATCAGCAGCTGAAAGCACAGTTGGCCCTTGCTGAAACCAAACTAACCAATGCTTTGGCCAATTACAAGGAAGCACCTATTCAGGTAAAGGCAGCATCGGATGCTTATCTACAAAAAAGCACGCTCTACAAAAACGGACTCACTACATTGGTAGACCTCACACAGGCGCTTTTTACCCTAAACCGTGCCGAAACCGACCGGGATATTGCCTTTACCAATGTTTGGCAGGCCTTATTGCTCAAATCGGCTGCGTTGGGCAATTACGACATATTTATCAACGAATTTTAATCTGGCTATATAAATGAATTTAATACGTTTCGCACTCCGCAAACCCATATCCATCTTAGTTCTAGTGGCCGGGTTGTTCTTTTTCGGTATAGGGGCCATCAACCAGATCAAGGTTGATATCCTGCCGCAGATGAATCTTCCGGTAATTTATATTGCGCACCCCTTTGGCGGTTACACACCCGACCAAATGGAGGCTTATTTTGGTAAACAATATGTTAACATCCTACTTTTTGCAAACGGCATTAAAAGCATCGAAACCAAAAATACGCAGGGTTTAATGCTCATGAAGCTTACCTATTACGAAGGTACCAATATGGCCCAGGCAGCAGCAGAGTTAAGTGCACTATCCACAAGGGCGCAAGCCATTTTCCCGCCAGGTTCGCAACCGCCATTCGTGATCCGTTTCGACGCTTCGTCGCTTCCTGTAGGGCAATTGGTACTAAGCAGCCCTATCCGCACCAACAACGAATTGCAAGATCTGGCCAATACTTATGTACGCCCTAGTTTTTCGGCTATACCCGGCTTACTCTCTCCCGCCCCTTTTGGTGGTAGCCCAAGAACAATAGAAATTAACGTAAATCCGTCACTTTTGCGTTCTCATAACCTAACGGTAGATCAAGTGGTTGAAGCCATTAGGCTAAATAATCAGACCGCACCTTCGGGAAATGTGAGGATTGGCGATAAAAACTATATTACACCAACCAACTATACCGTTAAAAAGGTAAAAGATTTTGAAAATATCCCCCTGTTTAAAGGTAGTGTACAAAATTTACAGCTCCGCGATGTGGCTACCGTTAAAGATGGAGCCGATTTAGTAGCCGGTTATGCCTTAATTAATGGTAAACGATCCGTATATTTAAGTATAGCCAAATCTGGAGATGCCTCTACCTGGGAAGTAGTTAAAAACCTGAAGAAAAACCTGCCAAACATTCAAAATACCTTACCAGAAGATGTTAAGCTCTCTTATGAGTTCGACCAATCTGTTTACGTAATCAACGCCGTAAAAAGTCTGATCAGCGAAGGTGCCATTGGTGCAATATTAACAGGTTTGATGGTATTGCTTTTCCTTGGCGATAAACGAGCCGCACTGATTGTAATCCTGACGATTCCTACCTCTATTATTGCCGGGGTACTGTTCCTAAAGTTATTCGGACAAACCATCAACATTATGACACTAAGTGGATTGGCGTTGGCAATTGGTATCCTGGTAGATGAATCGACTGTAACGATAGAAAACATCCACCAGCATTTTGATATGGGCAAACCCAAGGCCCTGGCTATTTGGGATGCCTGTAAGGAAATTGCTTTCCCTAAACTGTTAATCCTGTTTTGTATCCTTGCTGTATTTGCACCAGCTTTTACCATGACCGGTATCCCTGGGGCGTTATTCTTACCTTTGGCATTGGCAATTGGTTTTTCGATGGTGGTTTCATTCTTGTTATCACAAACTTTTGTTCCGATTATGGCCAATTGGCTGATGATTGCACATCCTAAAAAAGGCAGTAAACATCACCCGGGCATTACACAAGACGAGGCCGATTTTGCGGCAACTGGTATTACACTCGAATCGGAAAAAGACACCCTGAACCAAAAAAGAGTGCTGGTTGAACGTGAAGATTTTAGTGGCAATGGTAAAATTGGTTTCTTCGATAGGTTCAGAAACCGTTTTATGCGTTTCCTTGATCGTATACTTCCTTACCGAAAAGCTGTTGTTCTGGTTTATTTGGTAGTAATTATCGGCCTGGCAGCGTTGCTATTGGCTAATATTGGTCGCGATGTTTTACCAAGGGTGAATTCGAGCCAGTTTCAATTGCGTTTACGTGCACCTGATGGGACACGCTTAGAACGGACCGAAGAAAAAGCAAATGTGGTTTTGGCTGAGCTGAAAAAAATGGTTGGCGAAGAACACGTTGGTATTTCTTCCGTTTATGTTGGTCAGCACCCTGCCCAGTTTTCAGTAAACCCGATCTACCAGTTTATGGCTGGTCCGCACGAAGCTGTTTTTCAGGTAAGCTTAAAAGATTTTGAAGAAGACATGGACGATTTTAAAGATCAGTTCAGGGAGCAAATCAAAAAAGTATTGCCTGATGTTAAACTTTCGTTCGAGCCGATAGAACTAACGGATAAAGTATTGAGCCAAGGCTCTCCTACCCCTATTGAAGTGCGTATTGCAGGCAAAAGCAAAAAACTGAATGAAAAATATGCCAATAAAATCCTCGCAGAATTGAAGGAAATCCCGTATATGAGGGATGTTCAGCTGGCACAGCCCATTAAATATCCATCATTAAATATCGATATCGACAGAACACGTGCGGCGCAGATTGGGGTTGATATGGCCGATATTTCGAGATCATTAATTGCTTCCACTTCATCATCACGTTATACAGATAAAAACATCTGGTTAGACGAAAAAGCGGCGCTGCCTTATAGTGTTCAGGTCCAGGTACCACTCAATCAAATGACCAGTAAAGATGATATTGGAGAAATTCCTTTATTGAAAAACTCGGCACGACCAGTATTGAGCGATGTTGCAAAAATTACTCCCGATACCACAGCAGGAGAAAACGATAACATTGGTGCCATGCCCTTCCTGTCCGTAACGGCAAACCTTTACCATACCGATTTGGGCACAGCATCTAAAGATGTAGAAAAAGCCATTAAAAACGTTGGCGAACTGCCGCGTGGATTAAATGTTACTGCTATAGGTCTGAGTAAGGTGCTAACTGATACTTTAGATAGCTTACAATCGGGTTTATTTGTAGCTATTGTGGTAATTTTCTTAATGCTGGCGGCGAATTTTCAATCTTTTAAGGTACCATTGGTTATTTTAGCCACTGTACCCGCGGTTATTTTAGGCTCCTTACTATTATTAACCATCACCGGATCAACCTTAAACCTGCAATCGTATATGGGGATTATCATGTCGGTTGGAGTTTCCATTGCCAATGCCGTGTTACTCATTACCAATGCAGAGCAATTAAGAAAGCACAATGGCAATGCGCTCGAATCGGCACGCGAAGCTGCTGCATTACGTTTACGCCCAATTATTATGACGAGCATTGCGATGATTGCGGGTATGTTACCAATGGCCATTGGTCATGGTGAAGGTGGTGGCGCTGTTTCACCATTGGGCAGAGCAGTTATTGGTGGATTATTGGCCTCAACATTTGCCGTACTCATTATATTGCCGTTGGTATTTGCATGGGTTCAGGGCAAACAGACTACCGATTCGATATCGCTTGATCCGGAAGATGAAGAAAGCATCCATTACATTAAAGGTTTACAAGAAAACGAATAAATCATCATTACAAATGAATACAAAGATATTTTCAACACGATTATTGAGTACAGGATTTTTAGTACTAACGGCTATATATGGCTGTAGGCACTCCGAATCGAAAGTAACACCTAGGAAAGAAAAAGAAGCAGCGATAGCTACATTCGACCTTAAAAAAGAGAAATTATCAACCAAACTGAGTTTACCAGGCGAATTAATTGCTTTGCAACAAGTTGATTTATATGCCAAAGTAAGCAGTTTTGTAAAAACCTTAAAAGTTGATATTGGCTCAGAAGTAAGCAAAGGGCAGTTATTGATGACTTTGGAAGCACCCGAAATGAGTTCGCAACTGGCCGCAACACAATCGCGGATAAAGGCACAAGAAGCAATTTATACGGCGAGCAAAGCGAATTACAACCGTTTATACGAAACCAGCAAAACCCCTGGAACGATTTCAACAAATGATCTAGACCAGGCGATGGCAAAAAAGAACTCGGATTTAGCACAGCTCGAAGCAGCAAAAGCGGCCTACAAAGAAGTAAGTTCGGTTCAGGATTATTTAACCATCAGGGCACCTTTTAGTGGCATTATTTCGGCCAGAAATGTGAATTTAGGTGCCTACGTTGGTCCTACAGGCAAAGGCTCAGATTTACCCCTGTTCACGCTACAGGACCAGAAAAATCTGCGTTTGGCCGTTTCCATTCCAGAGGTTTATACGGGTTATTTAAAAGCTGGCGATGAAATTAGTTTCACAGTTAAATCTTTGCCTAATCAGACTTTTAAAGCTAAAGTGAAACGTTTATCAGGTGCCTTAGATTTACGCTTACGTTCTGAGCGTATTGAAATGGATGTACCCAATACCTCGAAAGTTTTGTTACCTGGCATGGTTGCAGAAGTGAATATTCCGCTTCCGGCCAATGCCAGCACCTTTATCATTTCCAAAAAAGCTTTATTGGATACCAGTGAAGGATTATTTGTTTTAAAAGTAGCCGATAACAAAGCGGTTAAAGTAAGTGTAAAAAAAGGCAGGGAAACCGATGATCAGGTAGAAATTTTTGGTGATTTAACAGAAGGTGACAAATTAGTGGCAGAACCGACCGAGGAAATACATGAGGGAATGACGATTAAACCTTAACTTTACCTGTATTAAGCACTTAAAGTATGTTATCAAAAAATCAAGAGCTTTCTACCCTTCAAAAGAAGGAAACATTAGAGGATTTTTATAATAAATTAAAAATCACCCGGCCTGAAATTCCTACGCCAAGCCTAGGGATGATTAATGATATCGGGCATTTTAATGTATTTAATAGAACTATCGTTTGCAGCAATGTACCGTCTGTTTTTAGCCGCAGAGATTTTTATAAGATTTCGCTAATCATTGGTAACGGCATTTTGCATTACCCCGATGCACAGATTGAAATTAAAGGACGGGCCTTACTGTTTACCAATCCTAATATTCCATATTCCTGGGAAAGTACCTCACCGAAACCCGCCGGATTCTTCTGTCTATTTACCGAGAATTTTATCCATAACCGTAACGAAACCCTCCGCGATTCTTTATTGTGGCGCATTAACGATAGTCCGGTAATCCACATTAGCGAAGAGCAAGAGGTCATTTTAACTGATATATTCACTAAAATGATGAAAGAAATGGATGGCGATTACATCCATAAATACGATCTGTTAAGAAACTATGTGCAACTTATTGTTCATGAAGCATTAAAGGTTAAACCTCAGGATGTTGTTTTTAAACAGAATAATGCATCGGCACGTTTAACTTCATTGTTTATCGAATTGTTAGAAAGGCAGTTCCCAATCGGCTCTACTGAGCATATTTTGGAGTTAAAAACAGCCCACGATTTTGCTTTCCGCTTATTGGTACATGTAAATCACTTAAACCATGCGGTAAAAGAAGTAACTGGTAAAACCACTTCAGAGCACATTTCGAGAAGGATAGCAACAGAAGCGGTGGCCTTGCTAAAACATACTGAATGGAATATCGCACAAATTGCTTATTGTTTGGGTTTTGAATACCCTGCCAATTTTAACATATTTTTTAAACGTCAGATGCAATGTACACCAAAAGGTTTTAGGGCAAATTGATAAGAATCGTATTAAACCTAGTCGTTTAAATATTCGAAGCGCCAGTCCTGAAATAAGGAAATGGCGCTTTTTTTATTGATCAAAGCTAAGTAATGTGCTATCTCCAATCGTTTCGTCATTTCGAGCGGAGTACAGCGAAGTCGAGAAATCTTTTAAAGTTGCTAAAGTCCAAAGATTTCTCCACTGCGGTCGAAACGATCTTTCTACAAGGATCTTTTACTCCACCACAGCTACATGATCGCCTTTATCAACATCCAATACATACCCATAAGGATCAATAACTACCGTTTTTGGTTGATGAGCAACAATAATTGAAAGTTTGGTTTTACGCTGGCTTACTTGAAGCTTTTGGGTATATACAGGTTTAATATCAGGTTCCCAATCCATTTCCAATTGGTCAAAACAGGCTAGATCCACTTCAAGATCCGGCAATTGTTTATCGCCATTAGCTAACCTTTCTGCATCAATTTCCAGGTCAATTTTAAATTTCCCGTTCATGAGTTTTTTACAATTGATTAATTTAATATCTAAATCATAAGTAACTACCTCATTAAAACAATCGTTAATAAACTTTTTGTGTTTAGGCAAAACCTGCTTTAAGAGTGCATTTACCAAATCGGCCGCTGTAGCTTTAGGTTTGGGATTTTCATGATCGATAATAAGCTGACTCAATATTGTATTGAATTTCTTTTCTCCAATTAATTCTTTCACCGCATACATCGTTATTCCTCCTTTTTGGTAATGTACATAAGGTTGATCTAAAGTTTTGGCCAAGGGTAGCTCCCTTTCGTTATTATTCCGGTTTAAAAAATAGAGGTTATTATCGTAAGCCAAATACTTCCTTAAATACATTTTGCCAAAAGTCTTTTCAATCAACACATTTTCGGTGTATTTAGCCAACGATTCGGTTAGCATGGCATAACCTGCAACATTTGCAGGAGCCAATATATTTGCCCACCATTGGTGTGCAGTTTCGTGCGCAGCGATGGCATAACTCTGATCAATAGCATCTTTCTGACTATAATTTCCTAGAAAATTAATGTTCTCTGCACTAAAAACCACTCCCGGATAGGCTGTTGCAGCACCTTTATATTGAGGAATTTCTGCAATGGTTAAGTGTTTAAGGGGGTATTTTGCGAAATGCGCATTACCGTAATCTAAGGCATCCCTAACGGCCTTAAACATACTTTTCAAATTATATTCTTGCCCAGATTGATAATACACCCTAAGATCTACTCCCTTGTACTTTTCCTTTTTTACCCTATACCTCGCACTGCTCAGGGCAAACATAAAATTTATAGGGATCGAAGTTTTGTACCTGAAATAGCTTCGGTTATTGGCTATCCAGTTTTTTTGCAATTCGCCAACGGTAATCACCTGCTGATCAATAGCTGTAGAAATTGTGGTTTCTAAATGGATCAGCTCATAAGTGTTGTTAAGATTAGGTTTGCTGGCTATTTCTGGTAAACCTGCCCTTTTCCGTTCGCGTTTGTCTTCGCTCTCAAAATTATAGCAATAATCAAATTGAGGTACAATTTTCTCCAATTCAATATAAGATCCATTTTTTACAACTGAGTTTTCGCTATTAAAAGGAATAAATCCAGAGCGGATTACTTCAACAGAAAAATCCATCATGATCTCTTCATTAGGTTGCAATGGTGTTTTTAAAGTGATAAACTGTTGATTAAATGCTTCATCTCTTTTGCTTTTTTCACTTTCTATAATGGTTATGGAAAATGAATTTACAGCAGGGCTAACGTAAGTCCATATTTTGGCAATAGGTAATTTTGATTCATTTTTTAAACGGTAAGTGCCCTTAATGGTGTATTTTCCTTCATTAGGATATAAATCTACACTCATTTTAACGTCTTTAATTACTGGTTGAGGCAGGCCTGCCAACGCTTTATATTTCTGCTCGTAAGCCAAACTCCAGTTTAATTGATCCTGTTTATTTTTATATTTCCCAATGGTATTGGTTTGATGATAAATAAATGCAGCACAAGAAATCCATAGCAATAATGCTAAAACTGTAGTCCATTTATATTGCTTCAATGTTAAACCGATTGATCTGAATCTTGTTTTAATCTTAATTTCAACTAAACGCTGCCACATTCCAATGGTTAAAACGGCAATAACAATTACAAAAGCCGACCAATACAGCATATACCAGTTAAATGCGTTGGCATAATATCCAAAGCCATTAAAATAAGAATGTAATAAATCAGGAACTGTTGCAAATCGGAAAAGATAGTGTGCTAAGCCAAACCTTTCTGCATACGAAACCAGGAAAATAACGATCATGCTCAGCAACATACCGAGATACTTGTTTGCACTTAAATTCTGGATAAAAACGACGAGTACTACAAAAAGTAATAAAGGGAATGCGCTATAATAGTACAAGGATAAATACATGGGTAACTCAATCTGGAAATAGCCATGTGTAAGCTGAAGAACAATACCGATTCCAATATTTAGCGTTACGAGGATGAAAACGAGCGCAAAAAGACTCAGGTTTTTTGCCATCCATAATGCTGAATACTGAACAGGTGTACTATAAATCAAGGAGTGAATATTTACTGATTTTTCTTTGCCAATGGTTTCTGCCGCGTAAAAAACAATTAAAATCAGACCGAATTTCATGGAACGTATTTCTTCGATAATGATACCTGTTGCCGGATAGCTATGAATACCATAAATACCACTGAACAGCTTGTCTTTTAACTCTACCCCGAAAAGAAAAACCCACAATAATAACATTACCATAATGGGGATATTTTTAAACAAGAATATCATTTCGAGTTTAAACTGTGCGAAGAACGTATTAAGGTAATAACGAGAGCCATTTGAAAATACTACAAAAGCACGATAAGGAACCAACTCAACTGGTTCTGCTTTAGCTGCCTTTATTTTAGCTTGTTGTTGTTGCTGCAAACGAAAATTGAATAAACGATAGGTAATCAGCACCAGTAAGGCTGTAAAACCAAGCCAAAGCAACCTGTTGAGTAAAAAGGCGCCGTCGAATGGAAATAGCTGTTTATTGCGCTGTAGATCAGTCCATGTTCTGGTTTCGCCAAAAAATGAGGCTAATGCAAAAGGATCTAAAAGTAGTGGTAAAATATCGGGGCTACCTGCTTTCATTGTCGAAGTAGCCAACAATGGCGAATTGCCAAATATCGAAGCGAGCATATACAAAATGTACATCAGCACGCCAACCACATAAATTGCCCGCACATTTTTCGTTAATACAGTAGTACAAAATAAAATACCTGCGGAGAACAGCACATTTGGCAGTGCAAAAACTAAAAGTGGCTGTAAGAAATAAGTAATGCGGAAGTCACCTAACCGATCGGCCGCTATAAAGAAAGTACCCAAGTAAATACCCAGGGCAACCAGCAACAGTAAACTAAAAACCGAAATAATCAGGCCTAAAAGCCTGATAACAAAATAAGGGCGTTTTTTGATCGAAGTAGTAAAAACAACTGCTTCCATTTTATACAGATTGTCTCTCAGCACCACATTAGCACTAAATAATGTACCCGAAAAGATAGAGAAAAGCGAAAGCAGGACGATGATGTTGGTAATGACATATGGTGAATTTTTATGCACATCTTCAGAACCAAACCCACCCTGTACCACACAGAAATACCCCAGGATAAAAAACAAAAGGGCAGCCACTTTGAACGATATCTGCCCGAAATGATATTTAAGCTCAAATTTTAGTAAATCTATAATCATAGCATAACCTCCAAATTTTGATTGGCAGCGCCAAATAATGAAGAAAAATATACCTCTTCAAGTCTAGGATAAACCCGTTCGAAAACATGTGCAGGACATTCATCAGCCAGTATAAAAATGTGAAGCTTACCCGAAATAATTTTCGTAGAAATTACATTAAAAACGGATGAGTATTGAGCCAGATCTGCCTTATCGATCACCCTTCGCCAGATTTTCCCATCTAACTTTTGGGTTAAGTCTGATGGTTTACCCTGTAAAATCAACTTCCCATTGGCCATTACTGCCATTTCAGCACAAAGATCATTCACATCCTCTACAATATGGGTAGACAAGATAACCACACGATTGGCACCAATTTCACTCAACAGATCATGGAACCGGTTTCTTTCCTGTGGATCAAGCCCTGCGGTAGGCTCATCTACAATAATTAACTGCGGGTTGCCCAACAAAGCCTGCGCAATGCCGAAACGCTGCCGCATACCACCCGAAAAAGTGCTGACATATCTTTTTCTCACTTCAAATAAATTGGTCTGTTGCAGCAATGAAGTCACCTGCTCCTTGCGTTCATTCTTATTTTGCAATCCTTTTAAAACTGCAAGATGATTGAGTAAATCTATAGCTGAAACTTTAGGATATACGCCAAAATCCTGTGGCAAATACCCCAGTTTATTGCGCATTTCCTGAGAATTTTGCAGCACATCGCTTCCATCAAAATGAACCTGGCCTGCGTCTGGTAGCTGTAAGGTAGCAAGTGTACGCATAAGTGAAGATTTACCAGCTCCATTAGGCCCCAATAAGCCAAACATGCCATTTGCAATATTCAGGGTAATACCATCAAGGGCCTTTACACCATTTTGGTAAGATTTTGTAAGTTGCTGTATTTTAAGCCGTACCATATTAAATAATTAAGATGGACGCAAATTAGACCGATTAAACCGATCTGTTAAATATAAGTGACGAAAGAAGGTGAAATGATGATGAAAGGAAATAATAACAGTGATGTTCCTTTCATCATGAAAAACATGCCCTTCATCATCTAAATTTTTCACAAACTTCAAACTTTCATAACTTTAAAAATGGCTTCAAAGATTATCATCCTGGTATTGTCAGGCTGAGCATAGTCGAAGCCCCTTATAATTAGATCATTTAAAAAAGATTAACATTGGACTATGCTTAGGGTGACATCTTTTTTAATTCATATTATTCTATTTAACAAAATGCTCAACAAGAATTTTAATTATAAATACCAAGACTTTTTCATATTTGTTGGTCTTTTGTTGTGGATAGCCATATTTAATACGCACAACTTAAGCAGCAAAATTTGGCTTGGCTATGCCAGCTGCATTTTAGCTTTGGTTTTTTGTTTGCTCCCTGTACTTGTTTTTTCTTTTCTTAAAACCAGGCTAAAAAACGTTCTAAGTAAAAATCAATACATTACTCACTGGTGCACTTGTTTCTTTATCCTGCTTCCGCTTTTTACCGATATTGCATCTTACCTGCAAATCGCGAAGCTTGATCATGCTGTTTTTATTTCAACAGCTTTGGCGGCAGTCGCCCTCGAAATGATGTTGATTGCTAATCAGTATTACCAGAAAAAAGTGCAGCACATTAAATGGATAAAAAAAATTGGTCTGGAGAATGCCGTACTCATTACCATCATCTTACTTGCTGCAACCATCTCCGTAATGGCCGTTTCGAGCTTGGAGAATCCAATTTATCAAAGAAATGGCTTCCGTTTGATTGGCTTCGAATTCAATATCAAAATGCTATTGTTTAATTTTGGAACATTTTTAGGCTTCTTTTCACAATTTTTGATCATGTATTTATGCGGATACCTGCTTTTCCTGATCAATAGCCGTTTTCTGGTATCTAAAATCCTCAAAGAAAAAGGACTACTAATTTACCTTTTAACACTTTCTGCTACCATTGCAGTTCTTTATCCCCTGTTGGCACAATTATTAATTTCGCTACCCATTAACACGGTTTTTGGTCGGAGAATATTCGTAACTAACCCCTTTGAGCTTGAAAATGCATTTGGGGCCTTTGCCATTATGTTGGTCAGTTTACCTGTAGTTTTGGCGCTACAATGGGGAAAGCAGAACAATAAAATCCTCTTGCTAGAGAAAGAAAAATCGCAGAATGAACTCGACCTGCTAAAGCAACAGCTTAATCCTCATTTCTTCTTTAATACCCTTAACAACCTTTATGCATTAAGTTTGCAGAAATCGGATAAAACGCCTGAAAGTATTTTGCAATTATCAGAACTGATGCGTTATACGATTTACAGGGGACAGGAAAAAACAGTTAAACTTTCCCAGGAACTGGATTATATTCATGATTACATCCAATTGCAGCAAATCCGTTTACAGAAAACCTTAGATTTTGAATTTAATAAACAGGTTGTGGATGATCAGATTGATATTGCCCCACTCCTGCTAATTGTGTTTGTAGAGAATGCATTTAAACATGGCATTGAACGTGCTGAAGAGGAAGCCATTCTAAAACTTTCTCTAATCAGTAACCATAAAGCAATTGTTTTCTGCTGTGAAAACTCTTTCGATCCTGAAGAAAGCACTGGTTATAAGGGGATTGGGATTGACAATTTGAAAAAGAGGCTTGATTTGCTTTATCCTAACCGTTATACATTGCATATTACCTCTGATGGTAATATCTTTAAGGCAGAACTCAAACTCCAGCTAACATGAGCTTACGTTGCTTAATAGTAGATGATGAACCGCTTGCACACGGCGTAATTACCGAGTATGCAAAAGATATTCCTTTTATTAGCATAATTGGCGATTGTTATCGCGCTACAGAGGCCTTAGATTTTTTGAGTAAACAGCAAGTAGATTTAATTTTCCTGGATATTCGGATGCCAAAACTCAATGGTTTGGATTTTTTGAGGACCTTACCCCATAAACCTCTTGTAATTATTACCTCTGCTTATGAAGAATACGCTTTAGAGAGTTTTGATCTGGCCGTTTGCGATTATCTGTTAAAACCTTTTAGGCTCGATCGTTTTGTAAAAGCGGTTCACCGCGCACTGGAATTGTACAACCTTAAAAAACAAACTACAGGCCCTATTGAAACCGAAAAAACAGAGGCCAAAAGTTATGGACAAATCTCTATTAAAGCAGACAAAAAATACATCCTGGTAAAAACCCAAGAAATACAATATTTAGAAAGCCTGGGTAATTATGTAAAGGTTTGGAAAAACGGTGATTTTCTATTAACCCCCAGAACATTGGCCAGTTTTGAAGATCAGTTACCAGCCGATTATTTTATCCGAATTCATAAATCTTTTATTCTCAATAAAAAATATGTAGACTATTTAGAAGGCAATACCATTGTACTCAAGAATGGCCAGGAGGTTCCAATTGGCAAAAATTATAAGAGCACAATTAAGCAGCTGCTCAACATAGCGGATTAGAAGACCAAATAATTGGGCAGGGCTTCTTATGATAACCATAAGTCCATTAATGTTTCGCTAACCGATCCGATTAGCTTTCAAATGGTTGGCACCTGGGATGTAATATAGTCTGATTTACCGGGTAAGGTAAGATGTCGATTTAAAATTTTATATTTAAAACCCCAAACCTTATATCCCGATGCAAAATTTCTTCCCCGCGCAATACACTACTTTATCAGCCGCTGCATTAAAAGATTATTTAATTGAAACTTATGATTTAGATCAGGCTACAACATGCCGATTACTCATCAGAAATGTAAGCGATACTTATATCCTGGAAAATCTGAACCAGAAATACATCTTCAAAATTTACCGCAATGCCCACCGTAAACGTAACGAAATTGAAGCTGAAGTAGAATTACTTAACATTTTAAAAGCAAACGGAAATTCGGTTTCTTATCCAATAACTGATAAAGAAGGAAAACAGATTCAACAGTTTAATGCCATTGAGGGCTTACGAAATGGCATATTGTTTTCTTTTGCAGACGGGAAAGTAATTTTAGACCTCGAAGAACAGCACCTTATTCGGTTAGGATACGATATAGCTAAATTGCATCAAACCACATCATCAATAAAACTGAACAATCCTAGGCCCACATTCGATTTTGAAACCACTTTATTTGAGCCCTTAAAAGATCTCAAACCTCATTTTTCGGAAATGAAAGAAGAATATGAATATTTGAGCAACATTTCAGAAAAAGTAGTTAAAAAGTTTAAAGAATTCGACACATCAAAATTCAGTTATGGCTATTGCCACTATGATTTCTTCCCTAAAAATTTCCATTTTGATGAGCAAGGAAAAATTACTTTCTTTGATTTTGATTTTGCAGGAGAAGGTTACCTGATTAACGATTTAATGTCGTTCCTTAACCATTATTTCTTCCACCAATTGAACAACTTAATTTCCAAAGAACAAGCCGAAAAGGATTTCGACATCTTTATAAATGCGTATCAGCAAGTCAGGCCGTTAACTGATGATGAATTAAAAGCCATTCCCTACCTGGGCATTACCTTCCATATTTTCTTCTTGAAATTCTTTTATGATAATTACGATGATTGGTCTAATATTTTTTTAACCCCACGATATACGAAACACCGTGTAACACTCATTAAAAAATGGGAAGAAATGTATTGTAACTTTTAGGTAATACTGCCTTAAATTTCGTCATGCTTTTTTATCTTGTATGGTAATTCAAAAATCAATAAGATGGATCAGAAAATAATTAACCTGTATGATGAATATACCCACAGTCGGCTAAGCAGAAAAGATTTTATGGGAAAACTGGCTATCCTGGCTGGTAGCACCGCTTTGGCTATGACTATTCTGCCTATGCTGGAAAATAATTATGCCGCAGCAGCAGATTTTAACAGTGATGACATCGAAGTTGAAAATATTACCTATGCTGGTGTTGATGGTGAAATGAAAGCTGTACTGGCCAAGCCGAAAGGTAAAAAGAGTTTGGGCTGTGTACTGGTTATTCATGAAAATAGAGGTTTAAATCCACATATTATTGATGTAACCAAACGTATTGCTGCTGAAGGTTTTCTGGTCCTGGGTGTTGATGCCCTTTCGCCATTTGGTGGAACACCAGTTGATGAAGATAAAGGGCGCGAATTAATTGGCAAATTAGATCCTGAAAAAAATTTACAGAACTACTTGAAGGGCCTGGATTATTTACGCCAAAGAAAAGACGGAAATGGTAAAGTAGGTTGTGTTGGTTTTTGCTGGGGCGGTGGAATGGCCAATAAATTAGCGGTTAACGATCCGAAACTACAGGCAGCTGTGGCTTATTATGGCGCACAGGCCAATGCGGCCGATGTTCCTAAAATTAAAGCGAGTTTAATGCTACACTATGGCGGTTTAGACGAAAGGATTAATGCCGGAATTCCTGCTTATGAGCAGGCTTTAAAAGAGAATAAAATTGATTACAAAATTTACATCTATGATGGGGTAAACCATGCGTTTAACAACAACACATCTCCTACCAGATATAACGAAGCCGCAGCAAAACTAGCCTGGAGCAGAACAATTGATATGTTTAAACAGAAATTGGCGGTGTTGACGAGGTAGTAAGTTAAACCATCGTAAATCCGTCATTTCGAGCGGAGCGGAGCGAAACGGAGCGAAACGGAGCGAAACGGAGCGAAACGGAGAAATCTTTTAAAGTACTATAAAGCCAAACTTAAAAGATACAGTGAATCCTGGTTCAAAGATTTCTCCATTCCGCTACCAATGAAAAATTGGTAAGCTCCAGTCGAAATGACGATTTTATAATAGAAACGATAATTTTTCTCCTTAAATTCATTAAATATGGAACGCGGAGGATGTATTTACATTATGACCAATTATCAAAGAACAACTTTATATATTGGTGTAACTTCTGACTTAAGGAGCCGTATTTATGAGCATCAAAATAAAATTCGTCCCAAATCCTTTACTGCAAAGTACAACCTCATGCTCTGTGTGTATTACGAAGTTCATACATCAATAGAAGAGGCCATTGATCGGGAAAAGCAAATAAAAAAGTGGAATAGAGCGAAAAAAGATGCGCTAATTGATAGTTTTAATAAGAGTTGGGTAGATTTAACTGAAACAATAAATGATTGGGACGAATAAGATTTATAAACTCGATGTTTCGAGCGGAATACCACTCGTACCGTCATTTCGACTGGAGCGTAGCGATATGGAGAAATCTTTTAAAGATGCAGCTAAATTTGGTTCAAAGATTTCTCCATTCTACTACCAATGAAAAATTGGTAAGCTTCAGTCGAAATGACGATCGCATTATTAGTTTTTCTTTAGGAAGTTTACAATAGTTCCGTCATTTCGACTGGAGCGCAGCGAAACGGAGAAATCTTTTAAAGATATAGCTAAACCTGGTTCAAAGATTTCTCCATTCCGCTACCAATGAAAAATTGGTAGGCTTCAGTCGAAATGACGATCGCATTATTACCTTA
The DNA here is from genome assembly GCF_014205835.1 of Pedobacter sp. AK013. Taxonomy (GTDB): domain Bacteria; phylum Bacteroidota; class Bacteroidia; order Sphingobacteriales; family Sphingobacteriaceae; genus Pedobacter. The sequence continues at coordinate 70,689 of NZ_JACHCQ010000027.1, read as the reverse complement.
AAACAAATCCGTCTTTAACATCGTCTTCAAAATATTCGATTGAACATCAAAATTATTGAGGTGGTTCAGGAAATTGATATCTGATATTTTACTGTAACTGTCTTCCAATAAATTAATAACTTCATTCGGAATGGCTGTTTTTAAAACCGCAGCATTACTTTTTAACTTATCGTTTTTATATTGCAGTTCTTGTACAATCCGTTCCCGTTCTGAAAGATTGTTAGACATATCCAAATCTTTCAAAATGGTTAAATCGCAGAACAAAAACAGGTTTCGGCTTGGAAAAAACAGGTAATAACTGTCTATATCTAAAAATTTATATACTTCAATAACCAGTTCGCCCGATTTTAAACCAATATAAAATTCGGTCCGGAAATCGTTCTTACACAACTTACCCATCAACTTTTTTTCAATTGTTGCATAAACATTGGCATACACCTCTTTACTTTGAAAATCAATCAGTTTAGCAAATTGATCCGGTTTGAGATCGAAATAAAAATCGTTGGCGTATTTGGAGCTAAAAACGTTGATGTTTTTTGAAAAAGGAAAATCGGAACTGAGCTCAGACAATACACTGAACAGCTTCCGCAGCGATAAGTTAATTTTAAGCGATTGTTTCTGTTTATCCTGCTGAAAACTTTTCTGATCAACAAGCATATCGGCCATTCTACCAATCAATTCTTCGTTCAGGTCAATTTCATCGTATAGGAGTGATACGTTTTTCTCATTGCTCTTTTTAATCTTTCTGAGCAATTCAATCACGCTATCGGTAAACTGGAGATGAAAAAGATCTAATTTTTCGATCTCTAACTCTTCATTATTGGCAAAAAGTTGATGAATAACCTGGCTTCTCAGGTAAATTTTATAAATCACCTCATCATCAAAAAACACAGAGAGCAACTGTAAACGGTTGATCTCTGCGTTTGATTTTTTGAGAATATTTAAACGGTATTCATCCATATTTTAATTAATTCACCCTCGTCACGTTCTTTTTCAACTCTGTTTCCAAAGTTTTAAGTTCTCCATCTAACACTCTTCTGCTCTGCGCACCCGCTTCATGGATCTGTTTCACCTCATTAAGCGTTTCAATCAACGAAGAAGTAGTTCGTTTCAAGGTTTCCAAAGATACTACTGTTTTTTCATTCTCTTTGGCTACATCAATGCTGTTTTGTTTCAGCATCTCTGCATTTTTCTGTAAAATGGTATTCGTGGTATCCGAAATTTTCTTCTGCATCTCTACGTTGGCTTTCTGCCTTTGTAAAGCAACCGCAATGGTTAATTGGTTTTTCCAAACCGGAATAGTTGTAGTAACAATCGACTGTGCTTTTTCTGCAATTGAAGTATTGTTGTTCTGCACTACACGGATCTGTGCCAAAGATTGCAACATAATGAAACGCACAATCTTCATATCAGCCAGTCTTTTATCCAAACGGCTAATAAAATCCCTTAAATCGGCGATTTCATAATCCTGATAGTCAGCCGGGCGACCTTCCATCTCTGCAAGTTTAATACTCAGCTCGTTGTATTTTAGCTGTCCGGCAATAATCAGTTCTTCCATCTGGTGGATATAACCAACATTGCTATCGAACATGGTTTGCAGCGAACTGTTATCTTTAATTGAATTTAACCTTCCAGCCTTAATTTTGTTGGTAATTTTATCGATATTATTAACCACCACATCGTATTTCTGAAAAAGTTTCTTCACATCAACCACTAAACTTTTTAAGAACGGAATTTTAGAGATGAAACTCTTAAAGCCGCTCTGTTCCAGTTCAGAAACATCGATATAATTGAGTTCTGTTAACAGTTCGTTAATTAAACCACCAACTTCACCGCTGTTATAGGTACGTACAGACGATAAAAACTCGTTACTGTATTTCTCCATTGAGTTTTGGGCATCGCTTCCGTAATTCAGTATAGAATTTACATCTGATGGTTCTAGCGATTTTCCAATCTCATTGTATTTAAGCGTTTCCGCCGAGGTTATTTTCTCAAGATCCACATTGCCATCTTTATCCAGCTTAACCGGAGTAAGGGCTTGGGTAACATTTGGGTTGGTTTCCATAGTTTGTTAATTATCAGCTTTACGGCTTATAAATAGTTTTGAGTTACGGTTTTAACGGTATCTTCCAGTTTTCTATCTTTGGTTGGTTCGCCAATGGCATTAAATTTCCATTCGCCATTTTTCTTGTAAAAAACGCCCATTACCATCGATACGTGCCCTGCAAAATTGGCTCCGTTAGCAATATCGAATTTGGCAAAAACCTCATTAACCCGTTTGGTTGTGCCTTCATAAATGCGGATGGAGGCAAAAGGAATTGTAGCAAAATCGTGACCTCTAAAACTGTTCAGTACAAAGGCAACATAGTTTACATTAGCATCCAACTGTGAAAAATCAAGTGTGATGATCTCATTATCTAAACCATCATCGCCACCCATATCGCCAGTTAAATCATCGCCACTGTGTTTTACCGAGCCATTTTTAGATTTAAGATTACCAAAATACACTACTTCTAAAAGCTGTTTGTTTTCGTTATATAAAGCGCAGCTTGCATCTAAATCTACCGCTTCTTTTGATGATCCGAATCCGAATAAGCCCTTCTTTTCGATTGCCCCCCAGTTTATCCCAACACAAGCCTGCTGAAGTTTGCTTCCATTGTTTTTTTCCAGACTGATACGCTGTCCTTTTTGAAGATTGATTGCCATAATATTATTGATATTTGTTTAAATAATCCTGTAAACCACCTTTCATGCCTACGCCAACTGCTTCAAATTTCCATTTGCCTTCGCGTTTGTAAATCCTTCCGAATTCTACAGCGGTTTCAATAGAGAAATCTTCTTCTAATTCATATTTTAAGATTACCTCGTTGCTTACCGCATCAAAAATACGGATGAAAGAGTTTCTAACCTGGCCAAAATTCTGTCTTCTGCTTTCTGCCTCATGAATGGTTACCACAATGCAGATTTCATTTACTTTAGCATCAGTTTTGGTTAAATCAATTTTGATCTGTTCATCATCGCCATCACCATCTCCGGTTAAATTATCGCCTGTATGTTCTACCGAACCATCTGGAGAAACCAGGTTGTTATAAAACACAAAATTCTCGTCTGAAATCAGTTTTTTCTGATCGTTTAGCATAAAAATTGAAGCATCTAAATCGAATGCAGAACCAGTTGAAGAGCTGTTGGTATCCCAACCTAAACCTATTGTAAATTTAGGAGCATCAATATTTTCTCTCTGCCCCTTTTGCAAATTAATAGCCATATTTAAATTAATTTATAATTATTGTTTTTGATATAGTCTTTTATAAGATGTAAATTTTTCGAATATGCTTCTATCGTATGGTAATTATTTCCCAAGGATAGATCGTAAAGCTGGTTGATAAAATCAGTACTACGACGCTCTAAAAAGATGGTAAAACTATTCGAAGTAGTATTTAAAATGTATTTTACAATACGGGTATTAAACCTGAAATTGCCACTATCGATAATTTCTTCCAGGTCAAAAATAGATTTTACCTGATGGTAATTCAGGAAGTTTTCTACATTGGGATGGATGTTTTTATTAACCAGTTCGGCAAAATAAAGCATATGCATTTCGTTTTTTAAACCATATTCTTTTGCCATTTTTAAGATCATCCGCTCATGGCTTCCGGTAATCCTGATATCATCCAGAAATAAAAGTGTTTTACCTGCCAGAAAATCTTTATCGATATGGAACGAATCGTTACCAATTAACGATAGTCTTTCTTCTGCACTTAACTCTCCATAATCTTCTTTATAGGTAATGGTTCTGTGCACTTTGGTTTCCTGTACAGCTAATCTACCATTTTCGACCAACCAACGATTAAGCTGGCAAACGAAATAGTTTTTCATGGCAAAAGTTGCCGTAGGGATAAAGCTATAAGGACTAGAAATAACCACAATCTGATCGGTAATCACATTATCAGCTAAATAATACCGGATAAAACCGTCGGCTAAATCTTTTCCAAAAGATCTGGCTACCAGATCGTCGCCAAATTTAAAACGGCTGTAATCGTCGGCACTAAAGCCAAAATCGACTGTATTATCTATTTTATGAAGTGAGAAATTATACGGTATCATAGAGTAGGTTTGAGATAGATAAATTGTTGGAATTGATGAGCATACTGTTAATTCCCATTGCTTCTGCTCCTCGAACATCGGCATGGGGGTTATCTCCAACATGGATAACATCTGTTAATAATAATTCAGGGTGTTTGGTTCTGTCGATGCGATCCAACATCAACTGAAAAAAACCTGTATTGGGTTTCGACAAGCGCACTTCATCAGAATAGAGCTGAAAATCGATAAACTGACCGATACCAAGATGTTCGATTACTTTTTTTAAGGTTTTACCTTTAATAAAACCCGTATTACTCAGTATGTTGGTAGAGCTTTTGCCCGACTCTTTAATTTTTGCCAATACACCTAAACAATCATCACAGTAAAGTTTTGGCATATGGTTAAATACGATCTGCTCCATATCCTGATCGAGCATTTTAAGATCCACATCACTAAAGTTGAAATCGTAATCATTGATCATACTAATGATCATTAAATACATTTCTTCAGCATCAACATTTTTACCTACTTTTTCATTAATAGCGTTTACCATTAAATCTACCTGACGGAAAATGATGGCTATTTCATCAATGCTTTTATTCTTGCCATTAAAATTCCTAAAAAAATACTGTACCCGTTCCTGCTTGTAAGTTGGATTAGATTTAATCAACGTTAACCAAAGATCGAATGAGTAATGTTTGTAAAAAGCCATTGCACCTTGTTTATAAATTCTAATATTACAAATATGATTGTAAGATCAGCAACGTTTAATTGTAAGATTTATCACAGATAAGCCTTAAATTAAGACTTATCCAATACCTTTTCGGCATCGTCCGAAATGATGATATCGCTTTTGTGCTTTTTGGGATAGTTAAACAATAAGGACGTTAATACGGGGATGATGAAAATGGCAACCGTAAAAATTGAAACAAAGAGATCTGTTTTTTCACCTTCAATAGCGTGCGAAATTGGCGATTCAGGATAGAAATGCGTTACTAATGAAGAAGTAAGTTTAATACCTAAAACACCTATTACAATGAATGCCACCGTTTCTAAAAAGGTAAATTTTTCCATCAGTTTTACAAAGGCCTGTGCCACAAAACGCATAGCTAAAATCCCAATAAAAACACCGATATAGATTAACCAGATATGATCGGTAAAAGCTACCGCAGCAAAAACATTATCAATAGAGAAAGCTAAATCCATTACCTCTACCAAAGCAACGGTAGCCCAAAAAGTACCTACCAAACCAACGGTAGATTTGTAAATCCAACTTTTGCTTTTATCTACTTCCTCTTCTTCCTCTTTACCTTTGCTATTCTTTTTTCTAAAATAATCGAAAGCCAGGTATAACAAATACAAGCCACCAAGTGGTTTTAGCCACCAGATTTTCACCAGCCACGCTGCCAGGAACAAACAAATCCCTCTAAATATATAGGCACCAATAATACCGTATTTTAAGGCTTTTTCCCTTTGCGATTTTGGCAGATCCATTACCATGGTTGCCAAAACAGCTGCATTATCTACCGAAAGTAAACTTTCGATCACAATTAAATTCAAAATAATTAATAATCCGGCCTGTATATCGTCACCTAAAATCGTGTGCAAAAAATCCATCGAGCGAGTATGTGTGTTTAAATTAAAGTTTTAGTTGACAGCAAAGAAACAAAATTTTATCAATCCCAATGCTTCAATCTTTTTATTTATGATATCGTTTTATTGATTAGATACTTAATCGATAAAACTGTTACGTAATAGGATTGAAATTTTATTTATTGATCTCCAATTGATAGATATTACCCTTTTCTCCTGCCAAAATAATCTGTTTACCTTTTTTGGCTTTTTGAATAGCGTTAAAGCTTTTATCAGAAATGTGTTTCCAGTGCTGACCGCCATCAGTAGAAATATCAGTTCCAGAAGTACCCGTAACAATTAAGGTTTTGGCATTAACATAGGTTACACCCGATCGGAAACCAAAAACAGGAGTGGCTGGCTTTTGCCAGGTTTTGCCTCCATCACGCGTTAAAAGCACATTATTCGAATTTTCTTTATCTTTTAAGTAGTTTCCACCAACAGTTACCCCTATTTTTTCATTAAAAAAATCTGTTGAGAAAGGACCAGTACTCCCTTCGCCTTGCAAAATCGGGCATTTAAATACCTGCCAGGTTTGCCCATAATCTGGAGAAAAGTAAATATTAGATATTGTTCCTCCTGATGCAATCCAGGTTTTACCACCAGGTAATGTTTTAATGGTTGTACCACTGGCCGCGAAACTAGCTTCACCTTTGGTTAATTTAGCTTTGAGGTTTGCAGAAATATCCTGCCAGCTTTTACCTGCATCTACAGTTTTAAGCAACTGCATTTTATCATTTATAGGATCGCCGAAAATGAGTCCTTTATTTTTATCCCAGAAACTTAGTCCATCTAAAAATATAGCTGAATCTACATTTTTATAATTTTCTGTCCAGGTTTCGCCTCCATCAATGGTTTTCAGGATATAGGCCGGCGAGGCAATACCTACAATAATGGCCTGCTTATCATCAAAAGCTTCAATATCCCTGAAATCGATTTTTTCGTACCCTTTTGGTTTTAACCATTTCCAGGTTATACCACCATCAGTGGTTTTACCTACCGATCCATTACTGCCACTTGCCCAGATAACCTGATCTGATACTACGCTTAATCCGCGTAAACTGGTTTTGGTATTCTCATTTAAGGGCTTAAAGGAATACGACTGCGCAGCGCAAAAAAAAGGTGCCAATAAAAGGCACCATAAAATTTTCTTCATCTATTGATTATTTTACCCGTCTAAAAGTTTCTGATCGTCCTAATAGTGAAATACCTACATAACCGCGAACATTTAGCACATCGGCACTTTTTAAAGTCATGTTACAGCTGTAAGTTTTACCGCTTTTGGGATCGTAAATCGTTCCATCAGTCCACTTGCCATTATCATAAACAAAATCTTTTAATATTTCGAGATTTAACAAAGCACGTTTCTGCAGATTGGCATCAGGGTTTTTAGCATCTAATTTAGGTTTACCATTTAGGTTTGGTTCCTTCATCCACGCTAATTTACCATAATATTTATCGCCTTTTTTATAAATTTCTATCTGACCCTCACCCGATGGATTAAGCCATTTGCCTACAATAGCATCTTTGTTCTGTGCAAATGCAGAAAATGATACTGCTATGAAGAGCAGCATTAAAAATGGTAGCTTTCTCATATTTTTTATTTCTAGTTAGTTTTTAAAGATAAACATTACACCTTATATCGAAACACTAAATAAAGAGAAAAAGTGTGAGAATTTTTAAAAATTACAAAATTTACTTTGAAACGATGGGCAGGTATTTTGAACGATAGGCAAAAAGTAAGAACAAATTAACCAACAACATTACTGCCCCCATTGGTATATCTTTTGGCTGCCCTAAAAATACACCATATAAAAAAATATTTAAAGTAACAGGGAAAATAATGATCGAGGCCAGGGGCGCTGTTCTACCGATCAATAACATCACACCACATATCAATTCTGTGATTTTGATTAAGGGAAAAAGATACACGGAGGCCATTATACCTGTCATAAAACTCGTTTGTGCCGCAGTCATTTCTGGTGCCTTCGGCATCATATTAAGAAAATAACTTACAGAAGCAAAAAGATACATGGCGGCTAGAAGCACGCGTACAATAATAACTGCAATTTTCATATTAGATTGGTTTTAGTTTCTATATTTAAAAATAATAAAAGTTTTTAATTAGTCCATTAGTGCAATAGCATCTCTTATTTTGCAACAATACACCACGCAATGAGCTATTGATTAAAGACTTATGCCTTTGGACACTGAACTTCAGACGCCAAACTATTTCTTGTTATAATCGTAATTCACCATCCACTGAATGCCGAATTTATCGGTAGCCATACCAAAAAGTGCGCCCCAGAACATTTTTTCTAAAGCCATGGTTACTTTACCACCAGCTGAAAGATTATTAAAAAGTGTGTTTGCCTCTTCTTCGCTTCCCGCATCAACAGATAGTGAGATTCCAGTTCCGAAAGTAGATGCAGGCATTGGATCGGTAATATCTGTACCCATGAGTACATTGCCACCAATAGGTAAAACCACATGCATAATTTTCTCCTGGTCGCCTACTGCCATACCTTCGCACTCAGGCGAGTCTTTAAAACGTTGTAATACGGCAAAATCGCCCCCAAAAACAGATTTATAAAAGTTAAATGCTTCTTCGGTATTACCGTTAAAATTTAAGTAAGTGTTAAGTGTTGCCATTGTTTTGTTGTTTTTATCCCTCTCGGGCTGGTTATTATTATTTGTTTATTGTTTAATTTCTATACGGATTGTCACCATGAGCGGAGTCGAAAGACATAACAGCTGACTCTTTGCTGTCATTCTGAGCGAGGCGAAGAATCTTTATTCTTATTACAATCTCTCTGCAACTTTTTATCAAAGGTTCTTCATTGCATTCAGAATGACAAATTCAGTTAAGTTTTTATCTTCGTCAACTTTATGTCCATCCATGGTACCCAGTTTTTACCATCAAATTGTTCCCATGTCCCTTCAATGGTATTGGCTTTAAAATTACCTTTAAATCTTTCCGTATCAGCAAATATTAAAATGATGTCATCATAAATTTTAAGGGTAGATATTGAAATATGACCTTCATTATCGAAAGATTGCGACCTAAAAACATCTTCCATATCATCATAATGTGTAATTTCTAACGATCTGACCGCTTTATCGCGGAACACGACATCTACCTGATGCGTTAAGAAAAACCCACCATCAACCCACGTGTAGGTATCAGTCCCAGTAATTACATCACCAGATTTTGTTAAACCTTCTGTTTTCCATTTACCGATATAAGGATTTAATAAATTAAGCCTGTTGTTTCTCATAAATTTAGTTAAAATCAAGTGATATCTAGCTCGCTGTAAATATTTTTCAATTGATGTACATGTCTTTGTGTATGGTAAATCACGAAATAAATTGTCTCCAGCCGGGTTAAAAAGCCATATCCAGGTAGCTCGTAAGCGGTACATGTTTTAGTTAAATCTAAGCCTCTTGCCGCTTCTGATATCCCCGCTCTGATCTGCTTTAAACTTTTAAGTAATTCTGGCTGGCTATATGTCCTATCTTCAGGGTAAATCTCTTTAGGAGAATTGTACTTCACGCCGAAATTCAAAAAATCTTTTCTAATTTCTTTTACCATTAAATCTGCAGGTTTATCCGTTTCGGTTACCGGCCCGTTAATTACTTCCAGGAAACCCGAATTCGACAAAACCAGGTGCTTAACCAATTGGCCTGCGGTCCAGCTCCCTTCAAAAGGTACCTCATTAATCTGTGGGGCATTAAATCTTGAAAACTCATGTTCCAATGCCGACAAGGTTTCATCGGCTTCTCTAATTATTTTTTCCATAGCTTACATATAATTCATTCCAGGATAGTTTAATAATCGGCGCCACAAGGCGATTTGCCCAATGCAATTAGCTTCCCGGTAACTACTAAAACCGATCATTTCAAACAATGTGATTTCCATTCCGGGAATACTGAGCTTCTCTTCCAGTTTGTTGTCGGTAGCCTCTGTCAAAGCTTCCTGTAGCTTTGGAGAAATTTCTTTCCAATCTTTAATAAAATCTTCAAGCGATGGGTAAGTGGCATCATCAATAATACCTTTATTGTTGGCAAAAAGTTCGTCGGTTACAGACGGGAGGTCGATGCCGAATGATTTAGCTAAAAAATAGCGGCCATGTACAACACTGCCCGTAATCCATGCAATATGGTTTGCTTTAGTATCTAATCTTTTTTGGGCATCTTTTTGGTCTATACCAGCTAAAGCCCTTAATAAAAACTCTGTATGCATTTCGTATAGTACTATAAAGCCATACATCCTGCTACTTGTTGGTGTAGTTTTCATATCGTTATTAATGAGGTAAATTAACTTAAATAAAGTTAGTTGTTAATTCAAATGAACACCCTTGCCGTAAAAGTCAATCTTAAGGGGCATTTCAGACAATTTTTATATATTTACGATACCTTAATTTTAGCCAAATGATACAAGTAGGTGTTTTATTGCCCCAAAATTTCAGATTATTAAGCATTGCCGCTATTTTAGATGTATTTGATACTGTTAATGGTTTTTACAGAAAAGATGGGCTTGAAACGCCATTTAACATTAGTTTAATTACCCTCGACGATAAAAATTATAATTTTAGTACCCATCCCTGTGTGCCTTTGCAAAAAGCCGGGCAGTTTGAACTTATTTTAGTTCCATCATTTGCAACTAACGATATTAAAGATTGCATTGGAGCCAATAGTGGTTACATCCCATGGTTAAGCAAACAACATGCAGCAGGAGCCGAAATTGCTACCTTTTGTACCGGAGCTTTTTTACTTGCAGCATCAGGACTATTGGATGGTAAAGCTGCCACCACACATGTTGATGCCTGTCCTGCTTTTTCTTCTGCATTCCCCTTGGTTCATTTAAAGGCAGATAAAACCGTAACCCAGGATGGCAGGTTATTTACTAGTGGTGGTGCAACCTCTACTTTTCATCTATTATTACATCTTTTACAGCTTCATTGCGGGAAAGATATGGCCGTTAAAGTGGCTAAAATTTTTGCAATCGATATGGACCGCGTAAACCAGTTATACTTTAGTACTTTCCAGCCTATCCGCCATCATAATGATGATATTGTTGCCTCTGCACAAGAAAAAATTGAAAACAGTTATCAGGATGTGGCCACCATTGAAGAGATGATTAAAGATATTCCTTCCAGCAGAAGAAATATTGTGCGCCGCTTTAAACAGGTAATTGGCATTACCCCTATCGAGTATCTTCAACAAACCCGCATCGAAGCGGCTAAAAAGTTATTAGAGCAAACTGCACAGCAAATGACAGAGGTGATTTATAACTCCGGATATAACGATCCAAAAGCATTTAGAAAAGTATTCAGAAAATCGGTCGGGATGACACCAACGCAGTATAGAGACAAATTCCAGGCAAGGTAGATTTGAATATCAATCTGTCATATTACGGCCATTTAAAGACGTAAAAAATTCCAGGATATTCTTCTTATATTTTTGAAGCGCAAAGCCTGTGGTTCTTGGTAAAATGCTGTCCCGCTTTTACTCCAAGTCCTCACTCATGCTTCGCTCCGGGCTTTCCGTGCAATCGGGGCTATAAATGGTTATTATCTGCACCAATAATTAAAAACACTACTGCTTTGAAAAAGCCTGCTGATATTTTAACGGGGTTTTGCCAGTTATCTCCCTAAAATATTTATGAAAACTGGTAAAGTTATAAAATCCGCAGTCGTAGCAGATTTCTTTCACAGTTAGATCATTTTCGATCAATAATTTACAGGCTTGCCCTACCCTAATCTCGTTCAGAAACTGCGTATATGTTTTTCTACTTTTAGTTTTAAAGAATTTACAAAACGAATTAGGACTAATTTTAGCAACCGCCGCAATTTCTTTTAGTTCTATTTTATTTTTGTAGTTACTAATGGTATAATTATAAATAGATTGGATTCTATCTTTTTCGTTTTCTAAAAAATTTGGCTTAAATCCTAACGAAACCAATATGTTTTTTTCTTCGCAATTGGCTATTTCTGTTAATACTTCAAGTATTTTGATAATCCTCATCGTACCAGTTGCATCAATAATCTGTGGCATTAAACTGGCTATTTTCTCTTTCGAGGTTCCTTGTAGCTGAATTCCCTGCCGCGATTGCAGCAACACTTTTTTAATCTCCTGGTTTTCGGGAAGATCGAGAAATCCTGCACCCAAAAAATCCTCCTTAAAATGAATCACATAAACATCAACCGGTTCACCAGCTTTTTCATCAAAAAATTCAGGATCGAAGCGCCAGTAATGAGGCAGATTGCTTCCAAGTAAAACAACATCGCCATCCTTAAAATTCTTAATACTATCGCCAATAAACTGCGTTCCTCTACCTTTTTTAACGTAGATTAATTCTAATGCAGAGTGGTAATGCCAACGGTTGTTTATATCGGGCATAATATCTCTTCGAGCGCTAAAAGAATCTACCGAATTGGTAGATACATTAAGTAAATGCGGTTTCATAAAATCTCAAAAAATCAATCTAATATGCAAAATTATTTTGCAATGAAAAAAACTGAGCCAATATCATTTAATAATTAGGTAATAAAGCTAAATTTTTATTAACGCTTAACGGTTTAATTTGTAGCACAACAACTAGGCAAAAACATTTTATGAAAGTTGGATTAATTGCCATCCAAATAAGATGATCACGCTAGTATTAAAATACAGTTACGGGTATGGAGTATTCATCACCGGGCCATCTAAAACAGCCTATATCTAACTATTATTGGTAATAGGTGCCCAAGGTGCCAGAAGTTTAACTATTTTTATTTTAGCAGAACCTACTTAAACCATTTATAACCAAGCAAACATGAGCCAAATTACACCTCCAAACTTTAAAGCATCCAATCTGCCAAAAAATGGCAAGGGTTATCTATTTCCATTAATTTTAGTCACCAGCCTATTTTTCTTCTGGGGTTTTGTCCACAATCTCGATCCTATATTGATTCCGCATTTACGCAAAGCTTTTCAACTAAATGTTTTCGAATCTACCCTGGTCGATTCGTCTGTTTTTATCGCTTATTTTTTATTGGCACTACCTGCAGGCTACATTATGCGCAAGTATGGTTATAAAAGTGGTATTATATTAGGTCTTGTTTTATTCGCTGCAGGCTGTTTATTGTTTATACCTGCAGCCAATACCGCACAATATATATTTTTCTTAGGCGCGCTTTTTATTATCGCCTGTGGTTTAACCTTCCTCGAAACGGCGGCAAATCCTTATGTTACTGTACTAGGACCTCCAGAAACAGCCACACAGCGCTTAAACTTCTCTCAATCTTTTAACGGTTTCGCTGCCTTCTTAGCCCCTGTACTTGGTGGTAAATTTATTTTTACCGAAGTAAAATATACTGATACCCAATTGGCCAAAATGTTGCCTTTAGAAAAACAGGCTTACATGCTCGAAGAGGCATCAACCGTAAAAGCGCCCTATTTAATTTTGGGCATCCTGATCATTGTAGTTGCTGTTCTATTTATTTTCACTAAGCTGCCAGATATTAAGGAAGAAGAGAATATCCAGGAGAAAAGCAGTTTTCGCCATGTATTAGGCCATAGCCATTTGCGCTGGGCAATTATCGGTCAGTTTTTTTACGTAGGTGCCCAGGTTTGCGTATTGAGTTTATTCATCAGTTTTGTAACCTCATCGGCAAGCATAAGTCAGGATGAAGCAAAATGGTACGCTGGTGCAGCAGGTTTGGCTTTTATGATTGGTAGATTTATCGGCACTGTATTTATGAGATTTATAGCACCACATAAGCTATTAATGCTTTATGCATTAATCAGCGCTGTACTTACCCTCATATCTATTTTTGCAAGCGGCATGATTACCGTTTACGCTTTAATCGGTGTCGCCTTTTTTATGTCGATCATGTTCCCAACCATATTCTCATTGGGTATAGCCGGTTTAGGTAAGGATACAAAATTGGGCTCATCATTAATTGTAATGTCTATTGTTGGTGGTGCTTTTTTACCACCGGTTTTAGGTTTAATATCAGATGCAACACACAATATACAATACGGATATTTGGTGCCATTCGCATGTTTTTTAGTGGTATTTTACTTTGGGTGGAAAGGATGGAAACCCGATCATATTGAAAAAGAAATAAGTTTAGAAGTATAAATTGACAATGAAAAAATTAGTCATCAAGATTAACAATGCCGATAACGTTTTAGTTGCGTTACAAGATTTGCCAGCAGGCACTCCAATACTGCATGAGGGAAATACTTACGTTACTGTTGATGAAATCCCCGCTAAGCATAAATTTTTTATGCGGGATATGAAAGCTGGCGATGAAGTAATGATGTATGGTGTTTTGGTGGGAAAGGTACAGTTTGATGTAAAAGCAGGCATTCGGATGAGCGTAGATAATACCAAACATGCCGCAGAGCCATTTGCTTATCGCAATGTTAATTATAAATGGGAAGCACCAGATGTAAGTAAATATGCCAACCGCACTTTTAATGGCTATCACCGTAAAAATGGTGCAGTAGGTACCGCAAACTATTGGTTGTTTATCCCTACTGTATTTTGCGAAAACAGAAATCTGGATATTATTAAAGAATCGCTTTATAGTGAGTTGGGTTATGCGGTAGATGATAAATATAAATCTTACACTCACAAATTGGTTCAGGCCTTTGAAAATGGAGAAGACATTAATAATATTAGCTTTGAACCTAAAGTAGATAAAGCCAGCCGGACCTTTAAAAATGTAGATGGGATTAAATTCCTCACCCATAATGGTGGCTGTGGTGGAACGCGCCAAGATGCTGATACATTGAGTAAATTATTGGCAGCCTATGCCCACCACCCCAATGTGGCCGGTATAACAGTCTTGAGTTTGGGCTGTCAGCATTTGCAGGTAGCCGATTTTAAACGCGATCTATTTGCACTTGATCCTGATTTTGATAAACCACTTTTAATTTTCGAGCAGCAAAAAGCCCAAAGCGAAGAGCAATTGATCCAAAATTCAATCCGCAGTACTTTTGAAGGATTAATGTTCATTAATAAACAAGAGCGAAAAGCGGCACCGCTAAGCCAAATGTGTGTAGGTGTAAAATGTGGTGGGAGCGATGGTTTTAGTGGCATTTCAGCAAATCCAGCTGTTGGTTATTGTGCCGATTTATTGGTAGCATTAGGTGCCAAGGTTTTGTTGGCAGAGTTCCCCGAACTTTGTGGTGTAGAGCAGGAAATGATTGATAGATCTGTCGATCAATCAACTGCCGAAAAGTTTATCCGCTTAATGACTGAATATGATGATCTTGCGCATAAAGTTGGCTCGGGCTTTTACATGAATCCTTCTCCAGGCAACATTAAGGATGGTTTAATTACCGATGCAATAAAATCGGCAGGTGCAGCACGTAAAGCGGGCTCCTCTCCTGTTGTAGATGTATTAGATTATACCGAACCTGCTACTAAACCAGGCTTAAGTTTGGTGTGTACGCCGGGGAATGATGTAGAAGCAACCACAGGTAAAGCTGCTGCCGGCGCAACCTTAATTTTATTTACTACCGGCTTGGGCACACCAACAGGAAATCCGGTTTGCCCCACCATTAAAGTAGCCACCAATTCAATTCTGGCAAAACGCATGAGTGATATTATCGATATCGATACAGGAGCAGTAATTAATGGCGAAAAAACGATTAATGAAATGGGTGAGGATATATTAGAATACTGTATTAAAGTAGCCAGTGGTGAAGAAATCCCCAAAGCTGTACAACTTAACCAAGACGACTTTATTCCATGGAAAAGAGGAGTTAGCCTATAATGTAATGGCATATAAAGAAAATAGAAGATACGGATAGAAAGGTCTCAATTTAAAAATCGTCATTCCAGTGCAGGACAGAATCTTAAAGCACCAGTATTTGGCATTAAGATTCCCAATCTGGTAAGGAATGATGTAATTTTCCAACTTATACTCCGTGTACTTTGTGAAAAAAATGCGTTCTCTGTGGTTCAAATAATAAAACAAAAATATTAACCAAATATGAATTTAAATTTAGACGGCAAAATAATCTTGGTGAGTGGGGGTGCAAAAGGCATTGGCGCGGCGATTGTTAAAGCGCTGGCCATTGAAAATGCTTTCCCTATCATTATTGGCCGTAATGAAAGCGATAACCTGAAAATGCTTCAGGAAATAACAGATTTAGGCTTAAAAGCAGATCATTTTACGGCAGAACTCACTGTTCCTGATCACTGTAAAGCCATTATTGATGCGATACTGGCCAAATACGGTAGAATTGATGGTTTAGTGAATAATGCTGGGGTTAACGATGGTGTAGGCCTTGAAAGTGGCACTTACGAAGGTTTTATGGAATCGTTACACAAAAATGTAGTGCATTATTATCTTTTAGCCAAGCATGCCCTGCCTTCGCTTAAACAAAGTAAGGGGTCTATTTTAAATATTGGTAGCAAAACTGCAGAAACGGGTCAGGGTGGTACATCTGGTTATGCGGCATCGAACGGTGCCAGAAATGCCTTAACCCGAGAATGGGCAGTAGAATTATTACCTTATAGCATACGCGTAAATGCCATTATTGTGGCCGAAGCCTGGACACCGTTATATGAGAAATGGATTAACACTTTTGAGGATCGTGATGAAAAGCTGAAAAGTATTACAGATAAAATCCCTTTTGAAAACCGGATGACCACAGTGGACGAAATTGCCAATACCGCTGTGTTTTTATTATCAGATAAATCGAGCCATACCACAGGCCAACTGATCCATGTAGATGGCGGTTATGTACACTTGGATAGGGCTTTGCTGTAAAATATGGCCCTGTCCTGTCACTCGGTCTGTGTCCTCACAGACCGAAACAAAATACGCTTAAATAGTCTGTGAAGACACAAACCATAGGATTAGCCACATTAAAATTATTTTAATCAAAAAGCAATAGCTAATTCCTGTCAAAAACCAAAAATCACCCAAAATAACAGAAAGGACATCCATTTTAATCCCATTTTAAGATGGGATGGTTACTTTTGTAGGATGCTAAAGATTGGAATAGCTGAAGACGACCCTAAAATTGCTGAACTTTTAAAGTCGGCGCTCGAAGAAAACGATTATCAGGTACTTACCGTTGCCAACGGAACTGATGCGCTGGAGCTTTTCTTGGAACAAAACTTTAATCTTTTCATTATCGATGTGATGATGCCTGGCCTTAATGGTATCCAGCTTTGTAAACATATCAGGAAAAATACTGTACAAACACCAATATTGATGCTTACCGCCATGGGTACCATAGATGACAAAGTTACGGGCCTGGAAGCTGGGGCAGATGATTATCTGGTAAAACCTTTCCACCTGAAAGAACTCTTGGCAAGAGTTGCAGCACTTTTAAGGAGGCAACCTGCTGTTACTACCCAAACCGATAGCAAATTATATTTCGAAGATCTTGTGCTTGATACTTACAGCAAAGAGGTAAGCCGTGCAGGAAAAACCATTGAATTAAGCGCAAAAGAATTTATCCTGCTCGAACTGTTTATGCATAATCCCAATCGGTTACTCTCCCGGCAATTTATAGCAGAGCAAGCCTGGGACATCAGCTTCGAAACCGGAACCAATGTAATTGACGTTTATATCAATTTCTTGAGGAAAAAGATCGAAAAGGGTTTTGAACGGAAACTCATTCACACCAAAATCAATATGGGTTATATCCTGAAGTAAATGAAAATAAAGGATCGCATAGCACTGTATTTTACCCTGATCAGCACTTCTATGCTCTTCGCTGTGCTCTGTACTGTATATTTTACCTTTATGAAATTTTTGGAGGCCGATTTCTTCGAACGCCTAACCGACCGTACTATGGTTACCGCAAAACTGTATCTCGAGGCTGATGAAATTAGTCGGGATGCGTTAAACACTGTACGTCATAAATACCTTCAAAAGTTAAATAGCGAAGTAATTCGTGTTTACGACAAAAAGAACAGGGCAACTTTCATCGGCGATACCGCACAATACTGGACCCCAGCTACCATTGATGCAGTGCGTAAAAAAGGGCGATTAAAATATACCGACGGTCAGCGACAGGTTGTAGGTATTTATTATAAAGATAACCAGGGCGACTTTGTCATCCTTGCCTCAGCCGACGACCAGGGCTCCCACAATAGGTTAGATAAACTACTGAAGATCATGATTTTTGTGTTTATCCTTATTTCGCTTATCGTTTTGTTATTAAGCAGGTTGATTGCACAGAAAATGCTGAAACCGCTGCAAAAGTTTATGCTCGAAGTGAAACAGACCAGCGCTCAAAACATGGAATTTAGGGTGGAGGAAAATAATAACAAAGATGAAATCAACCTTATTGCCCAAAGTTTTAACCATTTGATGGAAGAGCTCGAACAGGCTTTTATTCTGCAAAAAACCTTTGTAGCCAATGCTTCGCACGAACTTCGTACACCTGTAACACGGATCATGATGACCGCCGAACTTGCCCTATCAAAAGAAAGGGATCAAACTGCTTATCAAAAGGTAATCGCTTCGATGCTCGAGGATGCAGAAAAAATGGAACACATTATTACCGGGTTAGTGGCCCTGGCAAAAATGGATCTCAACCTGATCAATTCGCAACTTGTTCCAATCAGACTTGATCATCTGTTATCCAAAATCCAAACCGAATGGAAATCGCAGAAAAACCTTGATCTAAAAATTACTTATCAAAATTCTATTAATCCAAAACCTGAAATATTGGCCAATGCTATTTTATTACAGATTGCTTTGGACAATATCATTTCTAATGCTTTTAAATTTTCTGATAATCAACAAGTTAACATTACCATCGAAGCTACTAAAAATGATTTTCTCATACACATTACCGATAATGGAAATGGTATTTCTGTTGGGGAAGAAGAAAATATTTTCAAGCCCTTTTATACACAGGCAAATGATTTTGGCCTCCAAGGTGAAGGGATGGGTCTTTATATGGCTCAAAAAATTATCGATCTGCTCAAAGGAGAAATAACGGTGAATAACCTGGAACAAGGTGGCTGTACTTTTACGGTCATTTTAACAAAGATTTAGTAGCTATTATTACTTCATTCTAATTTTACAACTTGATCGTCCTGAATTCATTTCAGGGTCTTAATAACAGAATAGATGCAGACCACACAGTAGCTACAAGGCAATTAAAAACACTATTTCTACTTGTAAAATAAATTCAGCATGACGATTAGTGTCCAACTTTAATTCCCTTTTAAGCCCTATTTAATCCCCCTTTAATTCGGCAAGAATAGTTTTGCGGGATGAAAGGAATATATACGTTGCTCATTTTCATGCTGACTTTAACAACCAAGGCAGCTTTAGCACAAACCGATACCCTAATCTTAAACCTGAACCAGGCCGAAAGCTTGTTTTTAAAAAACAATTACGACCTCCTGGCCAGCAATTATGAAATTGATAAAGCAAAGGCCGAAATCATCACGGCCAAACTTTTCGAAAACCCTACGCTTGAGTATGAAAACCTTTTTTACAACCACGAAACAAAAAAATTCCTGCAAACCTCTTATGCACATGGCCAATATGCCGGATCAATTTCGCAGCTGTTTAAACTGGCAGGCAAACGTAATAAAAACATCAAACTGGCCCAAACCGGGGTTAAATTGGCCGAATATGAATATTTTGATCTGCTAAGGACGCTGAAATTCGAGCTTGTTAATACCTTTTACAAAACCTATTTCGCTGCACAATCCGTAAAAGTTTATCAAGAACAGATCAGCTCTACCGATCAGTTACTAAAAGCTTACGATCTCCAGTTAAAAATGGGCAATGTTGCCGCAAAGGATATGATCAGGATCAAATCATTATTGATCAGCCTCAAAGCCGAGCAGGCCGGACTATTAAATGAACTGGAAGACAACTATAAAGACTTAAAATTGCTCTGCGGTATTAAGGCAGAAGCGTCCATATCATTGGTATTAGATCAGGCAAGTCCATTATCGCCTGATAAAGTTCCTTACAGCACACTGCTCGATTCGGCCAGGGCCAACCGTGCCGACCTTAAAGTTGCCAAAACCGATCTCCTTTATAACGAACGCAATTTAAAACTTCAAAAAGCAATGGCTATCCCAGACGTAGAAATTGCATTAAGCTACGACCTAAAAGGTAATTATCCTGAAAAATATACCGGCTTAGGCTTAAAAATCCCCATTCCGCTTTTCTCCAGAAACCAGGGCGAAATTAAAAAAGCGCAGGTAGGTATCACAGCTGCCAATACGAATATCAAAAAACAGGAGGCCCTGCTCGAAAACGAAGTATTTAACAGCTATAAAACAGCTTTACGTAACGAAAAACGCTATACAGAGATAGATCCCACCTTCAGTACCGACTTTAACACACTCATTTCAGGATTGATCAAAAATTTCAAGGCAAGAAATATCAGCCTGATCGAATTTTTAGACCTCTACGATGCCTATAAAGAAAATACGCTGCAACTGAACAAACTCCAGTTCGAAAGAATGAGTACACGTGCTGAACTCAATTATGTAACCGGTTCTAATATTTTTAAATAAATCTTATGCAAAATCTCTATAAAAACACTTTAATTATTGCAGTAACCAGTTTACTGTTTGCTTGTACCGAACACAAAACAGCTACACCTCGTGATAAATTTGCCATCACCGATTCGCTGATCAACCGCTTGCTGATCGACACGGTGCAGCAGGCTAACAGCAAGACCGAAATTGTATTTTCGGCCAAAATTGCTGCAAATGAAGAGCGCCGTTCTGAACTTTTCCCCATGGTAAGCGGAACGGTAAATAGTGTTAAGGTAAGATTGGGCGACCAGGTCTCGAGCGGACAGACCTTAGCAACCCTTAGCAGCTCTGAAATGGCAGGTTTTGACAAGGAAGTTATTGCAGCCAATGCAGAGCTTAAAAATGCAGAGCGATCTGTAAAACAGGCTGAACAACTTTTTCAGAGCGGCTTATCATCTGCAAAAGAACTGGAAGAAGCCAAAAATGATTACCAGATCAAAAAAGCAGAGGTAAAAAGGGCCAGTTCCGTATTAAAACTTAATGGGGGCAGCAGTGCAGGATTATATGCTATTAAATCTCCTATTAATGGTTTTGTGATCGAAAAAAATGTTACCCAGAACATGTATTTGCGTGGCGATAACGACAAAAGTCTTTTCACCATTGCCGATCTCGCTAATGTTTGGGCAATGATTAATATTTATGAATCAGATATTTCGCGTGTAAAGGCTGGCGATGAAGTCAGTCTATCAACCCTCTCCTATCCAGATAAAATTTTTAGCGGTAAAATAGAGAAACTTTACAATCAGGTAGATCAAGACAGTAAGGTAATAAATGCACGTGTGGTCATCCAAAATCCAGGTTTTTTATTAAAACCAGGTATGCTCGGAACGGTAAAGGTTTCAGCAAATTCGGCCATCGATCTCCCCGTTTTAAACTCAAGGGCCATAATTTTCGATGAAAACAAGAATTATGTGCTCGTTCTTGATCAAGATCATAAAGTAAAAATTCAGGAAATCGAAATTGGCCGTAAAACTGCCGATAAAGCCTACATCAGCAAAGGCGTAAATGCCGGCGACCGCGTTATTGCATCTAAACAGGTGTTCTTATTCGAAAGCCTAAAAACGCAATAAATTCTTCTCATCCCTTAGATTATACATCATGAATAAATTCATTAAAGGCATCATTGGCTTTGCGCTGAAGAATAAATACTTTATCTTTTTTGCTACTTTTATTTTAATCCTTTCAGGTTATTTAAGCTTTAAGCACACTGCCATTGATGCATTTCCCGATGTAACCAATACCAACATCACCATTATTACCCAATGGCCGGGCCGGAGTGCCGAAGAGGTAGAAAAATTTGTGAGCAGGCCGCTCGAAATTGCCATGAATCCAACCGAAAAACGCACCAGTATCCGCTCTTCATCGCTATTTGGACTTTCTATTGTAAAAGTAAATTTTGAGGATGATGTAAATTATGCCGAAGCCCGCGTACAGGTAAACAACCATCTTGATGAGGCGAATTTGCCCGAAGGGATCAAACCAGAGGTACAGCCACCTTATGGCCCTACGGGTGAGATATTCCGTTACACCCTTACAAGCGATACAAAATCTGTCCGCGAATTAAAAACCCTTCAGGATTGGGTAGTACAAAGGGAGCTTTTATCTGTTTCTGGCATTGCCGATGTTGTGAGTTTTGGTGGTGAGGTAAAAACCTATCAAATTACCGTCGATCCACAAAAAGCTATACAGTATGGCGTAAGTGCAGCCGAGCTTTTCGAGGCAGTATCTAAAAGCAATATCAATGTGGGTGGCGATGTGATTGTGCAAAGCGGCCAGGCTTATGTAGTACGCGGTATCGGTGTGCTCAACAATATCGATGAAATCAGGAATGTGGTGGTCGATAATGTTAATGGCACACCCATATATGTTAAAACCATTGCCGAGGTAGCCGAATCGGCATTACCAAGGCTTGGGCAAGTTGGTCGTGATCAAGATCCTGATGTGGTAGAAGGCATTATTGTGATGAGAAAGGGTGGCAATCCGAGCGAAGTAATTGCCAGATTGAAAGAAAAGATAAATACGATCAATACCAGCATATTACCAAAAGATGTAAAAATAAAACCCTTCTACGATCGCGAAGACCTGGTGAACTATTCTGTACATACCGTAATGGGCAACATGCTTGAAGGGATATTGTTTGTAACCTTAATCGTATTCTTATTTATGGCCGATTGGCGTACCACCTTAATTGTTTCGGTTGTTATTCCATTGGCCTTGCTCTTTGCATTTATCTGCCTTAAATTAAAAGGCATGTCCGCCAATCTGCTATCTATGGGAGCTATCGATTTCGGAATCATTATAGATGGTGCCGTAGTAATGGTTGAGGGGATTTTTGTAACCTTAGATTTAAGGGCAAAAAAACTGGGAATGGATAGGTTTAACAAAATGAGTAAACTTGGCTTCATTAAAAAGGCCTGCGTAGAAAATGGAAAAGGAATTTTATTTGCAAAACTGATTATCATCACAGGTTTACTACCTATTTTCACCTTCGAAAAGGTAGAAGGTAAAATGTTCTCTCCCCTGGCCTGGACATTAAGTTTTGCCTTATTGGGCGCCCTCATCTTAACCTTTACGCTTGTACCTGCTATGGCCAGTGTGCTCTTAAAAAAAGATGTAAAAGAAAAACACAATATCTTTTTGGAATGGGTTACCAAAACGACCCTTAAATTTTACGACCGCTGTTTCAAAAAAAAGAAGCTCGTTTTTAGCATTTCTATTATTGTATTGCTTTTAGGTGTTTTTAGCTTCAGGTTTTTGGGAACAGAATTTCTGCCCAGTTTAGATGAAGGCTCTATTTATGTCCGCGCTACTGGCCCGTTGAGTATTTCTTTAGATGAGACTAAAAAGCTTTCGAATGAGATGAGAAAAATATTTTTAAGTTTTGAAGAAGTTAAACAAGTAATGTCGCAAACTGGCAGACCCAATGATGGAACCGATGCTACAGGTTTTTACAACATGGAGTTTCACGTTGATATTTACCCCCGTAAAGAGTGGAAACGAAAGCAAACTAAAGAACAACTGATCGAGCGTATGCAAGAAAAACTAAAAAGCTTCCCTGGCATCAATCTTAATTTTTCGCAGCCCATTTCTGATAATGTAGAAGAAGCCGTATCGGGTGTAAAAGGCTCAATTGTAGTAAAGTTATTTGGCGAAAACTTCGATTATATTGAAAAAGAAGAGGAAAAGATAGAAAGCATCTTAAAAACGGTTGATGGGATTGAAGATTTGGGAATTCTAAGAAATCTTGGTCAGCCAGAATTACAGATTAACCTCGATCAGAAAAAAATGGCTTTATATGGGGTAAGCACAGCAGATGCCAACGCCGTAATCGAAATGGCTATTGGTGGAAAAGCCGCTACGCAGATTTATGAAGGCGAACGAAAATTTGACCTGATTATCCGCTATCCTGAAGATTTTAGAAACGATGAGAATTCGATCAGTAAATTACGGGTTCCAACCATATCTGGCACTAATGTTCAATTGGGCGAAATTTCGAGCATCCACAAAATTACAGGGCCTAGTATGATTTACCGCGATAGGCACAAACGTTACGGGGCCATTAAATTTTCGGTCAGGGGCCGCGATATGGGAAGCGTAATTGCCGAAGCACAAGAAAAAGTAAATGCAAAGATCAATCTGCAACCAGGATATACACTGGAATGGGCCGGAGATTTTGAAAATCAACAAAGGGCAATTGCCAGGCTTACGCAGGCAGTTCCGGTGAGTTTATTACTCATATTCTTCATCTTATTTGTACTTTTTGGGAACATCAAAGATGCTTTACTCGTGCTAAACAATGTTCCTTTTGCAATGATTGGTGGCATATTAGCCCTTTTGGTTGCAGGTGTAAACTTTAACATTTCGGCAGGAATTGGTTTTATCGCCCTTTTTGGAATCTGTGTACAAAACGGCGTGCTACTCATTACCCGTTTTAAAACCAACATTGCCGAACTGAAACACCACCCCAACTGGACCTTTACCGATGCCATGCGTGCCGCGGTGACCAGCAGATTCAGACCAGTATTAATGACGGCTCTAATGGCTGCCATCGGCTTAATGCCTGCTGCATTATCTACCGGAATAGGTTCTGAAGCATCAAAGCCATTGGCTATAGTGGTAATAGGCGGATTAATTACCGACACACTTTTTAACCTTTTCGTTTATCCGATTGTGTTTTACTGGTCCAACCATAAAAAAGTACAGAAAATGATGCCAGAAAGCGTATAAGGATGGAAAATGTGAGATGGAATACCCAAGCGATCCGTCATGCTGAGGGGTAATTTATTGTATAAAATTTAATATAAATGACATTTAATTATCGGTCTTTTGCGATATGTAATTCCCCTCTTTCAGAGGGGTGTCCGCAGGACGGGGTGTTTTATTAGTCCTAGCCAGACAGACTTCTTTCTTTTTGGTGTCAAAAAGAAACAAAACCGAGGCATTGCCGAGCTCATTAATTCAAATGAAAGCAATAGAAAATCATTAATAAAACACCGGCTGAAAATTTATTCATTTGTTTTTGTAGCTTTCAGCTGCATTCATGAGGGCTTTGCCGTTTTCTTTCAGAGCCAGTGGCACGGCTTGAACAGTGCAATCCGAAAAATTTGTTAGGCCGGATTTAAGTGAAACGGAGATACTGTGCTATGGCGTAGCGGGGTGGAAATGCAGGCATCAAGGTAACATATTAAATATTAATGAGTTATCAAAAACATCAATGGTAGCGGAGTCGAAGGATCAACCGTAAATGTTAAGTTGCGTCATTAAAAAACATCGTCAATGGTAGTAAGATGTAATGGGCTTGAGAATCCTCTGGCTCTGCCAAGCAAAATCTATTGATATAGATCTCTCCTGTATATCGTTACCCTGAACTTGGTTCAGGGTCTTTCATACAAATAGATCTCTTAGTCACGCTTCAGTCCAGATAACACTTCGCTTACCCTGCGCTTTTTTCTCTGTGTTCTTGGCGGTTAAAACCACATTACTTTAGTCCGCTAATGTATTTTCTCATTAACGCTACCCCTTCCTTATCGATAACAGTTGTGCCCAGTTTTGGCATATGAAACTCCCCCATTTGGTTTGTTCTGATGATGATGTTACTTTTATTAAACCTGATTCCTGTATGTTCCAAATCCGTTCTGTAATCGAGGTTTAACGTGGTATTACCAGCAAATCCACCGGCTTGATGGCAATGTGCACAGTTGATATCCATATAGGCCCTCGCGCGTTGCCCTACAGGTATGGAGGTATCATGATCATTAGGAAGATGGGTTAATGAATCGATTTTACTCTTTTTTATCACTCCTCTTTTCATCAGGTAACTTAATTGGTTAACACTTTCGCCACCTCTTTCAACATTGAAATTCAGATTTCTAGCTTTCGGTCCGATTGGAATAATGACGTTATTTTGCCTATGGCAGCTTCCACATTCTTGTTTGGAGGGAATATGATAAGAAATCTTTCTCCTTTCACCATCTAAACCCGTAAAATCAATTGGAATAGCTGCACCATCGGCAATCAGGTCTGCTTCATTTTGAGCTGCATTCCACCGGAAAGTCGCCACGTTCCATTTTGATTGATGCAGGATCAGCAAACGTGTTTCTATAATTGCTCTGCCTTTTTTAGCAACTTTTGAATAATAAAAGGTTTTGGCTATAATAGTTCCTTCAGGAAAAATGGGTAAACCTGCTCCATTCAACACCATTTGTTTCCCTTTCGGCAATTTAATAAGGCGTTGTTTTTCGGCATAATCCGTAAAAAGAGTGGAAGCAAGTTCAAAAATTTCTACACCATCATTCGGTTTAAGCTTGGCCATTTCCCCTTTAAAAAGCTGGTAAGACGAAAGTTTAGCTTTAAAACTGATTCCATTATCAATGTTCTTCTTTCCTGAACTGTTACACGACCAAACATAAACAATTGGGCAAACCAACACGGCAATAATGATACTGTACTTTTTATATTTCATGCTATATCACTAACTCAGGTTATCGTCTCCTTCGTGAATAAGTGATTGTGGTATCAGAATATATTTATCGATATAAAAAGTACCAAAAGGAATCACGCAGGCCAATAGTACTTTCCAGGTTACTTTAGAAAATACCCATTTATAGGCCACGCCTACGCTGAAAGTAATGAAAACAAAAAGACAAAAAAGTAATCCATGGATGGGCCCCATCAATTTTACCAGTTCAGGTCTGTGCAATATGTATTTTAGCGGAACGGCAACAAATACAAGTACCAATAATGAGGTCCCTTCTAAGAAACCGATAATTCTTAATCTTCCGATCGGGGTTTTTAACAGATTTAGCATAACAATTTGATTTTAAAAAGATCTTAAAAATGGACGACTGACAAGAGGTGAAAATGGCCATGGAATAGCGATAAGTATGACCAAAAGCGCCAGGCAAAACCAAAATAACATGGTTGAAAATTTTTGGGAATCGGTTTCCATTCTTTTTGCCTTTGCAGAACCGAGCGTAATTAACACTACAGATGTGGCCATGAGCCAGATATGGATATATTTAAAAAATACATGTTCAGAAATTAAATGACTGTTATCACTTTCTGCTATTGCAAACTTCACCACCGGACTGATCATATACAAACTTAAACCCAGCAAGAGCTGAATCTGCGAAATGGTGGCGGTAGTATGCCGCATAAAATTGGCATGAGCCGTAAATTTAAGGTGCTGAAAGTGCCCCCTTGCAGCAAGGTAGATGCTGTAAAGCAATGATAGAAGTACAAACCAGCGGTTAATAGAATGCAGGCCGAGAAGAATTTGATGCATATTGAAACAGGTTGAAACATACTAATTAGTATGTTGTGGTATAAAAAAATTTAAAGTTTATTTAAATAGGTTTTAAGGCCTTTTAAGTAAGTTTTGTAGCTCGATTTGCCTAGTGCTTTGCCGATATTCCTTACTCCACCATAGCCTGAAATCACCACCATGGCCACTTCTTCAGGTACAAAAGTGCCCGTAAAAATATGAGCTTCCTTTCCTTTATTGAGCGCGGCTACAATTGCATTTTGCCATTGTTTAACCAATTTGGAAAGCGCTTTTTTAAATACCGGGTTCATTGGCGACATTTCTTCAATCAGGTTAATGGCCGGGCAACCATAATCGGGATTAAAAAACACAAAATCGTTCAGGAGGTTTTCCATAACGTTGTAAATGTCTTTAGCAGGGTTCTTTCCTTCTTCTAAAGGTTTAATCATGACGTTGTACATTCCCGGATACAATACTTCAGTAATCAGGCTTAGGCCCATATCATCTTTGGTTTTGAAATGATAATAGAAGGCCCCTTTTGTTACCTGTGTAGTGGCAATAATTTCATCAATACTCGTAGACTGGTATCCTTTCCGGTATATCAACTCAAAAGATTTCTGTAAAATCATCATCCGCGTATCGGCTGCTTTAGACATAACATACTAATTGGTATGTTGACAAATATAGATGGATTGCGATTTAAAAATTTAATTAATGTGTCATCATTTTGTATTTTCTCATTTTGGCTACAAAAGCCCTCAATTAGGCTACACATCGGCCTCACACCTTGCCCACCTTTGATCTATCATTTATTCAGATAAAAATTATGGAACATCAACAAGAACATCAGGGTACAAATACCCAAACAGTTAATAAGGTTTGGTTTATTACAGGTGCATCTCGCGGATTTGGCCGCGTATGGGCAATAGCAGCTTTAGAACGCGGCGATAAGGTGGCAGCAACGGCAAGGAACCTATCGGGCATTGCAGATCTTCAGGAAAAGTATAAAGAAAATATACTGCCCCTTGAACTTGACGTAACTGATTACGACCAGGTAGCAAAAACCGTTCAACAGGCGCACGAACATTTCGGGCGATTAGACGTTGTTTTAAACAATGCGGGTTATTCGCTTGTAGGTACTATTGAAGAAGCTACTATTGAGCAGGTTAAGGCTATGTACAACACCAACATTTTTGGAGCGGTGACTGTTATACAAGCTGCGCTGCCCATATTACGCAAGCAGGGCTTTGGCCACATTTTAGGTACATCCAGCAATCTTGGCCACGTAGTTTTACCCGTTATTGGGTATTATTGTTCATCTAAATGGGCATTTGAAGCCATTCACGAAAGCCTGGCCGCAGAGGTAAAATCGTTTGGGATCAAAGTAACCATTATCGAACCAGGCGCCTACGCCACCGAATTCGGAAGTCAGGCTTCTTTAAAGTTTGCAGATGGATTAGAGGTATATACCGACTTTAAAGCAAAGTTTTTTGAAGGTTTGCAGCAAATGGAAAGAGGTAATCCGGAGGCAACACCAGAGGCCATTTTTAAAGTTGTGGATACAGAAAATCCACCTTTACGTTTATCACTTGGCAGCCATAACCTGGCTTGGGTACGTACGGCTTATGCTGAGCGTATAGCCAGCTGGGAAGAATGGGAAACCGTATCGAATGCAGCACAGGGTTAATTAAATCAAACATATAACCGATAAACACAGACTTATCGGTTATATTTGTATATATCAGTATGAAAAAGGTAGACAATAGCCCTTATAAATTCAATTCGTTAACAGAAGCACACCGGATGTTGGGCCTGCCCCAGCCTAAACACCCCTTGATCAGCCTGATTAACAATGAAGATCATCCGGTTGAAATGAACGGACAGCCTAATTCGCATATCCTGAATTTTTATAAGATTTCGTATAAACCAAAATTAAGTGGCAGGCTAAAATATGGCCAGAGTTATTATGATTTTGATGAAGGCGGTTTATTATTTGCTGCTCCCAACCAGATTATTGGTCATGATGAAGATTTAAGCTCAAGTGTTTGCTCCTTATTTACTTTATTGATCCATCCCGATTTTTTACTGTCTTATCCAATAGCAAAAAAAATTAAAAGTTATGGTTTCTTTTCATACTCGGCCAATGAGGCGTTGCACCTATCAGAAAAAGAAAAAACCACTATTATTACTATTTTTAAGAATATTGAGGAAGAACTGAACAGCAGGATTGACGATTTTAGCCAGGATGTGATCATCACACAAATCGAACTGTTGTTAAATTACAGCAACCGCTTTTACAAACGGCAGTTTATTACGCGCAAAGTATTAAATAACGACCTTTTGCAAAAACTTGAAGAATTGTTAGAGGAATATTTTAACGATAAAGTAACCATGTTTAAAGGTTTACCTACGGTGCAATACCTTTCCGATCGTTTAAATGTTTCGCCAAGTTATTTAAGCGATCTACTCCGTTCGCTAACCGGACAGAATGCACAACAACATATCCACCAGAAACTGATCGAAAAAGCAAAAGAAAAATTATCAGGCACCAATTTATCGGTGAGCGAAGTGGCATACGAACTGGGCTTTGAACATCCGCAATCATTTAATAAATTATTCAAAGCAAAAACGAAGGTATCGCCATTGGCATTTAGAAAAATGTTTAATTAGCAAAAGACAATTTTGATGTAGCGTTTTGATTCTCTCCATCGTATAAGCTGTAAATTAAAGCTTTATGAAAAAGATATTATTACTCATCTTGGCTGCAACAGGCCTTTTGTATATATCCTGCAAAAAATCAAACAACAATAATGACGGGCCGGGCGAAGTTTACGGTAAATGGAAACTGACCGAAACGATGTTTGATATTGGTAATGGAAATGGTAAATACACGAAAGTAACTGGCGAGGCCAAATACCTTATTCTAAGCAAATCGGCAGACAAAGCCGGTAAATTTGAAGGAAATGCCATGCCCGGCTTATTTTCATTCAAAATTTTAGACAGCATAAAAATGGAAGTTTTCAGTAACACTTATAAAATGCCATTGACTTATTATTACAAAGTTTCGGCAAAATCGCTGCAGCTTAATCCACCTTGTATTGAGGGGTGTGGCTATAGGTTTGTTCGGGAATAATAATATTTGTTACCTCAGTTCTATTATTAATATACTTTAACAGGTATACTGCAGGCATTTTTCGTTCATAGCCGTCACCCTGAACCGAGCCTTAGCGAGCTCACCGAAGGTAATTTATTTCAGGGTCTATTTAGCATTAAAGATGCTGAAATAAATTTACTGCGTAGCTTTCCGCTGTGCTACAGGTCAGCATGACGATCTCGCTAGTTTCACGGGCTTAAAATTAGTCAGTATGAATAAATTGATCGAACTGAAATCTGTAGGTAAGGTTCTTAAAAGCTTAATTTATTTGAACTTGAACTCAACAAGATCTTTCTTAAATGCGATCATCCGGCTGATCCGATAGCGATCAGTCAGTAAAACCGGCGATCTTTTTTAAACAGTCAAACTATCCCAAATCACTCGATAAACGTCTGGTGCCTTTAAGGTTTTATCTATTGCTTTTGAAGTAACCAGAACAGGTTTAAACCTATCGGCTACTTTATTGCTACCATGCGATCCTTTAACCAAGGTAGCATCGAGTGGAATTACATCCATCACGTAACGGAAGCCGGCTTTTTTTCTTAAAAGCTTGTAAGCTGCCCGCAATTTAGAGGTCATGAACATTTCTACAGGATCGTAGCCTGGTTTTTTATGGATATCTACCACCCTGGCATAATCAGGTGCTTTGGCATCGTCAAGCCAGAAATAATAGGTAAACCAGCTGTTTTCATTGGCCATCAGTACCAGATCGCCTGAACGTTCATGGTTGATGTGGTGTTTTTTTTGTTCTTCTTTATCTAAAACCAGCTCAACACCGGCTACATCTTCCAATAAAGCCTTCACTTGTTCCGTTACGCTTTTATCGTTAATGTACACGTGTGCAATCTGGTGATCGGCTACGACAAAAGCTTTAGAAGCGCCAGCATCAAGCAGTTCCAATCCTCTTTCTTCGCGGATCTGGATCAATCCGTTTTCCCTGAACAGGCGGTTTAAATGGACAGGATTATTTACCGGGGCTATGCCATATTCGGAAAGTAATATGATACGCGCCCCCCTGCTTTCATAAAAATGCACCAATTCTTCTACCACCTGATCAATTTCTTTCAACTCTGCGCTGATTTTATCTAGCTCAGGGCCAAACTTTTGCAGGCAATAGTCTAAATGGGGCAAATAAATTAAAGTAAGCGTAGGGTTATGCAGCTTTTCAGTTTCCATTGAGGCATCTGCAATCCATCTCGTTGATTTAATATTTGCACCAGGACCCCAGAACTGAAACAAAGGGAACTGCCCCAGTTTAGCCTGTAAATGGTCGCGCAGTTCGGCCGGTTGCGAATAACAATCGGATAATTTGCGTCCATCGGCCAGGTAATTTGGGCGCGGTGTTACCGAAAAATCGACTGTCGAATACATATTGTACCACCAGAACATATTGGCACAGGTAAAATTAGGATCTTCCTTTTTAGCCTGATCCCATATTTTTTCGGCATTTACCAGTTTGTTAGACTGCTTCCAGAATTTAATTTCACTATCCGCATCATCATACCAGCCATTCCCTACAATACCATTTTCTGAAGGATATTTACCTGTTACATAACTCGATTGCACCGCCGTGGTAACTGCCGGCAACAAAGGTTCTATAGTTGTTAAATGGTTTTCGGCAATATATTGCTGAAGAAAAGGCGTATGTGCTCCAATTACGGAAGCAGATAAGGCTACGATATCGATAACAACGGTTTTATGCATAATCTACTGTTCTAATAATGTTTTTACCCAGGCCAGTTCCCTAATAATGGAATCATTCAAAGGTGCTTTCAAAGCTGTTGGCAAAACCTCCCAGGTATAAGTTTCTACTTCCAAATGTGTGGTAAAAGGACTATTTTTTTGCAAGTTTAGTACCTCGACAATGTCCGACTGTGTAGATTGGATCAGGCCCATATCTTCAACAAAAATAGGTACATGGAAATGGGCACGCCACTCCTCTACCGATAAATCTTCAGCCGCTGCCAGAGCCTCTGCAAGATCGGGATACCGCAATAAAGCACCATTGTTTTTACGCGCAATTACCTGATGAAGATAAGTAGGTTCATCAAAGCGACCGAGTTGATCCAATACCGCGGATCTTTCCGAAATAGATGCTGGCAATTTAGCTTTTAATGCAGCACTGATCTGGATTTTCCCAATTTTAATGCCTTTCTCCTGCAATTCGTTTATAATGGCTATATGCGGTTCGTAACCGATGGCAAAATGACAAACATCATAACACAAACAGATGTGATTTTTAATCAGGCTTTTATCATTCCCTGCAGGCAAAAGTACATTTTCATACCAATCAATAAATTCTGGACCAGATTCAAGAAAACCATCTGGTTCGGGTTCAATATCCAGGTGGATGAGCTTACCGGTCTGCTCCTGTATGGCATGCAGGCCTTCGGCAACTTTTACAATATTAGCAGTTGCCTCATTTGTAGCATTTTCTCTTGCCGCTGCATCGGTAAACCATGGCTTATAACTCAAAGGGGAAGTAGAAATGCCCCCATCCATATCATCAGGAAGCAACTGAGAAAGGATGTTTGCCAAACGCAGGGTATAAGCCACCCTGTCTTCGGTGGTCCAATCGGGTGCATGTACCTGATCTTTAACCCTGGTATGATGAAAACCGCCGTAGGGGAAACCGTTCATCGTAAAAACATAACCTCCTTCATCCTGAAGCCATTGTTTAAAAACGGCTAAATGGTTATCCTCCAAAAGCTCAATACTGGCGAGATTGGAAAGCCGTAAACCGATGCCCATTGGGGCATTAGGCGACAGCTGCTCTTTCAATATTGGAAAACTAGCCTTCAGCACGGCAAAATGTGCCATCCAGTTTTCGCCTGCGTAAATATTGGTACAAAACGTTAAATGGCCAGAAGTTAATTTCATAGCTTAATGTTGAATAATGGCAGTTTGGTTATTTAAATTTTCTGCAGCTTGTTTTAAAATATTGGCATCAATTTCATGCACTTCCTCGCCACTGCCCAGACCTGTAAGCAAAGTAATGGTGAGTTCGCCACCAAGATGCTCCCTAAATTCTTCCAGTCCCTGCAAAATTGGGCTATTGCCTTCGGTAACCTGTAACAAAGGATGTGTTAACTCGAAGCCAAGTTGCTGAATCAGGGCGATTACCCTTTGCGCATCTTCTGCACTTATCCTGCCCGATAAATTGGAATATACGGTATCCAAAGCAATACCCATGGCAACAGCCTCACCGTGCCTCACTTCGAAATTGGTTAAATATTCTAATTTATGTGCACTCCAATGCCCAAAATCCAAAGGTCGGGCTGAACCATTTTCAAAAGGATCGGAACTGCGGATATGCTCCATATGGAGTTTTGCACATTGCCAGATCTGGTAGTTCATGGCAGTGGTATCCCGATTTGCAAGTGCAGTGGCGTTCACTTCCAGCCACTCAAAAAATTCTCGGTCTTTAATCAGTGCCACTTTAATGGCTTCGGCTATGCCTGAACGCCAATCACGATCAGATAAAGTGCTTAAAAACATTTCATCGTTAAAAACGGCAACAGGTGGCGAAAAAGTGCCCAAAAAGTTCTTTTTATTAAAATAATTGATTCCGTTTTTTACCCCAACACCCGAGTCGTTCTGCGAAAGCACAGTGCTTGGGATTCTGATATGTTTAATACCCCTGTGGGCTACTGTAGCCGCATAACCTACCATATCAAGTACTGCCCCACCACCAATTGCAGCAACAAACGAATGCCTGTCTATACCATGAATATGGATGGCTTCCAATACCTGATCAAAATATCTAGTATCGTTTTTTACCTGTTCTCCCCCAGGAATAACCAAGATATCCTGAACTAACTCCGTTTGAGGGTATTTTGCAAAATAGGTTTTAATCTGTTTATTAAGCTCTTTGTGTGCATTTGCTACACCTTCATCTATTACAAATAAGATCTTCTTTACGGCAACAGCCGGATTTAGGTTAACTAAAAAACTGTTTAACAGTTCGTTTTCAGGCAAAAAAAGCGATGAAGTAAAGAAAACATTGTAATTATATTGTACAGTAAAGGATTGATGTAAATGTTCCATATCAATTGGGAATGTGTGTTTGATGGTTAAGTAACGGCAAATAATTTAGAAAGCCATATAGAAAGTGGCAATAAAGCTGCAATAATAAAAGCCAAAATAAGGGCATCGAAAGTTACGGCCCAGGCCGCATCCATCAAAATAAGTGAAATTACGCCAGCTTTTACTGCCCCACCAATATTTTTACCAATAGGTTCTTTTATGGCTTTTAAAAGCGGCCTGAAAATCATAAAGGTAAAAGGAACCAGGAACAACAGCGACCACAACAACCTATCGTTTACAAAAGCAAAATAAGCGATTGCACAAATTACAATTGCATACAGAAATGCGGCCAAATATAAGTTTTTAGTATGCCCTCCATGAACTTCGCCACGGCTGGTCATCGTAATGGAGAAGATATAAACTACGGGAATAATAGCTAAATAATAATGGCTGTAAAGCATTTCTGGTACAATACTCAAACCCAGCAGCAGGTTAAACCCACGGCACAAGCCCATATTCAACGGTCCGAAAAAAGAATGGTGTTTGCCAAATTTATTATAAAGCAAAGCAAAAATAGCCACTAACAGCGCTAATAATCCAGAGGTTAAACTATTTAAAGCAGCCAAAGCAATTCCGGCAAAGAGCAACAAACTTCCTAAAATAGTTGCATGCTTTAAACTGATTGCGCCACTCGGAATAGCTCGCTCCGGACGCTCTATTTTATCCAGATCGGCATCAAAAACATCGTTAAAAACGATTCCTCCTCCATATAAACAGGCTGTTGATGTGGCTAAAAATACAATGGACAACCATGGAATGGAAAATCCACTGCTTAAAACTCCAGAAATGGCAATTCCTGCCAAAATATCGGCTACAGACGTTACAATATTGGCGGGGCGCATCATGCGCAGATAAACAATTATTTTTTTCAATACTTTAGCTGATGATAATAGACGATTTATCTGTTCTTGGTTGCTGTCCGCCACGTAAAATGGTGTTACCTTCAAATTTTTCAGTAAGGTCAACATTTTTTTGTGCATTAAAATCGGCTTCATCTAGCTGTCCGCTCTGCGCAAATGCAGTAATCGCATTACGGTAAGTAACCAGTTCAATATCCTCATCGCTTAAACCACGCATTTTCATCAAAGCAGCGGTTTTTGGTACCGCCAAAGGATCGCTGATACCCCAATCGGCAGCAGAATTTACCATAATGCGCTCTGCGCCGTATTGTTTTACAATTTCTACCATACGCTCATTACCCATTTTAGTAAATGGATAAATGGTAAAAGCTGCCCAGAAGCCTCTATCTAATACTTCTTTTACCGTCTCCTCATTATTGTGATCGATAATTACGCTATAAGGATCGAGGCCAAGCTCCAAAGCAATGTCCATGCTGCGTTGTGTACCTTTTTTCTTATCACGGTGTGGTGTATGCACCTGCACAGGCAACCCCGCTTCTTTAGCAAGTTGAAGCTGTAATCTGTAATATTTTTCTTCGGCAGCAGTCTGGTCATCAAAACCGATTTCGCCTACGCCAACCACACCCTCTTTATAGATAAACAAAGGCAATATTTCCATTACCTGCTCTGCAAGGCTTTCGTTATTAGCCTCTCTTGAGTTAAGCCCAATGGTACAATAATGTTTAATACCAAATTGAGAAGAGCGGAAACGCTCCCAACCGATCAGGCTACTATAATAATCTCTAAAACTATCCAAGCCTGTACGTGGCTGCCCCAACCAAAATGCGGGCTCTATCAAAGCAACAACGCCTGCATCGGCCATCGCCTGGTAATCGTCTGTTGTTCTCGAAGTCATGTGAACATGTGGGTCGAAGAATTTCATCCCCTTTACGGCACTAATATCGAACGCTTCAGGCTCCCCCATCAATGCTTTATCTCTTTCAATTGAACTACTGCAACACATATATCTCTATTTTGAATTTCTAATGGTTAAAATGAATCCCAGTTTAAGTTCCCTTCTGAAAGGGCCAACTTAAGTTCAGGAAAAGTGTTAATATAATCTTTTGCCGGTTGATAATCAGACTGAAAAACAGCGAGCGCAATGGCGCGTTGTTCAATTTGATCGTAACGCTGTAAACCTCCCTTAAGGTTATCAAAAATCTCGGCATTGATAAATTTTCCAACTAAACGCCAGAGCTGTGGATTTACCTTTCGCCCTGCAGCCCAGCGTTCTTTTGCATAATCTATCAACGTTAATGCAAGATCAGGATTTGCTCTTTTATCTAAACCAATAATGAGGTTGATATTTTTCTCTGTAAAAAAAGCTTTCAGCACCAGTTGGTTCCAGGCGGCTTCATCCAGATTTTCTGAAGGATAAGGGTTGTTTTCCATAATCGCCTCCAAAACCGATCCGATATTACTCCTGATTCCTTCAGCACAACGCTTTACCCAAATTTCAGGATGAGCTAAAAATGGCAATGCCGAATATAGAGCTACAGCTTCATTCACCTCTGCCGACAGGAATAAAGGATTAATGGTTGACAACAACAGTTCTTTGTCATCCAGATTTAAATTGGACAACAACCACACGCGACTAAGCCTATCGATGGTCCAATAACGAATATAGCCAAAGCCTGCTGTATCCAGTACTTTTTGTTGGTCTTCATTAATGGCAACCAGCAACTTACCTGTTTTACGGGGCAGCATCACAAATACTTTGGCTAACTGTGCCGATTGGTCTGCCGATTGTATAAAATCTTCCAGCCAATTTTCGGCCGCTAAATTGATGTTGTTTTTAATTACAGCCCCTATTATTTCTTTTACCGCCTTCATATGATCATCTCTCATCAATAAAACTGTTAAAGGAACTTAAGCCGTAATGCCCGCAGAAACAAAATAATTGATCAGCAGTGCACCTGCAATAATCAATAAGCCAAAAAATTCGCGTGTTTGCTCAATATAAGGCTTAGTGGCCTGCATGCTCTGCACCAGACTTTCGCGCCTATACTTGGTAATCCAATCACGGACACCATCTTTTGCGAAGAAAAGTATAACGGCATAGATCAGGTAGAAAGCAGTTAAAAATAGATAAGCAAAAGGATAAAATTTACCTGCTGCAGCTAATCCACAGCATATTGCAGCACTTAGGTAGATAGACACCCATAAAAAAGCATCATTATCGTTAAGGTTTACATAAGCAAAACCCAAAAATGAGATACAGAAAATAATGTTAAGAATAATTAAAAGCATTTTTAGTTATTTGGTTTAAAACAGGCTGAATCGATTGCTCGATTTTTTCATTGAAAAACAAAGTTATTTAAACTGAATGCTTTTTTTGCTTAAAAAATGTAAATTATATACTGCTATAAATTTTTTTTTTGATTAAAAGTGGCTGGTGTAAAATTCAAGACACAGCCGATTTTGAATGATGGTATCTAACTTTTCAAACCTGGTTGTTTATCAATCAGCAGATCCAAAACCGTTTTTTCTCATCCATTCGTAGCAGCTTACCAACCAGCTATCTTTATTCTCTTCATCATAAATACCAAAACCATGGCCACCCGTTTGTAGGATATGCATTTCACTTTTAACCTTTGCTTTTAGCAATGCATCGAAAAACTGCAGGCTATTTTTCACCGGGATTACATCATCATCAGCCGCATGAACCAAAAACGTTGGTGGTGTAACCTGGCTTACAGACTTATTGGTGCTGTATAATCCCAATGTTTGTGGGTTAGGATTTTTTCCTATTAAATTTTCTCTGGTGCGCGGTATATCCGGATCATAAATGATAACAGGATAAAGCAAAATCATGAAATCGGGCCTGAGCGATGTATTTTCTTTATTATCGATCACTACCCTGTTTAACTGCGTACCTGCTGTTGAGACCAGATGACCACCTGCCGATAGTCCCATCATTCCTATCCGGTTCGGGTTTATATTCCATTCAACAGCTCTTCTGCGTACCGTTTTAATGGCAGTTTGTGCATCTTGCAACGGACCAATTGCTTTGTCGATCATAATTTTATCGCTAGGCAGCCGGTACTTCACTACAAAGGCAGCAACGCCTAATTCAGTAAATGCCTTAGCGATTTCAACGCATTTTTTTTGAGCAAGAACAAAATAGCCACCACCAGCAAAGATGATTATAGCTGTTCCATTGGCTTTATGTTTAGCTGGAAAATAGGCTTGCATAGTAGGTATGCTTACATTTTTTATCAAACCGCTGCTATCGGTTTCTTCTCTATAATCTGCAGGCGTTTTCTTTGCATTTGGCACCTGGCCCTGGTAAAGTGGAATAGTAAGATCCTGGGCATAACAAAATGACACAGACAAAATATAAAAGAAAAAAATTAAGGCGCGGTTCATGTAAAGGGCTTGAATTTATAAACTGGTTAAAATTACGCCCTGTTTAACAGCAAACATGTGCAGAAATGCGCTATTTATCGATGCATTTTTCTGAACACTAAGGGTTGAAGATCGTAGGCAGATTTAAAGGCCCTGCAAAAAGCACTCTCATTTTCAAACCCACTACCCCAGGTTATTTCATGGATAGGTTTATCTGTGTTTTTAAGTAAATCTACAGCTTGTTTAAGTTTTAGCTGAATCAGGTATTGATGTGGCGTAACCTTAAATACAGATTTAAACTGTCTGATGAGTTGGGGAACCGATAAACAGGCTACACTACCTAATAATTTTAAATCGGGTTTCTCCATAAAAGTTGAATGGAGAAAATCTTTCGCGATACACAAACGCTTGTAAATTTCGATTTTTGAGGATGGCTTTATGGCCTGCACCTCTTTTATTTTTTTCGTATCAGCTTTAAGGGTACTGATCAGGTGTCCGAGTAAAAACACCAGTTGTTCATCAGTACCATCATCATAACCGTTATTTTCGAGCCCCGAAATAAGCGTTAGCAGTTGCAGCTGTAGTTCCGGACTGATATCGTTCAATGTCTGAAAAAACTCTGGTTGCTTGTTATTACTGTAAAATGGGTTATCTAATAATTCCGTTTCACTTTTTAAGGTATCCTCCAATACCCGGGCAGCAAAATCTTTCTGAAAAAAAACCGATAGCCCCCTTACCTTATCATGGGTATCGATCTTGCAAGAATAGTTCTGTTCATCATTGAGGATCAGGAACTGCCCCTGCCTGACGGCCAACCGACGCCCATTTACCCCATACCACTCTTCTCCTTTTAATATGGTTTTGAAAGAAAGGCAGCCCACATGGTCGTCGCAAAAACTGTAACTGCTA
Organism: Pedobacter sp. AK013; assembly: GCF_014205835.1. Taxonomy (GTDB): domain Bacteria; phylum Bacteroidota; class Bacteroidia; order Sphingobacteriales; family Sphingobacteriaceae; genus Pedobacter. The sequence goes on along the minus strand of NZ_JACHCQ010000027.1, from coordinate 31,279 downwards.
AGCGTATTGAAAATAACATTATGTGTTTTAAATCTTCCAAAATGAAGATCCTCATCAAAATCAGGACTGGAATGATCTGGTAACGAAGTTAAATACATTATTGATCCTATTTTTGAACTAAATGTTAATACAAGATACTAATTGCTGCATGAAAGGTCAAATAAGCAGTCGAAAGCACCAGCGTATGGCCATCACGATCAAACAACAATACACTCATCTTCAATAACTTAACATCCAAATAAATACCATAATTCTAATACTTTATTTTTATATTTGGTTTAGGCCATTCATTAAAAACCTCTCCAATATGCCTCTACCAAACCCTTGGTTTGAATTAAACGAAAATTCAAGCGACCTCAACAATGTTATCAGTTTTATTGAAAAGTTACCGGATAACTTAGAAAAAATTTGTGAAGTTGACACCTTCAAAACGCTCTTAAATAATGATAAGGACCACTATCAGGTTGATTATTCGTTATTTGAGGAAGCTTTTAATGAAGCAAAGAAAGTACTGAAAGATAATGTTGCTATTTTGAAAGATCAGATTTCGCATATTAATCTCAGCTATCAAGAAAATCTGAAAACAGTAAATGATATTTTAAATGATATCGGATTTACAGGCGCCTCATTAAAACTAAAGGCGCGATTACTCAACAAGCTTTGGGATGGTGTAATTTCCGCAGGTAATGGCATCATTAGTTTTACAAGTAATCCTATTATTAAAGCATTGAAAAAATTTCTGACTTACCTTAATAATTTACTCGGAAGTTTAAAAACATTGCTACCAGGAATCGATGCCTTTAAAGAAATAAAGGAGGTCATCGAAAGCTACCTTGATGAAGCAGAAGAATAGTTGTTTCACATACATCAGCTTAAAACAGCCTTTATTTATTCTGGTATGGTTCAAAATAAAGAAAGGATGTAAAACGCTTAAATCTATAAAGTTTTAATTATTTAGCTTTACTGCTAATTTTCGAAAACAAGTTTCAAAATATTGGCAAGTACAGGGTTATGGTCATCGGCCCGCCAATTGATTAATATATCGGTTTTAAAAGGCAGTGGTATAAACCGCAGGCCAGGACTTTGATGGTGCATATAAGAATCGGGTAAAATAGCTATCCCCAAGCCTTTCCGTACGAGTGCAATAATGGTTGATCCAAATTCAGAATGTAGAAACACATCAGGAACAAAATCATAAGATTTGAAAAGTGCCTGAATAATCTCGCTATAACTGCTCCCCTCATCTTTGGTAGGCAATATAAACTTTTGTGCTTTAAGGCGCTTTGTAGATAAATCCTCAAATTTTTTAAAAGCATGTGCTAATGGCACCACCAAAGCCAGGTGGTCGGAATATATTTTTTTTGCATGAATGCCTTGCTCACTGGTGATGTCTCTTGTAATGGCCAGGTCTATCTTATAGTTCTTTAGAAAATCCAGCTGATTTTCATATAAAACCTGCACCAACTTAATTTGAAGCTTGGGAAATGCCTGTGTTATCTTCGCCAAAATATCGGGCATGATAGAAGCCGATATGGAATCAGGATGCGCGATGGTAATGGTTCCGCGTTCACCAAGGTGAAGCTGCTTGGCAAACTGGTGGATATATTCGAGTTCATTTAGCTCTACCTCCCACTTTTCTTTTAAGAATTTACCCGCTGGAGTAAGCTTTACATTACGTTTGTTACGCTCGAAAAGCTGTAAACCCAGTTCACTTTCGAGCGACTGTATCTGACGGCTAAGGGCTGATTGTGTGATATTTACCTTTTCTGCCGTTTTCCAATAATGAAGCTGTTCTGCCAGGGCTAAAAAATACTTGATTCGCTGAAGATCCATTAATGCAAAATACGCATTAATAAATGAAAAAATAGCATTTTATCACATTTAAAGAGTTGTTACATTCGTGCCATGGAGCAGATCATAATAGAAAGGGCAACAATAACAGGTATCAGAACATTACAGGAAATCGGGAGAGCAACATTTTCTGAAGCTTTCGCAGCAGTAAATAGCGAGGAAAATATGAAAGAATATCTCGAAAAAAGCTTTTCAGAAGAAAAACTGAAAACGGAACTGGGTAATCAGGATTCTCAATTTTATTTTGCACTGCTTGACGGAAAAGCAATTGGCTATTTAAAAATCAATACTGGCCTGGCGCAAACCGAAAAACTAAATCTGAATGCACTTGAAATTGAGCGGATTTATATTTTGAAAGCATTTTATGGTCGAAAAGTTGGCCAGCTACTTTATCAAAAAGCCATTGATATTGCGCACGAAATACGGGCCAGTTATGTATGGCTGGGCGTATGGGAAGAAAACCACAGGGCTTTAAGGTTCTATGAAAAAAATGGTTTTATAGCTTTCAACAAGCATAAGTTCTGGCTTGGAGATGATGAACAAACAGATTTGATGATGAAAAAAGTGTTGGTTAGCGAAAACGAATTAAAAGTATCCTAATGGAAAAAAGAAACCTCTTTTTAATTTTATTGATATTGGGTACCGCTTTCTGGGGCATTTCCTTTTCAGTTACCAAACTAGCTATTGGCCAGCACCAGCCAGTTCTGTTTTTATGCTATCGTTTTTTACTCGCCACAATAGTTTTATCCGTTATTTTCTGGAAGCATGTAAAGAAACTAGATTCAACAGCTATTAAAACAGGTGCGGGTTTGGCTATTCCGCTGGTATTGGGTATTTATTTACAAACACTGGGCATTACCCACACCTCAGCATCTCAATGTTCGTTTGTGGCAGGCATAACAGTTGTAATGATTCCAATCATTAAACTTCTTATTTACCGGAAAACTGCAGCACTTAAAATATGGATTGCCGCGTTCACGGCGTTAATTGGGCTTTTTGTAATATCAGTTACCGATAAATTGAGCATTGGAACCGGCGATTTATACACTATTATAGGTGCTTTTTGTTTTGCAATATATTTAATCCAGGTTGAAAAGGAATCAACAGCGGGCAATATTATCCCCACCATTGTACCTATGTTTGCCACTTGTGCCATACTAACCTTCTTGTTAACATTTATCCAAGGAAACCCTACCTGGATTCCTCAGGAAGAAACGTTTTGGATTGGCATTATTTTTTGCGCACTATTTTCAACGGCCTACATGTACACCATATCAAATATTTCTCAGAAGTACATTAGTGCCGAAAGGGTATCTATCATCTATCTTTTCGAACCCATATTCGGAGCATTTGCCGCCCACTTTATTTTGGGAGAGGAAATTACATCAAGGTTATTGATTGGGGGTGGAATGATATTTTTGGCAACGCTTATCTCTGAACTTAAGTGGAAAATGCCAAACCAATTTGCAATACTTAAGATATCGAAAGAAAAAAATATTAGATCTAACCCAACACGCTTTTTCAAATTAAAAAATTAACCCATCACTCAAGCTGAAAGTGTTTGAATAAATATATTTAATAAAACAGTTATGATGTTGCAGGACTATATTTTTTTAAGTTTGCAACATGCATAACCACCTTATTCAACTTATTGCACAAAATGTGAAAATTTCTGATTCGGAAAAAGACCTATGCATTCAATACTTCGAACCGGTGTTGTATCCGAAAACCAGGATAGTTGAAGAGGAAGGAAAAATCCCGGCTTATCTATATTTTGTCGTATCGGGTTTTGTACGTTTATTTCATTATAATGACAAAGGCGATGAGGTAACAACACATATCAATTGCCCTCCGGGCTTCATTACTTCGTATTCTAATTTTGCAAACCAATGTAAATCTGACGAAAACATGGAATGCATTACAGCATGTGAGCTTTTACGTATTAACAAAATTGATCTTGACTGGCTTGTACAACAAAGTCCTGCATTTAAGGCGTTCAGTTTTTTTGTATTTCAGCAATCTTTGTCTTACAATGAAAAACGTTCCAGGGAACTGGCAACGCTTAGTGCAGAACAACGATATTTAAAACTGCTGAATGAACACCCCGAAGTGCTACAAAATGTACCGATGCAGTATATCGCTTCTTTTCTGGGAATGAACGCAAAAAGTTTGAGCCGTATCCGAAAACAAATCATTAGGTAACATTTGTGAAGTGGTTTTAAATGGGCAAAATTGAATTTTGCATCATCATTTAAAATCGATGGATATGGTAAATAAAAATTTAGTACTCGTGTCTGGTGCTAACGGACACTTGGGCAACAATCTGGTAAGATTATTAATAAATAAAGGGTTTAGGGTTCGCGCATCCGTTCGCAACATAAAAAATAAAGACTGCTTTAAAGGTCTGGATTGTGAAGTTGTGCAAGCAGATATTACCGATAAAGCTTCATTTGTTAAAGCCTTAGAAGGCGTTGATATATTTTATGCAGTAGGTGCAGCTTTTAAATTGTGGGCCAAAGACCCGAAAAAAGAAATTTACGATGTAAATATGCAGGGAACGCGTAATACAATAGAAGCCGCAGCAGAAGCTGGCGTAAAAAAGATTGTTTATGTGAGTTCTATTGCAGCGCTGGATTATACCCATCTCCCCACAAAAGAAAGTAATGGCTATAACCCTAACCGCAGGGATATGTATTACAATTCTAAAAATGATGGTGAAAAGCTTGCTTTTCAATTAGCTGAAAGATTAGGTGTCGAATTAATTTCAGTAATGCCCAGTGCCATGATAGGCGGTGAAGCGTTTTTTCCTTTGAATGTTTCTTATGGCATATTGAAATTGATTTTGAATAAGCAAATTCCAATAGACACCAAAATTACACTCAATTGGGTAGATGTGAAAGATGTTGCCGAAGGCTGCTATCTTGCGGCACAAAAAGGCCGTTCAGGTGAACGTTATATCCTGGCCAATGAAAAATGCATGACCATAACAGATACCACCAAGTTAGCGCAAACACTTTATCCGGAATTGAAACTCAAAGTGCCTGGTACAGTCCCTAAATTTCTATTATATGTAATAGCAGGTTTGATGGAATTTTCAGCCAAAATAAAAGGGGCACCACCTATTATCACCACAAAAGATATTGCTATGTTTTCGGGGCTTCAACAGGATTTTGATATTTCCAAATCAAGGACTGAATTGGGCTTTAATCCAATAAAACCAGAACAGGCAGTAAAAGAAGCAATGGCTTATCTGATGGAGCACAAGGAACTTTTGTAAAATTTAACAGATAATAAGGCATGCAGATGAGTGAGCACGAATTTGCATGTCTTCTAACCTACTTTTCCCATAAAAACCCGGAAACCGATTAAAAGCAATGGCGTTTGAGTTTTTTTAGTTATTATTTTAATGGTGCTCAAGAATATTATAACCTTTCCAAAATTAGGTTATCATTTGCCGGACGGACATAAATTTATCATTATACCAGGTTTTTAAATAACAGTTACTATTACCTGAATTGGCTCTTTTTAAAATTTAAACAACTGATTTCTTCCGCCAATTTTATCTCCGAAACTGCGGATATTGTAAGTAAATGTAAGCAGTCCGTATCGCCTGATGGTGCTCCCCTGCATGTCCTCAATAAGGTTTTCGCGGATCATCCGTGAAGCTAAAACATTTTGATCAAGGATATCATTTACAGCAAATTTTAACTGCCCCCTGTTGCCTTTCAAAAACACATAGGTCATTGCAGCGTTCCACTTATAATAGCTTTGCAGCAGGCCCGGTACAGCATTAGGGTTATAACGATAATCTAACTGTGTTTCCCAAACCCAATGCTGCCCAAGGCGATATATTACCTCGCTCCGTGCATCGTGATAATTTAGTGTCTGGCTACTAAATTCAGTGCTTTCATAATTACTATGGTAATGGGTAAAAGTGTATGATTGATTGAGTTCAAACTTATCGTTCAGGTTAACCCTTACCTCAGCCGCTGGGCGGATATTTAGTGTCCTGAACCCGCTTTTCATCCCATTAAGCATTACGAACGAACTATTTAACGAACTGCTATTGGATGCTATAAAAGATACCTGGCGGTTATTCTCCATCTTCCAATCTTTTTGAAAGCCCAAATTGTTGCTTAGCGTCCAGATTCCGTTAGCATTAATGGGAATGGTGGTTTGCACGGCTGCGCCATTAATGGTTCTGGATAAAATGGTTGCGTCGTCTATAACAGTACCGCTAACATTAAAATTGTAGGTAAGCAGGTTTTTGGTATCGTATTTACGCACCCCCAGGCTTAATGAATTACTAACTGCTGGTTTAAGGTTGGGGTTACCGTTACGAATAAATAAAGAGTTAGTATTGTTAATGATAGGCTGTATGTTTGCCAGTGCAGGCTCGCTGAAATTGCGTTTGTAAGTTAGGTTGAAAATATTGTAACCCAAATCAAAACTAGGTAATAAAAGGCGATAATGCTGGTTAACAGGGCTACCGGTAGAGAAAACGTTTTTAGCATCAAAAACGGCCAATGTTATACCCGGCCCAAAGCTCCATTTATTTAATTTCCATTTTAGGCCGGCTGTTGCATCTGCACGGTGCCCAGTACGTTCATAATCCTGTGTAAGGGCAGGTACACCAATAACGTACTGGTCAAACAGATCAGGAAAAAAAGTGTCCAGATCGTTCTTATTTTTAAAATAGTTAGACGTCACGTTTGCGCTGAAATTCAACGACGGAGCAAGCAGATCTGAATAAACCAACATTATAAAATTGCGGGTATCTACCACATCATTTTTACGCAATTGGTTGACAGTGCTTTGCGCAGGCGGCTGAAAAAACGAGTTCTGGATTAAATTATAGAGGTTATTTTTTGAGTTATCAACCGTTAAAGCGTCAACAAAAAACATACTGCGCCCCTTTTTAGTAAAAGTTGGTATAACCTTTAACCACGACATAAAGGTTGTAGAATTATTGCGTTCATCCTGCTTATTGTCGCTTGTGCTTAATGTACCTTTAATGCTGGAGCTGGTATTAAGGTTAAAAAACTGGTCGTTATTTTCTTTTACAAAAATTAGCTGTGGCTTAAAATCTATATGCAGTTTTGGGGCAATATCAAACCCTATTCTGGTACCTATTAAATGCGCATATTGGTTATTATGCTGGTTTGTATTTTGTAGGCTGGTTAATACAGTATCGCTGTACAATTGCTGTGTGTTGCGCAGTTCGTCATAATCAGAAACTACCGCGCCATAAAAATAGTTAAGGCTAAAATCTACTTTTTTGTTGATGATGGTGTTGAAATTGCCACCGCCACCACTTGATGTCATTATCCCGTTACCATAACCACCAAAAGATACTTTATCGATAGAAAGCCCACCATTACCGTTGCCATTGGCATTGCCCCAACCACTTCTGTTAAACCCGCCAACCGACCGGATATCTGTAAAAGAGAAAGAAGATTTGTTTAAATTGTTTCCGTAACCCAAAATGCTTATCTGTGTGGTGTCTCTGAAAAAATTAAGTAAAGCGCCAGCTTCCCCTTTATTTTTAACACCGGCACCTGCATAAACCTTACCAAACATGCCTTTCTTAATACCAGGCTTTAGTTTCAGGTTTATTACTTGTGGTATATCAGCCTCCGGCATTAAAGGATTAAATTTAAGCGCCTCTTTATCATTTGTTACCTGTATTTTATCAATGGTATTGGCAGGCAGATTTTTAGACGCAATATGCACATCACCCCCAAAAAACTCTTTCCCATCCACATAAATGGTTGTTACCTTACGGCCATTTACCATAATATTCCCATCCTTGTCTACATGCACCCCGGGTAATTTTCGAAGCAGGTCTTCTACCAATGCATCAGGCAGGGTCTTAAAAGCAGCCGCATTAAATTCAATAGTGTCTTTTCGTACTACAACTGGTGGCCGTTCTGCGTTTATCGTCACCTCTGTCAGATCAACAGCTGATGTTATCAAAGATAGTTTCCCCAAGTCTAATAATTGCTGACCGTTTTGTACTTCGAGCGCTTTACGATAAATGGTGAAACCCATATACGTAATTATAATCCGCAATTTTATGCCAACAGGTACGGCGGCAACCTTAAAACCGCCTTTTTCATCGCTTAAGCGATAGCTTATCAGTGTAGTATCGCTAGCCCTGAAAATACTTACCGTAGCATATGGCATGGCTTGCGCTGTTTTGGCATCTATTAATACCCCTTGTATGATTGCCCTTTGACTTTGGGCCTTTGAAAAAATGAATAACGTACAAAATATTAAAATAAGTAGAGATAGTTTCATTCGGTTTGGTTAAAGTTTTCTGTTCTAAAAGACCCCTTGTTTTAATAAAAGTTGCATAATAGAGATACTTTGAACAGGTACCTTCAAAAAACTCGAACTGAATAGAATTGTTAATTTCAATCTTTGGGAGTAGAAATTCAATCAAAATGTCACATAGCATAACCCCTTTTAAAATGATGAAAAAAGCATTAATTACCGGGGCCAACTGAAGCATAAGGCGCGCAGTAGCCAGACGGCTGGTCGGCCAGGTAAAAAACACCAGGCTACATCATTAACCAATAAAAACCAGATCATTATTTGTCCATTACAATTGTTTCACTAATGGAGCAAGCTTTTATAAACTATCCATGAAATCCATAAAAGGAACTATACTTTTTTCAATCCATTGCTTTGAACTGTTCCGCTCAATGCCGTAGTAAGCAAAAAACGGCCTGTAGTCAGCCTTCACATATTCAAAAGTTAGTTCAAACGGCCGGGTTAATTCGGCCAAAGTATATTTATACTTTCCCATTGGTTCGTATTGGTCTTCATCTATTCCTACAGACATGGCCAGGGCAATTTTCTTACCCGAAATTTTATAACCGCTATTGCTTCCATACGCCCACCCATAGGTAAGAACATTATCCAGCCATTTCTTAAGTAACGGTGGGCAATTGAACCAATAAAATGGAAATTGAAATACAATTTTGCCATATTGCTCAATCAATTTTTGCTCTGCAACCACATCAATTTTCTCATCGGGATAAACAGCGTGTAATTGATGGACGTGATATTGATTAGGGTGTTTATTCAATTCCTGTATCCATCTTTTATTAATTACTGAACCCTCCATATCGGGGTGAACAACAATCACCAATGTTTTCATATCAAGTAAATTTAAAATCGTTGCACAAAAGTATTGACGAAACATTAATTTTGCATGTTAGCTACCCATTGTATGGTACTATAAAAAATGTAAGTAATGACCAAGATAAAAGAAGCCTCCACAAACTATGTGAATAAGCAGGCATTAGCCAATGACTGTTTAGAGGTTTATGCTTCCAATATCATCGGCGGCCAGTGGGCATTGGCTATTTGCTGTTATCTGATAAACGGAAAGCGCCGATTTGGAGAACTGAAAAAGTGTCTGCCAAATATCACTGAGCGGATGCTTACACTGCAACTCCGAAAACTGGAAGAAAACAAAATTGTAAAACGTACGGTTTATGCCGAAGTGCCTCCCCGTGTTGAATACGAGCTAACACCGATCGGGGATGATTTGAAACCAATTATTAAAGAACTGGAAAAGTGGGGTAAAAAACACAAGGCACTTTAATTTCTTATATCCATTTTGAATACTGGCCTTTGATAAGGAAACACAAGGGGTAATAAAAATATGAATTCTGTTTAAAGATCAAACTAAAGAGACTGCAAATATAATTCGCAGTCTCTTTAATAATTTCCCCAAGAAATTTAAATATGTATCAAAAACAAAGTGATTTTTGATTAGGTTACCTTGGCCAAGTTATATCTGGAACAAAAAAGTTGCCATATATGGTAAATTGTATTTTTGATTAGTGATCTGAATAATTAAACAATCTTATTTAAATTTAAGGTTTAATGAGACAATATTGGAAACCAAGCTTGTCGACCGTGAATAATGGCCATACCTCAATTCGAGCATATTTAATCTTTGCCAACCAAAAACGCCTTTGGGCGGAGAAAACCGGATACCTGCCCCATAAAAATCACTGGTAAGCGTAGATAAATCATAATCACTTGTAAAATATTGTTCTGATGGCGAATGCTGTCCATAAGGTGCAAAATATTTAGTCCCCACCTGATTGTTATAGCGATAGAAAGGACTGACCGAAAAGAATGAATTGATCTTAACTGGAATTTCAAGTTCTGCGGTGTGCGCCCTAATGCCCCAATTATCCATGTAGTAACGGTAAAAAGTACGAATTACAAAATGGTCGTCCAAAAAGTAGTTCATCCGCAGCCCAATGGGAAGCTTATACCGTTTATCGGGTAATGTTTCCGAACGTAGTGAACCATCGGTAAAATAATCGCGCTGGTATTTCGTGGCCAGCAAGCCCTTCTGATAAGACGGCTCCAGGATCAGCGCTGCCTGAAACTTTTGGGTAATAACCTGCGATAACGAGAAGGATGCACTAAATGAATTTCTTGGTGCGGTATCATATTGTTCGTGCCCCTTGCCTGTATTGCCCGTTCGCAGTTCTATTGGCAGAATCACTGTCCACTGATCTAAAAATGCCTGAAGCTTAAAGTCAAACTGGGTATTTTTGTCTTTTGATAAACGGGTTAAATTAAAGGCAGCTCCTATCGACTGGTAATCAAATTCTGTTGAATACGATCCTGTAAAGCCAAAAGAATTACCAGTCTCTTCATTGGAGTGCGTCCAGTTTAGTGAAGGATAAATACGTGTATCTGCTGAAGAAGCTGAGGAGATAGTACTTGGATCAATCTTATCTGAAGAGGCAGAAGTGTAATGATCAACACCAAGCTCAAAAAGAAAGGTATTTTTTTTACCTCTTTTATTGAACTTAGACAGCTGAAGATCAATCGTGTTCGCAAAATCGCTCAGTTTCTCGGTGCCAATACCGCCCGTCACTGCAGAATTATTACCATTCTGATGATAATAAGCTGAAACCAGGTTAATTTCATCAATTTTTAGCTTCCTCGACTGGTATTTGCTGCTATCTATTTTTGCAGGTTCTGGTTTAGTTTGTGCGTATGTGCTCAATATACCGAAATACATAAAAAGCACATGGAGATATATTTTTCTCATTTTTTGATGCTTAAATTAATTACAGCCACAACCACCACCACTTTTGCCTCCGTTCGCACCTGAAGCGCCTTCGCGGTAAAGCTGAAAACTCTGTTCAAATTTCTGGACCTTTCTGGCCGAAAGAATCATATCAGCATCATTAATCTTGTTTTTTTGATAAGGTTTTACGCTACTACAAGCACTAAGCATGCTGGTTAATGAAAATGCGGTAACCATCGAAAGGAAAATTGTTCTGGAAGTTTTCATCTATATATTATTTGTTTTTAAAGGTGATGAAGCGATCATGATTTTAAATATTTATTCCCCTGCGGGTTTTGGTAAAATCATGATGGTTTCATAATTATATCACATTAATATTGTTTGTGGTAAATACCCGATCATAATCATCTATGATTATACAGGCTACCTGTTTAATCTGGTTGATCAGCTCCAGCCCTACTTTTACACCCATCACTACTACTGGTGTAGCCAGGGCATCGGCTAATTCTGCACTGGGGCAAATAATGCTAACACTTTTTACCCCCCTTACCGGAAGTCCGGTTTTGGGGTCTATCGTATGCGAATAGCGTTTCCCTCCAATGGTAACATATTTCTCATAACTGCCCGAAGTTGCAATGGCCATATCACTGATCTTCAGCGCAGAAAATGGCCTATCAGTTTGTTCCGGATCGGCAATACCTACTGTCCATGCATGGCCGCCTATCTGAGTGCCCCAGGTAACCAAATCACCAGCTGCATTTACAATTCCACTTTTAATCCCCAACTGCTGTAGCGTTAATTTTGCCTTATCGGCAGCGTAACCCTTTCCAATTCCACCAAAGCCAATCCTCATGCCTTTATTTTTGAGTAGAACAGTAGACTGCTCTTTGTTCAATATTACATTCCTATAATCTATCAGTCCAACAGATGCCAATGCAGTTTGTTCATCAGGTAAGCTCGTCATATTCGCATCAAAGTTCCAAAGGCGTTTATCTATCGAACCATAGGTAATGTCAAAAGCCCCATCCGTAATTTCTGATATCCTAATGGAGCGCTCAATTAGGCTAATCACTTCCTCATCAACTTTTACAGGTTGCAAACCTGCATTTTCGTTTATCACGCTTGTTTGGCTAAGATCGCTGAAAGTAGTGAGCAGATATTCTATCCGTCTCACCTCTTCTATTGCCGAATCTATCGCCGCATTCCCTTCCTGTTCATTCTCAGCGATCACAGTAAACTCAAACCGGTTTCCCATAAGTTTTAGTATCCGGTTTACAGAAACAGGTTTGGCCATCTTGTTAAGGTTATTTTTTTAGTTTATTGAGTTCAGATACAAAGGTCAAAGGACTTTCATCAGGGAATCCATCCCAGGTTTTAAGCACCTTCCCATTTTCATCAACAAGAAGGGTGTATGGAAACTTACCATCCTTGTTATATACCTCTGCTAATGATTCATTAAGCTTAATCTGTTCTTTTGTTAGCTGGTTTTTTTTCTGTCTTGGAAAATCTGCCCTTACCAATATAAGATTGGTCGTGGCATACTGCTCAAAGCTTTCAGATTCTAGGATTTCTTTCCGTAGACGAATACATGGACCACACCAGTCTGAACCTGAAAAATTAATCAGGATCTGTTTATGTGTGGCTTTTGCTTGTTTTTGTGCTTCTGTAAAATTTCCCATCCACGATGCAGGAATAGTAAATAGCCCCAATAGGGCAACAAAAAGTAGTTTCATAATCTTAAGAATAAACTTTTAAAGTAGTGCCAGTAAGCTGGGTATTATACACGGTTAAAGACCTAGAAACCAGACCATTGGTTACTGCTCCGCTTTCAGAAAAAGTTGCACCATGATTAGGGCAATAAAAGCGACTATTTGCAGATTGATAAGTTAGTGTATAACTTTCATGAGTGCATGAACGTTGCACAGCAATATAAGCTCCTGTCTTCGTTCTGGCTACAATAACTCCATTTGATATTAAAGATCCTCCATTGCTGAGTAATGCTGCATTTGCAGCTAAGCTTAAATCGAGCGAGAAATTTATACCTGTTGGCCCTGTAGTATCGGCAGAATTGCTGCCATCGTTTTTTTTGCAACCGATACAATTGATAAGCGCAAAGGCCGCAGCACTCATCCCAATACTGTTAAGAAAATCTTTTCTGTCCATGTTCTTTTTATAGTTAAAATGAGCAATGAAATATTCAGACAATGCCCCGATGTACAAGCACTTAGTATTGACGGGGAAATGCTAAAAAAATCTGTGTAAAATTCTATCTATAAAAAGGGCTAAAGTTTTCTGGTTCACAATCTTCATTTAATTGAAAGACTGATTGTAACAAAACTATTGATCAAGTCTGAAGACATTCTGAAGTTTTAAAAGAAAATTTGTTAAATATTTGTTAAACAGTTTAGTTAAAAAACATAGAAAGAATACTCATTAAGCAATCAATCTAGCGATCAGGAATGCCGCCCCCGCTGCAATAAGCCCGGTAGCAGTAACTTTTAAAGCACCCTTTACCGGGGGCTGCCCCGTTACCTTGCTTTTGAAATAGCCAAATACAAACAGACAGATAGTGGTTAGCACCGCAGAGAGCACCAGCCCATCCTGCGGCATTGAAGTGAAAAAATATGCCGAAAGGGGTAGCATACCACCCACACAGTAAGAAAACCCTATGGTAAGTGCACTGTTGCGCGCCCTGTTGATGTCTGGTTTTTCCAAGCCCAGTTCAAATTTCATCATAAAATCTACCCAATGGTCTTTATTCTTACTCAGTTGATCAACTAGGAGATCTTGTGCATTACGGTCTAGCCCATATTCGGCAAAAATTCCCTTCACCTCTTCTTTTTCCAGCTCAGGTACATTTTCAACCTCTAGGTATTCCCTTTTCAGCTCACTTTCGTAATGTTCCTGTTCGGTCTTTCCTGCAAGATAGCCACCCAATCCCATGGCAATACAACCTGCAATGATCTCGGCAATGCCCGCGGTAATAATAATCGAATTGCTGCTCACAGCGGCACTAAGGCCTGCGGCAAGTGCAAAGGGAACTGTTAATCCGTCGCTCATTCCAATTACTGTATCTGAAATAAACGCTGAGCTTTTCAGGTGCTCTTCTTTATGGAACTTGCTCATTTTTTATCATTGAATAAATTAATGCCTTATTTCTGTTCAGCCCCCATTAATCATATCCGAAACAATTCCTTTACCATCTTTCCGTTCGGCCAGGAAAACCCCAGCTAAATGGAGCATAATAAAGCCAAGTATCAGGTACATGCAAAAACCATGGAATTCTTTTATACTGTGGTTAATATTTCTAGGGATACCAGTATAATCTTCGAAGGCAAGCAATAAACCGGTAACAACCATAATTAATAACAAAAGATAAAAAATAAGATAAAGCCCTTTTACTACCAATTCGTGCTTTGCTTCCTCGCGCGCTTTTTTTAATATAAAATAAGCCTGGTAAGCTTTTTTTATCTTCGGCATTATTCTTTGTGCAGGAGGAAGAAAAAATTCTGCAACCAACCTAAAAAGAAAAAGTACAGCAAGGGCATAACCAAAATAAATATGTATACCCCAAACCTGATCCTCCAGTCCATGGGTTACCGCACCTGCCTGCTTATCGCTTACAGATGCCCCTGCATTCATCAGTTCATTCTTTACAAAACTACGCTGGGCACGATCAAACAGCGTTGAATTAATGAGCACAGTGAATAGCGATCCGGAGATGACAATGAAATTTACCCAGTGCCAGAAACGTGTAGAAGAGGCATATTTCTTCCCTTTTTTGATTTCTCCTATTTCATGATTGGTAGGTTCGATAATGGCCATGTTAATGTTTAAATGTTATGGTGAAAGTGTGCAAATCGTGATGATAGGCATAATTTAGCCAGTAATGCTGACGGTTACAGATCTGTTTAAGTATGGCAAGCCCTAAACCTGTACCTTCAGAAGCATTGTCCTTATAAAAACGATCAAATATTCGTTCAGGATCAAGCGCTGGGTTATGGCCGGTATTGGCAAATACAATTTTCTCTGCATCTAAACTAATCTCTATCTTTCCGCCATCATAATTATGTCGGATAACATTACTAAATAAATTATTGATCAGTATTTCTAAAAGTTGCCGGCTTGCAGAAATGGTTACATCGGCTAGAACAGATTCTACATTTATATTCCGTTCATTTATAAGCTCTTGGAAGTAAACACTTTTTTCTTCAACAAGTGCCTTTAGATTGATATTTTCTTCATCTTGCAATAAATTATTATCGATTTTAACCAAGAGCAATAGCGACTGATTAAGTTTAGTTAAGCGTGAAGTAGCCTTATACAGTTCAATCAATGTTTCTCCATCCTCTTTACTCAGAACATTTGACTGGAGCATATTATCAAGCTTTGAATTGATCACCGCGAGGGGTGTCATCATCTCATGCGATGCATTTTCAGTAAATAGCTTAATCTCGTTATAGTCAGATTTGACTTTACCAGAAAGCTCAACCAATACCTGGTTAAGTTGCCTGAATTCTGAAACAGGCATTTCAACAGGTTCGTAGGGCCTTTCATGATTAATATTGAATGCGGTAATATTTTTCAGGAGCTGCTCGAAGGGTGTCCAGATTTTTCTAAGCAAAATCCGGTTCACCAGAAGAACCAAAGCAAAAAGCAGCATTACAGGAATCAGAATAATCAAGCAGATGTTCCGAATTTGTTCCTGACGTTCAAGTTTTGAGGCGATAACCAACACCTGGTAGGGCTGCCCTACAAGTTCGAGTTCTGTTTTAAGGTATCTTGCGGTCTCCTTACGGTGCTTTATAGGGTTATAGAATATCGTATCAGCGTAGTTGCTGGAAGGAAAGGCCTTTTCTATCTTTTTGTATTGAACAATAAGATCCTCAAATTCATGTGGCTGATAAAAATTCCCTTTTGAAGCGTATTCTTTTACTTCCATGATCTCTTCTACCAGATCATGGTCGATCTGCTGATCGAGATAATAGGCCAGCATTTGATAAAAAAGAAAACCGATCAGCAGTAGCCCGAAAAGACTGATAATCACGAGTATCCTGTTATATCTGGTAAATACCTTCATACTTCGGTAAATTTATACCCAATGCCATATACAGATTGAAAGTAATCATCGCTCCCCGCATCAGTCAGTTTTTTCCTGATGTTCTTAATATGTGTATAAATAAAATCAAAACTATCGGCCATATCAGAATTATCTCCCCAGATATGCTCTACCGCTGCAGACTTAGAAATTACCTTACCTTTATTGGAAACGAAATAAAGCAGGAGATCAAATTCTTTTTTGGTCATGTAAACTAACTTACCATTTACCAGAACTTCTTTTGCGTCCAAATCAATCCGGATTTCTTTGAATTCGATATGGCGCTCGCCCCGTGCACTTTTCCGGCGTACAACAGCTAATATTCTTGCATTGAGTTCTGAAAGATGAAAAGGTTTTATTAGATAATCATCCGCACCAAGACTTAATCCTTCTATTTTTTGATCAATCGAATTTCTTGCTGAAATAATGATTACCCCTTCTGTTCTGTTCAACCGTTTCAAATAGTTTAACAATTGAAGACCTTCTCCATCAGGAAGAGTAAGATCGAGCAGTATGCAATCGTAATCATATGCTCCGAGCCGCTCAAGTGCCTGCGCATAAGTGGAGGCCATGCTACACTGGTTACCTTCTGACATCAGGTATTGCGCAATGCTTCGTTGCAAACCAGCTTCGTCTTCAATAATTAGAATCTTCATGATAAACAAATATGGTATAAGATACTGAAGACATGTTGAAGTTTTGGCATAAAATGGAAAGAACAATTTCAATTGCCGTCCCGCCCAAAATACACATCCAATAACACCCTGATAGTGAACAATATAAAATTGTAGGAGTGGAATATTAAAAAGCATAAGTTAGGTCTAGCCCCGAGAAAAAAGCAGGCTTAGACTTTCCATCTATAACGCTCCCTATTCTGACCTCCAGTGGTAAAAATAACTGTGCAGGAATCCTCAACCACAGGGGCATATTGTAGTAATTGACCTTGAACAATGGTCCCAACTGGAGGCCAGCCGAAGGTACAAAAACCGGTGAGCTTTTGCCATTAGAAAACTGCAAACCAGCCTCCATATAACTCGTAAACCCCAAAAAACGGCTATCAGAAATCCAATAGTCAAAATTACTCCTGATCCCTCCTTTTAACAAATACACATCGCTCCTGTAGTCTTTTTCTGCAAACCTGCCAACTGTTCCAAAACCATAACTTAGCGTATAGCCATTCCATCTGTCCAGCATACCGCGTTTAGTTCCTTGGTTATTGTATTCATAACGTTGTCCAAAGAGGCCAAACTTTAGCCTAAACTCCCCGCCATCTAAATACTGTCCTCGAAAAGCCCTGGAATTGAAACCAAACACCATAGAGTTTCCTACGCGGCTTCGCACGAAATTACGTAGGGGCAAGATCTGGCTGGCTTTTTCCGCTTCTGTGTTTATCAAGCTATCGGCAAGTACCCCTTTTTTCAAATCGGTATTATAGGGAATTGGGATCAGGGATAAAGGCTTTATCCCATCAAGCAGCGATTGGGTATCCATTTTCAATGGCTTAGCGCCAGCGTAGGCTTCAAACACTTCCTGCAAAGACAGGGCCACAGCCAAAACGATCCTGTCTGGTTCACTTTGATCCAACTTTCCATCACCGTAAGCCCTCCATACCTCTCCTTGCCTGTTAACCACTACACTTCCGTGCGCAGAATAAAAATCATGCAATGCCTTATTATTCGTAAAAGAAGCCAAAGGACTCCTGTTTACCACCAAATGCCCTGAAGAAAAGGCATCTTCTAAGAAATGATCTGCAAAACCATTGAACAGCACGGCATGGCGAATCAAAGTTTCCGCTTTCGGCGGATCGGTAGCTTTTATTTCTCCTGCTTCGCGTGCCAGATCCACAGCCAATAAGTGAACCGTAGTGTAGATGGTCAATGCATTAGTACGGCTCAGTTTTTTAAAAAGTTCTTTGGTCTTTGAAGGGTCCTGTAGTTTCTTGATCCAGCTTGGGTCAAAACTGTTCAATTGACTGTGCAGGTCTTTTCCGTATACATAAAAATGAGACATATTAACCATAGCCAATAGCGCATACCTAAAGTTCAGACCGGCCAATTTGCTATCCGGCGCAGCAGAAAAACCCTTAGCGATAAATTCCTCATGCATACTGATGATCTGCTGCACAATCGAGGCTTTGTCTGTCAGCGCTTTTTCCAAAAGCAAGGGGTCGTCTTCATGATCCCCGCTCAATCCGTTCAGCACCCCGTAACTGATTGTGTTACCACCCTTCGGCGAAAGAAAACCAAATACCTGACTTTCTCGCGCAGTGAGTGAATTGAAAAAGAAATCACCTCCGGAAAGACCGGCCATAGCGCTACGAAAATGCAAGAAAGCCTCGTCTCCCAGCCTTTTATGCTCACCATAGGTAAAAGCAAAAACACCGGACGAGAATAATAGAATCAGAAATATCAAAAGAAATGAGAAATAGCTGCGTATCATATTTAGTCTAAAACCATAAGACTGCAAAAATGGCCAATTGTTGCAGCGTGAAATAATGAATACAGTTTTTCTTCGTTTTCAACAACTTGCTCAATATATGTTTGATTTATTTACGAGGTATAAAAGGCTGGAAAAAGGTTAGATAAACTAGCGGCAGCACTAAAGGATACCAGTCTAAAAGATGCAGGTGAGGTTGATAATGGAACGGTAAAAACGAACGAAACATTTTTACCTGTTTACCAGATTAACAGCACAGTAAAAAACAAAAAAAGCAGATGGGGTGTCAGAAAATACACTCTATCTGCTTGTATACCGATCAGCAGGAATACTTTGAACAGTTAAATCGCTTTTTATTGCTTATTGGGCCTATAATTGAGGATTTGAAAAGGGGAAAAAATTCATTTAAACGTTTTGCAGAAACTATTGAATCTTGTTAATAAACAAGATGCCCCAACAAAACTAATTAGATTTTTACAGGCCTGAATAATCTTTCGCTACTCATAAATCACATAGTTTACCTTATCAACACCTGTATTACCTGTTTTTTCATGATAAGCATACAAGATCAGTTCGTAGTTTCCGGCAGCGTCAATTAGGTAACTGCCCTCAAATAGATTTGTCAAGATTAATGACATTTTAATGTCCTTAATATATTTTCCGTCTTTTTTAAGTATGCCTTTCACCTCGATTTCATCAGCATTCCAAATCCCACCTTTATCAATAACGCATCCGCACATCATTACAACATTAGCCTGAATTTCGAGTAGCTTATCTTTAATGGCATTCAGGGCTATATATTGGTGGGTTCGCGGTTTCAATATGTCGATAATAAACCCCGGTATTTCTAAAATAATTCCTTCTCCTAAAATATCCCGTCCGGGAATTAACCATAACTCTGTGCTTACTTTTGCTTGAGCTTGTTTATGATTAATTGGAGAGACCACCTCGATGTTAATGAATGTGGGTTCGTCAATATCAATATTCGCCAGGAAACCCGCTGTTTGGGCATCTACAATGGAACTTCCTCTCATTTTTGGTCCTTTCATGATCAGATCTGTATTACCCGTGCTGCCAGTGGTCTTACCCTCAGCTAAAATCTGTTGATTTACCTTGTTCCTGATGATTACGTAAGCACCGCCGAGAGAGCTACCGATGAACTTTGCATCTTTTGCTTTTGCTCTTATTATTATTTTTGTTTCAATGGCAGAAACGCAGGTACAAGAGAAAAAAAATGTGGTAACGAACATGAGTATCTTCATAAGATATTTGATTTTAAAAAATTCTTGTTTACAACTAGTATGATAAGGGTTGTTTTTCAATCCCGCTAAAAAGTAGTTTCCCGTTCTTTTACTGAAATACACAAAACTTATAAGGTTAAAAATCAACCAAAAACAAAGGCAAAAAGGCACCTGGTCATGATTTATGCTACAAACCCTTTTAATCGATGAGCCGAATTTATCAGTTAGACTTATTTATTTGATCTATATGTGAACATTTTACTGTAAGATTGATCTACTGCAACCACCACATTTTCATTCGTCTCTACCTTACCATTAACTTCGGTTTTATAGCTAGCAGTTATTGGCCCACCTTCTAAATTAACAACATTAATGCTCAATTCACCAAAATCAAATGGTTTTACGGTTTCGAACACATAAGTTTTTGTGGTGCCTGTAAAACCTCCCTCATCTATAATAATATTGTCTTGATTACCTTGTGATGTGCCATTTATTTTCCAAACAGGAGCCCCGTACTGACTGGCATCGTGGTTTCCGGCACTTACCTGAAAATCTACCTGATCATTTTGATTAGCTCCAGTTACTGTAACAGTTATTTTCATTGAAATTTTATTGTTATCTGGGTTATCGTTAGGCTTCTTACACGATGCTAAAAACAAAATACCTAGTGATATGACCATAACTGTTAATAAAGATTTTTTCGAGATTGATTTCATAATTGTTTTTCATTTAAAATTTGTTATTATTTAATTGTTTTTCATTTGTAGTAGAAGCATGTTAACCCATTATCTAAAGCGCCTATAAAGCAGTAATAACACTAAAGCCAAAATGCCTAAGGTAGACTCTATCACTAACCATTGCAAACCAAATTCGCCCAAAGGGCCATCAACTAAAATTGTTATCAATCTAGAGATAGAATAGGCTAGCCAAAACAGTGAAAGGAAAATGAGTGCTTTTTTTACGTCGTTTAATAAAAGGTAAACTAAAGAAAAGCAGATCACTAAACCAACGCCACCGTATATACCTCTTATAGAACTTATTGCATCTGTATTAGATAATCGCGTAGCGACCAAATCCATAGTTGCCTGAGGACTATATACCGACAAAACACTAACATAAGCTATACTGAAAATTGAAAGACCAATATAAATTTGACTACCGATCTTGATGATTTTCTGTGTATTCATGATTAATTTAAACTATCGGTTCTTTTTAAAAAGTCCTGCCTGTATGTTCGAACCTATCGAACCTTCTGCTAATTGCAGGTAATTGCGTTTACGCTGATCTTTTTCAATTTTTACAGTTCCGGTAGTTTGTACGTTTTTCATTTCCAGAAAATCTGTCGAAGTTGCATTACTGTCGCTTAACGGGCCACTTCCGTATCCTGCCAGTTTGGTATAGTTGGTAAAAATGCAATCAGAAACTTTATATCGGATTTTACTTCCTTTTTCTCTGATCCATATGGTAGTGGTGTTTGCTATGATGTTATGGTGAAAGTCGAAATCGTCTCCATTGGTACCCAGGGTAGTCCAAACGCCACAGAAATAGCCCCCATATACCAGCGAATAACGCATTGCACTACGACTGCCAGCCTCACCATCGTTTTTCCAAAAAACAACTGGAATTTTACAGTTGAAGAAAACACAATGATCGATAACCAGGCCATAACCATTGGCTATAACCCCCACATGTAATGGCAATACATCAACATCTCCGGCAAACAGGCATTGTGTCACAAGTAAATCGTCCAATCTTTTTCCATCACGCCATATTGGATAGGAACGACGTAAATTATTTCCATCTATATAGGTGTAATCCGGACTGCCGGTAAATCTCAGGCCTTCAATGGTCACATGATTAACCTCTGGTTGTATGCCTTTCGATTCCTCTCCGCCAACACCTGGTACAAGCGGTACTGCTGTTACCACAACAGGCATTTTTTGAGGGGTCCAGTCTGCATCGTCAGGCATAACATCCGCACAAATGACAAGACGGTTTTTAAAGGTATACTTGTCATTGTTGAATACAACGGTTTGGGTTAGCAAGTGTACACCTGCTGATAGGAAGATTGTGGTCGCTCCCTGCTCTTTGTTTAAGTTTACGCGCTTAGCTGCCTCAATAATTGTCTTTAGGGGATGTGTCTTTATTCCTGAGTTTGTGTCATTACCGGCCTGAGGGTTAACATATAATTGTTCTGCCTGTGCAACCAGTACGCTTATTATGAATAGGAGAAGACTAAATGTATATTTTATCATGTTCTTTTTTTGTAAAATTAGAACATGCCTATCCTATTAAAATGGTCATTTTACCTTTAAAATGGTCATTTAAATCTTCCTTCGGTATTCCTGAGGTGTGGTACCTGTAAATTTTTTGAAGAAACGGTTAAAATTAGACGGGTCTGAAAAACCAAACGCGTAGGAAATCTCTTTTGCAGATTTGTTTTGATAAAGTTGTTTCTTTATTTCTGAAATCAGCTTGTAGTGGATCATTTGTTGAGCAGATAATCCGCTAAATTGCCTGCAGATTTTATTAAGGAATCCTGAGCTGACATTAAGCATTTTTGTATAGGCTTCAACACGCTGGTCATTCGCAAATTTCTTCTCCAGCAAAGATCGAAACCTATAAAAATCTGGATGAACAAAAGTATCTCTTTGAACGTTGTAGACACCCGCATAATATCGATTGAGCAGTACAAGCAATTGATATAAAAGTGCCCTGATCAAATGATTGCTATCATTCTGAAGCTGTCCGAACTCTCCTTCTATTCCATATAAAAGCTCCAAACATTTTACAAATGGCATCTCGGATAGCTGCATATCGTTTGGGCGTGAATATTGATGAAAATATTGAAACCGATATAGGAATAGTTCGTCTGAAAAAAAAAGATGGAGAAAGTCTTTTTCAAAGAACAATACATAACCACTTACATCCTGCTCAATTTCCCAACAGCGCACCTGTCCGGGACTTGTGAAAATGATAGTTCGTGGTGTTATTGATGTCTTATTTTCGTCTAATGTAAAAGTGCCCGCTCCTTTTTCGATGAAAATAATTTCGTAAAAACTAAGTTGATGTAACGTACGATCTAATACATAATGATTCAATGTTTCAATACGTCCAATATCCAATAACAGTTCCGAACCATATTTATATGGGAGAAAATGATAAGTACTAATTTTTGGAGCTGCTGCCATTTCTTTTTACAATTTCTTCTCGCGCTAAAGTTAATACAGACGACTTAGAAAACCTAGACTGCCAGGAAGTCTACAAACATGCACTGGCAATTTAAAGGAGCATGTACCGACTGGACTCAAATACAAACCTTGATTATAAAACTGCAGATGAGCTTTTGCTTAAATGCAGCAAATAATTGCCATAAGCGCTTATAATCGAAGATTTGGAAAAGGGAAAAAATCATTTAAGCCCAAGGCTAAATTCAAGGTGATTTTTAATTAAACCACCTTGACCAGATTATAATGGAACAAAAAGTTGGCAACTGTAAAAAATTTCACTATTGATCTTTAAAGTAAAGGAACAATTTCCTATGATACTTCCAAAATAATATAAGACATAATTCTCGCACCAAAAATCCGACAGCTACACTATTTGTTCATAGATTTCCAGTCAATATTATCTCTTGCCCATTGTTTGGCAGAAGTTGTGGTGATACCATTTTTTAAATTAAAGGTTGTTTCCATCGGCCAGGAGACGCCTCGGCCTGCTCCGAATATTGAACGGTACTTTTTAACAAAGTTAGTGGGATCATTTTTAAGATCATTAGTTATCTCTGTCATATCAGAAAGCGTACGCTCATACTTTTGTCCTGACAACTCCTCTGCAATATCAGCTAATTGCTCATAGGTAATCGTGTCACCGCCTATATACACGATCTCATTCTCAATAGGTGGTTCTGCAAAAAATATCTCAGCCGTTAACTTACCGATATCTTCTGGTGTGGTTACTGTAACTGCAGTATCCCAGCCGCCAATAGCATTTATTGCCTTTTTTTCCATATCCAAAACACCAAAGAAAGGTTCAAAAAGATAACTAGTAAACATCCCAGTTGAAATAATGACCCATTTTGTGAGCGTTTGCGACCTCAAAAGCTCCCTTACATCAAGCTGTTCATCAAAGAGATCCTGCGCGCTTCCTCGTCCTATAACTTCAAAATCCACTCCAAATTGCCAAGGGAAATATCTTTTAACCCCGGCATCCAGCACAGCATTTGCCAATTTAAGCTGAAAGCCCCCGGCACCACTTCCATAACCTGTGCAGGAAACAATGGCATCGTAGTTTTTGAAAATAGCAATAAGTTCAGAAGATGGAGCAGAAAGGTCACCCGCAAGCAATTCCACTCCCGCTTCCCTAATCTCTGTGATATTCTTTTTTTTATCGGTATCTTCAGAATGAATTGTCGCTTCTCTCAACAGAACCGTAACCATTACACTACTGTAATCCTTAGTTTTTTTTGCCAGATTTAGAATGACAGGCATACCTAATTCACCCGCTCCTAAAATTAATATTGATGTCTTTTCCATTTTCAAGTCATTTAAATTTCGGACCCCTCATGTAAACTGCTAAAATTAGGTCCTGTATTTTGAACAAAGTTAATGCGTGCAGTCTGCGGAATCAATGAGGCAGCTGCGTGTGGGTTACTAACCTGCGTGTTAGTTTTTTGATTTTGAACCTCATTGATTATAATAATTACAAATATTTAACATAGCTTGGGAGAGAATAACCAAAAATCACCTTATCTATACAAGCCCATTTGTCAGAAAGACATATCTTTATACATCAATAATATGATTTATAATATATGGAAAGACTGATGACAGATGCCGAAATCACAGCAGCTTGGTCTGATATCTGCAAAGTCCTGAACAAAGATCAGGATGAGCTTAAAGGTGATATATTGAGTCATATCGGTAATAAATGGTCGTTGTTTGTGATTCACGCTTGGGGAATAGATGGCAAAATGCGCTTTTCAAATTTAGAAAGCCATGTTAATGGAATTAGTCAGCGGATGTTAACTAAATGTTTGCGGGAATTGGAAAGAGACGGTCTGGTTTCAAGAGCTGTATATGCCGAAGTTCCACCAAAAGTTGAATATGAACTCACATCTTTAGGAAGGGGCTTATTGGTGCAGGTTACTCCGCTTTGGTTTTGGATTGCTAAACATGCTGATGAACTTAAAAATGCAAGGGAAGAATACGCAAAATCCAGAGGGATGCAGTAAAACACCTTTATAAGTTTAGCTGCCCAGCCAGCAGTTTTAATGCAATTAACAATTTGACCGGGGGTGTTAGCTTCATTCCTCATGATGTAGCTAGCCAGCTTTGCTAACTATCTGTTTAGAATCATGGCGGCTTCTTTGGCGAAATAAGTAAAAATCATGTCTGCTCCAGCTCTTTTGATGCAGGTTAAACTTTCAATGATCGTTTTATCATTATCCAGCCATCCTTCCTTTGCGGCGGCTTTTACCATCGCATATTCCCCACTTACGTTATATACCGCAACTGGAAGGTCAATCGCTTCACGAACTTTAGTAACAATATCAAGGTAAGGAAGTCCCGGTTTGATCATAATGATGTCCGCTCCTTCTTCAATGTCTTTAAACACTTCGTTCATGGCTTCCCTAGAATTGTGGAAGTCCATCTGATAGGTCTTTTTATCTTTCGGAATTTCCATGTCGTCTTTTGGAGCGCTGTCCAGGGCACTTCTAAACGGTCCGTAGAATGAGCTGGCATACTTTGCCGCATAGCTCAGTATACCGACGTTGATAAATCCATTTTCTTCAAGTGCCTCGCGGATAATCTTAACCCTCCCGTCCATCATATCGCTGGGCGCCACAACGTCAGCGCCTGCTTCTGCGTGTGAAACAGACATCCTAGCCAATGCCTCATTGGTGGCGTCATTTACGATCTTCCCATTTTCAATAATTCCATCATGGCCATACATCGAATACGGATCAAGTGCCACATCAGACATGATGATGATTTCAGGAACTGCGTCTTTGATGGCCCTGATGGTATTCTGCATTAGTCCGTCTTTATTCCATGCCTCTTTGCCTGTATTGTCTTTCAAGTCATCCGAAACCTTCATATAAAGATTTACTGCTTTTATGCCCAAAGCAAACAACTCCTTACACTCCTTAACCGTCAGATCGATGCTTCTCCTGAAAATTCCAGGCATAGACAGGATCGGTTCTTGCTTATTTTCGCCTTCCATTACGAAAATCGGCATCACAAAATCATTGGTGGTAAGCGTGCATTCTTTTACCAGACTTCTCATAGATTCGTTTACTCTCAGCCTTCTATTTCTTGAATATATCATCTTGGAATACTTTTGAACAAAATTTAGCGCGAATCTACTATAACCCATATAAAAAAAAGTTATCGCCGAGTCAATTAAATCAAATTGCCCAATAAGTAGAGTTCAAAAGGAAAGGAATTCATAAAATGACAAAAAATACAATAAATAAACTCGGTATGAAAACGTATGCCCAAAACATTTATATTAAGGGGAATTTATGTTATACCGATCGAGATAAATAAAAATGCAATAATTTGGTTCAAAGAATGCCCGCTTATAATGTCCAAAAAATGAGAATCAGCGGTAATACTTTGAACATTCAAAACGCTTTTTATTGCTTAAACCGTAAACGAAAAAGGAAATCAAGGTTTAGCCTGGAGTGAACAAGGAGATGAATTGCTTTCCCAACGCTTTGCAGAAGGCACCAAGATTACACAACTCGCCAAACTACACTCCAGAACCTATGGAGCCATCAAAGCAAGGCTAATCAAACTTGGACACCTACAGAAATAACAAAGCCCGGCAAGCTTTTAAACTGCCAGGCTTTGTTATCTAAGTTACATTTAGTCTTAGCGTCTCGCTAAGACTAAATAGGGTCATTCCCATTTGTCTAACAACTCTCGCTCCAATTCAATTTTTCTCCTAAAGTAAATTCGTTGTGCTTCTTCCTCTTTTTCTACAATTAATTTTTCATAAGCCATTTTATCAGAACAAAATTCAGGATAACCAATCATCATTTGTATATAGGGATAAATATTTTCATCTTTCTCAATCGTTCTAACATCCCAATTAGCACTTACCTTTGCATCAATTATATCAAACAATTGACAAGGACAGACAGAAATTAATCCGTCATCAATTAAATAAGCTTGGTAGGTTTCGAAAACAACAATGCCCATTACAAAATACTCTTTACCAATACTTATCTCTCCATATTGAGAAAGTCCGCTTGCACCAAATCGTCCCAATTGTTCATCCAACATAGGTTTATTCTCATAAGAGCGTAAATCCATGCCTGTGTTATATATACATTTTACTTTCATTTCCCCATAAATTTAAAGTCATCAACAGCCTTTAGTACACCATCAATCCATTTACCTACATAATGAATCGTTGTTTTGCCACCATCCAATGCTTCATGAGTGTATTGCATTTTATCCCAGCCTAACCATCTTGTGTCTTTCATAGAGTTCATTACTACTTTTCCTATTGTAGGATTGGATGTTACTTCAGCCATAGATAGTTGTTCTGTAAGTGTTGTGGCGACAGTTCTTCCTGTAGAAAAACTGATTTCGGATAGAGAGCTTAACAAGTCAGCCCTTCTGGCAGCCTGTCCCAAAAGGTAGCTCCCGCCAATCTCTCCTGCAGCAATACCTCCCGAGGCAAATGCAGCACCTATTTCTCCTCCAACCTCTGCTGCTTTAAGCGCTGGAAGCATACCACCAAGGGCACTTTGAAAATCACTCCATCTAGAACCAACAGGTGTTTTATCAGTCACATCTGCAAGTTGATAGTTCCAGCTTTTATCTGGGTTTAAGCTTACACCATATCCTTCTTTAGTTTCATATTGAACCGATTTACCTAGATATGTTTCGCCTGCTTTTGTTGTTTCTTGAGAAGTGGCTTTTTCGTCCCAATAAGGTTTTTTATTCTTACCCATCACCCAATCTGTACCTTCCATTCCATCGGGATCCACAAACCTAATCGGGTTATTGAATACAAAAGTATAAGGAGAATACCTTCTCATCTTCTCCACCAGCGGGTCTATTACATTCCACCTTCCAATCACCGGATCATAGAACCTAGCGCCGTAATCATACTGCCCCAACTCCTTACCATTGTAAAGATACTTGTTAAGCCCAGCTTTGGCAACGGGCACTTTCCTCAACCCAAAATGCTCTTCTATTAATTGGTACGTAGTCTCCTTACTCTTTACTCTCAGGCTCAAGACTACGAACAGATAGCTCCTAAATTGCTCGGAGCAGCATCTCCAAAGTCATTATTACCACTAAAATAGCTTGTCCCCCAACGTTTTACCGAGGACATCAAGATTACCGAACTCACTAAACTACATTCCCGTATTTATGGAGCAATAAAAGCCGGATTGCTTAAACTCGAACTCCTACAGAAATAACGAAGTCCAACAGTTTTAAACTGCTAGACTTTGATGTAATTCATTTCTCAACGCCACAAGCATGTACCAGTGAAGGTTAGTGTTCAAGATACTCCAAAGTCCACTGCTAGTTTTGCCTTATACTGATATAGGTAAAACAAGAATAAAGCCAGAGCTAACAGATTTAAACCAATGACTGAATAATCTGATTCTATAAACTTTTCATTTAAAAAGTAATTAAAGTTTGAAACATAAGCACCACAGTTAACTTTTCTACTTATATTTTCCATATTCGCATAAACAACAATTTCCAAGCCTTGGTTATATTTAAACTGGAATCCATTTAAAGAAACATTTATAACTTGAAGTGCCATTATAACAATATTTATCAAAAGATTATTCTTGTTTATTCTTGATAATGACTTAAGTATTTTATAGTTGTTTATAATTGTTATCACTACAGCACCTATACATAAGGGCATCGATATCCAAAAAATGCCATCAATATTATTTTGAATTAAGACAATGCCTAAAAAAAACAAACTATAAATACCACTGATTATCAGACAGATACCGGATATTATTTAATTTATTAATTGCTTCCATATTTAATTGTTTTTTTGATATCATCGACCTCTGCCTTTATATTTTTTCACTCCATCAACAGCATCCGAAAAGGTGCGCCCAAGTTCTTTAACATTCCCCGTTACAGAAACACCATCTCCTGTAATTGTACGTTCCTCGCTTGGTTGAATGACCTTGCGTTCATTTGCTTTTCCAATCTTAAGATCGGCTTTTCCTTCAAATTTTGTTTCGCCAGTCGTTTGATCTTGATAGACTTTACCAGATAATTCTCCTTTTACAACATTCTTTATTTCTCCAGAAACTCCAGCTCCAGTAACAAGTCTCTTCTTTGAGTTTATTGCTGAACTAACCCCTGCTTCAACCTTTGCTCCAGCTAACTTATGTTCAGCTTTTCCTCCAGCCCCAACTCTTAAAATATCTTGCCCCGTCCATGTACTTTGAGGCTTCTCCATTTTCAGAGCGGTATTGCTAACATGATTAACAATTAATTGTACTTTAGCTGACACTGCAACGAACAAGCTAGGAAGAAGCGAACCAAACATCGGGTCTGGCCACATCCCATACGGATCAGTAAATTAATCGGATATCAAAACCATAATTATAAGGTGATGGATGCAGATACACAATCTGTCCTGTTCAACGTAATCGATACCTACATACAGAACTCCAAGACCAAAAAGCTTTCGCTAAATAAAACAGCAAGCCCAACAAATTTTATATTGCTGGGCTTGCGCTATAATTATGGCATTTCGCACACGCGACACGCGTACGCCAGCTTAGGGAACATTTGTGGACTCTACAAATTCTTTGAATTTTGATATTAAAAAGGGTAGTTTACTAAAATCACCATAGGCTTCAAAAACACTCCCATCTGATTTAATTGAATACCAATCATCATCAGTATTCTCAACTTTTATAGAAATCATTTTTCCATCTTGTTTGGTATCAATTAAATCTATATTAACAAACCATCCTGGATTATCCAGGGTATCTATCTTAACACCATAGCTATGTTCCCAATCTCCATCACAGTTTGATTTATACCAATCTGTAAGCCATTTTAATATTTCCATTTTTATTGTTTAGGTAGTTCATCTGGTTTTGCTGGCCTAACATTTTTCCCCTCTTTTACATGCGGTGTCGGAATGCTTTTACCACTTTTTTTATCATAGTGAGGTTTTCCCTCAACATCTACTCTTTTCTTCTCATCCCATCCGGTCGGATTTTTAGTATTCCTTTCGTATGTAGCTGTTCCGGTAATCTTTCCATCTTTATCCCTTTTGAGTGCCGAATGATCGCCTTCAGCATCTTTGTCTGGTTCTAGTTTATTCTTGACACTTTTATCAACTTTCGTTTCCTTTTCTGCGCTTTTAGGGATTATTGGGGGTGGAAGTACCGGTTTAAGATTCCAATTGTTTATATCATCAACACCGCTATCATTACCATTTTGAGGCAGAAAAACACCTACAACAACACCTGCAACTGCAGTTGATACTGCCGTTCCTACAATTTCTACACCTTCAATTGCTGTCGCTAATGTTTTTAGAATTGTTCCTCCAACAGTTAACACTCCAGGCACTGATGCTGTCTGTTTTGGTTTTGGCTTTGGCCCATCAAGATCTTCCACAACATCTTCACCGAACATTCCATCTGGATCTGTATGGCGTATTGGGTTATCAAAGGCATAAGCATATGGTGTTGTCATTCGATCAGATTCCGCCAACGGATCCACCACATTCCACCTCCCAATCACCGGGTCATAGAACCTAGCACCGTAATCATACTGTCCCAACTCTTCCTGCAACTCCTTGCCATTGTAAAGATATTTATTTGTTCCCCCAGTTGCAACTTTTCTTAAGCCAAATGCATAGTAATCATCACGCTGCAATACCTCTAACTGGTTTGTATTGGGGTTTTTATAAAAAGTAACCCTTATATTGCCCAAATGATCACTTAGATTATATTCATAGCTGTAATTTCCTGAACTGTTTCTTGCAATCCCTTCTTCCGTCTGAATAAAATCAATGCTGTTATTCGTATACTGGATACCATCAATATAATTAGTGGTAGTACCACCTGCCTGTTTTTGTAGTTTTTCGCCAGCAGCACTGTAAGTATAGCTTAAATTCTGACTCCCACTTATCGTTTGCGGCAGATTAAGGAAGTTGTATCCCAGAGTGATGTTCTTCTGGCTATCGCTGGTGAGGTTGCCATTGGCATCGTAACCATAACTGCTGTTGATAAAACCATTGATAGCTGTTAATCGGTTACCATCATAACCGGTATAGCTGTTGGTACTAAAACCATCTCGGGTTAAACTGGCAATATTGCCCATTATATCGTAACTAATGGCTTCGCCAAGGTTGTTGCCTGCTGTGGCATTGGTCAAACGGTTCAGCCTGTCGTAACTATAACTGAATGTATTGGCCGTACCGTTGGTATAACTCTGGCCAGAGATATTGCCATTGAACTGCGCAAGGGTACCATCGTTATATTTCAATTCCATACTGAACTGATCGGAGGTACTGTTCTTCATCCAGCCACGCTCGTTGTAGGCAAAGGTAGTGGCCTGGCTA
>NZ_JACHCQ010000026.1 GCF_014205835.1 Pedobacter sp. AK013 | reverse complement strand
AAATATAACACTACAAAGGGTAGACTTAAAGCTACCCTTTTTTATAAACAAAAAAATATTTCTCCGGACAACAGTGAATTTATTTCAGCATCTTTCCAGCTATAAAAAGGCATTTATTTCGAAAACATTAATTAAGCAAGCATTGTTTTTTCCGCTCTATGCCGCGGTGGCATGGTACTTTGGAGCGCCAAAGTACCCAAAGCGCTCTGTCAATCCAGCAATGGGCCTTTTACACAATCCTATACACATCAAAAAAACAGCGGCACTTCGTTTAATCAGTTTTTG
Organism: Pedobacter sp. AK013; assembly: GCF_014205835.1. GTDB lineage: Bacteria > Bacteroidota > Bacteroidia > Sphingobacteriales > Sphingobacteriaceae > Pedobacter. The sequence continues at coordinate 103,385 of NZ_JACHCQ010000026.1, read as the reverse complement.
TTGTGTTTTCTGTGGGCTGATTGAGCCCTTCGGGGTTTGTGTTCAATACTTCTTTAAAACTTTAAATTAGCGTTTATGAACACAAAACCACTGCGTTTTAGGTTTGGCAATACTATTTGTTCTATTCTGCACCTGTTTTTTTGATTTCTCCGGCCCTTGGGATTGACGGCGTTCTTCGGTTAAAACAATGTGTTATTTAAGGAAGCTAGCAAAACGCCTAAAAAATTAAACTCAAAAAGATGTGTCCACACGATGGGCCTGCGCGGGATCCGATAGCTATCGGATGACAACCGTATTAAAGTACAAAGATCTCTCCGCTACGGTCGAGATGACGATACTGCGCACCCTCCTCATAGTTTCAGAGTGATCAATTTACGGATGCCTGTCTCTGCACCATGCTATCGGCCTGGCAGATTTTCGCAGGAAAAAGCAGGGAAATCTGTGCACTTCCTATCATTACCCCACAGCCCAAGGCAGGATCAAGCGGGCGTGCAGGGGATAAGCCATGGTAAGAGCCTCGATACTCTCGCAATTAAGATTTCCGTAGGTTTTTACAAGAATTGCGCAGCAATCTTTTATACCTACAAAAACAATATTATCACATAAAAAACGGTGCAAGCCTTTCAGTTATGCCTTTGCGTTTGTTGTTTTTAACGGCTGGCGTGCTTTCGCTGCGCTCAGGTTTGTTACTTTTGGGCCAAGCCAACCTGCGAAGCAAGCTTGAAGGCCAATAAAATATATACATAACTGAAAAAAGTAAGAGCCCTTCGGCGGCGGCGAGCCGAGGCAAGACAGTGGCATGGACAAAGATTTCTCCTCCAAAGGAGTTCCTTTGGAACGCTACGGTCGATGACGAATTGATCGAGGTAGAACGACTTAATCGTAAAAACACTATTAATGAGATTGCTTCGGCTCGCCCAATTCCGGCTTGTATCCAATGGCTATCGGATTATTGCCATTAAGATTCCCGCCTGCGCGAGAATGACGCACGGTGTTAATGGTCCTACTCATAGCCAAAATCAGCATGTTGGAAGCGAAGTGCCTATAACCTGGCATCCACTAAATTTCTGTCGATAAAAGATTTGGTATCAAAAATGAGTGTCCCTTTTTCTTTCATACTGCGATAATCAATGTCTAAAAACTGCTGGTGCGCCACGGCAAGGATAACAGCATCGTAATATTTAAACTGACCATCATCAATCATTTCGATGCCATACTCCGTTTTCACTTCATCCCTATTAGCCCATGGATCATATACATCAACATCCATACTAAAAGCTTTCAGTTCTTTATAAATGTCAATTACCCTGGTATTACGTGTATCGGGACAATTTTCTTTAAAGGCAAAACCTAGAATCAAAGCTTTAGCGCCATTGATCACTTTATCTTTGGCCACCAGCATTTTGATTACCTTATTGGCTACAAACATTCCCATATTATCATTCACCCGCCTGCCTGATAAAATAACTTCTGGTTTATAACCCAAAGCCTCCGATTTATGGGCTAAATAATAAGGATCTACCCCAATACAATGTCCACCTACTAAACCCGGTTTATAATTCAAGAAATTCCATTTGGTTGCGGCAGCGGCTAATACATCTGCAGTATCAATCTCCATCCGGTCGAAAATTAGGGCCAATTCGTTTACAAAAGAAATATTCACATCACGTTGCGCATTCTCAATGGCTTTTGAGGCTTCAGCAACTTTAATACTCGGGGCCAGATGGGTACCAGCGGTGATAATAGAAGCGTAAAGTTGGTCTATCTCCAGGGCTACCGCAGAGTTAGAACCGGAGGTAACTTTTTTAATTTTGGTAAGCGTATTCACTTTATCGCCAGGATTGATCCGCTCAGGTGAATAACCACAGAAAAAATCGATATTATATTTTAAACCTGATATTTTCTCCAAAACAGGTACACAATCTTCTTCGGTACAACCAGGATAAACGGTCGACTCGTAAATTACGATGTCGCCCTTTTTAAGCACAATGCCCAACATTTTACTGGCAGAAAGCAGAGGTTGCAGATCTGGTCTTTTAAGATGGTCTATAGGTGTCGGTACAGTAACGATATAAATGGTGCAGGTAGCCAAGTCAGCTAAATTGGCACTCAGGGTTAATCCCAACTCCGATGCAGCAATTACAGTTTTTAGATCTTCCAGATTGGCTTCATTTGTTCGGTCTTGTAGTTGATTTAATTCTACTACCCGCTCCTCATTCGTATCAAAACCAATTACTTTATATTTCTTAGCAAATTCGATAGCCAGGGGTAGCCCAACATAACCTAAACCAATAATGGCAATCTGCTTTTTTTTATTCATTTTTTCTTTTGGTAATTGGGCAAATATAAGATAAATGTAGAAAGCTTAATTTTTTTAACCACAAAGAACATAAAGAGAAAGCGCGAAGTACGCAACGTTGGATGGAGCGTAATGTTTAAATGAACTTATATCTCTTATGTGGTTAAAGTTGTACATATGTCCGCAGACATCATTTGCTTCACCATTAATGACAGATCTCAATAAAAGTATTGCCATCTCTACTAGACGTATTGGAATTGAGAAATCTATCTCGCTTAAAGGACCCTGAAACAAGTTCAGGGTGACGATATTCTGAATAGATTTATCTTCGCCGAACCTTCGCCTTCCCAACAATGTTGCACTCCGCTTGAGGTGACGATACTTCGATGAGAATTAAATTACCCCTAAGAACCGGTGATGCACTTAAAAAAGATCACCATTCAAAACAAGCGGCAGTGAATGGTGATTTATTATTAAATTAAAATCGAACTTATTATTTAATCTGCTTCAGCAAATAACTACCATAGCCACTTTTAACTAAAGGTGTAGCAATAGCCCTAAGCTGCTCTGCATTGATAAAGCCCATGCGGTAGGCAATCTCTTCGATACAGCCAATTTTTAAACCTTGCCTTTCTTCAATAATTTGTACAAACTGCCCCGCCTGCATTAACGAGGTAAAAGTTCCCGTATCTAACCAGGCGGTTCCACGGCTTAATACGCCAACCTTCAATTTACCACGCTCCAGATAAACACGGTTTACATCCGTAATTTCGTACTCACCGCGAGGAGAAGGTTTAATATTTTTAGCAATTTCAACAACCTCATTATCATAAAAATATAATCCTGGCACTGCGTAGTCTGATTTTGGCTGAACAGGTTTTTCTTCTATTGAAATGGCTTTTTTATCAGCGTCAAACTCAACCACGCCATAACGTTCAGGATCTGACACCTGGTAAGCGAACACTACACCGCCATCTGGATCAGCGCTGGCCTGTAGTAATTTGGCCATCCCATCACCATGAAAAATGTTATCACCCAATACTAAAGCTACCTTATCTTGACCGATAAATTCTTCACCAATCACGAAAGCCTGTGCTAGGCCATTGGGTTCGGCTTGTACCGCATAGCTAAATTTGCACCCTAATGAAGAACCATCACCTAACAGTTTTTCGAAATTTGGCAGATCATGTGGGGTAGAAATAATCAGAATTTCTTTTATCCCAGCCAACATCAGTGTAGACAACGGATAATAGATCATCGGTTTATCGTAAACCGGCATCATCTGTTTACTGCAAGCAAGCGTTAAGGGGTGCAAACGGGTTCCGCTGCCACCAGCTAAGATTATACCTTTCATATTTTAGTCATTGGTTCATTGGTCATTGGTTCATTGGTCATGATAGTCCTAAATGAAATATGACGGCTATTTATTGTATTTTAATTTGTTTTATACATTCCACCAAACTATCTCTCCAATACGGAATTTGGACATTAAAAGTATTCTTGATTTTGCTTTTATCCATTACTGAAAATGCCGGTCTTGTAGCTTTTGTTGGATAGGCCGAACCTGGAATCGGATTCGCTTTTACCTGTGTATTGCTAATATCGAAAATCGCTTTGGCAAAGTCGAACCAGCTGGTTACACCTTCGTTGCTATAATGATATACACCATAAGCGGTAGATGAAGAACTTACAATATCAAAAATGGCATTTGCCAGATCGATCGCATAAGTGGGTGTGCCCACCTGATCGGCAATGATATTCAGTTCATCACGCTCGGAACCAAGTTTAAGCATGGTTTTTACAAAGTTGTTAGCGTACTCAGAATACAACCAACTGGTGCGGATAATGAAATGAGCAGGCAGTGTTGAAACAACTACTTTTTCTCCATCCAGTTTGGTTACACCATAAACATTAATTGGTTTTGCTTCATCATCTTCTTTTAGCAATTTAACCTCATTTCCTTCGAAAACAAAATCGGTAGATACATGTATAAGTGTTGCCCCATTTGCCAAACAAGCCGAAGCCAGATAGGCTGCACCTGTCTCATTAATGGCTTTTGCCAGGTCAACCTCATCTTCTGCTTTATCAACAGCCGTATAGGCAGCACAGTTGATCACATAAGCAGGTTTTTCTTTCGCTAAGAGTTCATTTAAACCACTTTGGTTCAAAATGTTGGCATCTTGCTCGGCTGGAAAAATTATTTCAGTAATTCCTCTTTGCTCCGCAACCACCTTCAAACACTGGCCTAACTGTCCGCCAGCACCAATTACTAATATTTTACTCATATATGCTTTAGTTCGGCAAATGGTTTTAAAAGCAGGTCTTTATCAGAAACAGCCTGATCTTTTTCCGGGATCAACCAATCGATATTCAGATCTTTATCATTATAGATCACACCTGTTTCTGAGGCTTTATTGAAAAAATTATCGCATTTGTATAAGAATTCTGCGGTTTCACTCAATACAGAAAAGCCATGAACAAAACCTCTAGGGATATATAATTGCAGTTTATTCTCTGCACTTAAACGTACAGCGATGTGTTTGCCATAAGTTGGTGAACTTGGTCGAACATCTACCGCAACATCCAATACTTCACCTTTCGTTACACGAACCAATTTAGCCTGTGCAAATTCTCCGGTCTGGGCATGTAGACCACGGATTACACCATATGAAGAATAAGACTGATTATCCTGAACAAATCTGCCAGATAAACCCGTTTTCTCTTCAAAGGTATTCTGATTAAAACTTTCAAAAAAATAACCCCTTGGATCTTCAAATACCCTTGGTTTAATAATCAGACAGTCTTTTAATCCCGTTTGTTCAATTTCCATTATTTACTGCTGTACTGTTGTTCGTAATAAGATTGATAATTGCCTGAGGTTACATTGTTTAACCAGTCTTCATTTTGTAAATACCAGTCTACCGTTTTGGCTAAACCTTCTTCAAACTGCAAACTTGGTACCCAGTCCAGTTGGTTCTGCAGCTTGCTTGAATCAATAGCATAACGCAAATCATGCCCTGCGCGGTCGGTTACATAGGTGATCAGTTTAGCTGATTCTCCAGCTTCACGACCTAACTTTTGATCCATAATGGTGCAAAGCAAATTGATCAGATCAATATTTTTCCACTCGTTATGCCCGCCAATGTTGTAAGTATCTCCTGTTTTCGAATTGTGGAAAATCACGTCAATTGCTCTGGCATGGTCTTCTACCCATAACCAGTCGCGTACATTTTCACCCTTACCATACACGGGTACAGGTTTGTTATTTTTGATATTATTAATGGCCAATGGAATCAATTTCTCAGGAAAATGATGAGAGCCATAATTATTAGAACAATTAGAAATGACACAGTCCATACCATAGGTATCGTGATAAGCACGTACAAAGTGATCTGAACTCGCTTTTGATGCCGAATAAGGGCTATGCGGATCGTAAGCAGTGGTTTCTGTAAACATTCCTGTTTCACCTAAAGCGCCATAAACCTCATCGGTACTTACATGATAGAAACGTTTTTTATCGTAATCACCTTTCCAATATTCGCGAGCCGCATTCAATAAATTTACAGTACCAATTACATTGGTAAAGACGAAAGCTGTCGGATCCGAAATAGAACGGTCTACATGGCTTTCTGCTGCCAGGTGAATAACCGCATCGAAGTTTTCGGTTTTAAACAAATCGAACATCGCAGTCGCATCTGTGATGTCTTCCTTTACAAATCTATAATTTGGTTTATTTTCAATATCGGTTAAGTTAGCCAGATTACCTGCATAGGTCAATTTATCTAAGTTGACGATCTCGTATTGAGGATAGTTGTTAACAAAACGGCGAACTACATGAGAGCCAATAAAGCCCGCACCACCAGTGATTAAGATTTTTTTCACAGTTATTAAATGATTTTCAATTTTGCTAAAGTAAGCTAGATTTAAGCAAAAAACAACTTAATTTTGACATTCTTAATATCTGAATTGCTACACATCAAATTTAACAGGGCGAATTCATAATGATATTGCTCGGGGGGTTATTTATTTTCTAAGTTTTAGTCGATCATCTCATTCGATCAGTAGATATTACTGGTTTTAATCGCTTTTGATCTCTTCATCAACATTAATAGTTTACAATTATGCTTTTTAACTTCTTACCTGAATAAAATGATGAGATTATCTTATTTATAAAGCTTTAAACTGTAATGAACTTATCCTGGGCAATTTGGTGCCGCGGATCTTTTTAATATTACTCTTATTGCCTTGAAATAAAACCCTGGTTTAGCACCCAAGACAACAACTTGTACATCTCAGTTGCTTTCATACCATTTTATACAGGCGATGTGTTTATAAAATTATAAATGGCAGTTGTAACCACTCAAAAAAATAAACTATTTAATTAGTTTTCAACAATAAAACAAATTATGTTAGTAATTAACATAAAATAAATACATCATCATATACAATTTAAGATAACTTAACGTTATAATTACACTAACCAAATAACTATTAGTATGAGCACATTCCTTTTAATTATCGCAGCATTTTATATTATTTCCTTTGGATTAATGTTGTACTGCTATTTCTCCGCTGAGCAGATTCCCAGCGATGACGAAAAATTTTAACCAGTTTTTTACTTCATCAAAATTAACGTCTCTCCATAAGGTGGTAATGCATTGAACTTTTCACGGAAAGCCAATGATCGATATTGCCAAAATCAGTCTTTTTATTTTTTGTACAATCTTTATTTGTTGGCAATCCACTTAATTAAGTAGGGTGTAGCCCCTGTATACCATAAAATTGCAGAAATTAAAAATATGACGATTAAGATCCACAAAATAGGCCATCCTTCGAATTTGTGTTTTGAAACAGGCGTGTAAGACTCTTCCAATTTATTATGGTCACTGCCCATCCTTTTACCCTTTTTCACCGGTTTCGGATCAGAGATATTGCTCATAAAATATTCAGTTAGAAATACAAAGGTAAACTATAAACCTATAAATTGAAAATTAGTTTCAAGAGATTCTTATTGCCTAAGTTTAATAGTAAAATACTACTTCAAAAGAAGGATTCAGTAAAAAATCCAATGAAGTATTTGCTCAAATTGAATAGATCGTCAACAAAAGAAATACCGCATTCCAGTATACGCTGGCATATGCGATATATATTCCTAGTATAAGTATAGATCAAGCATTACTTTACTATCGCAATGCTTACTAACATTTTGCAAGAAATATTACATCGCCACTACCGAACTTTCCAGCTCCTTATACCACCCTTCTCCATACTTACGGATGAGTGGTCCTTTTAAAAAGCTGTATACTGGAACCTTAAGTTCGCGACCAAAGGTACAGGCATCGTGGCAGATATGCCAGCGATCGTAATTTAGCACTTCAAATTCCGGATATTTGGTTATCCGAATAGGGTACAAATGGCAGGAAATCGGTTTCTGCCAATCTACGATACCCTGCTCATATGCTTTTTCAATGGCACACTTGGTAATACCGCCTTCGAACAACACATAAGCACATTCTTTATTTTTATCGACACATGGCGTAGTTAAATCGCCATCTTCATCAACAACATAAACCCCTTGCTCTTCAATGGCTTTAATACCTTTTTCATTTAACAGGTGTTTAATTTTGGGATAAATATCCTCCAAAACTGCTTTTTCGTCATTATCCAATGGTGCCCCCGAATCGCCTTCCACACAGCAAATGCCTTTACATTTGCTTAAATTACAAACAAAGTTTTCTTTCAATACATCTTCGTGCACCAGCACCTGTTCAACTTCTATCATCATTATTCTTTTGCTAAAGCATATTTCAGCCCATCGGCCGATTTTAATTCCATGGTTACCGCGCCAACCAATATCTCTACCTGAGCCTTTACCGGTACACGGTTTCCATCATCAGTTACCCAAAGGTATAAGCGACTATCTTTTTTAAATATCCTGCCCGGTTTTATCGATGGGCTAAATTTTAAACAACGGATATTCCCTAATTTACTTTTTATTGTTTCTTTTCCAATATATTCAACTTCTAAGGCTGAGATTTCATCACCCAGAAAATAGTTCAGTTTAAACTTATCGCCAATTTTGATTTTACTGATATCAAGACTTCTGGCAAAATAATAGGCCGATACCAGATCAAATGTTTGATTGGTTGGCGCTGTAAAAGTCCCCCTGTTTGATACCACTTTCTTTGCATCCTGCGTAAAACGTGCTTTATCCTGTCGCCTGTAACTGGCCTCACGGATATTCTCCTGATAGAAATAAGGCAAAAGATCTGTTTTATCAATATACGAATCGTAATGGTCTCTTATTTTATAAAATATATCAAAAGTACCCGAAGTCTGTGCATCAACCGTAAGTTTATAGGTAGGTTTGTTATCAAATTTTAAGTCAGAATTAGTGACCTTAATAGTAGCTTCTGCCGCCGTAATAAATCCATATCTTAATTTATACTGTAAAACTTCACCTTCCTGAAATACAGGTTCTTTTTTCAGGGGAAGTTCTTGAGCCATTGTGAAAAGACTGCATAGGCCAGCCGTGACGGTTATAAATAATTTCTTCATTGCTTTTGTACTCATTTGTGTGTTGTTGATAATCAGCATAATGGATCCTGAAATAAATTCAGGATGACGGACTGAATAAGGAAAAGATTTTCTTTCATAAGAAATTAAACCGTTCCTCCCATGAAGATATACAAAAAGCAAACCAAAATTTAATCTTTTCTTTTATATACAGGAACAGTAGAGCAGGGTTCGCCAAACATAATGCTTTTAACTACAGGGGTAAGTAAGTTGGTTACCTCCACATAAGCTGAAACCGGGACATCGATATCTCCACATCCTTTTACCACCACACGCTCGTTGGCATAATCTTGCGGATTAATTTTAGCCAGCGCCTTAGTAAATAAAACAGCTTCTAATGTGTTTAGGTCTCCAAATACCACTTCATTAGCATAGGGTTTTAACCTATTGGCCAATAACATATATGCCCAGGTAGGTACAATTGCATCAGCTGAACAGATAATGGCTACATTCTTATCTTGGTATTGTGTCCAATCGTGATTTTTAATAAACTCCCTAAAATCTTTTTCCCTTAGCATTAAACCATGAAATAGATTATCTACAATATCATAAACCACTCTTTCGCCTTTATGATAAAAATCTTCGAGGTTTAAAGTAATTAAGCCACTGTTGGCTACTTTATTAACGATGTTTTCTTGAATTTCCATGGCCTTAAATAAAAAAACCGTTCCGACTAATGATCGGAACGGTTACAAAATTACGGAATTTCTAATTAATAGAATTTCACACGATTGTCTTTTATCTTCGCATTTTCCTGTAAAGCCTGGAAAGCCGATCCCAATGAACGCTGTCCTAAACTTAACATCATGCTTTCTTTTTGTTTGAACATATTGGCAATGGGTGCAGGGTTTGTAAATCCATCAACTGAAAATACATAAACACCGCGTTCGCCCTGAACAGGGGGCGACACTTTACCTGGCTGTGAACCGAAAACGCTTCCTACCAAAGCATTTTCCTGCGCCACCCCTGGGATTACCGGATTAGCAAATACAACATTCTGTACTGGATTAACCGGACGTGCAACTTTAGCTGCAACCTGATCAATACTTCCCTTACCGGCATTAGCCAATTTTTCTTTCAATTGTTTTGCTTTAACGGCATTAATTACCATTGGCTCAATTTCTTTCTTCACATCAGCTAATGATAAAATACCTTTCGGGCTGATGGTAGTTAAACGGGCCACAACATAAGCATTGCTCATGGTGTAAATTTCTGGCAATACATCACCTTTATCGGCGGCATAAGCATCCTGGATTAATTTACGTGGATTATCCAATCCAGCTGCAAATCCTTGGGTTGATGCAACCTTATCAGCAACAGCCACTTTTAATCCTTTTTGTGCAGCAAATTTGTTAAAATCGTTACCTTTTACTTCTGTTAAGAAATTACTTGCAGCTTTATAAGCAGCTGCCTGAGTTTTGCTACTGGCTGCCAATGCTTTTTCTACATAAGCCAATTTAGCTACTTTAGAAGAACCGATCTGTTTTTCGATTTTAAGAATATGGTAGCCAAACTGAGATTTTACTACTTTGATATCGCCCGCTTTACCATCAAAAGCGGCATTTTCAAATTCAGGAACCATTGCACCACGTGCAAAAGTACCCAATTCGCCACCTTTATCTTTTGAACCATCTACACTGTAGTTTTTAGCCAGTTCGGCAAAATTGCCACCTTTTAAAATTAATCCTTTTAATGAATCTGCTAATTTAACAGCCTTATCATCGCCGCCCACTTTAGCAGGATCGATTAAAATATGGCTTGCTTTTACTGAATCAGGTGAAATACGGGTAGATACTACTTTTACGATTTTGTACGAGTTACCGCTTAATTTAGGGCCATAAAAGCTGCCTGCAGGTAAAGCAAATACTGCTGAATCAACAGCCGGATCCAATTTACCTTTTGTGATATAAGTAAAGGGAACTTTTACGTCTGAATTGATGGCTGCAAAAAGTGAATCGTTTTTAGCTACCTGGAAATCAGCGGCAATTTTATCTACCTGTGTTTTGATTGCCAATGAATCTGCTTTGGTTGGGCTGATACTGAAAGTAACGTATTCGAAAGCACGTGTTTCTTGTGGATTGTTGAAACGTGCTTTGTTCTGATCATAATATTCCGAATAATCAGCATCGGTTAATTTAACTGACTTATCTGGAATTGAAGCATAATCCAAACTTACATATTTAAAGTTGGCCAGTTTGTTACGGTTATTATACTCATCTGTAGCTTCTAAAGAGGTTACATAAACCGAGTTACGGATTAAGTTAGAATATTTGGTTTGTAATGCCTGGTTTTTAATTTCTTCCTGTAACATATTAGATTGCTGCAAAGCCTGAGGTTCTTTCGATTTTAGAAAGTTCATTAAAGTAGCACGGTCTAGCTGTCCTGTTTGCGGGTTAGAGAAATATTGTTTAATAAGGGGACTAGGATTTTGACCTTGTAATAAATCTACCAATTCGTCTTCCGAAACGGTTAAACCTAAACGATCATATTCTTTAGTTAACAAAACTTTTGCTAACTCTGCATTCCATGCCTGATCAACAGCCATAGCAGTCATCTGTGCATTTGCACTACCGCCATATTGCTGCTTCATTTGATTTACACCTTGATCAACCTTTGGTCCGAATTCGTCAATACTGATATCCTTACCATCAATAGATCCTACAACTTTTTGATTTGCTGACCAAAAAGGTTTACCCACGTTAATTGCATCACCTACTAAAAATGCAACAATTGCAAAACCGATAGCAAAAACTAAAATATAGCCTGCACGGTTACGCAAAAATGTCATTAATCCCATATTGTAATTATAAATTTATTTAGTTCTTTTTTAAGAGGGCGCAAGATACAAATTTGCCTCAAAAAAGAAAACACAAAATTTTATTTATCAAGTGTTTAATTTTTAAGGTAATAGAAGCCCATTTTTAGTGATTGATGACAGAATTTTGAGTGATTGAAGGACAACAAAAATTTAGTCAGCTCAACATACGCGCATTCAAAATTCCATTATTCACTCATTTCGCCTACGGCGCCACACCTTCCTTCATATTCAATTCACCGTTTCCGCTATCCATTTCATAAGTGCTAAAATCTTGCGGGGCTTTAAAGTTAATACCTTCGCCAATACTACCATCTACACCTTTCACATATACCCGCTGATTGGAATAAAAAATCTTCTTCGATTCGTCCCAAATTAATTCTTGTGATGAAAAGGTATCGCCCTTACTATTTTTCACTACCACATTTTTCCTGAATTCGGTTTTAAGCTCATTGTCTCTCCTAATGGCGTAATCGCACACTAAGTTTCCATCTACAGTTCCGTTCGGATTATAAAAGTCTATGCTCACCCCTTTAATCATTTCTTGATAGGAACTTCCGTTGCTAGGTGTAACTTTATCCAATATCGGCGCGTAGCCTTTAGCCTTAATCCTGGCCGAATCGCTATAGGTAATATCGACACCGATGGTCCGGTCTCTGCTTAGAATAACTTTATTTGGTGAAACTGAATTGGCATTTTTTAGATCATCGTCTCCACAGGAAGCCAGAAAAAAAGGCAACACCAGAAACAGACCATATAAAAATGTCCTTAAATTCATTAGTCTACGCGATACTTACGGAACCAGGTATCATTCAAGGTAAAGCCTAAGTGGAAGTTGATATATTTCTCTTTAACAAGATTATTGTTTAAAGTTCCTCTTTGTCCGAGTTCTGTTGTAAAATTGATTTTATAAAATGCAGTACCGCCATTAGCAGTAGGTAGCGGGAAGCCAAAACCCAGCGATGCCCCCATTTGTTTGATATCCTGATTACCGATCTTGATATAGGTTTTATCGTAGTTAAAACCTACACGGTAATCTACACGTTTCATGTAACTGTTGTAAGAAAATGCATCTGGTGTCCACTGGCCACCTAACGAGGCTCCCCAGCTATCTTGCAAACCTTGGTTTACATTATTGATACTGGTTGCAGACCATTTACTCATTCTAAAATCAGCACCGATCATCCACTTATCATTTTGCTGGATAGAGATACCAAAATTGTGGTTTAATGGTAAAGTAAGATTCGATTTTCCACCATTCACAATATTTAAAGTATCAGCGGCAGTATTTTCGTTACCGCTCTGATCTCTTGTGTATAAGGTAGCAAAAGAAGTTTGTGTTGAATTTATTTTGCCAGAGGTACTTCCCGAATAGCCCAAGGTCATAATTGTTTTCTTACCGATATTAAAATCGTACTGGATACCATAAGAATAGTTGATACCAGCAACGCTGTTTTTATTTTGAAGTTTAGCATTATAGGCGCCTACGGATTGAAATTCGGTAGCCCTTGTAGTTTGGAGGTTACCAAAAATATATTCTAGGTTACCGCCAATTCTTAAATGATCGCCAAAACGATAGCCATAACCCAAGTAAGCTTTTGACAAGCCGCCTTCACCTTCATAAAGCTGATCAACGGTAGTCGTATCAACTTTAGCTGTGTTTCTGTAAGAATAACCTAGATCTGAGTAAGGTAAAATACCAAAACTCAAAGCTGATCTCCTGGTAACGGGAGCAGCAAATGCCAAATGACTAAAAGTAGCGTTAAAACTCGTTTCGCTTAAATTGCTTCTCGTAAGATTAGTTAAACCTGCACTCATGCCCACATCAATGGTGGTCAAATTTATTCCAGCATAAGAAGCTGGGTTTTGCATATTAATATAATTGAACCCTGTTACTTTTCCTACTGCGGTAGAAATTCCACCCATTGCTCTCAGCTGAGGCAACAAAGATCCTTTTATATTTCCAAGTCCATATCTTGAGTATGGCGATGAAGTGGTAACCTGTGCCTGAGCACTTAAACCACAAACTAGAACGAATATGGCTGCAATATAATTTATTCCTTTGTACATTTTAATCTGCAATAGCTTCATTTAATCCTTTTAATACTAAGTAAGGATCTTTTATAATTTGAGGCGCAAAGATGCTGTTTTGTAATTGTTTATACAAAAAATTAGCATCCCCTCCTGTTATAATTACCTTCAGAGCACTTTCTTTTTTATTATTTAGGGCAATAAAGCCTTCAATTTCGTTTATTATTCCTTGTAAAATACCGTTCTTAATTGCCGATTGTGTATCAGTACCTTCCACAATATCTTCGTTTGCATCCCACTCCACCAATGGCAAACGGCCGGTAAATTCATGTACAGCCTTAAAACGCATTTTAATACCCGGACTTATACTTCCACCAAAATATTCCTTCGAGCTACTTAAAACATCGTAGGTAATACAGGTACCCGCATCAACCACTAAACTTGCATTTGCCGGATGCAGGCCATTTGCCCCCAGAATAGCAGCCCACCTGTCTAATCCCAAAGTAACCGGCGTTTTATATCTATTTTGTACTCCATTCGTTAACATGGTTGAAAAACGGATATATTCGGTATGCTTTTTTAAAAATACTTCTAGTGGCCCAATTTCCTGGTTAACACTACTGATGATAGATTTTGCAGGCGAAAACTTCTCAATCAATTGAGCCAGATCAAGTATCCCAATTTTATTGAAACGCTGATGATGAACAATTTCTCTATTTGCAAAAACAGCAACCTTAACAGCAGAATTTCCAATATCAATGCTTAACCTACGCATTTAAAATCTCCCGCTGCAAATAATATGTTCTTAGAAATTCCAGTGACTCCATTTTTATCCATCTTGATTAAAACTAAAAAAGCTTTAATTCTAAAATCATGCACAAAGCTATTAATCTTTGTCAAGTTTCGTTCTAGTTATTTGTTAAAAAAGGTTAAACAAACAGAAAATACTGTATCGAAAGCACAAATAAAACGAACAATGTTTCGTAAAACCAACGTTTTTTGGCATTACTAAAATAGTACGCCAACAGTACCGATCCTGGTGGTACACAGAGCAAAAAATGCCAGGTCCTGAAATCGGGTTTAAGGTAAAAACTAGCTGCAGAAATAATAAACATGAAAAACAACAGCTGAAAACTCTTCCTTGTACTGATAAAACTCCTGAAGAAATTTTCGCGGAGCTGTAGTGATGCCAATATGATAATTACCGTTACCGGGATGAGCACCAGGTAATCGTTATAGTTGATTTTAAACACTGAAGGAAACTTATTGCTCAATGGCTTCCATATCTGATAAAATGAGCTTAAATTATCTTTCCAATAATAAAATACAGCCAAAAAAAAGAAAACTGTTATAAAGCCAATTAAACCTGCTACCCATTCGCGCCAATTAAACGATCTAAAAAGCAATAGCGCTAAAAAGATCATGAGCAACATGGCCATAAACGGAAAGTAGATCAATGTTCCAACCCCTATAATCATCCCGATATCGAAAACAGTGGTAATGGAGTTAGCACTTTTACCCAGTTTTAAAAACTTATCTATAATCCAGATCAGCAGAAAGTTGCATAATAATGCCGGACTTAGGATCATAAAAGGCATAAACAGGCTTGTTCCTGTTATAAACATCAGCCCAGGTAGGAAACTGGGTTTGGCCAATAAATTATGGTTGTTTACTATCCGGTTAAAAATTAAAGCCTGTACATAAACCAGAAGTGTGGCGATAAAAATATTAGTGTATGGCGTAAAGGCGTCGTCTAAATTGATATTGATCAGCAGTCGGGCAAATGGCTCCAAAAAATCAAAGTTCAGCTTATCGTGCGTTTCATGAAAGATAGCAATACGCAGAAAGAACGTGTACGCCAGCAAGAATACGAGGTTAATTGGATTTAGCTTTCTAAACTGATTAATCATGCCTTTTTAAAGAGTAGGCAAAGTAAAGAAAATAATTTAACAGTAAAGCTAAAATCCAATGATGAAAAACCGCTCCACTTTAGTAATAGTCAAATTATAATAACGGTCTATTACTTTTTCTTTACCGAATCCTATTTTACCATAAACTGAAAAGTTCCAGAATCTGACGAATTACCATTAGAATCCTTTGTAATTACTTTCCAGTAATAGGTGTTTTTCGATTTCACATCTAAATCTTTCAATGTGGTTTCTTTGAGGTTACTTTTGATCAGACTAAGCGTCGAGTTAGACGAAAAATAGACATCGTAGCCCAAAATGTCATTATCCACATCTTCTCCTTTCCATTCGAGAGATATTTTATTATTAATCGCCTCCATAGTTGAGGCCATTAAAGGGCTAATAATTTCAGCTGGGAAAGGAGCATATGAAACAGTCCCTGGACCGGCGTTATAAAATTTCCAAACATCACTTTGTGTTAAATCTGTAATCGTTTGAGATTTAGACACCACGTACCAGGAGTAAGGAGTATTTCGATCAAGGATCATCTCTTGTTCTAAGCCGGAGGTGCTTTTTTTGGCAATCTGATTAGTTAAAAGATTTTTAACAAAAAGTTCATAACTATCAGCATTAGCTGCTTTCTGCCACTTAAATACAATGGCACTTTGGGCAATGGAAACAATTGTACCCGACGTGCAGGCCTCGTTTTGCGCAGGAAACGATAACACAGGTTTTTCAATTATTATTGGGTTGTCTTCTCCATCAGGATTTTTTTTACAATTGGCCAAAAACATTGCCAAAGCCAAAAAACAGACTAATTTTCTCATTTTTTAATAACTTTATAAATCGATTTGTCACCGTTGTCTGTCACTACTTTCAACAGATAAATCCCAGATGTTAATTTGTCTACATTCATTGATATAAATCCACCGTCGGAGACGTATTTCCCCTTTAATACAATTTGACCAATTATATCCGAAATCTCAATATCTGCCGTTTTAATCTTCAGGTTTGGAAGTTTCATCGTCAGCAGATTGATAAATGGATTGGGATAAACAACATTATTATCGGCCGCTTGAGAAATCGTTTTGCTGTAAAGTCCCTGGCAGAGCTTATCAGTTGTAACCTGAAGATGATTTTCTCCCGACTTTAACTGCAGCTCAATCTGGCTACTACTGGTTTGATAAGATTTTCCATTGAGTAAAATGGAATAGTTTGTGCCTCCAGCAAGCTGAAGCAGTAACTTCCCATCATTTCCTACAGTACTGTAAACCGCTAAATCTTTTGGTTCCGTAATCACTAAATCATAACACTGATTAAATGTGGGTTCGCTAGCCAAAGTAATACATAAATTATAGGTTCCGGCTACAAGGTTTCTAATATCTAATTTATTATTAAAGGTATAAGTATTGTTTACGGGTCCCCTAAGCGTAACTGTATAATTTAATTCTTTTGCTGACGCAATGCTGATTGCCCCATCATTACTTATTCTGCAGCTTTCGCCTGTAATTTTCAAAGAGAAGTTATTGGCGGGAAGAGAAAATATTACATTTACCGCAATACTTCCCGAACTAATATTTACCGATTTATAGGTAGCCACTACCGCATATAGTCCAGTTTCTTTTGCCTCAAAACTGGTATTAATTGCGCCAGATATTGCAATTCCATTCTTCGTCCACTGATAACTATATTCGGCCATTGGTGTTATCCTAAGCTCTACCTTCCCACCTGCTGCAAAAGTTGTGGTACCTACTGCATTAATAATTGGCTTGGCAATGTGCACAAAACCTTGATAAATAGCAGTTCCTCCTTCGGTAGTTAATGATATATCTCCACTCTGACCTGCGCTAACAGTTGCTACTACTTTAGTATCGGAATACCTTACAACAGATGCGGCGGGTACACCACCAAAGCTTACCGAAGGAACATAAAACCCAAAATTCTTTCCCGTTATGGTAATAGGTGTGCCTGTTATTGCTGTATTTTGACTTAATGAGATAATGGTTGGAGGGGGAGCATAGGTAAATGTCCCTAAAGTACTATTTCCATTTGGGCTTTGAACCACAACATCGCCACCACTCATGTTTGAACTCAGTACTGCTGTAATGGTTGTGGGGGAAACTATTTTAAACGAACTAACCGGTTGATTTCCAAAAGTTATTCTGGTTACTCCATCCAGGTTTTTACCTGTAATGGTGACTATGCTTCCTGCGTATCCGAATTTTGGGAAGAACGAACTTATTTTAGGAAGCGGTATAATATTAAACCCTTCTAAGCTGACAGCTCCTCCAGTTGCCTTAATGAACACTAATCCCGAGCCGGCGTCTGAACCTACTACTGCCTCGATATAATCACTATTATTAACCTTAAAAGAGCTTACCGGAACATTACCAATACTGACCTCCTTGACCAGATAGAAATTTGAGCCTCTTATTACTACAGTAGTTCCAGGTTTGGCAGTTGATGGCGTAAATGACGTAATGGTAGGTGGACCTATAACGGTAAAATACGGATACCATGATGCCTGTCCTTTAGCGGTAGACACCACCACTGGGCCACTGGTTCCTTTTCCAACAACAAAATTAATTACTGTTGAAGAGACTACCGTATATGAAGCTACATTTTGACCGGCAACAGTAACAGCAGTTACATTTGTAAAACCACTACCATTTATTGTTATCACCTCGCCCTCACCTCCATACATTGGAGAAAAACTGTACATTTCAGGGGCTGCTTCGTTATAAGTAAAGCCAGGTAAACTTGCTGAGCCCAAAGGACTCACAACCTTTACTTCTCCCGTTGCACCCAAGCCAACACTTGCCTTAATAGATTGAGGAGATACTACCGTAAATTTTTCTGCTTCTACGCCTCCAAAGCTTACACTTGTGGTTCCAGTAAAATCTAATCCCTGTATAAAAACTTCTGTATTGGCAGAAGCTGTTTTTGGTGAAAATGAAGCAATGCCAACTGGATCGACCTTTGTATTTTTATAAACTGAAATAGAATTTACTTTATAATTTATATGGGCAATATCGGCTCTACCATCTCCATCAAAATCTGCAGTAACTATTCCTCTTGGTCCCCCGTTAGTTTTATAATCAACATTGCCCGCAATCCTGAATTTATCAGGTGTTGAAAAATTCCTATGGATACTAAACATATCGCTTTCATCAATGCTAGCCATATAATCTACTTTGCCGTCACCATCCAAATCGCCAACAGCGTGGCTTATGGCCGGGTTATATAGGGAATAACCACCATCATTCTCAAATTTAATATTCCCTTCTGTGCTTTTATTTAATAAGAGCCGAAAATATCTGCCTTGGGTGATTACCAAATCCATTTTTTCGTCACCATTAATATCTACAATTGATACTACATCAGGTATCACTGTCGTACCAGGATAGTTAGGCAGGTTGGTCGGTATTTTAAAGGTAATTCCTCCACTATTGGTCGTATTTAGAAATACGTAATAACTTGGATAACCTGCATTATTGCCGATGGCAATATCAACTTTGCCATCGCCATCCAAATCTCCAACGGCAAGCCCCTTGGCAATATTGGGAATTGGTAGTGCTTGTTCTACTTTTAAAGCCAATTCTGTATCATTCCCTATATTTTTTAGTATTGTAACTGACTTATCATCTTTATTACTAAGGGCAAGATCTGGTTTTCCGTCATGATCAAAATCTCCAAATGCAAGGCTTAGCGGCACATGTGGAGTAGCAATATCTAATCTGTTTAGAAAAGATATATTTCCCATTGTGCTGTTGTTCCTTAAAACAGAGATGGAATTGTTACTATTTGCTATTACGATATCCTGTTTCCCATCACCATCAAGATCAACATCCATAAAGTGATTGGCTCCGCTTAAAATTGAAAAATCCGACTTGGTAAAAGAAACCGTACCATTGGTAGTAGTATTCATAAACACTGAAATAGAAGTATTATTTAGAGTAACCAGATCAATTCTCCCATCTCCATCTATATCTGCCACAAAACTATCAGTATTTTTTTCAGAAGCTGGAAAATCCGTTTTTTGGGCAAATGAGCTCGGCATAAATCTAAAATCAGCATTACTTCCATCAAAGGTATAGATGAATGGCTTAGCAGAATAAGCAACCAGTTTGTTTTTGATCACTGATATTGGACGATAAACGCTTCCGGCAGGAGCCTTTACAGTGATGCTTGTAGAAGATGCAGAGATGATTTCTGCCTTTACACTACCAAAATACACCTGATTATCGACTGCTGTACTACCAAAGTTATTACCATTTATTATTACAGTAGCCCCTATAGCACCTGAAGTCGGACTAAATGATTTTATTTCTGGAGGAGCTTGCCCCGGCTGATCGTATAGGTAAACAAATCCATCCAATGTACCAGCCCCTTCAGGACCTGTAACCGTTATAGTGCCCGATCCGCCTGCAGCAATTTTAGCAACAATAGTTGTAGCAGAAGTTACGGTGAAAGAGCTGCATACAATGCCGCCAAACCGGACATCGGTTACGCCAGTAAAGTTCTTTCCTGTTATGGCTACTTCTGCCCCCAACCTAACATTATTGGGTGAGAAAGAGGAAACAACAGGTAAGTTTCCAATTACCCTTTTGTTAATAACTTTTACTATACAGCCAGTTTGAGCAGAAGTTAAAACTGCAATATCTGTCAACCCATCTTTGTCAATATCTCCTACAGAAATACCAATGGCGTGTGAGTTAATATTAATTGCTACCGGAGGCATAAAAGAGCCAATATTGATCACACCACGCTCGGAACTATTTCTCAAAATGGAAATCGTATTCTCACCCCAGTTACTTACTATGAGATCTGGTTTGCCATCACCATCCAGATCTCCGCTTTCCATATAACTTGCCCCATTGGTAACAGGGATAGTTACCCTTCCAGCGAGCGAAGATGCATTTATAGCTCCAACGGTACTCTTATTATAAAATAGCGCAACACCCTCATTGTTGCTGGCTGCAATATCCGGCTTGCCATCGCCGTCAAAATCATCGACAACAATACAGTCAACTCCCGCTACATCGAATAAAATCTTTGGAGCAAAAGAATTCTCATCTATAGTATTGTTTTTTATTGTATTTCGTAGGATGGATATACTTCCACTTACATTACCCACAACCAGGTCTTGTTTCCCATCTCCATCGATATCAGCTATCCGCACAAAAGCCGGACTATTACCAACTTCAAAGTATTGAGCGGTAGCGAAAGAGTATCGGTTAATCGTCCCCTTCATACTTTTATTCCATAAAACATTGATAAATCTTCCTCCATCGCCATAAGGATTTTGAGGACTGAGACTATTCTCTGCTACTATAATTTCTGGTTTACCGTCACCATCCAGATCTCCGATGGCCAGCACCCTGGGTCCGGGGGCACTACCAAATTCTACTTGATCCATAAAACTACCGCCCGCAGAAAGATTATTTCTGTATACTGATAATGATTTGCCATAGTTATTACCTACCACAATATCCAGATAACCATCAGCATCGAGGTCGCCTATTGATACACCTTCAGGTTCATAATCAGTGGCTTTTGTATAAGTAGGTTCATTAATAGCTCCATTCATATAAATACTAACCGTATGATTTCCGCGATTAGAGAGTACATAATCCATGATGCCATTATTATCTAAATCTGCCATAGCCATCGACTTAGAATCTCTGCTATTTCCAAAAGAGGAAAGGATACTAAAATCAGCTTTTGTAATGCTCTTCTTTGTCGGAAAGATAGGTATAAAAGGTTTTGGAGAATATCCAATAAGGCTTGTATTGATATTTAAAACAGAAATCGGCTGGTGCGAAGCTCCTGCCGGAACAACCGCTTTTATCTGCGTTTCAGATGCAGCAGTAATTTGTGCTTTAACGCCTCCAAAAAATACAATGTTGCTTGTAGCATCTCCAAAATTTTTTCCGGAGATCGTTACGGTCGAACCCGTCTCGGCCGCAATAGGTGAGACAGACTGAACTGAAGGCGGCAGCGCTACCCGGTTAATAAGCAAGCTTAAATTATTATTTTCTATATTCTGGATAAAAATATCAGGGTAAGGATCAAAACTAAATTTACCCATTACTAATAATTTTGGGGTTCCGGTAACCGATAGATTTACATGTTCAGCCATCCTGATCTTGTTTTCATCCGGATTAAATAAATTCCGTTTTACTCCTATGTATTTTCCGCCATAGGCAAAAACAATATCCGACTTGCCATCACCATCGATATCTGCGATTTTTACAGAAGTAATGTACTCAGTGAAAGTATTTCCAACGATATTCAGCCGATCTTTAAAGAAAATATCACCCGAAGAAATATTTTCAAAAACCCACAACTTGTTTTCAGTATAGCTATTTGTAGCATCGCCAAGGATAATCTCAGGTTTACCATCCTGATTGAGATCGCCTACTGCGGCAACAGCGTCATCTCTCGATCCATCGAGTGTAATTCTTTGTTGAGAAAATACGACATTGTCTGGTACAGACTTGTTTTGAAAAATAAAAATTTGAGATGATTTCCCGCCAAGAATGAGATCTGGTTTACCATCGTTGTTCAGATCTTCAGCAAGAATATAGTCGGCAGTCAGGTTTTGATAGAAATCCCTTTTAGGAAGGAAAGCGTTGGCATCAAAAACAGTACCTGTATATTGATTCTTTAAAATAGTAAGAAAACCTTCTGCACTTCCGGTAACAATATCTGGCTTACCATCTCCATCTGCATCAAATACTACTAGTGAAATTGGCATGGATGCAGTCGAAAAATCCACCTTGGGAGCAAAAGACAATGTGCTAAGATTGGCTCCGGGCACAGATTGATTGATCAGAATTGAAATTGTACCTGCTGTTTTATTTACTGTGATCAGATCTGGCTTGCCATCCATATTGATATCAGCGACTCGCACCATTTGCGGACCCGTACCAGTTGCTAAGGCAACACGGGCATTGTATGCAAAACCATTTGGTGTGGGTGTTTTGTTATTATAGATAAAAATAGCGTTGAGGTCGCTGTAACAGGAAACCAGCTCAGGTTTGCCATCTCCATCCAGGTCACCCGCATCTATGCTTGCCATAACAGAGGGTGTGACCACACCTTTATCAATAGCTATTGTGGGATCAAAAAAATCGGAAGAATTAAATTTATTGTTTGAATTAAACGACGGGATGAAGGCGATACTTGAACTACCCTGGAGACCTGTTTTTGTATTTAAAACGGTGATTTTGTTTAGCTCCGCTGTTTTTGGTACGAGCACGGTAAGCTGCGATCTGCTGGCTGAAGTTACGGTTGCCTTTATAGTGCCAAAAAATACGAGATTGAGGGATGTCTGGTCAGAGAAATTATCTCCAGTAATCGTTATAGTTTCGTCTTCCTTTCCCGATAATGGAGCAAAACTAGAAATTAAGGGAGCCTGAACGATGCCTTGGGCAAAAATATAAGTTGCAGAAAATAAAAATATAACAAAAAACAGGAGTGTTAATTTTTTAATCATTGAGAGCCAGAATGTAATGTTTGCTCAAAAATAATTTTTTAAATCAAATTATCGCCTATTTATAAAAATAAATCCTGGATGACTAAATTACCTCCTAAAGAAATTAATTTTGTTGTTAGACGTTATTTTCTCGCGTATTTCTTCACCATATCGTCAATAATCTGCGCCGTTTCGTCAGGAAAATTAAACTCATGCTGTTGAGGATTTTCAACCCAGTTTTTGATAATCGGCAACCAGTTTCTGGTGCTTCCCCAAATTACAGGTAAACCAAACTGTTTTAAGGCGTAGGCATTACATTGCTGCTCAAACTGAAAGCGCATAGGTGCAACCAAAAGTTTTTTCTTTAAGTAAAGTGCTTCAGCAGGTCCTTCAAAACCGCCGCCTGTAAACAGCCCTGCGCAGGTAGCCAGGCTTTTATTAAATTTTTCGTTGTTAACCGGCTCCACAAAAACATTTCCTTCCCGGTAGGCTACTTTATTGTGTTTAGAAAAAACCTGCCACGTAACTTCAGGGAGCTGTGTAAAAAGCTTGACCAACCGTTTATCGTCAACGGCTGGAAGATAAACGGTATAATGGCCTAAATTTTCACTTTTCAGGTTCCGGATCTCAGCCCTGATTACCGGGGTATGGATAAAAGTATCGTAACGATCGAAGTGAAAGCCAATGTGGTATTTGGTGGGTGCGTAACGACTCAGGATCAGTTTTCCCCAATCTAAAGTTCTCGGACGGGGTACTTTTTTAGATTTAAAAGCAGCCTGATGACTCAGTGATACACATTCTATGCCCTGCAACTTACAGGCCCAGGCGCTTACGGGTTCAAAATCGTTAACGATAAGGTTGTAATCTTTCAACGGCAGCTGCTTCATATCTTTCCGAAAACGGAAAAGATTCATGTTCAGCCAGGTTTTAAAATGGTCTACACCGCCTTTTTTCCCAAAGATAAAACTGAAGCCATGTAATTGGTATTTTACAGGCTGACTGAGTTTCACATCGGCCTGTGTGCCACTGACTAAAATATCCAGTTCGCCATATTGTTGTAACAAAGGAATTATTTCCCTCGCCCTGCTGATATGACCGTTACCAGTTCCCTGTATTGCGTAAAGTATCTTCATTTATGCCCGAATATCTTAAATTATTGGGCAATTTCGTATTTTATATTCTGTAAAAGAATATTTATATCGAGTTTACTTTTTAAATCTTCGGCATCAGAAAGGATTCCTTCATCCAATTGATCTTTAGTAAAATGTTGGTACTCATATTTAAAAACCGTCCACTTGCTGTTTTCATATTCTAAAGCAGTGAGGCTTTCTACCCAATCGCCGCTGTTCAGATAAAGCACTTTACCTTCTTCGGTGGCAATTTCACGTTGCTCAGCCTGATGAATGTGTCCACAAACCACATACTGATAACCTTTTTCGATGGCCAGTTCTGCAGCTGTTTGCTCAAAACTATTGATGAACTTAACGGCATCCTTAAATTTAGCTTTGATTTTTTTCGAAAAGCTCATCTTTTCCCGCCCAAACGCGGTAAGTACCCAGTTTACAAAACTATTAATAAGAATCAGCGTATCGTATCCAACTGCACCCAGTTTAGCCAGCCATTTGGAATGCTGCATGGTGACATCAAAAACATCACCATGAAAAAACCATGCTTTTTTTCCATCCAGTTCTAAGATTAACTTATTCTGAAGATGGAAAGTCCCCATTTCCATGCCGTCGAATTTGCGGAGCATCTCATCATGATTCCCCGTCAGGTAGTGAACCTGAACGCCTTCCGACACGAATTTCATCAGTTTACGGATCACCTTCATGTGTGATTCGGGCCAATAACTTTTGCTGAACTGCCAGATATCGATGATATCACCGTTTAAAATTAACCTTTTAGGCTTGATGCTCTTCAGATATTTCAGCAGCTCTTTCGCATGGCAACCGTAGGTGCCCAAATGTACATCGGATATTACGACTACATCGACATTTCTTTTATCCATAAACGGGAAATTTAGGGGGGAAGGGTATTGTTACCGCTCTATTCAAGCAGTTCAGAGATAAATTAGCTGTGTTACCACTCTTCTTCCTCATCGAGTTTTACCTCAAAGGGGCTAAAGAAATAAAGTACCACAATTAATAAACATACGGCAAAGAATGATTCTAACATATCACCTGATTTACATTACAAAGGTAAGACGCTGTATATCAAACAAATGTTACGACATTGTTAAATTATTATTCTATTTGATAAAGATTGTTAAAATGAATAACGGTAGTTAATTGGTCAACCTCTTCGGTTTGTCTATATAACTAGAGGAATCGGGTTCAGGTTATTTGGAAATGAGCGGTTTGTGGTTCTTGGCAGCTTCAGTCCTGCTTTCGCTCATAGTCCTCGCTGAGCTCCGGGCTATTCCGCTCTATCCGGTTTAGGAACAAAGGTTTGTGCACCCTGCAACCCCAAAAATGTAGTACAGGCTCTGCTAATTAGCCCCGATTGAAGCGTTACCCTACAGCAACGAGGTACGAGGAAGCGAAGCGTATAAGCAAAAAACGGGAAGAAACTTTATGTCTTGCACAGGCTTTGCGCTCCAAAATGAAAAAATATTTAGCATTGAACAAAAACAAGTTCAGGATAACGAATGAGGGGGAGGGACAATGATGGGCAACAAAAAACCCCATAAGATTAATATCTTACGGGGTGTAAATCTATTTAAAAGAAATATTAAGCTTTAGTTGCTTTCTTTTTCTTCTTTTCTTCTGAATAAAATCCAAAGCCCAATCCGGCCAATAATAAGATCGATCCTGCCAATGAGATTTTCTCTCCGGTATAATACGATGTTGGGTGGAAAATAAACTCGAGTTTATGGTTACCTGCCTCTAATTGCGCTGCACGTAAAACGTAATCGGCCCTGAAGTATGGCTTTTCAACACCATCGATATACATTTTCCAGCCTTTATCATAGTAAATTTCTGAAAATACTGCAATTACATCTTTAGCGGTTGAATATTCGTAGGTTAAGTGATCAGGGTTATAGTTGGTTAATTTAATAAAACCTTCCTGACCGGTTCCTAATCGTTTGGTATCAATCGAATTTTTGAAGCTTTCATCAACAATGGCTTCTTTTTTAGCGTCAAAACTGCTAATTGCCTTCATTTCTTCATCAGCATTTTTGGCAAACTGAACACTTTGTACAAACCAGGCATTACCGGCGGCAGTTGCGTTACGCTGCATTTTATACGATCCGTTTTGCTGATCCTGCGTAATGATATATTTGGTATTTAACATATCAAGAACATCCTGGTTAATACTTTTAGCAAATTGATGTTGAATGAGTTCATCAAAACGTTTCAGTTTAGCTGCATGATAACCACCTATAGTTTTGTGAAAATTAGAGGTACTGGCATCGCTAAAAGTATTTATCGAAGCATCAAATACCCTAAAATTCGGGTCTTTGTCCGCCATGATAAAATTATCAACGTCCCTTGGTTTAAAGAAATCTGAAGCCGTTTTTTTGTATTCAAAATTTTGGTTATTTAAATACCTACGATCTATTTGCCACATATCTACCAAAACCGCCAGCGCTAACAAACCTAAAGCTAATTGCGTATTTAATTTTTTGGTAATAAATGCCCAAACTATTCCGAAACCGATAACCACGAAAAAGAAAGAACGCAAAGCATCTGCACGACCTATTGCAATTCTATCTTCCACTAATCCATTTGCTATCTTTTGGGCAACAGAAGTATTATTTTGCAAAGTTTGGGTTAAAGCCTGTACAATTTGCATATGGTTTGATGCTTTAAAACTGAAAAAGAGTGTAGGCACAATTGCTACAATTAAAGCAAAACCACCAGTAATAGCAGCAGACCAGGTTAATTTCTTGATCAACACCTTTTGATCTAAATCACCATCCTGAATTTCTTTGATTGATAAAATGGCCAATATCGGAACCATTAAACCAACTACTGCCAAAATGGATTCAACTGCTCTGAATTTATTATAAAGTGGAAAATAATCGAAGAATAAATCACTTACAAGAGGGAAGTGGCGACCAAAAGAAAGCAAAATGAATAAAACAGTTGTTGCCAATATCCACCACTTTAATTGGCTGCGAACGATGAATAAACCAAAAACAAATAAGAAACAGATAATTGCACCGAAATAATAGCCACCTTGTGTAAATGGTTTCTCGCCCCAGTACTGTTGCATATTTAATTGCCCTCCCAATTGCTGGATAGCCTGTGCAGTTTGATTAGGATCGCCTCCTGTAATTTCGGCAACGGCTTTATACATATTCCCATCAGGGTTTACCAACTTATCTACTCCTGAAGCACCTCCATATAAATCTGGAATTAAAAAGGTAAAGCTCTCGCCAACACCCTGGCTCCATTGGTAAGCATACTCTTTTGGCATACCTGAACCTTTTTCTGCCGGTGCTGCTTCTGTAGCGGTTAAATTAGATTTACCCCGGTTTGTTTCTTTCGCATATTCTGCTGTAGACCATAATAAACTGGCATTAATCATTACCGCAATAGCCACAGAAAAAGCAAGAAAAGCAAGCGATTTTAATAGATTTGAAACGGTTTTATTCTTAAATGCCTGGTAAAATTCTACAATAACGAATATAAAAATAGCCAACATTAAATAATACGTCATTTGAACGTGGTTGGTTCTTATTTCGAGGGCTAAAAACAATGCTGTTAAACTCGCTCCGTACCAATATCTGCCCCTTAGGGTTAACAAAATACTGGCTATTATTGGTGCAAAAAAACCAATTGCTAATGCCTTGCTACTATGCCCGCTTGCAATTAAAACAAAGTTATACATGGTAAAGGTAAATGCAATTGCGCCTGCTGCAGCAAGCCATGGATTAACCTTTAATACAATAAACAAGAAATAAGCACCTAAAAGCAACAGTAGAACTGTACCTGTTGGATTTGGCAGGGCTTTAGTAATTAAGGCAATTCCATAAGTAGCGCCATTATAGGCATAAGGTACCCAAATTTGATAGGCTGGCATACCACCAAACATCTGGTTGGTCCAAAGTGGTGCCTTACCATCTTTCTCTTTAAAGTCCATAATTTCCTTTTGCATAGCTTGCGATTGGATTACATCGCTTTGCGCAGGCGCTTTACCTACCAAAACAGGACTGAAGTAGGCAAAAGTGATGACTACAAAAAATGCAATAATGGCTAAGTGAATGCCATTTTTATTAAACCAGTTATTCATTAAGGTTTGTTTAAGTTTAAACGAACGTCAAAAATAAAAAATTGGGCGGTATAAAAAAGTAATAAATTAAATGCATGCTGAATAAAAAATTAGATTTGTAACAAAGAATAAAAATTCAACCTATTTATTATGAGAAAGTTTGTTGTTGCAACCGCCCTTGCTTTATTATCTTTTTCTTCGTTTTCGCAGATTGTGAGTTTAAATAATGATGAAATCAAAAAGTTAAAAACGCAGATTAAAAATGATGGAGAAACTAAAAAACTATACCTGGGCTTTGAAAAATCGGCATTAAATTATCTAAGCGAACAACCCAACCCAATTGATACGATCAGAACTGAAGGATTATTAAAGGGAAATCCAAAAAAAGAGAAAACCAGATTAGCCCTGGCAGATATGAATAAAATGTTTGCACTGGCCTTACAATACAGAATTACCAATGATCAAAAATATTTAAACAAATGTGTAGAATTTCTTGGTGCATGGGCCAAAATCAACAAACCAAATGGCGATCCTATTGACGATACCAATCTGGATAAAGCCATTGAAGCTTACGATCTGATTAAAAAAGATATCTTAATAACCGATAAAAAACAGATTGAACAATGGCTTACCGAAACGGCCTGGGCTGAAATTAACAGCAAACGGATGAAAGCGGGGAGAGCCACTGCCATTAATAACTGGAATGCACACCGCTTAAAAGAAGTTGGCGAAATTGGTTACACTTTAAATAATCAGGAATTTATTAAATGGACCATCGACAATTTAAAAAGCCACATTAATATCAATTTGTATCCTGATGGAACCAGTTTGGATTTTAAAGAGCGTGATGCCATGCATTACCACATTTACGACCTTGAACCGATGCTAAAGTTGGCCATTATGATCGACAGAGCGAAAGGCACTAACTTTTATACCTACGAGTCGCCTAAAGGATCTTCGATCAAAAAATCTGTAGAGTGGTTGATCCCATACATTAATGGAGAAAAACAGCACGAAGAATATGTACATACTACCGTTAAATTCGACCGTGACCGGGCCAAAAACAATGAGCCTGGATTTGCTCCAGGGACGATGTTTAAACCAGATTTGGCTTTGCCCGTATTAAAACTGTCTGTTTATTTCGATAAGGCACAGGCTGAACTGTTAAAAAAGGTAAATAACAATGAGGCCAACTGGCAGATGGTGTTGGATGAAATACAACGCGAAAGTAAATAACTTCCAAAACAAATAAAGTTTCAATAATTATTGAAACTTTAAAAATAAGTTTATATTTGTGTATGGAATTAGCAGCAGCGAAATTAAAATTTATAGAAGCTTGGGGCAAATTAGGCTCCGAATGGGGAATTAACCGCACTATGGCCCAGGTACATGCGTTATTACTTATCTCTCCTGAAGCGCTTACTACTGAAGAAATTATGGAAGCACTCAGTATCTCGAGAGGAAATGCCAACATGACACTCCGCGATTTAATTGGATGGGGCTTAATTGAAAAACAACATAAAGCTGGCGAGCGCAAAGAGTACTTTTTTGCCGATAAGGATGTTTGGAATATTTCCCGCCAGGTAGCTAAAGAACGTAAAAAAAGAGAGTTAGAGCCTGTTTTAAAAGTTTTGAATGAACTATCAACGGTAACGGGTGATGAAAAAGACCCAGCGTTTAAAACCTTCAAAAAATCGGTAAGCGATATTAACAAACTTGCCCTCAACGTGGATAAAACGCTAGAAACCATGCTTAAAGCTGAAGAGAATTGGTTCTGGGGCTCGGTTTTGAAAGTGTTTAAATAGATTTGAGCGGGGAGATGTGAGAAGGAGGGGTTGAGTATCAAGTAATAAGTATTTAGTAGCAAGTAGTAAATATCGAGTACCAAGACATATTCACACTAAAAGCCAAGTGCTAAAGCCTATCCACTAAATCCTAACCATTAAAACGCCTTACCCTTAAGTTCGGCTTTATTTTTTAACCAAAACTTTCATTTTTTACTGAAAGTATTAAAATTTAAATAAAATGAAAACACTTAAAAACCACGTGATTTTATTTGACAATGAGTGCCCAATGTGTTATGCCTATACCAAAGCTTTTGTAAAAACAGGTATGTTGACTCAAGATGGTCGTGAGGCCTACCAGGAAATGCCACAAAACATTTGCCCGCTGGTAGATAAGCAAAGGGCTGCCAATGAAATTGCACTTGTTAATACCGAAACAGGCGAAGTTACTTATGGCATCCAGAGTCTGTTCAAAATTATTGCAAACGCTATGCCCTTTTTTAAGCCTTTATTTTTGTTTAGTCCATTTGTTTACCTGATGCGTAAATTTTATGCATTTGTTTCTTACAACCGTAAGGTGATTATTCCAGCTCCGGTTAAAGAAAATACGATACAGCCCACTTTTAAACTCCATTACCGCATTACTTTTCTACTTTTAACCTGGGTTATTACTGCTTATATATTAACAGATTATGCGCATCTGCTTACCGATTTTGTTCCACTGGGCAGTAGATACCGTGAATACTTAATCTGTGGTGGCCAGCTATTTTTCCAAGGCGCAATTATTAGCTTTTATAAAAAAGAAAAGCTTTGGGATTACCTTGGGAATATGATGACCATTTCTTTCGCAGGTTCGCTTTTACTCTTGCCCATTATAATCCTGGAAAAATACGTCAGCCTTCTACCTTTATTTTTTCTGCTGTATTTTCTAATGGTTGCGGGACTGATGTTTTTAGAACATATCCGTAGGAGTAAATTATTAAAGCTAGGTTGGTTGATGAGTATTACCTGGGCACTTTACCGCTTAATTGTTTTGGGTTTAATCTTAATTTTATAATGATCATGAAATACGGAAAAATTGTACTGGCAGGAGGAAATGGTTATTTGGGCAGTGTGTTGGCGAAATATTTTAGCAGCCTGGCTGATCAAGTGATCATTCTGGCCAGAAAACCACAAGCCACAACGGGCAATATTAAAGCATTGGTATGGGATGGCAAAACCATAGGTGAGTGGACCCGCAGCTTGCTGGGGGCCGATCTATTGGTTAACCTTTGTGGTAAAAATGTAAACTGCAGGTACACCGAAAAAAACAAAAAAGAAATTTTTGATTCAAGATTGATCCCCACCCATTTATTGGGCAAAGCGATCGAGGAAATGGAAAATCCGCCAAAACTTTGGGTCAACATTACTTCTGCTACTATATATCGTCATGCAGAGGACCATCCTCAAGACGAGTTAACAGGCGAAATCGGTGAGGGTTTCTCTATTGAAGTTTGCAAAGCCTGGGAAAATAGCTTTTTTGAAGCCAATACGCCCAATACCCGAAAAATAGCCCTTAGAATGGGCATTGTTTTAGGCATAAAAGATGGTGCTTTTCCCCGCTTACTTAACCTGGTAAAATTGGGTATGGGCGGTAAACAGGGCGATGGCGAACAATATATGAGCTGGATATACGAAGAGGATGCAGCAGCTAGTATAGTTTGGCTACTTAACCATCCGGAAATTGAAGGAATTGTAAACTGCACGGCACCGGAAGTAATTAAAAACCATGTTTTTATGCGCAGCATAAGAATGGCCTTTGATCGCAATTTTGGCTTGCCTACCCCAGCCTGGTTATTGGCCATTGGTGCAAAAATTATCGGAACGGAAACAGAACTGATTTTAAAAAGCAGGTGGGTTAAACCAGCAGTACTCCTAAATAGTGGATTTAATTTTAAATACGGAAAGATTGATGAGGCGATGAGCGCGCTAAGTGCAAAGCCAAAAGACTTAAAGTAATAAGCATATGTCTAAAATCATATTAAAAACATTGATTAATGCGCCCATCGAGCATTGCTTTGATCTATCTAGAAATATCGATCTTCACTTACAATCGATGAAAGCTTCTGGAGAAAATGCAATAGCTGGAAAAAAGAGTGGTTTGATCAATTTACATGAATCGGTTACCTGGCGGGCCAGGCATTTTGGCATTACGTTCGAAATGACAAACAAGATTAGTTCAATGGAATACCCAACAAGCTTTGTAGATGAGATGATTAAAGGTCCCTTTAAAAAACTCCATCATCGCCACCAGTTTAAAATAATGGATTCTCAGACAGAAATGACAGATATTTTTGAATTTCAGGCACCTTTTGGCCTATTAGGCCGCCTTGTAGAAAAAATATTTCTTGAAAATTATATGTTAAAACTAATTGAGAAAAGAAATAAGGTAATCAAGTTTCAAGCTGAATGGTAAGATGTGCTATTTATGCCTAGCACTATCATTAAATTGCCAAAGCACGTTAATAATCTTCCAGGCACCATTTAATTTAACAAGGTGCATATAATCTATCCATTCATCTGCAATTAGCTTAACCGAAGCAGTTTTCTCTGAAATATCAAGCATTTTAATTTCCTTCTTAGGAACGACAGGGAATTTATCTTTTTTACGGTTATAGCTTTCGGCCAAAATAACCATCGATTCTGCAGAGGTTTCTCGAACATAATCTTTGTTGGTTTCCTTATCCGTCCAAAATGTACGTTTAACTAGCCTTGGATGCAGAGTTTGCTCCATTTGCTTGGGATTTGGGCTATGTTGCGATTCTATATAGTCAAGGGCTGCACGTTTAATTTCTAAACTATCCTGTTTTGTCTGGCCGAAACATTTCGCACTTAGCATCCACACGGAGATAAAAACAATAAAATATTTCATAGTTGTCGGTATATTTTGGTTATCCAGTTGAGCGTTAAAAGCATTAAACTTAAACTATATATTTTAAATTATTGCTTTTTTAATTTTAAAAACAAAAAACCCTGAAACAAGTTCAGGGTTCAGTTTTATTTGACTTCTTCGTAGTCTACGAAGTCGCCGAGCTTATCTGTTTTACTTTGATCGGGTTTTGGAGGCATATAATCTATCGAAATAGAGCCTTCAGGTTTTGACCGTCTTTGTTGTTGCTGGCCTGTAGCCTGACTTTGCATTTTGCTGGCCAGGTTATTAAACAGCATTGGCAGAATTAACCTAATCAACATTCTGATCAGCCAAAGTACCAATATTGTGATGAAAATGAATTTTATTAATGCCATTCTTTAAATTACTGTGGTTACAAATATAGACGTCATAAAATTTATTTTGTTACTTATTTAGCCTTTAATTGCATTTTGATTACAAATATAATACACAAATAAGCCTATAAAGGTTTTAATAACACCATTAATCTTCAATAATTTCAGCTACACGGCCTACCTGTCCATCTTCGAGCCTCACTTTTATCCCCCTGGAATGAAATGCAGATGAAGTAAGCAGATCTTTTACTACCCCATAGGTAATATTTCCCGACCGCTGATCTTTCTTCAAAATAATTCCAACTTCTAATCCTGGGTAAATGTCTTTTC
Organism: Pedobacter sp. AK013; assembly: GCF_014205835.1. Classification (GTDB taxonomy): domain Bacteria; phylum Bacteroidota; class Bacteroidia; order Sphingobacteriales; family Sphingobacteriaceae; genus Pedobacter. The sequence goes on along the minus strand of NZ_JACHCQ010000026.1, from coordinate 69,682 downwards.
TGTTTTGTCCGTCCATTTGCGATGTAATATGATTAAAGCCTCAAAATTCCATAATTATTTTGATTGTTATGGTAATTTACTGAAATCTATTTCAGGTTTCTTACCAGTAGTGCTTCTGGTGAAAATTTTCCTTGGTGTGGTATAATCGTTAAAAAAGCCACCATTGTTTAAATAAAAAGCACCCTTATCTACTCCTCCCTGATAATCCATCCGATATCCTTTTGCTCCTGTATTGTCGGTGGTAAAGCGCGCAGATTTTAATTCGGTCCATGTTCCTTTATCATCACAGATCCATTGGTTATCAAACAAAACTTTCCTCGATAGGTCTCCCTGAACAGGTGAGAAATTTTCCAAAAAAGAATGGAAGCGTTTTAAATAGGTTTTAGTCTGCGGCCTGGTAAAACTGGCTATCAATTGCCATTTATTGATTTCAGGAGCAAAGAAATAAGCAGTATACGTGGTTAAGCTGTCTTTTCCGGGTACACCATGCAATAGGAATTTATAGGTGTTTCCTGCTTTCCACATGTAGTTCAGGTAGCTCTGGCCTCCAGCGCCTTCATTGCCAAATTCTCCAGTGTGTACGCCTTCGCCTTTCTTAAGCATTTTGATCTTATGCGATTCTGGGATACTTTTAGGATCGTCGGTATTAAAAGGGCTCCATACCGAAAACAAGATATGTCGCTCCGTTGGGCTATTTACCTGCATACCAAAATAACCTTCACCAAATCCATTCGCCATGAAGTAAGAGCCTAAAATATCTTCACCTTTTGGCACGGTTACCTCGTTATAGTACCATGCTGCATTTACGTTTTCAGGCTGTTGGTAGTTCAGGTGAACTGATGGTCCACGTCGGCCCCAATGAAAAAAGTTGCCTTCGTTGTTTTTAACGTAAGCGGTTTTGCCTTCGGTAGCTGTTCCACCTATGGATAAGGTTTGTATTGAAGGAAATCTACCTGCACTTTTGCTTATTCCTTTAATGGTTAAGGCTACATAACCTGTATCTTTAATGTCCCATTCGCCAATTTTACCGTCAAAGGGTTTGGTTTCATCGAAACTTACCTTTTTAGATTGATTGTTGATGGTAAACTCCAGAACCGATTGCCCATCGATCAGCGGTTTATCGCTTAACGATACTATTATGGTACCCGGTTTAGAAACTCTAAAATAAGCTGTAAAATATTCTTTTGGATTAGACCAATTTACAATTCCCCTGTTGGATAGTGTTCTCTCCGAATCCTGATGTAAAGAGCTGTAGGCATTGCCTCCAAGTGGAAGGGAAATTGCTGTAACATTTTGGGCATGACTTTTTAGCCCCATTACGCCGAGTACGATCAGCGCGACTAATTTTAAGGATTTCATTTGATAATTTTTAGATAACTTATTGAACTGCAATTCTAACTCAAATTATCTAAAAATCAATCTTTAAAACTAAATCGTTACCTATTGAATATTTTTATTAAGGGCAAATAAAAATTAAAGTATATCTTAGTATTCGCCTCAAAGTTGTTCAAATGAAAAAAAATCTAATTATCGCTGTTGTTCTCGGTTTAACGTTCGCTTTTTACAGTTTCCAGTATATCAGATATCTGATTGAACTTTATTCAGTCATCAAAAGGAGTGATGGTACAATAAATTTTAGTTGGGCAGAGTATGTTTCTCCGATTCTACTTATCTTGAATCTGGTAGGCCTTATGCAGTTTGTGCTAAGCAAATATGAACGTTCGGGTATATTAAGGACGTTTTTACAGTTTAATATTCTTTTAGCGCTTATTTTTCACATTTTTAACGCCTACCGGAAAATATTTCCTAATCTTGAACCGTTGGAACATGCAAATGGCCCGTTAGGGATCTTAGATTTTATTGGCTATGCCTATCTGATTTTTGAAATTTATGCCTTAATTACACTTCAAAATAGCTTAATCCCTGTTTTGCGGTCACAAGAAGACGGCAGTTTTACATTTGACGATGTAAATAAACCTAATCGCTTTCTTCACAGGCTATTCGATCTTTTATCAATTATGATGATTTATTATTTCTATCTCAAAATCGGGTCTTATTATAGGATCCGTTTTGATGAGAATAGAAATTATCTTGTTTTTTTTGAAACTAAAGCTTATTTACCCTTAACATTATTTGGTTTTCTTTATTATTTGATCTTTGAAGGTATTTTTAACACATCAATTGGAAAAACCATTATGGGTAATATGGTTGTTAATAATGTTGCGGAAAAACCATCCATCATACAAAGAATCGGTCGGACTTTCGCTCGGATAATTCCTTTTGATGCACTTTCTTATTTATTTGGAGAAAGAGGATGGCACGACCGTATTGCAAATACTTATGTAGTAAAGGCGATGAAAAAATCACCGAACAATACCCCTAAAGAATTAGGTTAATCCGTTACTTACCGAATTTTTCATTGAACATTTTCTCTAGTGCAAACATTTCATCACGCAGCTTTGCAGCTTGTAAAAAGTCCATATCTTTTGCTGCTTTCTGCATATCCTTACGGGTAGTATCAATTGCCCTTTGCAGTTCGGCTTTACCCATATACTGAACAATCGGATCTGCTGCAATACTGATTTCTGCATTTTCGACGTAAGCCCTTGCTTTATTATCGCTCGCTTTTTGCGAGAAATCGAGCACTGAGGTTTGCTCTAGTATGGCTTCTCTTGATTTACCGACCGTTTTTGGTGTAATGCCATTTTCAAGGTTATAAGCAATCTGTATCTCTCTACGTCTGTTTGTTTCTGAAATGGTTTTTTCCATACTTTCCGTAATGCCGTCGGCGTACATAATTACCCGGCCACGATCATTACGGGCGGCACGGCCAATGGTTTGGATCAACGATTTTTCTGAACGTAAAAAACCTTCTTTATCCGCATCTAAAATAGCAACCAAAGTAACCTCAGGTAAATCCAAACCTTCACGCAAAAGGTTAATGCCTACCAAAACATCAAATTCTCCCAAACGTAAACCACGGAGAATTTCTACCCGTTCCAGGGTTTTTATTTCAGAATGGATATACCTGGTCTTGATATTTAAGCGGTCAAGGTATTTTGTCAGTTCTTCAGCCATACGTTTGGTTAATGTGGTAACCAGAACACGTCCGCCATCTTTTATGGTTAGGTCTATTTCATCTAAAAGATCATCAACCTGGTTAATGGCAGGCCTAATTTCTATAACAGGATCCAATAATCCGGTTGGCCTGATTACCTGCTCCACCACCACACCTTCCGATTTTTCTAATTCATATTCGGCCGGAGTTGCACTTACGTAAATCGTTTGTGGTGCAAGGGCTTCAAATTCGTTAAAGTTTAAAGGCCGGTTATCAAGTGCGGCCGGTAAACGGAAACCATATTCAACCAAAGATAATTTCCTCGATCTATCTCCACCATACATGGCCCTGATCTGCGGAACGGTAACGTGGCTTTCGTCAATTACCATTAAATAATCATCAGGAAAATAATCCAGCAAACAGAAAGGGCGCATACCTGGCTGCCTTCCATCAAAGAAACGGGAATAGTTTTCGATACCTGAGCAGTAACCCAATTCTTTCATCATTTCGATATCAAAATTGGTCCGTTCTTCCAGCCTTTTTGCTTCCAGTAAATGCCTGTCTGCAATTAACTGGTTCTTACGGATTTCCAATTCTTCCTGTATTCCCCAGATCGAAGAGTTGAACCTATCTTTCGGGGTGACGAAAAGGTTGGCCGGATAAATGGCCATATCTTCTAATTTTTCTATGGTTTTTCCAGAAACCGGGTCAATCGAAGAAAGTTCTTCAATATCATCGCCGAAAAAAGAAATACGGTAAGCATGATCAAGATAGGCCGGAAAAATATCCACTGTATCGCCTTTAACCCTAAAGGTTCCTCGTTTAAAATCTGTTGTGGTTCTGGAATATAAAATCTCGACCAGGCTATGCAAAAATGCATTCCTCGAAATCCTTAAGCCCACGCCAAAACGGAAAACCATCCGGGAAAAATCTTCCGGATTACCCATACCATAAATACAGGAGATGGATGATACCACAATAATATCGCGCCTACCGCTCATTAACGAAGAGGTAGTACGTAAACGGAGTTTTTCAATTTCCTCGTTTATGCTCAGGTCTTTTTCGATATAAGTATTGCTTGATGCAATAAAAGCTTCGGGTTGATAATAATCGTAATAAGAAACAAAATAATTCACCGAGTTTTCAGGAAAGAAATTTTTGAACTCGCCGTAAAGCTGCGCTGCCAAAGTTTTATTGTGGCTCAAAATCAGGGTAGGCTTCTGTGTCTGCTCAATCACATTGGCTATCGTAAATGTTTTTCCCGATCCTGTAACCCCTAATAAAGTTTGATAATGTTCGTTGGCATTTACGCCATCTACCAATTGTTTTATCGCATTTGGCTGATCTCCGGTAGGTTGATATTCTGAGGTGATTTTAAATTTCATGGGTATACCAAATATACGATTTAAGGACTAAAGAGTAAAACAGGCGAAAGTCAGGAAAGTTGGGGTAAGAGAAGATTTATTCTGTCGGTATCTTATAACCGTCCATACTCAAATGTTATTTTTTTTCATGAATAAAGGCTTACAAACCTAGTAAATCAAAAGTTTAACTTTTGATTTACTAGGTTAATGCGTATATTTGTTTATGTTGATTATCAGAAACCTTGCTTCCCAATTACGAAATCGGCTTAAAAAATCTCCAGCTATTGCTATTCTCGGGCCGAGACAAGTTGGAAAAACTACGCTGGCAAAAGATTTAAGCAGCGACTATATATATCTTGATATGGAAAATCCCAGGGATGTTGCTAAACTACAAGACGCCTATACTTTTCTCGAAAGCCTTCAAGATCATACTGTAATTATTGATGAGGTACAATTATTTCCGTCATTGTTTTCTTTATTACGGCCATTAATAGATGCTAAAAGAACACCAGGAAGATTTATATTGTTAGTATCCGCTTCACCAGAACTGGTAAAAGGAGTTTCTGAAACACTGGCTGGCAGAATTTCCTATAATGAATTATGTCCCATCAGACTAACTGAACTCCCTGATACAATAGGTTTTGAACAACATTGGTTTCGTGGCGGATTTCCAGAGTCTTTACTATCAGCAAACGACTTGCTTAGCAAAGAATGGATTGATGATTTTATCGTAAGTTATGTAGAAAGAGACTTAGCCAAGATGTTTGGCGTTGATTTAGCACCGATGCTGCTAAGAAATTTCTGGAGCATGCTTTCTCATTTAAATGGAAATGTATTTAATGGGGAATCCTTTGCAAGATCTTTAGGAGTGAGTGCGCCTACTGTAAATCGGTATTTAGATTTTTTAGAGGGCGGCTTTTTGATTAGGCGATTACAACCATGGTTTGTTAATGCCAAAAAGCGCTTAATTAAGTCGCCAAAAACATATATCAGAGATACAGGTATTTTACACCGTTTATTAAACATCTCAAGTTATAGTGATTTGTTTGGCCATCCAGGTGTCGGTGCATCCTGGGAAGGTTATGTAATTGAGCAGATTTATCAAATAAAGAATAAGCAAACAGACCTTTTTTTTTACCGCACACAAACTGGGGCAGAATGTGATTTAATCCTTGTGCAGGGAATTACCCCAATTACATGTATTGAAATCAAACTATCAAATGCACCCACCATATCTAAAGGATTTATCAGTTGTATAAAGGATCTGGAACCAAAATATAAATATATTATTACACCAAATAGCGAAACTTACCTGTCATCAAACGACATCACGGTAACCAATATCAAATATTTCTTATCAAACATTTTACCTCAGATACAATAAAGATCCCCGTGAAAAATTCAACGGGGATCTTCTCGTGTGTCGTCACTCTGAATTCATTTCAGGGTCTTTATCACATATGAACTTACACAATCCTTCGACACAAGCTACGATTGACAGATTCTAAAATCGGCGTTATCTCGACCGGAGCAACGCGGAGTGGAGAGATCTTTGGACGATATTAAAAGATCTCTCCACTGCGTTCGAGATGACGATTTTTCTTAGCCAAGCGTCATTCTCGCGAAAGCAGGAATCTTAATGCCACAAGCTTGAAGATTTCTCCCCTACGGTCGAAATGACGATCGCTCAGGATAATAATGCGGCTATTTACCCGCAGCGGCCTGCATTGGATTTTTACCAACCGATTGACCTCTTACTGTCCCACCAGCTTTGGTTTTATATACTTTAAACTTACTTTCCTTTGCTTTGCCGCCCCAGCTATTATTCGAGGTATCAATATCGGCAGTTTCGCGAAACGGATCCACTAAAATAGAAGCTACTTCTTTATTTTTAACATAAAATTTAGCTGTTTTCAATTCATTATGTCTCCAGATCTGAGCAGGGATACGGTCTATTTCCTTTGTTCCATCTTTATAGGTAAACTCAACAATGATAGGCATTACTAAACCTCCTTTATTGCTAAAGCTCAGTTCATAAAGAAATTTTCCATCATATTTACCCTGCTCTGCCGGGGGAACAGTTTCTAGTGTTGCAGGGATTTCTGTTTTAGTGGCAACAGTGGTATCAACAGTAACCATTCCTCTATCGTATTTATAGTAGAAATCTTGTGCTGCTGGGGTTTTATCTACGTAAAAATTAATTTTCTTATCCTCTCGGTTCCTGATTTTTGAAATATCTTCAAAGGCATTAACAGTGGGTTTATCAATTTTAACCATTTTCGATTTGGCATCTGGTAAATCTTTAGGGAAATCGGCTTTTGCAAATTTCACGCTATCTAAAGATATATCACAAGGGTCGGTTCCGTAAAACCAACCTCTCCAAAACCAATCTAAGTCTTCGCCGCTGGCATCTTCCATGGTACGGAAAAGATCAGCAGGCTCTGGATGCTTAAAAGCCCATCTTCTCGAATATTCCTTAAATGCATAATCGAAAAGTTCTCTTCCCATGATGGTTTCACGGAGAATATTTAAGCCTGTGGCTGGCTTAGAATAGGCATTTGGACCAAAACGAGCGATATTTTCAGAGTTGGTCATAATTGGCTCCAGCTCATCTTTAGGCAACTTCATGTAATCAACAATGGTATAGGCCGGCCCTTTTTTGCTTGGAAATTTGTTATCCCAAAGCTCTTCGGTTAAATACTCAACAAAAGAATTTAGTCCTTCATCCATCCAGGTCCATTGGCGTTCATCACTATTTACAATCATTGGGAAGAAGTTATGCCCAACCTCGTGAATAATTACGCCTAACATGCCATTTTTTGTGCTTTCACTATATGTTCCGTCGGTGTCTGTACGGCCATAGTTAAAACAGATCATTGGGTATTCCATTCCATTTGCAGCTTCGATACTTTGTGCAACCGGATAAGGATAAGGGATAGTGAAATCTGAATAGGTTTTAATGGTATGTGCCACCGCACGGGTAGAAAACTTACTGTAGAGATTGTATGCTTCTTTTCCATAAAAACTCATACACATTACGGTATTGTTATTGGCCTGAATTTTTTGAGGCATGGCATCCCAGATAAATTTACGGGAAGATGTCCAGGCAAAATCGCGGACATTATTCGCATTAAAAACCCAGGTTTTTTTTGCTGTCGATTTTTTGGTTTCTGCCAGTTTGGCTTCAGCCAAGGTTTGGATTTCTACAGGTGCAGCAGCAGTTTTAGCAGCATTATACCTACTTAACTGCGTTGGATTTAAAACCGCGCTATAATTAATACACTCTCCTGTTGAACCCACCAGGTGATCTGCCGGAACGGTCATTTGAACTTTAAAATCGCCAAAGGTTAAGGCAAACTCACCTCTACCTGTAAACTGATGGTTCTGCCATCCCTGAAAATCGCTATATACGCATAAACGTGGGTACCATTGCGTCATCGTAAACAGGTAGTTCCCATCGGTCGGAAAAAACTCGTAACCTCCACGGCCACCAACACTCATCCGGTCAGAAATTTTATAGTTCCAATCAATATTGAAGATAAATTTTTGTCCCGTTCTTAGCGCTACCGGTAAATCTATCCTCATCATGGTTTTGTTAACCGTATATGGTAAGTTTTTACCTGCTGCATCGGTTAATTTGGTAATATTTATTCCATAGCCGTTGTTTCCTGCTGCAATTAACTGATCTAAATTTTTAGTTGTTCCGGTGGCAGGCATTTTAGTCGCATCCTGATAATTGGCATTTCTATCGGTACTATGCTCGTTTTCATCAAGCTGCAACCAGATATAAGTTAAAGGATCTGGAGAATTATTGGTGTAAGTAATCGTTTCGGACCCCGTTAACAACAGATTTTTTTCATCCAACTCACATTTGATGTTATAATCGGCCCGTTGCTGCCAATATTTAACACCAGGTGCTCCGCTGGCTGTACGTTGTTCGTTGGGTGTTGGTAAAATGGTGCCCAACTGTTCAAACTTATTCCCGTGGTTACTCCCTGGGTTATTCTGAATATTTTGGGCCATAGCCAAACTACCAGAAAAGAATAGCAGGCCGGTTAAAGTAAATAGTTTATTCATTATACGGTTTATTAAAAAGGAATTCGTTCTAAAGCCATTTTTAAAGCCAGGCTAAATACGGCTGCTGATATAAATAAAACCCAACTCATGCGTTTGATGCGGGTATAATTAAAAATTAAAAAGGTAATCAAGAGAATAATAATCACCATAAAAACCTGCCCGGCCTCTAAGCCTATATTAAAGCCAAATAAGCTCCAGCCAATGTTCTGATCTTTGGCCAGCATGATCCGGATGGAGTTTGCAAAGCCCATTCCATGAATAAGACCGAAGCCAAGCGCCAAAAAATAATTGATCTTGATTGATTTTAAGGAGAAATTCTTTCTAAACAAATTGCTGACTGCCGTAATTACAATGGTACATGGAATTAAAAACTCTACCCATTTACTATCAAACCTGATGATATCCAATACACTTAAAAGTAAGGTAAATGAATGGCCGATGGTAAACGCGGTAACCAATATTAGCACCTGTTTTAAGTTGACATAGCTATAAATAGCAACCAGGGCCAAAACAAACAGCTGGTGATCTAAAGCATCGGCACTGATAATGTGCTCCCATCCCAACTTAAAATAAAAGATAAAATCCTGTAACGGCATGAATTAATAAGCTAACTATTGAGCATAAAATAGTTTACAATAGCTAAAATTATATTTTTAATTATAAAAACCCCCAAACATCACTCAAACAAAAGCTTAAATACCAAATTTGTTACTAATTTTTAACTTACCTAATGCTTTTTGATGGAATTTCATCAAAAACAACAGGGTTTACAGCTGTAAACAAAATTGTTGTTTCATGTACATGGCCAATACGGTAACTTGGTGTAACTATTGGTCTTCTATTCAATACTATGCTTTGGCTTAAATATTACTTACAAAAACCAGAAAAAGGTTTCGATCCGGTTTCAAAAGCTTTTGCAGAAAAATATGCAACAAGCGAATACAAAAAGATTGACAGCAAAATAATAGAGGCCATAAAAAGCCATTTGGGCAATTTCGAAAATAAAACTCTACTTGATCTAGGTGCTGGGCCTGGGCAATATAGTATCGAATTTGCCAGAAGGGGAGCAAAAGTTACCTGGCACGACATTAGCCAGAATTATTTAACAATAGCAAAAGCTAAAGCCCATGAAGAAAATATAACAGTAAATTTTTCGCTGGGCTATTTAGAAGAAGCCCATGGCAAGTTCGATATTATTTTTAGTCGCATATGCTGGTATTACTGCATCAATGATTATCGATTTGCAAAATGCATTTACAACTTGATCAAAAAAAACGGCTACGGTTTTATTGTGGTTAACAATGAGAAATTTCTTCAGGAAGAACTTTTAAAAGAATCAGGTTTCAGGAAATTGGTCATTAAAATGAGCTATTGGCTCAATGAAAATTTTAATATTAAGTTTACACATGTGCATCCATCACATAAAAAACTCAGCAAAATATTTGCCAGCTTAAATTTGCAACGTTTATATTTAGAAAAATGTGGGCATAACACCTTAATTACATTTAACAAGTAGACTGATTATCTGTTAACTTTGTCTATTTAAGGAAAGATTTAATATGTTGATGCGTAAATTAAAATATAGCTTTTTGCTTTTGTGTTTTGCTTTTTTTTCTGTTGGAGCAGGGATAAAACACCCCTTACATGTAAGTACAACCGAAGTAAACTTTAATGCGAAGGATAAAACCTTAGAAATAAGTTGTAAAATCTTTTCAGATGATTTTGAGGCAATTTTAGCCAAATTATACAAACAGAAAACCGACTTGAGCAATCAGAATATGAAGAACGCAATGGATGAATTGGTAAAAAAATACCTGCTTTCTCATTTACAGATAAAAGCCAATGGCAAAGCTGTTGCTATGAACTATATTGGATTTGAGATCGATCATGAGGCTACAAATATTTACCTTGAGATAGAGAAAATTCCGTCCATAAAATCGGTTGAGGTGAGCAATACTATCTTATACGATATGTTTGATGATCAGATGAGCATTGTACATATTGTAAAAGGTGCTATCCGTAAAAGCACCAAAATTCTTTACCCTGAAAAAAAGTTTGCAGCAAACTTTTAATTGTAATTTTTGTATTAGTTAACGGTTCAATGTTAAATTACCGTTAATTTTAGAAGGCAATATTATTTAGGTTAATATTTGCTGAGAAATATTTCTTGTAATCTTTTTTTAAATACCGTGTTGTTAAAATAAGTTATGCATCTAATCATCTTCTCCAACATATTAACGCCTCGGTTAAAATATATCTTTAACTTTATCTTTAAAGATATTCTTAAAGCAGAATTAGAATTTACAAGCAACAGCCAATATTTTCTAAAGAGCGAGCACATCAAAATCAGTTATGGCGAAGAGCCATTAGCTGAGGAGCTTTTCTTTAAGCGTACCACTTTACTCTTCTCTAACAAATTAGAAGAAATCAAGCCAAAAACTATTCCTTTTGGCGAATACCAGGCTCCTTTTCCGGTTGTACAATCTGCCCTGCCATTTGATGTTTTTGCTGCCTCTTTTTTTATATTAAGCCGATATGAGGAATATTTTTACCCCAAAAAAAACGAAGAGGAATTTAAGCCATCAAAAAGCTACCAGTATAAATGGAAGATTTTAGACAAACCCGTTATTGATGAATGGGCATTGATTATTAAGAGTTTGATCAAAAAAAAACATCCACATGTTAAGTTCCACGAAAAGAGATTCCAACATCAACCAACCATTCATTTCAATATTTTGCCCAACTTACCCGAGGGATTATTAAATAAAACAAAATTTATTTTCAGTGCTATCTTTAAAAAAGAAAACAATTACCTGAGTTCGAAATTTGACAGGTTAACAGGAATAGAAATCGATAATGAGCAGGTTCTGGGGGAGGCAAACCAGCTATTTTCATCCAAAAAAAGTACCCCCCTTTATTTTATCAATTTCCCTGATGTACCCATAAATTACATTAAGATAAACGGTGTTTCAAAAACACTTACCAATCAATCAGTTGGATTATTAAGACCCTGCGCCAGTGACAAGCAAAAAATGCTCGAGATTAAGGAAGGCCTCGTTAAACTCAAAAAGATCCATCCAAGCCCCGCTCCAGTAAGTAGCCAGCAATTAGAAGTCTTAAAATTTCCAATTTGTTATTTAAACATTCTTAATTCTGGCATTACTTCCGATTATTCTATGGGCTATAGCAATGTGCCAGGGTTTAGGGCCGGAACTTGTACGCCATTTAACTGGTACGATCTTCAGCTTGAAAAAGTAACGCCTTTAATTGTTAATTCTTATTGCCTCACCGATTATATTCTGCAGTTTTTAACACGCGATGCGGCCACCGAAACAGTACGACGATACATTGATGCTGTAAAGGTGGTAAACGGTACCTTTTATAGCAGCTGGAATTTAAAAAGCCTGTCTGCAAATGCCAAATACAAAAAATTAAAATCGCTGTTCGGAGAAATGCTCAATTACGCCGGAAATTGATTTTTGTTTAAATTATCCAGCTTAAAATTGCTAATTTTAGTGATTAAACGTCCTACTGGAATAAACCTATAAGATACCGGAAACATTATTATGATTTTTGATATAAGCAAGACTAAGTCTATCGCCAATACCTTTATTGCCGAACTTCGGGATGAGCACATCCAGAAGGACTCGATGCGTTTCCGCAAAAATATGGAAAGGCTCGGCGAGTTTTTTGCCTACGAGATCAGCAAATCATTGAAATACACCAATAAGGAAATTGTAACCCCATTAGGCGTATCGTCTTGCGAAGTTTTAAGCCAACAGCCTGTTTTAGCTACGATCCTTAGGGCCGGGCTGCCACTTCAACAGGGTCTGCTCAACATCTTCGACCAGGCTGAATGCTGTTTCATATCTGCCTATCGCAAAGTAAAAAAAAGTGGCGATTTTGTGATTCAGATGGATTATATTTCTACCCCTGATCTGGAAGGAAAAGTGTTAATTATGGCCGACCCAATGTTGGCAACGGGACAAAGCATGGTGATGTGCTGTAAAGAATTAATTAACCGCTATAAAGTTGCCGAACTTCATATCGTTGCCGCCATAGCCAGTACAGAAGGTGTAGCACATGTACGCGCTAATTTACCTAAAGCAAAACTTTGGCTCGGGGCAATAGATCAAGAAATGACCAGTAAATCTTACATCGTACCGGGGCTTGGCGATGCAGGTGATTTAGCCTATGGAGAGAAGGTGTAATTAGTCCTTCGTCTAGCGTCTTTAGTCCAAAGTCTACATTCTTATAAAAACAATTGAGTGAACATCCTCTTTATATGCAGCAGAAATAAATGGCGTAGCGCCACTGCTGAAAACATCTATAAAAACCATCCCGATCACCAGGTAAGATCAGCAGGGACCGAACCATCGGCAAGGATTAAAATTAATGCAAAATTGATTATCTGGGCAGATCTCATCTTTGTAATGGAGAAAAAACATAAACAAAGAATCGTTAAACGTTTTCCTGAAGAAACCTGTGAAAAGGAAATTATTACACTCGATATCCCTGATGATTATCAGTATATGGATGAAGAGCTTATTGGAGAGCTAAACTCAAAAGTTGCCGATTATTTATAAATCAAAAATCATTAGCCTACCTTTGTGAAAATAATGATTCATGAAACCATCATGATTTTTCAAATCATGTAGGGGATTAGAAAAATCTGATAGCTTCATTACAGCTGCAGCTAATATATATACTGATGAAAAAGCACATCTTCTTCGACCTTGACCACACGATTTGGGATTTTGACCGCAACGCCGAAGAAACATTAAATGAACTTTATCATATTTATAAGTTAGATACACTTGGCCTTAAGTCTTGTGCCGATTTTATCAGTACTTATACCGACAACAACCATCAGTTGTGGGCCGACTACCACCAGGGCAAAATCACTAAAGATTTTTTAAGATCTGAGCGCTTTAGCAAAACATTTATTCAACTGGGTGTTCATCCTGATGCCGTTCCACATCAATTTGAGGATGATTACGTAAATATTTCGCCAACTAAAACCAACCTGTTCGAAGGGGCAGAAAATGTTTTGGGCTACCTAAAGCAAAAATATACCCTGCATATTATTTCTAACGGGTTTAAGGAAACAACCTTAACCAAAATGAATCTTTCGAATCTTAACCCATATTTCGAAAATGTAATCATCTCTGAAGATGTAGGTGTAAACAAGCCAAACCCTATTATTTTCGAATATGCGTTGAATAAGGCCAAAGCCTTAAAAGCAGAAAGTATTATGATTGGCGACAGTCTTGAAGCCGATATTTACGGTGCACTAAACTTCGGTATGGAAGCGATATTTTTTAATCCTTCAAAAAAAGAGAAACCCGATGATGTCCAGAAAGAAATTATTCACCTCGAAGAGTTGTTAAAACTTTTTTAAGTTACTCCTTTTTGTTTGGTTTTGGCATTCATTTGGCATTAACTTAATACACACACAAATGAAACCTTAATTAAAATGAAGAAAACCATCTTTTTAGGATTGGCAATGCTTTTTGCTACCCTAAGTTTCGCTCAAAACAACCGCAGTGCTGCTGAAGTATTCCTGCAAATTGCTAATCCAGGCAAGTATAACGTGTATTTAGACGATGAACTTGTTGCATCGGCCAACGGTAGGTTCCGTTTTTATGATGTATACAATTCAGCACCAACACTATCTATTATTCAGGGCAGTACAATAATTTTGAAACAGAGAATAAGGGCTGTTCCACAACAAAGGCTTATTTTAAGTTTGGAAGATAAGCGGTTAATTACGTTAAAGCAGCTAACAATCTACCGGAACAGACAATATGCGCTTGATGATTTTGACGGTTATACCGGAGACTATAATACAGGGATCGTTCCGCCGCTACCACCACAGCCCGAATTAAATTACAGATTACTATCTGACGAAGCTTTTCAGACTTTTTTAACGCAATACAGAAAGGAAAGTTTTGATGATGGAAGATTAAGAATGATAAATGTGGTGAGCAAAAATTCGTCACTGCTGAGCGCCCAGGTGAGGGTACTCTTAAAATCTTTTACCTTTGATGACGAACGTTTGAAGGTAGCCAGGAACCTTTATAAAAACGTTGCCGACCCGCAGAACTATTTTACCCTATCCGATATTTTTGTTTTCCCATCCAATAAGGACGATTTCTTAAAATATTTGGAGAAACAGTAATTCAGCTTATCTTTATTAAATGACGGCTGCAAAAATTAAGGCATCGATACATAAAATTGTCGATGCCTATAAATCGAAATTATCTCACTATTCTGAAGATATTTTTCAAATCACTCCACCTATTGCCGGTTGGAGTTACAGTGAAGTATATTCGCATATTTTCGATTCAAGCTTACTCTCCTTAATTGCACTTGAACGCGCAGCAAGCAGTAAAGGTGAAAACAAACCCACACTTTTTATTGTAAAACTGATTTTGCTTTTAGGCACCCTGCCGCCGTCAAAAAAGTATAAAGTTCCGAAAAGACTGGCTGAGCGTGTTAAAAAAATCAGCAAAACAGAAGCACTCGATTTTATTTTAGAATTTGAAAAAGGTCTTGATGATAATTACCCTTTAATTGCCAACGCAGAAGCCGATTGTAAAACAAAACACCCACGGCTAGGCTACTTAAATGCCAAACAATGGTTAAGGTTTATCGAAATTCATTTAAAACACCACCTCAAGCAGTTAGAAAGGATAGAAAAGAGTTTTTAGGCGTAAATTAATTTCGCCATATTTGGGTAAACTAAATTCAGCGCCATGAAAAATGCCTTTTATCTATTAGCCATTGCTGTTCTTTGCGCCTGCAATAGCGAAAAGAAAGAAACTACCCAGGCAGTTATTCCAACTCCTACCGGGATACAGGGACTCCAAAAAAGCAATACTGTTCAGCCTGCAGCACAGCAAGCCAAAACCAACCTTATTTTCAATCCGCCACATGGCGAGGCTGGGCATACCTGCGCATTGGCCGTTGGCGCACCATTACACCAAACAGCTGCAGTTCAACCACAAAAAAGTGTTAGTTCACAGCCAGTGACCGTTCCGACGACTCCTGCAATAAATACATCAGGTAAAAAACTTAATCCTAAACACGGGGAACCTGGCCACAGATGTGATATTGCGATTGGTGCCCCTCTGGATAGTAAACCAACGCAGATAGTGACCACACAGCCAGCAGTAAAGCAAACCGTAGCTATAAAAACCGGGAAGGGTTTAAATCCACCTCACGGCCAGCCTAACCATAGGTGTGATATTGCTGTTGGCGCACCTTTAAATAGCAAACCTGTCCCGGCTGTAAATACAACTCCTATACCAACACCTGAAACTAAAACTTCAGAAACAAAAGCTCTGGAGGCAAAAAATGAAGGGAAATAATCGTGTATTCATGGTGCCCTTAATATTTTGAATTTTCAGCATCTAACTTAACGCACATTTTTTTACATCTTTGCGTTAATGAAATTACCCGCCATAAAAGGTTTTGATGAAGAAGCGTTTAACAAGTATTTAAAAAATACAGGGTGGGTTATGTTTGGCAAAATACTGAGCATGATTGTTGGCTTTGTTGTCGCCAGGTTCCTGGGGCCAATTTCCTTCGGTGATTTAAGCTTTGCCGATGCATTTACGGCTATTGCTGCAGCTATTGGAGCCTTAGGCTTGGATACGTTCATCATTAGAGAAATATTAAATGACCCGGATAAAAAAGATGAAATATTAGGAACTTCCTTATTACTAAGGTTAGGCGTTAACCTATTATTGATCCCCATTTCAATCGGTTTATATCTTGTTTTTCATAAATTGTCAGATAATCCTGGCGAACCATTAACCTATGTGGTTGCACTACTGTCTTTTGCCGCGTTTTTTAAATCATTTAATGTAATCGATTCCTACTTTCAATCACAGGTACAATCTAAGTATGTAGTGCACATTCAAAATATCTGTGTAATACTTTCGGCGCTAGTAAAAATTTTATTAGTTGTTTTACACTTGCCTGTAATTTGGTTTGCCTGGGCATTGGTTTTCGATGGTTTTATTTTAGCCCTTGGCCTCGTTTTACTTTATCAAAATAAAGGATTAAGCCTATTTAACTGGCATTTTAAGAAAACTCGGGCAAAATCACTTTTAAAGCAATCAGCTCCTCTAATACTATCGGCTGTTATGGTATCTATTTACATGAAAATAGACCAGGTGATGCTAAAAACAGAAGGGAGTAGTGCTGTTGGAATTTATAGCGCCGTGGCCAAAATTAGCGAGGCCTGGTATTTTATCCCTGTAGCTATTGTTACTTCAGTTTTTCCGGCGCTGATAAATGCCCGTAAAACAGATCATGGCCGCTACATTAAACGCCTGCAAAACCTATATGACCTATTAGTTGCAATAAGTTTGCCTGTTGCAGTAATTATTACTTTTGCATCAACACTCATTATTCGTATTATTTACGATAATCGTTTTGAAGGTGCAGAACACATGTTACCCATCCACATTTGGTCGGGTGTATTTGTCTTTTTAGGAAGTGCCAGCTCCCAGTACTTATTGGCAGAGGGATTTACAAAGATTTCCTTTTACCGTACCGCTTTTGGAGCGATCATAAATATCATGTTAAACTTTTGGCTAATACCACGCTATGCTGGTATTGGAGCATCAATTGCAACCTTAATAGCCTGTGCCTGTTCGGCATTTTATATTTTATTAATCCCTAAAACCAGACAACAAGGTATAATGATGTTAAAATCATTATTTTTGGTCACCGCATTTCAAAAAATATTTAAACGTTGAGTACTCTTAAAGCATTAACCACATTAATTGCAAAGCCAAGCAGGCTTAAGGCATTATTATCTTACGGACATAAAGGCTACCTGAACAGCATTGGCTGGTTTACCGCCTTCGATAAAAAACAGGCCGTAGACGGACAAGGGAAAGCTTTGCCTTGGGTAACCTATTCGTTTATCGATTTTATTAAAGAGCGGATAAACAAAACACAACACATTTTCGAATATGGCTCTGGCAGTTCTACTATTTTTTATGCAGAAAGAGCGGCCTCTGTAACTTCTGTGGAGCATGATAAAGGCTGGTTTGATAAAGTAAAAAATTCAAGCCCAGCCAATGCCGAAATGATATTCTGCCAATTAGAAAAGGACGGGGAATACGCTAAAAAAGCAACCTTACTTGATAAAAAATTCGACATTATTATTGTTGATGGGCGCGATCGTGTAAACTGTTGCAAGTATAGCGTGGCTGCGTTATCAGCTAATGGTGTGCTGGTTTTGGATGATAGTGAACGTGAAGTTTATAACCCGGCCCGTGGGCTTTTAAAGGCCCAAGGTTTCAAAGAAATCAGTTTTAGTGGAATTTCGCCAGGCCTTTTTTACGAAAAAGCAACCTCGGTTTTTTATAAACAGGATAATTGTTTAGGTATTTAGATTATTGAGCATAATGTTAAGCGAAGAAGTAAAAACAGCCTACGATAATTTTTATACCAATAGCGATGTAGCATGGAGAATGCTTGGCGCAAAATATAAAGCACAGAATATTGTTGATGTTTGCAAAGGGCTAAAGCCTAAGAAGGTACTCGAGGTTGGCGCCGGAGATGGCAGTATTTTACATTTTTTAAATGATTGGCACTTCGCGCCAGAACTTTATGCTTTAGAAATTGCACAAAGTGGCGTCGACATTATAAAAGACCGTAACCTCGCCAGTTTAAAAGAAGCACAAACTTTTGACGGATATAAAATCCCTTATGAAGATGATTCATTTGATCTGATTATTCTTGCGCACGTTTTAGAACACGTAGAACATGAGCGGATCCTGATCCGTGAATTGAAGAGGGTAGCAAAATATATTGTAGTTGAAGTACCTAAAGATTATCGCTTCGGTGTAGACCAAAGAATGAAACATTTTCTTGATTATGGGCATATTAACATGTACACACCAACTTCTTTAAGGTTCTTGTTACAGAGCGAAGGTTTAGAAATTTTAGAAGATAAAGTATCAATGACTGCACCAGAAACGGTAAAGTTTAATGAGTTTATCAATAAAAAGGCACCTAAAACATTTTCTAAAAACCTAAAAATCGAACTGGAATACCGGATTAAAAAAACCTTAGGCAATTTGTTTGGGAAGAAAAAACAAGAACGGTTTGCCAATGCCTATACTGTGTTAACCAAAAAATCTGACCATAACCTGCATATATTTTAGTGGTTAAATGTGAATACAGGGCATACCCCCCCAAACTTATATGAACCTTAAGCTTCTTGTATGGCGAAAACCATAACTGGATATAATATACTCTTATCTTAATAATTGGAATTTTATCGTGGCCATTTAACCATATAAGGAATAGAAGAAAATATAAGTGTGGGTTGCTACTACTACCAAACTTTAATTTAATATATTGCAATAGAAATTAAATCTGTTAAAATACATCCCTAGTTGATTATTAATAAATATAAACAAAGGAATGTTATTAACTAGAAATTACTTAAAGGACTTAGTTTACAAGGTAAACGGAGCAGCCATTGAGGTGCATAAAACCTTAGGCCCAGGACTATTAGAATGTACTTATCATAAGTGCATGATTCACGAACTGGAAATCAGAAATATAAACTTCAAATCCGAGTTAACAATCCCAATAGATTATAAAGGGTTATTAATTGATTCAGAACTAAGGTGTGACTTATTAATTGAAGATTCCCTTGTAGTTGAGTTTAAAGCTGTAGAAAATACTGCACCAATTCATGTCGCCCAACTACTAACTTATATGAAGTTACTAAGGCTACCGCTCGGACTAATGATAAATTTTAATTGTTTGCATATCTTTTCAGAAGGACAAAAAACATATGTAAACGAGCTATATGAATCAATTTATTAGTATATTTTTGCTTTGCCTTAAATGAACCTTAAATTTCTTATATGGTGAAAGATGTGGCCAACTTATTACTATGATTACCCCTATAAAGCTTCAATCGTAAAACAAAAATGCAAAACCTTGCCCCAATAGCACTTTTCGTATACAACCGTCCGCAGCATACCGAGCGTACTTTACAATTCCTGCAACAGAACGAACTGGCTGCTGAAAGCCATTTATACATCTTTTCGGATGGGGCAAAAACCATTCGCGAAGAGGAAAATGTTGCTGAAGTGAGGAAAATCATCAATAAAACGAAGGGTTTTAAATCTGTTAAAGTAATTGAAAGAAAAGATAATGCTGGCCTGGCTAACGCTGTAATTGCGGGTGTAACCCAGTTAGTAACAGAATACGATCAGGTAATTGTTTTTGAAGATGACCTTGTTACCTCGCCTCATACTTTAGCTTATTTTAACAACGCTCTAAATCATTATCGCGAAGAGGAAAAAGTAATGCATGTTGGGGCCTATATGTATCCACTAAAATCAGATAATCTTTCACAATCCTTTTTCTACAGGGCAGCTACAAGTTGGGGGTGGGCAACATGGGGAAGGGCATGGAAAAACTTTGAACCAGATATTAATATTCTTATTAAACAGTTTGATAAAAAGAAAAGAGCTGCATTTTCCATCGATAATAAAATGAATTTCTGGAAACAGATGCAGGAATTTAAAAAAGGGAAAAATAATAGCTGGGCCATAAGATGGTATGCCTCTATCTTTTTAAAAGGAGGTATTACGCTTAATCCATCGCAATCACTCGTTAACAATATTGGCCATGATGGCACTGGTGTACACTCAGGAATAAACGATATCTATAATGTAATTATCAACCCCAAACCAATTGTCGAATTTCCAACTGTAATAGCCGAAGACCCCATTGCATACAAAGCCATTAAGAGTTTTCTGATTAAAAGGAAAGGCAATATGGTAACCCGTGTTAGGAGTTTTGTAAAAGAAAAGCTTGCACAATACTTTTCAAAGAAATAATTAAGCCGATATAGCTCACTGTTGTAGACAATTAAAAAAATGACAAACCTTTTTTTAATTGGTCATGTTGCTTTTATACATCGAAACTATAAAAATAAAAACATGAAAACGACAACAGCAACAGCAGAGGTATTAAACGATCTGGTTCAAATTAATAACGATCGTATTGAAGGTTATGAGAAAGCCCGTCAGGAATTAAAAGATGGTGATACCGACTTAAAGACGCTATTTTTAAATATGATAGGCGAAAGTCAAAAATATAAAATGGCTTTAGCGACAGAAATATCGGCCTTGGGCGAAGATGTTGAAACAGGCACCACCAATTCTGGTAAAATTTATAGAGCCTGGATGGATGTTAAAGCGTTTTTTACTGGCCACGACCGTAAAACCGTTTTGAACAATTGTGAGTTTGGAGAGGACGCTGCACAAAATGCGTATAAAATGGCCTTAGAGGAAGAAAACATTCCTTCAAACATCAGAGATTTAATTTCAGAACAAAAGGCAACCTTAAGAGAATCGCATGATGAAATTAAAAGATTACGTGATGCTGAGGCATAGAGCGAAATATTAAAAACAAAAAAACCTCCTTCGATTTATTATCGGAGGAGGTTTTTTGTTACAGGGTTTCGTCATCTCCTGGAGCAACGCGGAGTGGAGATATCTATCAAGAAAGATTTCTCGGCTTCATTGCATTCTGCTCGAAATGACGATCGGCGGCAGGGTAAACTAAGTATTTACGATTCTAACTCTCGGTCCAAATGTTCAGTAACACGTTGAATCGTATTATCAATCGTGTTACTTAAAATTGTCAGATAAGAACCCTTTTTAGCAGCTTCAATAGCGATTCGCAAGCACTCGGTACTTTTATTATTGATGATGATCTCTTTATTAGGATCAACTTCCTTAATGCCTTTTACCAGCAGATCAACTAAATCCTGTTGTTGTCTGCCACGCAGGTATTTCTCCTGACAAACATAAATTTTATCGAACATCTGTGCAGAAATACGGGCTGTTTCGATAATGTCTTCATCTCTTCTATCTCCCGTTGCAGAAATAATGCCTACATGTTCTGTAGCCTCTACGCCTTGTAAGAAACCTTTTACACCATTAAATCCATCAGGGTTATGCGCAAAATCGACCAATACTTTAAAATCTTTGAACCTGAAAATATTCATCCTTCCTGGCGTATGTGCTGCAGAAGGGATAAAGGTTTCTAATGATAAGCGGATATCTTCGGGTTTATAGCCCCATAAATAGGTTGCAAGTGTTGCTGCAAGCACATTTTGGATCATAAAGTTTACAGAACCACCAAAAGTTAAAGGAATGTGGGTGGCTTTATCTACTCTTAATTTCCAGTCGCCAGTTTTAATGGTAATATATCCATTTTCATAAATGGCTGCAATACCACCCTTTTTACAATGTTCTTTAACTACAGGATTATTTTCATCCATGCTGAAATAAGCCACATTACAACGGGCATCTTTAGCAATACGAACGCAATAACCATTATCGGCATTCAATACAGCCCAACCTTTACGGCGTACTGCCCCAATTACAACAGCTTTAACCCGGGTTAAATCGTCAAGATTGTGGATATCAGAAATACCCAGGTGATCTTCCTGAATATTGGTAACCACGCCAATATCGCAGGCATTAAACCCTAAGCCTGCTCTTAAAATTCCGCCACGGGCAGTTTCCAGCACCGCAAACTCTACTGTCGGATCTTTTAAAATGAACTCGGCACTTACAGGCCCAGTGGTATCACCCTTCATCAGCATGGTGTTATGTACATATACCCCATCGCTGGTGGTAAAACCTACACGTTTACCATTGCTACGGATAATGTGTGCAATTAAACGTGTGGTAGTGGTTTTTCCATTTGTTCCGGTTACGGCAATAATCGGGATTTGCGACAACTTCCCTTGAGGATAGAGCATATCAATAACCGATGCAGCTACATTTCTAGGCAAACCTTCGCTCGGTGCCAGGTGCATTCTAAACCCTGGTGCTGCATTAACCTCCAAAACCACTCCTCCATTTTCTGTTAAGGGCTGGGTAAGGTTCTGCGCCATGATATCGATACCGCAGATATCTAATCCGATTACCCTCGAAATCCTCTCACAGATAAAAATATTCTGAGGATGAACAATATCAGTTACATCAATAGATGTTCCACCTGTGCTTAAATTTGCTGTAGATTTTAAGTAAACCACTTCTCCCTTTTCCGGAATGGTTTCTAAAGTATATTCTTTTTTGGCCAGCAGATCCAATGTATCCCGGTCAACAGCAATTTCTGTTAACACATTTTCGTGACCATAACCACGACGTGGATCTTCATTTTCCTTATCAATTAACTCTTGAATGGTATGAATTCCGTTCCCTTTAACATGTGCAGGATCGCGCTGTGCTGCGGCAATAACTTTATGATCGATTACCAGCACCCTAAAATCGAAGCCGGTAATGAATTTTTCTATAATTACCCTTCTCGAATAGGTTTTGGCATATTCAAAAGCGGCCAAAGCATCTTCCATCGTTTTCACATTAATGGTTGCGCCTTTGCCATGGTTGCCATCAAGTGGTTTAAAAACTAAAGGAAATCCAACTTTTTTTACAGCTGCTTCCAGATCATCAGGATTTGAAATGGTTACCCCAGAGGCTACCGGAATGGCTGCTTCGGTAAGCAAGCGTTTCGTTTCTTCCTTGTTGCTGGCAATATCTACTGCAATACTACTGGTTTTTTCAGTCATAGTCGCCCTAAAACGGACCTGATTTTTACCATAACCTAACTGTACCAACGAACTTTTATTCAGCCTGATCCAAGGAATACTTCTACTCACTGCCTCTTCTACGATAGAGGCTGTACTTGGACCCAATGCCTCTAGCTCGCGTATTTCCTTCATCCTACGGATATCGTGCTCCAAATCGTATTCTTCATTATTAATCAGGGCTTCGGCAATTTTAACTGCGGCTTCAGCAGCATAAACACCAACCTTTTCTTCCAGATAACTAAAAACTACATTGTAAATCCCTTCGGTTTTGGTCATGCGAGTTCTGCCAAATCCAGTTTCCATACCAGCGAGCGTCTGAATTTCGAGCGCAATGTGCTCAATTACGTGCCCCATCCAGGTTCCTTCTTTAACGCGGGTAAAAAATCCCCCCTCAACACCTTTTGAGCAACGATGGGTAAACATACTGGGCAACAGTTTCTCAATCCTTTCACTAAAACCTTCTATTACATTTGTTGGTCTTTGTTCTAAATCTTCTAAATCCAACCGCATCTGGATCAATTTCTTCCGGCTAATCGACCATATATTTGGCCCTCTTAATACTTGTATGTTTAATATCTTCATGTAATGTTTTGTTCGTTTTTTATTTTAAACAAGGATTTGGGATAGCCTTTTTAACTCAATTTTTAGAATAAAATTGATGACTGTAAATTATGCATTTATTTTGGAATTAGACGCCCCATTTACCTAAATCAATTTTAGCGCCTATTTGTTTTATTTTCAAGTACAACACCGTTAATTTTACGTTATAATATTTTAACGTTTGTTAATAAATTGAATATTCTTGACAAAAAAAGTCGTGTTTTTTATCTTAAGCCTATATATTTGGGTTTTTTGATACAATTATAATACACAAAAAATGGTTCCGAAAGGTAAACTCATCATCATTGGTGGCGCAATAAACACAGGTAGCTTCGCAGAAACGCAATTTGGACTGCCTGAGAATATGAATTTTTTTGAGCGTGGAATTTTAAAACGGATTACTACAGAATCATTAAGGGATACCCAATCCCGCTTCGAGATCATCACTACGGCGTCATTAATGCCCGAAAAAGTTGGTGAGGAATATATCAAGGCTTATGCACAATTAGATGTACATAATGTTGGTGTTCTTAATATTAAGAACCGGGAAGAAGCCAATTCTGATGAAAATTATGAGCGTATCAAAGCAGCAGAGGTAATTATCTTTACCGGTGGCGATCAGCTCCGTCTTTCTTCAATCTTTGGCGGAACAAAAATCCACCACCTCTTGCTGGAAAAATACAGGGATGAGCCTGTGGTCATTGCCGGAACTTCTGCTGGGGCCGCTGCCAGTTCTAAAAATATGATTTACCAGGGTAGCAGCAAAGATGCTTTACTTAAAGGAGAGGTTAAAATTACCGGTGGATTAGGCTTTATTGATGATGTTATTGTAGATACACATTTTGTTCAACGTGGAAGAATTGGCCGTTTGTTATATGCTGCTGCCAGTAATCCTGGTATTTTAGGGATTGGTCTTGGTGAAGATACCGGACTTTTCATCTCTGATGGCCATACGATGGAAGCCATTGGTTCTGGTATGGTAATTTTGGTAGATGGCCGGAACATGGCCGATACCAATTTAACTGATGTAGAAATGGGACAGCCTGTTTCAATCAAAAACATGGTGGTACACGTAATGTGCGATGGTGACGTTTATGATTTAACAGACCATAGCTTAGTCATCCATCACCCAAAGGTTGTTCCTATAGGATAATTCAGGTAGCAGTTGACAGTAGGCGATTTTCAGTTAGCACTTACCCAATCTTGCTACCTAATACTACAATAAGAAAAAATGAAACTAATCATACACGGCGGCTTCTTCAGCGAATCAGCTACCAACCAGGAAACAAAAAAGGCTAAACAAGATGCTTTAGCTTTAATTGTTACGCTCGGGCACGAATATCTAAAAACACATACTGCTTTAGAAACAGTGGTCTATACTGTTGCGCTGTTAGAAGATAACGAGCTTTTTAATGCAGGTATCGGTTCGCAGATTCAGAGTGATGGAAAGGTGAGGTTAAGCGCGGCCCTAATGGATGGCAAAACTGAAAAATTTAGCGGTGTAATTAATGTAGAGGATGTTAAAAACCCTATACAAATTGCACAAAACCTGCTAACATATGATGACCGGGTACTTAGTGGCGCCGGAGCCCAGCAATTTGCAAGAGCAAATGGATTCGAATACTTCAACCCCATTACCCTACAGCGTCAATCAGAATACGAAACTAAATTAAACCAAAAGAACAATAAAGGAACGGTAGGCTGTGTAGCACTCGATGCAGATGGGAATTTAGCAGCAGCAACCTCCACAGGCGGAAAAGGATTCGAAATCCCTTGTCGGGTTAGCGATTCTGCAACCGTTGCAGGCAATTACGCCAATCAATATGCGGGTATTTCTTGTACCGGAGTAGGCGAAGATATTGTAAGTGGTGCCTTAGCTGCTAAAATTGTAACCCGTGTTACTGATGGTTTTTCTTTAAAGGAAGCATCAGATAAATCTTTTACCGAACTTAAAGCTTTTGATGGCTTTGCAGGCATTGTAGGCATATCTGCAGCTGGAGAAGTTTACCATTGCGACTCGCATCCATACATGGTTTGGGCGTCTTTTGATGTTAATTTACAGGTATTTAGCTAAAATTAGATTTAAAGTATTATTTTTGTTGCATGACCAAGATTGTATTGGCTTTAATTGGCCTTTTTGCATCATTACAACTACAAGCTCAAAATATAGATAAATCTGAGTCCCAAGAACCTAATGGTAGTGCTATCAATATAGCAGTATCTAAGTTTGATTTGGAGGATGGGAATTCTTTTTTTGAGGAAGCAGAAGATTTAGAGCGAAAAGGCGATTATAACGAAGCCCTCACCTTATTTGGCAAAGCAGCTTTCGAGTATAATGCCGTAAAAAATTTCAACAGGTACGGACAGGCCATTATCAAAATGAGCAATATGCATTATCAACTTGGCCGGTTCACTGATGCAGAGCAGATTCTTTTAAACGTAGCCTTAAAAAATTATTCAAAAACCGGGAACAGAACCGGGGTAATGAACACCTATAATCTTTTAGGCAAAGTTTACCTGGCCAATACCAAGTATACCCAATCAATGTGGTTTTATACGCAACAAGGTATTCTCGCAAAGCAGTTAAAAAGCAACAATGCTTATATCGAATCTATTTTAGGTATTGTACAGGTTAAAATTAAAAAGAAAGATTTTACGCTTGCACTAAGGGATCTGAAATCGGCCGAATGGCTGGCCAACTCCATCAAAACTACCCAGTATAAAACGCAAATTAAAGATGCCAGGGAAATGATTGCCAGCAAAACCACCAGTAAAAAGGTAAACCCAAGCTAATTTAAATACTTATTTTCCGCTAAAATTTCCTGCATTATTGATCCTTATAACCTTTAAAGGTCTGTAATCGGTCAAATTTTGGGCACCGAACAAAACAAAAAATAACGCTCAACGTTCTACATAAGAAATTGTTAAATAAAAAGCTTTTAGTTAGATTTGATAAAGTTTTAACAAGAGACGGTAATAATGCTGTCTCTTTTTTGTTTTTTTGCTAAAATGGTATCATATTGGCTATATAGAATTGGAAATGGATTTTAAATCATTTAAAGAGATGTTAAAGAGAATATTTTTTGTAATTTTTACTGCGGCAGTGCTTGCTTGTCATGCTGCACCTAAAACTCAGCCAATGGTTGAGGGTATTACCAATGTGAAACCTGATGAGCAGCAACAACTCGTTATAAAAGAGGTTGTAAATTTAATTGAGAGTTATAATTATAAAAAAATCCAGATTAATGATTCTATTTCTTCGATCATTTTAGATAAATACATCAAATCGCTAGATCAGGGCAAAAATTACTTCCTTGCATCGGATATCAAAGAATTTGAGAAATACAGATATACCCTGGATGATGATTTTAAAAATGGTGATTTAAGTGGCCCATTTTTTATCTATAATGTTTATGCCAAAAGATTAAACGAATATTTTACTTATTCTCTAGCACAGATTAAAACAAAATTTGATTTTAATCAAACGGACACTTATGTATACGACAGAGAGAAGCAGCCTTGGGCAACTTCTTCTGCAGCATTAAATGATACCTGGAAAAAACGTGTTAAATACGAATTGATCAACTTAAATTTAGCTGGTACGGCCGAAGCAAAGAATGTAGAAACATTAACTAAACGTTATCAAAACTTACAGTCGCAAACCTCAAAAACCAATAATCAGGATGTTTTCCAGATTTTAATGGATGCTTTTACCGAATCGATTGATCCGCATACCAATTATTTTAACCCAACTAATGCGGCAGCATTTAATGAAGATATGTCTCGTTCTTTCGAAGGTATTGGCGCCCGCTTACAATTAGAAAATGAAGTAGTTAAAATTTCCGAAATTATTGCAGGTGGACCTGCCTTTAAAGGCAAACAACTGAGCGCTGGCGATCGTATTATTGCCGTAGCCCAGGGTGATGGAGAGTTTGTTGATGTAGTAGGTTGGAGATTAGATAACACTGTAGCGAAAATCAAAGGCCCGAAAGGCACTAAGGTGCGTTTAAAAGTAATCCCTGTAGGAAAAGAAATGTCATCTAAACCAGTAATTATCGAATTGGTTCGTGATAAAATTGTTCTGGAAGAAACATCTGCCAAGAAAAAAGTTAAAACCATTAACAGTAATGGTAAAGATTATAAAATCGGAATTATTACTTTACCGGCATTTTATGCTGATTTTAAAGCAGCTAACGCTGGCGATAAAAATTACAAAAGTACCACCCGCGACGTTAGAAAATTAATCGACTCGTTAAAAACTTACGATAAGGTAAATGCCATAGTAATGGATTTACGCGGAAACGGTGGCGGTTCATTGGTTGAAGCCATATCATTGACCGGTTTATTTATTGATAAAGGACCTGTTGTTCAGGTAAAAGACTTACGCGGTAAAATTGAAGTAGATGAAGATGAAAACAGCGGTGTAGCTTGGGATGGCCCTTTTGGTGTAATGGTAGACCGTTTAAGTGCATCAGCATCAGAAATCTTTGCTGGAGCAATACAAGATTACGGACGCGGTATTATTATGGGTAGCCAAACCTATGGTAAAGGTACCGTTCAATCTTCAATCGATTTAAATAAACTCGTAAACCCAAGTATGCTGCAAAGGGTGGCAGGGTTAATCTCGAAAGATAAAACTGTTGGAACATCTCCTAGCAGTGCTAATCCTGCTGATATTAATTTAGGTCAGATCAATTTAACCATGGCTAAATTTTACCGCGTGGCAGGTAGCAGTACACAACATAAAGGGGTAATGCCTGATGTTGTTTTCCCTTCTATTTACCCAATGGATAAAATTGGTGAAGATACAGAGCCATCAGCTTTGCCATGGGATGTTATTCCAAGCTCTAACTTTAAAGCAGTTGCCAATCTGACTCCTGTTAAGGCACAATTGATTAAAAATAGCGAACAGCGTATTGCAAACTCATTGGACTTTAAATACCTGAAACAAGATATTGCGGACCTTAAAAAACGTGATAGTGAGGTTTCCGTAACCTTAAACGAGGCCAAACTTAAAGCAGAGCGCGATGCGCAAGAAACTAAAACACTAGCCAGACAAAATGAGTTAAGGGCATTAAGAGGATTGCCAGCCATTAAAAAAGGAGATAAAATTACCAAACAGGATGCTTTCGATTTTATTGAAGATGAATCGTTAAAAGTAATGGGCGATTTTATGCAACAATCTGGTAACTATGTAATGAACTTAGGTGTGATACAAAAAAATAACTAAGAAATATATGTTTTAACTCCTAGTCGTCACCCTGAATTTATTTCAGGGTCTATATAACTAGAAAGATGCTGAAACAAGTTCAGCATGACGATAGGCACAGTAAAAGGCTGCTTTAGCAAACTAAAGCGGCCTTTTTGTTTTTTAAAAAACCTATGAGGTCTAAAATAGTTATTTTCGTGGTGTCAGATATTTCTATCTGACACTAGATAATTCATCTTTAAATTTTAATGTCAGATGGTAACATCTAACAGCACAACAAACCTTAGAGGGCTAAAATAGCTTATTTCTTTCCGGTAGGCTCGTTCTGTTTGGTCATTTGCATTGCCATCATTTCTTTCATGGTTTTGTTCATGCCCTCAGTACTGCCATCTAAAAAGATTACGTTGCCCTCGCTATATTCTGCAAATTGCTTAATGGCCTCTGTCCACATGGTAAATAAGATTACAGAAGTGTCTAAATTCGCCTGTTGCATTTCGTGTGCAGCGTTAGTCATACCTTTTGCAACTTCTTCCCTAAACAAGGCAATACCCTGTCCGCGTAACTGAGCAGCTTCACGCTCTGCTGTAGCGGCAATTTTAATTGCATTACCATCTGCTTCTGCAGCTTTGGTTTTGGTAATCAGCAATGCCTGTCCTTCATTCTCCGCCGCTGCTTTTAAGTTGTTTGAAGCTACTACACGACTCATTGATCGCATAATTTCTTCATCGAAAGTAATATCGTTTAATTGAAGATCCTGAAGATGGTAACCCCATCCGTCTAAAACCTGGTCAATCTGCTCCTTAACATGAAGCACAATTTCGTTGCGCTGGGCCAATACATTTGCCTGCTTTTGCGTAGCAACATATGCACGGATAGAACCTTCGATAGTTCTAATCAAAGCCTGCATTAAGTTGGTGGCATCAACAAATTTAAATGCTACATTTTTGATGGTTTCTTCATCTTGGTTAATTACAGAATAAAGAAGCATGGCCTTGAAGTAAACATTGGCCTGATCTTGTGTTACCGCTTGAAAAGAAAGCTCTACAGAGCGGTTTTGGATCGATATCCGCGAATAAATCTGCTCTATTAAAGGGATTTTAAAATTTAAACCTGGCCTTAAGAGCCTTTGGTACTTACCAAAAACGGTTACCACCGCAATGGTGCCCTGTTTAACGGTAACGAACGAACTTAGTAGTATAATAACTCCTATTACTACTAAAATGTAAACGGTGTATTGCATAATTAGATTTTTTTATGAAGTTATAAAAAATTCATGCAAACTACATCAGGCATTTTGTAGCTTTAGATTTTCTAACTAACTTATATACAATGAAACCATCATGATTTTTCAAACCACGCAGTGGGATGAACAAATCTGATCGCTTCATCACCTTAAAAAAAACAAATTATAGACAGATGAAAATTAAATTATTTCTTCCGGCGGCAGGCGTTTTGCTGTTTGCAGCATGCCAGAATAAGAGCCATCAAGAAACCGATACAGTAAATGCACGTACCGAATTTTTCGATAAGGCTGGCATGGATACCACTGTAAAACCCGGCGATAACTTTTTCTTATATGCCAATGGAAAATGGATGAAAAATACTGAAATTCCTAAAACCGAAACAGGCTGGGGTTCTTTTTATACGCTATATAATGATAACCTGAAGAATCTGAACAGTATTCTCGAAAACGCTTCAAAAGCTAATGCAGCCAAAGGAAGTACCGAACAGAAAGTTGGCGATTTCTATACCAGTGGAATGGATACCCTTACCATCGAAAAGTTGGGCATCGAACCTATAAAACCACTATTAAGTAAAATAGATGGGATTAAAAACGATAAGGATTTAATTAATTTTATAGCCGACGGCTATAAAGATGGTGAGGGAGATTTATTGGGCTTTGGTGTAGAACCAGATGATAAATTAAGCACTAAAAATGCTTTATCATTTTCGCAGGCTGGTCTTACCCTGCCTGATCGCAGTTATTATTTAGAACAAGATGATAAGGCAAAAAAAATCAGAGCCGAGTACATCAAATACATCACAAAAATTTTTAACCTGTCAAGTGATTCTGCGAATGCGAGTAAATATGCCGACAATATTTTAAAACTGGAAACAGCGATTGCACAATCGCATTCAACTCCAGTGCAACTCCGCGATCCACAGAAAAACTATAACAAAATGACGGTGGCTGATTTTCAAAAGCAGACACCCAATATTGAGTGGAAATCTGTTTTAAGTAAACTGGGCGCAAACACAGATACCGTTATCGTGAGGCAGCCAAAATATTATCAAACCTTATCAGCACTGGTTAAAAGCCAGCCTATCGAAATCTGGAAAGAAAAATTAAAGTTTGATGCTTTAAACAGATCGGCTAATGCTTTTACCAAGAAATTCAGAGATGCTAAATTCGATTTTTTCTCTAAAACACTCTATGGTCAGCAAGCGCCAACAGAAAGATGGAAAGCCATTGTAAATGCTACCGATCGTAACTTAGGCGAGCTTTTAGGCCAATTATATGCCGAAAAATATTTCAAGGCAGAGGCTAAAGCGCGTATGTTAACCTTGGTAAACAATTTACAGAAAGTATATGCAGAAAGAATCCAAAAGGTAGATTGGATGATGCCAGAAACCAAAAAGAAAGCCTTAGAAAAACTAAATGCATTCATCAAAAAAATAGGCTATCCTGATAAATGGAAAAAGTACGATGATGTAGAAATTTCGAAAAACACTTATTATGCAAACCTTCAATCAGCAAGCAAGCATGCCTACAAAGAAATGATGGATAAACTGGGCAAAAATGTAGATAAAACAGAGTGGGGAATGACTCCCCCTACCGTTAACGCCTATTACAATCCATCGTTCAACGAAATTGTTTTCCCTGCCGGAATTTTACAGTTCCCGTTCTTTGATTTTGCTGCAGATGATGCCATTAACTATGGTGCAATAGGTGCGGTAATTGGTCATGAAATGACGCATGGTTTCGATGATCAAGGTCGCCAGTATGACGCCGTAGGCAACTTAAAAGAATGGTGGACCAAAGCCGATGCTGATAAATTTAAGATCAAAGCTGGTAAAGTAGAAACATTTTACAATAACTTCTCGCTATTGGATAATCAGCATGTAAATGGCTCGCTAACTTTAGGTGAAAACCTGGCCGATATTGGTGGCTTAAACATTGCATATGATGCTTTTAAATTAACTGAGCAAGGCAAAGGCGACAAAAAGATTGATGGTTTTACGCCTGATCAACGCTTCTTCTTAAGTTTTGCCCAAGTGTGGAGAATCAAAACCCGTGACGAAAGCATGCGCGTAAGGTTAAAGACAGATCCACATAGCCCGGAGATGTTCCGTGTAAATGGCCCCGTATATAATATGGAAGCCTTTTATAAGGCATTCAACATTCCTACTACGGCGAAAATGTATATCGCTCCAACAAACCGATTAGGAGTCTGGTAAATTATCTTTTCATCTAATAAAAGCAGCCCATCCAGTTAATGAGATGGGCTGCTTTTTTGGTTTAAAACAAAAGCGAGAATATTTTGTCTATATTTTATAAAAAAGACAACCACATGAACGTAAAACGCACTTTCGGAACGATATTAACCATATTGGGGATTATCGGTTTAATTTATGCCGGGTACGGTTTTGTAAACCATAGTCAAAACACAAGGGGATTGATGGTTTACGGCATCATCGGGCTTATATTTTTTGTATCAGGAATTGGCCTGGTGAAGAATACGAAGGACGAGAGCTAAACCAGGCTTTTCTCCTAAATTTTTTAGATAGCAGAAAAAGTACAACACCAGCTCCTATGGCGAGACGAAGGTAAATACCCTTTTAAAATTTTCACCCTTTGTTGCCTGGAGAATAATTGCCGTTATACTATTGCTTCTTTTTTTGTTTAATGATCTGGTATTGGCTAAAAGCAACCAGGCAACCTGCCAGGATAATAATTCCTGCAGATAATAAGTTATCAGGATTTCGGTTGATGTAGTAGGCTGCTGCCAATACTAAAATTGCAGCTGCAATACCTATGATATAATGAAGTATTAGTCCTTTTTTCATCCGTATATAATTATTTTAAAGTTGATGAAACGATCAGCTTTTTCAGCCAATGTGAAGTTTTAACGGTGCTCAAGAAAGCTCGAGCCGTTTATGCAGATCACTGTGTGGTTTGAAAAACATGATGGTTTCATACCACAAATATTCTGAAATAAATTGAGATTGATGTCGTAGAAGATTAATCTTTTAAACTGATTCTGTTATCAGCAAATTTCAAGTTATGGCCAATAAAATCAGCATCTGTTAGTTCTCTGATCCGTTTAAAAGCGCCATGATTAACATCCAAGGTTAAACGGTTAATTTTATCCTGCTTAACTGATGTAATATCCGCATATAGAAAATCGCCTTTCGCATTTATTTTTAGCTGAAGTAAAGGCGCAATACCGTTATTACCATTTAAGCTGAACATCCCATAGGTACAAAAATTGCCCAAACTGTAAGCGATGAATTTATTTTTATAAACTTCAACAGCTCTTGTTACATGCGGACCATGCCCCAGCACCACATCGGCACCGGCATCGATAACTGCATGTGCAAAGGCATAAACATTGCCCCTGTTCTCTTTATAAAAAATCTCGTTTTTGCGGGGAACATGCTCAAACCTTGCACCTTCACCTCCACCATGAAAAGAAACAATCACAATATCGGCCAATAATTTTAAACGGGCTACTAAAGCCTTTGCACTGTCAATCTTATTAATAGACACTGTATTCTCATTCGGGGCAAAAGCGCAGAACGCATACTTTACACTGTCTTTTTCAAAAACTTCAAAAGGTTTGTTTACCTGCCCGGCGTAATGGATTTGTAGCGAATCTAAAATCCTTGCTGTATTTTTCCTCCCTTTAGCATCAAAATCGCCAACATGGTTATTGGCAATGCTTAAAACATTAAATCCTGCCTCCTTGTATATCCCGGCATAACGCTCTGGCATTCTAAAAGCATAACAGTTGTTCGGATTAATGCCGTTACATTTGTTCGAATTGCCTGAGTTCAGGAAGCAACCCTCTAAGTTTCCAAAAACAATATCTCCTTTTAATAAACTATCAACCGCACGAAAGCTGTTTACCGCATCATCGGGCGGCAGGTTTGTTTTAGATGGGAAAGCGGAGCCGAGCATAATATCGCCTACAGCAGTAATGGATATCGTATCCTTTATTTTTCTAATCACCGTGTCTTGTTTTGTTACAGGAACAGTAACCTGTGCATTATTGCTCGTGCAACTAATTAAAACAATTAGGATAAAAGGTAAGATTAGGATGGTATTGATGAACTTCATTAGGCATTTATTGTAGTCGTCATTTCGAATGGAACGTGGAGAGCTATCTTGACTACGTTTCACTCCGCTCGAAATGACGGATTGGAGTTGTGTTAAACAAAAAATCCTCCGAAAATTTCTTTAGGAGGATTCTATATTTTTAATTAACGGTTAACTGAAAATCGTCAACTGTTAACTGATTTATTCTACAGTGAATTCTTTCTTAAACGATTCTAAAACACGACCACCCTTATAAAAATAACGGCTGTAATAAGGTTCGTTGAGGTTGCTGATTACCACACCACGAGAACTTGATGCATGTGCAAATCTATTATCGCCCAGGTAAATACCAACATGTGAAATACTTCTGCTTTTAATCTTGAAGAAAACCAAATCGCCCTCTTTTAAATCTTCTTTTGATAACGGATCTACCATGCTGAAAATATCGCGCGAATTTCTTCTAATGGTGGTGTTGAAAACTTTATCGTAAATCGCTTTGGTGAAAGCCGAACAATCGATGCCTCTTTTGGTGTTTCCACCATAACTATAAGGAGTTCCGATCCATTCGTAAATAAACTTGTATAGTTTTAAATTCGAAGTTGCATCTACCGCAACGCCCATAACCTGCGAAAAATATTGGGATGCAAGGTTATCAGGATCATTTAATTCTTTACCAGATTCTTTTGTTTTTGTTTGCGCAAATGCGGCTGAGAGCGTGCAAATAGCAATTAGAGAAGAAAACAAAATTTTTTTAATCATGTTATACAGTTATGTTTGGGTATTCACTTACACATTAACGTACACCACATGGGCTTATTGTTGGTTGTCAAAAGTATTGATTATACAAATGTTATCCAAATGTAATGTTATAAAAACTGAAAGTTATTAACATTTTTGTTTTTCACCCATCATTTTTGTTTATAAACGCCGCCTACAAATTATCTTTTTTAAAAAAATGATTTAATTCAATATTCTAAACAGGAATAAATTTGCATTATTTTAAATTATGGAAACAAGCACTTATACAGAATTAAATTTTAGAATAAATTGATTCCATATTATGATAAAGGGTGTTGATTTAATTATAAAAAATCGCTGTTAAACCGACATCAGTAACCCAGGTTTATATTTAATTGTAAAACAACTGTTAAATCTGATTAGAACCCTAATACTATGATGTTTTTACACTAAAAAGTGCCAAAAATTACAATAAAAAAATTAGATTTGCTGTCGCAAAAAACAAATACCCTAAAATGAGTGCAGTAGAAATAAATAAAGATACCTGGTTAAAGTGGTTCGAGTCGATGTTGCTGATGCGCAAATTCGAAGAAAAAACTGGCCAGTTATACGGACAACAAAAAATACGTGGCTTTTGTCATTTATACATTGGACAAGAAGCTGTAGTTGCAGGTGCAATATCTGCAATGCAAAAAGGTGATTCAATGATTACAACATACCGTGATCATGCTCACGCCTTAGCTTTAGGAGTTAGTGCTGATAGTATTATGGCAGAAATGTACGGTAAAGCTACAGGATGCTCTAAAGGTAAAGGTGGTTCAATGCACATGTTCAGTAAAGAGCATAACTTCTATGGTGGTCATGCAATCGTTGGCGGTCAGATTCCATTAGGTGCTGGCGTTGCTTTTGCAGAAAAATACAAAGGAACTGACAATGTTAATATTTGCTATATGGGCGATGGTGCTGTGCGCCAGGGCGCATTAAACGAAACTTTTAACATGGCGATGTTGTGGAAATTACCTGTTGTTTTTGTTTGCGAAAACAATGGTTATGCAATGGGTACATCAGTACAACGTACCACCAACATGACTGATATTTATAAAATAGGTTTAGGTTTCGATATGCCATGTGCACCTGTTGACGGTATGGATCCGGTTGCCGTGCACAATGCAATGGACGAAGCGATTCAACGTGCACGTAAAGGCGAGGGACCTACTTTCTTAGAAATGAGAACTTACCGTTACCGCGGTCACTCAATGTCAGATCCGGCAAAATACCGTACCAAAGAAGAATTAGAAGATTATAAAGCAAAAGATCCGGTTGAGCACGCAAGAGAAACTATTCTTAAAGAAAAGTATGCAGATCAGGCCTGGATTGAAGAAGTAGAAGCTAAAGTAAAAGCAATTGTAGATCAAGCAGTAAAATTTGCTGAAGAATCTCCTTGGCCTGATGCATCTGAATTATACAAAGATGTATATATGCAACAGGACTACCCTTACGTAATGGACTAATATTAATAAGATTTCAATTAATTAGATATAATGGCTGATGTAATTAAAATGCCTAAAATGAGCGACACCATGACCGAAGGGGTTTTGGCAAAGTGGCACAAAAAAGTGGGCGATAAAGTGAAAAGCGGCGATGTTTTGGCAGAAGTAGAAACTGACAAAGCAACAATGGATATGGAATCTTATTGGGATGGTACACTTTTATACGTTGGTGTAGAAGAAGGAACAGCTGTTCCTGTTGATGCTATCATGGCCGTTATTGGTAAAGAAGGCGAAGATTATAAAGCAGCATTGGAGGCAGAAAAAGGTGCAGCGGCTCCAAAAGCCGAAAATACCGATGCTCCACAGGCTGAAGATAAAAAAGAAGAGGCAGCACCTGCTCAGGGTGGTGACTTAAGCGAAGAAGAATTAGCAGCAAAAGGTGTTACGGTTATCCGCATGCCTTTGTTAAGCGATACCATGACTGAAGGCGTAATTGCCGAATGGCATAAAAAAGTTGGCGATAAAGTAAAAGACGACGATGTTCTTGCCGATGTAGAAACCGATAAGGCTACTATGGAAGTAATGGGCTACGCAACCGGAACTTTATTGCATATCGGTGTAGAGAAAGGTGCTGCTGCAAAAGTGAACGGAATTATTGCTATCGTTGGTCCAGAAGGAACTGATGTTAGCGGAATTTTAGCTGGAGGAGCTGAAAGTCCAAAGGCGAAAGACCAAAGCGAAGCGCCTAAAGAAGAAAAACAAGCTACAAGCGCATCTGCTCCGGTTGCAGAAAGTTCTTCAGATAGCCGTGTTAAAGCATCTCCTTTGGCTAAGAAAATTGCCAAAGATAAAGGTATTGATTTATCGCAGGTTGCAGGTAGTGCAGAGGGTGGCCGTATCATTAAAAAAGATATCGAAAACTTTAAACCAGCTGCTGCTCCGGCAAAAGCAGAATCTGCAGCTCCAACTGCTGAAAAAGCTGCTGCACCAGCACCAGTTATTCCTCAATATGTTGGCGAAGTTAAATTTACAGAAGCCCCGGTTTCGCAAATGCGTAAAGTAATTGCAAAACGTTTAGCAGAAAGTTTATTCACTGCACCACATTTCTATTTAACCATTAGTATTGATATGGACAATGCAATAGCTGCTCGTACGGCTATTAACGCAGTTGCCCCTGTTAAGGTTTCTTTCAACGATATCGTAATTAAAGCGGTTGCCGTTGCCTTGAAAAAACACCCTGCTGTTAATTCATCATGGGGTGGCGATAAAATCAGGTTTAACGAACACACCAACATTGGTGTAGCTATCGCCGTTGAAGATGGCTTATTGGTACCA
The DNA here is from genome assembly GCF_014205835.1 of Pedobacter sp. AK013. Taxonomy (GTDB): domain Bacteria; phylum Bacteroidota; class Bacteroidia; order Sphingobacteriales; family Sphingobacteriaceae; genus Pedobacter. Next base: position 31,835 of record NZ_JACHCQ010000026.1, on the reverse strand, counting down.
GTAGTACGTTTCGCTGATGGTAAATCTCTATCACACATCTCTGCAGAAGTAAAAGATTTTGGCGGTAAAGCAAAAGCTAAAAAATTACAGCCAGCAGATTGGGAGGGTTCTACTTTCACTGTTTCTAACTTAGGTATGTTTGGTATTGACGAATTTACTTCAATTATCAACTCTCCTGATGGTGCAATTTTATCAGTAGGCGCAATACAGCAAGTTCCGGTGGTTAAAAACGGCGCTGTTGTTCCTGGTAATGTAATGAAATTAACTTTAGGTTGCGATCACCGTGTGGTTGATGGCGCAACCGGAGCACAATTCTTACAAACATTAAAAGGTTTATTAGAAGAGCCGATCAGACTATTAGCTTAATACGTATTGTCATCCTGTTCAAAGGACACCTACGGAGCGCTTGTTGAAGGATCTCATTATAAAAATTAAAGCCATCCTTAAGGATGGCTTTTTTGCATTTAAGGCTTTTAGCAAATGGCCACTTAATTTGCTATTTTTGATTAAAGACCTTAAATCTAAACAAATGAAAAAAACACTTCTTTTTGCTGCCTGCATTACTGCAATGCTTTCCTGTAAGCAAAAAAACAGTTCTGATAATGGCACAGAAAACAAAACCTTTGCGGCCCTTTGTGAACAATATTATCAGGATGGATTAAAAATAAACCCATTAAGCGCCACCTATATCGGAGATGAACGTTATAACGATCTTTTGGCCAATGATGGATCGCAAGCCTATTTAAAAGCGTTTAAAAGCTACAATCAGCGTTATCTGGATAGCTTGGGAAAATATGACCGCGAAAGCCTTGGCGCAAACGACAAATTATCGTATGACTACCTAAAAGATCAACTGGAAATTAATCTGGAAGGATTAAAATATCATTCCGAATACCTGCCTTTTAACCAGATGTTTGCTTTGCCCCTAACCATTGGGCAATTTGGCTCTGGAACGGGGATCCAGCCTTTTAAAACGGTAAAAAACTACGAAGACTGGCTAAAACGTGTTGATGCATTTGCGATATGGGCCGATACCGCCATTGGTAATTTTAAAAAAGGTGTGGCAGCAGGTATTGTACTGCCAAAAGCATTGGTGGTTAAGATGATCCCTCAGATGCAGAGTATGGTTGTGGCTACACCCGAGCAAAGTTTATTTTACGGACCGATAAAATTAATGCCTTCAAGTTTTTCAGCCGCTGATAAGCAAAAGTTAACGGAAGCTTATCGCAATTCGATTACTAAAGTAATTATCCCAACCTATAAAAAATTGGGCGATTACCTGCAGAACGAATACCTGCCAAAAACAAGAACTACCTCGGGTTATTCTGCCATGCCAGGTGGCTTGGCCTGGTACACTTATCTGGTTAAACAACAAACTACCACCAACAAAACACCTGAAGAGATCTATCAAACAGGCTTAAAAGAAGTTGCCAGGATTAAAGGCCAAATGGACAGCATTAAAAATCTGGTTGGCTTTAAGGGCGATTTAAAGGCTTTTTTCGAATACATGAAAACAGATAAAAAATTCATGCCTTATAAAACACCAAAAGAAGTGTTAGCGGCCTTTGAAAATATCCATCAGCGCATGAAACCCAATTTGAAAAAGATGTTTGATGTAGAGCCTAAAACACCTTTCGAAATCCGCCAAACCGAAGCTTTCAGAGCAGCATCGGCAAGTGCAGAATACAATCCGGGTTCTGCCGATGGATCACGTCCAGGCATCTTTTATGTGCCAATTTTAGATGCCAAAACATTTAACACCACCTCAGGAATGGAATCTCTTTTCTTGCATGAAGCAATACCCGGTCACCATTACCAGATTTCTTTAACCCAAGAAAATAAATCGCTACCTAATTTCCGCCGCTTTGGCGGGCATAATGCTTATGTAGAAGGTTGGGCCTTATATTGCGAATCGTTGGGTAAAGAATTAGGCTTATATCAGGATCCTTATCAGCACATGGGTGCATTGGGTGATGAAATGCATAGAGCCATCCGTTTGGTGGTTGATGTGGCCATCCACACCAAAAACATGAGCAGAGAAGAGGCTATAAAATACATGACAGATAACGAAGCCATTAGTACCGAAGGTGCAACGGCAGAAATTGAACGTTATATGGGTATACCTGCGCAGGCTTTGGGCTATAAAACAGGCGCAATGAAAATAAGGGAATTGAGAACCAAATATGAGAAAGCATTAGGTCCGAAGTTTAAATTGGCAGCTTTTCATACTGCAGTTTTGAAAGATGGATCTTTCCCCTTATCTGTTTTTGAAGCTAAGATGGATACCTGGGCAGAAAGCCAGAAATAGAACTATTCGTCATTGCGAGGAGGAACGACGAAGCGATCTTTTACTACTGCTATTCGCGATCGCGTAAAGATTGCTTCGTCGGCTGAAAAAGCCTTCTCGCAATGACGACCACTTCTATACAAAATATAAATCCGCAGGAAACCATCCAAATCTTTAAACCCTTTGCCAATTACTTTGTTAATTATTAAAACACCCAAATCATGGACAAAGAAAAATTAATTCAAGAAGCTTATCTGGTTGCACATAAAATAGAGGAGAATGGCAATTTCCCAAATAACCCTAATTTACCTTTAATGATTTACAAAGGCACATTCAGGTTGCATCCTGATGATACTGAAGACGTGATCAAAAGGGTTTTCGCACAGAACGGATACACCAATGCCTGGGTGGATGGCATCTTTGATTATCACCATTACCATAGCAATACTCATGAAGTAATGGGCGTATTTTGTGGCAAAGCCGATGTGCAGTTTGGAGGCGATCATGGGGTTTGTATAGAGTTGGATAAAGGTGATGTAATTATCATTCCTGCAGGTGTAGCGCATAAAAAACTGAATTCGACCGGCGACTTCACTGTTGTTGGTGCATACCCGAATGGCTCAGATTATGACATTAAATATGGCAAAGCAGAGGAGCGGCTTGAAGCAGACGAAACCATAGCTAAAGTGAAAAATCCAGACAGCGACCCCGTTTATGGAAGTAAAGGTCATTTATTTGAATGCTGGTACAACCAAAATTGCGAAAATGTGTAAAACTCTTTCGTTTTAACCGTCTAAAATTCTTTAATTTTCGGGTTTTAAATACACTACTCCCAATATAAATGAATTTTCGATATATATGTTCAGCATTAGCCCTCTCTGCAACTTTATTAACCGCTTGCTCAAGCAAAAAATCTGAAGAGAAAAAGGCGGCTGAAAAAAAAATCCGCACTAAAGAAGACGACAAAGCAGATAGCCTGTTACTGGTTTATAACCCACAAAAAGGCGATAAATGGATAGCTGATTTTGTAGATAACCTACACCGGAAATTCGGTTTCAATGGAAACATGCTGGTAGCCAAAGATGGAAAAATTCTTTACGAAAAAGCCATAGGTTGGGCCGATTACCTGCACCGTGACAGTTTAACCATCAATTCAGAATTTGAGCTGGCCTCAATTACCAAAACTTTTACCGGTACAGCCATTATGCAATTGGTAGAGGCAGGGAAACTTTCATTGAACGATAATGTTAAAAAATTCTACCCTAATTTCCCATATGAAGGCATAACGGTGAAACTGTTACTTTCTCACCGAAGTGGCATGATGAACTATGTTTATTTCATTGATGATATCTGGCGTAAGGAAAAACGCAATATGAAAAAAGGGGTAACCAACCAGGAAGTAATGAATGTTATTGCCGAGCGGAAGCCAAACCCATACACTAAACCAGATAACCGTTTTCACTATAACAACTCAAACTTTATGGTTTTGGGGGCTATTATAGAAAAGGTTACCGGACAGCGTTATTCACAGTATATGATGGAGCATGTGTTTAAACCTGCCGGATTAAAACATACACATGTATATAGCACCACCGAGTATGAAAAAATTCCTGTTGATGTGGTTGGTCATGACCGTACCTGGAGATATTCTGTTGCCCAGAATTTTTTAGACGGGCCAGTTGGAGATAAGGGCATTTACAGTACGGTACACGATTTAGTATTATTTGATAAATACCTGAAAAATGGGCGATTATTAACTAAAAAAAGCCTAGATTCAGCATACGTAGGTCGTAATAAGCCCGTAAATGGTCACTTTAACTATGGTTATGGTTGGAGGATGTTCGATGGAGAAAAGATGGACAAAGTAGTTTACCATACAGGTTGGTGGCATGGTTTTCGCCATATTTATGTGAGGGATTTAGATAAAAATATTGTGATTATATTTTTAGGTAACCTTACTAATGGAAGTTTGATGCATCTTGACGAACTTTATAAACACTTCAATATGCCTATTATCCGTAAAGGTGCCTACCATGGCAACGGAAGTTTGCCTGGTTCAGACGAAGATTAATTTTTTATGGCAAAAACTAAATGGATTATAGAACCAAGTGCGTTAACCAACTATCCTAAAAGAAATTTAAGGATAGTTGGTGTTATTTTCTTTGTGCTGATTGCGGCCTTTATTTTCTTTTTATCGAGATCAGTGCAAGGTTATTCTACTGGCTTTACCTTAGGATATTACGGCTTCCTTTTATTGATTCCATTAATGCTGATTTTTATTGCCGAAACAAAAGTAATTTTTGATGGGAACAATAGAATTTTATATAAAAAGATTGCGTTTTTGCCAACCGGATCAATTCCTTTTGATGATATCGCTTCAGTAGAACCATACGAAGTACTAGGAAGCGGTTTTAATTATAAACTGTTCAAAAAAAGTAACAGGCATGGCAAAGGCTTAATTGTTTCTTCCGGATACAGCAAAGCCACTAATGCCAACCTGATTGCTTTTCAGCAAGAGGTATTACCCAAGATTGATGAGCTGGTTTTTGCCAATGTACCTGTAATTCCCAAACAGACCATTTACGATTTTAGATTTTTCAGAGAAGAAAGTGGTGTTTACCTGTTGCGGGATAATAAGATAGGAAACCTTATTGTTGGATTGATTTTGATCGGTGCTACTGTAGCCATATTGTTTAGTCCAGATTTTTTATCAAAAGAAGGGTCTTTTCAAAAAATACTCTTAACCTATTTTCCCGCAGCAATCGGTTTAGCGCTTCTTTTTGCAGCAACCTCTAACTTCCGCTTTGATAAAAGCCAAAAAAAAATTATCCGTTCTACTTTTGCTGGCCGTTTTAAAAAAGAATATCCTTTTGATGATCTGATCCGTTTTCAGGTTATCCGTAAAACAACCAATCTTATTTATTCGGGTACCGAAGTTAGGGCAGAGATTTTATTACCTGCCAAAAACAAAACAATCACTTTAAACCTTAAAAGTTTTATAGGCACTAAAAAGATTGAGCGCTTCCTTGATGAGGCCAATACGATTTTAGGCCGGATTTAGTTTTATTATTAAACAAAACGATTATGTTCGATAAATTATTTGCGGCTCAACAAAAAGCCGAAGAAATTAAAAAACGTTTGGATACTATCTCGGTATTTGGCGAAGTTGAAAATGGCGCAATAAAAATTACTGCTACCGCCAACAAAGCCATTACCGGAGTTTCTATTGATGAAGAGTTTTTGAAAAATGCCGATAAGGAAGAATTAGAAGAACTTTTGTTAACGGCTATTAACAAAGCGATGGCAAGCGCCGAGCAAGTTAGTGCAGCCGAAATGCAGGCATCGGCACAAGATATGCTAGGTGGGTTAGGCGGTATGTTTGGCCAATAAAAACCATTAGAAGACTCAACTGTTATACTTAAAACAATCAGTCTTAATACTCAATTCTCAGATCTTGCTACTTGTTATTCAAATCTAGATACTATTATTATGAAATATACTTATTACGGCCAATCATGTTTCTTACTGGAAGCAGCTGGTAAAAAATTACTATTCGATCCGTTTATATCGCACAATCCCCTGGCTAAAAATATAGATATTAAAGCCATTGAGGCCGATTACATATTGGTAAGTCATGGTCACGGGGATCATGTGGCCGATCTTGTACCCCTGGCAAAACAAACTCAGGCTACGGTTATAGCCATACCAGAAATTATTGATTGGGTTTCGAAACAGGGGGTAGAAAAAGTGCATGGAATGAATTTCGGTAAATTTACTTTTGATTGGGGAACTGTACGCATGGTACCAGCTACACATTCATCAGGTTTCCCAGATGGAAGTTACGGTGGAAATCCTGCTGGTTTTGTACTTGAAGTAGGCGGTAAACAGATTTATTTTGCAGGCGATACGGGATTAACCATCGAGATGAAAGTTTTGGCTGATATTTACAATCTGGATTATGCCATCTTACCCATTGGCGGGAATTACACCATGGATGTTGATGATGCTTTGATTGCGACTAAATATTTCGACTGTGACAATGTAATTGGTGTGCACTACAATACTTTCCCGGTAATTGAAATTGATACACAGGCTGCGTTAGATAAATTTAAACGCGAAAATAAAACCTTATTGTTGCCAAAAATTGGGGAAACGATAAGTTTATAATTTTCAACAGGTCGCCATTAAAACAAAAAAGGGCCTCTAATTTTCATTAGAGACCCTTTCAAATTATAAACCTGAACCTAATTCTTTTTAGCAGCAGCTTTATTTGCTTTATAGCGCATATCTGCTGTACCGTCTTTTTTAGTTGGACCAGCAACTTTAGTTACCGCTTTTGCTTTATTTTCTTTAAAACGCATATCTGGCGTGCCATCTGCTTTTACCTTGGCAGCTGTAGTAGTTGTTTTAGTTTCTACTTTTTTAGCTTCCATTTTAGCACCTGCTTTTACTGGAGCAGTAGTTGTTTTTACTTCTTTCTTAACAACTGTTTTAGCTTTAGCTGCAGGAGCAGTAGCTGGTGTTTGAGCAAATGCAGTTGTTAAACCAAATGCTGCGATTGCGATTAAACTCAATAACTTTTTCATGTTTTTTCGATTTTTGTTTTACTCGTTTATTTGTTGATATAAAATTGATTAATCGGGATGAAGTTTTTATGAAGATAACAAATATTTTTATTTTTTAATGTGCAGCCAACCAATTATCCCCTTCACCAATTTCTACAACAATAGGCACAGTTAATTTAATGGCATTGGCCATTTTATCCTGAATAATTGCTTTCATGGCTTCTTTTTCAGATTTCAGCACATCAAATACTAGCTCATCATGCACCTGCATCGTCATGGTTGATTGCAAATTCTGCACTTTCATTTCTTTATGGATATTAATCATTGCAATCTTGATCATATCGGCCGCAGAGCCCTGTATAGGCGCATTAATGGCATTCCGTTCTGCAAAACCTCTTACCGTTTGGTTGGCTGAGTTAATGTCTCTTAAATAACGTCTTCTACCCATTATGGTTTCTACAAACCCATTCTCACGCGCAAAATTCATGGTATCACTCATGTAACGTTTAATGCCGGGATATTGCGCAAAGTATTGTTCAATAATCTCAGCTGCCTCTTTACGCGGAATGCCTAAGTTCTGAGATAAGCCAAAGGCAGATTGACCATAAATGATTCCGAAGTTAACCGCTTTGGCATTTCTGCGCTGCGTTCCGTCCACTTCTTCGATACTTACACCATATACTTTAGCCGCTGTTGCGGTGTGGATATCGATCCCTTTGTTAAAAGCATCGAGCATGTTCTCTTCTTTACTTATTTCGGCAATAATGCGCAATTCTATCTGCGAATAATCGGCTGATAACAAAATGTGGTTTTCATCTCTTGCAATAAAGGCTTTGCGTACTTCTCTTCCGCGCTCGGTACGGATCGGGATATTCTGTAAATTTGGATTGTTAGAACTTAATCTTCCTGTTGCAGCGACAGCCTGATTGTAGGACGTATGCACCCTGCCCGTTTTAGGGTTAACCATTAACGGTAATGCATCTACATAGGTTGATCTAAGTTTCTGCAACTGGCGGAAATCTAAAATATCCTGTACAATATCACTCTTACTGGCTAATGCCAACAAAACATCTTCGCCAGTCTGATATTGACCTGTTTTAGTCTTTTTAGCTTTCGGATCGAGCTGAAGTTTATCAAATAAAACCTCTCCTAATTGTTTTGGCGAAGCCAGGTTAAATTTAACTCCTGCTTTATCGTAAACATTCTGCTCAAACTTAATAATTTCAGTTTCGAGCTCTTTAGAATAAGCTTTTAAGGTTTCGATATCGATACGAACACCTTCCTTTTCTATATCTGCCAAAACATAAACCAAAGGGTTCTCAATCTCTTCGGCTAGTTTGGCTGCATTTAATTCTTTTAATTTTGGCTCGAAGATATGTGCCAGTTGTAGTGTCACGTCTGCATCCTCGGCGGCATAATCTACCACATCAATTACCGGAACATCGCGCATGGTGCCCTGGTTTTTACCCTTTGCACCAATCAGTTTGGTAATCGAAATAGGAGAGTAACCGAGGTAGTTTTCTGATAATACGTCCATACCATGGCGGGTATCTGGATCGATCAGATAGTGGGCAAGCATGGTATCAAAAAGTTTTCCTTTTACTTCCACGCCATACCATTTCAGCACTAAAATGTCGTATTTGGTATTCTGACCAATTTTTTCGATTTCTTCATTTTCCAATACGATCTTAAATTCATCAACAATCGCCTGAGCTTCTACTCTGTCTGCCGGAACTGGGATATAATAACCTGTGCCAGGTTTTATTGAGAAAGATAGACCAACCAAATCGGCCATGTTTGCATCGGTACCTGTAGTTTCGGTATCAAATGAGATCCTTTTTTCGGCGAGCAATAATTTGATTAAATCGGCTCGTTGTTCAACGGTATCAACCAACTGATAATCATGTGCTGTATTTTCGATGGTTTTAGCCGGAAGCTTTTCTGCTGGTTCTTCTTCAAGTGTATTCGTATATTGAATGGCCTCCCCTGGCTGGTTACCGAATAAATCGGTCTGCGTACCTTCCTGAAAGCGTGCAGTAGTAACCGAAAATTCATCACCAAATACCCTGCGGCCCAAAGTCCTGAATTCTAACTCGGTAAACAAAGGTTCTAATAAATCGCGACTTGGATCACAAAGTTCGAGGCTAGCTTCATCCAGTTCTACAGGTACATCCAATAAAATCGTGGCCAGTTTTTTGGAAATGAGCCCTTGTTCTGCAAAATTTTCTACGTTCTCGCGCTGCTTACCTTTTAACTCGTGCGAGTTGGCAATAATGTTTTCCATCGAGCCATATTGCTTGATCAGCGCTTTGGCGGTTTTCTCGCCTATGCCCGGAATACCTGGGATATTATCTACGGCATCGCCCCATAAACCTAAGATATCGATCACCTGCAATACATTTTCGATTTCCCATTTAGCCAATACTTCTTTTACACCCAATATTTCCATATCGTTACCCATACGGGCAGGTTTGTAAATAAAAATATTTTCAGAAACCAATTGTGCAAAATCCTTATCTGGTGTCATACAGTAAACCTGGTAACCCTTTTGTTCCGCTTTTTTTGCCAGCGTACCAATAATATCATCGGCTTCGTAGCCATCAGAAGTAATTACGGGGATATTAAAACCAGTAATCAATTTAATCACATAAGGCATTGCTGCGGCCAGATCTTCGGGCATGGCCTGGCGCTGTGCTTTATAGGCTTCGAAGGTAGTGTGCCTTTCAGTAGGTGCTTCGGTATCGAAAACAACTGCTATATGTGTTGGTTTCTCTTTCTTCAAAACATCGAGCAAAGTATTGGTAAAGCCCATTACCGCCGAGGTATTGATTCCTGTTGAAGTAAAACGCGGATTTTTACTTAATGCAAAATGCGCCCTGTACATTAGCGCCATACCGTCGAGGAGAAAGAGTTTTTTCATGTTATGATTTCACTGATTAAATAATTACACCGATAAATAGATTTATCAGATGATAAAAGTAACCAAAGTTTAAGGTTTAGAAAAGATAAAACCCCAATTTAAGAGAAAAAGAACGTTAATAATATCATTATAAAATTAATGAGACTATGAAATAAGATGGCGTAGATTAAGCCATATTTAATACGGAGATATCCCAACGATAATCCACCAAAGAATTGTGAGATGACAAATATAATAAAGGCCGGGTCGCTAAGCGTTAAGTCTTTTATGTTGGTTAAATGGATTAAACCAAATATTATAGCTGAATAGTAAAACAGATATCCGAAAGATTGACGTCGGAAAACAATTCTTCTCCGGATATCCATTCTTTTAAAATGTCCTCGAACAACTAGCGCTACAAGAAGAAAAAAGATATAGACAGGCCAGGTAAGGTAGCTGCTATTAATAAAATAATTAGACATCAAACCAAGGGTAAAACATACAAAATAAATAGGGATATATTTTTTTGTTAGATGCCACCTGAATAAAGACTCTTCTAATAGCGGGGCTAAAATACACCCGATCAATAGCGCTGCCGGTAGGCCAAACTTTTTCAGGATATCGATTTTTTCTACATATTCATCGATAACTTTGAAATGTACGAGAATATAATAAATGCCCATCACTAAACCTGCAAATAATAGGTCAAGCAAAAGCAACCACAACACATCTCTCCAAAGAGATTTATTATCTTTACTGCGTTTTAAAAGTTTTGGTTTTTTTAAGAACTGCCAAAATGTAGAGAGCGTTTCAATCATTATTATTTTTGGAGATTATTTTTAAATAATTTACGTTATATCCTGATATTGCTAACTTATGAAGATTCTTAACCTTTTTATTTTATTTTTTTCAATAACATTTATTGCTAAAGCCCAGGATTTTATTGTTAAAAACAACGACGATGTGATACGCGGAACGATAAAAGGAACCGATTATTTTTCTGTTTTTATCAGTGCCAATGATGAAGCTGATGTGATTTTACCAGCGAAGGATGTTAAAAATTTCTTCTGGAATGGTGACAGCTTTGTAAGCAAAGGATTTGCAAATGGGCGCAATTTCGAGTATCGTTTTGTGAAGGTAATCGAAATGGGATCGGTTAATCTTTATTCTTTTGGCGGAGGCACCCTGGTTCCTGAAGTGAAAGAGAAAAAGGTAAAATTCAGACCATCAATTGGGATCGGTACAGGAACCGGTGGTTATGGTGGCATGGGTATGGGTGGTGGCATTAGCATTGGCGGGGGACGTAATGCTGCACCAGAAAGACCTGCAGGTGCACCCGTTATCCGCTACTTTATTGAAAAACCTGGCGCCGGGCCTTTACAGGAAGTGCCTATGAAAGCAATAACCGAAGATGCAAAAAAAACCGAAGTCAAAAATATCTTACTGCAAAAAATGGGCGATCAGCCTGCTTTAAAAGCTAAAGTTGAGGCTGGAACAGATTTTAACAGCCGAGATGTTATTGAATGGGTTAAGGAATATAACGCGACAAAAAAATAAAATCAGGATTAACGGATTTTAGGATTGCTTAAATTATACTATTACACTTAAGCTTTACATAGACCGCTAAACTGATCTGCTTATCATTTTTAATTTCACAGTTCTCCATTGTTTTTTGATAATCAAAATCAAGTTTTTGAAGCACCTTTTTGCTATTTTCATTTTGAGTTTCAACCATAGCCTCGATCTTTATTAAGCCTAATTTCTCAAAGGCATAATTGCATACAGGATTTGCTACTTCTTTAATGATGCCTTTTCCCCAATATTTGGGCAACAGCCAAAAACCTATTTCGGCCTTTTGATCCGTTTTACTTAAATCATTAAATCCTATGGCACCTAAAGCACCAAGGTTTTCTTTATCACAGATTGCCCACCAGATACCCGTTTCATTTTTCTGAAGGTTATTGAACCAGACCAATTGCTCTTTGGTTTCCTCGAGGCAGGAATAACTCACCCCGTAATAAAGGATCACATCCGGATGGGATAATCCTTCAAAAACAAATGTTAGATCGTCAGAACAGAACTGCCTCAATAAAAACCTACTCGTGTGTATTGTAGCTGAAGCAAACATTATCTTGCGCAGCAGTTTAATAAGTGGTCATTCACCATTCCGGTTGCCTGCATATGTGCATAGCAGATAGTGGTGCCGAAAAATTTGAAACCGCGTTTTTTCATGTCCTTACTAATCTGATCAGAAAGTTCGGTTCTTGGTGGCACATCACTCATTTTTTCGATGTGATTTTGAATCGGTTTACCTTCTGGAACAAAACCCCACATGTATTTAGAGAAACTGCCAAATTCTTTTTGAATTTCGATAAACAGCTTGGCATTCGTGATTGCACCGCTAACTTTTAAACGATTACGGATAATACCTTCATTGTTCATCAAACGCTCAACATCTTTTTCTGTAAAAGCAGCTACTTTATTAACCTCAAAATCGGCAAAAGCTTTACGGTAGTTTTCACGCCTTCTAAGGATGGTAATCCAGCTTAAACCGGCCTGGGCACCTTCGAGTATTAAAAATTCGAATAAAACTTTATCATCATAAACAGGCTTTCCCCATTCCTCATCATGGTATTTGATGTAGAGGGGATCGGAGCCGGCCCAGCTGCAACGGATAATTGAGTTTGGAGTTTGGGGGTCTTGCATAAAGTATATTTTAAGTTAAGTTGTTTCAATTTTTTTGTAAACTGCTCAATGAGAAATCTCCAATGCCAATCGTCACCCTGAATTTATTTCAGGGTCTTTATCTCAGATTGATTTTTCACAGAAGGATGCTGAAATAAATTCAGCATGACGTGTTCATTAATAAAAATTCTAAACTCCCGAGTCCAAACTTAATTCATCCCAATACTCCACAGCCCTCCTGTAATGCGGGATTACAATGCTACCACCCACAAGATTCGCAATCATGAAAATTTCGTTCATCTCATCATGGTTTACACCAGCATCGAAGCACTTGCCTAAATGGTATTTAATGCAATCATCACAACGCAAAACCATCGAGGCTACCAGGCCTAACATCTCTTTCGTTTTAACGTCTAAAGCTCCATCAGCATAGGAGGTCGTATCGAGCGCAAAAAAACGTTTAATATTTGTATTCGCCGTTTCCATAATTCTATCGTTCATTTTTTCACGATAGCCATTAAATTCCTCTACAAGCTTTCCCATATTTTAAAATCTTTTTTAATTATTATTTGTTAGGAATATAAACATTTGATGATGAAAATGATCTCTCCAAAATTTCATGCCGTTTTAGATTACCTATTAGTTATGCTTTTATTGGCTTCACCCGATGTTTTTGGTCTTTCTAAAACCGCTTCAACACTGGCTTACGCTCTGGGTATCATTCATTTTTTATTAACAATAAGTACTAATTTTAGCGGGGGTATTTTTAAAATCATTAATCTTAAACTTCATGGCCTTATCGAGTTTTTCGTCAGTATTATTCTTGTTATTTTAGCGTTTACACTGTTTAAAGGAAATTTAGTAGACGAAATTTTCTACGCCTGCTTAGGCTTATTGATCCTGGTTATTTTTACCCTTACCGATTATAAACGAAGTTTACCTGTTATATTGTGATTTCTTCCAGCGGATTCCAAAATACTTTTTTAAAGTTTACCACCTTGTCGTTCTTCACTTCAACACCTTCTTTCCTCAACAGCTCCTCCATCAATTCTGGCGGTTTGAAATGAAACTTTCCGGTTAGCAAGCCACTACTGTTTACTACTCTGTGTGCGGGCACATTAGGATGTGCTGTTCCGGAATAAAGCATGGCATGCCCTACCATTCTTGACGATTTTGCTGCACCCAAACTTTTTGCGATAGCTCCATAAGAAGTAACCCTTCCTTTCGGAATTAACCGGGCAATCTCATAAACCTGCTCGTAAAAGTTGGTATCCATTATTCAAAAGAAAATTGAATATAATTAATATTTTTATCGTGTAACAAGTATTTTTTCTCGTAATAGGTTTTGATCGACAATACCTCGTCAACCAGTTCAGAAGTATACAGATGATCGGTATTTTTATGTACAGGCAAGCCCAATTCTGCCACCTTTTCGCAAGTATAAGTATACAGTTGGTCGTTATCCGTTTTTAAATTAACATTGCCACCTGGTTTTAAAACAAGTTTATAACGGTTCAGGAATGCCGGGAAAGTCAAACGTTTTTTCTCACGACTGTCCTGCGGTTGCGGATCGGGAAAAGTAATCCAGATCTCATCAATCTCTCCATTGTTAAAATAATCCAGTAAGTTTTCAATCTGGATTCTTAAAAAAGCCACATTATCAATCCCGTCTTCAATAGCAGTTTTGGCCCCGCGCCAAATGCGGTTACCTTTATAATCAACGCCTATAAAATTCTTATCCGGGAATAATCTGGCCAGATTTACCGAATATTCACCCTTTCCACATGCCAGTTCGAGCACTATTGGATTCGTATTTTTAAAATGTGCTGAAGCCCAGTTTCCCTTTAAAGCTTTTCCTTGTTCTAATTGATATACGTTTGCAAATGTTTCAATTTCTGCAAAGCGCCTAAGTTTATCTTTACCCAAAAGTTTTTTTTCTGCAAAAATACAATTAAATCAATAATCGGAGTTTCTTTTGCCATAAAGATTAATGTCATTCTTGTATAGGAATTGTATTTTTGTACCCTTATAAAAATACCGTGGAAAAAAACGCTAAAATATATGTCGCAGGTCATCGTGGTATGGTGGGGTCGGCCATTTACCGTAAACTGCAAAAAGAGGGTTACGAAAATATCATTACCAAAACGTCGGCCGAACTTGATCTGCGCAACCAGCAGGCAGTTACCGATTTCTTTGCAAAAGAAAAACCAGATTATGTGTTTCTTGCAGCAGCAAAGGTAGGTGGCATTGTAGCCAATAATACATACAGGGCCGACTTTCTCTACGAGAACTTAGCCATACAAAATAATGTGATCCACAATGCTTATGTAAATGGCATTAAGAAACTCATGTTTTTGGGATCGAGCTGTATCTACCCTAAAATGGCTCCACAACCTTTAAAAGAAGATTACCTTTTAACCGGAACTTTAGAGCATACCAACGAACCCTATGCCATTGCAAAAATTGCGGGAATTAAAATGTGCGATGCATACCGCGATCAGTATGGCTGTAATTTCATCTCGGTTATGCCCACAAATTTATATGGCTTTAATGATAACTATCATCCTCAAAATTCGCATGTTTTACCAGCTTTGATCCGTAAAGTTCATGAGGCAAAAGCGAATAACGAAAAAGAGATTGTGGTTTGGGGATCAGGATCGCCAATGCGCGAATTTTTGTTTGCAGATGACCTGGCAGATGCCTGCTATTTCCTGATGCAAAACTATAACGAACCACATTTAATCAACGTAGGCACGGGACACGATTTAACCATTAAGGATTTAGCTTTATTAATCAAAGATGTATTGGGTTTTGAAGGTGAATTGGTATTCGATGCCAGCAAACCTGACGGAACGCCCCGTAAATTGATGGATGTAAGCAAACTCCACGATTTAGGCTGGAAACATCAGATAGAACTTCGTGAGGGTATAGCCTTGGCCTATCAGGATTTCGAAAGCAGATATTGAGAAATTATGGAATGAGAGCGTGATTGAAAGATCGAATGTTTTAATCGCAAGTTCATTCTCTTATTCCATAATTTTATATAGCTAAAATTTATATATTTGTTTTACTAAATAAATTTTACCTATATGACTTTAGTTCAGCTAGAATATATCGTTGCTGTAGATACTTACAGAAGTTTTGTTACCGCTGCAGATAAATGTTTTGTAACGCAACCCACCTTAAGCATGCAGGTACAAAAACTGGAGGAGTTGATTAGCGTTAAAATTTTTGACAGAAGTAAACAGCCAGTAAGTCCTACAGAAATTGGCGCCCAGATTATTGCTCAGGCCAGAATCATTTTACAGGAAAGTGGGAAAATAAAAGAACTGATCAGCAGTCAGCAACAGGATGTTTTAGGCGAGCTAAGAATAGGTGTAATCCCAACTATTGCACCGTACCTGCTACCTGAAGTAATTTCGGCCATGTTGGATAAATATCCCGAATTAAAACTTTTAATCTGGGAATATACCACTGAAGATATTATTCACCATTTAAAAACAGGCGTACTCGATTGCGGTATTTTAGCCACTCCCCTTACCGACCCGAATATTACAGAAATCCCATTATATTACGAAAACTTTGTGAGCTACATCAGCAAAAACAGCAAGCTTTATAAAAAGAAAGCCGTTGATGCAGAAGATCTGAATGATGAAAACATCTGGCTTTTGAACGAAGGTCATTGTATGCGCAACCAGGTATTGAATATTTGCCGCTCTACAAAAAACAACAGATTACAGGGGCTGGAATACAATACAGGCAGTGTAGAAACCCTGGTGCGCATGGTTGATTTAAATGGAGGCGCAACACTACTCCCTGAGTTGGCCATAGCTGAATTAAATGCAAAGCAGACCAATAAAATTCGTCATTTTAAATCGCCTGAGCCTGTTCGCGAAATCAGTCTGGTAACACACAAAAACTTCATCAAAAAAAGGATGCTCAATGCTTTAAAAGACGAGATTTTAGAAATTATCCCAAAAACGATGAAGCAAAAAAAGAAAAAAGATATTGTTGGGATTTAGAATGCCTTGCGAAGTTTAAGCATTCTTCAAGCTATCGTTATTTCGAGTGGAGTGCAACGCAGTCGAGATGACGACTTTTCTATAAAACTGATTACTTCACAGCCTCGGAAAATACTTTCCTATCTTCATCTACATGATCAGCAAGTTTATAGCTTTGGGCAGCGGGATTTTTATCTTCTAAAAAGATCAAAATAATTAATGAAATAATGGGGATTAAAAAGGAAATGAAAAACCAAAACCAGAAATTCCGCCCTGTTCGCTTTGCCAAAAAACCTGCAAGTAACTGTGGCGATAACAGTAATCCGAGTACAATAGTGCCTAAGATAATCTCTGGCATTTGTTATTGATTTAATTGATTACAAAACCACTGTTTTGATTAATAAATGCTACTGATTTTGTTTTCCTACGGGAGGCGCAGATAACAATCCTTTAATATCGCTCTCCACTTCTTCCTCTTCGCCTTTTTTCTTTTTCTTGTTTTTAGCTTTTAAGCCTTTACCACTTAACCGTTCCTCAATAATTTTATCATATTCGGTTTGTTGCTCTGGCCTTAAAACATTGCGGATATTTTTTGAGGTTTCGTTCTGGAGTTTATAGAATTTATCTACATCCTCTTCGCGCGAGTTGCCTGCCTGTTGTCTTTTAATTAAATCAGCCTGTTCTTTCGCCTGGTTATAGGTAAAGCTGTAAATTACACTTTTTTGCGTTCCATTAAGTTTTAATCGCTTATCCAGATCCTCCACATTCTTCTGGGCAATTTCTGTTGGAGTAGGTACTTTATTCTGTTGTGCATGTACCAATCCATTTACACCAACAATAATTAAAAATAAAATTACAAGCCTTTTCATTCCGAACATTTTATATCTGCGAAGTTACTTAATTATCTTAAAACAAGAAAGTCCCGATTTGCATCGGGACTTTTCTTAAATTTTATTGAATGTTTAGCTTATAGAGCTTTTTTGTAAAGCTCAGCAACTGCATCCCAGTTAATTACATTCCAAATGGCCGCTAAATAATCAGGGCGTTTGTTTTGGTATTTTAAGTAATAAGCGTGCTCCCAAACATCAATACCTAAAATTGGTGTTCCTTTTACTTCAGCAATATCCATTAAAGGATTATCCTGGTTTGGTGTAGAAGAAACTTGAAGTTTTTTATCAGCACCTACTGATAACCAAGCCCAACCAGAACCAAAACGGGTAGCACCAGCTTCTTGTAATTTAGTTTTAAGCTCAGCAAATGAACCAAAAGTTTCGTTAATTGCCTTAGCTAAATCGCCAGTTGGCTCACCACCTTTATTTGGGCCTAAAATGTTCCAGAATAAAGAGTGGTTATAGTGTCCGCCACCGTTGTTTCTTACAGCAGCAGGGAATTTTGAAATGTGTTTTACAATTTCTTCGATGCTTGAAGTCGCCTCTGGTTTACCTTCTAAAGCTTTGTTTAAGTTAGTAACGTAAGCCTGATGGTGTTTATCATGGTGGATTTCCATGGTAGTTTTATCAATATGCGGTTCTAATGCATCGGTTGCGTAATGTAACGCAGGTAATTCAAAAGCCATAATGTTTTATGTTTAAAGATTTAAAAATGTTTCTTGTAGCAAATATAACATTAGAACGTTAAGATTTGTTCATGTTATTATCATCAAATCATTTTCTGTAAGAAGTTGTAAAGCTAGAAGGGTTGAAAAGTTGTAAGGTTCAGGGCAGTAAGTCTAAAAAAAAGATTTAGGGCTCTCATCTAATATGTAAAACTATTACGCCATGGATTATAAGATCAGACCATCAACTCAAATTACCTCTTCTTTGCAAAAAAACCTTTCATTAACGCTCCACACTCCTCCGCCATTACACCGCCTTTTAATATTGTTTTGGGATGGAGCAGGTTTACATTTTTAGAGATAAATCCTCTTTTCTCTTCTCGCGCACCATACACAATGCGGCCAATTTGTGTCCAATAACTTGCACCGGCGCACATTACACAAGGCTCGATGGTTACATATAAAGTACAATCCCTTAAGTATTTCCCTCCAATGGTTTGCGCAGCAGAAGTAAAAGCCTGCATTTCGGCATGTGCTGTTACATCGTTAAAGCGTTCAGTTAAATTATAACCACGGCCAATAATCCTGTTTTTACTTACCACTATAGCACCTATCGGAATTTCGTCATCAGCCAAAGCTTTTTTTGCTTCTTCCAAAGCCAGTTTCATATAATGGATGTCTTCTTCTTCGGGGTCCGTATTTTCGAAATTGTAAAAACTCATGGAGCAAATATAGGGTATAAAGGCCAAAAAGGCTTCCGAAGTTTTGGTGACCACGAGCGCGGTAAACTTCTGAAGTCTAAGCTGAAAATTTGGTTAGATTTTGGAGCACAATGTTACTGCTTATCGGTTGCTTCAGTCCTGCTTTCCACTTCAATCAGGGATATTCGTGTTAGGCCTCAGCTAAAACACTTCAGAAATTGGCTAAATCAATTTACTCCCGTTAGGCACTTTACTTTGCACAGCCGTTAACACGATATCGCCGTTTTCATCAGCAAAACCGGTAACTAAAAATTCGGACATAAATTTTCCGATCTGTTTTTTAGGGAAGTTAATCACCCCAACAATCTGTTTTCCGGGTAATTCGTCCAATGTATAGTGTTTGGTAATCTGCGCACTGCTCATTTTAATGCCAAATTCACCAAAATCTACCTTTACTTTATATGCCGGTCTTCGGGCTTCAGGAAATTCGAAAGCCTCTAAAATGGTCCCCACCCTTAATTCTACCTTTTCGAAATCATTCCAGGTAATCTCTTCCATAGCTTAATTTTAATGTGTAAACGGCAAAAATATAAATTATTAAATAATTCGAGTACAGTTTAAATCAACGCAAACACTCAATTCAACCGATTGCATAAAGAGAACAGATTTTATAAAAAATTTGCGTTTTATCTTTTAACCACTATCTTTATGCAACCGTTTGCATAGCCAAATATTAAAATAATTTAAAACGATGTATTTATTAGGGATTGATTTAGGTACCTCATCTATAAAGGTCGCAGTTGTTGATGCAACTACACAAAAAAACATAGCCACAGCTCAATATCCAGAGGAGGAAACAGCCATCAAATCTTTACAGTCCGGCTGGGCAGAACAATCACCTAACGATTGGTGGCAAAATGTTCAACAGGCCATTCTCAAATTAAATTCGACAGGTCTTTTTGATCCTAAAGAAATTAAAGCCATTGGCATTGCGTACCAAATGCACGGATTAGTTGTTGTAGATAAAAACCAGCAGGTGCTCCGCGATAGTATCATCTGGTGCGATAGCCGAGCAGTTGAGCTAGGCAATAGTGCTTTTGAGGCTATTGGGCACGAAAAATCGCTAAAACATTTATTAAACTCTCCCGGAAATTTTACGGCGTCAAAACTGGCCTGGGTAAAAGCCAACGAGCCAGACGTCTATAGTCAAATTGACAAGATAATGCTACCTGGCGATTTTATCGCGATGAAATTAACCGGAGAAATTACAACAAGTATTTCTGCACTATCTGAAGGCATTTTCTGGGATTTTGAAAACCACGAGATTTCTAAAGATGTAATGGATTATTATGGCATTTCGGGCAACCTTATCCCAACGGTGAAACCTTTATTTTCGGCTCATGGTTATTTAAATGCAGATATTGCATATTCTTTGAGTCTACCAACCGGAATTCCAGTTGCCTATAAATCTGGCGATCAGCCGAACAACGCGCTTTCTTTAAATGTATTAAAACCTGGGGAAGTTGCCGCAACTGCCGGAACATCGGGGGTGATTTATGGCGTAAGCGATGAGCTTACTTACGATAAACAATCGAGAGTGAATACCTTTGCACACGTAACCTATTCGGAGGAAAAAAAACATACTGGAGTTTTACTTTGTATCAATGGTACCGGCAGTATGTACCGTTGGGCAAAACATAATTTCGCACCACAATCTACCTATGCCGAACTAAATATTCTGGCGTCAAAAGCACCAATAGGTAGTAAAGGTTTAAAAGTGCTTCCGTTTGGAAACGGTGCCGAAAGGATGTTAAACAACCAATATACCGGCGCACAATTATTAGGTATTGATTTAAACCTACACAATCAATCAGATATCTTCAGAGCAGTACAAGAAGGGATTGCTTTTTCTTTCCGTTATGGATTGGATATTATGCGAGAAAATGGCATGCAGCCTAAAGTAATCCGGGCCGGAAGGGCCAACCTATTTTTAAGTGATGTATTTGCGCAAACTTTTGTAGATGTTACGGGCATTCCGGTAGAACTTTACGAAAACGATGGTAGTGTAGGTGCAGCGTTAGGTGCAGGTATAGGCGCCAGAATTTTTAAAAGTGCAGAAGAAGCTTTTAGCAACCATCAAATAATTAATACTTTAACACCACAACATTCAGCTGTATATGAAGCAATCTATCAGGATTGGAAAGAAATATTAGAAAAACAATTAGCAATTGGTTAAGGGTTGATCGTCCATAGTAAGATCTGCTATGAACTATTGACCAATAGACCATCAACCAAAAAAAACAAAAAACATGACAAAAGTAGTAACAGGAGCAAAAGAATTTTTTAAAGGCATTGAGCAGATCAAGTTTGAAGGTCTGGAAAGCGATAATCCATTAGCATTTAGATGGTATGACGCCAACAAAGTAATAGCGGGCAAAACCATGAACGAACATTTTAAGTTTGCTTGTGCTTATTGGCACTCATTTAATGGTAATGGTGCCGATCCATTTGGAGGCGCAACGCACATTTTCCCTTGGGATGAAAAAAAAGATGCAGTAGAAAGGGCAAAAGATAAAATGGATGCGGCCTTTGAATTTATCACCAAAATGCAGATCCCTTATTATTGTTTCCATGATGTGGATGTGGTAGATTATAGCGACGATATTGCGGAAAACGAACGCAGATTACAGGCTCTTGTTGAATATGCCAAACAAAAACAAGCAGATAGCGGCGTAAAACTATTGTGGGGAACAGCCAATTTATTTAGCCACAAACGCTACATGAATGGCGCATCTACCAATCCCGATTTTCATGTGCTGGCACACGGAGCTGCCCAGGTTAAAGCAGCTTTAGATGCTACCATTGCCCTTGGTGGCGAAAATTATGTTTTCTGGGGAGGAAGAGAAGGCTACATGAGCTTATTGAATACCAACATGAAACGTGAGCAAGAGCATTTGGCTAAATTCTTACATGCCGCTAAAGATTATGCACGCAAACAGGGTTTCAAAGGAACATTCTTCATTGAACCAAAACCTTGTGAACCTTCTAAACACCAATATGATTACGATGCTGCAACAGTAAAAGGCTTTTTACAACAATACGATCTGTTGGCCGATTTCAAATTAAATTTAGAAGTTAACCACGCTACTTTGGCTGGTCATACTTTCCAGCATGAATTACAGGTTGCTGTAGATAATGGCTTATTAGGATCTATCGACGCTAACCGCGGCGATTATCAAAACGGCTGGGATACCGATCAGTTCCCTAATGATATTAACGAACTAACGGAAACCATGTTAATCATTTTAGAGGGTGGTGGCTTACAAGGTGGAGGAGTAAACTTCGACGCGAAAATCCGCCGTAACTCAACTGATCAGAAAGACTTATTCTATGCGCATATTGGCGGCATGGATATCTTTGCAAGGGCATTAATCACTGCAGATGCCATTCTTCAAAAATCTGACTACAAAAAAGTAAGGGCAGACCGCTATGCTTCATTTGATAGTGGAAAAGGCGCCGAATTTGAACAAGGCAAATTAAGTTTAGAAGATTTAAGGAACTACGCTGCAGAAAATGGCGAACCAGAGGTACGCAGCGGAAAGCAAGAATACCTGGAAAACTTAATTAACAGGTATATTTAAGTTTAATTCTCCCAGGTCTGTGCGTATACAGGCCTGGGGTGATACCATATTTTATTTCGGCAAATCTCAAAAATTTCTCTGCTCCGCTGCAAGGCAGTAAAAATGACGATGAACTTAGTCTATCTTAGCTTAATAACCTTGAATTTAAGAGGGGCCAAATTAATAAACGTCATTTTAACATTTTTTAATTCAAAAAAAGCGGAGATTAATTTATGATTTTGCTACATTTAGATTTCTAAACCAAATAACTTATCTTAATCTTAAATGAAAGTCACAGATTACATTATTTTTCTAGCCTACTTTGCCATTGTGGCAATTTACGGTTTTTGGATTTACAACCGTAAAAAGCAAAAGCAGATGAGCAGCAAGGATTATTTTCTTGCGGAAGGTTCACTTACCTGGTGGGCAATTGGCACATCCTTAATTGCCTCGAACATTAGTGCCGAGCAATTTGTAGCCATGAGTGGCGACGGATTTAAAATGGGACTAGCCATTTCTACTTACGAATGGATGGCAGCTGCAACGTTGGTAATTGTTGCTACATTTTTTATTCCTGTATATCTTAAAAATAAGATCTACACCATGCCACAATTTTTAAGTCAACGTTACAACGGCACCGTAGCCATGATTATGGCTGTGTTTTGGTTGTTATTGTATGTTGTGGTAAACTTAACTTCTATCTTATACCTGGGTGCCCTAGCTGTAAGCAGTATTTCAGGTATTGGCTTTTGGTATTGTATGATGGGCCTAGCCATTTTTGCTGTAATTATTGCATTGGGTGGTATGAAAGTAATTGGTTACACGGATGTAATCCAGGTAGCGTTTTTAATTTTCGGCGGTTTAGCAACTACTTATTTAGCACTTAATTTAGTAAGCAATCATTTCGGCGGCCATGGCGTATTAGATGGCTTATCGTTCTTAAGAGAAAAAGCACCAGATCATTTCCACATGATATTTAAGAAAGACAGTGCCAATTACGCCTCATTACCTGGTATGACGGTACTGCTTGGCGGGATGTGGATTGTAAACTTAAACTATTGGGGCTGTAACCAGTACATTACCCAGCGTGCTTTAGGTGCTGATCTAAAAACAGCCAGAGCTGGTATTTTATTTGCTGCTTTTTTAAAGCTGCTAATGCCGCTAATTGTAGTTTTGCCAGGTATTGCAGTATATATGTTGTACCAGGAAAAAACAGGTATTGATGTAAATTCAATGATGCCTGGTGGAGAGCTTCGCCCGGATAGGGCTTACCCTACTTTATTGAGTATCTTACCAACAGGGTTAAAAGGTTTATCTTTTGCAGCTTTAACCGCAGCGATTGTTGCCTCATTAGCTGGTAAAATTAATAGTATCTCTACCATTTTTACTTTAGATATTTTTAAGAAACATATTAATTTAGAAGCCAGTGAGAAAAAACTGGTAGGTACCGGACGCGTAGTGGTAATTGTTGCAATGGCTATTGCCATCGGCATTTCGCCCTTCTTAGGTATCGATAAAAAAGGCGGTTTCGAATTTATCCAGGAGTATACAGGTTTTGTAAGTCCTGGTATTTTTGCCATGTTTATATTGGGCTTCTTCTGGAAAAAAACGACTTCGAATGCAGCCTTGTTTGCTACTATTGGTGGGTTTGGTTTATCCGTATTGTTAAAATTCTTGCCAGGGATGATGGATTTGTCTTTCCTTCACAATTTTGGATTCTCGGTTGCCAATGCAGATGGGATCTACGAAATACCTTTCTTAGATAGAATGGGCATTGTATTCGTAGTCTGTATTGTAGTGATGTTTGCTATTAGTATGTTCGAAAATAGCAAAGGCGATAAATCTAATGGTTTAGAAGTCGATTCGAGCATGTTTAAAGTTCATCCTTCGTTTGCCGTTGGATCGCTAATTGTGTTCGGAATTTTAGTTGCGCTTTACTCTACTTTCTGGTAAAACTAAAAATCAAGAATATGTAAAAGGCTCGCAATGAAAGTTGCGAGCCTTTTTTGTTTTTCTACGAGACCAGTACATTCAAGCACTAGCATACTGCAGTTTTCCATGACGGGAACTCATCAATCCATAGCGGCGCTGCACATAACTCTACAGGTAGGATGGTTTAGTTGATAGTAGCAATACCCAGCCAAAATAGCCCTGATTGAAGTGAAAGCCCACAAGCGAAGCATGAGCTCAGACTTATAACGGAAAGCAGGGCTGAAAGAACCGATTAGCATTGCGCTTCAAGAAAAATGAAAATAATAATCTAAATAAATAAGTCGTCGAGGCGGTATCATAAGGTGCAATTTCACCTCTAATTTGTCACGTTGAGCCTTGTCGAAACCCCATTAAGATATTAAAGGAGGCCCTTCAACAAGCTCTCCGTAGGAGTCCTTTGGACAGGATGACAATTTACACTTAATGATACATCCTCCGTTATAGCATGATAGATGTTAAAATAAATTCAGTATCTCGATTTCTAAAGGTTTTAAATGAATTATTGCGCGCAAGGCCCATCAGGAATTTCTTTGCTAATTTTGATTAATTTGGTTACTACTAGCGTAGAATCGAAGTCGGCAGAAACAGTTGCTGTATCTGATTTAGCAAAATAACCCTCTAATTCTACATATACCGGCTCGTATGGCTTTTCGAAGCCTAGCTTGCTATAAGAGAGCTCTAAGTTTTTTACACTGTCTTTAACCCAATATTCACGCCCATCTTCGCACAAGGTAAAAGATTTCATTTCCGGGCCAAAACTATACAAACCTTTAACCGTTTTCAGATTACTTTTTTCTCCCTCGGCTTTATCGTTTCTACAAGCTGTAGCGGCCACGCCAAGGAGCACAACGAGTACAATTGCTTGCTTAAATAACTTCATTTTATATAGTTTGATTAATTTGATCTATCTTTTTAACACTTAAATTGGATGACAAAGCAGATGCCAAAAATGAGAAGATGCCTACCGTAACAAAAACTAAAACAAAATCTTTCCATTTTAGTCCGATTGGATAAGAACTTACCAATGTTTTGTTTACGTCATCGCCCATCTTAATAAAACCATAGGTGTGTTGAAAATAATAAAATATAAGGCCTATAATTAAGCCCAGTACACAGCCAGACATGGTGATCATCATGCCCTCAAATAAAAATATACGTTTAATTAATTTCTTGCCTGCACCTAAACTGCTCAGAATGGCAACATCCTTTACCTTATCGATTACTAACATGGTTAACGACCCTATGATATTAAATATAGCAATAATCAGGATAAAAGTAAGAATAATATATACGGCCCATTTTTCGGTATTTAAAATGTGGTAAAGCGATTTATTTTGCTCAGCCTGATTTCTGACTTCATAATCTTTACCAGCCTTTTCGATTACTTCTTTTTGAAAATCGTCTACATCAATACCAGGTTGGAGATTGATCTCTATTGCAGACACTTTTTTATCTTCGCCCAAAAGTTCGCGGGCAAAATTCAATGGTACAATAATACCGTTGTCGAAATCTTGTTGTACCTCAAAAACACCGCTTACCCGAATGTTCTTCACCACAAAATCATCGGCTGGATTTAAGGTATTGGCGGCAATATCTTTCTTTGGCGAATAAATCTCCAACTCTGTAAAGGGATCAACAGTATTTACAGCCAGATAACTTTGTAATGCAGAACCAATTACTGCGTTATCGCCACTTCTGTTGTGCAATATAAAATGGCCTTCTTTAATGGTACTATCTAATTTGGTATTCTTCAAATAGTCTAAACTTACACCTTTAACCATTCCAACAGCCTGCTTATTGTTGTATTTTAGTAAAGCATTTTCTTGCAGCACCTCAGTAAAAGCGGCAACACTTTTATCTTTTCTGAGCTGATTAAAATAGCTGGTATTTGGATCAAAAGTTTTCCCCTTAGCTGGGGTAATGGCAATTTGCGGGGTAATGGTATCGAACATATTCAATACTACTGTTTCTAAACCGTTAAATACCGAAAGGATAATAATCAAAGCAGCGCTACCAACCATTACCCCCACCATTGATATGCCCGATATCAGGTTAATGGCATTGGTTGATTTTTTGGCAAAAAGATACCTTTTGGCAATATAAAGCGATGTATTCACAGCTGTAAAGATAGGTAAAAGGTTGAGGGTTTAAAGGTAGAAGGTATAGAGTTATAAACTGCTACATTTAAAATACCTCATAAACAATATTCAATTTTAAAAAAATGGGTTATGCTGTTTTTCAAAACCAATGCTTGTGGCCGGTCCATGGCCAGGATAAACTTTGGTTTCATCTGGTAAGACAAAAAGTTTATCAGAAATGTTTTGGATTAATTGCTGATGGTTGCCACCCGGCAGATCGGTACGGCCAATGCTGCCATAAAAAAGCACATCGCCACCCATTAAAATATGATCGGCCGCGCTGTAGAAACATAAATGTGCAGGAGAGTGGCCAGGGGCAAAAATTAAGCTTAAAGTGCTGTTGCCAAAGGAGATTGTTCCGGTTTCGGGCAAAAAAGTATCGGGTAAAGGCGAAACATCATAACGGGTAAAACCCATTGATGGCGCATAACCCGGAACCGCATTTAAAATCGGTAATTCGCCCTGATGAAACTGTGGTTTTAAGCCATAGGTTTCGTACACAAATTTATTGCCGAAAACATGATCGAGATGACAATGTGTATTGAGCAATAAAACGGGTTTTAACCCTTCGTTTTTAATGAATGCCGCCAATTCATTTTGCTCAAAACCCTCGTACATACCCGGATCGATAATGGCACATTCTTTGGTTTCATCGTAAAGTACGTAAGTATTTTCGCTGTAAGCGTTAAAAGTGAAGGTCTTTATTGTAATCATATGTTTTAGAAAAAAACCTGCTGCCAAGAACAGGATAATAAATTAATTTTTCCACCTAAAGGTAGAAATCAAGGTATCGATATCCTTTTTAATAAATTTAACAACGGGTTCAATAGAATCGTATTGTGGGCGTTCATTAAAATATAAAGCCCCTCTAAAATAATGTTTGGCGCTATCTGTTAAAAAAAACTGAACGGAAGAAGCCGTATTCCCCTCAATGGCGTAGTAAATGCCATAAACTTTATGATCAGGGTAATGGATGATTTTTTGATCAATAGCGCTTGCTTTTATCGTATGTTTAAAGGCAAGTTTTCGGGCATCTTCTACCATTTCATCATATTCGCTTTTACCCGAAACATCATAATAAGTTAAATGCAAAAAGCCATTAAACTGCTTAAAGTGTAAATTGTACCAATTTTTTTTTGCATCGCGGCTTTGATCTTGCTCTACCGCAGCATAAACAGGATATTTGAAGGTAAAAGGAACAGGCTTGGTAAATGTGATATAGTCTTTTTTAGGAAAAACAACCCTGAAATAAGCCTTTGGCTTCGGACTATAATCGTGGTTCTGACAAGCTGTTATGAACAAAAGCAATACAAAGGGAAAACAAATTAGTTGTTTCAGTTTCATAACATTCTATCAAAGTTTGCTTCGTCGTTCCTCCTCGCAACAACGATAAGTTAAATTATTTATTCCAAATTGCCCAGGCTTTTTCTGCTTGTTTGTATAGCATTTCCAAACCGTTTTTAATCGCCGCACCACGCTCCGCAGCTTTAGCTAAAAATGCAGTCTCCAGCGGATTGTACA
The DNA here is from genome assembly GCF_014205835.1 of Pedobacter sp. AK013. Taxonomy (GTDB): domain Bacteria; phylum Bacteroidota; class Bacteroidia; order Sphingobacteriales; family Sphingobacteriaceae; genus Pedobacter. Next base: position 3,871 of record NZ_JACHCQ010000026.1, on the reverse strand, counting down.
CTAAATCGTAAGCCAAATATCCTTCCCCAAGCAAACTATAATCAATTTCGGGAAAGGTATCTACACTTGGCGACATCCCCAGGGGCGTGGTATTAATCAATAACTGGTGCGAGGCCAAAATCTCCGGTGTAATTTCCGAATATAGAATAGCACCAGGAACAGCTGTTCTTACCACCACCTGATATTGGATCTTTAATTTATCTAAAACGTACTTTACTGCTTTCGCCGCCCCGCCATCGCCAAAAACAAGTGCTTTTGTGTGTTGCGGCCCTAACAATGGCTTTAGCGATTCTTCAAAGCCATATGCATCGGTATTGTAGCCTTTTAAATAGTTTTTATCTTCAAAATTTTTAATGGAAATACAATTTACTGCCCCAATTTTTTCTGCAGCTTCATCTACTTCGTTTAAATAGCAAAGCACGTTAACTTTATGCGGAATCGTCACATTGAGTCCACAAAGTGATGGGTTTTCACTTAGCAGATCGGGCAGTGATTTAATATCGGCGATAGGGAAAAGTTCGTATTGATGATCGGCTATACCCTCATTTTGAAATTTTTCTGTGAAATATTTTTTCGAGAAAGAATGAGAAAGTGGATATCCGATTAAACCGTATGTTTTCATATTGATAAAAAAATAAGTAGCCATATTACAAAATCGAATTGTCATCCTGAGCCTGTCGAAGGACTATAGCGGATTTATATAGGGCATTTCGACAAGCTCAATGTGACAAAATCCAAGAATATACCGATTTATAATATAGACACTTAAAATTGGATTATTTTACTTGGTTCAGGAAATAATCAAAAGTATCTCCGCGTAATCCTAAACGGATAGTTTCCAAAGGAATTACTTCTGCTGGGGCAATGTTACCCAGGTTTACATTACTACCAATTAATTTAATAAACCAAACTTGCTGTTCTTTTTGAGGTGCTTCCCAAATAATGGTTTCTTCAGGAATCTGAGTTAAAATTTCATCAACCAATCCTTCACGCACTTCTCCGCTTCCACGATAAATTCCAACATTACCACCTTCCCGTGCTTCGGCAATTACCTTCCACGATCCCGCCTCAATTTCTGCCTGCATTAATTTAATCCACTTATATGGGGCAAATATTTTAGCGGCATCTTTACTGCCTACTTCAGAAATAACGGTTACCTGTTTAGCCAGTTCACTGATAAAACCACATTTTTTATCATGCTCAATTTCGATAGAACCATCGGAAACTTCTGCATATTCCATTCCATACTGATCTAAAACACGCTGGTAATCTGAAAACTGGTTTCTGATGATAAAGGCTTCAAATAATGTTCCACCAAAATAGGTAGGAATGCCTGCACTTTTATATAAAGCTAATTTTTCTTTAAGGTTTGGTGTTACATGTGATGTTGCCCAACCTAATTTCACGATATCTGTATGTACGCCGGCAACTTCAATAAAATCTTCAACTTGGCGTAGGCTCAATCCCTTATCCATAACCATTGTTAAGCCCTTTTGGCGTGGTTTAGCTGGACGTTCGGGAACGTTTAATAATGGATAATTCATATGCGTACAAAAGTGAAAAAAATTTTGAGATTTATTTGTTAAATTTTTCTCACAAGGTCGTTACCTTATATATCGGTTTATAACGTTTAAAATGGCACTATTATCCTGCAATTGCGGTAAATATTCAAATAAAATATAGTGTTTATCAGGGTCGGTTGTTAAAGCCGTTTCTAAATATCCCAGCGCATCGCCATAGTTTCCTAAGGCAAAAAGATAAGCTACCATCCGGTAATACAGTTCTGCCGCTTCCGGATTATTCTTAATCGCTTCTGCCATTGTTTCAGATGCTTCCAGCAATTTCCCCTGCTCGTAAAGCACGGTACTAAAATCTAACCAGGCTTCAATATCCAAAGGATTAAACTCCAATACCTTTTCGTAAGCTTCTATCGATTCGTCAATCTGGCCTAATTTATAATAAGCATCGGCCATAGCGAACCAGAAATCGGCATTCTCAGCTTCTAAATCGATTGCTTTTTTATAAAAATGCAGCGATTCGAAATAACGTTCTTCAAAATTTAGTGTAACACCGATCCCAAACCAGGCATCTGCCATTTTAGGGTCCATTTTTACCGATTTTTTGTAGTAAGAACGGGCTTCGTCCATTTTTTCCAGTTTCTCGTAACACTCGCCAATGGCACAATAGGTATCGGCATTAGGCTGTTCGTATTCGAAAGTCTGTTTATAAACATCTATCGCTTCATCGTACTTATCCAACTGTACGAGTGCATTCCCTTTGTTAAAATAAGCCGAACTAAAATCTTCTTTAATTAGTATCGCGTAATCATAAGCGTCAATCGCTTTTTCGAAAAGGTTCAGCTTGTGGAAACTGTTGCCCAAATTATACCAGGCCGCATAAGAATAAGGATCGGTATCGATGTACTGCTGATAAAACTTGATACTTTCTTCTTGTTTATCTAACACATCGTAACAGAAAGCCAGCTCATACAAACCATCCTGGTTCTCCATATTCTGCTCTAAACTAAGCTTAATATAGGTAATAGCACTTTCATAATCGCTCATGCTCTGGTAAACATAAGCCATCTGTAATAAAATCTCATCGGTACTTTCGGCCAGCCCCAAAGCTTTTTCATAATTTTCCAAAGCCTCATCAAAACGTTCGGTATTTTGAAAAATATTACCGCGAAGCAAATAAATATCTGGTTCAGACGGTTCTAAAAGCTCGGCCTTTTGCAAAGCAATAAAAGCCTTTTCGTTGTTGTTGGTTAAAATGTAAAGGTGAGCCTGTTTGATTAAAAATACTGTTGCATAAGGGTGTTGACTGATTGCAAAATCAACTACCTGCAAAGCTTTGACCGGATCATTTTTCTCAATGTAGAAATCTACAATGTATTCGAATGCCCCTGCATCGAAGAAATACTGATCCTGGTTCCGGAGCATTTCTTCGTAACGTTCTACCGAGCGTTGTGCATCTTCGTTGGATTCAAAAAAGAATTCTTCTTCCATATATTATACTATTAAAGAACCGTGCCAGTTAGCAGAAAAACACATTATAAGTTTACAAGTTTTAATTATCCGTTTTTAAAATAATTATTAACATCAATCGGTTAAAACAGCGTAAATAGCTGACTATAAAGCGTATTGACTGTGATTAAGATGTGTGGATAATCGATAGATTTTTTGCAACATCGCGGTTCCTTTTCCCTTCTTTTACAAAAATACTATAAATTTATGGTATATACGTAATTAAGAAGTCATGAAAGGATTAGTTGTTTTTGCCCTGTTTTTACTATGTTTTATTACAAATGGCTTTGCACAAAGCGATGATGAAAGTGCGATTAAAAAAACCATCGCCAACCTTTTTACCGGCATGAAAGGCGGGGACAGCACTTTAACCAGGAGTGCCTTTGCACCAGCAGCAATAATGCAAACCATCGCCAACAAAGAAGGTAAAGTAAGTATACGCACAGAATCTGTTAACAACTTTATCAAATTTATTGGCGCTCCGCACCAGGATAAATACGATGAGCGTATTGTTTTTACCAAAATCTTAATCGATGGTCCTCTCGCTTCTGTTTGGACAGACTATAAATTTTACCTGGGCGAAAAATTTAGTCATTGTGGGGTTAATTCTTTTCAGTTGGTAAAAGGAGATCAGGGCTGGCAAATTGTTTATATTATAGATACCAGGAGAAAAGAGGGATGTAATTAATGGTATTGTTTGAGTCTAAAAGATTTTATTGCAGATCAGGCCCATGTAGAAATCGTCATTGCTGTAAAGGTTTAGTAATTCGGTAACAGAATTAGCTTTGTAAATAGCTAATTATGATTTATGCGAATAAACACTAATGACCTTACCTTAAAGCGCA
>NZ_JACHCQ010000025.1 GCF_014205835.1 Pedobacter sp. AK013 | reverse complement strand
GTCATGATCTTAGTTCTCTTCTTTGTTTAAATTTAACAATTGTGGCTTGCTAAAGACCACTTGAACTAAGATCACTTTATTACATAGATACTGATAATAGCGGCAGCGCCCAATTTAAGCACTTTTTTTATCTTTTATTTATGGTGTGCTTGCTTGTTTCACAAGTTTCATCGAGACTATAACGGTTAGCAGGGCTATAGATGTTATGGAATACGGAACTGTTCGTTTTCAAAATTAAATATCTTTAAATTGACACCCCGCCTTTCAGGCACCCCTCTAAAAGAGGGGAATGGACAAACGCATAGAAACCCATCATCCATTATACTTCTTCCATCCTTTTTAAATCCATTTAATCTCCTGGCAGATCTCAATTAACACACCATTGGTATCTTTCGGGTGCACAAAACACACCATTTTATTATCTGCGCCCTTTTTTGGAGAATCGTTAAGCAGTACAAAACCTTCCTGATGCAAACGTTCCATTTCGGCGAGAATATCATCAACCAGGAAAGCGATATGGTGAATCCCCTCTCCTTTTTTTTCGATAAATTTAGCAATTGCACTATCTGGGGCAGTAGCCTGAAGCAGCTCGACCTTGTTTTCGCCTGTTTTAAAGAAAGCCGTATTTACAAATTCGGATGCAACCTGCTCTGTTTTATAACAATCGGTATTGAGCAGTTTCTGATAAATATCTATGGAACTATTAAGGTCTTTTACCGCGATGCCGATGTGTTCTATCTTATTCATAGATTATAAGGTTATGTGAATGTAAAAATGCGGCTTTTCTCTATAAGGTCATAGCTATTATTTATAATTGTTAAATAAGTTTTTTCGTATCTTTGTGTTATAATTAACAGAATAGAGATGAAACAGCCGATATATTTAGATAATAATGCTACAACCCCATTAGATCCGAGGGTGTTGGAAGCAATGCTACCTTACTTTACAGAGAAATTTGGAAATGCCGCAAGTCGTAATCATGCGTTTGGCTGGGTGGCTGAAGAGGGTGTAGATTATGCCCGTGAGCAGGTAGCCAAACTAATCGGCTGTACTGAAAAAGAAATTATTTTTACATCAGGTGCTACTGAAGCCGATAACCTGGCTATTAAAGGTGTATTTGAAATGTACAAAGAAAAAGGTAACCACATCATTACTGCGGTTACTGAACATAAAGCGGTTTTAGATACTTGCAAGCACCTAGAGAAAAACGGTGCACGTGTAACTTATTTAGGCGTTAAAGAAGACGGTTTAATTGATTTAGCTGAATTAGAAGCGGCCATGACTCCTGAAACTATTTTAGTTTCGATTATGTATGGTAACAACGAAATTGGTGTAATTCAACCGGTAAAAGAAATTGCAGCAATTGCACACAAACACGGTGCTTTATTTATGACTGACGCTACACAGGCGGTTGGTAAAATCCCTGTTGATGTTAATGCGGATGGTATTGACTTAATGGCTTTCTCTGCACATAAAATGTACGGACCGAAAGGTGTTGGTGTACTTTACGTTCGCCGTAAAAACCCAAGGGTTAAAGTTACTGCGCAAATGGATGGTGGTGGCCATGAGCGCGGAATGCGTTCTGGTACCTTAAATGTTCCTGGTATTGTTGGTTTAGGTAAAGCCTGCGAACTTTGCCGCTTAGAAATGGAAAGTGAATCAGTTCGTTTAGCTGCTTTACGAGATAAATTAGAGTCTACTTTAAGCAAAATGGAAGAGAGTTACGTTAATGGTAATACGCAACACCGTTTACCGCACGTAGCTAATATCTCTTTTAAATATGTTGAAGGTGAAGGTTTAATGATGGCAATGAGTGATTTGGCGGTATCTTCAGGATCAGCCTGTACATCAGCATCTTTAGAGCCATCATATGTATTGAAAAGCTTAGGTTTATCTGATGATTTAGCACATTCTTCTATCCGTTATGGTTTAGGAAGATTTACTACTGAAGAAGAAATTGATAAGGCAATTGAAGTAACTCAAAAAGCGGTTAATCACTTAAGAGAACTTTCTCCACTTTGGGAAATGTTTAAAGAAGGAATTGATTTAAGTAAAATTGAGTGGGCAGAACACTAGATCAGTTTGGAGTTGGCAGTTTGTAGTTTTGAGTAAGCAAACTGGTAATTGAAAATTGGTAACTGATAATTAATAAATAAAATTATCTCCGAAAGGAGACTTAAGAAATAGAAATCATGGCATATTCAGAAAAAGTAATTGACCATTACAATAACCCACGTAACGTAGGTACATTAAATAAAGACAGCAAATTTGTAGGCACAGGATTAGTTGGTGCACCTGAGTGTGGCGACGTAATGCGTTTACAGATTGAAGTAGGAGAAGATAACGTAATCACTGATGCTAAATTTAAAACATTTGGTTGTGGTTCGGCTATTGCTTCTTCTTCTTTAGCTACAGAATGGTTAAAAGGAAAAACAATTGATGAGGCTTTATCTATCGATAACATGGATATTGTTGAAGAATTGGCTTTACCTCCGGTAAAAATTCACTGCTCAGTTTTGGCAGAAGATGCAATTAAATCAGCTATTAACGACTACCGAGTTAAAAATGGCTTAGAGGCAATTGTATTGGAAAAATCGCACCATTAATACCAGTAGCAAGTATTAGGGGATCAAGTGTCGAGATGTAAATTTCGGCTTGATAAGCGTATTAATACTTGATAATAAATACTCGATACTATGATAACGATAACAGATAAAGCAAAAGACAAAATAGACCACTTAATGCAGGATTCGGAAATGGGTTCTGATTACTTTTTACGCGTTTCTGTAAAAGGTGGTGGCTGCTCGGGTTTATCATACAATCTGGATTTTGATAACGAAGAGCAAAAAGGCGATCAGTTTTTTGAAGACAAAGGAATTAAAATTGCTTTGGATATGAAATCTTTTCTTTACCTAGCTGGAACGGAATTAGATTTTACAGACGGTTTAAACGGAAAAGGTTTCAACTTTATAAATCCAAATGCCAGCCGTAGCTGCGGTTGTGGCGAAAGTTTCTCTGTTTAAAATCTTATAAAACATATTATTTAAGGGCCCCGAAATTTTCGGGGCCCTTTTGTATTTTTAAACCAAAAAGCCTTATTATTGTTAATTATAATTAGCGGACCAAATTACGAGCATGCCATTAATAAACGAATTTTCAACTGTTCCTACCTTATTGCGGAATGTTGTCAAAAATATTCACAAACCTCAGGAAACCTTTTTAATCCATAAACAGGGTGCAGAATGGGCTGAAATTTCTTATGAAGATACCTTAAAAAGAGCTGATGCCGTTTCTGCATTTTTCTTGGAAAAAGGAATAAAAAAAGGCGATCGTTTAGGCTTAATGATCGAGAATTCGCCTGAATATGTATATTATGATCAAGGAATACAACAAATTGGTGTAATTAATGTATCCATTTACCCAACACTTTCTGAACAGGAGGTAGCCTATATTATTAACGACTCTGGCATAAAAGCTATTCTTGTTGGGAACAACTTTCTATACCGTAAAGTGTTAAAGGTAGCAGCCAATTGCAAACAGTTAAAATATATTATTCCTGCTTTTAAAGATTTTGAAAAAGTCGTAATTCCTGAGGATGTACATGTAGAAGTTATTGCCTTTTCTGATATACTGGCACTTAAACATCAAATTACTGCTGCCGAAAGAGCTGATATTGACCAATGCAGAAGCTTGGTTTTACCAGAGGATGTTTCCTCTTTAATTTATACTTCGGGAACAACAGGCACCCCAAAAGGTGTAATGCTCACTCATCATAACTTTGTTAAAAATGTGGAGGTTTGTTTACAGCAGATCCCTGTGATTGACCAAACTGAAACTTTCCTTTCCTTTCTGCCACTATCGCACGTATTCGAGCGTACGGCCACTTACCATGTTTGCTGCGCACAAGGCTGTAAAATTGCTTTTGCACAAAGTTTAGAGTTATTGGCCAAAAATATGGGAGAAGTTCGTCCTACCGTGATGAGCTGCGTTCCACGCCTTTTAGAACGCATACATGATAAAGCCATAAAAGGAGGAACTGCGGGCGGAGGTGCAAAAGCAAAAATATTTACCTGGGCGCTGGAAACAGGCAACAAATACCGTGTAGCAAAAGAGGCTGGCAAAAATCCGGGGCTTATTTTATCGGCAAAAAAAGGGATTGCAGAGAAATTGGTTTTTAGTAAAATCAAAGAAAAAACAGGTGGCCGCTTAAAATTTATGATTTCGGGTGGAGCTGCACTGCCTAAAAATGTGGGTGAGTTTTTTGGCGATCTGGGCATTAAAATATTAGAAGGTTTTGGTTTAACAGAAACCTCACCGGTAATGTCAGTTACAGAGTATCACAGACAGGTATATGGCACGGTTGGCCGCGTAATTCCGGGTATTGAAGTAGGCATACAAGAGGTAGAAAGCAAAGAAATGCTGAGCATCCAAACACATAATACTTTTAACGAGGAATTTGAATGTGCCGAAGGAGAAGTAATTGTTCGAGGCCATTGCGTAATGAAGGGTTATTTTAACAAACCTGCAGAAACTGCCGAAGCCATCGACAAAGATATGTGGTTCCACACCGGAGACATTGGCCGTTTTTATAAAGGTAATCTCCAGATCACCGATCGCTTAAAAAATATGATCGTAAATGCGTACGGCAAGAACGTTTATCCTACCCCGGTAGAAAATATTTACCTGAAAAGCCCTAAAATTGACCAATTGTTTTTAATTGGAGATAAAAGAGAATTTATTACGGCGATCATTATCCCGAATAGAGAAACCTTAGAAGAAACCTTTAAACTTAAACCTTCTTTTTTTGAGGAAGCTGATCCTTTTATCCGCAACCCTGAAATTATTGAATGGATGGAACAGGACATCAAGAAAATATCTAACGAACTGGCAAAATTTGAGCGCATTAAAAATTTTAAGATCAAGCGCAATCCTTTTAGTATAGATGAAGGAGAAATCACCCCTACCATGAAAGTTAAACGCCGTATTGTAGAAAAGAAATATGCCGAAGCGATTAACGAAATGTATGCGGAAGGTATAGAAGCTGAATCATAGTTAAAAAAGGGGTATCATATTAATTTTGTAATGACACCCCCTTTTAATTTTTTGCAACAATCGTAAAAATCAATTACAGATCCATTCCATTTGCATCGGTTGTTAATATTTCGCTCATATAATCAAAGAATGGACGCATATTTTTAAATTCCTGATTACAGTATTCCAGGAATTCTTTACTTAAAACTTCCTGATCAGTAAATCGATGGATTAACAAAAATTGTTTATAGCGCAGCAAATCTATATCCTGATGATCCCCATCAAAGCCCTTTGGAGCTGTTTTCAATTGTTCGCCTTTTAATGTCTCGAAAGAAGAGATAAAAGTTTTATTACTTAATATTTCTCTTAAAGGTGCAGCATCAAAACTTATATTTTCCCTTATTAATTTCAAATCTTGAGGAGAAGGCCCGAAAAAGCCACCTGCCACAAAACTATTGCCTGGTTCGATGTGGAAATAATAGCCACCTCTTCTTTGTTTGCCAGCTCGTTTAAAACTTCCGCTCCAATGCGTTTTATAAGGCGTTTTATCATTCGAAAAACGAGTATCCCGGTAAATCCGGTATAAACTTTTTTTCCCAGATGGTGTTTCAATTACATCATGGGTATTCATAAGATCTAATAAATGCTGTGCAAAAGATTCTATGTATGTTAGTTCTTTCTGATAGACTGCTTTATGGTCATTAAACCATTCACGATCATTGTTATTTTTCAATAATCTTAAAAACTCAAAACTAGAAGGTGGTATTTGCTTAATATCGGACATCGTTTTTTTAATGGTAAATCACTCTAAACAAATATAACACCTGTAAAACACTAAATTCATATTGCTTATTCATAAAATTGCAATGGTTTATCTTTGTGAACCATAAATGGCTTAATACTGCGCAAAAATTCCATCTATATACTAGTATCTGATATATTTAATAGCTTTACGTATCTTTTGCCAGAAACGATGAAACACGATTTATTTTTTGAGCAGGTTTGGGATTTAACCCGGGAAATACCCAAAGGTAGGGTAACTTCGTACGGCGCAATTGCCAAAGCCGTTGGTACACCTAACCTATCTAGAATGGTCGCCAGGGCCATTGGCGCTTGCGGAACAGCTCAGCCTCCTGTCCCTTACTATAGGGTAATCAGTAGCAATGGATTGCTCAGTGGCGATCCATCATCTACAGCTAAAAGACAGGAACTCCTCGAACGCGAAGGCGTTGAAATTAAAAACCTGAAAGTTCAAAACCTTAAAAAAGTATTCTGGGATCCGTTAATTGATATGGAATAAATACCTAGGTAAAATTCTGTCTTTCATTTTTTATCTCATTCGGTTTTAACATGCTAAAATGCGGTTTTAAATCAAACAAAGCATTTAGTAATTACAATAGCTTTCTTATCTTTGCAACCACCTGTTTTAAATGGATAGCTAATTGGGTACTGAAAATTGAATTTTTTCTAATATTAATTCAAAAATTTTATAACCAAATTATTCCTTTTTCATTAAAGCACTAAAATTTAACAATAACAAAAAATGCAAAATTATTACTTTTGCAAAAAATACCTGAAATGAGTATAGGATTATCTGAACAAGAAATATTACGACGTGAGTCGCTAAAACAATTACGTGCATTAGGCATTGAGCCATATCCTGCAGAAGCTTATGAAGTAAATACTTATGCAGCAGATATATTAGCTAATTATGAAGTAGATAAGACAGCATACAAGACAGTAGTATTAGCAGGTAGAATTATGAGCCGCAATATTATGGGCGCTGCTTCTTTTACGGAGTTACAGGATTCTACCGGCAGAATTCAGATCTACTTAAAGCGCGATGAACTTTGCCCTGGTGATGATAAAACCCTATACAACACGGTATTTAAAAAACTTTTAGATATCGGCGATTTCATTGGGGTTAAAGGATACGTATTTACGACGCAGACAGGAGAAATTTCTGTACATGTTACCGAATTTAAGGTACTTTCTAAGTCACTACGTCCGCTACCAATTGTTAAACGTGATGATGAAGGAAACGTATACGATGGATTTACCAATCCTGAACTGCGTTACCGTATGCGTTATGTAGATTTAACAGTAAACCCTGATTTTAAACAGATTTTCATCAAACGCAGCAAGGTGATTAACACCATGCGCAATTACTTTGATAACCAGGGCTGGATGGAAGTGGAAACCCCTATCCTGCAGCCTATCCATGGTGGTGCTGCTGCACGTCCTTTTGCCACACATCACAATACTTTAGATATGCCGCTTTATTTGCGTATTGCAAATGAACTGTATTTAAAAAGATTAATTGTTGCAGGCTTCGATGGTGTATATGAGTTTGGAAAAATGTTCCGTAATGAGGGAATGGACCGTACACATAATCCCGAATTTACTTCAATGGAAATTTATGTTGCCTACAAAGATTATATCTGGATGATGGCAATGGTTGAAGAATGTTTGGAAAAAGTAGCAATTGCCACAACTGGTGCAAGTATAGTTAAAGTTGGTGCCAATGAAATTAATTTTGAAGGACCGTATGAAAAATTAACCATGTACGAGTCGATCCAAAAATATACAGGAATTGATGTTTCGGCAATGACAGAAGAAGAAATTGCACAAACCTGTAAAGATTTAGGTATCGAAATAGATGATACCATGGGCCGCGGTAAATTGATCGATGAAATTTTCGGCGCTAAAGTTGAAGCGAATTTAATCCAACCAACCTACATTACCGACTACCCTATCGAAATGACACCGCTTGCTAAAAAGCACCGTACTGCAGAAGGATTAGTAGAGCGTTTTGAGCTGTTTGTTAATGGTAAAGAGATTGCAAATGCTTATTCAGAATTAAACGATCCTATTGACCAAAAAGAGCGCTTAGAAGATCAGTTAAAGTTAGCTGCCCGTGGAGATGATGAGGCCATGGCCATGGATGATGATTTTGTACGTGCATTGGAATATGGCATGCCGCCTACTTCAGGTTTGGGGATTGGTATTGACCGTTTGGTGATGTTAATGACCAACCAAAGTACCATCCAGGAAGTTTTGTTCTTCCCGCAGATGCGCCCAGAGAAAAAGAAAATAGAAATGACTCCGGAAGAAACAGAACTGTATGCATTGGTTTCGGAAGGCGAACAATACCTGCTAACAGATGTGAAAGCAAAACTGGCCGATTGGAGTAATAAAAAATGGGACACTACGCTGAAAGCATTAACCGGTAAGGGAATCTTAAAAGTTGCCAAAACGGATGATGGCTTATTCCTATCGCATAAATAGCATAAATAGTTAAATCAGAGGCCTGAAAAGAGGATTAGGAATTTGATTTTAACACAAACATAACATAAACTTAAAAGGCTTGCTAACAATTGTTTAGCAAGCCTTTTCTATATTTACGGCAATCGATAAATAAAATCATTGCGATATGAATACGTCAAGTTTAGAAATCAACGAAAGAGAATACTGCATTAAATTAAGCAAAGATGCTTTTGATTTAACGCTCGTACGTCAATTAATTAAAAGAATCCAGGCCGAAGCTTTGTTCTTCTCAAGAGTACAAGCCGAAGAAGAAGATATCTTAAGCAAAAGGGCTCAAAGAGAAGATTTTGAAGGTTTTGATTATTTAGGTGATAAATAACCATACGTCGCCCTGAATTTATTTTACTGTATAGCTTCCGCTTCGCTACAGGTCAGGGTCTATTAGATAGATGCTGTACGAATATAGCATGACGGTCAGCCTAATCAATCTCCAGGCTCCCCTCCACCGAGTCGTCCATGGTTTTCCCTGTAATTACAGATGCTGCCATTTTTAAGAAGGCTACAGCTGTACCATGTTTCGTATCCCAATAATATCCTTCCGATGGAATTACCTTGATTAAGGTAATGTTTGGGTCGTCTTTCCCTCCCTGAAACCAGGTTTTGATAAAGGGACTCCACAGCTCGTCGATTTTAGCCTGATCTCTACTGATTTCCGAAATTCCATAAATATTTACAAAACCTGCGTGCGCTCCGGCCTGAAACAACAGATGTGTAAAAGGATCGGTTGTAATCTCTTCATTTTTATGACTGTCTTTCATGCTCATGAACCAAATATTTCCCTCGTCATCAATTTGCTGAATGGCCATTGGCCTTACCGATAAAGGTACACCAGTTTTAATATTGGTACAGAAAAAACAGCTTTCGGACTTTTCTGCTAGTGTTCTCAGTTTTTCAATAGCTGCTTTACCACCTAAATCTTTAATATTATTTTCTTCCTGAGTATTATTTGTACTCCCGTCTTGTGATGTTGCCATAGTATTAAGTTTTATATAAACTACAATGAAAAATGGAGTTTGGTTTTGAGTTTTTGTGGAGCGCAGGCGGCGTAAAGCAAAGAGAGAAATTATGGTGTTTGATTTATTGACCAAAATTATGGAGCTTTAATCAAAGACAATATCTTTAATCAATGGATAATAAGAACCCCCTGTCATTTACTGCTGAAATTAAAATTATTGGCATCAATCCTTTTGTATTTGTCCCAGAAGCATATTTAAGCTATCTTTTTGAACAAGCAGGAAAAGAAAAGGGAAAAATCCCGGTACGAATAAAAATAGACGGGCATGAGTTTAAACAAACTCTTGTTAAGTATGCTGGTGCTTGGCGTTTATACCTTAATACGCCTATGCGAAAAACGGCAGGAAAAGAGGTTGGAGCTAAAGCCCTTTTTGAAATTGAACTTGACAACGAAGACCGCACCATTACTGTACACCCCAAATTTTTAGAGGCTTTGACAAAAAACATTGTGGCAAAGGCCATTTTCGACCAACAGCCTCCTTATCTTCAGCTCGAAATCATCAGATATATTAATCATTTAAAAACGGAAGAATCGATTGACCGGAACGTAAAAAAAGCCATTCAATTTCTTTTAGGAAAAGAGAGATTTATTGGGCGAGAAGGTATTAAAAGTAGTACAAACGCCAATGACTAGCTGACGCTTGTACTATCATATTACATTATAACAAGCCACGTTTTTTAAGCATGGGCTTAATATCAGGATTATGTCCCCTGAAATTGAAAAACATTTTACCCAGATCTTCCGTGTTTCCTTTTGACAGAATCATATCTCTAAAACGCTGACCATTTGCCCTGGTTAAACCTCCATTCTCCTGAAACCATGAAAAGGCATCATTTTCAAGCATAGATGTCCAGCTATAAGCGTAATAACCTGCAGCATAACCATTACTCCAAATATGTAGAAAATAGCTGGAGCGGTAACGCGGTGGCACATAAGATAAATTTAAATTGGTTTTCTTTAAAGCCTCGGCTTCAAACTTATCTACATCCTGCAAAGGTGAACCTGGTGAAATTGTATGCCATTGCATATCCAGATCGGCCGCTGCCAAAGCTTCCGTAAAAATATAACCCTGATTAAACGAACTCGCCTTTTTAATCTTATCCAATAAAGCTTGCGGCATTTGTGCTCCTGTTTGATAATGAAGCGCATAATTCTTTAATATTTTTGGATCAGAAGCCCAATGTTCATTAAACTGTGAAGGAAATTCAACATAATCACGGGCCACATTGGTACCTGAAAGGCTTGGATATTGCTGATTGGCAAATAAACCATGTAAGCCATGCCCAAACTCATGGAACATGGTTGTAACGTCATCAAAACTAATTAACGCAGGTTTTCCGGCTTCGGGTTTTGCAAAATTGCAGACATTATAAATTACTGGTATCGTGCCAAATAGCTTAGATTGGGGAACAAGGTTATCCATCCAGGCACCGCCATCTTTATTATCACGTTTATAATAATCACAATAAAACAAGCCTAGCTGCTTACCGTCTTTATCCTTTACATCAAAAACACGTACATCTTCCTGGTATACAGGCAAATCTTTGCGTTCTTTAAAGGTAATACCATAAAGTTGTGTTGCGGCATAAAAAACACCGTTAACAAGTACTTTATTGAGCTCAAAATAGGGTTTAACCTCGTTTTCATCCAGATCGTATTTTGCCTTACGCACCTGCTCGGCATAAAAGTCCCAATCCCAAGGCTCCAGTTTAAAGCCACCTTTTTGCCGGTCGATTACGGCCTGTATGTCTGCCGCTTCACTTTTTGCCTTCGCGGTAGCTGCAGGAATAACTTTGCTAAAAAAATCTTCTACTGCTTCGGGTGTTTTAGCCATCTGATTTTGCAATTTCCAGGCTGCGTAATTTTTAAAGCCAAGCAATGCCGCCTGAGCAGAACGGATCTGTGCAATTCTTGAAATGATTTTACGGGTATCATTTGCATCACCTTTTTCTGCCCTGTTCCATGACTTGTTAAAAAGTTCTTCTCTTTTGGCACGATCGGTCATTGACTGCAATTCGGGTTGCTGAGTAGTATTTTTTAAACCTTTACCTGCTGCCTGTAGCTGTGCGGTAAATTTTGCACTCAAGGTAGCTTCTTCTTTATTCAGTTCTTTAAGCTTCTCTTTGTCAGCATCAGATAGCTTTGCTCCTGCCAATTCAAATTTTTGGTAATAATACTCCAGTAAACGTAACGATTCGGCACCCAGTTTCAGCTGATCCTTTTGTTTATAAAGGATTTGCACCCGATTAAAAAGTTTGGTATTTAGATAAATGGCATCGGAATTTGCCGTTAATTTAGGCGCTTCCTCTTCTTTAACCTTTTGCAATTCAGGGTTTGTATTGGCTCCAGTAAGCAGGTTAAAAACCATAGCTGTACGGCTTAGTAATTGTCCGCTTTTTTCAATGGCCAAAATGGTGTTTTCAAAGCTTGGTGCCTCAGTTTGCTCAGCAATTTTCCGGATTTCATCCATTTGCTGTTTCATCCCTTCTTCCAATGCCGGTTTAAAATCGCCGTTTTTAATTTTGTCGAAGGCAGGAGCCTGAAAGGCAAGTTCGCTTGCTTTAAAAAAAGGATTGGCTGATGAAAAGCTTTCACTTTCTTCAGCATCTTTTTTGTTATTGCAAGCACCTAGAATAGCTAAAAAAGCCAGCATGGGTAAATAAGATACTTTTTTCATGAATATTAAAAGTTAGATTATCCATAAAAATAGTAATTTATAAGCTGCAATTCACAATAAACAAACTGAGCTGAAACAAAAAAAGCCATCTCAATCCTGAAATGGCTCTACATATGATGCAATCAATGTTATCTATAACGAACTTGCTGCTGTTTGTCCATCATGCCCATCTGATCTTTCATTTGTTTAATCTGATCGGCCAATAATTTATTTTTATCTGCTTTTTTAGCTTCGGCAAGATACATGGTTGCCTCACGTTTGTTTCGCTTAGCCATTGCAATACCTGCTAAACTTAGTTTAGCTAAAGCAATATTATGGTCCATCTGCATGCCCAATGCAAGTGATTTTTTAAAATACTTCTCACTCTGCATCGGTGCTGTTCTACTTTCAATTAATCCGATCAATAAGTTATAATAACCATGTTGAACTTTAATCAACTGCGTTTCATAATTGGTAATCCGGTCTAAAAACATTTTTGCTTTAGGCATGTTATCTTTTCTAAGAAACCATTGTGCTAAAAGCATGTTCTCATTAAAGAAATAGGTTACCAGTACAATTATTCCCAATAAAATGGCAACAATACCCCATGGCCAAAAGCCGAAAATAAATAAAGCTACTGCGCCACCCAGTAAAGCAAACCCCGCAATTAATCTGATGATATTTGGCATAAATTTTATCCTAATTATTTTTTTTTGCAAATATCGTGTTTAAATGGCAGAAATTAGATTTTAAAACAATAATTTCATTAAAAATTTAAAAGCTCAAAAAAAACATCTGGTAAATATGAAAATCCTCTTATCTATAACCCTAATTATACTTGCAATGAACGTTTCTGCACAAGAAGTGAATAAAAAAATACATGATCAAGTTCACAATAAGGATATATTAATTAATGCCTGTACACGCGAGGGTATTACCACTTTTCCTGAATTTAAAGAAATGTACGATCCACTTTACGCGGCATATGTACCGGATGCAGCAACGCTGATCGAATTAAAAAAATTGGTTAAGAACGAAAAAATCAAAGTTATTTTAGGTACCTGGTGTGGCGACAGCAAAGCAAACGTACCCAACTTCTTTAAAATATTAGACGCCCTGCACTTTAAAGAGAAAAACGTAGAAATTATTGCGGTTGACGGTAATAAAAAAGCTGAAAACGGCATTATAGACGGCCTGGATATTGTAAGAGTACCAACTTTTATTGTTTTTGATAAAAAAGGAAAAGAACTGGGGCGGATTATAGAGGGACCTAAAACAACACTTGAAGGGGATTTATTAGCGATTTACAAGAAAAAATCTTAACCTTTTTGAGCGTTTTTTGGTACATGGTCCATGGTCTAATGGTTCATGGTTGATAGCCTAAGCCATTACCATGATCTATAAAACCATTGATTAAAATTTTATTTACAAACCTTACTCGAGTTACATTATACATCATACATCAATATTATGTCTGCAGCATTAGAACCAGGTTGGTTAGCCGTTTTAGAAGAAGAATTTGAAAAAGACTACATGAAAATCCTTAAGTCTTTTTTACAGGAGGAAAAACAGAGTGGTGCTACGGTTTACCCAAAAGGCGCTGACATTTTCAATGCGTTAAACACAACACCATTTAATCAGGTAAAGGTTGTCATTTTAGGTCAAGACCCTTATCACGGTATTGGCCAGGCACACGGCCTCTCTTTTTCCGTACAACGTGGTGTAGCAATTCCACCCTCGTTAAAAAATATATACAAAGAACTGGAAACTGATATTGAAGGTTTTAAAACACCAAACCATGGCCACTTAACGCACTGGGCAGAACAAGGCGTTTTGTTGTTAAATGCCACGCTAACCGTTCGTGCTTCAGAAGCAGGTTCGCATCAAAACCGTGGCTGGGAAATTTTTACAGATGAGATTATTAAAGCTTTATCTCAGAAACGCGAGCATATCGTATTTCTGTTGTGGGGTAAATATGCGCAGCAAAAGGCGGCGTTAATAGACCAAAAAAAACATTATGTGCTTACTGCTGCCCACCCATCGCCATTTTCTGCCTATAATGGCTTCTTCGGATCTAAACATTTTTCCAAAGCAAATCAGCTCTTAATACAAAATAACCTAACACCTATCGACTGGAATTTACCAGCATAATGAATACCTATTTTATTAGTGGTTTAGGTGCCGATAGAAGAATTTTTTCGAAACTAAAGCTCAATGAAAAAATCAATATCATCCATGTAGATTGGCTTAGTCCAAACAAAAATGAATCATTAGCATCATATGCTCAACGATTAAGTAGTACAATAGACTTAACCCAACCTTTTACCTTGGTAGGCGTTTCTTTTGGTGGGATGGTTGCAGTAGAAATTGCCAAAATATTAAAACCTACAGTAACGATTATCATTTCGAGTACCATGTTGGCAGCACAGTTACCAATGCTTTACCGTTTTGCGGGGAAACTTGGGTTGTTAAAACTTATTCCTGCCAAGCTTTTAAAATCGTCAAATAAACTTACCCAAAACTATTATTTCGGCACACGCTCGAGCAGCGAAAAAGTACTACTCGGCAGGATTATAAAAGACACAGACCCACATTTTCTAAAATGGGCCATTGGCAGTATACTCAACTGGAAAAACAAAACCAGGCCCGAACGGATTTATCACATTCATGGCACAAAGGATAAAATTTTATATAGTAGAACTGCCCAACCCGATTTTGTAATCGAAAACGGAACGCATTTTATGGTTTATCAAAATGCGCAGCAAATTTCAGGAATTATTGATAGCATAGTATTGAATAGCGAAATTGGTTAACCTTCCCCCATACGTCACTCTGAATTTATTTCAGGGTCTTAATAGCAAGAAAGATGCTGACCACGAAGTAGCTGTTAGACCTTTAAAAACAACATAAACTGCTAATAAAATAAATTCAGCATGACGCATCTATAAATTAAAATTATCCCATTCCCATGAAAAATCAGAATTCGCGATGATGATCGTACCTAATAGCCTCTTCAGGTGTTAGGGTTAATACTCCAACGGCACAATCGGCTCTTTCTTAGTCGTAGACATGATCATCATTGTCTGGAAGGTTTTCACTACAGAAATTTTACTGATTTTATCCATAATTAAACGTTCGTAAGCTTTAATGTCTTTCACATAAACCTTTAACAGAAAATCAGCCTGACCAGTAACGTGGTGGCACTCGGTGATTTCCTTGATTTGATTTACTTCATCCAAAAAGATCTGAATAGTGTTATTTTTATGAAAATCGAGTTGAATCTGAATAAAGGTTTTTATACCTAAACCTAGTTTTTCTTCATCTACCAGCGCATGATAACTTTTAATATATCCTGCCATTTCAAGCTTGCGCACACGTTCTAAAGTTGGTGCAGGTGATAAACCAATTTCCTGTGATAAAAGCAAGTTGGTAATTCTTCCGTTCTCTTGAAGAATTCTTAAAATTTTAAAGTCAATTTTATCTAATTCAGATGCCATATGGTGTTAAAGGTATTTGAGAATACAAACATAACCAAATTATATTCTAAATTTTAACATAATTTATCATATATATTTTAAATAATAATTTTTAGATTTACCTAAAAATAAAATTAGATAAATATAAATGCAAAGTTACACGGAAGAGAACTATCTAAAGACTATTTATCATCTGGCAGAGAAAACAATAAACGTTCAAACTAATGCTATTGCAGAGCAAATGCAAACTAAACCAGCATCAGTTACCGACATGATTAAGAAATTAGCAGACAAAGGCTTAGTTGATTATATTAAATACCAAGGCGTTACCTTAACCGAAATAGGTAAAAATACAGCGATAGATATTGTACGTAAACATCGCTTATGGGAAGTTTTTTTGGTAGACAAATTAAACTTTAAGTGGGATGAGGTACATGATGTTGCTGAAGAGTTAGAGCATATTAAATCAATTGAGCTGATTGAAAGACTAGACGAGTTTTTAGGCTTTCCGAAAGCCGACCCTCACGGCGACCCCATTCCAGATAAAAACGGAAGATTTGCCAAAACCCAGTTTATTAAATTAATCGAACTAAAAATAGGCGATCAGGGCACCATTACTGGTGTTACCCAGCATAGCTCGGCATTTTTAAAACATTTAGAAAAACTAGGCTTAACCTTAGGCAAAAAAATACAGATCAGCGATGTGACCGATTTCGATGGTTCAGTAGAAATCCTGTTATCCGATAAACAAGTTAATATTAGTAGAGAAGTTGCAAAACATATTTTAATCAGCAGTAATGGCAAAAACTGAATCGTTAAGTGAAGTACATCAAAGTGTAAATACAGATAAAAGAAAAGGCTGGAGAAGAATTTTAGCTTTCATTGGTCCTGCTTATTTAATTAGTGTTGGCTACATGGACCCGGGCAACTGGGCAACCGATTTAGCTGGCGGTAGTAAATTTGGTTACCAATTAATTTGGGTTTTACTAATGTCTAACCTCATCGCGCTACTGTTACAATCGTTAAGTGCCCGTTTGGGGATAGTAAGAGGGCTGGATTTAGCACAGGCATCTAAACAAGCTTATCCGCGTTGGGCCAATATTCCGTTATTTGCCTTGGCGCAAACGGCAATTATTGCATGCGACCTTGCTGAAATTATTGGGATGGCCATTGGTTTACAGTTGCTTTTTGGATTACCACTAATCTGGGGTATTTCCATCACTATCTTCGATACCATTTTATTGCTCTTTTTACTTAATAAAGGCATGAGAGCCATGGAAGGCTTTATCGTTTCGATGGTTTTTATTGTCGGGATTTCCTTTCTGGTTGAAATGTTTATTGTAGAACCCTCACTTAAAGAAGTAGCCAAAGGTTTTGAGCCTTCTATACTAAATGGCGATGCGCTTTATATTGCCATTGGGATTATTGGTGCAACAGTAATGCCGCATAACCTGTATTTACATTCATCTTTAGTACAAACCAGAAAGATTGAACGTAGCAACAAAGGAATTAAAGAGGCCTTAAAATTCAACCTCATTGATACCACAGTGGCATTAAACCTTGCTTTTTTTGTCAACGCAGCCATATTGATTCTTGCCGCAGCGGCCTTTTATAAAAATGGATTACATGAGGTAGCCGAAATTCAAGATGCACATAAACTACTTTCGAACATTTTTGGCAATGTAGCCCCAACCCTATTTGCTATAGCACTAATTGCCGCCGGACAAAGCTCTACCGTTACCGGAACTTTAGCCGGACAGATTATTATGGAAGGCCATATTAACTTAAGGATTCAACCTTGGTTACGCCGTTTAATTACTCGCCTTCTGGCTATTATTCCTGCGTTTTTTACTATATTACATTATGGCGAAAATGCACTAGGTGGCTTATTAGTGCTAAGTCAGGTAGTATTAAGCTTGCAATTAGGTTTCGCTATTATTCCATTAATTCATTTTACATCAGATAAAAAACTGATGAAAGATTTTGCAATTAAACCCTGGGTTAAAGTATTGGCATGGGCTAGCGCATCTGCCATTATTGCATTAAATGTAAAACTGGTAATCGAAGAAATAAGCGGCTGGGCAAAAGAAGCCAACAATTGGTGGATTTATGTGATTGTATTACCAGCATTAATCCTTATCGTATTACTATTACTTTATGTTTTCTTCCATCCATTATTAGAAAAGAAAAAGAATGCATCCAAACAACTTGTGCCCCATGGAGATGCTTTGGACATTGGCAAAATAGACAAGGTCAGTTATAAACGGATCGGAATTGCAGTAGATTTCTCTAAAAACGATCGAAACACCATCCGGCATGCTTTAATTCAAGGTGGTAAGGGCGCACACTACTACCTGATCCATGTTGTAGAAACTGCTGCAGCCCGTTATCTTGGTAAAGACGTAATGGACCATGAAACACAGAGCGATGCGGCCAACCTGGAGAAATACCGGGCCAATCTTGAAGATCTTGGTTACGATTCTACACCTTTTATCGGCTTTGGAAGTACAGGTAAGGCTATAGCCGATATCAGCAATAAAAACGAAATGGAGCTATTGGTAATGGGAGCCCATGGCCATAAAGGCTTAAAAGACCTTATTTTCGGTACCACCGTCGATTCTGTACGGCATAAAGTAAATATTCCGGTTTTGATTATCAGATAGGTTAACCTAGCTCAATATTATTAGATTATTTATTCATTACCGTCATTAGTTTTTTTACACCACCATCTCCCGATTGGTACATCAGCAATTTACCGGTTGAAGAATATAAGTACATGGATGGATATTGCTTTGGCAAAAAGGTTGGAATAAATATGCGTTTTTTATCCTGTAATACCATTACATTAGGCTTGTCATTTAAACCTTTGGCATACGAATTGAAAAACTGTGGAATAATATAAGCTTCATCCATAGTAATCATATAAATATTAACATCCTTAAACTTGGCGTAATTGGTATTCAGGATTTTGCTTTCCCGCTGGCAGTGCTCACAGGTACAATCGAACAATACAAAGAGGTTCTTTTTTCCTTGTTTAATATCATTGTTTGAAAATGGTTTTCCATCCAATTTATAAAAGGTAAACTGCGGCAACAATGTAGGTTGCTGTGCTTCTACCTGAAAAGTAAGAGCTAATAATAAGATTAAAAATAGGTTTCTGAACTTCATTTTAGGTATTTTATGTCCAAACTTAATTGAATAAATACGAACTTAATAATATATCCTTAGCTTTTACAAACAGATGAACATTTTTATATGCGAGAGATTCAGGTTTTACAAGTGTTTTGCCGGTTTAACTTGACTTCTTTCCCGATTCAAACATATTTTCATTAGAAAACGAATGTCAGTTTTTCACGGGTACTGTTGTCCTGCCATACGCTTTACTCCGTTGCACTGCGTGTTCGCTCCTGCCAGGTTTAAGGAACAAGGGGCTTGTAAGCTGATGAAAGGTTTGTTTCCTTGCACCGGCCTATGTTAAATAAACCCGATTGCCGCGAAAACCAAAAGCTTTTTCTGCTTTTGTTGCAGCAAAAAGCGGGACTATGGCTGCCAAAAGAACTGTTCGCACATTTCCAAATTATAAAACACTAAAAAATATTGAACTCTGCATAAAAATAAACTGTGACTGCTACAAGTCTTAACTTAATATGATTAAAACTAAATTATCACATCAATTTTTAGGATATTTGCAACCCAGCATGTATATTTTATACCATTGCTGAATATTACAACAACATATACTTTATTACAATTTTGAAAAACGACATCAACATAAAGAATAAAAGAGCATATTTCGACTACAATCTTTTAGATAAATACGTAGCAGGGATTGCGCTTTTAGGAACTGAAATAAAAGCAATTAGACAAGGTAAAGCCAACATGACTGATGCATTTTGCATGTTTATTGGCGGTAACCTTTTCGTACGTAACCTTCATATTTCTGAATATAGCCACAGTTCTTTTTATCACCACGATATAAAACGCGACCGTGCATTACTATTACAGAAAAAAGAAATTAGAAAATTAAAACTTAAAGGCGAAGAAAAAGGCTATACCATTGTTCCTTTGCGTATTTTCATTAACGAAAGAGGTTTCGCTAAAATGGAAATTGCACTGGCCCAGGGTAAAAAAGAATTCGACAAACGCGATAGCATTAAGGATAGAGATAACAAGCGGGAGTTGGATAGAGCGATGAAACGGTAGTTTAGTCCACAGTCGTGAGTCTTTAGTCCTAAGTCGAATTGATTACGGGCTGAGGACTCAACTCCTACCATGCTTGGTCGCCAACTAAGGGCACAAACCTAAAGGTATCCAGCACAATTTTTTCGTAGTCTGTTTCGCTTACGCGGATAACAGTAACCATTTTCTGGGTTTTCTCATCTCCCACGGGAATAACCAGAATACCCCCTATTTTTAATTGCTTTAATAAGATCTCCGGAACCATGGGAGCGCCAGCGGTAACAATTATTTTGTCGTACGGTGCATGGGCAGCAATTCCTTTCGAGCCATCGCCACAATAAAAAGTAGGCCTATAGCCCATTCCAGGTAAAACCTGAATGGTTCTATTGTAGATATTTTCCTGTCTTTCGATGGTAAAAACATTTGCACCCAGTTCCATTAAAATACAGGTTTGATAGCCTGAGCCTGTTCCGATCTCGAGTACCTTATCTCCTTTTTTAATGTGCAACAGCTCACTTTGGTAAGCAACGGTGTAAGGCTGGGATATAGTTTGCCCATCACCTATTGGAAAAGCAATATCTTTGTAGGCTTGGTTCCAAAAAGTTTCATCAAAAAAGAAATGCCGTGGAACTTTACCTATGGCTGTTAACACATTTTTATCTTCAATTCCACGAGATTTTAACAACTCAACCAGTTTTTTTCTCGCTCCACGTTCCCGGTAATTATCAACAAATTTATACGCCATGAGCTTCAAAATTAGCTTTTTTTAACGGTGATACAAGATAAAGAAATCCACATTACCGTAAGTAACACTAAATCAAAACTTAAATTAGTAATTAATACGGATCTACATCTATTTGAGTAAAAACACCTTTAAATTCTTTGGTGGCATTAAATTGGGTCAGTGTTTCTCTTAATGCATCTTTAACTTTTTGAATGGCAGTATGTTTATCAGCCTTGATAATGATCTGTTTGATATAAAGATTCCGTACACGGCTTACCAGAGGTTGTTCGGGACCTAAAACGCGTTTACCAAATTTTCCTTTAAGGATATTGGCCAGCGTGAATGCCGCGTGATCTAGAACATGAGAATCTTTATGTTTTACATACAGGAATATCATTCTGGAAAAAGGGGGATAAAGAAATTTCTCCCGTTCTACAATTTCGTCGTTGTACATCCCCTCATAATCGTTGTTCACCACCTGCTTGATAATACGGTTTTCGGCATCGTAAGTCTGGATACAGACATTCCCCTGATCGGCCCTTCTACCTGCCCTACCTGCCACCTGTGCCAGCAGCTGGAAACTCCTTTCGTAAGCACGAAAATCGGGGTAACCTAAAAGTGTATCGGCATTAATTACCCCAATCAGGTTTAGGTTATCAAAATCAAGCCCTTTGGCCACCATCTGTGTACCGATTAAAATATCGGTTTTCTTCTCTTGAAAGTCGTTTAAGATCTGTTGCAGTCCATTTTTTGTTCTTGTACTGTCCATATCCAATCGAGCAATGGTAACTTCCGGATAAAGCAACCTGAGTTCTTCTTCAATGCGCTCCGTACCAAATCCTTTTTGCTCTACATGCACCGAACCACAGGCCGGACAGATATTTACACTGCTCTGCTGATAACCGCAGTAGTGACAATGTAATTTACCGCTGCTTTTATGATAGGTTAAACTTACATCGCAGTTTACACATTTAGGGGTATAACCACAGGTTGCACATATTAGAATGGTAGCATAACCCCTCCTGTTCTGAAACAATACGATCTGCTCTTTTTTAGAAAGTGCCAGATCGATATCTTTGATCAACACGCTCGAAAAATACGAACTCATTGTTTTTTTCTTCGTTTCTTCCGAAATACTTACCACCTGCTGATTAGGAAGCTGAACCCCGCCAAAACGCTCTTTCATCTCTACAAGACCGTATTTACCCTGTAAAGCATTATAATAACTCTCTAAAGATGGCGTAGCTGAACCTAAAACAACCTTTGCCTGGTGCAGATAACCAAGATAAATGGCAGCATCTCTCGCCTGGTAACGTGGTGCCGGATCATATTGCTTGTAAGACGGTTCATGTTCTTCATCAACCACAATTAATTTTAAATCCTGAAATGGAAGAAAAACAGCTGAGCGGGCACCAAGAATCACTTTATAAGTACCTGTGCGTACTTTATTCCAGATTTCTACGCGTTCGCTATTGTTAAATTTGGAGTGGTATACCCCTATTGCATTACCAAAATAACGTTTAATACGTTCTACAATCTGGGTTGTTAAAGCAATTTC
Source organism: Pedobacter sp. AK013 (assembly GCF_014205835.1). GTDB lineage: Bacteria > Bacteroidota > Bacteroidia > Sphingobacteriales > Sphingobacteriaceae > Pedobacter. The sequence continues at coordinate 83,727 of NZ_JACHCQ010000025.1, read as the reverse complement.
TGGCAACAGGAACAATACCTGTCCATCTGTATCTTGTATAATTTTCTCAATCAGCTTGATATAAACCTGTGTTTTTCCTGATGCGGTAACACCATGCAACAAAACCACCTCTTTCTCCTCAAAATGCTGGTTAATCTGGTTTAATGCTTTCTGCTGACCTTCGTTCAGCTCGAAATTCACACTGAATGCTTCATCATGAACGGCCAAACGGCTAACAGGCCTTTTCATCACCACAAAAATATCTTTGTCGGTTAAAGCTTTGAGCGCTGCTGGTCCGCAATTACTTTCTTCCAAAAGCTGCTCTTTAGCAATCGGCAGATTTGATTTTTGTAATTTAAGGTAAGCCAGTAAAGCGTCTAATTGTTTAGGTGCCCGATCCAAAACATTAAAAAGCTGTTTCAGATTTTCTTCATCGCTATAAAAATCATTTAAAATAATGAACGACTTAAGCAAAGGTTTATATTTCTGCACGACCTCTTCTGCCACCAGCACCAGTTCTTTATCCAGCAAATGATTGATGATCGGATACACGGTTTTCTGCCCAAGAAGCTTAGAAACATCATTAACAGTAAGTTTCTGTTGCTGTTTAAGTGCATTAATAATGATTTCTTCCTTATCGGTAAGCGCAGTATCTTCATTGTAATCTTCACGAAGAATCAATATGGTTTCGCTGGCCAACTTTAAACTTGCAGGCAAGGCCGCCGCCATAACATCACCTTCATTGCACATGTAATAATTGGTCATCCATGCCCAGAATTTAAGCTGCATGGGGGTAATTACAGGCTCATTATCAACTACATCAATAATGTATTTTGCCTCATAAACTGTTGGTGGTACGGTGCTGATTCCGCTAATTAAAGCCGTATAAATTTTATGCTTTCCAAATTGCACCACCACCCGTTTTCCAATGGCAATCTGGTCATTTAAATCAAAAGGTACCCGATAAGTATAGTTTTTCGCCAAAGATAACGGCAAAATAACTTCCACAAAAAGTGTTTCTCTTTCTGCAAAAATATCGTTTTCGAAAGTATTCATTATTTATCTTTAAATGCCGCAAAAAAGAGCATTATCCATCCCAATACAAATAAAAGCCCGCCAATTGGCGTTATTGGGCCAATAAATTCAGTAAATCCTAAGTGCGATATACTTCGGGTTGCCAATAAATATAACGATCCTGAAAAAAGGACAATTCCAAATGTGAAGCAGAAATAAGCGATATTAATAAGCTTGTTCCGATAGCGGGCAAAGGTAGAAAGGTATAATAGCGCAAATGTATGATAGAACTGATAATCAACACCTTTTTGCCAAATTTCTAATGATGGTCCATCAATTAGCGCCTTTAGGCCATGTGCACCAAATGCACCCAGCAAAACAGCAACAGCACCAAAAAAAGAAGCAGTAAGGATTATTCGTTTATTCATAATTATTTGCAAGTAGCAATCGCTAAATTAATAAATTGATAAAGAACTTCTCACTAATCAATGTAATAAATTAAATTTGTTGCACAGCAGATGAAAAAAATCGTAATTCTAACAGGTGCATTATTTTTAGGCGTGGCCTTTATGGCTTACCTTTATTTTTCGAAATTGGGCACAGATAATGATGCGAAAGATCTGGCGCTGCAATCGGCAACTAATAATGCAGCTTTAGTATTTTCTTTCCAGAACGATAAAGGTTTTTACGATATCATTGAAGGGCAGCAACTTATCCAGCAGGTTTTAGGAAAAGATAAAATGAGCCTTTTAAAACAGCTGAAAGCAAGCATTATCGACGATAATCTGATCAACAGGTATTTAAAGGATCAGCAGGTTTATATTAGCGTATTACCTGACTCGAATAAAAGCCTCAACTTCCTAATCACCTTACAAATTCAGTCTGATAGCGACATCAAAAAATTCTACGAACAGTTAAAACTAAAAAAAGTAATCACCGAAAATTCGAAGGCGCTTTATACTGTGAAGATAAATGACAGTTTACCGGTTTATTTAGGCATCCATAACCAGGTATTAACGGTTTCAACGTCATTAAAACTCATTAATGATGCCAATGTTCGTTTAACTGAGAATCCTTTTACCGAGTACATTAAAGAGAACAACCACCAGATCAAAAATGTACTGGCCAATATTTACATCAATTTTAACCAGGCTCCATTACTGCTCAAAAATATTGTTGCAGGTAACCTTAATGGCGAAATTGCCTTATTTAACCAACAAAACAGTTTCGCTGTACTCAATTACAATTTCAGTAAAGAGAAAATTCTTTTCAGCGGAAGTACCGAATTAAAAGATCAGCACAATTACCTTAAATTGTTCGAAAACACTGCTGCACAAAATACATCAATACAAAATATCTTACCAGATAATACAGCAAACTATGCACTTTATGCTTATGATGATTACAGTAAATGGCTTAAAAAACTGAATAATTGGCAGGAACAAACGAAAATACTTTCAAAAACCAGTGCAGTGATAAAAAGAATAAAGAATGATTACAGAACAGATTTAGATTTGATATTTACCACTTATACCAAGAATCAGTTTATTCTTTTTCAGTTAAGCACCAGCGAAAAATTAGGGGCAATTTCATTATCAGATGGCGAAAAAACAAAACAGTTGCTGCTTGATGTAAGTGCAGATTATAGCGAAGACATTAAGCTTTTTAAATCGGCCGATATCTTGTACAGTTATTTTGGGGAGCCCTTTAAAAAATTTGCGCGGCCCTATTATGCCATTGTAGATAATAATTTAATTGTAGCCAATAATGCGAGCACAGTACAGTCATTTTTAAACGATTATAAAAACAACAGGCTTTTAATACAAACGCCGCAATATTTAGATGCAGTGAACCAGATTTCGACCACCTCGAACGTAAGTTATTACATCAACACCAAAAATTCTGCAGATATTTTCAGGCACAATGTCCAACTAAATTTCTATAAACATTTACGGGCAGACAGTGGTTTAAAAAGTTTCGATACTTTTTGTTACCAAATGAGTGCAGACAAAAACAAATTCATCACTAACTTGCTTTTAAACAAATATTTACAACCAGAAATACCAGATTCATTAAGTAACCGTTAATAAGGAAACTATCCCAACAAACTATTTTACATGAAGAAACTTTTACTTGCGTTACTGGCAATAGCTAGCTTCGGGGTTGCAAATGCACAACAATATGCGCTTTTTGGCACTAAAACCATGTTTGATGCATTCGAAAATCCATCTCAAAAATCTTTCACCCTAGATTCATCACGAAGATTTTCCTCCAATTTCTTCCTGCCTTATTTTGGAACAAATGCCATTAATCAGGGAAGCTCTAAGTTTGCCATAAGAAGATTAACACAGGAAGGTGTTTTCGATACAAGAAGTTTACCGATCGGCACCGGAGAATTGAATCATTTTTTCGAAAACAGTAATATCTATGTAGCAGCATTCAGGCTTTTCAAATCTTATAAGTACCAAAAAGAAATGGGGTTTTCGTGGCAGATCAGGTCTGATGCACATATCGATTACACCAACGAAACATTGGCTATTTTTGATTCGTTCGAAAGGTTTAATGCCAACCAGCAATATACGGGAATTTTCGATACCAAAGGTTACGAACAAAGTTACCATCAATTTAGCTTTACCTATCGCGAAAACTGGAATAAAAGGCTCGCATTTGGTTTAAAAGCAAGTATACTGAGCGGGATACTTTATAACAAACTAAATGTTTCTGACTCTTATTTATATATAGATCCCGAGTCTGATGCCCTGCTAATTGGCTTGAAAGGAACTTATTCCAGCAATTTCTCCAATTTTGATGAGGTAAATAAGAAAAACTTCATTCCAAACTTTAAAAACCCAGGACTTTCATTAAGCTTTGGGAGCAATTATACCACTAAAAAAGGCCTGTTCTTAATGGCCAATATAAAAGATCTAGGTTTTATCTGGTGGCGAAGCAATACGCAACGCACCATGGTAGATCAATCGAAAATTATTGAGAACATAGAAAATAACCAATCTAATACCAATCAGGAAATAAAAGACATTTTCCTCCTTTCGGAGCAGAGCAAAAAGTTTTTAGCTCCTACCAATGCTAAACTTGATGTTTACCTATCTAAACGATACGGCTTTTACAAACCGGGCCTGGCTGTTTCGAAAAACTTGTTTTATAAAGGCGGCGATATTGCTTTGGTAAACACTTTTATTGCCAACGATTTTTCGGGAAGTATTACCCCCTTATATAACTTAAATGGTGTTTTTATGGTTGGATTGCAAGGGAAATACCAGACTCCAAATTTCGAATTGTTTATGGGTACAGATAATTTAGTGGCTACCAGTTTTCAAACTTATGGAATGATTAAAAATGATGCTACTGTAGGCAGCGGGCCAAATGGTGCTTCTTTTTATATGGGTGTAGGCATTAAATTCGGTAACGTGGTTAATCATCCACAGTTTGCAGATGTAATACCAGGCATTAATGATAACGAAGGTGGGAGTTTCTTTAAAAGTTTGTTTTCCATCTTTAAAAGAAGATAACCGGTTTAACCCTGCGCTTGTTGCTTTTTAGATTGGGTAACTACAAAATCTTTCAGGTAAAAAGGTTCGAAATAGGCTACATCTTCAAATTTATTGTTGCTGAAAGCTTCGTTTGCTAATCGCGACATGTATGTTGCAGCATTGAAATTGGTCACATCGAATTTTGCATTTTGATGTATTAAAACTTCAGCACACTTAGCTGCCCCATCGCCTAAAAAAGCAACAGTTTGTTGTGAGAGATAATCTGTAAAACTTGTTTCATCAATAATTTTTGCTTCGGTTGGCATCACTACATTTAACGAGCAATCGAAAATTGTGGTATAAACTTCCATTCTGCGGGCATCGATCATCGGGCAGATTAAACCTGAATAACCAGGATTTTCTGTCAAATAACCAGCTGCCATCATTGCTAAGGTTTCAATCGCAATTAAAGGCTTATCTAATGCATAACAGAGGCCCTTAGCTGTAGAAACGCCAATTCTTAATCCGGTATAAGACCCTGGCCCTTTACTTACTGCAATAGCATCTAACTCTCGGTAACTCAGTTCTGCAATTTTAAGCACTTCATCTATAAACAAAGTTAAATTTGCTGCGTGCAGGTTCTGCCCTTTCTCTTCCTTAAATGAAAATGTTTTGCCGTTTATAGATAGTGCTACAGAACAAATTGCAGTAGCTGTTTCTATTTGAAGTATTTTAGCCATTGCGCAAAGATATAGTTTTTAGCCTGAAATTAATTCAGTTTAGCATTTGAGGTTTGGAGTCAAATTACCACACAGCATGTGTCAGCTCGTAGTGTCATCTGAGCGTAATCGATGGGCCTTTACTTGGATCTTAGCGTCAATTAACAAATAAACTAATGGCTAGTGACCCCATAAACATCTTACGGAACCGGATCATGCCCATGTTTGCCCCAGGGGTGACAACGGCCTATACGTTTCAGCGCCAGCCAGCCACCTTTAAATGGTCCGTGCTTTTTAATCGCCTCTATCCCATACTGCGAACAAGTTGGCGTAAACCTACAATTTGCACCCAGCATTGGCGAAATGGCGTATTGATACACCCTGATTAAACCTAAAAAAAACCATCCGAAAATTTTATTGATGAATTTCATTTGGTCGGATTAAATTTTGAAAGCGCTTAAAACTGGCAATCAGTTTTTTCTCGATAAAAGCAAATTCATACTTATCCTTTCCTACAAACTGGATGGAAAACAAAAGCAATCCCCTATCAGTAGGTAAAGGTATATATAATTTATCTTGTTTATTTAGGCGATAAGCTTCGCGTATGCGACGCTTAAGCAGATTGCGATCTACTGCCCGTTTATATCTTTTTTTAGGAACATTGATAACCACCTGTGCTTGTACATGAACTGGTGCATCAACAAAAAGATAAGAAATCCGAAAGGGATATAATAAAAAAGAAGAACCGTTCTTAAACAACAGGTCTAAATATTTCCTGCTGCATAACCGTTCTTCTTTCCTGAATGTGTACATATATTTTTGATTGATAACTGCAGATTTTGATCTGCCGATCCCGAATGAACGGAAAAGCAATCAAAAATTATGCTTTATGCTTGCGTTCGTCAGAAACTGTTAATCTTTTTCTTCCTTTAGCACGACGTGATGCTAATACTCGTCTGCCGTTAGCTGTTGCCATTCTTTCGCGGAAGCCGTGTTTGTTTCTTCTCTTTCTTTGCGAAGGTTGGTATGTTCTTTTCATGACTGTATATTATCTATTGTAAAATTAAGAGGTGCAAATATAAAGCGATTTCTCTACAAATGCAAGAGTGATTAATTATTATTTTTTCTATTCAAATGCAAATGTAATAATTCTTTTGAAAAAGAGGCCCTGTGGCCATTTATAAATATCTATTTATATGTTTTACTAAACACCTCTACCAATGATCCATAGCGATGGGACGAGATAAACTATTACCTGCGAACGTCATTCTGAATTTATTTTACAAGTAGGAATAGTATTTTCAATTGCCTTGTAGCTACTTCGTGGTCAGCATCTTTCTTGCAAAGGAGCCCCTGAAATAAGTTCAGGGTAACGCCAGTTATAAAATATTACTTTTTTACAAGCCCAAAGCGGCCTTCAATTTTACATAACCCGTTTTACTTACAGGCAACCAGATATCAGACTTTAACAACACCACATAGCTATCTTTCTCTTTTAGCTCTATTTTGGTTACCTGAGCCAGATTAATGATGTAAGACCTATGTATGCGGATAAACTGGCTCACATCGAGTGTTTGTTCGAAATAAGCCATGGTTTTGTTCTTATAGAAAGCACCATCAACGGTACTTAATTTTACATAATCATCATCGGCCTCTAAATAGTTGATATCAGCCACAGGAATAATCTTAATTACACCGTCTTTTTTAACCACTACCCTATTATTTTGGGCCGGACTTAAAGCTGCTGCATCCAAAACGGCTTCCGTATTTTCGGTTTGATTTAATTTGTTAGGCAGTTTTTTAATAGCCGCATCAAAGCGCGATTTATCGATGGGTTTAAGCAGATAATCTACTGCATTCACCTCAAAAGCTTTAATGGCATATTCATCAAAAGCTGTGGTAAAAATTACGGCAGGTTTATCTTCAACCAGTTCGAGCATTTCGAAACCGCTTATTTTAGGCATTTGGATATCCAGAAAAATTAAATCAGGCTTATGCAAGGTAATGGCTTTCAAACCTTCGAACCCATCACCACATTCTGCTACAATCTCTATTTCTGTATGATCTGAAAGGTAATATTTTACAATATCTCTCGCTAAAGGCTCATCATCAATTAGTATTGTTCTGATCATTTTTTTGTGGAATTTTTAGGGTGGTAATATATAAATTATTTGCCTCAATATCGGTTTGTAACAGATGTGTATTCGCAAATAACAAATATAACCTGCGTTTAATGGCGCTTAAACCAAATCCAGTTCCTCCAGCGGCCTTCATTTCTGGGTCGAAAGGGTTTTGTACCCGCAATTGTAAAATATTATATTCAACAGTAACATCTATCTTGATGGTAATGCCTGCTGAAGTATTATAAAGTCCGAATTTAATGGCATTTTCTACAATGGGCTGCAATAACGTACCTGGCAAACAAAGATTTAAGGTATCTTCGGCAACATTAACCTCAATGTTTAACCTATGGCTAAACCTCACCTTTTCAATATCGAGGTACAATTGGATGTACTCCATTTCTTCCTCAACCGAAACCCATAATTCATCATCGCGTTTTAGGGTGCCACGGAGAAAAGAAGCTAATTTTGTAATCATTACTCCCGCCTCTTTGGGGTTAACCATGGTAAGCGCAAAAACCGAATTTAAACTATTAAAAAGAAAATGCGGTTGTAATTGGTGCCTTAACTTATTTAACTCAGCCTCTTTCGCTAAACTTTTCGCTGCCGATAATCTTTCGTGTGTTTCTGATTGTTCTTCTAACCTGTACCATAAAATATTAGCTAATGCACACCATGCCAAGCACATAAAAGAAATTAAACCTCTAAAAGCGAAAGAAAAATTGTAAAAATCTTTGTACTCTTTATAATCAGAAAAAATATAGAGCACCACATATTTTGAAGCAAAAATAATCACAAATGTAAGCGCAAGGCTAATGATCAGCATATATAGTATCCGCTCATTTTTTGGCTGGTAATATCCAAGCATATTACTGATCCCAATGCAGGCCAATGCCAGCAAAAAGTTATTGGTTAAGCTATCGGTTATCGATACCCACCAAGAAAAATTAACTACATAATGCAGTCCAGCAGCACACAATATAGTCCATACTATTGCAATGGTAAGCGATATTTTCTGTATCTGCGGAACGGATAAAGGTCTAGTTGTCAAAATAGTTTTGATTAGTTAATGATTTATTGCGGTGCGCTAGCTTTTCCAGGTATTGTGTAACCGATTTGGGTTCAACAATCCTGGAACTTACCTCTACACCATCTGCAAGTTCTTCTATTGCCGATATTCCGCCTACACCTATAAACTTCCATACTACTTTATCGCCGTTACAATTATTAAAAGAAGGGTTAAAATGTATGGCATTCAATTTAGCTTTGTCTAAAGCCTGCGCAATCCCGTCTGCTTGGATTAAACGCGTTTGTTCATTAAACTGGGGCGTATGTTTTCCTTCACCACAAATTACCTGATAGATACAATTTACTGCAAACCATTTCATAGGCGATGTTTTATAATAAATGTTTTAGAAACTTTTAATTTCGATCCCTCCAAATAATGCTGTCCCATCTAAAATCAATGTTTTTTTCATCTCTGCCACCGGCATTACATGCGATCTTTTATCTTCAACACTACCAAATAATGCCGTTACGTTCGATTTTATTGCCCAGTTTTGGGGTACAATCAGTTTAATTCCTCCAAAAACTGCTGTTACATCAAGCGATACTGTTTCAGGAAAATCGGCCTGGGTCATTACAATATCTGCTCCGCCGAATACAGCTGTAATATCGCCCCCCTGAAAGTTTTTAGAGTAAACAGTTTGGTTACTTCCTCCAAAAACGGCCATTACTTCAATAACATCATTATTATTTACGGTCTTTTTATCGGTAGCTTCGTCAAAATCAAAATCAACTTTGTTCTTATTCTTACATCTTTTTCCAAAAGCGGGAGTATCCTTTGGTCTGAAGATTAAAAAGCCGCCTACTATAACCAAGCCAACACCTAAAGCGTATTTAGATAAGTCAAGATCTAACCCAGGTATATTTTCTAAGGTATTATAGGCGCCAATCAAAATTAAGATCAGCCAGGCTATTCCTTTAAAGTTACGACGAAGACCGATAAATACCCCCAGTACAATCAAAAAATTAGACCAACTGAATATCCATCTCGGAATATTTAACCCCATATTGTTCAATAGAAATGCAAATCCGATGATGGCTATGATGAAACCGCTCCACACCCTTCCTGAGTTTTTAAGCTGGTTGTTATCGTTATTATTAAAATTTTCCATTTGTGTTCATATTTAATACCCAAAAGTATTGATAAGCACCCGATCGTAATAGATGTGACTTGCTAAAGCTTGGCAAAAGGCGGTAAGCACCCTTATTTTATCGGTGAAAATAATTTTGTTATTTTGATAACATGAAATTTTCCCTATTAATGTTTGTTCTTACTATTTCTACTGGCTTGTTTGCACAGGAAATAAGTAGCCATTACAAAATTTATGATGTTAAAAAACAGAAATCCATATCGATAGACGACATTGTTAGCGATATGGACCAGGCAGATGTTTTATTCTTTGGCGAAGACCACAACGATTCTATAGGGCACTACCTGGAAGCAGAACTTTTTAAAAAACTCCATTCAAAATATCCATTAAAAACTGCGCTATCTTTAGAAATGTTCCATACCGATGTACAACCTGAAGTAGATGAATACTTAGCTGGATTAATATCAGAAAAGAACTTTATTAAAGAAGGCAGAGCCTGGGGAAACTATAAAGACTACAAAGCTTTAATAGAATATGCCAAACAAAACAAGTTAAAAGTTATTGCTGCAAATGCGGCTACGCGTTACAGCAATGCCGTTACCATGGGAGGGCTTAAAGTTTTAAAAAATTTCCCGAAAGCATCATTGAATTTTTTGCCCCCCTTACCTATTGATACAGCCCAGGGTAGATATTATGAAAAATTCACAGAAACTTTAGGCGGTCACAGTATGGGATCGATGAAGATTTACCAGACCCAAAATTTATGGGATGCAACCATGGCATGGTCTATAAATAAGTTTATTAAGGCAAATAGAGGCTTTAAGGTTTTTCAGCTTAATGGACGTTTCCACAGCGATGAAAAGCTGGGAACTTTAGCGAAACTGGCTCATGCGAATCCAAAATTAAAAATCCTCAACATTTCTTCATTTTCGGATGAAAGCTTTACGAATCCCAATTGGGAAAAATTTAAAAATCTTGGCGATTACATCATAATAACAGATCCTACATTAACAAGAAGTTATTAAAATGAAAATCCGTCCTGATGTAAAATCAGGACGGATATGGGTTGTTATGCCTTTGTTTTTAACAAATCTCTGATTTCTGTTAGAAGCGTTTCTTCCGCTGTTGGCACTACTGGTGCAGCAACTGCTACTTCTTCTTCTTTCTTTTTCATTCTATTAATTGCTTTAACCATTATAAAAACAATCAAAGCCAACAATAGGAAATTAATGGCTACTGTAATAAAATTACCATAAGCAAATATAGCTGCATCAGGTGCCGCTTTTTTAGCATCAGCCAGTGAAGCGCCCTTCGGAATCAGTTCGGCGCCTTTACCCATTGCAAAATAAATGCTGCTAAAATCTGGTTTACCAACCATTGCAGCTACAATAGGCATCACTAAATCGTCGATTACGCTGGTAACAATTTTACCAAAAGCGCCACCTATAATTACTCCGACTGCCAAATCGAAAGCATTTCCTTTAATGGCAAATTCTTTAAATTCTTTTACAAAGCCCATGTTTTATTTAAGTTTTAGTTTATTTATTCACTAAAGTAGCAAACATTAAACTTAATACAAATGTTTATGAAATAATTTTAAAACCAAACATATCGATAGCATTTAAATCAAATCAGCAGAATATCTGAAATCTATTGTTTATTTTTGCCCTATTCTTTTATATTTACTATGCTAAAGCAACACTTACAACAAAAATTATTACAAAAGTTATCACCACAACAAATACAGTTTATTAAACTGTTGCAGGTGCCAACCGTTGCTTTAGATACCCGTGTAAAAGAAGAACTCGAAGAAAACCCTGCACTTGAAGATCCAAGTTTAATGACTCAGGATGAGCCAAAAAGCGAATATGACGATTTAAATGACGGACCTGAAGATTACGAACAATCATCAGAAGATACCAGCATGGATGAATTTAATGTAGATGATTATTTACAGGATGATTCTGCCAACGATTACAGCACCAACTACAATAATGGCGACGACGATGAGGAGAAAAAAGAAACACCAATTGCCATTGAAAGTACTTTTTTTGAAAGCTTGCAAGAGCAATTAGACCTTATTCCGCTATCCGATCAGGATTTTATTATTGGCAAACAGATTATCGGCAGTTTAGATGATGATGGTTATTTACGCCGTCCATTAGGCTCTATGATCGATGATCTTGCTTTTTCTCAGAATGTTATGGTGGAGGAAGATGATGTATTGGAAATGTTAAAACTGATCCAAGGCTTCGATCCTCCTGGTATTGGTGCAAGAGATCTGAAAGAATGTTTATTGATCCAGTTAAAAAGAAAAGATCCAAACAATCCGATTATAGTTAAAGCAATGAATGTTGTAGAAAACTATCTGGATGAGTTTACACGTAAACATTACGATAAATTAGAAAAAAGTTTAGGCTTAGATAGTGAAGAACTGAAAGAGGTAGTAAACGAAATTTTGCGTTTAAACCCGAAACCAGGTGATGCCAATCAGGTTACAACCAAACAAATGCAGATTATTCCTGATTTCCACATCAGCAATAATGATGGCGTATTGATTTTGACGTTAAATTCGAAAAATGCTCCTGAACTAAAAGTAAGCAGATCTTACCAGGAGATGTTTGAGCATTACGACAAAGCATCATCCAAAGATAAAAAGCTGAAAGAGGCTGTTCAGTTTGTTAAACAAAAATTAGATTCTGCCAGATGGTTTATAGATGCGATTAAACAAAGACAACAAACTTTGTTAAAAACCATGAATGCCATTATGCACTATCAATATGAATATTTTTTAACGGCCGACGAGCGGAAAATGCGTCCGATGATATTAAAAGATATTGCTGATAAAATCGATATGGATATCTCAACCGTATCGAGGGTTGCAAACTCTAAATATGTACAAACCGAATTTGGCACCTTCCTGTTAAAATCTTTCTTCTCAGAAGCGATACAGACCGAAAACGGTGAAGAAGTTTCGAATAAAGAGGTAAAAAAAATATTGGAAGACTGTATCGGAAATGAAGATAAACGCAAACCCTTAGCAGATGAAAAATTAACCGAAATTTTAAAAGAACGAGGTTATAACATTGCCAGAAGAACGGTTGCGAAATACCGCGAGCAGATGAATATTCCGGTAGCAAGGCTTAGGAAAGAACTTTAGATCAGTTGGCAGTTAGCAGTTGGCAGTTATCAGTTTGCAATTATCGGTTATCAGTTTTCAGTTAGCCTTAAATTAGCAATTGCGAAACAGAAATTTTCTATTGTTGTGACTGAAAAATGAAATTTCACTACGCTTGGAGCTTCAGTCCCGCTTTCCAATCAGGTTTAAGCACAATTTTTTGTACACCCTGCAAGCTCAGAAATGAAAAACTGCACCAGCCATTTAGCCCCGGTTGCAGCGTTACCCTGCTGCGAGGAGGTATGACGAAGCGAAGCGTAAAAGCGTAAAACGGGAGGACATTTATTGATTTGCACAGGCACTGCGCTCCAAAATATAAGCTGTGAATACAGCGATAAAATCGCCTTTCTCCATCCTTATTACAAACAAGAACGATGAATAAGTTTTCAGCCTATCGCCCACTAAAAACTACCACATTTTAATGTACGATGGCACCTTGTAGATATTGTTCAACAATAAACCCAATACAATTTCATGACTACCATTACTTACCTGATTTAGTTGCGAAGTGGTAAAATCATACGAGTAGGTTAAATTAACCATCTTTCCGATATTGAAACCCGCCATCGCTGCAAAAGAATCATCTTTACGATAGCTTCCACCCAACCAGATTTTATCTTTAAAAGCCACTTTCATGTTTATATCAACCGAAACAGGTGCGGGCGAAACATACTTTACCATTACCGATGGCACTGCAGCAATTTCATCATCAACGAAAAATTTATATCCTGCAGTGGCAAAATAATGTGGCGCTTCTTTACCCAAATTATAGCTGTTATCACCTGTGAAACTTAATTTCTGCGGCAAAATTTGCTGTACAGATAAACCTGCAAACATCCTGGCTCCATATAACCATAAACCAATACTCAAATCGGGCTTTACCTGGTTAATTAATGCCCTGTTCATAATCGGATCTATTGGTGTATCAAAGGTTAGTGCATTTAAATCTAAAGAAATGCTCGAAACCCCTACTGCAACCCCCGCCGATAAATTAAAATCATTGCTCAATTGCAGATGATAAGCATAAGTAACATTCGCATCCAATCTTTTTATCGGACCAGTTTTATCTAAAACAGCAGTTAGCCCCATTCCATGGTGAGATGGAGACGACATATAGTTTTGCATATAATTACGGTCCATCGGTTTACCTGTTTGCTCAGGAAAAGCGGTTAGCGCATTACTCCATAACTGATTATCGCCCAGCGCCCAATGTGCCGATACAAACGAAGTTTGAGGCGCATCGGTAATACCCGACCATTGTTTACGGTAGCCAGCTTTAAAATCGAGGTAATTTTCAATTCCGGAGAGCGCCGGATTTAGCAGGTACTGATTAAAAATATATTGGGTATACTGTGGCTTTTGTTGCGCAAAAACCTTAAATGTTGCCAAAAGTGCAAATATGATGATGAGCTTCTTCAATTTATCTGATTATGGTGAGCGGTCCTGTTATTGTTTTTCGTCCGTTACGAGGGTTGATGATATAATAATAAACACCTACCGGAAGTGGTTCATTTTGGTAATTACCATCAAAAGGAATTTTATATCCATTGCTAAAAAATACCCTATTCCCATTTCTGTTAAAAATTTCGACAGTAGCATTTGGATAAGATTCTAAATATTTAATAATCCAGGTATCATTCACATTATCACCATTCGGAGTAAAGGTATTAGGTGGGTTTATAGCTTGCAATACCTTAACCAATACTTTTGAAGTTGTTACGCAACCTTCTGGCTGTGTAGTAACCGTTAGGGTATATTCTGTGTCCTCACTTGGAGAAGCAACTGGGTTTAAGACATTGGTTTTGTTCAAGCCAATTGCTGGCGACCATTCGTATTTTAAATTGGCTCCCTCGGCAGTTGCCGGAATTTCGATCTGCCCACCCGCTAAAAGATAAACCAATGTCCCCGCATCTGCCAAAGGGGATTTATACACTGTAATGGTATTGGAAATGGAATTAGGACAACCATTATCTCCTGTAAATGTATAAGTGATGGTATGTGGCCCAAGCCCGGCAATTTTAGGATTAAAGGTGCCATCAGCCCTTATGCCATCGCCACTAAATACACCTGGTGGCCCATTCATTTCTTCACCAGCCTTCTGTTTGGCTTGTGTAATTAAAACTGTTCCATCTGCCTCGCAAACTGGGGCCATATCATCAAACACCAGTTGCGGAACTGGTTTTAAAGTAAGTGTTTGCGTTTCTGAATATTTAAAGCAATTTTCTCCAGAATAGGCAACCAACCTGATGTTAAAGGTTCGGTCGGCAGTGCCTCCAAAAGTATCGTAGTTAAGTATAAAAATTTCGTTATTATCTGGATAAGGAATTGTTTTATAAATGGAAGTTTCTTTACCAAAATCCCTGTAAATTTCAATCTTTGTGATTTTGCCCGTAAATACGGTAGATTTATTTTTAATCATGATATCCTCGCTCACGCAGCTATGGTCATTGATAATCTCAAAATCAGCCGTTTTAACATCACCGTTAACAGTGAAGGTGAGTGCTTTTGACATTTCACAACCAGCTCCATTTTTAACAATTAAAGCCGCTATATATTCACCTGTAACTGTAGGTGTAAAAGAACCATCAAAATCAGTTGAGGTTGCTACTATATCATTATTAAAAGTAAAGGTCCACTGAGCAGTCAAGCCCGTCGTACTTCCGTCTGCATTTTTTGAGGTATTTTTAAATCTGGCCACGCCATCAGCCAAACAAAAACCAGGAAGTTCGAAATCAGCAGATTGTGGATCAATTACAGTTACAATTTTACTTTTCACCACACTCACACATCCTTTATCACTTTCAGTAGTTAGCGTAATGGTATAAGAACCAGTGGCACTGTATTGATGAACAGGGTGCTGTTCATTAGCAGGAGTGCTTCCATCGCCAAAATCCCAAGTCCACTTTACAATAACTCCAGGATTTTCTATTGTCGATTTCTCAGTTAAAATAATCGGTTTGCCTACACATAAACCTTTCACATCAAAATCGGATAAAGGCTGAGGATTAATCACAATTGGAAATGCCGAAGACGTTTCTGAACATTTCGAATCCGTTGTAACGCTTAAAACGACATTATAAGTACCTGAACGATCATAAACATGAACAGGGTTCTGCTCAGTAGATGTTTTTTCATCACCAAAATCCCATAACCACTGTGTAATACTCCTCGAATTTGAATTGGGTGCACTTATATCAGTAAATTGAATACCACTAGACTGACAACCAGTAGCAGGTAATTCGAATGCAGCGGTAGGCTGCTTATCAACAGAAAAATCGATAATTAATTCTTCAGTGTTACCACAATTATCAGCATTGGGTTTAGTAGCAATTACTTTAAACTGATAATCACCCGGAGTAGGATAATTTAATTCGTTAGGATACTTATAAGTATAATAAGTATTATTGTCATTTGGTCTGGTAATGGTACTTGTTGCTACCGGGTTATTGTCTGTAAAACTTGCAGCTCCCTGTATCTCCCAATCTAATTTAACGGCCTGGTAAGGCAAATTGATGGTTAAACTAATGGCTTCGCCCAAGCAGCCACTGGTTATAGGTTGTCCGGTAACAACGCTTGTGGGTTGAAAAGTAAAGTTCTGAATATTTGCACCGGCCAAGTATGCGTAAGACTCTACTGGTCCATATCCATACGAAATCGCCGAAAAACCACCTGCTGCAGATAACCTGTGTTGAGGCTGTGTATTTGTAACATCAATCACAGCATAACTAAATACATTATCAATGGGCGTAAAGTTACTTACGGGATTCCCATCCAGCCTAAAAGAGGCAATATCCACGGTTTTAATAATTACATTCAGATAGTATTTCAAAATTTGAGTAGGAACTCCCACCGATCTTAAATCAGAAAAAACCGTAATATTATTTAGTGTTTGTTCTACAGGATTAAGCACTGTTATTTCAGGATCGCCAGGAAATTGATATTGATTGGTATTGCTGCCATTGTTTTGATTACAGGTTTGCGAAGTTTGGTATTGTGCCACAGCAATTGGCTTGGAACCAGAAATTACGTTTGCTGAAGTAGAAAAAAAGGTAACAACTGCGCCTTTACTGTAAGGATTAGAAAGAGGGCTTCCGTTGGCGATTGTAGTACTCCCATTAACGGTTAATACAGTATTATCTTCACCTACAATTATCCTCATAATATCGGTATTACCATGAAGTGTATTATAAAATGGTGCAGTTACGAAATTTTTCCCCCAAGCAGAAACCGGAAAAACCTGTTGATATAGGTTATCGCCCCCACTTGGATTACGGCTATTGCCTTCATTACAAAATGCTGCCCAGGTGTTACCTGTAAATACGGCTACAGGATTGCAATTTAAGGCTTTAATGTGGCTTCCTGTTAAATCGCCAACTGATTGATATTGATAGATGTCACCTTTATTTAATTTAATGGTAAAAGTCGTGTTAGCAGTTCTTCCTCCGTATCTTTCGTTTTGTTTAGGCGTAATTTCTATATCTGTATTATCAACTGTTGCTACAATTGTAAATTGTGAAAATCCCTGCTGATTTCCATGGTTTTCATAGCTAAATGCATAATATTCTTGTCCAAGTGTGTTTGTTGGCAGCACTAAAGTACCACCTGTACGGGCATTATTAGAAATAATGCTATACAATGATATCGCTTTGGTTGTAACTACGTTAATGGCTTTATTGGATTCTATTGTATTAGAACTACCCATTAATACGGCGTATGCATTTGGATCAATAACAAATGGTATGCAGGTATTTGCTGAAATGGTGGCGCCGACCGGAGATACCAAAACGCCTCCAATATAAACTTTATAGTCTGTAGCTTGGTCTGCAGATAAAAACAAGGTTAGCCTTGACCTATCTCCATCTATATGCCCTGCATAAGGAACATAAAAATCTTTTCCTTTATTTGATGTATTTTGAGCAAAAGACAAAAACCTTATAAAAAGTAAGAAAAACAAAACCAATAACCAATGCCTGCTCATCACCTATCGGTTTAGTTTGAAAACGTTATACATGTTTGTTTGATTAGATATGCAATATACTATTAATCAAACCACAAGAAAAATCAATTATTAGAATTTTAACAATTTTTAAGTAGAAAAATCACCTTTCGTGTAATAAACTGAGAGAGTTGTGTAAAAAAGTTTCACATACAAATTTATTGTCTTTCGAAAAACAGAATTAAGAGCCATAAGTATATTATCAGGCAAAACAAAAAAGCCACCTTATAAAAGTGGCTATACGACAAATATTCAATCATTACCTTGATCGGACTGATCGCCGCTACCGTATTTTGCAGAGAAATTTTTGGCTTTTTCATCTGCAGCACTATCGTTATGATCTTCAGGCTCCAGATTTTCATCTAAACGGTCGTTCCAATCGTTCAGTCCCTGGTTAGGGTGTTTTGCATTTTCTGCTATAAAATCAGATTTTGATTTGATCAGATCTTCTTTTCTATTTTCCATTATTGGCGTTTATTTTAATTAAAACAAAGCCATTAACATAAAGTTTTATTTGCCGCAATTATTTAACAGGCGGTTCATTCTTGGCGTCTTTAAATTCTTTTACGCTCTTCCCTATCCCCCTCATTAATTCTGGCAACTTTTTACCACCAAAAATAAGCAGGATTACCACACCGATTAAAATAATTTCTATTGCAGACATATCTTTATATTTTTCACAATATACGTGAATTCTTTTGAATCAGATTGTTTGATCATTTTAGTTTGACTGTGCATTGAAAGATTCTGAAACAAGCTCGGGATAATGGAACAAGAGGAATAAACCGCAGCTTATTTTTCATAGCAAAAACAAGAATCTTTGCCAATAACTAAACCAACAAAGCATTCAATGTCCTTGTTTTGATTTTAGGTACCGCGCCATAACGCATAAATTCGGCAAAACCTTTTAACTGTTTGATCGATTTAATGGCCTCATACCCTTCATATGATGTTCTAATTTTGTTTAGCAGCATGGTATCTGTTTTAAACAGGTCACTTTCAACCAATATTCCTTTATTCAGAAATTTTTTAATTAATTCGGCCATTTTGCCATTGGCATATAAATGAAGCGGTAATTTAAACACATCATTATTCAGCTTCTCGAAAGCTTCATTAATCCAGGCTACCTCAGTTTCTGCATTCACCGCTATTTTTCCATCTTTCAAAACAATAGAAGTCAAAAATTCGCGGGCACGCTGACGAGAAATTACCCCACCATGAATACCATCACGCAAAGTGTAATCCAAACGATCAGCACAAAGCGCTGGCAAAGGTTGCTCTAAAATATCAAAGGTACCATACAGAATCTGGTTAACATTATATCCATAATTTAACAGCACATCAGGCACTTCCGATTTGCATAAAACTTCGGCAAAAACCTTTTCATGATAATCTTCGTCTGTATTGTCGAAAACATAATCGCCCACATGAGAAAAAGCGGTATGTGAAATATCGTGTAGCAAGCCTGCAATTTGCTCCAGTTCTGAACCACCAAGCATCCTAATCAACATGGTAACGCCAATAGCATGCTCCAATCGTGAATGGCAGATGTCTGGATTGACCAAAAATATAGCCCCGCTTTGATGTATTCCGCCTAACCTTTTTAAAGCATCAGTATTTAACAGATCAGAAAATACCCTTGGCAGTTCCATTTTGCCGTATAAAAAATCGTTCACCTGGATCATATTGCTGTGCTTTAGTTAAAGAATAATCAATAACAAAAATACTAAATATTTTAGTTTTATATTAAAAAATTATCAACATTTAAACTAAAAAAAATAGCCTAAAAACCAAATTCAAATATTTTGAAAGCTATTATTACAATTTCATGATCAACAAAAAAACAATAGTAAAAACAAGCCCATAAATTAAACGTTATATTTATAAAAACAGCTAATATGGCAACTGCTCAACAAATTAGAAAAGCATACTTAGATTATGTTTTAACGAACAACGAAAAACCAAAATCGGTTTACATTTTCGTAAAGAAGCTTAAAATTACCGAGGCTGATTTTTATCAGTTTTTCTCTTCTTTTGATAGCATAGAAAAAACAATCTGGTTCGAACTTACTTTCGAAACCATTAACAAAATCAAAGAGCAGGAAGTTTGGCCCCAGTATACTTCCAGGGAAAAAATGCTTTCTTTCTTTTACAGTTACCTGGAAAACCTGAAGAACGAACGCAGTTTTGTGATTTACAGCCTAAAGAATCACCAGGGTAAATTTTCTACTCCTGATGTACTGGCTGGCGTAAAACCTATTTTCGAGAACTTTGCACAAGAAATTATTGATGAGGGATTAGATAGTGGAGAACTTGCCGAACGTCGTTTTCTAAGCAAGCGTTACAAAGATGCCTTATGGATTCAGTTTGCTTTTATTGTTAATTTCTGGATCAATGATGATAGTGAAGGTTTCGAAAAAAGCGACGAAGCCATAGAAAAAGGCATCAATGTAACCTTCGATCTTTTTCAGCATTCGCCAATTGATAATTTATTGGAATATGGGAAATTTTTATCCAGAAATGGAAAGTTTGCAGAAAAGATGAGGTTTTAAACACCAGATGAAAACACAAAAAAGTATTCCAACTACCAAAGTAGAGCGTTCGGCAAAGTTTGTTAAAACAGGTATTCAGATCGGGGGCAACTATATTAAACATTACTCCAAAAAACTGTTTAACCCTGAAATGGACCGTGAACAGCTGAACGAAGATAATGCCACCGACATCTATAAATCGCTGAGCGAATTAAAGGGAAGCGCCTTAAAAATTGCACAAATGCTGAGCATGGATAAAAATATCCTGCCTAAATCATATGTAGATAAATTTACCCAGTCGCAATACAATGCCCCGCCTCTTTCGGGTCCGTTAATTGTCAGGACTTTCACCAAGAATTTCGGTAAAACACCTGAAAACATTTTCGATAGTTTTAACTTAAGCTCTAGCAATGCGGCTTCTATTGGCCAGGTACACCAAGCGATGCTTAATGGGAAAAAACTCGCCATTAAAATCCAATATCCTGGTGTGGGCGACAGTATTTCTTCTGATCTGAAACTGGTAAAACCTTTCGCTTTCCGTTTATTGGGCATGTCGGAAAGGGAATTGAATATCTATATTAAAGAAGTGGAAGAACGTTTGCTCGAAGAAACAGATTACGAACTGGAAGTTAGGCGTTCAATAGAATTTTCTGAAGCCTGTAAAAACCTCTCTCATGTGGTTTTTCCGAAATATTATCCCGAATTATCTGGAAAGCGGATCATAACCATGGATTGGATTGATGGCTTACATTTAAAAGAGTTTTTACAAACCAATCCTTCTCAAGCGCTGCGAAATAAAATCGGTCAGGCGCTGTGGGATTTCTACAACTTTCAACAGCACGAACTCAGGGCCGTACATGCCGATCCACATCCTGGAAATTTTATGATTACGCCCGACGAAAATTTAGGTGTAATTGATTTTGGCTGTATTAAAGAGATGCCAGATGATTTTTATTATCCGTTTTTCTCCTTAATTTCTACCGATGTAATAAATGATAAAAATAAAACGATAGAAGCTTTTAGAAAGCTTGACATGATCCATGCAGACGATTCTCCAGAGCAGATTGAGTTTTATTATAAATCGTACAAAGAGATGATCAGCCTGTTTGCCAAACCCTATACCAGTAAAACTTTTGATTTTAGTAAACCTGATTTTTTTGAGCAGTTGTACGCCTATGGTGAAAAGATTTCGAAAATGCCAGAATTTAAACAGGCACGTGGCGTAAAACATTTTATTTACGTTAACCGGACTAATTTTGGGCTATATACGATTTTACATGAGCTGGGGGCGATGGTCAAAACAGATACATTTAAGCCGAATGTTAACATTTAGAGCACAATAAGCTTTGAGATTCGCGCATGCACGATGACGGCAACACCAATAGAATCTGTGAATAATAGGGTACTAATAGAAATTTACTGTTTGTATTATTGCCAACCATTAAGAAATTAAGGGCATTAAGGCTTTTACCAGCCCTAAGGATTGCTGTTTGGAGAGATACCTTTATTAAAATCAATATAAATGACATGAAATTTCAAGGAGATAAATCTTCTGAAATTGTTGTCATCCGATAGCTATCGGATGATGGATAATCCTAAGCCGAGCCTTTAACATCAGACATCGGATTCAATCAGGAATTTTTCTTTACCACCTCAACCATGTGATCGAGATCAAACGGTTTTTCAATATAATCATCAGCTTTGCAATCTTCTGCCTGTTGAGGTAAGTTATTTGAGGTTGAGGTTAATACAGCCGATACATCTTCCGTTTCAGGGTCAGATTTAAGTTCTTTAATTACCTGCGATCCCTTCTTTTCACCTTTAATGTGATCATCCACAATCACCACATCTGGTTCAATTTCATCTATTTTATCTATAGGTTCGGTTGTTAACGATGCCGTAACATCAAACCCCTCCTCTTCCAATACCTGGTCCATTATATCGAGGATATCTTTATTATCCTGAACAAGTACAACCTTTTTCTTCATAAATAAACAGACTAAAATTCTCACTAAAGATAAAGAAAAAGACTAATCCAATAATAGATCTTAAAATATTTTACAAATGCTTGGTAAAAGTTTCAAGTTTTCGTCTTGAATTAATGCCTGTTCGTCGAGTATTACCTATCGGTTGTATAAAAATGTAACACTGCCTGCAACGTTTTTCATTTCACTGCGTCTTATCAACAAAACCACAACAAAAAGACTTAAACATTTAAATAACAATTAATTAACATTTAATTATTAAATAAAAATATTATGAAAACCTCAATCAAAACCCTAATCACAACTTCATTAACAGCAATCGTTTTATCATCAGCTGTATTTACTGCAAGCGTTTCTGCAATGGAAAAAGAGCCTGATGCAATTTTAAAAATATCGGCTTTTAAAAGAATTTCTGTTAAAGGAAATGTAGAAGTAACCATTATCCAGCGCAGTAATTCTGGTATTTCTTATACCGATGATAACACCGGAACGGCAAAAGTTATACAAGATGGTGATAATTTAAAAATCACTTCAACCAGCACCGAAAAAACAAAATTAACCGTTTATGTAAACGATTTTTACAGAATTGAGGCTTCAGAAAATGCAATTGTTAAAACGGAAGGAAAACTAATAACTAAATATCTTCAGATCTTTTTAAAAGGAAATGCCCATGCTGAGATCAATACCAGTTCAGAAGGTTTATATAGCGTAATTTCTGATCAGGCAGACTTAAAATTAAGCGGTTCTACTGATAGCCATACTTTAGTAATGGGTAAATCGCAAAAGTTAACCATCGATAGATTTGCAGCTTTAAAAACCAACATCAGTTCTATAGAAACTGTTGCCGTTGAAAAAGAAATTGCCGCAATCAAATAATTATAAAACACACAAATGAAATGAGGCTTTCTGATCAGATCAGGAGGCCTTTTGTTTTTAAATGTGATATGCTATTAACTTCTTTAGAAATAACAGTGAAGGATCTTCATAAAAAAACCTCTGGTATGATACCAGAGGTTTTTTATAGTTACAACTGCTTAGTGCTGTAGTACTTTCGCAATTTCCTTCTCAATGGATTTGATCTCCTTAGGTTTAAGTTTTTTAGCAGCATCTGTTTTGCCAGCTACCTTACTTTCCAGGTATTTTACACCTACCCTTAAAGCTTTTAACCCAGAAACACCCTGAAGTTCATCTAGTTCCAGTTGCTCTAAATCGTCGTTTAAATAACCTTGAACCTGCATGTATTTAATGTACTCCATATATTCTTTGGCTTCTTCAGGATTGAAATAAACCATCGCAATTTTATGGGGCTGCGTTAAACGTTCAGTTGTACCTTTAACCAATACTTTATCAATACGTTTTTTAACAACTTCGTAACGGATATTGTAAGCCCCTTCTACATCAAAACGGCGTTCATCATTCCTAAAGCTGATATCGATCGCATTAGAGTGGATAAAGATCAACTGCGTTGTTTCTAATGCCCGAGGCATTTCGGCAATTAATCCTTTAGACAAACGCGCAATATCGACCATGGAGGTTAACTGCCATAGGCGGATATTTTTCAGGTACAACAAATCAAATGGCCTATCTGGGGCAATTTCCTGTCCGATGTAAATATCGTACTCTACTCCATCTGTTCTGAACTTGGCAAAATAACAAGGATAAGAAGCCTGTAAATTGGCTTGCGATTTCTCCAGGTATTGGCTCACTTCGGTATTGATCAGCTGCATCGAAACTTCCAGTTGCCTGCGGTTTGCAAAACCAGCACCCGTTTCTGGAACAATCACTTCGAAATAACGGTCTACAAACTCAGCTGTTACCGGATAGTTGCCTTTTATAATCGATAGGAAAGGATAAACTTCTATTTCTAAAAACTCGTTCAGTTTGTTTTCTTCGTTTGATGAAGCAAAGTCGCCGATGTGTTTAATCCAATCTTTACAATTAAACAATAGTTTATCGGTAAGTTCTAAAGAAACATGTTTACGGATAGCTTTTAAGGTATCAATTAAACTATTTAACTGTACCTCCATATCATCTTTTAACGCTTTATTCCGCTCTATGGTAGAATTACGGATATCAATTGCGCCAAAAAGCGGATACATATGCTTAAAGGTAATCGTTTCGATTTCCTTTAATTTATGGTAACTGTTATTTTGTTGAAGAAAGTGCCAAACGGCTTCATTAAATTTCCATTGTACTGATGGCTGTAAGGCGGTAAATTTATCCATCAGCACTTCATCCATTTTAGCATCAAATTCTTCAATACTGTATTGGAAAAGCTGACCAATTAAGGGCATTGCTGGACGTAACCTCGACAATAGTTTATCGTCAACCACTACTTCCTCATTCGAATAAACTTCTAAAACACCAGCCAGCTGCGTATTATAATAAACAGGGAGTACAGAATAAGAACAAACACCAGCAGCTTTTAAAACCCTCAAAAAAGGATCTTTATCAATCTGATCGTCATTGATAGCGCTTACAAAAATTGATCGTGGGTTTTCTTTATACTTATCAACCAGCGAATAAAAAACCTCCTCTTCGAGATTGGATGATTTTGCCGAATTAATCAGCATACTTTGAGAAAATTCCTGATTATCAAAAACGAGTTTATTGTTAACCGTTAAAAAAGGCATTAAACCAAATTCGAGTTTTCCATTTCCGCTAAGCGTTTTTAAAGCATGAATGACATGCGTATAGGCTTCAGTTTGATAATTGTGGTTAACCAATGCATCACGGATACCATCAATGGCATGCTGTAAGGTTACATCTGTTATTGAAATAATACTAAATCCTTCGAAATGGAAATTTTGTAATGGCAAATGGGCTACCAGGTACTCCAATTCAGTTTCATCTTGAAAATGCTTGCCCAGTTCTTCAAAATTAAGTTCAGGTAAGTCGCCTTTATGCATAATATCTACAAACTTGGTATCTGTTTGGATATTATAGTATTGTGTCAGTTTTGTTTCCTGATTAATGTGTGCATAAATGATCTCATTTTTCAGTACCGAAGTAAAATTGTAAAAACGGCCTAAAATAACATTGTAAATAAACTTGAGCTGTTTTTTCTCAACAGGTTCGTTGTCTTTTGTTACCTTATTTTTAGGATCATGATCCTTAAAAAATTTATAGAATGCATTGGTACTAAAGAAAATCTGATCTGGAATTGGGGTACTTAAGGCCCAAAACAAATCATCTTCATTATCCATTAAAGGAGTTAGAATTGTAAAAATTAATTCTAATGTATCTTTATATTGGGATAAATCTTCGGCACTGATGTTGTCAAGCAGCACATCGTCTTTTTCAATTTTTTGAAGTAAAAACCTGTAAAACTCAGATTTTACCGATTTTTCTGTTTTCAATCTGCCCTTTAAATACTCCACAAGGGGGCGGAAAGACAGAGATGATTCTACCTGGCAATGTATACATTCGTTTTTATGTATCTGTATGACATTGGTATTCATTGTATAAGTTTGCTATAGTGTAAATTTTATAGTTATCTATTTAATTACTAATTCATTGCAAAGGTACATACTCGTTAAGGCAATGTTAGTCTGCTAAACGTAATACTTGGATATTATAGCTATAAATAAGTTACACAAATTTAGTACCTAAAATTAAGCGATACATATGGATACCAGCCATCAGCCGAGTGCCCCATCACAAATCGCACAACTGTAAGTGATGCTGGAGCGAAGTAAACACCACCTCCTATGCCATGGTGCCATAATGTAGAGGCTTCATCTCTTTTCCACACCCTGCCTACATCATAAAAACCCAGTAAGCCAACTTGTCCGGGTAAAACATAACTTACTAAATCGCCAAGTTTAGCGCGTAACTCCAAATTATTATAAAACATATGTTCGCCAGCAAACCTAAACTGACGATAGCCTAAAAGGTTCCCTTGTCCACCTAAAAATAAAGCCTGGTAAAATGCAGGTTTACCAATGGTTACTCCTCCACCGAAACGATCGGCCAAAATGAAGTTTTTTCTACCATCGAGGTTTTTATATAATGCTATACTCGCTGTAAATTGTCCGTAAGAATTAGAATACTTATTAACACCTTTATATCCCAGCAGTTTAAAATCTACAAAACTACCCAGGGTTGGTAATAAATCATTATCACGTGTGTTGTTGGTAAAATTTACAAATGCACCTGCAAACATCTTTTCGTTTCGAAAGGTAAGCGAATCAGAAGAATGCAGTTGCGATGGATTTTCGATAAAACGGCCTACGTTATCTTCCTGGTTAAATTTATAATATTGATACGAAGGGCCTACGCTAAAAGTAGATTTAGGACGGCGCCATCTGATTGAGGCATCAACCTGGTATAAATTAAAACGTGCACGATAATAACTGATGTTATCGTTATCTTCGAAAGGTGTTTCATTTCCCATACCAAAGAAATTCTGTGTATTATTGGGTGCGAAAGCATCAGCTTTCAACACAAAATCGCCCTTGCCTAAGGCTTTTAACCATTCACCTTTATAATTAAACCTAAAAGCTTTAGTCGAAAATGAATGCAAAAAGGAAACAGTCTGCGAATTGCCATAAGGTTGTTTTCTGAAACCAGGATTAGTCTGTCTGTAGATCAAACCCAATAAAACACCATCATCATTATTGTAACCTGCGTTTAACAACCACGAATTACGACGGTACATATCTTTTGGGATGTGGCTGAAATTTGAGGTATCGTTAGAGATTATTTTTCTGATTTTATTGGCATCCTCTCCATTATAAGTGGCTTTATCGGTTCTACCGTATAACCTTACAGATCCGTTACTGTTTACAAAATCGTAAACTTTAGTGCCCTTTCCACCGATAATCCGCAATTTAATGTTCGAGTTTTTATTATTCAGGATCAGGCTATCATTACCGTTGTGCATGTACACCCTGATTTCTTTGGTTACGTTCGGATCAAATTTCCGGTCGAAAAGCTCGTCTTTAATATTACCCTCTTTTGAAATTTTATTGATTTTTACACGTAATCCGTTATTACCTGCATCAGAGATCCGGATCAGCTCATTTTTATTGGTCACCTCGATATCTACAATGCGATTAAAGAAATGATAATACTGGTTCATTAATTTTGGCAAAGTGGCAATCCGGTTACGCAGCTGTGCCAAAAATGCATCATGGTGCATTGAATAACTTGGTTCTGGAAGTTTTTTCAGTGCTTTTTCTAAAACAGCATCATTATAATTTGCACAGAAATCTTTTACAATTTTATCAAATTCCTCTTCATCGATATTGGCAGTCCAACGGCTACTGATTTCTCTTCCTTCCCATAAAAACCAGTTGATATTTTTTATACCACGCTCATAACCCTGCATCATCGGTAACAGTGAAGAAGATTGTGCGTAACGCTGTAAAAGGCCGTCTGATCTAAAAAATACCTGGTCACGATCTCTTGGCACCGGCGAATAAACAGCGCCATCTTTGGTTTTGGTTTCTTTCCAACGCCACTGGTCTTCATGCCTGTCCCAATCGCCCAATAACACATCAAATGCTCTGGCTTTTACCCAGGCAGGACCATCTAATCTATTATCGTTATCCTCGGTTAGTTTTTTATCCATTTTCGGAGAATTGATCGATTCTCCTGTTGGTTCTCTCTCTTCGAACAAACACAGGGTATTTGCAAAAACCGGTTCAAATTCTCCAAGATTATCATCAGGCGAAACCCAGCCAATAATTGGGTTGCTATGCGGGATTCCGCCAGCTTTAGCTAGTTCGGGCACTACCAGCGCAGAAAATGGATGCTGTGCCGACATATTATCCTTTATAACATCTTTAGCAAAGGTTTCGCGCAGTGCTGCAGGTAACAGCACTTCAGGATATTTTTCTACACTACGCAGCACATATTCTTTGCCTTTTTTATCTTCTAACCGTAAAGAACGTGATTGATTGCCCCCACCGCGTTGTGTTGCTTTTAAACCGCCCATCATCTGGGAAATCCTTAACACCGGAACCTTTGTTCTTGCTGCATATTCTTTACGGTAGTTCTCGCCAAAAATAGTGCGGTGAAAACGGCCAACGCTATCATACTCGGGTTTAACGCGTACAAAAATGCTGTCAGCGGTAATTGGTTTATCTCTATTTCTCACTTTTTGAGGAAGGGTTTCGAACTTTTTAATGTAACTGTAAACCCTTTTAACACTTGTATCCGAATAGATATAATATTCGTAGCGCATATCGTTGTTTTTCAATTGATCGGCTACCACATACCCCTGCTGCATTTCGTGAAACAACGAAGTTTTACCTTCTTTATTTGGCGATACTTTTGATCCTGAACCACTGATAACCTGCAATTGTTTTCCTTTAATCAACTGAAGGCCATGCTCGTGCCCGGCAACATAAGTTACGTTAGGATAATCTCCAAATACATCGTTTACCGATTTAATCATATCCTTATAGGCCGGATGATTTAAATCTTCGGGGCTCAACAAAGTGGAGCGGAGTAAAGGGTACACGGAGCCCAAAACAGGCAAAGGAATATATAGATTTTTATCAAGCGATGTTAGCGGAAAAATGTGGTTTCTTAAGTTGAAATAACCACCATGCGGCCCATAACTCTGAAATGGATGGTGCGAAGCCAAGAGAATAACCTTGTCTTTGTTCTCTTCAAGTAATTGTTCCATTTTTACCAAAACCTCATCTTTAGTCCTGCATTCGCATTCGCCGTTTGGATTTGATTTATTATATGGAAAAAGCCACCATTCGCTATCGTAGGCAATAATGGTTAATTTATCGGTTAATTGAATTGCAACAGGATCAGGGCATCCGTTTTCCGGTATTAATCTTAATAATGGATCGTTCTGCGCCTTAAGGAAATCATCTTGCGCTTTGATTTTGGCCAAACCTTTAGGGCCAGACTTATCCCAATCGTGATTACCGGGAACAAAATAAACCGCAGCCCCCATTTTACGCATAGGTTCGAACTGCGAACGCAGAATCTTTTTAGTTGTATCCTCCTCTATACTACCTGGCAGGCCCATTCCTGTTGGATAGATATTATCGCCCAGGTATACAACGGTTGTTTTTTTTGGAAGAATTTGCTTGGCAGCATTTTTTAAATCATGCATTTGTGCAGGATTCATTTCGCCCGCATCGCCAAAAAGAATTACACGATATTTTACATCATCCTGAGCAAAGGCAATGAAGTTGAATAAAAATAAGATGGTAAAAAGGGTAAATCTTTTAATCATAGACTCAGCGTTTGTATAAAGATAGTTATTTTAAAATTTATTTTTGTTTCTTATGAGCATCGTCCAACCTATCTCATAAACTTAATTCAGGTTCAGACCTGTCACGTTGAGCTCAGCTTGTACTGAAGCTCGATGAGGTATCGAAACGCGCTTTATCATACATTTTAGTGAGTTCTTCGACTACGCTTCCATTGACAGACTCCCAAAAAGGTCGTCATTGCTGGAGGAGGAACGACGAAGCAATCTTTCATGCTAATGATTCTTGCTATAAAGATTGCTTCGTCGGCTGAAAAAGCCTTCTCGCAACGACGATCCCTTGGGGAGATTTATTTCCATTAAATTCTACTGCCATTTATATTGATTTTTACAAATAAATCATTCCTCAGGATTACAATGTATGTTAATGAGACAGCCTCCTAATAGATCCTGAAACAAGTTCAGGATGACGATCGCATTAGGGCATCGCTAACAAAACCTATTTTTTTAATTTAAACATTAAAATATTTCCTGCAGCTAAAGTTCCGCCTTCGTTGGAAATGTAAAGGTTATTATCACGGTCAAAAGCAATACCTTCTGGCTGGTTAAACAAACTTGGGTTTAATGGGTACGTGGCTTTAACCTTGAAATTGGTATCGGTAACCACAAGTAATTTGTTTACAGAAGAAAGCACATACCACTCATTGGTTTTTTGATTTTTAGCCAATGCCGATGGACGGAACCTTGATTTTGAACTTCCAGATATTTTTTCAATGTCTTTGTGCGACAGGCTAAATTCTCCACTTGGTTTTAACGAGGCATCATCGCCAAACTTAAAGCCATAAATACTGGAGGCCTTTGCTTTTGAGTCAGGTTTACTATCCTTAGTTAAAATATAAACCATATTGTTTTTTTCGTCTGCCGCCAATCCTTCATACTCAGCTTTGGGTACAAGCCCTTTGGTTTTGGTTACATTAGCGGCTTCTGGCTTGCTTAGTTCAGAAATTGGGAAGGTGTGCAGTTCGCCATTGCTTTTTAACACAATGAAATAATTTTTGATGATGGTTAAGTCTTCATAATCGCCTTTACCTCCAAATTTGGTAAATTTCGATTCTTTATCGGTTAAACCTAAATGAAAGAGGTCTCCATCTTCATCCTGAATCGCAAATACTTCTTTCGGATCGCCGTTGTGAAATACAATTCCAGAAATTTCGAAGAGATTTTGCGGCATATTATATTTTACCGGATTTGCCAAATCATAAGGAAGATTCGATTTTTCTCCTCCACCGGCTGAAACGGTTTCTGTTGAATCACTTTGTTTATCATCGCGGTTACTGTTAACGCACGATACGCTAAAAAAAGCTGAGGCGATTAAAAGACCTGAGGCCAAAAAAAATTTATTGCATTTCATAAGGGTAAAATTTAATGTTTATGGTCTCTGTTCTTACAGACCAGTAAATAAAATCATATTTAACTAAAGCCATCTGATCTGTGAGGACACAGACCACAGAGCGTTTCATTCCCTACCGTTTGATCGTCATCTCCGTACTGGAGAGATCTATTTAATATTATTTTCATAGATTTCTCCATTCCGTTGCACTCCAGTCGAAATGACGAACTATGGTGAGCACACAGACCACGGCGTTACTTGGAACACAAATCATGTCGCAAGTGCGGCGCTTTATTTATTTTTTAATAGCTCATAAATGTCGTGTTGAGACTCAATAAGGGGTTCACTCTTTTTAACAGGAATATTATTCATGTTTTCATCTATACAAACGGCCTGCACGTTATCTTGTTTTTGGATTTCGATAATAGCTATCATTTCTTGTTTAATCTGCTCATTATAAATCGGAAAGCAAACTTCAATTCTTCTATAAATATTCCGGTTCATCCAATCGGCCGAGCCCAGATATACGTCATTCTTTCCCAAATTATGGAAAATAAAAACACGTCCATGCTCCAGATAACGATCAACAATACGGGTAACCTTAATATTTTCGCTCATGCCCGGTACGCCCGGAATTAAGCGGCAAATACTTCGCACAATCATTTCGATCTTTACACCTGCCGATGATGCCTCGTAAAGTTTGTTAATTAAAACTTTCTCTTCGAGATTGTTCATTTTAATGGTAATACCCGATGGTTTTCCTTGTTTGGCATGTTCAATTTCTCTCTCTATCAAATGAAGAAAAACTTCTTGTAAATTAAACTGAGCCACCAATAGATGATTAAATTTAATCAGATTGAGAGAGGTAGGTTTAACCCTTTTGGCCAGAAAAATAAAAAGTAGTTCTACCTCACGCAGCATTTCTTTATTCGCCGTCATTAAAATATGATCGGTATAAAAGGCAGCTGTACTTTCGTTAAAATTTCCGGTTGCAAACAAACCAGAATAACGCATTCTATTGCCAGTTTGGCGTTTCACTAAGGCTACTTTGGCATGCACTTTTAAAGCGGTAACACTGTAAATAATATCAATGCCTGCTTCCTTCATTTTTTTTGCCCATTTAATGTTATTGGCCTCATCAAAACGGGCTTTGAGCTCAACCAAAACCGTAACTTTTTTACCATTTTTTGCAGCGCTGATTAATGCATTTACAATTTTCGAATCGCTGGCTACGCGATAAAGCGTAACGTATATTTCCTTAACTTCAGCATCAATAGCAGCTTCATTAAAAAAGCGTAACACACTATCATAACTCTGGTAAGGTGTATGTACAATAATATCTTTTTTATAAATCGCCTCGGTTAACGATCCATCTATCAAATCGGTATTACATAGTTTTGGCCAGTTTTGGTTAGATAATTTTGGCGAATTAACCGGGAAACCCATAAAATCTTTCAGGTTATGGTACTGGCCACCCTCTATCCTATTTGCTTTTTTAAGGTTGAAAAGCTTTTTAAGCAGTTCAAATACATTATCCGGTATACCGGGTTGGTGGAGAAAACGTGTGGCTAAACCAGCGTCGCGTTTTAACAATTGTTTTTCCAGCTGTTCTGATAAACTGCCAGAATATTCATCTTTCAGATCTATTTCTGCATCCCTTGTAATTTTGAAACTATAACATCCGGTAACTTCGCTTTCCGGAAAAACACGGTCTAAATGAAAACGCACAATATCATCCAAAAAAACAATGAAAGTTTCATCAGCTGTTTCTACCTTGTAAAAACGGGCTAACTGGTTGGAAGGGATATTTAAAATAACCACTTCTGCATCTTCTTTCTTTTTTAGCGTAATCAGAAAATACAGCTCATTATTTGAGGGAAAGAAATTGGAATTGGCATTAATGTAAACTGGCTGCAAAAAGGCCATTACCTGGCTCAAAAAATACCGGGTTATATTTTTCTGAATTTCGGGGGGGAATGGCTTTCCGTAAATTAAGTTAATCTTATTCTCTTTAAGCAACGGAATAAGATCTGATTGAAGTACCTTGCCATAACGCTGTTGCTGTTCTGAAATAAGCTGATTGGCCGTATTGAGCAGGTTATCATCCATACGGATATCGTTATCGTCCTTATTGCTCAATTTCTCTAAAGCGAGTAACACGGGCATCCTTACGCGATAAAACTCATCAAGATTGGAAGAGAATATAGATAAAAACTTAATGCGTTCTAAAAGCGGAACAGTGTTTCGTTCTGCTTCCATTAAAATACGCTCGTTAAACTTTAGCCAACTTAAATCTCTGTTAAAAAAAGAGGTTTCTACTATCTGTTCCATTAAAGTTTACCGTAAGCTGCGTAAGCAATTACAAATGCAAATACTGCTGCAATTAAACCAAACATGAAAATATTATAGGCCAGGCGGATCAGTTTATACTTTCTGCCCAAAACTACACCTTGCGAGTATACATCGGTTATCAATGTTCCATATAAAAAATCTTTATCGTTCATTACCTTAATCATACCATCGGTATAGCTTGGTAAGCTCATCTTATAAAAGTTACCAAAAAACAATAAATTCACCTTTTTATTATCCATATCTTCCTGAGTGAATTCTCCTTTTGGAATAGACGGACGGGTAGATAAAATGGAAACCACCACGCAGGTTAAGCTCACTAATAATAAAATAAATGTGGGGATAATCAGGTTGCCATGATCTTCCAACCGCCTTAACAATAAACTCACGATTAAGGAAAGCATGATCGAATTTACCGTAATCAGAATATGAGCCTTGTTATCGGCCATATCGCTTAGGCGTTGGTTATTGGCAGAAGTAATCCTAAACATGGTTTCAATACCTTTATCAGGCCGATCGTCT
Source organism: Pedobacter sp. AK013 (assembly GCF_014205835.1). GTDB lineage: Bacteria > Bacteroidota > Bacteroidia > Sphingobacteriales > Sphingobacteriaceae > Pedobacter. The sequence continues at coordinate 50,120 of NZ_JACHCQ010000025.1, read as the reverse complement.
TTACCTTTCTTTTTTTTGTCTTTCTCTTTTACAATGGCTGATGCAAAATTTTCGGGCTCGGCCAATTCGGCACTAATTTCTTCCTGTGCTGTTAATTTACTTTTCAGTTTTTCGATATTTTTTTGTTTCTGATCGCTTAACAGCAGATTGGCATAATCAGTATGGTAATGATGTGATTCCATAAACTGGATATCCTTTTTACGCCAATCGAGCTTACTGATATCTTTTTTATAGATCAGTTCATTTTCCTTATGCATCAATTTCCCTTTTGCGCGGAAATCGGGCAGACCTAAATGGAACAGATCTGCATCGCAAATAATTTTATCAATTTCATTTTTAGGTTTCTGCGGAATTTTAGTGGCCAGTATTGCGTTCCTAACATGATCACGGATTTCTTGATTAACCTGATGCTTTGCTAAAAAATCATCAGCCAGTTCTGCTCCTTTTGCTTCATGATTTAATGCATCTTCAAAATAACCTGTATCATGAAAATAGGCTGCAACCGTTACAGAAAAAAAATCCTGCTCATTTAACTGGTAATGATTGGCGATTTGCTGCGCAGCATTTACCACTTCTTGCGTATGTTCCAGGTTATGATAAACTAAACGTGGGTCGTTATGGCGATGGAAGTAATCGCGAACGTGCTTTTCTACATCTTCCTGCAATTTTTTATAGTTCATGAGCGTATTGGGGTTGCGATAATTTAATATGATGAAGGAAATGCATTTTTTAAAAATCTTTAAAGCTGAAAAATCGTATTATTTTTATAGTTATAAAATTACGCTATTTTTTTAAAAACAACACTGATCTCCCCTTAACAATAATAATGCCTTGTTTATTTTACAATGAGATTTAGAAAGGGCTGGCTTAAAATAATAATCTTATGCTATCAGACTTATTTCTCCTCGAAAAAGAGGTAATAATTTGACATTAAATGGCAAGGTTAGAAATTTATTGCGAGGGATAAAAGGAGTTTAAAATACTTTCAAATTTGTGTTTAAAAGGTTATTCCGATCTTTTCTGTGATTATTTTAACAAAATAACTCAAAAGCAAACGAAGATAAATGGCGTAAATAATTGATCGGATTATATTTTCCAGTAAGCGATATTGTGTATTTGACGAAAAAAAGGATATTCTAAAAGTTAGAATATCCTTTCTGTTTAAATTCAATACTTTTTGTTTCCTATTGATTCGCCGAAAAAGGTATAGATTTAGGTTTACATTATTATTTTTCTGAAAAATTACTTCGTTGCATAATCAAATGCTTTAAACTTTTGAAAAACATTTGCCGCACAGCCTAATAAACCGGCCTTGTTGCCCAGCTTAGCCGCAACAACCAATTCATTACCAGGGGCAATAGGCACGGCTAATGTTTTTATTCTTCTTTCTATTTCCCGAACATAAAAGGCGCCAGATTCACTTATGCCTCCACCAATTACAATTTTTTGCGGGCTAAATACATTTATAAAACTAATGATGCCCGTAGCCAGATAATCGAAATGCGATTCCATAGCTTCAACAGCATATTCTTCTCTGGCCAGGTACTTTTCTACCATATATTTACCATCAATCTCTTCTGGTGGATTAGGATGGATAGACTGATAATGTTTAAGCAGGGCCGATACTGATGCATAAGCTTCCAAACAACCTCGACCTCCACAGGCACAAGCAACGCCATTGTGCTGTACAACAATATGTCCTAACTCTGTACCTCTATTTCTAAACCCTCCGTAAAGCTTGTTATCAATCATCACTCCGCCTCCAATTCCCGTACCCACGGTAAGAAAAACCACATCGCTACAATCTTTGGCAGCCCCATAAGTCATTTCTCCAAGTCCCATTAAATTGGCATCATTATCCATTATAATATTATAACGTGTTACTTCTTGGAGGATTTCGCCTAAAGCCAATTGTTTAAAGCCTGGTAAATTATCAGCCCCAGCGATAATCTTATTCTTGTAAATAATCCCCGGAAAACCAATGCCTACGCCAAGAATAGGATTTTTAATTTTTTTAGCACAGGTATTGATCGCTTCTACAATGAGCGCAATAATTGCACCTTGTGTTTTTGCATTTTTTAGCGATACAATAATGGAATATAAAATTTCTCCACTTTGGTTTACTACTCCACATTTGAGTGATGAGCCGCCAACATCTATTCCGATAGCATACGACTGTTCCACGTTGAAATTATTTAAAGTAATCATATATCAAACCTATTTTAAATCTCATTTGCATAGCTTTATTAGACATATTTTTCCATATCATTTATTATTCGAATCTAATATAGGCTAAAAATTGAATTCAATAAACCTCTAACCGTTATATTTCAGCCAAAACCTTTTAATATTGATTAAAAATGATTTTTCACCTTTTATATTCTCTATTTTGCTTAAAAAAACACAACAAGCGCGAAAGACTACAAATATCTTTTTCTCCAAACCTGCATCATATACACATTTATTGCCCATTGGTCGGCAACTGGCAGATTGGTAAACGGAATGGTTGGCATGTAACTGGGCGGTCCAAATTCGGTTAACATCGTCAGGATTTTACCCTGCTGTTTTTTGATGGCAACAACTTTGTCCCACCAGGCAAAATGCGCTTCAACTGCTTGTTTCCATTCCGGAGCTCTTGGATCGCTTACTTGTGGTCCTTCTGCATGGCCAACCCTGGCGTGAACATGATCGGTACGTGAAATAGCAAGTGCCACGGTTTCTGGCTGATCGTCGAGTAAACTTTCGCTAACATTACACCAATGAGAAATATCGAGGGTTAGCCTTAAATCAGGGTTTCCCTGTAAATATGATAATGATGCCGGAGCCGAATAAAGCATACGCGACCGATGGGTTTCATGATAAATAGGAACGCCTGTTTCTTTAGCATACTGAATAGTAAAATCAATGAATTTTTTGTTTTCCTGGTATTGAAAAAAGTCCTTTCCGGAATGAACATTTATATACAATGGTTTTTGGTATTGATGTTCAATGGCTTCTTTAAGTACTTTTTTAAAAGTTGCAAAATGTGGTACTGGAAGAGCTTCATCTCCACGGCAAAGAAAACCCACTTCTAATTGATATTTTTTTAACGATTTAAATAATTCTTCAGCAATTTCTACCGACCAGAGAATTTCTATTCCATCATAACCTGAATCTTTTGCCTTTTTGCAAAAATCGGTTACTGAGCCATTAAAGCCCCAATAAGGGGCCATGATTTTTAGTGCGAAACCATTTGTTGATTTTTCAGATCCGGAAAAAGGTGTACTAAATGTTTCCATTGGCATTAAAAATAAAGCAGATGTGAGTGCCATGCTGCCACCAATAAAATCGCGTCGGTTATATTTCATTTGATATATCTTTTACGGATTTAAGTTACACATTTTTAGTTTTTAAAGAATTTAGTTCATCTTGAATGATGGTTTCATTGATAAATCAATAGGATAAAAAGCAAAAAGCCCTTCAGCATAAACTGAAGGGCAAGTTTTATATGGAATTGGTTAATGAACCGACTCTTTTAAAATAGTTTAAACCCAACAGATAGATTAAACAAACCACTTTTTTCGCCGAGTCCCTTATTAATTTTTGTAAGGCCTCTGCTGTATCTGGCATCAATACTGACATTACCGATATCTACGCCTGCATTGAGCACTCCACCGAAATTAAGTTTTTTATACTCAAAGCCACTCGGCCCCTTAGCCTCGTTAAGGGTATAATTAATATCAGGACCTGCAGAAACCCTAAAATTTAAGTCTTTGGTATCAACAAGTTTGTACCCCACCATAAGGGGCAAATTTAATTGGTTAAATTTTGGGGTATAAGTGTTAGCTGCATAAACATACGAACTCTTAAAGCTAACATAGTTTAATTCTGGCTGAAAATATAACGATTTACCAACCCGGGCAAACACGCCAAAATTATAACCTACCTTTCCTTTTTTATCTGTTATGGCATTCAAACTTGTTGGCAATGTTGCATAGTTTATACCTGCTTTTACACCAAATACAAGATCAGCATCTTGTGCTTTTACCGCTCCCGCTGTAATAACCATAACAGCAACTAATAAATAAAACCTGTTCATTTTCATACTTTTTGTTTTTTTAAATAATTAAATATTTATTGTGTTTTGAAAGTATGACAACAACATTTCGATTTACCCCTACGTCATAAAATTTTATTGTTCTCCCGGCATACCCTGCCCATCTGATAATTTAAATCCGCGCATATTTTCGTTTGTATTCCATAGGCGATAGCCCCGTAATGCGTTTAAAGATTTTCCTGAATGCTTTCAGGTCGCTGTAGCCTGTATCTTCCATAATAAATGGCAGGTCTTTATGGTTCATTTCGATGGCTTTTTTGGCCGATTCTATCCTTACCCTTTGTAAATATTCGAATGGTGTATTATTGGTGGCGGCTTTAAACCGACGGATAAAATTACGTTTCCCCATATTCACCAGGCTAGATACCTCATCCATTGTCATATCGTTCTGGTAGTTTTCTTCAATGTAGCGTTGGGCCTTTAAAATGTCTTTATCATCATGCTGATGCTGGCCGGTAAATACCTTAAAATGTGCCTGGCTGCTTCTATCCATCTCAATGGCAAACATCTTGCTGATCCATAAAGCAGCTTCGCGGCCACAAAATTTCTCGATCAGGTAGAGGATCAGTTTAAGCGAAGAGAATGCCCCACCACTGGTGTAAACGCCATCCTGATCTGTAGTAACCAAATCGCTTTTCATCCTGATTTTGGGGTAACGTTTCTGCATATCGGCTGCTACTGCCCAGTGTGAGGTTACTTCTTTACCATCAAGCAAGCCTGCTTCGGCCAAAAAGTAACTGCCTACACATAAACTGGCTACCTCGGTTCGGGAGGCATACATTTCCTTTATCCAGCTAACGGCCGCCTGGTTTCTATCCAACACGCCCTCATTGCCTACACTGAATGAAGGGATAATAATCAGGTCAGCCTTTTGTATCTCCTCGTAATTTACCAACTGAATATTGATATTGTTAAAATGAAAAGGAATTTCGTGGTCTTTTTCTGCTACCAAACTTAGTGCAAATACAGGCTTTTTACCGGTACGCTCCATATAACGGTTGGCACCACTCAGTAAATCTACCACCCCTGTAACCGATGAAGGAACAGCTTCATCGAAAATATAAAGACAAACATTTAACATAATAAATAGTTATTTATTAACAACTAAATTAGGCATTTTATATGTCACTTTCACGCCCTCAAGTTGTCATTTATGCCACCTAAATGGTATCGATAATCTACAGAGATTTGTAAACAGCTAAAGCAATAGAAACAATGGGCAAATTAAATGTATTCAATTTTATCAGTCTGGATGGTTATTATAAAGATGCAGACAATGGCATAAACTGGCATCAACACGGCCAGGAAGAAGGCGAGTTTAGCGCAAAAAATCTGGAGTACGGTAGCATCCTGCTCTTCGGCCGGATAACTTATGAAATGATGGCATCTTGGTGGCCATCGCAAAATGCTATTGATGCGATGCCCCAGGTAGCCAATGGCATGAATAGGGCCGAAAAAATTGTATGCTCGAATACGCTGCAACACGCCCATTGGCAAAATACACGGATAATGAGTGGAGATATATTGACTCAGATAGCTGAACTGAAGAAAACATCGATAAAAGATATTACCATTTTAGGCAGTGGCAATCTAAGTGCACAATTAGCTGAAGCAGGCTTGATTAACACTTACCAAATCATGATCGATCCGGTAGCCATTGGTAAGGGCACTTCTATTTTTAGTGGCATACAAAGGCAATTGAATTTGAAATTAACCGATACCCGAAGCTTTAAAAGTGGTACCGTATTGTTGCGTTACGAAGCATTATAATTAGGAATCAATATTTTAAATACTATAATTATGAAAACAAAAATCTGGGCCAATTTAGGCGTTAAAAATGTAGAGAAAAGCAGAGCCTTTTATACCAAACTCGGCTTTGAAAAAAATGCAGGACGCGAGAGCGAGGAATTAGCCAGCTTTTTATTCGGAGTGGACAATTTTGTGATCCACTTTTTTAAAGAGGACAGCTTAAAAAAAGGCATGAAAGGCGAACTGGCCGATTTAAGTAAGGGCAATGAAGTAATTTTTACCCTTTCGGCCGAAACAAAAGAAGAGGTAGATGAATGGGCGGTAAAAGTAAAAAATGCCGGCGGTTCTATATTCTCGCCACCTGAAGAATTTCAGGGCATGTACGGTTGCGCCTTTGCCGACCCTGATGGGCATAAGTTTAATATACTGAAATGGAAATAAGGATATATAAGCAGCCGCTATTGCAGGCCGCTTATATACGCTTTTCAGCTCAAAATATACACATGTCAAATTCAGAAAACTTATATTCTAAAACACATATTTGAGCTCGACACCGCTTCAGTATGTATAAGAATAAGTGAAATTATATTTTAGATTTTAATGATTTGCGATTACTCTTCCATTGGTAAAAAAGTACTCTCTGATCCTTAGTCAGAACACTGTCTATCCTGCTTTTGGAAGAGGCCAGCATAGACTGGAAATATTGTCTTTTAGCTATCCCGCCAGTTTGATTTTTCTTTAGAGAATCGGCCAGTCTAAATTGTAACTGAAAAATAGTGAAAAGCGAATCTTTTTGCTGATCGTTCAGCATAATTTTGTTCTGCAGATCGCGGACCAAAAAAGTAGCTTTTTTTTCGGGAGTGTTCAATCGTTGTGAAGAAGCATTTTGAGCTTGGCTGCTTAACGAAAATAACACCAAAATGCCAAATAGATAGAATGTCTTGATCATTGTGATTAATTTAGATAAAGTTCTGCTTAAATATTAAGATTGATTATAAGCGTTGATGATTGATTTAATAAAATCGAAACTAAACTTACCTCCATTCTGGTATTGTTCAGCTACTTTAGGATTATCCTTTAACAGTACAAAAAATGCATCTTCTCTCTCTTTTCGGTTAAAGGATAGTTCAGAAGTTTTAACTTCTACGATATCCTGGTCCAATTTTTTAACATACCAGGTTACACCATGCGAAACTGCTCCATTGTACCTCACAAAAGTTTCGATCAATTCGTACAAAATAATTTTACCTGACAAAACCCGATTGACAAATAAAGGCTTTCTTTTTCCGGGCAATTTTAGGGCTTCTAAATCTATTTCATCTTTTTTTTGCTTTACATGAAAAGCTTTTATTTCGGTGGCCTTATATCTTACCCTTTCTGTACTGCCCTCGGGGATAAATTTAACCCTATCTTCTAAATAATTTTTGATTTCACCTTTAATGGTATCATTTTGAAGTGTAACGATATACTCAGATTGTGCTTTGAGGTTGTTAGCGATGCAAAGGGATAATACTATTAATAGGAGCTTTAGTTTAGTCATTTTTATATTTTATTTGTTGATATTAATTTGATTTATTTGCCAATTCAGTCATTAATCCAAAGAAACGTTCCCCAATTCCATTGTTATCCCTCATCATCTTTTTATCTAAAAGATCAGCCGGTTGGTTCTGCTTATCTTTATTAAAAAATACATTATTAATTAAATTTAGGCCAATTCTTTTGTGCTCTCCCTCCCATTCTTCTGCAATCCGTTTGCTGGCCAAAGCATAAATAGACTTAAGATCTCTAATTAATAACAATTCTTCCTCATCAGGGAACTTACACTTATCTAGATTTATGCCATTAAGAAAAGAAACTCCATACATTTGGGCCTCTGAAAAATCGATATTATCCATTCTGTTGGGATAATCATTTGGATGTACCCTATTAAATAACCAAAAAACCGATTTTACAGCATGCCGTGAAAAGCTTCGGAATATACATGAATTTACCTCTCCTTTAAATTTCGTATTTCGCATGCGGCTACCATCAAAATTTGTCGCGTATAAATGGCAATCATCAAAAAGGCAATTATCAATAACAGGAAAAGTAAAAATACACTCATTCAATTTTGATTTGATAAATTTACAATTAGTATAGGAACCTGCATGGTTTCCAATGTTATCATTCATAAATGAATACGAAAACTCTACATGCTCAAAAACACAATTATTAAAATTACAGTCGTAAATATGCATTTCCCTTGCCTTTGTTCTGGATAGCAAACAGTTATCCATACTACATTCCTGAAATGTTCCATAGCTGATATCTGCATAAGTAAAATCGATATCTACAAAATCATACTTGGTAACGCTTAAGGAACCGGTAGTTAAATTAATTTGATACTTGGAGTCTCCTATTTTTTTTTGATCAACTATATGGGATAATGGAGCTCCCCTCAAATCCCAACGTCCACCATATTTATTTAACTTAACGATTTCCTCTAATTCTTTCTTTTTGGAAAACGCCCAGATTATGCTATTTAATAAAGCAGTCCCTTCATCAGAATACCATCGGTTTATAAGTTCATTCTTTTTCATGGCCCAAATTAATAAAACAATCCCTTTCCCCCAGATCCATACTTAGTAGTATGTCTTACCCAATCTTTAGCTGTAGTAATATCCCACCAATATTCTCCTAGTAGATTTAGTCCTTCCATATCTGCTCCTCTAGTCATTGAATTTATCTTAAGAATTTTTACTTTCTGAGCTAATTTAATAATAATATTTTTTTTCGCAATTGATCTAAAGGCCCGATCAATGCCTTTTCCCTTCATCATCGCCTGAACTCCTTTATTAGCTGAATTTTCCAAAGCGTAAAGTTCTCTACCTACATATTCTGGGTTTTTAATAGCTTGTTTAAGGATATATTTCCCTGCCAGTGTAATGGATCCTTTTCCTACAAATTTCACTAACAAGTAGCCAATCTCTGCCCCGTCAACTATCATAACTGCATCAATCAGATATTCCTGAAGATCTTCAGGTTTTTTCATTGCAGCATAAGTACTAGCAGTATTCATGGCTTCATAATCAGGTTTACCATTCATGAATTTAAGTGGATCAATACCCCGCTCGCTCCTCATCTTCATTCTGCCATACCCATTAAGTTTTGGAGCAGTAATTGTTACTTCATCTAGTGCTTTCCCTCCATTTCCTTTATAGGTAGGTTCTTTGGGGTTAGGACAATCTGTACATCCACCATCTGGATCAACAGTAGAAATAGGGTTATTACCCATCCCGGTATAGGGCGACCAAAATTCACCCATAGGATCAGTGCTCATCCATCTTCCGATCTGCGCATCATACATCCTGAAATCAAAGTTATTCCAACCGGTTTCTTTATCCACTTCTGCATATTGCCCTTGATAACCATACCTGTAATCGTTGTTTGCCAAAGTTAATGGGGAGCCGAAAGGATAATAATCAGAATAATAAGCTACATCAGCCTGACCATTACTATTTTTACTGCGATTGATGACTACCCTTACATTGCCTAAATGATCTGTTAACTCGTACTGATAATTATTGCTTAAACGATTAAATACACCGATACGGTCATCGGCATAAATTGGGATTTCTTTTTGCTGCAATCCGGTTCCATTATTGTCATAAACGGCTAATACATTACCAGTTGCATCATAAATATAATATGTACTGATGTTTTGAATATGATCTGTTTTAAGGATACGCATATCCGATTCATCGTAAACAAAACTTATCCTTAGCTGTGTTTTTGTAGCATCAGCATAAATAGCCGACACTTTTCCACTTGGTGTATAGTTTACATAAAATCCCTGTCCATTTGCCTTTTGCTGTCTAACCATCTGCCCGAGGTCATCATAGCTGTAATTAGCATAATTATCTACACTGCTCAACTTGTTGCTATTGGCCTGGTAATGGTAATTGAGGCTTAATTGGCTACCTGAATTATTGTTCCTATTTAAACTTTGAATATTTCCATTGGCATCGTAGCTTAAACCATGTTCTTTGTTGAGATTTAAGTTTTCGGTAAAAGTATTATTGGAAAAATTTGGACTTCCGTACTTATTGTTGTTAAACTGGTATTTTTCATCATATTCATATGTAGACATGGCTGCTCCGTTATAGGCCGTCCCTAATGAGCTTGGCTTTATACTTTTCCAGCTTTGTGCCGTAATATTACCATTGTAATATGCCTTATTGGTATTGGTATTTAAACTCGCTATGCCGGTGCCATTCCTAACATAATCACCATTAAAATACTCTAAGGTCATACCAAAAGCGTCAGCAGCAAAGCTGTTTTGTATACCATCTTTTCCAGGATCATTACTACTTTCAGGATGATTGATGGCTTTAAGTTTACCATCTGCTGTATAGGTATAATCTATGCCTTGCAGATTATTAGCCAGTTCTACCCGCTTTAAACCGCCATGAAGAAAGTATTGATAAGCTGCCTGTTGAATCTTATTTATTCCATCCATGCTTGTTTGTACATTCACCAAGCGTTGGTCAGCATCGTATTGATAATGGTGATAAAAACTTTCTGAAGTATTTCCTTTTTGATAAGCTACCATTAATACATTACCCAAAAAATCATATTCGTAATCAATGGTTTTAGTGCCTAATCCATTTATCTGTTTAATTGTCCACACCGTTCTTCCCTGTTCATCATAACTATACCAGGTTTTTGTATACTCACTTTCTGTCCACGAAACTCCATTTTCAACGAAATCCTGTAGGTAATTACTTAAACCATGACTATTGTTGGTTAAATCGTAATGAATACGGTTCCATTCTCTTTTATATGTATTATTTAATCCACCATCTAAAGCTATACTATTTATTAAACTTAAATTTGTCTTTGCTGTTTCAAAAGAAATATCCGTTCCCAAATACTCTCCTGATTCTATCAAACGTGACATCTCATCGTAATTAGAAAAAGAAAATTTACCAGTTTTCCGTTGCTCCGCGTTCTGACTAAAACGGATTGCTCCATCTTTACGGTAAATAAACTCACTTGTTCCGGCATCGGTTGAAGTATTTTTAGTTAAACGACCTTGCTTATCAAATTCATTAAATTCCGTAAAGGGTAACAGGTTTTTATTACCATAAGCACCTAAACCATTTGTTAAAATCTGCTGCACACCCTTAGGTGCTATTGCAGCAACAGACTCGCCTTTTTGGTTGTAAAAACTATAGCTGATATCAGCGTATCCTGCACTGTAACTGAGCTGTGGTTCGCCACTTTCTACTATTGCTTTATAAAGGCCTAATGGCAGATTGCCATAGTTTGTTTCTGTATTATTGGTAATCAGGTTTATTAAAGTGATACTTCCACCTGTAACCGTTAGATTACTACCCTGTGCCAGGCTGAAATAATGAAAATCCTGGCCGATTACGTTGCCTGTAGCTATTTTAGAATGGCAATCTTCGCAAAACCGGTCTACGCCTGAACTATAAACAACACTATAGGATACTTTTAATGGTTTATTAGACCTTAAGGTGTAAATATGAGACGAATTTAAGCTGGCTGGGGGGGTATATGCAGAAGCTGCTCCATGGTAAATTAAATTTCCATTATCCAGCACTTTTAATTTACCTGCTCCAACAATATTGATATTATTAATATAATCGCCCGTATTGCCATCCAAGATAAATTCTTCTTTATATTCGGTTAACTGAATGGTATTGTTAGTACTTAACCAATTGCCCGGTCTGGCAGTCATTAATGTATTTCCCTGTTTGTCTGCAATTACAATCCCCCAGTTCCCCTGTTCATCACGGATTACACTTTGCGTTGCCTCTCCTACAAGATCGGTTTGCCCAGTATTGCCCATTGTGGCATCATTAAAAAAAGCATTTCGCAAAGAAAGATAATGGCTCAATTGAGATTCAACAGCAAAGTTTCCTCCATAGCTTTCGTGACCACTACCCAATCGCAACACCTCGCCAATAACGCCAGAGCGGGCGAGGGCGCCACTTCCATCGGTCATAAATTCATTACGACTGTATGGATAACCTGTGGCAGGCACATAACTATCCCAACTATTATTGTTACTGTAGTACCAACCCAATGTACCAGGCTGTGAAGCGTCTAAAGGATCAGGGTTGTTTACCTTACCAGCTATATCAAAGTTATTGGCTTGATAACCAAACCCGTTACTATTCCTTAAAAAATCAGCTTTATAATAAAAGCCACTGCTGTTTATCGGTGCGGATAAAGATTGTATCGCAGGCCGACCATATAAATCATAGACCGGTTGTGAGGCCAGTACATGTTTGGTTGCAAAACTTTTAACCTGACTTTGTAAGGCCTGCCCTCCCAGATCGAAGAAATTTTTACTTTCAGAAATGGTATCTCCATTGGCATTAAAAGTCCTGCTCATTACCCAGTTAAGCTCCGGGTTGGCATTATTCACCAATGGCGGGGCGGGGTAAATTGTACCTGTAGCAATCCGCAGTGAAACAGATGAACCAGATTGAGCATGAAAGCCATCTTTAAGAATAATGGCCTGCCCGCTTGTTACACTCAAAGACTGTCCGCTTGTGATAATTTTAGTTCCTCCCTCCTGGGTAGGCAATGTTATTGTTGTAGGACTTGTAATAATTTCCTGGGCAAATAAATGCCCAAGAAGAAAGGAGAAAAGTATGGAGAGTTTTATCTTTTTCATCGCGTTAATTTTAGATTTACCAGCTTAGATTACATTCGTAAGGATTTTCTTCAGAATATTCGACACTATGGGTCCCATCTGAAAAGGTATACCAGAAATAGCAGGTGTAGCCATTATCAAAATTATGTCGAACAGACCTCGTATATTCTTTATAACCAGTACTACAGGTTCCGTTAATATACTTGCGGTCAGGGCCAGTGCATGATTCCGGATTAGCGCCACAGGCTGATGAACTGCCATCTACTACCCATCTGTTTTGAAGATAAGTAGAACTCAATATATTTACATCCACTTGCTGTACTTCCCTCAAGCCTGTTGTAGCACCGTTAACGGTTTGGCATCTTTCTATACCCGTGTTTTGCCAGGTTCCTTTTATCGATTTTGCATAATTATATACAAACTCGCCTACAGGTTTAACCCCATAACCAAAAGTTTCGCGAAAGGTTTTAACCAACCTGCTCTGGCTATCGTACTGAAAATGCGTAAATATATTGCTATTGTCCAAGGTATATTCTAGTTCACCTGTCTTAAGGTTGTACACATAGGTATTCATACTGGCATTGATAGGTTTAAACCTTAAATCATCAAAATAAGCCTCTGCCGGTCCATTGTTAAAGCATCCTATTTCTACACTGGCATTTGCAGGTATACTGCTACCGGGTATCTGCAGATTAATTAGGTACCAATCAGCTGCTTTTTTATTTGCAGTTGCAACTGCTGTCACCATTGCACCTCCATTTATCCTATAATATAAACCAGAAGATGAGCCATTACCCTGCTGTTTCATCCAAGCAGAGGCAGAATAATTCCGTCCTGGTTTTAGCTTATTGCTATTTACGGTATAGCTAATGCCAGACTGACCAGAATTGATCATTGCAGATTTTTCACCTGTATGTTTCACCGTCTGCACTAAGCTGGCAGCTCCTAAAGCGAAACCTCTTGCCAGTATACCAGAACCAATAGCCTCATCTTCCAAACCCGTGTAGTTCATTTCGTAATAATTGGCGGGACTTGCAGTAGCCACAATTTTGGATTGATGATGCCCCATTCGGTTAGCAGCGTAATTATTATTAATATCTGTAGCTTCTAGTGGACTGGAGTACTTATTGTATAAGGTAATCTGTCCTGTCAAACTCCAGGTCGGTAAATTTTGCCCACCATTAAAAAAGGATGCAAATTCTGGCATACTGGTTAAACCTCCAGTCCTTTCTTCCGGCATCCATTGATAGGTTTGGTTTTTACGCCAAATATTAGGCTCTGAACTGTGCGCGTTTTTCGAATTCACTTCCTGTTCGCTATCATTCAGCAAAATAGATTGGTTACTCCAAGTGGTTGCGCTGGCAGACAAAATCCCAATAGGGTTGTTATTCTGATCAACTTTATATACCAATTCTTCGGCTATTTGGCTTAACATGTTCGCATTTTTAGTGTTGATGAATTTTAGCCCCATATCCGGATAAAAACGGTATGCAGGTTTGCTTTCACTAACGAAACGGTTTCCATAACCATCGGTTGTTAATGTTTTAACGGGTTGCCCAGAGTAAAAATCGAATGCAAGTGTCTGACTACCTGTTTTAATACCCGTTTTATAATCAATACTCGTGGTACCAGTCATTACAGAAGGGTAATTAGCCCTGGTAGATAAAACAGCCCTTGTTTTACCGTCGTTATATCTACCTTCAACTGTTTGCTCCATAATTAAGCCCTGCTTGTTATAACGAGCTAATAGCGGTTCGTATTCAGTTTTATTTGCATCAGCAGATTGCCCCTGTTGTTCGTCGTGTAAATAATGGTTAATTACTTCATTTAACTTATTGCCATTTACATCATATTGGATCATTCTTCTTAAATTCCCAACCCTACTTGCATAATTTTGCAAAAGGATTGTAGACATCTCTTGATACTGTGATTTTACCGGGTTTAAGTTCCAGAGTCCTACCATTCCTTCTTTAAAGACTTCAAACTGATATTCTGTCTTACCAAGTTGTTGAACCTCTATATTACCTGTACTTCTTTGGGTTGTTACTGTTACATATTCGTACATAATACCCGGTGCTGGTACCTCCCTCGATATCCCCAGTAGCTTTGAAAAGGATTTAAGCATATCGATCTGATCGGCTCCACCCCGTAACTCAACAGCATCTAAGCCAAGCGGCTCATAAGAAGTGGTTCCCGAACTTAAACCCATATTTTCTGCGCGGTTGTAATTATAGTTGACAGCCATCTTTACATCAGTTATAGGCTCTCTGTTTATTACCTGCTTCACGCGGAGGCCACCACCATAGTTATTGCCTATGCCCCCGGCAGTCATGTTTCCATGGCTATAGCTGGCATTCGGTTGGTCAACAAAAACCTGATTATAAAATCCAGGATCATTTATAACAACATAATTCTCTGAGACACTTGTAACCAATAAAGAAGGCGTATCTCCCGATTTCGGATTAATGGGCTGCTGAGTATTTACGATATTACCATATTGATCCTCATAACCATAAACCTCGTATAATCCTGTTAAATTTACCTTTACCTTGTCGCCGGGCTTAATAAAGTCTCTTAAATCAATCCCGAAATCACCAGTCGAATTGATCTGCATACTTGAATTCCCAAGGTTAACTACTCCGCTAACCTGAATTGCAGCATTGCGGTACAAGGCCACTTTGTTATAAGTATCTGATTCGTAAACAATATCAGTTGTCATTCCCAAGGCGTGATGAATACGTCTTAATGACCAGACATCAACTGATTGTGCTGAAGCTTTCGATGGCAAGCGTGCTAAGTTTTCATTCCCGCTGAAAGCCTGAAAATCTCCTTTGAACATTCCCCACATATCATAGTTTTGCGCCAGATAAGGTGGATTTTTAGTAGTGGTCCATAGGTATTTGTCATGACCGGTAGGGAAATATGGTGGGGTTGATAAAAATTTCACTTCAAAAGCTGAGAAAGAATAGTCATTTTGCAATCGGGTTTCATTAGCCTGCTTTATCAATGCATAAAAAGTTGTACCATTAAAATTAAACTTAACAATATCTCCTTCTTTAAAGGACAAAAATGATAAATAGCGGCGGGTAGGAGTAACAAAAGTGTATATGTCAGAATTAGGCTTTTTAGCGTAAAATTCTACTTCATCAGAATTTGCCAGATCTTCGGGGATCTCATAATCAAATGTCATAGCAGGTATATTTGCCTCCCCACCTCTACCTAAAAACTGAACCTGATTAAGCGTTAGCTTACCCAAACGCGGCATAATTGATGTATTGGTATTAGCTATATCATATAACGAACCTGCTTCATCAAAACTATTAGGTGTTTGAGGGCACAAAGTATAATCATAACCGAGATGAATCTTCCTTAAGATATCTTCTGATGATAATGCCAGCTGGGCAATATCAAATTTATCAATAATATTATTGCCAAGATGAATACCATAATTATTATAGCCACCTGATGATGCTCTTAATGTATTCAATCCGTTAGGTAATGCACTGTTATTGATTAAAATAATATTATTTAATCTTAGCAAGCTAGGGGGCATCCCGTTATACGGATCATTTGCATTGTCGCTAGCAGTACCTTTTCCATCAGCTCTTATCTCTTTCTCAAAAAGTGCAGTATGTGATGGTGTCATTATAGCGTCGAGATAATAAATCTCTTTTTTCCCGGTAGAAAAATATTCGAAACGGGCATCCATATCCTTCTTTTTACCCATCCCTGGATTACGCCATTTATAATTACCAGTCCATTTGCCATGCTCAAAAGACACCCAGTAACCCCAATCGCCCTGATCTGTTAAGCCATTGTTATTGGTATCTACATAATCAGGACCTGTTACGGCAGTTAAAAGCCAGGTTGTGGCGTAAGGATTCGGTCTGGTCTGTTTATTATAGTTCTGAATACCATAGGTATTATCAGTACGGGTTAATTCATCATAGGCATAAACCGGTAAGGCATAATGATAAGTAATTCCACTTTCATTTGTGATCATAAAACCACCTATCCTGCGGTCTTCGGTAGAAATATTAGAACCATCAGGATTTTTAGTACGGTCAAAGCCTGAAGCTTGGGTATTGATAAAGCCTTTAAGCTTAGCCGATCCATTTTTTATCTCATCGTTGGTGAAATATTCTATATTTTTTGATGAAGCTAAACGTTCGGTAGCTGGGTCATAACCATAATTACCATCATTATTCCCATGCGTGGGATTAGTATCGAAATTAATATTGGAAACATTCGTAACCTGCGGGCTTTGCTGAATATAATTATTAGAAAAATCGTTGATAAACCTAAAGTTTAGTTTATCAGGATTATTAATATGCGTGGTGTAATAGGTTTCTGTTCTACAGTTATAATCATTTCCTGTTGTCCAGTCAAAATCGCAGATATATTCTTCTCTGGTATCTAACTGAGTTCTGTTTGTAGTATAACCAGAATAGTATTTGCCTTTTCCGACGAGCTGCATCTGATAGCCATAAGGCCTCATGTAGCCAGAAACGCCCTGACCTAAAACTGAGTAAGTATCATAATCAGGAAAAGTACCTCCTGTTGATTTAACCGGATCGTTCTTACCCAACAATGTATAATTTGGATCATTGATGTCTGCCAGATAATAACTATCGTACTCCGTATTATAATAGCCGATATCCTCCGCTATCTTTGGATAATTCAGAGTACCAAAAGTACGCACATAAGAGGTTTCATCAGACCAATAGCGTGTAAAATTTCGTTTTAAGGAAATCGAGATGCCAAACCATACCGGAATGGTGATCCCCCAACCGCGTGATTGGGTTTGAATCCTACCTGCATTTACATTTTCTACACTGCTATATCCCCCACCAGTAGTTAAACTGATGCCACCACCACCAGAACTGATGGATGCCCCCAATAGTGATTGTGACATGTTGCCAAACGCAGAATTTGCATGTCCAGGCCTACTTAGTCCCGCACTTAAGCCAACACCAGCTCCCATGTTAAATCCTTTCGAATTTGCTGTAAATCCAAGTCCCAATCCTCCTCCTAATGAAGCATTAGATTTACCTATAGCACCACTATAACTTACTCCTATTCCACCATATATTGATGTTCCACCAAAAGGATCAAATGATAAACCAATAGATGCAGAGGCTCCAAAACCTTTTCCAAATTTAGCAAAATCAGGTGATGCGCTTAAACCAATATAGCCTCCAATTCCAGTTCCCTGCATGGTATCATGTGAGATACTTAATCCAAATTCAGCAGACAGTGCTCCCGTAAGGCCGATGTTTACACCAATGGACGTAGTAGAGGTATTACCACCAGCCCAATAGTCGCGTACTACATTTTGTTGTCCGTTAAAATCATCGGGAAAACCGCTCACCGTACGGTTAACAGAACCTGGACTTAAACTCCATCCCAATCCTGTCCAGGTAGCTTCTTCATCAGGCATAATACCTGCATGATAAGAAAGTGATAATGGATAACCTCCTTCAGGACCAGGAACCTCTAATAATGGAATATTGTAGGCCAGATCTCCGGTTAGTAAATTCACCATATCGGTGGTGTCAACCGGTTCGAAACTGGTTACGTCAGGATTTTCAGGGCCAGCTGTGAGCGCAAACACCAAACTTGGTGTTAAAATATTGTTCAATACACAGAAAGTTAGCGTAAGCGCTATAATCTTCCTAATTGGAGCTTTTTTGAACATAGAAGAGCATGTTAATTTTTGAGAACTATATTATTTAAATGTTGAATATCTTTTTTACGGAATAAAAATTTCTGGTTACCAGTACCAAAACCAATATCTTCAAAAAGTAAAGTATAATCGGTTACCGGTTTTTTGGTCTTAAAAACCAAAAGGAGGTTATTTGCAGAAGCAGTTCCAAAAGTATTTACGAAACTGCTATTATTCAATTTTAAGGTATCTTTTTCATTTACCAATAATTGACAATAGGCTGCAGCATTAAAACTCAGGTTATTAATCAATGTGGCATAAGTGCTAAAATCATTGCCCTGCACAAGTAATTCTCGTCCGTTTCTGCTAAACGATAACATAAAATAGGCTAAAGAATCGTTTGTAGAGGCATTCCCTTTAATTTTGGTTGATTCGATCAATTCCTTGCGGATCAGATAGGTTTCAAAAAGCAAACCGTCCTTATCCTGGTAAACCTTTTTCAAACCATTACTATCATCATAAATGTAGGACCTGAGCTGTTCGCGGTTCATCTCCCTTTTACAGGAAAAGAGGAACAAAAAAGAAATACCTATCAAAAAAAGGTTAAAACTTTTCATTTGCAGCTTTTAAAACATCTTCAGTAATATCAAAAGAATCTTTTGCAAAGGCAATTGTACCCGATGGATTTGCAATCAGGATCATATCATACCCTTGGGAATTGCCGTATTCTTTTAAAAACGAATTCAGTTTTAGCATGGCTTTCTGCGTAAGCTGCGATTCCTTTTGTTTCAAGGATTCATTCATGGATGACTGATAATTATTGAGCTGTCCTTTATAAAACTGTACCGAATCTGATAATTTAGTGTACTCAGTCTTATTATCTCTTGCTTTTTCTAATTTTAGGATCGTAATTTTCGCCCTTGCAGTTAGGGTATCGGTTCTACTTTTGTAAAACTCTACCTCTTTTTCAAATTCGATCTTTGCTTGCTTAATCCCTACATACCCGTTATATATTTTCATCGAATCGACATAGGCTATTTTTTTTTCATTCATAAAATAACTACCGATCAATAATAGAGACAGGACTGCTGTGATGACAAGTAAAATTGAAATTGCACGTTGTTGTGTAATTTTTAGCATAAAAAAAGTAAATAGTTGTTTCCGGTTTGAATTGGATTACAAAATAGTTTATATTCAAAAAAACATCAAATATTTTTGACGAACGATGCTTTTGGAGTGACGAACAGGGGTATTTCCATGATATTCTTAAAACTATTAAAATGGAAAATAGATATTTAGAAACATTACACCTCCTCCAAAAAAAGCATTAGAGAAAAAAAAATTAAGACTTTCTTTACGGATATCAGGCTTAATCATTTGGCAAAATCGCTTAATATGGGGTAAGCACGCAAAAAAACCCTCCAAAATCATTTAGAGGGGTTTAAGCTGCGTGCTTAACTGTTTTATGTATTGCAGAAAAATATAATTCCTTTAAATTAAGCATCTGGTATCTCTGGTTCTACCAGCTTCGCTAACTTTTCTAGCGATTCCTGCCAGCCCAGGTAACACATCTCTACAGGTATAGCTGATGGAATCCCCTCTTGCGAAATTTTAATTTCGGTACCCACTAAAGTCTTTTTCAACCAAACAGAGGTAATCATCTCACCAGGCAGGTTTGGATCATCAAACTGATCGGTATACTTTAAAAACTCGTTCGGTGTTACCTCAAGGTATTTTCCGCCGAATGAATGACCATTGGAAGTAGAAAAGTTTTGAAACGACATTTTAAAAGAACCTCCTAACGCCACTGTCATTTCGTGAACAGTGCAAAGAAAGCCATATGGAGGTAACCATGAAGCAATTGCCAGCGGCTCGGTGAATGCGCGGTATACTTTTTCTGGCGATGCTTTTAAAACTCTGTGTAATGAAACGGTGTTATTCGACATAATATCATTTTTTAATTCCCTACTCTTAAGGCTTTTCGGTTTCGCCCGTTTTTAGAATGGTAGCTGCTCCATCAATTTGTTTTTTTTAATATTATTTCCTGACTATACAAAGATGGCATGTAAATTCGGGTTTGCCAGTGGTCATATGCGACAATGTTAGTGGGGCTTTACGGCCTCGCAAAGCATTATAAAAACAAGTTCATAAATATTTGGCAAAAAAACTTTGTAACTATTTGATTACATACAATTTGTTTATATATTAGCTTTATCTGATCGATACATTAACCTAAACTAACTTAAACATGAAAAACACAAAGTTTCTATCGCTAGCCATGCTATGCGCTTTATTTATCTGCGCATCTTCTTGTAAAAAGAACAACACTTCCGAACAAACTGATAACAATGCCGAAATATCAGCAAGTACATTACAACAAATAAAAAGCCTGGGATTTAGTGTCGAGAATGCACGTAAAGTGGATAACGGTTATCTGGTTGAAGGCGACATCGTGCTAACAGACGCCAACTTAACTGAAAAATCTTTAAGCCCTAATTTAAACATTGCTGAAACCGAGCAGTACCGCACAACGAATGTGGTTAAATCACTGCCACGTGTGATTACGATTTCTGTTACCAATTTACCACAAGTATATAGCGATGCTGTTGACCTGATGATTTCAAGATACAATTCGCTAGGCCTGCGTATGACTTTTCAACGGGCAAGTACCGGCACTACAGGTAATATTGATGTATTTGGATTTAACGAAGGCCCGAGCGGTGGTTATATCACTTTAGGTTCATCTGGTTTTCCTACTTCAAGCGGTGAACCATTTAACCAGGTTAAAATGAATACGAATGTGAATGCCTATGGAACAAATCCTAATTTGTTATATGTAGCTTCTGTTTTACAACATGAAGTTGGACATTGTATAGGATTCCGCCATACTGACTACATGAACAGGGCATATAGCTGTGGAGGAAAACGCTCCAACGAAGGAACAGCAGGTGTAGGTGCAGTACAGATTCCGGGAACACCGTCAAAAGCAGATGCAGAATCGTTTATGCTGGCTTGCTCTAACGGCGGCGACCGCACATTTAATGCAAATGATGTAATTGCAATGAATTACCTTTATAAATAAACCAAATATAGATCAAATAACAATATAGATCAGATAAAAAAAAGAGGGAGCCTAAAAAGGTTTCCTCTTTTTTGTGCAATGTCTATTCTAATTATAGTGATCTTATATCAAAGACTCCCAAACAGAAATCCTGGGATCGGAATTTAATCAGATTACATCGGTTAATCTATGGTGCCACTTTTCCTGGCTTTAATTTCGGGAATTTCCTTGCCGTCAAGCTCCATCAATGTCGCTTCTATCATCTGGCACATTTCATTCAATGCAAGATCATTAGGCGCCGTACCAAAGGGTTGTTCAATCTCATCTGCAATGGCTTCAAAAGCAACAAAAGTATAGGCAATAAAAACAACAATAAATGGGGTTAACCATTGTAGGCTATCTACCAGTCCAAAAGGTAGAAGAAAGCAGTAGAGGTATACTGTACGGTGTAATAACACCCGGTAACTGTAAGGTATTGGTGTTGATATAATACGCTCGCAGCCTCCAACAATTTCGGCCAGCTTATCTAGGTTTTCATCTAACCGCATCTGCTGAATTGAATCTATATGCGCTTTGCTGTGTGCATGAGCAATCCAATCCCCCATCAGCTTAATCATCATGATCGGTTTATAACGCGTAGTATGGATGAGGCTGAATTGGGTATCGCTGAGTCTTTTTTTAAGGTCATTTTCTGCATTTGTACCTCTTAGCTGATGTTTTAACGCATAGGTACATGATACCAAAAGATTGATAAAGCCTGTGGATTCAGCTTTCTCTGATGAAGTGCGGGGAAGGGTTATCACTTGCCTGGCGAGTGAACGGTTACAATTTAAAAGGGAGCCCCAAAGCTTTCGGGCTTCCCAGAACCTGTCATAACTCACATTGTTTCGAAAGCCCAGGAACAAGGCAAGCACAAAACCAAACAAGGTTAATGGTGTGGGATTTAAAGGCACTTTAAAGGAAAGTATTTTACCATGAAAGAACACTACCCCTACAGAAAGTACAAAAAGTAAGATAAGCCGTGGCAGTAACCTGGGAAGAACCGAGCCATGCCATACAAAAAGCATTTTGAACCAATTTTCTTTTTTCCTGATTATCATATTATGTTGAGCTATTGATCATTTAGACAATGGTAATTTTCATAGTCAAAGATACAATCTGGTTCCATGCTTTAGGATTACTATTGCATCAACCGATAATTTTCTTCTACTTTTTTTACCCGGTCATAAATAGTGGGCTCATGCTTTTTAATTTTAATCTTTACGTATTTAGAAGCTGGCATATTACTTTCTTCTACCACATTGTTCACAGAAACCAAAACATTGGTTTCGGGAAAATAGGTTACCGTATTACGTTCCGGAATCTGGTAAGGTACAATGATGAACAGCGGGGCAATCCGTTCAATGCCGTCATCGAAATTAAACAAATCTACTCTGTCTCCAGCCTTCATCCCCAGTTTTTCGATGTCCTTCTTATTCATGAAGATCACACGCCGCTCATTTTTAATGCCTCGATAACGGTCATCCAGTCCATATATGGTGGTATTAAACTGATCATGTGTTCTGGTTGTGGCCATCATAAATTCATCTTCCTCGAGATGGTTATTAGGAATTTTAGTAAGGGTAAAAGGCGCACGGTCGCCAAATTCTTTGGTTATAAACTTCCCGTCTCTTGCAGCGTTTGGCAAGTAAAATCCACCTTTTTGCCTTACCTTTTCATTATAGTTTTCAAAGCCAGGAATGCATTTCTCTATCGCGTCCCGAACAGCGTCATAACTATCATGGTAAAGTTGCCAGTTAACCACCGACTTTTCTCCCAGTGTTGCCATTGCCATTCGGCATACTATCTGCGTTTCATTAATCAAGTCTTTGGATACCGCATCCAGCATTCCCTTCGAAGCCTGTACAACACCCATGGAGTTTTCTGTAGAAATGATCTGTACCTCGCCATTTACAATGTCTTTATCACTCCGGCCGTAAGTTGGCAGTATTAATGCCTCATTTCCGTGAATAAGGTGGCTTCGATTGAGCTTGGTAGACACGCAAACCAGCAGATCCAGTTTTCGTACAGCATTGGCGGTATAGGTAGTATCAGGAGTTGCAGACAAAAAATTTCCGCCCATGCAAAACATAAATTTGAGCTTTCCCTCGTGCATGGCCTTGATTGCCCGCACCACATCATAGCCATGCGCTCGCGGCATTTTAAAGCCGTAGTAACTTTCAAGCCGGTCGAGCTGTTCTGTTGTCGGCTTTTCATCTATAAGCATGGTTCTGTTACCCTGCACATTGCTGTGCCCACGTACCGGACATACGCCGGCTCCAGGCTTTCCGATACTGCCCTTAAGCAACAGAATATTGAGAATTTCACGGATCATCGCAACACCATTAGGCTGTTGTGTAAGTCCCATTCCCCAACAGAAAATGATTCTCTTTTTAAAGGCAATCATCTCCGCAGCCCTTAAAATATCTTCTTTGGAAACACCACATTGTTCGGATAAATGATCAAGATTATAATCCTCATGTTCAAATTGCTCCAAAAATGCTTCATATCCGGTTGTTTTATCTTTGATAAATTCCTGATCAAAAACCTGTCCCGGAAATTTCTTTTCGAAGTCGATCAGTAGAATTTCCAGGGCCTTAAGCAAGGCCATATCGCCGTTGATTTTTACTGGGAGATATAAATCTGCCAGCTTAACCCCGCCACCAATCATTCCTTTTACAGATTGTGGGTCTTGAAAACCAAGCAATCCGGCCTCTGGCAGCGGATTGATGGCTATGATCATGGCGCCGTTTTTTTTCCCCTTAGACAGGGCACTCATCATCCGGGGCGCATTTGTACCAGGATTATGGCCAATATCGATAATCAAATCGGTTTCATAAAAGTCTTCTAGTGTAACGGTCCCCTTTCCAATGCCAATAGTTGGCCGCAGTGCAGAACCAGAAGTTTCATGGCACATATTCGAACAATCTGGCATATTGTTGGTACCAAATTCCTTGGCAAAGAGCTGATACACAAATGATGCCTCATTGCTGGTTCTGCCCGAAGTATAAAATGCTGCCTGGTTGGGCGACTCGAGTGCATTGAGGTGCGCGGCTATTTTCTTAAAAGCATTCTCCCAACTAATAGGCTCATAATGCGTTCCGCCTTTGGGCATATACATCGGCTCGGTAAGTCTCCCGAACTTGCCAATCTGGTAATCATCCAGCTTGGCCAGATCAAAAACTGAATTCTTTTTAAAAAACTCGGCTGTCACTCTTTTCGTTGTGGCTTCTTCTGCAAGTGCCTTTGCACCATTTTCACAGTATTCGCCAACAGGAGAGCGTTCATCATCAGGATCTGGCCATGCACAGCTCGGACAATCGAATCCCTTAAACTGGTTCATGTTCAAAAGTGCGTGATTTCCCCTGAAAAATGTCTTCTCCTCTATCAAATCTCCCATAGCCGCCATTACCGCGTGCATTCCTGCTGCCGATTTCTCTACAGGTGTCAGTTTCAGATCGAGCAGCTTATATGGATTTTCTGCAGAAGGTATCTTTTTATCTTGTTCCATGGCTTAACAGTTTATATTGGGATTGGGAAAATTATCGCTCTGATCTTCTTCCACATTATCCAAACAGGTAAAATCTTTTTCTATAAGCAGGCTTACCGGACCAGACACATCGCTAAAACCGACTTTATCTGTATTAACCAGCTCCCCAATCATTTTTTCGGGCATATTCAGCACGATCCGATTTTCCGAAAAATCGGCAGTAAGCTGTCCCTCGCTTGTCGTCATGATTGCATATTCCAGCGCCTGGCTAGCAAAGTGGGTACGTTCGGAAAGAAACCCGACCATTCCTAATGCCGCTACTTCAGACTGGGTTAAACGATATCTGAGCGAATTGCCCTTTATTCTAATTTTCATGTGATGTAGGTATTAAAATTCTGTCGTTACTGGTATAAATATTAAAACGGTCTTCCTTTAAAAAGCCTAAAAGAGTGATACCAAATTCGGCCGCAAGTTCTACAGCAAGACTGGATGGGGCTCCGATAGCGGCTACAATTGCGATTCCTGCCATAGCTGCTTTCTGGATCAGCTCAAAGCTTGCCCGCCCGCTTAACAACAGGATGTATCTGTTAAGGGGAAGCAGATCGCTGGCAAGTGCCGCACCAATGAGCTTATCCAAAGCATTGTGACGGCCTACATCCTCCCTAAGCATCAGCATTTCTCCTTCAATCGTAAAAAGGCCCGACGCATGGATCCCACCCGTAGCAGAGAAATTTTGCTGGGCTGACCTTAGTTTGTTTGGCAGCTGGTAGAGGATTTCAGGCGACAGGCTGAGTTCCTGCTCACTGGCCAGACCTGAATAAATGCTTGATGTCCTGATAGACTGTATTGATCCCTTACCGCAAACTCCGCAGCTCGACGTGGTGTAAAAATTACGGTCAGACTGCGAGAGATTAGGCGTAAATTGATCACTGAATTCAACACAAACAATATTTTCCTTGTCAAATTCACATGCCATTGCCAAGTGGGCAATAACAGTCACCTCCTCTTTGGAAGATACAATGCCTTCGGTGAATAAAAAACCCAAAGCAAGCTCCAGATCATTGCCAGGTGTCCGCATGGTTACGGAGATATTTTTTTGGACCCGAGCGTCTGCAGGTCCGTATATTATCCGGATTTCCAGCGGTTCTTCCACAGAAAGTATGTCGAGCGCCGGGGAAGCGATAAATCCCGATACTTTTTTTACGGGCAAGTGTTTAATCGAAACCGATGGAATATCCCTCATAAATCGTCCTAGTCAAAAATGAAATATAAAGATACTGATTGAGCAGAGAATTAGAGGCGCCAATATGCTTATTTTTTGCCGCTGTACACAAAACCCATAACAGGTAGATCTTATATCTCGATCAATAATACCGTTTAACTGGAGCGCATTCCATTTAAACGGTATCATTTTTTATTCTTTTACTTTACGTCCTCAAAAGAAACGTCTGTCACATCATCCGGTGCGTCATTTGCAGGTTGGTTTACATTTTCTGCTCCCGGTGAAGGCTGATCGGTTTTGTACATCTCCTCACTGGCACTGTTCCATGCTTTGGTTATATCTGCAAGGGAAGTATCGATAGCAGCAATATCCTGTTTTTCGTATGCATATTTCAGGGCAGAAAGTGCGCCTTCAATTGCCTGTTTATTATCTGCAGAAAGTTTTTCCCCAATCTCTTTTAATTGTTTTTCAGACTGGAAAATCTGACTATCCGCCATATTCAGTTTATCTACCCGCTCCCGGGCCTCCTTATCAGAAGCCTCGTTGGCCTTTGCGCTCTCCCGCATCTTTTCAACCTCTTCCTTGCTTAGCCCGCTACCAGCCTCGATCCGTATTTTTTGCTCCTTATTGGTGCCTTTGTCCTTTGCGGTCACATTAAGTATCCCGTTGGAGTCGATATCGAATACAACCTCGATCTGAGGGATTCCCCTTGGCGCAGGTGGAAGTCCATCAAGATTAAAGATGCCCAGGCTTTTATTGTCCTTTGCCATGGCTCTATCCCCTTGCAATACATGTACCTGAACCCCCGGCTGGTTATCAGATGCAGTAGAGAATACTTCTGATTTTTTTGCCGGTATGGTTGTGTTGGCTGGGATTAAAGTTGTCATTACACCACCCATGGTCTCTATTCCCAATGAGAGTGGCGTCACATCCAATAGCACCACATCCTTTACATCACCAGATAATACCGCACCCTGGATTGCAGCTCCCAATGCAACCACCTCGTCAGGATTAACACTTTTGCTGGGTTGTCTGCCAAAAAATTTTTCTACTATTTCCTGTACTTTTGGAATACGGGTACTTCCACCCACAAGGATAACCTCCTCAATATCTGCCGGTTTCAGTTTGGCATCTTTCAGGGCCGTCTCACAAGGTTTTAGGCAGCGCGAAAATAAACTATCTGCTAACTTTTCAAATTTTGCACGGGTCAGTTTTTTTACCAGGTGTTTAGGAATTCCATCCATTGCAGTTACATAGGGCAGGTTAATTTCCGTTTCGGTAGCCGTTGAAAGTTCAACCTTGGCTTTCTCAGCTGCTTCCTTTAAACGCTGAAGGGCCATGGGATCCTTGCGCAGATCAATCCCCTCCTCTTTCTTGAATTCATCTGCCATCCAATCTATAATTACCTTATCAAAATCATCACCACCAAGATGGGTATCACCATTGGTTGATTTCACTTCAAAAACACCATCCCCTAGTTCAAGTACTGAAATATCAAACGTTCCCCCTCCAAGATCGAAAACGGCTACTTTCTGGTTCTTATCTGCCTTTTGCAGGCCATAGGCTAACGCAGCCGCAGTTGGCTCATTTACTATCCTTTTTACGTTAAGCCCCGCAATTTCACCTGCTTCCTTGGTTGCTTGTCTTTGGGCATCATTAAAATATGCCGGCACAGTAATTACAGCATCGGTTATCTCCTGTCCGAGGTAGTCCTCTGCGTTTTTCTTCATCTTTTGCAGGATGATGGCAGAGATCTCTTGTGGGGTGTACAACTTCCCATCAATATCAACCCGGATGGTATCATTGTCTCCGCTAACAACTTTATAGCTACAATGCTTTATTTCTTCTGTTACCTCATCAAAACGACGGCCCATAAAACGTTTAATAGACATAATCGTATTTTGCGGATTGGTAATAGCCTGTCTTTTCGCAGGATCGCCAACCTTACGTTCTCCATTTTTTAAAAAAGCCACAATAGAAGGAGTGGTTCTTTTTCCTTCATCGTTAGCGATCACTACCGGATCATTTCCTTCCATAACTGCCACACAGCTATTGGTGGTTCCCAAGTCAATGCCTATAATTTTGCCCATAATGTTAGATAAGTTTTAGTTAAAAATTTAATTATTTCAGATTAATACTTTCTTTAGCCAAAAACCCTGTTTATCGAAATCACCTGTCTTAAAATAGACAGTGATTATACACCTCAATAGAAATCCCAATTCCTAACCTCACTTGGTGCTTAGGGCACATTCTGTATTCTTTACAACTATCAAATTTCATGGCATCAGCCAATACAATATTAGATAATAAAAAAACGGCATCTTGCGCTATCACTATAGAATAGCATGAAAATAGTAGCGTAAATTATCGATCCGGGAACTGCAAAAAACGTCCAGACCGCCCGACCTGCAAAAATGATTTTGTAGCCCATGGCAAAGCCAGGTAAGATTTTAGATAGCAGAAAAAAATAAATATTAAACCGGTATATTTTGGGCTAGGGCTCGGATGAAGAGCAGTTTGTTTAGGTTATTTAAATATTAAAGCACGGGAAAAGAAACGCTAAAAACTATAAATGTTGTATTTAGTGAAAATAATATCGAATAATATGCATTTGCAGAAAATGTGAACTGTATCACAGTTACATCAACTAAATTTGGCTTATGCCTTTTAAAAACGGGTTATGCAAACGCGAAAAAAATCTATGCTTATAAAGCTACAGCAGCCTGAAATTGATTTGCATTAAGTTTGTTGAAAAATAACAGTGATTTTCTGCATGAGCACCATGTTATTCTATTTATTTTAAGTAATCTTTATTTTAAGTAATCTTATTGATATTGAAGAATTATACCAGGCATTTAACAGCCAAGTTCCACCGTAACAGGAATTGATTTGGATAGCGTATATTTAAGATAAAAATCAGATAAAATTGAAAATTATAAACCCACCAGCGTGAATCAACCACAAAACGTAACAGACTATCCTAATAACAACACCATTTTCATGGTTTGGAAATTCAAAGATGGCGCAGCCATCAAACCCGCCTTCGAGCAACTATGTGCCTTGGTAGAAAATATAAATCGCTCTTATGCAATCCGTATTGTAAAGGGCCGGACGAGTTGTGTGCTCGGTGTAGGATATGATGCCTGGAAAAAACTCGGGCTACCCACCCCCCTCCCAAAAGAACTGGCAGAATTCGAGCCCATTGTTGGAGAACGACACACCGCAGTGTCTACTCCAGGAGATCTACACCTACATTTACGGGCACTGGATATGGGCATATGTTTCGATATGGCCAGCGACATTACAGCGGTGCTCGAACCTGTAGCCGAATGCAGCCTGGAAATACATGGTTTCAGGTACTGGGACGGCCGTTCTATACTCGGCTTTGTAGATGGCACAGAAAACCCTATTGGAGAGGAAAGGCAACTTTTTGCCCTTGTGGGAGATGAAGATCCGGTTTACAAAGGTGGAAGTTACTTATTTGTACAAAAGTATCTGCATGAGATGAAAAACTGGACGGCATTGTCTACCGAGGACCAGGAAAAGGTAATTGGCCGTTATAAAATGAGCGACATCGAAATGACCGATGAGGTAAAACCAAGCAATTCGCACAGTGCGCTGGCCGGAATCGAAGATGCCGAGGGGAACGATCTTAAAATCATCAGGGATAATATGCCTTTTGGACATCCGGCAAAAGGAGAAGTTGGCACCTATTTTATTGCCTATGCCAATACCTTCAGCACCGTAAAAGAAATGCTAACCAGAATGTTTATTGGAAGTCCTCCGGGAAATTCTGACCGAATACTTGACTTTAGTACCGCTAAAACCGGTACACTTTATTTTGTGCCAACCATAACTATGCTTCAAAGTTATTCGGCAACTTCCGAATAATTCAATCAAAGAAAATGAACAATTATTGCCAACAAAGAAAAACGGCCCCGTCTATTAGATCAAGATTCAAATTTAAGACAGTTTATTATAGATAACCCAGCCAAATGGATTACATTGATTATTACAAAGTTCTTGGTGTTGGTAAAAATGCAACACCCGATGAGATCAAGAAGGCATATCGTAAGTTAGCCCGCCAACATCATCCCGATCTGAACCCTAATGATCCCGCTGCGGGAAAACTTTTCCAGCAGATCAACGAGGCCAACGAGGTGCTCAGCGACCCTGAGAAAAGAAAAAAATATGATCAGTACGGAAAAGACTGGAAAAATGCAGAACAGTTTGAAGAGGCCCGCAGGCAACAACAACAGTCTGCTTACACCGGAGGCAACCCTTTCGGAGGTCAGGCAGGGTATTATTCAAGCGATGATGATGGAGACTTTTCTGACTTTTTTGCTTCGATGTTTGGAGACCAGGGCAGATCAAGGGGAGGCAGACAGTCCCATTTTAAGGGGCAAGACCTTCGTGCTACGCTCCAGCTCAATCTATCAGAAGCCTATACAACCCATAAGCAAACCTTTACCATAAACGGGAAAAATATTAGAATTACCATTCCTGCGGGTGTAGAAAATGGCCAGGAAATCAAAATTAAGGGCTATGGTGCCGATGGCGCTAACGGAGGGCCAAAAGGCGATCTATATATTAGGGTTGAAATTAAAAACAATACTGCTTTCATACGCAAAGGAAATGATTTGTATTTAACTGTCTTGTTAGATCTTTACAAAGCAATATTGGGAGGAGAAGAAATGATTCAAACAATGAGCGGAAAAGTAAAATTGAATATTCCCCCGGAAACACAAAACGGAAAAAAAGTACGTTTAAAAGGCAAGGGATTTCCTATCTACAAAAAGGAAGGCACCTTTGGAGATCTTTACGTCACCTTTGATGTGCAAATCCCCAAAAACCTCACTGAACGTGAAAAGGAGTTATTCTGGCAACTTGCAAAAGAGTCCAAAAAATAATAAAGCCGATGGAAAATTTAACAAAAATTTCTGTAGAACAGTGCTGTATCTACTATAAAATTGAATTGTCTTTTATACAAAAACTGGATCAACATGGATTAATAAGCCTTATTTCATCTGGCGAAGGGGCCTTTATTTCCTATGAGCAGCTGAACGACCTGGAGAAATACATTCACTTTCACTATGATCTGGAGATCAATATGGAAGGTATAGAAACGGTAATGCACCTTCTAGAGCGGATCAAAAAGCTCCAGCAAGAAGTAAAAACCCTTCGAAACTATGGCTAAGAAGAACAATTCACAAACTTTGATACCGCTACCTAAAAAATCAACATCACTCAAGCTAATTATTAATTGTTAAATGTCTAAAACAAAGAGCTACATTGGACATCCAGACAGTGATCCAGGTCCCGAAAACAAAGCTTTCGTAGAATATAAGTCTTTTGATAACGCCAGCATGCTCACTGCGGCTCTAGAAGGCGATTATTTCGCGCTGATACTATTTGAAAGCGGAACGGGAGAGCAAAACATCACTTCTCAAAAACAAGTGATCAAGCCCCAGCAGATCTGTATATACCCACCCGGAGAAATTGCTCAATGGAGTTTCCAGAATGAGCCAAAGGGCCAAATCCTGCTGATAAAGCGGCCATTGATTGAGACCTTTCCCACCATTTTGCAATTTTCGTTTTTGGGACCTAATGCGCACTCGCTCCTGGATCTGGATACGGAAATGTACGAAAAAGTCTGCGCAGAATTTTCAGCCATTAATAAAGAACTATCCGCATCTACTGTTTTCAGCGAACTGGTTAATGCAAGGTGCCGTTTAGTAGGTTTAATGATCACCCTCTGGGTAGCGCATACCTTTGGCGATCATTCGCCGCGGCAGTCCAAGTCCATTGCTTACAAATTCCAGGCAATGGTTGACAAGCATTTTAAAACCCAGAAATCGGTATCGTTCTATGCGAACCACCTTTGCATCACATCCAATTACCTGGGGGTACTTTGCAAAAAGCAGTACAAAATGTCTGCATTGGATTTTATTCAGGAACGTGTTTTACTCGAGGCAAAGAGATTGCTTCATAGCTCTGACCGATCCATCAAGGAAATTGCTTTTGATTTGGGTTTTAAGAGTCAGACCTATTTCTGTTATTTCTTCAAAGTCAAAACAAGTTTAACACCGAGAGAATACAAGATAATCTTAGGAAAATCATAAGAAATCAAACACAATACATCTAACTTATTTTATTGACTTTAAATATATCAATCTATAAAAAACAAGCGAACTGAGATCAAAAAGTGAATTAACAAACAGTCCGAAAATGAGAAGAGGCAAAATTAAAAGTATATGTTTAACCAATCGTTCTGGAATCATCATTGATGAAAACAGACAAACTATCGGCTTCAACCGGTTAAATGATTTAGATTTGGAGTTGAATGAAACAGTGTTTTTTGAGATAGAAATGAAGGAAAATGGGCTTGAAGCGGTAAACGTAAAAAAGATACGAATACCTGCCGTAGCTAAAAACTATAGTGCTGCTGAGATTGGGTTGCTGCATTAGTATTTCAGTTACCAGCAGTTGTAAAATATATTTATTACTTCTTTTTTTTGGTAAGCTCCTTTAAATAACCTACCTCATGCCTGCTATTGCTAATGATGCGGCCTGCTTTACCTGAGAATGCGCCATTTATACCTTTTGAATACCTTACCATCATTTTTGTTTTTTTTTAAAATGAAAAAATGTTGTTCAAAAAAGGATTTTTGTTTACACCGGTATGTTTAAATCCATGCGCAAACCTAGCAGCTTAGGAGCATTGGCGCCTCATTTTGGGCTTAAATGAGCCAAATTGAGCTCATTAGCATCGTTAATGAGCTAAAATGGCCCTTATAGCGTGGCAGTTTGCAAGGGCCTGAGCGCACATGGCAGCCTAATGTGGTTAAATTAAGGGTTTTTAACCACAGATGCACACAGATAAGCACGGATTTTTATACCTATATCCGTCCTGATCTGTGGTTAAATTAACGCCTACTGTACTAAAGGCTCAACTTCATTACATGACATGGCGGCCTGCTTAAGGGTTGCATAACCCTAAGTAGTGTGACCAATCGGCCAAAACAGGCCCTGGCTTTACCTTTTAGGTAACCAAAGGGTACAGCCAGGGTAACCCTGAGGTAAGCCTGGGGTTAACCTGGTAGCAAGAAAGGGTAAACAACAGGTAAAGGAAGGGTAATCAAATTCAGCCTTTTTGTCCGTTGTCCTATACTGGATTGGGTTTACAATAGTATGTTTTTTTCCTGATATAGGTTTACAGTCAACGTTTCTTTCTCTTTTTTTGTCTTCATGTATGTATATTCTGGTGTCTGGTATCCACAGCTGGCGTGAAGTCTGAGGTTGTTGTATCTGTAGATGGCACAGTCTACTTCTCGGGCTGCATCGCTATAGGATTCAAATGTCCTATGGAGATCGAATTCGCTTTTAAGTATCCCACAACTCCTTTCCATTATAAAGATACTTGTTTACATTGGAATTTGGAGAACCTACTTTTCTTAAACCGAAAGTATAATAACCGAGGCACAACCGAGCTCATGAACACAGTTTAAAAAATAAACAAACAGTGAATAATCATTGCGTTGCAATACTTCCAACTGGTTGGTGTTTGGAATTGAAAACACTTCTCTATTAATTAGTCCGTAGTCGCCTTATCTGCAATCTTCAGGCTCAAGACTACGGACAGATAGGCGCAAAATGGCATCTTACTTTACTTCTAGTCACATAAAAATTTATTCATGAGTATATCCTTTGCAGCTTCATCGACACCATCCTCTGCATCAATATCTGATGGATGTTCAGCGATTCTTCTTAAAACTTCTATTAATGCTGGGTCAAGTTTATCCAGTGAACGAGCAATTAATATATACATAACAAAATACTTCCACATACCATCATTGGAGTTGAGTATAAACAATAATTCTTGTTTGATCTCATTAACATGAGGCACAAAATATTTAGCAATACCTTCAGCCACATCCCAATGCGTATCTTGTAACCATTCTAGCAATGCTGGAACATCTTCCTTAACCGACTCAAATGGCAAATGCTTTAGGCGTTCAACCGCCTCAATATCATAAATGCTAGTTGGAATAAAATTCTTATTTTTCATATCTATTCAATGCCTCTTATTGATGCTTGTACTTTTTTGTATTTATATGAGTATTCCCTCCTTCTGCTAATCCTGCTCTTGTAGCAGACCATTCTGCTAATTCTTTAGCGGTGGCAGGCCTTATTGAGGCATGATTACCCTTATAATCTACCTGTAAACCTAGGCTTCGCAAAGAATTGACACTAATCTTAGTTGCAATCTTAGCCCCTGATTTCGCCTGAGCCGCCGTTGTAAAAGTAGATAATCCATCCAAATCTTTAAACCGAGGAGTAAGATTTGAGTTTGTCGCTGGACCTCCACGATATATATATTTATCATCTTCTTCTTCATCTGCGCCTGGTGCTCTGTACCCATTCCTCATAAGCTCATTAAACAAACCTTGGTTTGCTTCGGCATTTTTAAAATTAAACTTCGCGGCACTGTTGTAAGCAAGCTGAAGGCTTTCTCCTGGATTATCATTCGAAGAAAAAAGCTTTATAGTAATATAACCAAGCAGTTCTAACATCCCAGCTGCAAGCTTACCTCCTGCCTTAATCAACTCGCCATTTTTGTTTACAAAAGTGTTACTCTTAACTACAGGAGCTGGTTTGATTTCACAGCAAGAAACTTCATTTCCTGACTGTGTCTGCGCCGGAGCGGGCGCTTGATAGACGGTTATCATATCGTCTGATGTAATACCATGTTCTTTCATCCAATCTTCTGTAGACATTCCATCAGGATCTATATAATTGATTGGGCTATTCATTGCATAATTATATGGCGACCATTTTCTATAAATTTCCGCCTGCGGATCAATCGCATTCCACCTAGCCACAACCGGATCATAGAACCTCGCGCCGTAATCATACTGCCCCAATTCTTCCTGCAATTCCTTGCCATTATAAATGGTATTTATTGGTACCAGTTTTTACAACAGGCTCCTTTCTTAAACCAAAAGCATAATAGTTGTCCTGCTGTAAAACCTCCAATTGATTGGTTACAGGATTTTTATAGAAAGTAGTCCTTATATTGCCCAAATGGTCGCCTAAATTATATTCATAACTGTAATTATCATTATTATTCCGGGCTACACCTTCTTCGGTATAATATCGATTCTAGTACCATCTGGCTTGTATTCTATACCGTTAATGTAGTTCCTCACCGTGCTACTATTGTTCCTGGCCAGTTTTTTACCAGCTGCATTATAGGTGTAGTTAACATTTGGGACTACAATAGAAACAGGCAGATTCAGATAATTATAATCTATGTTGATAATGTCTCTGGCCGTATTAGTTTTCTGGTTGCCATTAACATCATAGCTGTATGTACCGTTGGTAAAACCATTGATTGCTGTTAATTTGTTACCATCGTAGCCAGTGTAATTGTTCATTCCAAGATTAACGCGGGCCAAACTGCAATATTGCCCATTACATCGTAACTAATGGTTCGCCCAGGTTATTACCAGCAGTAACATTGATTAAGCAGTTTGACATGTTGTATGTATAAACAGAGTATTGACCATACCATCAAAACAAAAAGCCTGGCACCAAGGCCAGGCTAAAAATAAAATTGTTTTCAAGCAACAATTATCCACTCACGCCCTGCAAGATCACAAAGACTTGTAATAGTAAAGTAAAACGTTCTTCATTAATTAGTCCATAGTCTCCTTACGCTCAATGCTACGGACAGATGGGGGCTATTCTTCGCCATTAACCAACTCGAAGCCCTCGCCGAAAAAGGTAACTAGGGCTTGGCCTGGAGCAAAGAAGAAGACGAATTGCTCACACAACGTTTTAACGAAGACACTAAGATTACCCAACTCGCCAAACTACATTCACGTACATACGGAGCAATTAAAGCAAGGCTTATCAAATTAGGGTTTCTACAGAAATAACAAAGCCCAGCAACTTTTACATCGCCGGGGCTTTGATTTTGTCTTAGACACAAGTGACGCTGCGCTTAACAATTGCACCAGATTGGAGAACCGATTAAACACACGTTACGCCAGCGGAGGTAATTATTTTTTATATAAACGGGCAGTATCTATTGCTTTAATCTTGACTAGTTCTTCAATATCCTTGCCTTCTACTTTTTTTCCATTATCCAGGATATAAAAAGACAAATATTCAAAAGAGTAAACATCTTCTGATGTCGTTGCCAACGCTCCCTTGCTATACTCTTTTATTTGTTTGGTTATATCATTACCTCCTTGGATTATTTTTGGATAAAAACCATCATTGAAAGTTCTCATATCAATATAACCAATACCGTATCTACTGATGGAAAAATCATTTTCATTTTCATTAGAGAGAAACAATCTAATCTCTCCAACATAGTTTTTTGGAACAACAACAATATAAACTGGCTTATATTCACTTATACAAAATATAGAACAAAATATTATTACAAATATGGAAGTAAATGTTAAGGTTTGCCATTTTGAGTTCAGCAACTTCTTTACTATAAAACCTAATGCAAAAGACAAAAGTAGGGTGCCAGGTAAAGAAATCACAACCAAAAACCAGGACGGAAGAATCATTGTTTTCGTTTGCAACATTTGCCAAATACCAACACCCAATGAAAAAATGGCTAAGGTTGTTAATATGATCTGTACAATACGCCTCATGTTTATCGTTTATAAAATTTAGAAGGATAATCGTCGGTAGTT
This sequence comes from Pedobacter sp. AK013, assembly GCF_014205835.1. Taxonomy (GTDB): domain Bacteria; phylum Bacteroidota; class Bacteroidia; order Sphingobacteriales; family Sphingobacteriaceae; genus Pedobacter. The sequence goes on along the minus strand of NZ_JACHCQ010000025.1, from coordinate 13,416 downwards.
TCTTTCCCTATAATTATATTGATTAAAGACACCCCGTGTGTCTGTTTAAAAGAAGGTTGGTTGTATTGCATGATCTTAGCTCCATTAACTTTAAGTGTAGCCGAAGGAAATATATTTGTAAAAGAATTTACCGAAAGATTACCATTTTTGCTATTATAATTAATATTGAGCTTTTGGGCCACATCTACAATTTTATAATCAAGCATATTTAGATGGACTTCTTCGGACCTTGAAACGCTTGCGTGCTGCTCAAAGCCTATGCTTATACCTTGTCCCGTTTTAGACTTTGTTAAGACATTATTGCTTCCCCCTTCTCCTGGGTAAAAATCCCTTGCCTCACCCATGGGTGTATCTCCAAGTTTAATGGATTTGCTCGCTGACAGATCTGTTAACTCTCCATTTTCATTCTCGCTGGCTTTTAATGTTACCGTGCTGGTGAGCTTATCTCCAGCTGGATCTATCAATCCTCCCATTGTTGGACCATCCCAAAGATTTCCATCAATGTAACTATTAAATTCAAACTTCAATGTCTTCCCTAACCAAGTATCTCCAGAGCCTGCTTTTGTTGTAGCTTGGCTGTTCGCATTATTATCCCAATAAATACTTCCATCCTTTCTTTTCACAAAATCAGTCCCCTCCATCCCATCAGGATCAACAAACCTAATTGGATTATTGAATCCATAATTATATGGCGAATGCCTACGCATCTTCTCCGCCAACGGATCCACCACATTCCACCTACCAATCACCGGATCATAGAACCTAGCGCCGTAATCATATTGTCCCAACTCTTCCTGTAACTCCTTGCCATTATAAAGATATTTATTTGTTCCCTCTTTTGCAACCGGTTCTTTCCTTAATCCAAAAGCATAATAGTTGTCTTGCTGTAAAACCTCCAATTGATTGGTTACAGGATTCTTATAGAAAGTAGTCCTTATATTACCCAAATGGTCGCCTAAGTTATATTCATAACTGTAATTACCATTATTATTATTTCTGGCTATACCTTCCTCGGTATGGATAATATCGATTGTAGTACCATCTGGCTTGTATTCTATACCGTTAATATAATTTCTAATTGTGCCATTGCTGTTCCTGGCCAATTTGTTACCCGCAGCATCGTATGTGTATGCCAGGTTAACTGCTGTACCAGTTGTCCTTGTAGCGGTTGCCGGTAAATTCAGGTAATTGTAAGTTAAACTGATCTTATTCAATCCATCCTTGGTTGCATTACCATTGGCATCGTATTCATAATCCTCCAAAGTTAAACCGCTTACATTCTTCAGTTGATTACCAGAATCGTAGTTATAGGTTTTGATACCGTTATTGTCCCGGTTAAGGCTTTTAATATTGCCCATTACATCGTAAGTCAATGCTTCGCTCATTGATACGCCTGCCACTGTAACTGCCGTTTCCAGCCTGTTCAGTTTATCGTAACCATAATTAAAGATGTTTGCTGTTGGGTTTGCAATATTTGTCCACTCCCAGTACTGTTTGGTAATGTTACCGTTATAGCCCTGGGCACTGCCCTCCTGGTAATCGAGTTTCATACTAAACTGATCGGAAGTACTGTTCTTCATCCAGCCACGTTCATTGTAGGCAAAGGTAGTGGCCTGGCTATCGTTGTGCAGGTTCTTTTTGCTCAACTGCCCAATCTCGTTGTACTCCAGATGGCTCAATGCGATTTCCCCTTTATCGTTGATGTTCTCGAAAGTGGCGATCTTGCGGCCGGCATGATCATACTCATAGCGGGTGGCAATGGTGGTAACTACCCCCCCTCGCTAGCGCACGCGTGGCGCGTGTGCAATAAAGAATTCTAAATTTATTAAAAACAATGGTATATCGGAAAAATGCAAAAAATAACAAAACCCAACAATTTTAAGTTGAAGAGTTTTGCTATTTGCTTACTTCACACGCGACACGCGTGCGCTAGCGGGGTAGACAACAGACAGATTGGTGATTGTCACTTTAGAGACGGTCAAGCAGTGCAGCTTGTTGTATGGATAATTTTATATATTGAAGATAGCTAAGAAATAAAAAGCCTGGCACCAAGACCAGGCTTACTTTTGGGTAAAATAACAAAGCCCAGCAACTTTTAAACTGCTGGGCCTTGCTTTTAATTTAATCTATTTTGGTACCAGCCACAGGCTCGCACCAGCGAACCAACTAAACACGCGGTGAGCCAGCGGGGGTTATGATTTATCTTAAGCACAAGCGGGACGCTATGCACTAGAGAACTACCGAGATACAAACCTTAGCGAAGATGGGGCTGTTTAATATTCGAGCTATTCCCTGCCAGCAACCGGTCTTATCCTTTTATATTGATAAAAGTAAAATAAGAATAAAGATAGAGCTAACAAGTTTAAACCGATCACTGAATATTCTGATCCTATAAACTTTACATTTAAAAAGTAATTAAAGTTGGAAACATAAGCACCACAGTTAACTTTCTTACTTATGTTCTCCATATTCGCATAAACTACAATTTCCAAGCCTTGGTTATATTTAAATTGGAACCCATTAAAAGAAACATTTATAGCTTGAAATGCTGTTAAAACAATATTTATTAAGAGATTTTTCTTGCTTATTATTGATAATGACCTGAGTATTTTATAATTGTTTACAATTGTGACCACTACAGCAGCTATACATAAGGGCATTGTTACCCAAAATATTCCTTCTATATCATTTTGAATCAAGACAACGCCTAAAAAAAACAGGCTGGCAACCCCGCTGATTATTAAATAAGTGCTGGATATTATATTTAAGCTTTTAATTGCTCCCACGGTTAATTGTTTTTTTAATATTATCAACTTCTGCCTTTATATACTTTTTCACTCCGTCAACTGCATCCGAAACAGTGCGACCAAGCTCTTTAACATTACCTGATACAGAAACACCATCTCCCGAGATCGTTTGTTCCTCGCTTGGCAGAGTAATTTTTGGTTCATCTGTTTTTCCAAACTTGAGACTTCCTTCTCCTTCAAATTTGGTTTGGCCAGTCGTTTGATCTTGATAAACTTGTCCAGACAATTCTCCTTTTACAACATTCTTTATTTCTCCAGAAATTCCAGCTCCGGTAACAAGTCCTTTCTTTGAGTTTATTGCTGAACTAGCCCCTGCTTCAACTTTTGCCCCAGTTCTTTTATGCTCGGCTTCCACTCCAACTCCGACTCTTACAATATCCTGTCCTTTTCTTTTACTTTGCGGCTTTTCCATTTTCAAAGCAGTATTGCCAACATGGTTAACTATTGATTGTACCTTAGCTGACACCGCCACATATGCGGAATAAAGAAGCGAACCAAATATCGGATCTGGCCACATGCCATCAGGATCTGTAAATTTTATGGGGTTATCAAAAGTATAATTATAAGGCGACCATCGTCTACCAAGCTCTGCCTTAGGGTCAACCACATTCCACCGCCCTATCACCGGGTCATAAAACCTAGCCCCGTAATCGTACTGTCCCAACTCCTCTTGCAATTCCTTGCCGTTGTAAAGATACTTATTATCTACCGATCCCAGCATGGAAGTTTTCCTTTTTCCAAAGGCATAATAATCATCTTTCTGCAAAGGCGATATAATGCCGTTCACTACCTCAAAGCTATAACGTACATTGCCAAGGTGATCGCTTAGGTTATAATGATAGGTGTATGTTCCGCTCCCATTGTTCTGTGCTACACCTTCTTTTGTATGGATAATATCAATTGTGCCGTCTAGTTTATATTCTATCCCATCTATATAGTTCCTGACCGAACCATTGCTGTTCTTTACCAACTTCTTACCTGTGGCATCGTAAGTGTAGGACAGGTTAACAGCTGTGCCCGTTGTTCTTATTGCCATTGCAGGAAGGTTAAGGTAGTTGTAGGTCAGGCTAAAACCGTTCAATCCATCCTTTATAGCATTACCGTTGGCATCATATTCATAGTCCTCCGCAGTCAGCCCACTTACGCTCTGTAGCCTATTACTGCTCCCTGAATTTTGATAATTATACACCCTAGCCCCAGCACCATCCCGGTTAAGGCTGGCAATATTGCCCATCACATCATAGGTCAGGGCTTCGCTCATCGAAACACCTGCCGCAGTTGCAGCCGATCCCAATCTGTTCAGTTTATCATAACCATAATTGAAGATGTTTGCCGTTGGGCTGGCTGTATTTGCCCAGTTCCAATATTGTTTGGTAATGTTGCCATTATAGCCCTGTCCAACACCATCCTCATAATCGAGCTTCATACTGAACTCGTTACTGACTCTGCATTTTATCCATCCGCGTTCATTATACGAGAATTACTGTTAAAATGAAGGGAAGAATCATTTTTCCTGAAATACTCATTCAAGGCGAAAAAACCGATAAATTTGATTTCGATAAATTAATTCCTGACAACCTGCTGGCTTTGATTACCTCCATTAATCGTTCACTGGTATAAAAATTAAAATCAAATCCTCCTATTTGGAAAAAATCTAAATAATTATCTATTGGAGAGTTAATTACTATCTTTTCCGCGCTTATTTTTATATAGGTATTTGGAAATTCTATTCTGATTTTCTTTTTTATTAAGTTGTAATCTTGCTTTGATTTAACTTGAATGTAATGTTTTTCACTTGAAAATCTCTTATGATAGTAAAATATAGAATTAATATAATCCACATATTCTGTTAAATCCGAAATAATATGCAGATAAAAGTAATCATTAAGATGTACATTATTATGAATTACATGTGCTTCAAAAAACTCATGAAGCGGAAGTTTAAATCCTTCCAATACCCTTTTTAATTTCAAACTAACCAAGAAGCCATGGGCTGCAGTAATAGCATTACTTATTAAATCAGTCGGAAGTGACTCTTTCTGAAGTATGAAGGCATTTAAATCAGGTTTTATCTTACTAATTTTTGTACTGGAATTTTGCAAAAATGAAAATATAGATTTTTCAGATTCCATATCATAGTTGGATTTAAGCATTTGAATCTGCGGGAATTCCGGACCAATCTCCTGCGGTGCTTTTGCGCTTTCAAAAATGTAATATTTTTCAGATGACATGTTATCAATTATTAAATTAACCCACCGTTAAATTTTTATTTATTAATCAAATTAACCTTTTCCCTTTTTTGGTCTTAACTTTTCTGGTAGAACTGGGGGAGGAAGATCGTTTGAACGTTTGACGGGCTGAGGAACTGGAGGCAAAACTACCTTTGTTCCATCCTGTGTATTTTTCTTAAAAAGATCATTAATCTTAGTCCCACGATTATTATTTATTAAATCACGTCCTTCTTTAACTAGACCTCTAAGCAACTCAGCCGCCTCTTCAGGGGTTGCCGTTTTGTTCTCCTCTGCCAATTCTTTAATATATCTTCCCATGGTTTCATTCCATGTCGGATGATTCGCATGCTCACCCTCTCCTGTCAATTTACTATATTTTTCCAGTGTAATTTTATTCTCTTTACCCTCAAATTTAAATCCACCTTTTATTGCCCTTTGGACAAATTCCAAAAATTTCCATTGTGTTGGAGCAATATGGTGCTCTTGTGGGGATTTAATTGATTCTCCTGCAATCTCTGCTCCCGCTTTTGCTAAATTTTCAGAGAATTTAGCCGCTACCTCAGCGGTTGAGGCCACTTTAGGTACAAGATTCGAGTTGCCAAAAGCATAAGGCAATTCAAAAAAGAAAACACCTTCCAATCCATCTAAGTCAATTTTAGAAGTAGGATTATTTGAACCGTACTGATAGTTCGTCATCCATACAAAATGCTCTGCAACTGGATCTATTGAGCTAAAACGTCCTATTACCGGATCATAGAACCTTGCGCCGTAATCCAACTGGCCCCCTAATTCATCCTGAACCTCTTTACCATTGTAAAGATATTTATTATTTCCGAAAGCCAAACTGTTGCGCATTCCGAAAGGATAATAATTATCTACCTGTAACGGCCTGATCAGCCCATCGTAAACATCAAAGGTATAGCGCACATTGCCCAGGTGATCTGTCAAGTTGTAGTGATAACTATAACTGTTAGCCCCGTTCCTTTGTGCCACACCTTCTTCGGTATGGATAATATCAATATTGTTTCCATCATACTCGATCCCATCAATATATTCCCTGACCGTAGTCAGCCCGTTCTCCGTTACGGTCTTCCTTAGCTTGCCGCCATCAGCATCATAAACATAGCTCAGTACCTTACCGCTACCACTGGCACCCGAAGGCAGGTTCAACAGGTTATAGCTCAGGCTCATGCCCGTCCGGCCATCAACCGTAGCATTCCCGTTTGCATCATAGGCATAAGTTCCTGCAACATTATCCACCCTGTCCAGTCTGTTCCCGTTATAATAATACTGGTCCATCGCACCCCCGTTCCTGCCCAGCTGGTTGATATTGCCCATATTATCGTAGTTCAGCACCTCGCTCATATAGATCCCGGTACTCGTACCACTGGTCAGCCTGTTCAGTTTATCATAGCCATAACTGAATACATTAGGCGAACTAGAGGGCAAAGCATTCTGCGACCAGAACTGCCGGCTAATATTCCCATTATACTGGCCGCCACCATTCTCCTGGTAATCCAGTTGGATACTGAACTGATCGGATATACTATTCTTCAGCCAGCCGCGCTCGTTATAGGCAAGGGTAGTCGTCTGTGTATCGTTATGTAGGCTCTTTTTGTTCAACTGACCGATCTCATTGTATTCCAGGTGGTTTAACCCTACCTCACCCTGATTATTGATGTTTTCAAAGGCTGCAATTTTGCGGCCCATATGGTCGTACTCATAGCGGTTGGCAATGATCGTTTCTACCCCACCTACCTTGTGTGTACGTTTGCTCTTTTCCAGGCTGCCATCAAAATTCCAGTTGTTATCTACCACATCCGTTCCGTTCAGGTGGTTGGTGCTTTTGCTCTGCACCACACGGCCCTCAAGGTCATAATAATTTACCGTAAGCAGCATTGTCCCGGTAGACAGGTTCTTCACCTTCGTTCCTGTCAGCAGGCTTTTCGTGCGAGCTACCGGTGCCTGATCTCCTGTAGGCGGCCCAAAACTATTGCCTGTAAAACCGTAGTCGTCGTAATAGTTTACCGTCAGCACATCCCCACCACTCTGCGGAAAGGACTTTGAATCATAATCTCCACCGTTACGGGTCTCCCATAGCGAGATGGAAGTATCCCCATTTGCAATCTGCTCTGCCTGGTTATCCAGTCCGCTCTGAAGGGCATCCTTCGCTCCACGCTGGGGGACCGTGCCATTGTCGGCCGTGGTACCCGCCTGTGCGTAAAGCCCCGTAGCCACTACCCTGCCAAACCCATCGTATTTACTATATAGCCATTCCTGCGGGCTTTTACCACGCTGGACCGCATCCTGGTTCAGCACCACCTGGTCCAGCTTGTTGTAAACCATAAACTCCCAGCCCTTGCCCGGGATCTTTTTCTCCACCAGTCTTTTACGCCCATCATAACGGTAACCATAGATAAACTGATCGAAAACTGCCTGCGTTTCATCAAAACTGCTGATCGCAGCAGGCAGCCTGTCTGTATGCTCGTTTACCGCAGGTGGCAATACATAACGCAGGTTACCAAGATCATCATACACATAATAGGTAGAAAGGTATTTGCCATTTGTTTCCCATACCCGTTTGAGTACCACACGCCCCTCAAAATCCTTGAACTCTTCGGTAATACCCGCTTTTTGGTCAGCTGGCACCCAGTTTTCGTTCCGGCTGGTGGTCTTATACAGTTTACCTGGAAAGTAAACATCGGCAAAGGCACCATTGCCCGCATTGTTAACGGTCCAAAGCTTAACTTCATCCTGTGCATTTGTTCCATATTCGGTTCTCTGGGTATGCCCCCCGTTGATCTGCCAGGCTTCGCCCAGTGCCCCCTGCTGCAATACCCGGTTCAAAGGTGAGGCTTCGAACTGTGTCTCGGCAAAGGCATAGTCTGTTGCTTTTACACCTGCTGCCTGTGGTAAATGGAAAAAATCAAACTGAGCACCGATTGCTGCATCACGGAAACTTCCCGTAGCCCCTGTCTGCGCCGCATAAGGCTGGTATTTAAACTGTTCCCTACCAAAGGCATCGTAGGCAATGGGCTGAACAATATCCTTAAAGCCCGGGCTGCCCTGCACCTGTACGGTCTGCAAAGGCCTGCCCAGTCCGTCAAAGTACTGGATGGCCTGGTTCTCCTGGCATACACTGCGGCTGGCACCCAGGGTCGCATCTGTAACCCCGCGCTGTCTAAAGCTACGGGTAAGGATAAAGTTCTGGCTGGTAGTTGGTGTTGAGGACAAGGGTACACAGTTCAGGTAACTTATCCCTGTGGTGAAAATCCGCAAAGTACTACCTGCAGGTACATAAAAACCATCGGTCAGGGTCACACTTGAAGGGGCACTGATCTCGCTCTCCCCGTTATAAACCGACACCAACTTTTGGGCAGAAGAGCGGCTACACAGCAACAGCAATACTGCCGCACAGAAATATTTTAGATGTTGTTTCATGGAGGCGTTAGTTTTTATAGTGGTACTCGGTTTGTTTTAGAATATTGCTGTTTTGATCCTTAACTGTTTTTAACCGGCCAAACTCATCATAATCATAATAAGTGGTCATTCCCTTGGCGTCGGTCTGACTGCTCATGCCAACCAATGGCTTATAAGTATAAGAAGTGATCTGCGCATTTTTAAGTAAAGGGGAATTCCTCAAAATGCTGACCAGATCTTTGACCTGCTGGTCTGTGGGATTGGAATCCGCAAAATTACTTACAGCTGTTGGTCCACCAAGTATCGATTCTACCGTGGAATAATCTATATTTCTAATCTCCGCAATTGGATATGCAAAGTTGTAGGACCACAAATAGTTGACAGACATACCATCTTTTTGCTTAACAGAGAGCAGGTTACCATTATCATTATATTTATCATAAGTCACTTTCTCCTGATAATGCAAATCAGGCGAGTATGTACCTAACGTATTAATTTCTGGTAATACCCCAATAGTTTGATTAGAAAATTTGAAATTACTCACTGCTAATTGTTCGTTCGATTCAAACTGAAAAACGCGATCTATCAAGCCACCTCCCCCCCTGAATTGAATAAGCGAACCTCTTACGACAGTTTTTTCTGGAGATTGCATATATGATACTGATTCTATAGGTGTAGATATATTGTTATTATTAATCATGTCGTCAATAAATGGTATTCCAGAGTTAAAATCAGTTGCATAAAGATTAATATTTACGATACTTTTCCCATTACTTTTATTAGATGTACTTCGGCTTTGTAACCCGAGATTATTATAGGAGTTTTCTGTTATAAGTTCTGAAATCCCTGACTGTTCATAATTCCTTTCGATCAACCTAGAGAGACGGTATGCTCCCATATGTATTGGGTAATATGCTCGGCTAAAATCCGTAGTTGATAAATAGTTTTCTAAGCTGCCAGTGGCCAGGGGAAAATATACTATACGGCTTATGCTGGTAGCTCCTTGTGTATCAGAATTTACTAGCGTATCATATTGATAGATACGTTCCTTTGTTAATTTATACGAGTTAGCATTTTTATCATAAGAATAATAATGTTCACTAGGCAATTTACCATCCTGCACCATGTTATTTTCAAAATACCATCGACCTCCAGGAACATTTAAATTCTCAATACTACTGGGAAAAATTTTAGTATTTGATGAATAGACAATTTTTCCATTCGATTCGCCGTTAGCATTTAAATAGAACTTGGTGACTTCGTCATAAGTAACTGATGAACCAGCAAAATCGACCTGAGGAATATCTCCTTGCCCCACGAAGATAATGCGTTCATCTTTGTAAAGAAGACATTCGCTCCAAGGTTTTGTTGGGTCACAATTCGGATTGTACGCCCAGTCATACCTTTTATAGGAGTTTTTCACAAAATCGACGTCTGTTCTTAAAAAATTACCAACGCCTTCTCCATTAGAACCTTTATAACTGTAAGCGATGATTGATTGAATACTATTATTACTATCATGGTTCTCAATTTTTCGAACCCTTAGTCCCCCACCGTCCTTGATTTGGTTAGAAGTATTAATTTTTTCACAATATAAAGCAAGGCTAATTTTTGTTGCTGCATCATCATCTATTCGAATTGTAACTCTGTATTGATGTGATCTATTGAACCTGTATCCAGGAGAAATTGTCAAAGGCACTTCAAAATTACCTGTGTGTTCCCAAGAATTGACATCTTGCCCAGTCGTCAAGTCTCTTAGTGTGACACGCTGTGCAACATCTGCTGCCGAAGGGTTAGTATGTGCTGAAAACGTAATATTAAAAATACCAAGGGTATCGATAGCATCAGTTGGCCAATAAAAATCCTGGCTGGTGGAAACGGGATTTCTTTTTCCGGCCCCGTTCAATCGGGTGTCAACAACTGAAACGTTCACATAGGTTACAATATCAGATTTGTATTTATTCGCTTCAAAATCAAATGCCGTATAACCACCTGTTGGGTAAGTAATCTTTTTCAAAATACCCGCCTGCATATAAGATATGTCTGAACTCCTGTCAGCGGAGCCAAGCGGCGTTTTAGAATACCACTGTTGTAGTTCGGGGTTAGTTGGAGGTACATTTGGTAGAAATTCTTGCTCCCGTCCATTATAGTACCCCCAATAGTCTTGTGCAGTGGACATTGTAGAGGGTAGCTTTGTCGTTTCATATTCAAAATTATGGCGGTCGATTACATTACCAGTGCTACTCATTTTACTAATTGAATTCAATTTCAGTCTATAGTCCCATTGGCCTACCGGATTATTCGTTGTAAAGTAATCGTAATCGAAAACTTGCTTTTCAATTAAATCATATCCACCAGTTGAATTCATTGCATATACACTTAAATTATTCAACATTGCACCTGGATAGTCCTTCCTTCCGGTGATAGCATTAAATATAATCTTACCATTTTTGAAAATGATTTCAGTAAGATTCGGCTCTGCAGTTGAAATACTTGAAGAACTTTGGGTAATCCCCTGATCGGTAAATACTCCATAATTACCCGCCTCACTATTTCCAGATTTATAAAAGGTTTTGGAGTAACTAGGATAGATAATCCACTCTGGCTGGGTGCTTCTTCCATTACCCAAATCTGTAGATACAGGCTTATACTCATACTTAAATAAAATAGAATCTTTCTTATTTGCAGATATGATCTTTGTTAAATACCAAGACTGTGTGTAAAATCTAAGCGTTTGAGATATCTCAAGATCGTTATCGTTCGAGTAATTTTGTTTTTGCGCAAAAATGTAATCAATACCATTCTCATCCGTAATTTGATAATTATTATTAATATCTGTGGCGCCAACAGTTCTAGTAATCTTTACCGGACTGTAGGGGATTGCCTCAAATTTTTGGATGTTGCGTTTATATATAAATTTACCTGATGCAGTTGGTAAGTTATAACTAAAAAAATCAGGCTCGGCATCTCTCAAGCGGTCTCCGTATTTTTGAATCAGGGAAGCATCTTGAGTAGAGGTTAATTCACTAGGACTTATAACATCATCGATCCAGCCATATTGCGGAACCTCATCAGGTATTCCTCTTACACTTCGCGATATTATGCCTCCGGCATTTAATGACCATCCCAAACCTATCCACGTGGCTACCTGGCTAACTTTAATTCCGCCGGCAAAATAACTAATTGAAATTGGCAGCTTCAGGCTTCCAGATACGACATTGTAAATTGGAATACTAATTTCAGGACGTCCTGTCAGTGTATTTACTTGATAATCCCCATACCGGACAAATTCAGTAGCATTGGGTGTTAAGGGTATAATTTTTGGGAGGGCACTTTTAGATTGTGCCTGAACTTTCATCCCAAGGATGGCTATTATTGCAATGCAGGATAACAATTTCATTTTTACTATTCTAATTGTTTAGTTTTATATTCCGTAATTATTCAGTATCTGTTAAGCTACTTCGATTATTATTTTCTGAAAGGCTTTTTCTTCATTTTAATTGGCTGTTGTATCTACTATTTCTTCATACCTGATTATCTCAAGTTCTTCATTTTCTTATCTGTTTGTTATTTTCCTCACGTTTGCCAGTTCTTTTATCACGCAATCAATCTGTTCCTGTTGCTTACGGTTTACTTCCTTTTCGTTTTTGAGCTGTTTATCCTTTTCTATCAGGTGCAAAGTCAGTTCTTCTACCTTCTGTAACAGTTTAATGTTCAACTCCCCCAGGTTTACACCATTTTCTACCATATCCTTAGCGGTTGGGACCTCGGGCAAGTGTTTATTGATTTTCACGAATTTTTCGAGTTCTGCTAATTCGGGGAGTTTATAAGCAGGTTCAAAGACAAAATCGGCGCCAGCATTGGTAGAGACCTTAATTTCACGGGCACCAATGTTTCCTGCTACGGTAAGCTTTTCTTGCGGGTTTGTTGTTCCTATGCCCACATTACCCAAGGCAGACCCATCGGTTTTAGTGGCCAGTACGGTATTTCCATTTAGTGATTTAATCACATCCAGATCACCGCCGTCAGCATTGTTACTTACACCAAAACCATGCTGATATACCCCCCTGAGCGCCCAATTCTGCGCCCCCGTAATTCCTGAAAAACCTAATGAGACAATACCTGCCACATTTTTATTAGGAAAAGTAGCCTGATCTAGAATAGCCTTAATATTTCCATTTACCACAAGCCTATCATTTGCGGCAGCTGTACCAATCCCTACATTACCCATCAAAAAGCTGGTTCCACCAAAATCTGTTGCAAGAGAAACATTAGGCGTTTGCGGATTGTTCCATGTCGAAAAATAAAGGGAGTTGCCGCTACTGCTTAAGCGGTTAGCACTATAGTTAGACCACCACATCATACTACCATCATGCCTGGTACCTCCATCACCATCACTTCCGATGACTACATCAGCAGCATAAGGATTAGCTGCATCGATAAGATTGTTTCCTGTGGTTAGTACTTTAGTTTGGGCAGAAGCAACACTTGCTGAACACAGCAAGATTGAGAACATTAAAATTTTCATTTGATTTTTTTTTGATTAAAATTTAAAAGGATATTAGTTTTCAGACTCCTAACAGATTACTGCTAAATTATTTCATTTTTTTATTCAGGGTTTTGATGTACGCATCCTGTACTTCAACTTTCTTACTTAGCTCAGTAGCCAGTTCACCTATTATGTAACAGTTAATCATAATTGATTTAATTGAAAAAAAGATATTAAGACGACTAAAAAGAAAAAAGAGACATATCTCTTTTCAAATATTCAAAAAGACATTGGCGGCGATTGCTTGTTTTTAACATGAGAGCGTAAATAAGTAGTTATAAAGTGTCTGGTTTATCACCTATCTGTAGGCAAAATGGAGATTTCGCTGAAATTGACCACCCCGTTTCGGTTTAAACTGACCACCTGTTCCGCGGGAAACTGACCACCTGATTTCGGGCCAAATTGACCA
>NZ_JACHCQ010000024.1 GCF_014205835.1 Pedobacter sp. AK013 | reverse complement strand
TTTAGGTGTGGTAACTCAAATATAACACTACAAAGGGTAGACTTAAAGCTACCCTTTTTTATAAACAAAAAAATATTTCTCCGGACAACAGTGAACTTAATTCAGCATGACGAATCGTCTAGTATACGCTGATAATCAAATAAAAAACGAGTTACCATTGGCAACTCGTTTTTTTATCACATAGAGGGGAAGTATTAAACTAAAAACCCTCCGCCCAATAAATCATTTCCTTCGTAAAATACAGCCGATTGGCCAGGTGCAATTGCTGAAACGTTATGATCGAATACTACACGCATTTTATCTTTTTCCTGAACAATTGTACTTAACATACCCGCATCTTTGTAACGGATTTTGGTAATTACATCATTCATTGGTTCTTCAATGCTTGCGTATTTTATCAGGTTAATGTTGCGTACCATGGCTTCTTTACGTTCAAGTTCTTCAGCCCTGCCTAGAACCACGGTATTGCTTTCTGGCAAAATCTGGGTTACAAACATCGGCTCTCCGAATGCTACCCCCAAACCTTTACGCTGACCGATCGTATAAAAAGGATAACCTTTATGTTGGCCAACAACCATTCCATTGCTTAAAATGAAATTTCCGCCGGCAACCCTGTCTTCTAAATCTTCTACTTTATGTTTTAAGAAAGCCCTGTAATCGTTATCCGGTACGAAACAGATTTCATAACTCTCTGATTTTTTTGCCAGTTCTTCCTGTCCCATATCTAAAGCCATTTGTCTGATTTCCGATTTTGCAAAACTGCCCAATGGGAATTTAGTGCGCGAAAGGTTCTCTTGCGAAACACCCCATAGTACATAAGACTGATCTTTATTTTCGTCTTTTCCTTTCGAAATTACATAACGGCCGCTATCTTGCTGGCGGATGTTGGCGTAATGTCCGGTTGCAATAAATTCGCAATCGAGTTTATTGGCACGTTTTAAAAGTGCTTCCCATTTAATATGCGTATTGCATAAAACGCATGGGTTTGGTGTTCTTCCGGCAAGGTATTCATCCACAAAATTGTCGATTACGTAATCGCCGAATTCGTCCCTGATATCAAGGATATAATGCGGAAAGCCATAGTTTACGGCAAGTGTACGGGCATCGTTAATGCTATCTAATGAGCAACAGCCAGTTTCCTTACTGCTACCACCAGACGTTGCATAATCCCAGGTCTTCATGGTTAATCCAATAACTTCATAACCCTGCTCATGCAACATTACAGCCGCTACCGAACTATCAACCCCGCCACTCATGGCAACCAGAATTCTACCGTGTTTACTCATCTTAAAAATATTGGATGCAAAAATAAGGTTTATTTAGCTGAAATTATTTAAAGCAAGTCAGTTACTTGTAAAAAGCGTCGGCTAAATTACTTACATTCACCTCTTAGCTGTACCAGGTAGATTAGTTGGTTAATATCATTTTGAAAAACAGGGTTTGGAGTGCTTCGGTTCCGAAAGCCCTGCTATCACTTCAAGTCCTCTTAATGAAAAATCGGGATATGGGCTTTTCGTTCTATCAGGTTTGTTTAACAAAACCTGAGTGGTTTGGAGTATATCCAGTTAGAAAATGCCACAAGTTGTATCTTCAATAGTTTAAAATGTATTTTTTGTTTTACTTAAACGTTTTAGTCTTTCGTTTTATGCATATTTGAAGATAAATTAATACCTTAGGATTTTCAACAAAACAAGCTAATTTTAAAAAGATATGATTAAAAAAATTATCCTGCCTTGTCTTTTGCTATCGGCGCTGGTTACCTCGGCACAGCAGAACCTAGTGCAGTATGTTAAGCCCATTATTGGTACATCTAAAATGGGACATACTTATCCAGGTGCTACAGTTCCATTTGGTTCGGTACAGCTAAGCCCCGAAACCGATACTTTATCTTACGAAGTAAACGGAAAGTACAATGGAGATGTATATAAATACTGTGCAGGTTATAAATATGAAGATAAAACCATTACCGGATTTAGCCATACGCATTTTAGTGGTACTGGGCATTCAGATTTAGGCGACTTTCTGATTATGCCAACTCAAGGTAAATTGCAGTTGAATCCCGGTACTGCATCAGATCCAAAAGGTGGTTACCGTTCGGCATTTTCTCATGCAAATGAGGTTGCAGAGGCAGGTTATTACAAAGTGAAACTGGATGACGATAACATTACCGCCGAGCTGACCTCAACTACACGAGTAGGAATGCATCAATACACCTTTCCTAAATCGGATCAATCGCATATTATTTTAGATCTGATGGCGGGTATTTATAATTACGAAGAAAAAACGGTGTGGACCTATGTTCGTGTAATAAATGATACCTTAATTACAGGTTACCGTCAAACCAACGGATGGGCCAGAACACGAACGGTATATTTTGCGATGAGTTTTTCTAAACCTTTTAAAAGCTATGGACGTAAAAGCTATGATGCTAAACAGGCTTACAGGGGTTTCTGGGGTAAATTTAACCAGGAGCAGAACTTCCCTGAAATTGCGGGTAAAAAATTGAAAATGTTCTTCGATTTCGATACTCAGGAAGGAGAGAAGATTAAAATTAAATTTGCTTTATCGCCTGTTAGCCAGGAGAATGCCTTGCAGAATATGCGTGCAGAAATTTCTGGCTGGGATTTCGAAAAAGTGAAAGCTCAGGCAAAGGCTACCTGGAATAAAGAATTGAATAAAATACAGGTAAATACTTCTAGTGACAATAAAATCAATTTTTATACTGCTTTATACCATGCTTTTATCAATCCAACCACATATACCGATATTAACGGAGAATATAAAGGTTTAGATCAGGGTGTACACAAAGCAGATGGCTTTACCAATTACACCACTTTCTCCCTTTGGGATACTTACCGGGCCTTACATCCATTCTTTAATATTACGCAGCCAAGCCGCAGTAACGATATGGTGAAATCGATGTTGGCGCATTATGATCAAAGTAGCTTGCATATGTTGCCGATCTGGTCGCATTATGCTAACGATAATTGGTGCATGAGTGGTTACCATAGTGTTTCTGTAATTTCTGATGCGATTATAAAAGGTACTTATAATGGTGATGCCAATAAAGCATTAGATGCCTGTATTGCAACAGCAAAACACCGCGATTATGAGGGAATTGGCTATTATATGGATAAAGGCTATATCCCGGCAGAAAAATCGGGAATTTCTGTTTCCAATAATTTAGAATATTCTTATGATGATTGGTCGATTGCACAACTGGCTAAGAAATTAAACCGTATGGATGTGTATGACGAGTTTATCAAACGCTCTAACAACTGGAAAAATAACTACGACAGCGCTACGGGTTTTATGCGTCCGAAATTGGCCGATGGAACCTTTAAAAAACAATTTGATCCAAAAGATACCGAAGGACAGGGTTTTATTGAAGGCAACAGCTGGAACTACAGTTTCTTTGTACCACAAGATCCAACTTCACTGATTGAAATGATGGGTGGCAAAAAGAAATTTGCAACCCGCTTAGATACTTTGTTTACCATGCATTTACCCGACGAGTTTTTTGCACATACTGAAGACATTACCCGCGAAGGTATTATTGGTGGTTATGTGCACGGAAACGAGCCGGCGCACCATATTGCTTATCTGTACAATTGGGCCGATCAGCCATGGAAAACACAAGCGCAGATTCGCCACATCTTAAACATGCAATACAAGCCTACAGCTGATGGCTTAGGTGGGAATGACGACTGTGGGCAGATGAGCGCCTGGTACATGTTTTCTTCATTAGGCTTTTATCCAGTAGCACCGGGCTCTGATGTGTATTCGTTAGGCAGTCCGTTGGTTAACAATGCTGTAATTAACTTAGAAAACGGTAAAACCTTTACTGTTGAGGCCATTAAACAAAGCGATAAAAATGTTTATGTAGAGAAAGTTTTACTGAACGGCAAAGAAATTACCGATCATAAAATTAGGCATGCTGATATCACAAATGGTGGAAAGCTGACTTTTTATATGAGTGGAAAACCTAAGAAATAATTTTTCTCATCCCTGTACAAATTGAACCGTTGACTTTAATTAGTCGACGGTTTTTTTATTTGGTGCATAGTCAATAATTTGATAGTTTAAGTTTTGTAGTCTAATAGTCTATGGATTAATGACTTAATACTGATTAAACCTATCTAATTATTTCCTTAATATTCTTAATGATTAGTATTCGATTCCGTACCTACGTGGCTAAAAATACACGTCAAATCTTCAAAGCAATATCACCAAACTACCCGCTACAATCATCCCACCACCAATCAATGTTTTAGCATCAATTGGTTCTTTTAAGATCAAAAAGGCCAGACCCATGGCAATGGCTACACTTAATTTATCAATTGGGGCTACTTTAGAAACATTACCCGTTTCGAGCGCTTTAAAATAGAAAATCCACGATAAGCCTGTTGCCAAACCCGATAAACCTAAAAATATCAGGTTGTTTTTACTCAATGTTTTAAGCTGGGAAATTTCTCCGGTTGCTAAAACGATGCCCCAGGCAATAAATAGAATCACAACTGTTCGTATAGCAGTTGCTATATTTCCGTTAACACCTTTTAGTCCAACTTTGGCTAAAATAGCCGTTGCAGCTGCAAACAAGGCAGAGAGTATTGCGTAAAATTTCCACATGATTTAAAATTTAATTCAAAATACAAATATTTATGATTAAATTTTTTAGAGACAAACGGAGGAGTTTAAAAATAGTTCTTAAGTAATTTATCACGAATCAATTGGCCATTGATCCGTGATAAATTAAATTTTAAGCATTTACTTCATCAAAATTAGTTGCAGTAGCCAGATATTTCCAATTTGCCATATCCCGTTGTACATCTGCAATTTTTGCATCGGCTACTTGGTAAGCATCAGGTCCTAAGAATAAATGAAGTGGTGGGTTTTCACTTTTCGAAGCTTCGATAATCACTTCCACTGCTTTGGCAGGATCGCCTGGCTGTTGGTTATTGATATCATTCTGGTGAGCAGCTTGCGAGTCGCGTACCTCTTTATAAGCATCAATAGGGTTATTCGGTACAGCCAATGAACCTGCTGTAAGAAATGCTGTTCTGAAATAACCCGGTTCTACAATTGTTGCTTTAATGCCCATCGATTTTACTTCAGCTGCCAACGATTCGGTAAAGCCAACCACTGCAAATTTTGTAGCACAATAAATTCCAAAACCAGGGAAGTTGCCTGAAAATCCACCGATTGAAGAGATATTGAAAATGTGACCCGATTGTTGTTTCCGTAATTGAGGAAGTACCTTTCTGATTACATTTAACGAACCAAAAACGTTCACATCGAAATTTTGACGCGATTCTTTATCGCTTAATTCTTCTAAAGCACCCAGCATTCCATAGCCCGCATTGTTTACCACGACATCTACTTGACCAAATTTGCTTATCGTTTGACTAATTGCCGCTTCTACACTACTTTCGTCGATCAGATCAACAGCTAGCGGTAAAAAGTTTTCGTATTCGCCAACTGCATTTATTAACTCGTTAAGGTTTCTTGAAGTTGCAGCAACATTAACGCCATTGCTTAATAATGTTTTTACTAATGTAAGCCCCAGGCCTTTTGATGCGCCTGTTACAAACCATACTTTTTGATTTTCCATGATATTTTTTTTAGAATGAAATGTTTATTGAGGTTGTATCCCGATGTTTCTCAGTTTGAGCTTGTCGAAACGCCTTAAACAGTTTTATGGCAGGTTCTTCGACAAGCTCTTCGCAGGAGTTCTTTGGAGAGGATGACAATTCTATAATTATAAAACAACCTCTTTCGCTTGCTCATTCGCCATTAGCATTTGATTAATTGTCGAAATCGGTTGAAATTGTAATAGGTCTCCAGTCTTTAAATTCCTTCTGAAGCGATTCTAACTTGTTGTTTGCTCTTTGGAATGCGTCGTTCCCTAAAAGTAAATGAAGTGGTGGATTTGGCATGCTTGCCAATGAGATCATTGCAGCAGCAGCTTTCTCAGGATCGCCGATCTGCTGACCGTCCATTTTTAGGTATTTGCCGTGTGTTGCCCGTACTTCTTCATATTCGGCAATAGGATTGGCTGCCAAAATTAGCGAATCAGCAGTTAAGAAACTCGTTCTGAATGCGCCTGGAGCCACAACAGTTACTTTTATGCCGAATTCTTTGAGGTCTTCAGCTGATACTTCCGAGAGTGCAATCACAGCCGATTTTGCTGCCGCATATACCGCCCAGCCTGTTGCGCCTGCGATGCCTGCAATTGATGCGATGTTAATGATGTGCCCTGCTCGTTGCGCCCTTAAATATGGTGAAGCTTTTCTGATGACATTTAATGTTCCGAAAACGTTAACATCAAAACTACTGCGCGTTTCCGCGTCGCTAAGCTCTTCAATGCTTCCCCCGATTCCGTAACCTGCATTATTGATCACAACATCGATTCTTTCGAATTTAGTGATGGTTGTCTTTATTGCATTCTCAACGCTTTTTTCTTCGGCCAGGTTAACGGCTAGTGGAAGGAATTTTCCACTATCATTATTTACTGCTTTTTTAAGTTCACCAATATTTCTTGATGTGGCCGCAACATATTGACCAGCATTTAACAACTGATGAACTAAACTTAATCCTAAGCCCTTTGAAGCTCCGGTAATAAACCAAACTTTTTTCTTGCCCATAGTTTTATCCTTTTTGTTAAGACAAAATTACGGGGCAGATGAATTCGCTTTATTACGTTAATCAAACTGATGATTACGAAATTCAAACAATTCGGTAAGAAGTAGGGGTATGGTTGGTCAGTTTTTTGAAAAAGTTGTTAAAATGGGTAGGTTCTTCAAATCCCAGGCAATAACCTATTTCCGATATATTCCAGTCTGTATGTTTAAGTAAAGCTTTAGCTTCGCTTAATAAACGTTCAGTAATATAATGCGTAGTGGTTTTGCCAGTTGTTTCTTTTATTGCACGGTTTAAGTGGTTTACATGTACCGAAAGCTGTGAAGCATAGTCTTTGGCCGAGCGCATGGTAAACCTTTGGGTAGTGGTTTCGATAGGGAATTGCCGCTCCAGTAATTCTGTAAAGACAGAAGTAATCCTGGTGTTGGCATCAGTATGTTTGAATAAATTTTCTGATGGCTCTGTTTTTAATGCAAAATGTGTAATTTCTGTAATGTAATTGCGTAACAGGTCATATTTATAGATATAATCGGTGTTAATTTCCTCAAACATTTTTGAGAAAATAGTTTCTATTTGCTTGTCCTGCTGTTCATTCAAAATGTATGCAGGTTTTCCTCCATGGGTAAACATTGGCAAATCGCTAATGTTTCCGCGGATCTTTCCGGTAAAAAAAGCTTCTGTAAAAATACAGAAATAGCCCGTCACCTCACTTTGTTTGCCACTGGCCAGTTCCCATGTATAAGGTACAAGTGGATTAAAAAAGATTAAAGCTGTACCGTTAATCTCGATACTCTTGTCTGCATAGTGGTAAACGTTATGGCCGCGGGTAAGGCAGATTTTGTAATAATCCCTGCGGTTATAACTCATAGGTTTATGATCATCCCTTAAACAATCTTCCAGCTTAAAAACGTTAAAATGGCCTACACCATTCTGTAAGTTATCTGGCAGGAACTTAAATTTGTTCTGGTAAAAATCTTCAATGGTTTCTGGTTTGTTCATATGTCAAAGTTACAAAATTCAAACGTAAAATAAATTACTGCAATTGACGAAAGCCAGGCCTGAAATTAAAAGGAGATTGCGATGATAAAAATACTTGCATTAAATATACCGATTGGTATATATTTGTGCTGTCAATTTAAAAGAGCATGACTAAGGCAGAAAAAACGAGAAATTTCATTGTAGAGCGAACAGCACCTATTTTTAATATGAAGGGTTATGCGGGTACCTCTTTAAATGATATTACCGCTGCTACGGGTTTAACCAAAGGCAGTATTTATGGCAATTTCGCTAATAAAGATGAAGTGGCATTGGCGGCATTTGATTATAACCTGAAAAATGTTTCATCAAGGATAGATGCTGACATGAACAAACAAGTCGGTGTAAAGGATAAGCTTTTGGTGTACATCAATATTTACCAGAAATTTATCGATGGTTCAGTATCAGAAGGAGGTTGTCCTGTTTTAAATACCGCAGTTGACGCTGATGATACCCATCCCCAATTGCGGGAAAAAGTTTTGAGGGCAGTTTTAGGCTGGAAAAATAAAATTGCTAAATTGATTGAAACAGGTATTTCTGCTAATGAAATCAATGCAGATCACAATCCAGAGCAGGTTGCGCTAACTATTATTGCCATAATAGAAGGTGGGATTATGATTTCGAGGCTTACCGCAAAACCTGCGCACTGGAATTTAATTATGGATTCGTTAAAAAAATATATCAATAGTCTTGGCTAAAAATTTTTAAACAAAAATATACCGATTGGTATTTTATTATGAAAAGAACCAGAACAATAAGTTGGGAAGACCCTATTAAAGGAGCCAAGGAAGCCATGCAAATGGATGGTATTGATTATCTGAAAGCCATGAGTGATCATACATTTCCTTTGCCACCATTGTTGTATACTTTAGATTTTAGTGTAAGTATAATCGAAAAGGGTAATGTCGTTTTCGAATTCATCCCTCAGGAATTTCATTACAACCCAATAGGTACCGTGCATGGCGGAGTAATCACAGCTATTTTAGATTCAGCTATGGGCTGTTCTGTGCACTCGCTGTTACAAGCTGGAAAAGGATATACCACCTTAGAGCTTAAGGTAAATTTCCTAAAAGCCGTTACCATCCAAACAGGAAAATTAAAAACCACAGGTAAAGTAATCAATCTTGGAGGCCGTACAGCCTTAGTGGAAGCACAATTACTAGATGAAAATAATACCGTTTATGCTCACGCAGTGAGCACTTGTTTAATCTTAAAATTTTAAAAAAAAATATAAAATGAAAACTTCACAAAATACCGTTTTATTGATCGGCGGAACAGCTGGTATCGGTTTAGAAATTGCAAAACAGTTAACTGCTTTGGATAACCATGTTATTATTACTGGCAGAAACCAGGAAAGGCTTGATGCAGCTGCTGTATCATTACAAAATGTAACCACTATTCTTTCTGATGTGAGCAAAGCTGAAGATGTAGATCAACTGGTAAGTCGCATCAAAGCCGAATTTCCTAAATTGAATATCGTGATCAATAACGCAGGAAGAGCGTTGCTCTACAGTTTGGCCGATCCAAACCAGGATGCCTTTGCTAACGCAGAAGATGAAATGTTAACCAACTACCTGTCTATCATCAGAATTAACCAAAAGTTATTGCCTGTGCTAAAACAGCAGGAAGCTTCAGCTATCGTAAACGTATCATCTATAGTTGCTTATGTGCCGGGGATTACTTTGCCAACTTATGCGGCCAGTAAAGCAGCATTACATTCTTACAGCACTTCATTAAGGTTAAGTTTAGAAGAAACAACTGTTAAAGTTTTTGAATTGATGCCACCATTAGTTGATACTGAGTTTTCGAAAGAAATTGGCGGACATAACGGGATTAAACCTTCGGTTGTGGCCGACGAGCTCTTAGCTGCGCTAGCTAATGATGAATTTGAAATCAGGGTGGGCGATACCGCAAAGATTTACGAATTGTTCAGACAGTCGCCGGTTGATGCTTTAAATGTAATGAATGCAAATAGAAAAGCCTGGATCGATTCTGTTGAGCATTAAAATGATATAGCAGGAAAGCTAAAGAAATTGTTGTTTCCATTTAGATGACGGTTTTAAATACAGGAATTGTTACTTTCGCGGCGTTAAGTGTAAATCCTGGGTTTACATCAACTTTAATGAAACGATAGGGGCTTTGCAGCTATTCCTGCTATATTAAAATGCCTTTTGGATAATTAAAGTTGATTTTTATCCAGGGGGATTGACTAAAAAACAATAAAATGAAAAGAGTAGTAGTAACAGGTTTAGGTGCAATAACACCGTTAGGTAATACCGTTGAGCATTTTTGGCAACAGATATTAGCTGGGAAAAGTGGTATTGGTCTCATTACAAAATTTGATTCGGGTAAATTTAAAACTCATTTTGCAGGCGAAGTAAAGGATTTTAATCCTGAAACATACCTTGATAAAAAGGAAATTAAAAAGTTTGATCTGTTTACCCAATACGCCATTGGTTCAAGCGATCAGGCGATAAAAGACTCGGGCTTGGATTTTAGCGCTATGAGCGATAATGAATTGGCTGAAGTTGGTGTAATCTGGGCAACAGGGAACGGTGGTATCGGTACTTTCGAAGCACAGCTGGAAGAATTTCATGCAGGTGATGGTACGCCTAGGTTCAGCCCATTTTTTATCCCGAAAATGATTGTTGATATTGCCGCAGGAGCCATTTCGATCCGCCATAAATTACGTGGGCCGAATTATTGTACGGTATCTGCTTGTGCATCGTCTAATACTGCTATTATTAATGCTTTCGATACCATTCGTTTAGGCAAAGCAAGTGTAATGATTGCCGGTGGTTCTGAAGCCGCGCTCACCAAATCATCCGTAGGTGGCTTTAATGCCGCTCAGGCTTTATCAAAAAACAATGATGATCCTCAAGGTGCTTCAAAACCATTTGATGCCGACAGAGATGGTTTTGTGATGAGCGAGGGGGCAGGTGCATTGGTTTTAGAAGATCTGGATCATGCTTTAGCTCGTGGTGCACATATTTATGCCGAGATTATTGGTGGTGGAATGGCAGCTGATGCATATCACTTAACCGGAACACCACCTGATGGGGTTGGTGCAGCTTTAGGGATGTCAAAAGCATTAAAAGATGCAGGGATTACTGCAGATAAAATCGACTATATTAATGCACACGCCACTTCGACTGGATTGGGTGATTTAAGTGAGCTACAGGCAATTAATACTGTTTTTAAAGGCTTACCTGTGATCATTGGTGCAACAAAATCTATGACAGGACATTTATTAGGTGCTGCCGGTGCTGTTGAGAGTTTAATCAGTATTTTATCAATCAGAGATAATATAATTCCGCCTACCATTAACACTAAAAATCTGGATGAAAATATTCCAAAAGGATTAAATTTTGTGTTAGGAGAAAGTATTAAAAAGGAGATCAATTATGTTTTAAATAACACATTTGGTTTTGGCGGGCATACCGCGAGTACTATTTTTAAAAAGTATGAGGCTTAATTAGTTTTATCGGCCATATTGGATAGTGCTTGGCTAATCGCCAGGCACTTTTTCTATGATTGTAGTTTTAATTGTGCTGTCTCTAAAATTACTTTCTGTCATTCTGAACGCAATGAAAGAATCTTTTAGCAGCGAGAAGCTTTTACTTGCATACTTCTTCGTAGTTACTTCAATTAACACAGAAATTCTTCGATTACGCTCAGACTAACCCGCTTTAGTTATAACTGCGGGTGGAAAACCAACAAAAAATGGCAAATGAACCAGTGAACCTACTTATCCATCAACAAATTAACCAGTTCTTTTAGTTCTTCTACTTCGAGTTCTAGTTTTTCTATTCTGTTTTCAAGTTCAGTAGAATCAAACGGTGAAACGGCTATTGTTTCCGTTTCAGGCGTTGTGGTGGTTTCAGCCTGCTCGCCTAAAAGATGAACAAAACGTGCTTCTTTCTGACCAGCTTTCTTTGCCTGCTGCTTTACAAATGCAGGCGCTTCATCTGATAATTTTTGAAGCTGCTCCAAGACCTCTTCAATACTTTCAAATTCATATAATCTTCCCGAATTGCTATTAATTTCGCCGGGCGTTAACGGTCCGCGTAAAAGCAAAAGACAGATTATAGCTAACTCTGAAGGCAATAAAGGATAAACAATGGCCAGATTATGTTTGTATTTGGTTGCGCGGCTTGATCCACCTGTGGCAGTTGAAATTAAACCTTTTATTTTAAGTTGGTTTAGCGTTAAAGTTATGGTTTCCTCGTCGTAATTTACTACAGGATTTCTCGAACTTTTTTGGTTACATGCAGCCGTTAAACTATTTAAAGTCATTGGGTAATAATCGGGCGTAGTGCGGCTTTTTTCTATTAATGAGCCTAAAACACGTTGTTCTTCTGCTGATAGATCGGGTAGTGGTTTTACGTTGTCCATGTTATAAAAGTATAAATTGGTTGAGCATTTTGAAAATTATTTTGTTAATGGTTTGTTTCTAAGGAGTTACATGAAAATATTGCCCGATAGAAAAGATCTGATTTCCGGATTGCTATAATAAAATTGTCATCCTGTCCAGAGGACTTCTGCAGAGCGCTTGTCGAAAGGGCCTATTTAAATAGTCTCGAAAGGCTCAATGCGTCAAAATCGATATGAATTACAACATATGGTACAATCTGTTTTATAACTTAGTGGGGATTCTGAAACAAATTCTGAATAGAGAAGGCCTCGAGAAAAATTAAACCTTTGTAATCACAAACGACGTTCTGCGGTTATTTTTTCTCCCTATTTCAGTTTTATTATCCGCGATAGGTTTACTGGCTCCGAAGCCTTTAAAAGTAAGTCTTTTTGCATCAATACTGTTTTTAACCAGGTATTCGTAAACAGCATTGGCCCGATTTAAAGATAACTTTTTATTCAATTTGTCATCGCCAACATTATCGGTATGCCCCTGAATCTCAATCTGTATATTTTCATTTTGATGCAAAAAATCGATTAACAGATCCAGTTCACGAATAGAAGCAGGTAAAAGATTAAACTTATTGGTATCGAAGAAAATATTTCTCAAGGTTACATTGCCACCTTGTTTTATTTTTTCGATGTAAACTTCAATCTGGTAAGGTTTATTAATATCACCCGCTTTAAGCTCGAAGTTTTCTGAGTAAAACAGGTAACCCTCGGCATTTACATTAAATAAATAATTACTTCCAATGGGCATTACCGCTAAAAACTGGCCAGTTTCTGGATCGGTATAATCATCAAAAACAGTTTTATTGGTTTTCAAATCTATTACCTGTACGTTGCTTTCGATTGTCTTTTTGGTGTCTTTATCCTTTACAATGCCCTTTATGTAAGAAACTTTTGAAGGTTTTGCTGATTCAGGTAAGCCAAAACTGTAAATATCCTGCAAGCCATAACCACCTTTTAAATTTGATGAAAATAATCCTGAATTACCATCAGCACTTACCACCAAACCGCTTTCGTCTTCAAAAGAGTTGATCGGATAGCCAATATTGACAGGTTTTTGCCATTTGCCATCGCTTCCCTGTTTGCTATAATAAATGTCTTTATTTCCAAAACCTGGCCAACCATTAGAAGAAAAATACAGCGTTTTGCCATCTGCATGCAAAAAAGGCGTATTCTCGTCAAAAGCTGTATTGATATCCGGTCCAAGATTAATGGCGGGTCCCCATTTCGCATCATCGGTAATGGTGCTTTTCCATATGTCATAACCGCCTGATCCACCAGGTCTGTTACTGATAAAATATAATGTTCGCCCGTCGGGGCTTATAGCGGGTTGCGATTCCCAGAATTCAGAATTAACTGGTTCTCCAATATTATAGGGCTCACCCCAATCTTTTCCTTCCCGGTGAGAAACATAAATATCACATCTACCTAGACCATCAGGGCGGTTGCATCCCGTAAAAAATAGATACTTACCATCAGGAGAAATGGTTTGCGCACCCTCATTATATCTAGTGGTATTTATCTTGCTTGATAACGGGGTGGCTAGACTCCACACATTGTTTTTTAACTGAGAAGACCAAAAGTCTTCATTGCCATTTACCTGACGGGTAAAAACCAAAGTTTCTCCATCAGCAGTTATTGCAGGAAAGTACTCAGCATCAGTTGTATTTACACCTTGGCCTAAATTTGTTGGACTATATTTTACAGGTTTCCTTATCGCAATGGTAGCAAAATCGCAATCTAAAAGGTATTTTTTAGCTCTTCTTGCTTGATCAGATGAAGAATCTTGTATCAAAAAATCACTGAAGTGCTGTTTCGCCTTTAGATAGTCCTGCGTAGCAAATTCTGTTTCTGCGAGACTATAAATTACTTCAGGCGCTAGCGCTTTATTAATTAATATTGCTTTCTCGTAAGCTGTTCTGGCATCCTGATATTTTTTTTGCGCTTTGTAGACCCCAGCAAGCAATACATAAGCATTTTGAAATAATGGATCGGCTTCAACAGCACTTTTTAAAGCCTGTTCTGCTGAAGCATAGTCTTGCTTTTGAATGAATGGATTTGCTTTTTCGAAAAAGTTTTGTGCTTTTTTATTGTTCGAACCCTGAGCAAACACATAAAAACTGAATAAACTAAAAAATAAGAATAGGAAAAACCTCATACATTAACATTTGGTTATCAAAGCTAATGTAAACTAATTTAAGGAATATTTAAAAATTTGTGTGTTTGCAAAGAAATCTCCCATTTAGGGTTGGCCATTACATACTCAATAATTAATGGTGTAATTTCTTTTGACTTAGACCATTCTGGTTGAAGATATAATTTACATGTAGGAGATACCATTGCAGCATATTCTTCAGCCCATTTAAAATCACTTTTGTTAAAAACTATAACCTTTAATTCGTTTGCAAATGGCGTAATATCTGGCCTGGGTGCTTTAAACTTCTTTGGCGACAGGCAGATCCAGTCCCAATTTCCAGAAAGTGGATAGGCACCAGAGGTTTCGATAAAGGTAAGGATACCTCTTTCTTTTAACTTATTGGTTAAATAATCCAGATTATAAATCAAGGGCTCACCACCAGTGATTACAACAGCCTTACCTGGAAATTTATCGGCATTTTCTACAATAACGTCAGAAAGGGTAAGTGGATGCATTTCGGCATCCCAGCTTTCTTTAACATCGCACCAATGGCAGCCTACATCGCAGCCCCCTAAACGGATGAAATAAGCTGCTTTACCAGTATTAAATCCTTCGCCCTGTATAGTGTAAAATTCTTCCATTAAAGGAAGTAGTGTGCCGTCTTCTGGTATTTCTTGTTTCATTTTTGAGGATGCAAATATCCTAAAAAAATATGGTGATGCTGTTCCTCTTTTGAAATTTAATAGAAAGATGAAATAAGAGTGATATTTATTTGCTGTATTTTAGCAGAATGAAGTGGTTTAAGGCACTAAATAATAATCAAATTCCTCGTTCGGATACGATTAAAACGATTGAAGTGGCAGGAAAACAGCTCTGTCTGATCAATAATGATAATAAAATTATTGCAACCCAATCTCATTGTCCGCATGCTGGTGGCCATTTTAGTGGTGGCTGGTGTAAAAATGGAAACCTGGTTTGCCCAATCCATCGATATGAGTACAGTTTAACCACCGGAAGGGGAGCAGAAGGACAGGGCGATTACATCAACATTTACCCAACTGAATTACGTGAAGATGGCCTGTACATTGGTTTTGAAGAGAGTTGGTGGAGTAAACTTTGGGGGTAAATTAGTTCATTCGTTCAGTGGTCATTAGTTCGTTGGTCAATAGCTTGTAGTTATTGGCCGACCGTTAATCGGTTATCGACGTCAAACACCATACCAATAGATTAATAATGCATTGTTTACTACAATTGCTAAGTCTTAATTTTCTTAACTTCTTAATGATCAGCTAATATGATCACTGTTATAGCGATTGAATTACTTCCAATTTATAATCGTGTCTTCGCGGTATAAAACTTAGGAGGAGTAGCTCTCAATCACTTAACTAAAAAAGCGATTCAACTTAATGAACCGCTTTTAGATATTTTTAGCTTTGGATTATTTTAACCCTCCACCTTTACACTTAGCACCTTAAGCGTATATTTCTTTCCTAGCCGATGCCAGTGTATTCTTCAATAAACCTACAATAGTCATTAAACCTACACCACCAGGAACAGGCGTAATGTAAGAGGCCTTAGGTGCTACGTTTTCGAAGTCTACATCACCATATAACTTAAAGCCCGATTTGGTTTCAGTAGAATTTTCCCTGTTAATACCCACGTCAATAATAATTGCACCTGGCTTAACCATATCGGCAGTAACAAAATTCTTTTTACCGATGGCTGCAATCACAATATCGGCTTGGAGAACCTGTTCTTTTAAATCTTTGGTACGCGAATGGGTAAGCGTAACGGTACAGTTACCTGGGTTTGCATTGCGGGCCATTAAAATACTCATTGGACTACCCACAATGTTACTGCGACCAACAACAACACAGTGCATTCCTGTAGTATCTATACCGTACTCCTGTAACATTAATAAAATACCATAAGGTGTTGCCGGAATAAAGCAAGGTAGGTTACGCATCATCCTGCCTAAATTTACAGGGTGGAAACCATCTACATCTTTACGATAATCGATTTTTTCAGTTACTTTCTCTGGATCAATATGTTTAGGCAAAGGCAACTGAACAATTAATCCATCCACATCATCATCCTGATTAATTTCTTCAATTTTTGCCAATAGCTCAGCTTCAGTTACAGAGTTATCATATCTATGTAGCGATGATTTAAAGCCAACTTTTTCGCAGTTTTTCATCTTACTGGCCACATAGGTTTCGCTTCCGCCATCGTTACCAACTAAAATGGCTACTAGGTGTGGCTTGCGACCTGTTTTATTCAAAAATTCAGCAGCTTCTTCTGCAATCTGAATTTTAACCTTTTCTGATACGTATTTACCGTCTAATAATTTCATTTTTCAAAATATCAAGTAGCAAGTATTTAGTGTCAAGATTTGCAAATTATCTTGCTACTTGATACTTAAATCTCGATTCTAATTTAATCTAATTTCAAAACCGCCATAAAGGCTGTCTGCGGGATTTCTACATTACCCACCTGACGCATACGTTTTTTACCTTTTTTCTGTTTTTCCAATAACTTACGTTTACGGGAAATATCACCACCGTAACATTTTGCTGTTACATCTTTACGTAAGGCACTAAGTGTTTCGCGGGCAATAACTTTAGCACCTATTGAGGCTTGTATTTTAATTTCGAATTGTTGACGAGGGATCAGCTCTCTTAATTTCTCACAGATTTTCTTTCCGAAATCGTAAGCATTGCTTCTATGGATCAGTGAAGATAAAGCATCTACAGGCTCATCGTTCAGTAACATATCTAAACGCACTAAATCCGATTTGCGGTAACCTGTTTGATGATAATCGAAAGAGGCATAGCCTTTAGAAATTGTTTTCAGTTTATCGTAAAAATCGAATACAATTTCGCCCATTGGCATTTCGAAAACCAGTTCAACACGGTCTGAAGTTAGATAGGATTGGTTTACAATAATACCACGCTTTTGGATACAGAGCGACATTACCGGGCCAACAAATTCAGCTTTGGTAATAATATTCGCTTTAATATATGGTTCTTCAACCGAATCCAATTTACTAGGATCCGGTAAATCTGAAGGATTGTTTACGGTAATCTCGTCACCTTTGGTGGTGTATGCAATATATGATACGTTGGGAACCGTTGTAATTACGGTCATATCGAATTCACGCTCTAAACGCTCCTGAATAATCTCCATATGCAACATCCCTAAGAAACCGCAACGGAAACCAAAGCCAAGTGCTGCAGAACTTTCTGGCTCGAAAACGATAGAAGCATCATTTAGTTGCAATTTGTGCATTGCCTCACGTAATTCTTCAAACTCATCAGTATCTACAGGGTAAATACCTGCAAAAACCATTGGCTTAACTTCTTCAAAACCTTGAATGGCATCTAATGATGGCCTGGCCACAGTTGTAATCGTATCCCCAACTTTTACTTCTCTGGCCTCTTTAATGCCAGAAATAATATAACCCACATCGCCAGTTTTAACCACATTACGCGGCGACATATCTAGCTTCAAAATGCCAACTTCATCAGCAAGGTATTCTTTGCCGGTATTAATAAACTTTACTTTATCGCCCTTTTTAATTTCGCCGTTTACCACTTTGTAATAAGCGATAATCCCTCTGAATGAGTTAAAAACAGAATCGAAAATCAATGCCTGTAACGGTGCTTCCGGATCGCCAACCGGGGCTGGAACACGATCTACAATAGCCTGGATAATATCAGGGATACCCATACCGGTTTTACCCGATGCAGGAATAATATCTTCGCGTTTACAGCCAATTAAATCAATAATCTGGTCTTTAACTTCCTCAGGCATAGCCCCAGGTAAGTCCATTTTATTTAAAATCGGAATAATTTCAAGATCGTGCTCTAAAGCCAGATATAAATTGGAAATAGTCTGCGCCTGAATCCCTTGCGAAGCATCTACAATAAGCAAAGCGCCCTCGCAGGCTGCAATGGAACGCGAAACCTCGTACGAGAAATCGACGTGGCCTGGTGTATCAATCAGGTTAAAATTGTATTCAATATCACCAACTTTATAGTTCATTTGTATGGCATGACTTTTAATTGTTATGCCTCTCTCACGCTCTAAATCCATGTTATCGAGCAATTGCGCCTGTGCTTCACGCTGCGAAATCGTCGCTGTATATTCTAATAACCTATCAGCCAGGGTGCTCTTGCCATGGTCGATATGTGCAATAATGCAAAAATTACGTATATGCTTCATCTTTGCGCAAAGATATGGTTTTTAATGGAAAATGTAAGAGGGAAAATGGAATGCATATTTGCCATTTTTTTATTGTTTTGGAAAGCAAAATCAGCGATTTTTCGGTTACCGCAGAACTGCTTTCCACTTTATACCGGTGTTGGTTCAATGCTGGTTCGAGTGGTAGAAAACCGGGATGTCCGTTCCAATCAGTTTATTTAACCAATAGTAGTAATTCTTTTGAGGGTTTTATACCTGATGCCTAAAATTAATCACAAATAGGCAGATAATAATGTTCAGTTTAGTAACATCTGTGCCTATCTGTGGTTAAAGACTAAACCTTTATTTTCTTCCACTTGCCTTTTTTAAACAAGATAAAGGCAGCTATTGCAATACCAGCTTCAGCCGTAGGGATGGCAATAAAAACACCTGTAGGGCCCATTTCTAAATATTTCGCTAAAAAGTAAGCCAATGGAATCTGAAATAGCCAAAAGGCAAAAACATTAATTTTGGTTGGCGTCCAGGTATCGCCAGCACCATTAAAAGCACTGCTAAAAACCATCGCAGCACCATAAATAACAAAACCAATGCTTAAAATTTTCAAAGCTTGGCTAGCAATGGCAATTACTTTTTCATCTGCAGTAAAGAAAGCAGCAAACAAATGTCCGCAGGTTAAGAACAGCACACTTACTACTGCCATGAAAATAATGATATACTTCAGGGTCTGGAAAACCGATTTTTCGGCCCGATCTATATGCCCTGCACCTAAATTCTGACCAACCAGCGTAGCTGCCGCATTACTTAAGCCCCAGGCGGGTAACATAAAAAACATCATAAGTCGTAGTGCAGTTTGGTAACCAGCCGATCCCGTATCACCACCAGTAGTGGCCACTAGCTCTGCTAAAAATACCCAGCTACAACTCGCAATTACAAACTGAAAGATAGCTGGAGCAGCAATCTTAACGATAGCCTTAATTTGTGCGAAATCAGGCAAAAAGTGGCTAATGCGTATTTTTAATATGTTTTTACCACTGAACAAATTGTAAACCTGATAGGTAACACCCAAACCACGACCAATTGTGGTTGCAATTGCAGCACCCATTAAACCAAAAGCTGGTATTGGACCTAAACCATTGATAAAAATAGGGCAGAGGATGATATTAGCAATATTTGCGATCCATAAACTCCGCATTGCGATTGCTGCGTTACCTGCGCCTCGAAAAATTCCATTAATTAAGAATAACAATACAATAATAATACTTCCACCCATCATAATACGGACGAATGCCACACCTTGATCAGCAGTTTCAGTTGAAGCGCCCATTAGCAATAGGATATCTCTGGCGTAGATCAAGCCCAGTATGCTGATGATAATGTTTACGAAAACAGCTATCACAATGGTTTGCATCCCAGCTTTTGATGCCGCTTCAGGATTTTTCTCGCCAATTCTCCGTGCAACTACCGCAGTTGCGGCCATACTCAAGCCAATGGCCAATGAGTAAATAATAGTTAGTACAGATTCTGTTAAACCAACGGTTTGTATCGCATGGCTACTATTTTTCAAGTGGCCAACAAAATATAAATCGACTAAAGCAAAAACCGATTCCATAGCCATTTCCAACATCATCGGAATGGCCAATAAAATAATTGCGCGTTTAATACTGATGGAGGTAAGGTCAACTTCATGACCTTTTAAAGACTGGATCAGAATATCGAAAAATGAAGATAGTTTGCCCTGTGCCTTTGTAGACTGTGACATATAATATAAATAAATTGTGATGTATAAACCAATGATACGCGGTTAAGCGTATATACCTAAAATTGAAATGGAGGGAATCCTCAGTTACTTAAAACCTCAAACGGATTGCAGATACTATCATGGCTCTGGTCTTTTGATAAACCAAAGATAAGGAAAAATCCTAAATGTCAAATTTTGATGACTGATTTTTTAAAATTGATTGAATTTTGTAACAGAAGTATGGAACGTACAGAATTATAATCTTTCTAATCTCTTTAATTTAATCCGTGTAATCAAATTAGATACTATAGGCTTTAATCATTTCTTCAGTAACTTTCGTGCCCCTGTTTGTGTTTAAATCTATTAGCACGTAATCAAAAATACCATCTGAAGCTACTTTTCCTGTTTTTTGGTTGATAATTTCGAACTGTACCGAGCAGCCTTTTTCGTGCATGGTTAAGATTCCTGTGCGGATCAGCATTAAATCATTCATTAATAACGGGCGTTTAAAATTAATATCAACGCGGCTTACCACCCAGCCTAGCCCTTGTTGGGTAAAGTGCTCCCAGGGCATGCCGTAAAATTTTTCCATCTGCTCATAACGTGCCGCTAGTACATAGTCTAAATATTTGCTATTATGTACATGGTTAAACATATCGATATCATCCGGACGGACGCGTAATTCGCTTTCAAATATGCTGTATTGATTCTTTTCCAAAGGTAAATGTTTTGTGCAAAAGTAAGCTTTTGATATCTTTATATAAAGATGTATTGACGTAAAGATATATCGTCTATTTTTCGTATTTTTGATATGAAATGGGAAAACTTAAATTATATGATATTAATACTCCGCGCGAAACAATTGTTGAAGAGCGTGATGGTGTTTATTTAAGCCGTAGCCCTGAGCAGCGTTTCTTTGGCGTTTTGGAACTTAATCATATTTCAGTTACCATGAACGGAGGTAAGCCATTAAAATCTCCTCAAGGCAAAGGGCTTGTAATCTGTAAGCCTGCCATATAATTTTGCTTTATGTCTTTTGATAAAGAAAATCCTGAAATGCTTTTGTTGTTGGAAACATTTGAGCAGTTTAATGTTAATTATCTGATTGTAGGTGGTTTCGCCGTTAACCGGTATGGTTATAACCGTACTACAGGAGATTTGGATATTTACCTTAAGGATACTAAAGATAATAGACAAAATCTAATTTACGCCCTTGATAAAATGGGATATGGCAGATATGACATGTTGTTGGATGTGCCCATTATTGCAGGCTATTGCGAAGTTTTAATGGATGATGGCATGTATGCAGATCTGATGACGGATATTCCTGGGCTGGATAAACAAAAATTCGATGAGTATTTTCAAATGGCTACTGTAGATGAAATTAATGGAATTAAAGCAAGGTTTTTGCATTATAACCATCTATTAGATAATAAACGGGCAACAAATAGGCCGAAAGATCTATTAGATGTTTTAGAATTGGAGCGCATTAATAAGAGAAACTAAGTATGCCCTAAAATGGACTTTTGTTTATCGTTTAACAATACTTGCTTCTAATTAAAAATAACCTTATATTTGCGCCACAATTAATTAATTTTTATTGCTTTAATATTATTCAAGAAATGTATTTAAGTCCAGAAAAGAAAGCCGAAATCTTTAAACAACACGGCGAAGTAGAAACCAACACTGGTTCTGCAGAAGGTCAAGTAGCGTTATTTACATACCGTATTGCGCACTTAACAGAACACTTAAAGAAAAACCGTAAAGATTTTTCTACTCAGTTGTCACTTCAAAAATTGGTAGGTAAACGTCGCGGTATTTTGGCTTACCTATACAAAAAAGATATTGAGCGCTACCGTGCTATCATCAAAGCTTTATCGCTTCGTGATATCATTAAACAAAAATAAGCGAATTTTATCAGCGAAAGCCATTCTTACGGGAGTGGCTTTTTACTTTCCTGTTAATTTTTTTAACGGGATTTGTTATGATAGGCTTTTTTAATCCTATCTTCGTTTGCAAAAACAAAAACATATATAAACAACGGTGTGTAGAAAGAGGAAAACACATCATAATTCTAATTAAATGAATGTAATAAAAAAATCGTTCGATTTGGGCGATGGCAGAATTGTAGAAATTGAAACAGGGAAACTGGCTAAACAAGCTGATGGTTCGGTTGTAGTTAAAATGGGCGATACTATGTTGTTAGCAACAGTTGTATCTACTGTTGGTGCTAAACCAGGTACAGATTTTTTGCCTTTATCGGTTGATTATCAGGAAAAATATGCAGCTACAGGTCGTATCCCAGGAGGTTTTTTACGTCGTGAAGCAAGATTGTCTGATTACGAGGTATTAATTTCGCGTTTGGTAGATAGAGCTTTACGCCCACAATTCCCTTCCGATTATCACTCTGATACACAGGTGATGATTTCTTTAATCTCTGCTGATAAAAATATCATGCCAGATTGTTTGGCAGGTTTAGCAGCATCGGCTGCATTATCAGTTTCTGATATTCCTTTCAACGGTCCAATTTCTGAAGTACGTGTGGCTAAAATTGACGGTAAATTGGTAATCAACCCATTTGCCAGCGATTTAGAACGTGCTACACTTGAGTTTATGGTTGCAGGTTCTGCTAACGATATCTGTATGGTAGAAGGCGAGTGTGATGAAATTCAGGAAGATGAAATGGTTGAGGCTTTAAAATTTGCACATGATGCAATTAAAGTTCAATGTGCTGTTCAGGTTGAATTAACCGAAGCAACAGGTAAAACTGTAAAACGCGAATACAGCCACGAAGATCACGATGCCGATTTAAAAGCGAAGGTTTATGCTGATACTTACGATAAAGTTTATGCCGTGGCTAAAGCTGGTGGTAATAAAGATGTTCGTAAAGAAGGTTTTACAGCAATCATTAACGAATTCTTCGAAGCAATGCCAGAAGATACTGCTGATTTAACCAAGGCAATGGCTAAACATTATTATCATGATGTTCAGTACGACGCGATCAGAAATTTATTATTAGACGAAGGTATCCGTTTAGATGGTCGTCAAACTACAGAAATCCGTCCTATCTGGAGTGAAGTTGGCTATTTGCCTGCTGCTCACGGTTCGGCTGTATTTACACGTGGCGAAACTCAATCATTAACTTCAGTTACTTTAGGTAGCAAAGATGATGAGCAGATGATTGATGGTGCTTTCTTTAATGGTTACCAGAAATTCTTATTGCACTATAATTTCCCAGGTTTCTCAACTGGCGAGGTGAGACCAAACAGAGGCGCTGGCCGTCGCGAAATTGGCCATGGTAACTTAGCTCAGCGTTCGTTGAAAAAAGTATTGCCACAGGGCGAAGCAAATCCTTACACTATCCGCGTGGTTTCTGATATTTTAGAATCTAACGGTTCATCATCAATGGCAACTGTTTGTGCGGGTACATTGGCACTTATGGATGCGGGTATTAAAATCAAAGCTCCAGTTTCGGGTATTGCAATGGGTTTAATTACCGATGAGAAAACTGGTAAATATGCTATTCTTTCTGATATTTTAGGTGATGAAGATCATTTAGGTGATATGGACTTTAAAGTAACCGGTACAGAAAATGGTATTGTTGCTTGTCAGATGGATTTAAAAATCAATGGTTTATCTTACGAAGTGTTAACCAAAGCCTTATTACAGGCTAAAGATGGTCGTTTACATATCTTAAACGAGATGAAGAAAACCATCGGAGCACCTAACGAAGATTACAAACCACATGCTCCTCGTATTGTTTCTTTAACTATTGATAAAGAATTTATCGGTGCAATTATTGGCCCTGGAGGTAAAATTATTCAAGAAATGCAACGCGAAACCGGTGCTTCAATCTCTATAGAAGAAGTTGATGGTAAAGGTATTGTAGAAGTATTTGCTGATAACAAAGCGGCAATTGATGCAGCGGTTACCCGTATCCGCAATATTGTTGCTAAACCAGAAATTGGTGAAATTTACCAAGGTAAAGTAAAATCAATTATGCCGTTTGGTGCATTTGTTGAGGTAATGCCAGGCAAAGATGGTTTATTACACATCTCTGAAATTTCATGGGAGCGTTTAGAAACCATGGATGGGGTATTGAAAGAAGGAGATAAAATCGAAGTTAAATTGTTAGACATCGATAAACAAGGTAAAATGAAACTTTCTCGTAAGGTTTTATTACCAAGACCAGAAAAACCAGCTGCGCCGCAAGCGTAATAATCGATACGTCGTGCTGAACTTGTTTCAGCATCTCAATAATAAAAACCCTTCCAGTTTACTGGAAGGGTTTTTTGTGATATAAAAATTAACATCGGCGTTTTCAACTAAAAACTTTCTCAGTTCTTTTGTAACTTGCATCGTAGCGTCATGCTGAATTTATTTCAGCATCTGTTCTACTATTAAGGCCCTGAAATGAATTACCTTCGGTGAGCTCGCTTAGGGTTCGGTTTAATCGTAGCTTTCCGCTTCGCTACAGGTCAGGGTGATAAGGGTTGATCAGTGTTGTTTTAAGAACTAATAGCGGAATTTGAAATTAAAAGATTAAAAAATAATTAAATGAAATACATCATAGCTCCATCTATACTTTCGGCCGATTTTGGCAATTTACAGCGCGATATTGAAATGATCAATCACAGTGATGCCGACTGGTTCCATGTTGATGTGATGGATGGTGTTTTTGTGCCCAATATTTCTTTTGGCTTCCCGGTTATGGCAGCGGTTAAAAAACATGCAACCAAACCTTTAGATGTTCATTTAATGATTGTTGATCCGGATAAATACATCGAGGATTTTGCCAAGGCAGGTGCGAATAGGATTACCGTACACTACGAAGCCTGCACACATCTGCATAGAACAATCCAGTTAATTAAAGCATCTGGTTGTAAAGCGGGTGTAGCCTTAAATCCACATACGCCAGTAACCTTGTTGCAGGATGTAATAGAAGATCTTGATCTGGTACTCATTATGTCTGTTAATCCGGGTTTCGGCGGGCAGGCTTTTATTCACAATACCTATAAGAAAATAAAGGATCTAAAGGCCTTAATTCAAGGGGTAAACGAAAACTTAATTGTTGAGGTTGATGGTGGTGTCGGTTTGCAAAATATCACTGCATTAGTATCAGCAGGTGCCAATGCTTTTGTGGCCGGAAATGCTATTTTTGCAACAGATAATCCGACAGAAACTATTTCCAAAATGAAAAGTCTGACAGCTAGCACTATAAATATTTAATTGTTAAATGTTTTATTGCTAAATTGTTTTTAGGATGAGGCGGATACAGTCTTAATGCCTGATACGTTTGTCTTGATATTAAAAATGCTCAAATTTCGGTTGATCCTTTTCCTTTTAATTGTTGGCTGCAGCTTTGCTATCGCTCAGCCTTTAGTTAGGGTTTCGGGAATAGTTTATAGCGATGAAAAGTTGCCATTATCTCAGGTTACCGTTACCGTTCTCGGGCAAGCGCAATCAACAGTTACTGACGAATTTGGTGTATATACCATTTATTCAAAATCGAAAACATTTAGTATTAAATATTCGCTTTTGGGCTATCAACCTCAAATTATAAAGTTTAGTGAGCGCTCGGGAGCTCGAATTATTAAACAGGTAAACTTAGTAGCCAATATCAATGAATTAGAGCAGGTTAACATTACCAATAAACAGAATCAGCTAAGTAACACCACAACTATTAATATTGGCGATGTTTCATCAATGCCATTGGTTTCTGGCAATTTTGAAAGCATGCTTAAAACCCTTCCTGGTGTGTCTACAAATAATGAATTAAGTGCCCAATACAGCGTTCGGGGAGGGAACTTTGATGAGAATCTGATTTACATCAACGAGGTTGAAATTAACAGGCCAGTATTAATCCGCAACGGACAGCAGGAGGGGCTAAGCTTTATCAATTCAGATCTAGTGAGTAAAGCAAAATTCTCTGCAGGTGGCTTTGAAGCAAAATATGGTGACAAACTTTCTTCGGTTTTAGATGTCAGGTATGATAAGCCGGATAGTAATCAAACTATTTTTAGTACCAGTCTTTTAAACACGTCATTAAGTACAAAAAAGATATTCAAAAACAGTTTTCTGTTAACCGGGTTACGGTATAAAAATAATTCAAACGTATTAATTAAACAGGATGAAAAAGGAAGTTATAGCCCAAATTTTGCTGATGCACAATTGCTCTATCAATATGATTTTTCACCTAAATTCAATGTAAGTTTCCTCGGCAGTTTTAATCTTGGCCAGTTCAAATTGGTACCCACCAATAGAGAAACCCAATTTGGAACTTTAAGTACCACCTTAAGACTTAACGTTGATTATACCGGTCGGGAAATAGATGATTACCGAACCTTAGGAAGCGCCGTTACAGCT
This sequence comes from Pedobacter sp. AK013, assembly GCF_014205835.1. Classification (GTDB taxonomy): domain Bacteria; phylum Bacteroidota; class Bacteroidia; order Sphingobacteriales; family Sphingobacteriaceae; genus Pedobacter. The sequence continues at coordinate 85,777 of NZ_JACHCQ010000024.1, read as the reverse complement.
ACTTATTCTCCTAAACCTAATCTGGTTATCAAGTTTATCAACAGTTACTTCAATACCATTGAAAGAGAACGGTTCGATATCAATGGTAGTTATATTTTCGCTGAAGTGGATAATACTTTTTCAGGTGAAAATTTTGGTGTGATCAATAAAAATAGAGGCATAGGCAGTTATTATAATTATGGGCGGAATAGTTTAAATACCCAGGTTTTTGCTTCAGAAATAAAGGTCGATCAGAATTTTAACAGTCATGTTTTTTCATGGGGACTGAAATTCGACCAGTCTAAGTACAATGATCAGTTGAATGAATACAACTATACCGATTCGGCAGGATATATTTTGCCAAACAATTCGAAAAATATCATTTTACAGAATGTGATTAATGTTAAGAATAACCTCGATATTAAAAATTATAGTGCTTACATTCAGGATAGTTATTCGCTTTCCAGTTCAGCTGAGTTGCAGCTGGGAGCGCGTGCTACTTACAGTTCGCTAAGTAGGCAATTGTTAATCAGTCCAAGGATTTTAATTGCTTACCGGCCCAATTCGAACAATAAAATTTTAAGGTTTTCTGCGGGTGTTTATAAACAACCACCTTCCTACAGAACCATTCGCGATTTTTCGGGTGTGTTAAATATCAATCAGAAAGCACAGAGTTCTTACAATACTTCCTTAGGCTATGAATATGCGTTTGATGCCTTCGGAACAAGATTGAAATTTACTTCGGAAGCATACTTTAAATATTCAGATCGGTTAATTCCTTATAAGATTGATAACCTGAGGATTAAATACCTGGCGAACGAAGTGTCGCGAGGCTACGCTTACGGTGCTGATTTTAGTATTGGTGGTGAGTTTGTTAAAGATCTGGTTTCTTATTTCAGAGTGTCGGTAATGCATGCAAATGAAGATATTATTGATGATAGTTATGTTCAAAATGGAACCACAATTTATCCTGGTTATTTAAAACGGCCAACAGATCAACGCTTAAATTTTTCCATATTTTTTCAGGATAGGCTGCTGAACAGTCCTACATATAAAGTACATCTTAATGCGCTTTATGGTTCGCGTTTGCCAATTGGTCCATCGCAAACACCAAGGTATTTGGATAAATTTTTTATTCCATCGTACAAACGTGTAGATATTGGTTTCTCCAAAGATTTTCTTGATGACGCCGCACTACATAAACCTAAGTTCCTGGACAGAAATTTCAGTTCGGTTATTTTATTTTTTGAGGTTTTTAATATGCTGAATATCGACAACACGGTTTCTTATTTATGGCTAAAAGATGTAGATAATGTTCAATATGCTATTCCAAATTATTTAACAGGCAGGCAGTTTAATCTGAAGTTAATTGTGAAGTTGAAAAATAAGCCTTAAACTACTAAACCTATCAGGTTTTAAAAACCTGATAGGTTTGACAAAACAATCTTTATCTTTTGGTCTTTCTGATTAATGAATTCTTTTGCAAAAACTGCAACAAAACGCTCAATTTTGTCAAGATTTTTAACAAAATTTAATTTTTTAAGTAACGATTTTATGGGCATAACTGCTTTAAAAATTTTACATTTACGCCCATAAAACATTATATAATAAGATGAAGCATAATTTTGGCGCAGGCCCTTGTATTTTACCTCAAGAAGTGTTTAAACAAGCAGCTCAGGCTGTTTTAGATTTTAACGATGGATTATCAATTTTAGAAATTTCGCACAGAACAACCGAATTTGAGGCAGTTGTTGCTGAAGCTGATAAATTGGTAAAAGAATTATTAAATGTGCCGTCCGGTTATTCCGTTTTATTTTTACAAGGTGGTGCAAGTTTACAGTTTGCAATGGTTCCGATGAACTTATTGGGCGATGGACAAACGGCGAGTTATTTAGATTCTGGCGTTTGGGCAACCAAAGCTTTAAAAGAAGCTAAATTTATCGGTAATGTAAATGTGGTTGCTTCTTCAAAAGATGCAAACTATACTTTTATTCCGAAGGATTTTGAAATCCCAGCCGATAGTGCTTATTTTCATTATACTTCAAACAATACTATTTATGGAACGGAGCTTTTCGAAGTACCTAAAACAAACGTACCAGTTGTTTGTGATATGTCTTCTGATATTATGAGCCGTGTAATCGATGTTTCAAAATTTGATTTAATTTATGCTGGAGCTCAAAAAAATGTTGGTCCTGCTGGTTTAACCATCGCTATTGTTAAGAATGAAGTTTTAGGTAAAATTGACCGTAAAATTCCATCAATGTTGAACTATCAATCGCATATTGATAATGATTCGATGTACAATACTCCTCCGGTTTTCTCTATATACGTTGCTTTGCTAAATCTTCGCTGGTTAAAATCGAAAGGCGGAGTTGCTGAAATTGAAAAAGAAAATAAACAAAAAGCCGAAGCACTTTACAGAGAAATAGACCGTAATCCTTTGTTTAAAGGAACCTGTGCAGTTGAAGACCGCTCTAGAATGAACGTTTGTTTCGTAATGGAAAATGCAGAATTGGAAAAACCATTCCTAAAATATGCAGAAGAACAAGGTATTGTGGGTATTAAAGGTCACAGAAGTGTTGGTGGTTTCCGTGCTTCAATGTATAATGCGCTGCCAATTACAAGTGTTCATGCGTTAATAGACGCAATGCAATCATTCGAAGAACAACAAGCAAAAGTAAATTAATTTAAATTTTAACCACAGATGAATACTGCGATTGCTTAATCAGTGTAATCAAGTAGATCTGTGCAATCATATATACAATGATTAAGATATTAGCAAACGATGGGATTGATCCGATCGGAAAAGAATTATTAGAAAAAGCAGGTTTCCAGGTTGATACAGAAACTATTCCTCAGGATAAATTAGCCGAAGCCTTAAAAAACTATGATGCCATTACCGTTCGTAGTGCAACAAAAGTTAGAAAAGAGTTAATCGATGCCGTTCCAAATATCAAATTAATTGGTAGAGGTGGCGTAGGCATGGATAATATCGACGTGGAGTATGCACGTAGTCAAGGGATTGCAGTTGTAAATACTCCAGCTGCCTCTTCATTATCAGTTGCTGAATTGGTATTTTCTCACTTATTCACCGGTATCAGATTTTTACAGGATGCTAACCGTAAAATGCCTGTTGAAGGTGCTACGCAATTCAATAACCTTAAAAAAGCTTATGCTAAAGGAACTGAATTAAGTGGTAAAACCATTGGTATTATTGGCTTTGGTCGTATTGGTCGCGCTACAGCAAAAGTGGCTTTAGGGCTAGGTATGAATGTATTGGCTTACGATTTATATCCATCAGAATCTGAAATTATTTTAGAATTCCAGGGCGGTAAATCAGTAAGTATTCCAATTAAAACAGTTACATTAGACGAAGTAATTACAGGAAGTGATTTCTTTAGTTTACACACTCCATTTGCCGACAAACCGATTTTAGGTACAGAAGAGTTTGCGAAGATGAAAAACGGGGTAGGTATTGTAAACTGTTCTCGCGGTGGTACAATTGATGAACCAGCTTTAATTGAAGCCTTAAATTCTGGTAAAGTTTCTTTCGCTGGCTTAGATGTTTTCGATAACGAACCAACACCATTGGCAGAAATTTTAACACACCCTAAAATCTCCCTAACACCACATATTGGAGCTTCAACCAACGAAGCACAAGAACGTATTGGTACAGAATTGGCAACCTTAATTATCGAGCATTTTAAGAAATAACAATGTTTTAAACCTTGCATGTTTTTCAAAACCTGCAAGGTTTTTATAAACTAGTCCAACGCATTTGTTAATACCCAATACCGATAACCCAATATAACCTTCTGGAAAGAAGTGAGCTTATTTGGGTCTTTTTTATACAAACTAGGCAAGATGGCCTTGTTTATCTTCGCTAGGATTTTAAACAGTCCTTTTCTCATATCGTTGTAGTTTTTTATTAAAGAAATAAAACCCACCTCCCATTATTAAAATCAGAAATACGATGATGTAGGTTGATAAACTTCCTTTATTCTTTTTATCTAAATCTTCTTTAAGTTGCACATTTTGGTCCTGAAGTTTTTTAATGGTACCCATGTAAGCCTCAATACGTTGTTGCGAATTATCTGCCACGGCTACTTTCTGCTGGTTCTGCAGATCTTTATAATCCATTAATACTTTCAGTTCTTTGAAAATGTTATTATCCGTTAAAACCACCTGACGAAGAATTTCATTGGAATTTTTAATATCACGTTTGGTTTGCCAACCAAATATTCCGGTTCGCTGATTTAAACTTTCATCATACTGACCAAATTTGGTGCTTCTTTCTGCAAGTAACGAATTTATCTTCGCACGTTGCGCAGCGTAGGCGGTGGTATCTTGTTGAGCATAAGTTTGAAAGGCTAACAAAATAATCGGGAGCAGGTAAAAATAGTTCTTCATGTGGATATAAACGTGAAAAGGATGGAAGTTGTTTTGGTTGGTTCATTAGCCATTAGTTCATTGGTTTGCAAAGTGGCTATTCCGTTTTTCATCATTGCGAGTGCATAAAAATAGTCTGCAATTAGTTTGTTTAGGCACCATGACAAATGAACCATTGAGCCAATGAACTACTGATCCTTCTTAAGGATGAAATTCTACCCGCACAATATCACCTAAGTGCAAACCCAATAAACCACTTGCTTTGCCTTTATTAATGGCAATTTCCAGATGGTTACTAATACCGAACAGGCAAAGTTTTTCACCTTCCTGCACTTCGTTATAGTGCCAGCTCAGTTGGGTAATGGTTTCACTTTTTCTAAAGTGCAAAGTAAAATCTCTGTTCTTCTGTATTTTGGTAAAAAGGTCTTTGGTTATATTGGTAATTACATTGCAAAAAGTATCAATATATACCACACTTCCACGAATCACATCCCGTTCGATTACAGGGTGTAAAAGCATCTTCTGCTCAATTTCTGATACAGGTAAACCAATGTCTTTCAGTTTACCACCTTTAGCCAGGTGCGTTGCTGCTTTAACAAAAATATCAACCAGAGGGAAGTGCAGATATTTTAAATCCTGCATAATATTCAGCTCTACCACATCTTCAGGGATATCATCAAAAAGAAGGGAGAAAATACCGTTATCAGCCCCAACAAAAAAGTGATCACGATGCTTTATAGCAATGTATTTGGTGTTTTCGCTATAAACAGAATCGATACCAATTAAGTGTACGGTATTCTTTGGAAAATAAGGATAAGCGTTTTTTAGAACAAAGGCAGCGTACGAAATATTGAATGATGGAACCTCGTGGGTAATATCAACTAAATTAACATTAGGCATAAGACTCAACAGACTACCTTTAAGGGCACTCTGGTAAAAATCTTTTGAACCTAAATCTGTTGTTAAAGTAATTATCCCCATTAAAAATTCATTATTATTGCTTATTCTTGTGTACAGGCCTAAGCGTCTGCAAATATTCAAATTTTAATTAATATACCCCGATAACTTTTTAAAATACTACAGTTTGAACGAATTAAAATTAACTCTGGATACCGTAAATCCTGCTCACTTTTGGGGGCCGAACAACGAGAATTACGAAATGATTAAAGGTGCTTTCGCGAAGTTGAAACTGGTAGCGAGAGGTAGTGACATTAAGGTTCTCGGTGATGAACAGGAACTTAAGACTTTTGAGGATAAGTTTAACCAGCTTATTGCACACCTCGAAAAATATAGCTCACTTACCAATAACGATGTCGAATCTATACTGGGAGCAAAGGCGGCTGGTGTTGCAAAAAAAGATGCTGAACAACCTACCGGAGGCGGAGGCGAGGTAATTGTTTTTGGTACTAACGGTTTATTGGTAAAGGCAAGAACTGCCAATCAGCGCAAAATGGTGAGCAGTATTGCTAAAAACGACATTCTATTTGCCATTGGCCCAGCCGGAACCGGAAAAACGTATACCGCTGTAGCGCTAGCGGTTAGAGCATTAAAGAACAAAGAAATTAAGCGGATTATTTTAACCCGACCGGCAGTTGAAGCAGGGGAGAACCTTGGTTTCTTACCAGGCGATTTAAAGGAAAAAATCGATCCATATTTACGCCCGCTGTATGATGCATTGGACGATATGATCCCTGCTGAGAAATTGAAATTCTACATCGAAAACCGTACGATAGAAATTGCACCCTTAGCATTTATGCGCGGGCGTACCTTAGATAATTGTTTTGTGATTTTAGATGAGGCCCAAAATGCCACAGATATGCAGTTAAAAATGTTTTTAACCCGTATGGGGCCTACGGCTAAATTTATCGTTACAGGAGATGTTACACAGATCGATTTACCTAAAAAACAGATGTCTGGATTATTTAACGGATTGAGGATTTTAGAAGATATTAAAGGAATCGATATTATTTACTTAAGCGGTGAAGATGTTGTAAGACATAAACTGGTGAAAGATATCTTGAAAGCTTACGGCGATATTCAGTAGAAGAGTCCTGAGTCGGTAGTCTATAGTCTTGAGTCTAAATCGACTATAGACTATGGACTAAAGACTTTCCGACTTCCCAACTTTTTTCCTATTTTTATGCCCTCATGAAAGCACTAAAAGAAACTCATTTCAATTTCCCGAATCAAAGTAATTTTTACAAGGGTAAAGTCCGCGATGTATACACTATAGCCAACCAGTTTATGGTAATGGTGGTGTCTGACCGTATTTCTGCTTTTGATGTGGTATTACCTGAAGCTATTCCTTTTAAGGGGCAGGTGTTAAACCAAATTGCGGCTAAATTTTTAGCAGCGACTCAAGATATTGTCCCTAACTGGGTTTTAGACGTTCCAGATCCAATGGTTACCATTGGCCGTATCTGTGAACCATTTAAAGTAGAAATGGTTATCAGAGGTTATTTAGCCGGTCATGCCTGGCGCGAATACAGCAGCGGTAAGCGTTCAGTTTGCGGAGTTTCTTTGCCAGATGGGTTGAAAGAAAACGATAAACTACCTCAACCTATTATTACACCAACCACCAAAGCATCGGTAGGCCATGATGAAGACATTTCAAAAGAAGATATTTTAGCAAAAGGTATTGTTCCCATAGCTGATTATGAAAAATTAGAAGAATACACTTATGCATTATACCAACGTGGAACTGAGATTGCAGCAAAAAGTGGATTAATCCTGGTGGATACGAAATATGAATTTGGCTCAGCCGATGGTGTAATTTATTTAATCGACGAAATTCATACACCTGATTCTTCACGTTATTTTTATGCTGATGGATATCAGGAACGCCAAAATGCAGATGAGCCACAAAAACAACTCTCAAAAGAGTTTGTAAGGAAATGGCTAATTGAAAATGGCTTCCAGGGAAAAGATGGACAGGTTGTTCCAGAAATGACACCAGAAATTGTAAATTCGATTTCAGAACGCTACATCGAACTTTACGAAAAAATTGTTGGAGAGACCTTTATAAAAGCTGAAGCTGATGCAATTTCTAGCCGCATTGAAACTAATGTTTTAAAGGCATTAGAAACACTTTAAATTCGAAAGAAATTTATACATTAGTAAAATAAAGATTAGAGAGATGAAATTTTCAGTAGATAAACACGATAAATATGTAACCTTAAAGTTAGAAGAACATAAGTTTACAAACGATAATGCTCCAGGTTTGAAATCAGAGTTCTATTTGCTCAATGCAGAGGGATTTAAAAATATAATTGTTGATTTAAGTCATGTTACTGAGTGTAATGATGCGCAGGATTTAAGCTGCTTATTGGTTGGCGACAGGCTTTGCAAATCGGCAGGAGGGTTATTTATTGTAACCGGAATTAATGATGAACTGGCGTCCATTATCGAATTATCAAACATATTTCAATCTGTTACGTTTGTTAATACAATAGAAGAAGCTACTGATTTTATCTTTATGGATGAGTTGGAAAAAGAGTTTAGAGGCGCTAAATAACAAAATATTTAAATAACATTCTGGCCTCGTAGTTTCTAAAAATCTACGAGGCTTTTTATATCTTATGATGAAATTTGAAGTTACAATTTTAGGAAGCAGTTCTGCAACTCCTGTATTTAACAGGAATCCTTCGGCACAGCTTTTAAATTGTAATGAAAAATATTACCTGATCGATTGTGGTGAGGGTACACAACAACAACTGGCCAAGTTCAACCTTAAAGCAGCCCGTATCGATTATATTTTTATCAGCCACTTACATGGCGATCATTACTTCGGTTTAATCGGACTGCTATCCAGTTTGCATTTAAACGGTAGGTTAAAACCCATACAGATATTTGGCCCCAAACCTTTATTAGAAATTTTAGAAATCCAGTTCAAATATTCTGATACAGTGTTGAGGTATCCAATTGAGTTTTTTCCAATCGAAGCCGATCAGTCTGTACAGATATTCGAGAACAGCGATTTAACAGTTAAGACAATTATTTTAAATCATCGTATTCCCACTACAGGCTTTATCTTCCAGCAAAAGAAACGTCAGCGCAAACTGATCAAAGAAAAAGCCGATGAAGTACCTATGGCTTATTATACAGCTTTGAAAAAAGGAATTGATGTGGAGCTGCCCAATGGCGAGATTTTGCGCAGTGAAGATTATACCACAGCTGCAGATGCACCACGCTGTTATGCCTATTGCTCTGATACCTTATTTGATGAAAGCTACTTTGATACCATAAAAGATTGTGATACCTTATATCATGAATCTACCTTTATGCACGACTTATTGGATAGAGCTAAAGAAACACATCACACAACTGCTTTACAAGCAGGAGAGGTAGCAAAAATTACCGGAGCAAAGAAATTACTCATTGGCCATTTTTCTTCACGTTATAAAACCTTACAAATGCTTTTGGAAGAGGCTCAATCTGTTTTTGAGAATACAGAATTGGCTGTAGAAGGAAGAACTTTTCATCTTTAACTCGAGTCAGATTATCTTTAAAAATTAAACTGTAATATTGAGACGTCACCCTGAACCGAGCCTTAGCGAGCTCACCGAAGGTAATTTATTTCGGGGCCTAGCTGAAATAAATTCAGCATGACGAACGATAAAACAAAAAAAGCCCTGCAATTTAAAACTGCAAGGCTTTCAGATTTATAAAAATTAAATTACTTGTCTTTTTTATTGCCACCACCAAATACAGAGAAGTGTACATAACGTTTAGGATTAGCTTTTAAATCGATCATTAGCGCATCAAGGTTTTTTGAAGCATTATTTAAATTCTGATACATTTTATCGTCGTTTAATAATAATCCTAAACTGCCTTTTCCATCTTTAATTCCCGAAATCACACTTTGTAAGTTAGCAATGGCATTGTTTGCATTATCCAAAGTCTGTTTAAAGTTAGCAGCAGCAAACTTATCCGTAACGGTATTGATATTGGTTAAAATATCGCTAATTTTTTGATTGTTGTTATTTAAGTTAGCTGTAATGCCTTCAACATTTTTGAAGATCGCTTCAATACGAGCACTTTCGGAACCCACTAAACCATCAACTTTTTTAGAGGTTGTTTCTAACGAGGCCAATGTGCCGGCTATACTGTTAAAACTCTTATCAACGTTTTTCTGAAAGTTCGGATTCAGGATAGAATTTACACTACTCAAAATAGAATCCATTTTACCAATAATTAATTCGGCTTTCTTTTGAACCGGCTGCACCTGTTCCATTAAGCCTTTTTCTACATTAGCATTTAAGGTGTAACCATCTTCAGCCATTTTTTTTGAGTTACCTAACGACATTACAATGGCCTTGCTACCCAATAGATCAGTACCTTCTAAGCGGGCAATACTGTTTTCAGGAATTTCATACTTGCTGTTTACACTTAAGGTAGCAATAATACTGCCGTCTGTCTGCAACTCCAATTTGGCCACCCTGCCAATCTGATAACCATTAATTAGGATAGGTTTCGATACTGTTAAACCATCAACCCTGGTATACTTTGCATATAATGTGGTTTCATTTGAGAAAATTGAATTTCCTTTTAGAAAATTATATCCAATTATTAATAAAGCAATGGCAAATGCAGCTAAAATACCTACTTTGGTTTCGTTCTTAATCTTCATGAGTGTTTTTATTTAATGGCTACAAGCGCTAAAGCATTCTTTTCTCACTTGTTTGAGCGTAATTAACTTGTTGTGCTAAACTTTAAATACACAAAGTTTGCACTATTTGTTTGGTATCTTGTTTTATATTTTTTTCAAAGTTAAAATAACTATCATTTATAATGCCACTTATTTAACCTCAATATTTTTTTTGTATGTTTTTATTGCTTCCAAAATAGAATTAGCGATCTCATTTTGTCCATTTTGCGAATTAATATATTTTTCTTCCTCTGTATTCGAGATAAAACCCACTTCTGTTAACACGGCAGGCATACCACAGCGCTGCAGTACCAAAACCCCTTGTTCTTTAACACCACGGCTTAATCGCTCATCTCTGCTGATATAGCTGTTTTGTATTAATTTGGCAAATTTAATGCTTTTGTCTCTAAAGGTATTTTTTAAAAGCGATAAAAGGATAAAACTACTTGGATTACTTGGATCATAGCCATCGTATTTACTTTTGTAATTTTTTTCCAATTTAATATCGGCATTTTCACGAATGGCTGCGTCTTGTTCTTTTAACCGATGTGAGCCTGCAACCAATGTTTCTACCCCTTTAATGTGCTTATTACCAGGCGGCATCGAATTGCAGTGTACCGATATAAAAAGATCAGCATTGGCTTCGTTCGCTATTTCTGCTCTCCTGTACAAATCAACATCTATATCCGTTTTACGGGTAAAAATTATTTTAATATTGGGCATTTCCTCTTTTAACAATGCACCCAACTTTAATGCAACCTTTAACGAAATGTCTTTTTCTTTCGAAAAATTACCAGAAGCACCAGGTTTTCTGCCACCGTGACCAGGATCTATAACAATAGTTTTGATCTTATAACCTTGTGCGGATGCTTTTTCGGCAACCAGCAATGAAAATAAAAGTATTGTAATCAGAAGTTTAATCTTCATGCACGAGGGATGTTAAAATGATGTTTCAGCTATGCGTTTATAATTTTTAATTGCTTTAATAATTCCATTAACAATCTCCGTTTGTCCTTCAGGAGAGTTCATGTAGTCTTCTTCATCTGGATTACTCACAAAACCTATTTCAGTTAACACAGCAGGCATAGCAGCACGGGCCAGCACCGCAAGACTTTTCTCTTGTACACCTCTGTTAATACGGCCAGCATTAACATATTCTTGTTGAAGCATGGAGGCAAACTTTAAACTCCTATCTCTATTGGTTTGTTTCATTAATGATAACATAATGTCACTCTCAGGCGTATTCGCAATAAATCCCTCATAGTTTTTCTGATAGTTATCTTCCAGGAACATAGATGCATTTTCCCTTTTAATCACCTCATCCTGTTCACCTAAACGGCCGGTTCCTGATACAAAGGTTTCTGTTCCCCGAGTTGAAGTACTTTTAGATGTAACCGTTCTGTAAACAGGTACTTTTCTGCCTCTTACTTTTTTATAATAATCTACTACTCTCGATACCCTAACAGGCATATCGTTTAGGTGGATGGAAATAAATAAATCAGCCTTTGCATTATTTGCAATATTGATACGCTCATATAAAGGAATAAATACATCCGACTCACGGGTATAAATAACTTTAATGTCTTTCAAGCTATCCTGAAGTGCACGGCCAAGGTTTAGAGCCGTTTTAAGTGCCACATCTTTTTCCTTAGAATATACACCGTGGGTTGCACCATCTTTACCACCATGACCAGCATCGATCACAATTGTTTTAATTTTATATTCTTGTGCAAATACTTGATTATCAATAGTGTTTGATAATGCTAAATAAATAATAATTGTTAAAATGGATTTAAGATACATCAATGGTATATTTTTCACTAATTTTGAACGTTTTTGATTAAACATTTGTGCAAAAATAACATTCAAATACGAATTTGAAACTTCTTAAGAGCTCTATTTTACTAATATCTGTCATTTTATTAACACTTGTTGTTGGTAAAGCTAACGCATTTTCTCATTTTTCATTGCAACAGATCATCAAGCAAGACACAACCAAAAAGGATACAATTAAAAAGACAGGTAAAAATAATAGTAGTATCGACCAGAAAGTAGAATACAAAGCAGAGGATTCGGTAAAAATGAGTGCCGATAACAGCATTGTTTATTTATATGGAAATGCAAGGGTAGTATATGGTGATTTTGAACTAGATGCGGCTTATATCAAATACGATAAAAAGCAAAATTCTATTTTTGCGCGCGGCATTAAAGATCCGAAAACGGGTAGATATACAGGGAAACCAATCTTTAAATCTGGTGCTGAAGGTACTGCCATAGCTGATTCTATTTTTTACAATTCAGAAACAACCCGGGCCAAAGTATACGGTGTTTTTTCTGAGCAAGAAGGAGGTTTCTTCTCTGGTGGACAAAGTAAAAAGCAAATAGATGATGAGCTGCACATTAAAAATGTAATGTACAGTACCTGTAATCTTCCACATCCGCACTTTGGATTGATGATTTCTAAAGGGGTGGTAACGGAGAAACAGATTATTACGGGGCCAGTTTATATGATTATCGAAGATATCCCCACTTTCTTAGGATTACCATTTGCATTTTTTCCTAAACCAAATAAACGGACATCGGGTGTAATCCTGCCAACACCAGGTGAGGATGCAACGAGGGGTTTTTTCTTACAGAATGGTGGTTATTATCTCGGATTAAACGATTATTGGGATGCTAAACTTTTAGGTTCTATTTATACCAATGGCTCTTATGAAGCAAGTGTACTGAGTAATTACACCAAAAGATATAAATATAACGGTAACATTAACTTAGCTTACTCTAGTTTTAAAGATGGTTTAGAGGGTACTGAAGCTTTTAAAAACCCAACCAAAAACTTTAGCATTAACTGGAGCCATAGTCAAAATGCCAATGCTAATCCAGGTACTACATTTAGTGCCAGTGTAAGATTGGTATCAACAGGAAGAAAGGGATACTATAAAAATACTGCAGCGGGTACTACTTACGATATTAACACCATTGCCACTAACTCAACAAGTAGTAGTATTAGTTATGCTAAGGCTTATTCTAACGGTATGAATTTCTCTTTGGCTGCATCAAGTGATCAGACCCTAAGCACAAGAGCCATATCGCTTAGGTTACCCGAAATGACATTCAACGTACCTACATTTAATCCATTTAGTCCCAAAAATGCTGTAGGAGAGCAAAAATGGTATCAAAAAATTACGGTAGGTTACAGTTTACAAGGAACCAACCGAATTGATACTTTCGATAGTTTGCTTTTTCAAAATGATGGTTTGAAACGTTTAAGAAGCGGTTTTTCACACAGTATACCTGTTAACATGTCTTTCACAGCTTTAAAATATCTTAATTTTAGCTTGGGTGGTACATATAACGAAGTATGGAATTTCCAGAGTGTAAACAGAAGATATACACAATTCGCCGATAACACCTATTCCTTTAGAGAAGATACCATTAGCGGTTTTAAAAGGGCAGGTAGTTACAGTTTGTCAACCAGTATGTCGACTAAAATTTATGGAAGAAGAGATTTTAATCCAGCAGGTAAAATTCAGGCATTAAGGCATGTAATGACGCCAAATGTTTCCTTCTCTTACTCTCCCGATTTTACCAAAGCAGGAGCAGGGCCTTTTAGACCGGCAATAGACCAGAATGGTAATCAAATTTATGCTAGTGGACAACCTTTAAAATATTCCATTTTTGATGGTATGGCACAGCCAGGCTCTTTTGGTGGCCCCAATGCATCCATTGGTTTCGGATTGGATAATACGGTAGAATTAAAGGTGAGGAACAAAAATGATACAACCGGAACAGGTTCAAAAAAGATCCCGATTATTCAAGGTTTGAGTTTCAGTGGTTCATATAATTTCTTGGCTCCATCTTATAAATTATCTACCATTGGTTTTAGTGGCCGATCGCAGTTTACCGATAAATTAGGGATAAACTACAACGGAACATTAGATCCCTATGCTTTAAAAGATACAACGGTTAATGGTCAGACCATTAAAATAAGAGAAGACCGCTTATTTTTCCAAAAGAACAAATTCCTGCCACGCTTAACCAATTTTGGTTTCTCATTTGATTATAGTTTAAATCCAGAAGCATTAAAGCGTAAGAACGAGGCTAACGACAAATTAGGAGAGGCGGCCAATAAAAAAGGATTGACTGATATACAGTCTGAACAATTGGCGGCTATAAGTCGCGATCCGAATGCATTTGTTGATTTTAACATTCCGTGGAATTTCTCGTTCTCTTACAGTTTTCAATTTTCGAATGATGGAAACAACAGTACCATTTCGAACACACTAAACTTTAATGGCGATGTTAACTTAACACCAAAGTGGAAAGTTACTTTTAACTCAGGTTATGATTTTAAGAACAATGGCTTAACTCCAATGAATTTAGCTATTTACCGCGATTTACATTGCTGGGATATGAGTGTAAACTGGGTTCCATACGGTGCTTACAAAAGTTATTCCGTTACTATAAAAGTTAAAGCTTCGATATTGCAGGATTTAAAATTGAGCAAGAGACAAGGTTTTTACAGTACATACCGATAAATTTATGCTAGCCGAAATTATTACCATTGGTGATGAGATTCTCATTGGCCAAATCGTTGATACCAATTCTGCCTGGATGGCTAAACAGTTAAATTTAATTGGCGTTTCCGTTAAGCAAATTACCTCAGTTTCTGATGATGAGCAACATATTATTGAAGCCCTCGCACTTGCTGAAAAACGAGCAGATATTGTTTTGATTACAGGTGGCCTGGGCCCGACCAAAGATGATATTACCAAGAAAACTTTGGCAAAGTATTTTAATATGGGTTTCCGTAACGATACAGCTGCATTGGAAATGGTTCGTCAGATTTTCGAAAAATACAAGCGTCCACTATTGGATATCAATATTCAGCAAGCTGATGTTCCTGATGGTTGTGAGGTTATTGTAAACAAAAATGGCACTGCTCCGTGCATGTGGTTTGAACAAAACAACACCATTTTTGTATCGATGCCGGGTGTGCCTTACGAGATGATGTACCTGATGGATGACGAAATCCTCCCCAGAATTACAAGCAGGTTTAAATTGCCTTTTATTGTTCACAAAACCATACTCACAGCAAATATAGGCGAATCATTTCTAGCTAAAGAGATTGAGGAAATCGAAGATAGCTTACCCGCACATATTAAATTGGCTTATCTGCCAAAATTAGGACAAGTACGTTTGCGTTTGTCGGCCAAAGGCAATAATGAAGCAGAATTAAAGAAAGAGGTTGAGGTTTACGCCAAACAGATCATTTCAAAAGTGAATAAGTTTGTTGTAACTGATGAAGATATTCCCTTGGAAAAAGCGATTCTGGACCTAATGAAAAGTAAAGGACTAACTTTATCGACAGCAGAAAGCTGTACTGGTGGATACATTGCACATTTAATTACACAACATCCAGGTTCTTCTTCAGTTTATTGGGGCGGGGCAGTAGCCTATGCCTATGAACTGAAAGAATCTATTCTGGGAGTAAAACAGCATACATTAAATACTTTTGGCGCAGTAAGTGAGCAAACCGTTACAGAAATGGCCGAAGGCGCGATAAAACATTTTAAAACCGATTATTCCATTGCTGTCAGCGGCATTGCAGGACCAGATGGTGGAACAGCAGATAAACCAGTAGGTACTGTATGGATTGCTATTTCTTCAAAACACAAAACTGTAGCTAAAGTGTTTAATTTCAGTAATAAACGTATTCAGAACATCGAGCGTTCTGCAGCATCGGCACTAGCCATGCTATTAAATCTACTTAAAGAAACAGTTTAGAAAGAATAAAAACTGTATTTTTGCAGCGTTACCAATATAAAATACTGTAATTTAATATGGCTCAATACGAACTATTGTTACCAAAAATGGGTGAAAGTGTTGCGGAAGCAACCGTGATTAAATGGGTAAAACAACCAGGTGATTCTATTGATTTAGATGATACCATTCTGGAAATCGCTACTGATAAGGTAGATTCTGAAGTTCCTTCTCCGGTTGCCGGTAAATTGGTAAAACAGTTATTTGCGGAAGATGAAGTTGCCCAGGTTGGCGATGTAATTGCCATTATTGAAACTGAAGGTGGGGATCATCCTACGGTTGAAACACCTGTTGCTGAAATACCTGCTATGGAAGAAAAAGTTGAAGCCATTCCTGGTATTGAGCAGCTTCCGTCAGAAAATAAAACTACAGCAGCTGATTTTAGCTCGTCTGATCGCTTTTATTCCCCTTTGGTTAAAAGTATTGCTGCCCAGGAAAATATATCACTGGCTGAATTAGATGCTATTAAAGGATCTGGTGCTGATGGACGTTTAAATAAAGACGATTTATTGAATTATATCGCCAACAGAAATGGTGAAAATGTAATTAAATCGCAAACTGTTATTTTGGCTCCGCCACCTCCGGTTGAAATAGCAAGTGAGCGCAAATCTAACGCTAATCTTGCGGAACAACCTGCTGTTACCAGTAAACCATCTACCACATCAGTAAGTGGCGGCGATGAAATTATTGAGATGGACAGGATGCGTAAGCTAATTGCCGACCACATGGTTATGAGCAAAAGCACTTCGCCACATGTTACTTCATTTGTTGAAGCCGATGTAACCAATATGGTTTTATGGAGAAACAAAGTGAAAAACAGTTTCGAAAAGCGCGAAAATGAAAAAATAACCTTTACGCCAATATTTGTAGAGGCTGTGGCAAAAGCAATAAAAGATTTTCCGATGATCAACGTTTCGGTCAACGGAACGCAGATCATCAAAAAAGGCAATATCAATATCGGTATGGCTGCTGCTTTACCGAGCGGGAATCTAATCGTTCCTGTAATTAAAAATGCCGATCAGTTAAATTTAGTTGGTTTAACAAAAGCAGTTAATGATTTAGCTGCAAGAGCGAGAAACTCCAAATTAAAACCTGATGAAACGCAAGGTGGAACTTTTACGTTAACCAATGTAGGTAGTTTCGGAAATGTAATGGGGACGCCAATTATTAACCAACCACAGGTGGCTATTTTGGCGGTAGGCGCCATAAAAAAGAAACCTGCAGTGCTGGAAACTGAGCATGGCGACGTAATTGCAATCAGGCATATGATGTTCCTTTCCCTGTCTTATGATCACAGGGTTGTAGATGGTTCTTTGGGAGGAATGTTTGTGCGCAGGGTGGCTGATTATTTAGAAAGCTGGGATCTAAACAGGGAGATTTAATTAGGTCATAGTCTTTGTAATTAACAGTTTTTAGTTGGCATAATGCCGATAATTAAAACAATTTACTAGTTTAACAATCGAGAATGTTAACGTCAAATTTAAAATCAATAGTTTCTGATAATGTATTGCATGCCAAATGGTTAAATACATTATCTTATATGGAAAATGCAGGTGCAAAGAAAATTTCGGCTTCAGAGCATAAAGAAAATGTAAACCTGATTATTCTCAAACACGCTGCAGAAGAACATCGGCATGCTTATTATTTAAAAAAGCAGATTTCAAAGATAGACGGGGCACTTTGTAAAACTTACACCAATGCCGAGTTGTTATCTCCAAATCATACAAAATACTATTTACATGCTTTAGATATTGCGGTTTGCCGTTATTTAAAAGCTGTATTTAATCTTTCCGGTTACGATTTAAAATTCGCGGCCTATTTATTTGTTACTTACGCCATCGAAGTGCGAGCCGATGAATTGTATCCAATTTATCAGGCGGTTTTAGATGATGCAAAAAGCAAGGTAAATGTTAAATCGATTATACTAGAAGAAGAAGGCCACTTAGAAGAAATGATAAACCAACTGGTTAGTTTTTCAAATGATTGGGAAAACCATGCAACTGAGGTAATCAAAATCGAAAAAGCTTTATTTGATGGTTGGGTTACAGCCTTAGCCACAGAGTTGCCAATAAGCGCTTAATTGAATAATTAGTCAATTAAATTCGTCATCTCGACTGAAGCATAGCGGAATGGAGAGTTCTATAATAGATTTCTCAACTACGTTGCACTTTGTTCGAAATGACGAATTTTCTTTAAAAACCAATTTAATTTATAGTTGTTTCTAAATAAAGACAAATATCATGGCTAAGTTTTCAGATTTAATTAACGGTGATAAGCCCGTTCTTGTTGATTTTTTTGCTGAGTGGTGTGGCCCATGCAAAATGATGAAACCGATCTTGGAACAATTAAAATCACAAGTGGGCGATTCGGTATCGATTATTAAAGTAGATATAGATAAAAACCAACCTGCGGCGGCTGCTTTTAATGTACAAAGTGTCCCCACTTTAATTCTATTTAAGCAAGGCAGACCCGTTTGGCGTCAAAGCGGTGTGGCACAGGCAGCACAGTTGAAACAGGTTATCGATGCTAATCGATAGCTTTGTAATTGTAAATCAGCTTTCTTAATGCTTCATTTTGATTTTCAGGTCTGATATTGAATTCTTTATCTAATATTTCTTTTATTGAGGTATAAGCCATCATTCGCTTTAGTCCGTTTATTTTATCCCGATCATAAGCTAACTGGCAAAACATTCCAAGTATGGTACTATTGGGATTGGTATAATTATCCATAAAGTAAAAATTATCCAGTTTGCCCAAATCTATTGCACGATGGTTGATTAAGTAATCTTGTAAACGCTTAATATGCCATTTAAGTGGGTGCCCCATTGAACCACCATAAAATACTGCCAATCCTTCATTTAGTGGAGAATTCTTATGCATTGGATTTAGGTAAATATGAACCACCTCATGAAAATAATTCTCGCCGCTTCCAGCACAATAAACAATATTATCTGTTTGATTTGAAATACCAGTGGGTTTGTCTGCATTTCCTAAACCCATTGTAAAATCGAAACCTCTTATAAATTGAATTTCATCATACGTTAATGTGTAAAAATACTTAATCTCAATGGGAGAGGTGTTCCAGTCTTTTTCTAGTTTTTTAATCTGATTAATTAACTCATCTGCCCGGGCACTATTAAATTTTATCTTTTTTGGATAAAAAAAAGTAACATTTCTAACTTTTTTAGATTCCCATTGATCAATAGAGTATTGGTACGGTGTAATAAATTCCAAACGTTTTAATTTCGTCTTCTTGATATAGTGATTGGAATTATACAACAAATTGTAGGTTTTAAGAGAGTCTATCCAGCCACCAGTAGTTTTAAGGATAAATAGCGAATCGGATAAGGGCTTCACATAAAAAATAGTTTTTACCGTTGCCATAGAAACAGTTGGATAATCGCCGCCGATACCATAAACTGATGGATCGGGGATTTTAAAGTTTTTACAGTCTTCAGCTGACCAATACTTATTAAAATCAGGTAATTTCTTACCTTTAAAATCGGCCAAATAATTTTGATAGAATTGAATAACTTCTTTTATCCTTACATCTGTTGTATCTACTCCAGGATTTATGTATGCCTTTTGAGCATTAGCTGAATGACTGAGAGTGGTGAGAAATAGGCCGAAAATCAGGCGTCGTAAAAACATTGTGCTAATATAAAAGTTTTCTACACCTCTAAAACACATTTAGGCGTTACAGCAAATATTCTTTCGCTAGCTTTAGGATAAATGGTATATAAGCCCGTAAATAAACTAAAGGCAGGTAAAACGGCATATTCTTTCCCGAAGAAGAAACATGGAAACTTTAGCCGTTGTTTGGCTTTGCCCACAATGGTAACTCCTGGATGGATATGACCACTGATTGGATATAATTCTTCTCTCATACCATTTGGAGCATCATGAATAAAGCAGAATGGCCCTAGGCAAAAGCTAGGCTCATGTATTTCTATGTTCATTGCAGCATAATTGGCGTCCGAAAGCCTATCGTGATTCCCTTTTACCAATAGAAAGTTAAGCTCCTGGTATTGTTTTCTCCAAGCTGAAAATTCATCAATATCGGTATTCAAACCATGATGAAACATATCTCCATTAATTAACAATGTTTTAGGATGATATTGTTTAATTAGTAAACTTAGGCGTTGAAGGTCTGTTTGGGCAATAGTAGCAGGCACTTGCAAACCCGCCTGACGGAAATGTGCGGATTTACCCAAATGCAAATCACTAATAGCTAAAAGCTGATGCTTGGGTAAAAATAAAGCCCTTTCCTTATCTAGAATCAACTCTTCCCCTTGGCTTGTAATGGTCATTTATTTTATGCTATTGTCATCCTGAGCCCGTAGAAGGATCTTTTAAACTTCAACGGGGCACAAGAAGATGATCTATTTAATTCTTTCTGCTTCGGCTTTCATTCTGACAATCCGCTGCTCTAATTCTTCCGAACTCATATTTTCACGCAGACTATCCACTTTAATTGGGAAGGATAGCGGTGTAAAGCTTTTTGGGTTGGTAATCACAATCGTTCCATGTTGGATTCGATCTAATGCAGCTGCCAATCTTGGCTCTTCCAGTTGTTGGTAAAAAACCTCGTCGTATGCCTGTCGCAAAAGTAAATTATGTTTATCGTAATCGCTAAAAACATTAAAAAATAAACCAGCAGATGACTGGAGGTGCTTATTGGCTACATATTTACCCGGATAGCCCTGAAAAACGAGTCCCGAAATGCAGGCAATATCCCTGAATTTTCGTCTTGCCATTTCTGTTGAATTGATGCTCAATGTAATGTCTTCAGTTAAATTTTCCGGCGAAAAAACCTCGTAGGCAATCGATTCATCCATAGGGATTTCTGTTTCGCTCAAGAGCTCGAAGCCATAATCATTCATGGCAATAGAAAAACTGATGGGCAGCAATTTACTTAAACGATAGGCTACTAGCGCCGCCAAAACCTCATGCACCAAACGCCCTTCAAATGGGTAGGCAAAGAGGTGAAAACCTTCTTTATTGTTAATGAGTTCTATCAGTAATTCGTCGTTTTTGGGCACATGAGAACGTTTTTCCTGAAGTAAAAACAAAGGATATACTAAATCTAATTCTTCATCCTGATGTGTTTTATCCAATGCTTCGTTGTATTTTTTTCTTAAAACTGAACCTAAATTGGAAGAGAGGGGTAAACGGCCACCATTCCAGCTCGGAGAGATTGCATTTTTCTGTTTACTAACCCGCACCACAACAGTCATGTCTTTTACCTGGATAAATTCTAAAACTCTTCCTGCCAACCTAAAATTATCGCCAGCTTTTAAACGGGTAACAAAATATTCTTCTATCATGCCAATGTAACCACCAGAAATGAATTTAACTTTCAGCATCGCGTCACTTACGATTGTTCCGATATGTAACCTGTGCCGCATAGCCAATTGTCTGCTCTTCACTTTCCAAAGCCCATCTTCATCCTTAACCACTTTTTTAAATTCGGTGTAGGCACTTAAACTGTCTCCTCCAGAGGTAATGAACTGCATTACCCAGGTCCATTCTTCGGGGAGGATAAGTTTAAAAGCATGGGTGTTCTTAATCTCTTCGTAAATAATTTTATCATCAAATCCATCGCCTATGGCCAATGTAACCAAATACTGAACCAGGGTATCAAATACCATAATAAAAGGCTCACGGCTTTCTATATTGTTTGTTTTGGCTGCTTCTTTAATTGCTGCTGCTTCCACCAATTCTAAAGCATGGGTAGGTAAAAAATATATTTTAGATATTTCGTGAGGAGAGTGGCCAGAGCGCCCCGCTCTTTGCAAAAACCTTGCTACACCTTTTGGCGACCCTACCTGAACTACCGTATCAACAGGTTTAAAATCTACACCCAGATCTAACGATGAAGTGGCAATAACTGCTTTGAGCTGCCCGGTATGTAAGGCATCTTCAATCCAGTTACGGAGTTCGAAATCTATAGATCCATGGTGTATGGCAATCCGACCAGCCAGTTCTGGTTCAATATTCAACAAATGTTGGTACCACATTTCCGATTGCCCACGGGTATTGATAAAAATTAAAGTAGTTTTACTTTTCTCGATAATCGGTAAAAGTTTATAAGCTAGTTTTAAACCCAAATGCCCTGCCCAGGGCAATGTTTCGATGTCATCAGGTAAGATTGATTTGATCTGAATTTTCTTTTCCAAATCGGCCTTAACAATGATTCTTTTGGCTTCTAAATTTGGCGCTAATACATCTAAAGCTTCCTCAATATTTCCAATGGTTGCTGAGATTCCCCAAATTCTTAAAAACTGGTTTTTCTCTAATTTTTGTAGCCCTTTAATCCGTGATATCGCCAATTCTACCAATACACCACGTTTACTCCCCAAAAGTTCGTGCCATTCATCAGCAACAATACACTTAAGATTTCTGAATAAAGTTGAAGCGCCTTTTTGTGCCAATAATAAGTGCAGGCTTTCCGGGGTAATCAACAAAATTTCAGGCATTGATTTTTTCTGCTGCAATTTTTCTGCTTGGGAGGTATCGCCATTGCGGACACCTACGTGCCAATCCAGTTCCAGCTCCAATAAAGTTTCGCGCATAGCCCTTGCAATATCTTTGGCCAAGGAGCGGAGCGGGGTAATCCAGATTAACTGCAAACGATCTTTTGCTTTCTTGTTATTAGCATCTGAGGCATTTAAGGCTTCAATCACTACCGCTAGAAATAAAGAAAAAGTTTTTCCGAAGCCCGTAGGTGCATTTACCAAGCCACTATAACCATCCAAATAATACTGCCATGCATCTTCCTGAAACTGAAAGGGCTTGCGTTTATTGGTCTTTAGCCAGGCTTTTATCTTTTTATAACCTTTGGTTTTGGTTTGGTCCATTCTCAGTATTGTTTCTTTTTATAATTATGTTCCTCAGCCTGTGTTCACTCAGACCGAAAATTCCCGAATTATATAATTTGTCTGTGCAGACACAGACCAAGGCTTAATATTATTTCTTGGAAATCAATAACAGTAATCCTTCGGTTACAGCGGTCCCGCCATTCGCTTTACCTTTTTTTTAATTACGGTTAAATGTTAATTTATTAATAACAAAAAAGGGTATCGCTGCTGTCGGGTTTAAAATCGAGAGGCAAATCTAAGTATGCTAAACCTGACAGTAGCGAACACAAGCCCGATTTTTCATCGGGCGAAGTAAAGCGAATGGCAGGGCTTTCGATTCCGATGCGCACAGGAACCTGATTTTCTAAAAACTACTTTGTTAGACTTAGTTATCAAATTTGCAGATTACTGAAACTACTTCCCTGACTTTTATCCTAACGGATCATGGAATCTCCTTACAAGGTAGATTGTAATAACTGCCTCAAATCTTCCAACGTATTAATTTCATCGGCTTTTTTATCTTTTCGCCACCGCAATATACGTGGAAAACGCAAAGCTAAACCTGCTTTATGTCGTTTACTTTCAGCAATTCCTTCAAATGCAATTTCGAAAACCAACTCGGGTTTTACCGTACGTACCGGGCCGAATTTTTCGATTGCATTGCGGGTTACAAAACTGTTTACCTCTTTTATCTCTTTATCGGTTAAGCCCGAGTAGGCTTTTGCAATAGTTACCAGATTTTCTCCATCACGAACAGCAAAAGTATAATCGGTAAAGAAATTGGCCCTTCTACCGCTTCCTTTTTGCGCATAGATCATTACGGCATCAACCGTGTACGGGTTGATTTTCCACTTCCACCAATCACCCCGTTTTCGTCCACTATGATAATGAGAGGTTAGCTTTTTAAGCATAATGCCTTCACTGTTAATCGAGCGCGAAGTTTGTCTTAAACCGGCCAGTTCATCCCACGAACTGCAATTGATTACGGGAGATATCATCACCGGACTTCCGTCTAAACCACCCATCAGTTGCTCAAGTATCTTTCTTCTAGCGCTTAAAGGTTCTTCCCTAAAATCCTTGGCTTCATATTCTAAAATATCATAAACAAAAAAAACGATGGGTGCATCTTCCAATTGTTTTTTACTAATCGTTTTACGGTTTAAGCGTTGTTGCAATGTACTAAATGATAAAACCTGTTTATCTTGCACAGCCAGTATTTCGCCGTCTAAGACCACCCCATCGGGCAAAACACCGATCATAAAATGCAATTCGGGAAATTGATCTGTAACCAGCTCTTCGCCACGGCTCCAGATAAAGAGTTCTCCATTCCGTTTTACAATCTGCCCACGTATACCGTCCCATTTCCATTCTGCCTGCCATTCAGAAATATCTCCCAGTTTTTCTGGCGCTTGTTCTAAGGCATAGGCCAGGCAAAAGGGGTAAGGCCAGGAATTATCGGTATTTACATGGATACCATTTATCAGTTCATGAAAAGTGATTTCATAAGGATTCCATTTTCCCATAATGCTATGCATAATCTGGGCGCTATCTAAACTGCTTTGTTTGGCCAATGCATTCACCAACATTTTATTGGAAACACCGATCCTGAAATTGCCCGAAATCAGTTTATTAAAAATAAAGCGTTCCTGTGTTTCAAGTTTATTCCATGCGCTCAGAATAAATTCTTTTTTGGTTTCATCATCTTTACCCTCCAGATTGTGCAACTCTTCTATCCAGGTATGCAATTGAAAATCAGAGGTATTTTCGGCAGGAGGTAATAACAGCGCAATAGTTTCACTTAAATCGCCAACATTGGCATAACTTTCGGAAAATAACCATTCGGGGGTTCTGGTAATGTTTATGGCCCAGTATTTAAGCAGGGCTGATTTAATTGGTCTTTTAGGTTTTTTACCTGTAAATAACGCAATAACCCATACTTTGTCTTTATCATCAGCGTAGTTAAAATAATTAACCAATGCCGCAATTTTATCGTTGGTTTTATTGCTCAATTCGAGCTGCTGGATCAATTGAGCAAAACGTTTCATCGTTATTTATTTTCATTTTGATCAACTAAATCTACTTTATTTTCTTCATCATCTTCCTGGCCAAACCTGGTCAAAACTTCTGCCGCTTCTATACCTTCGTCATTTAAAAAGCGGCTAAATGCAGCTGTAAAACCATGGGTAACATATACTTTTTCGGCACCTGTTGCGGTAATGGCCGCCATTAAACCTGGCCAATCTGCATGGTCGCTCAGTGCAAAACCAGCATCGGCACTTTGCCATCGGCGGTGTGCCCGCACCTGCATCCAGCCAGAACATATACCGGTAACGGGATGCGATAAATTTTTGATCCATCGGCTATCCCTCATAGCAGGCGGTACAATTACAATTCCTTTTTGTAATTCATCTTTAGTGGTTTCAGGAGTAATTCTGATGGTTTTAGGAAGGTTTACTCCGGCTTCCATAATCACTTCATTCAGGTTGGCAATACTGTTGTGTACATAAATAGGGATATCGCCAGCCAGGTTTTTAACTAAACGCTGTGCTTTGCCCAAACTATAGGCAATCAATACGCTTGTTTTCTGTTGATTGATGTTATCATGCACCCAGCTCCTAATTCCGTTGAAAACAATTTCCTGTTTTTGCCATTTGTAGACTGGCAGGCCAAAAGTGCTTTCTGAAACAAAAGAATGACACTTCACAGGCTCAAAAGGAGTGGTAATGCCATCGTCTTCAATTTTATAATCGCCAGAGATTACACAAATTTCACCTTTATATTCCAAACGTACCTGTGCGGAGCCAATAATGTGCCCGGCAGGAAAAAAAGAAATGTTTACGCCATTACGGGTAATGCTTTCTCCATACCCTAGTGTTTCTATATTTAAATCTTCACTGATCCTGCGTTTGATTATGGGTTTGGTTAAAGTATGGCACAGGTAATATTTGTTTCCAAAACGTACGTGATCGCTGTGCCCATGTGTGGTTACAGCATAATCTACAGGCCACCAGGGGTCTACGTAAAAATCACCCTGTTTACAGTAGATTCCTCTTTTGGTAAATTCTATTAATGCCATAGCTACTAAACAATAAAGTTATTAATTAGTTTTATATGAATATCGGCTAAATACCCGATAATTTAAAATATCGGCTAATTACCCGATAAATAGAAATATCGGCTAATTAGCCGATATTAGTTTTGAAATATGGATAATAAGTTCGATATTGTAATATGATTTGCATTATAACAGGCGATATTGTAGGCTCAAGAAAGATTAAAGATACTTGGTTATTAAGTCTAAAAGCTGCTTTAAAAGCTGTTTCCGATCAGAATAGCAAGTGGGAGATTTACCGGGGAGATAGTTTCCAGGTAGAAGTTGAGCCAGAAAATGCCATCAGGGCTGCTGCGTATTTAAAAGCATGTATCAGGATAAATAAACCTGCGGATGTAAGGATGGGCATTGGAATTGGTGATATCAAAAACAAGCGGAAAAAACTTTCAGAATCCAGTGGAGATGCTTTTGTAAATTCAGGAGCGGCATTTGATAGTTTAAAACAAGCTAAGGTTAATTTAGCCATTAAAACTGATTCCGCTGATTTTGATGAGGAAATTAATGTCTTAATAAAGCTTTCGCTAATATCAATGGATAGCTGGGGAGTTGTAGCTGCTGAAATGGTAAAACTTGCGTTAGAGAACAATAACCTATTACAAAGTGAACTGGCAGCCATTTCGGGCCGAACGCAATCATCCGTAAGTGAAGCATTGAAACGTGCACATTATACCGAAATTATGGAAATGGATAAGCTTTACCGTAAAAAATTGAACCAAATGATTTTAAAATAATGGATATCTATTTAATCAAGCTTATTCTTGCCCATTTAATTGGAGATTTCTTTTTACAACCAAACGCTTGGGTAAAAGATAAAGAAAGGAAGAAATTAAGCTCAATAAAGCTCTATTTGCATGTGGTCATCCACATAGCTTTGATATTCCTTATTTTTTTAGACTTTGGCGTTTGGAAGGTTGCATTTTCAATAGGGGTATTTCATCTTTTGATTGATGCGCTAAAATCAATTTTTCAGACCAAGAAAAATGCCCGGATACTGTTTTTTGCTGATCAGGTTCTGCATTTTACTTCGATAATAGTGGTGTGGCACTTTTTTTATAAAGGAAGTTTAAACATCAGTTTTTTTAATGAAACCAAAACATGGCTTTTAATAGCGGGGGCTTTGTTTTTAACTATGCCTACATCGATTGTAATGAAGGTGATCATTGCTAAATGGATCCCAGATAATCAGCCTGATAGCCCAAAATCGTTAGAGAATGCAGGTAAATATATCGGGATATTGGAAAGAGTGCTGATTTTCTTGTTTATCTTAACCAATCATTTCGAAGCCGTTGGCTTTTTACTTGCAGCCAAATCTATATTTCGGTTCGGCGATTTAAAAGAAGCGCACGACCTTAAATTAACAGAATATGTACTAATTGGCACTTTGTTAAGCTTTGGTATAGCTATTGTAACTGCCATGCTTATTCAAATGTTTATCGCATAAAAAAAGCAGCCCGAAAGCTGCTTTTAAATTTTTCTATCTTGCTCCTGGAGGGCAATTTTCTTTTAAAAACTTAGTATAAGTTAAAGATAAATGTTTACCGGTTCCTTCGCCCTCAGAGATGCTGTGGGTACGGTTTGGATAACTCATCAATTGAAAAACCTTTTCGTTTTTAATTAGCTCGTTAATCAGTATTTCGGCATTTTGATAATGCACATTATCGTCGCCTGTGCCATGGATGTATAATAAATTACCTTTTAAGTTTTTGGCATAAGTAATGGGAGAGCCTTTAATATAAGCCTCTTTACTTGGAAAAGGTGTACCCATATAACGTTCCTGATAAACATTATCGTAAGTTAATTGATTGCCAACAGCCGCAATTGCAATACCTGTTTTATAAATTTCAGGATATTGGAACATTAGGTTTAATGTAGAAGAACCGCCACCACTCCAGCCCCAAACAGCCACTCGGTCTTTATCCATATAAGCATGGGTAGCCAATAATTTTTTAGCGGCCATAGCCTGATCCCGAATATTGATCACACCAATATTTTTATAAATACTTTTACGCCACGAGCTTCCTTTTGGAAGAGGTGCGCCTCTATTATCCATCGAAATATAGATATAACCATCTTTAGCCATATCGCCATCATATAAACGATTTGTACCTGCACCATTAACATCTGTCGCCGTTGCACTTGCAGGCTCGCCATAAACATAGAATAGAACAGGATATTTCTTACTTGGATTAAAGTTATCAGGTTTTTTCATCCAACCATCCATTTCAATGCCATCCTCAGTAGTTACTTTAAAAAAATCAACTTTGTTTTTGGTTGCCGGCTGTTTAGCTAATTGTGTAGTAATGCTTCCATCCATTGTAAATGGATTCCCTGTAGTAAAGTTCATCCACTCTGCAATTGGCTTAACAAGCGAACTGTTATACGAATGGCGTGCAAAAGCAGCATTAGGCGAAATATCGTAATTGTGTGTTCCCGGTAAAACCGAAGGCGTAACCTGTTCTAATTTACCTTTGCCATCTAATTTAGTTTTGAAAAGGTACTTCTGAGTAGCATTTGTTGGTGAGGCCAGAAAATAAACCAAGTTATTTTTTACATCGATCAATTTTACATCAATCACATCATAATTGCCTTTCGTAACCAAAGTTTCTTTTTTTCCATCAATACTGATCCTGTACAGGTGATCCCAACCATCTTTGTCTGATACGATGGTAAATTCTTTATTGTCATTAAGCCATTTCCATTCATCCTGTGCATCGATCCATGCTTTTGCCTTTTCAGTATAAACAACTTTTGCATCACCTGTACCGGCATTGCAGATAAATACCTTACTTTCGTTCTGCTCGCGGTTAAGCTGCTGTAAAATGATATTATTGCTGTTCGGAACCCATTGCATACGTGGAATATAGTGCTGAATATTATCTCCAGGAACATTCAGCCAATTTGTTTTAGCTGTTGTAACATCAACCACACCAACTTTACAGGCAGACGGATTTTCTCCCACCTTTGGATATTCAACAGGGATGGTGTACGGATAAATGGAATCTGTATTGTTGATCATTAAGAAATTTTTGATCTTCGTTGCATCAAGTTGCCAATAAGCGATAGATTTGCCATCCGGACTCCATCTAAAACCATCACGGCAATCAAATTCTTCTTCATAAACCCAATCGAAAGTACCGTTAATCATTCGCGCGGTACCATCAGTAGTTAAGGCCTTTGCCCCAGTGCCATCAATATTTTCTACATACAAGTTGTGTTTACTTACATAAGCAACCTTGCTGCCATCGGGCGATAATTTCGCAAACATCAGAGATGAGGCCGGTTTATCTTTTCCAATCTGGGTAATCTTATTAGCAGTTAAATCTGCCAACCAATAATCGCCACGCGTTTCGTAACGCCAAACTTTTTTACTGTTGGTATAAATCAATGCTTTTGTACCATCATCAGACAATTGAAAACTTCTTACTGCTATGGCATTATCTTTTCCGGCAGGCGTTAACAGTGCCCTCGATAAAATTGTTTTTCTGTCGCTTTTAGGGAGAGTAACCGAAATAATTTCTCCATTTGCAATCTGGTAGTAGGAGTTGCCGTCTTTTGCCCAATTGATATTTTGAGCTTTTGCATCAATTATCGAACAAAATGCTATACAAGCAATTGATAACCTGAATAATAATCTTTTAATCATATATAATTTTTGGACATAAAAAAAGCTTTTTAACTTTCGGGCTAATTTAAATAAAAAGCCTGCAGTTAAAAAGCTGTAAATTATCTGGAATTGGTTAATTATTCACCACCACCTTGCATTGCTTTCAATTCGTCCATAGTTACTACCTCGTAACCAGTAGGAATTTCAGTATTAATGGCGCCTACTTTAGCTTCAGAAAGAGATTTTAGAACCAAGTCTGAATTTACACCATTAATTACTGCCGAATATTTTACAGGAAGAGCTCCCAAACCTTTGAAGAAACCACCATTGGTAATTGCCGCAATATCAACATCTTTAGTTGCCCATAACTCATGCGCTCCACCTTTGTCATCTTTGTAAGTGTATTTTTCAGCACTAAACCCAGCAATTGTCTGTTTTTCTCCAGTTGCTTTATAGTCAGAATATTTGGGTAATAAAGCTTCTTGTGCTTCTGTTTCTGCTTTGCTCACCTTTACCGCGAATTGTTTTTGAGCCACCGGAACATCAATTAATAATAATCCGGTTTTATCTGCCGTATTTGAAATGATATTCACCATGGCTGGGCCATTTTCAATTTCTATTTTGGTTAAACTACCATTAAATTTAGTTTTAATGTCAGTTGTTGCGCCATTAGCCGTTACTGCAAATACCAAAGTACCTTCAGCAATTTTCTTTTGTGCATGGGCAATTATAGCAGTACTTACCAAGATTAAAGCTACAACACTGGTTTTGATTGATTTGAACATGTTTTATTTCAGTTTTTAGTTATTTACCAATTAATTTTTTCTTTTTTCAAAAACGAAGAAATCCCTTTTTTAAAATCTTCACTTTCTCTTACCATGGCATTGATCTGTACCGCGGTTTCCAAACTCTTTTCTAAGTTCGGATTAACAGTTTGAGTAATCAGCTGTTTGGTAACCATTAATGAATTGCCCGAACTTTCTGTACACAAACTTAATGCAAATTCTCTTGTTTTTTGATGAATTTCGGATGAATTTGTTACAAAATTTATCAAATTATATTTCAATGCCTGCTCGGCAGAGAAGGTTTTGCCTGTTAGTAAAATTTCTTTGGCGATGGATTCGCTCACCTTTTGTTTTAAAAAACAAGAAACTATTGCTGGTACGAAACCTATTTTTACTTCAGTATAACCAAAATTACTTTCAGGGGTAGCGAAAACAATATCACATATGGTTGCCAAACCACAGCCACCAGCAATGGCATGACCTTCTACCTGGGCAATAACTACCTTTGGCAAATAATAAATGGTTGTAAATAGTTTTTTTAAATGATTAGAGTCGGCTACGTTTTCTTCAAATGTATTGTGCTGTAATTGCTGAAGATATGCTAAATCGGCACCAGCACTAAAAGCACCACCATTTGCATTTAATATGACTACTTTTACCAGGTCATCTTCTGATGCTTTTATAAATGCGGAGGTTAATTCAGCAATAAGTTGAGGGTTTAATGCATTTCTCTTTTCGGTCCTGTTGATCGTTATCGTTGCTATTCTTTCAGCAACCTGATATAAAACCAGATTTTCCATGTTATTGGGTTAGTTGTACCAAATATGCTTTATTTTTCTTTAAAACCTGTACATCTATATCATTATTCTCGATATACTTCTTTAAGATCTGAATTTTATAATCTTTATTGGTGGCATCTATTATGGCCGTTTTATATCTTATACCAGTATCTATTTTGGTTAAGTTAAATTTAGTATTTCCATTTAACCAAATACTCGAAAAGGTAGCATCTCCATTTATCTTTTTATTATTCAGATTCTCATCAATCAAGAGTATCCTATAGTGAAAAAAGGCAATTTGATTGTTCTTTAATACGAACTGCCCTAAAACGGTGTCTTTCTTAAAATCAATAATAGATATTTTTTTTAATTGTAATTGGGTTAATGCCGGTTGAATAGAAAAGGAATAGTTTTTATCTTCACTACTTAAATCTGAAACTAAAACAGCTTCTTTTCCATTAATAAATGCCGCCGCATAATTTTTTCTCAGGGAAAAGAAAATGATTTTCCTCTGGTTAAAAATCTTTAGATCATCGCGCACAATTAAAAGTTGATAACAGACAAACAGGAGTAGAGAAGAAAACAAAAGTTGTTTGTTAAATTTTGTCAATGCATAAATAAACAAGCCTAACGAGAGACTCAATAAGGAAAATTCGGGCAAATTAATCCATATTGATGAAAGGCTGGCATATGGCAAATCAGCAATCCACTTTAGGGTAGCATTTGTGAAATTTATTATCCATTCGAAAACCGGAGCCAAAAATCCGAATGATGGGATTAATACTACAATCCCTAAATACATCATTAATATTAATGGGATGGTGATGAAGAGATTCGCAAAAAGGAAATAAAGTGGAAATAGATGGAAATAATAAATACTTAATGGAAACGTAACTATTTGTGCAGCTAAAGACATGGATACGAAACTCCATAATTTATCTATCCAATTATGTTCTGTATAAAGAAGGTTGTAAATTTTAGGCTGAAGATAAATTAATCCGAAAACGGCCAGGTAGGAGAGTTGAAATCCAACATCCCAGATTAAAAATGGATTGTAAACGAGTTGACAGAATGCAGAAAAGGCTAAAACATTATAACTATTTGTTTTCTTAGATAAAACTTTAGCCGTTATTAAAATACTGATCATTATGGCTGAGCGAACGACAGAAGGCGATAATCCGGTTAGCAGAGCATATGCCCAAATTAAAGTACAGACGATTAATATTTTTATCATCCTTAATGCCCGATTCTTATTCAAAAAGAAGAACATAAAATCTAAAACGAAATAGATGATTGCCACATGCGCACCTGACACCGATAAAGCATGGATCGTTCCTGTATTGGAATACGCAGATAAAGTTTCCTTACTTAAATCGGCACGGTAGCCTAAAATAAGAGTAGAGGCTACGGCAAAAGCTTCGTCACTTTTAATTAAGGTTCTATATTTTGCTACTTGCTTTTCTCTTATATTTAAAGCCGTCTTTATCACCCGATTACCGACATTGTTTTTGGTGCTAACGATATGATCCTGATTTATAAATGCCTGGTGATAAATATTCTGACTGCCCAGCCAAGCTTTAAAATCAAATTCTGCAGGATTATATGGAGGTTCTACTTCGGTATATTTTACCGATATCATCATTTCGTCGCCATACTTTAGTTTGATGGGGTTTAAACTGTCTAATTTTACAGTAAGCAGCATTTGGCCCGATAAGCTCATTTGCTTATTTTTTTTGTATCCAGTTAATACCTTTGCTTTAAAGCGTACAATATTACTATTTTGCTGAGGCTCATTATTAATCCAAACTTTTAAATAATCGCACCCAGCTTTTGCAAAGTAACCTTGGTTTAAACTTTCGTTATTGAGCAGGCAAAACAAACCGCCAAGACTGAAAAAAAGTATATAAATTAAAATACCAACAGCACCTTTGTAACGATATACATTGAATCTTTTATAAGTGACATTTAAAAATAAAATACTCAGTAAAATAACAGATAGGGTTAAAGTCAACCATTTAATGTATACTAATGCTGGAAAGAAATAAAAAATATAGATACCTAAAATGAAAGGAAATAGGATCCTGACAAAAACATATTCGGTCTTAAACATGGTTTAAAATTGATAGCGTACTTGAATTTTAACTTCCGATTTTTTATTACCCTTAATTTCGTCCAGATAAGTCCCTACTGTTTCTACGTCCTTATAAACGAATAACCCATATCGAATCCAAACGTTTAGTTTTTTAACTACGTTGTACCTCAGGTTGAGGTAGGTTCTAAAACCTTTTCCGTTATACATTCCAAAAGCAAAACTGTATAAAACATCATCTTCATACGCATAAATCCTGCTGTTATAACTCGGGGTATTGAAATAGGCAAACCTTATATTGCCTGTTAGCTTAGCGAACATGGGCGAATAGTCTATATCCTGATAAACAAGGTAGCCAAATTCCCTATTTGCACTCCCTTTCTTATATTGAGAAATCTCTAAACGGTTTTGAAACTGCCAACTCTTATTCAATTGCCAGTTTGCCTCTGCTCGGTAACCTTCTCTTTTTACAGGGTCTAAAAAATTTACAGGAACATCCAGATCAGTATTCTGTTGTTTATATTCTGTTTTAAATCGAACTAAAATTTTAAAGGTTTTGCTTGGTGTATAAACGGCTTGGGCTAAAACCTCATAACCCTGTGAGGGCTCATCAACACGATATTTTAACCATGGGAACCGAAAAAAATCACCATAGAAAGAAAAGGCCCATTGTTTATTCGGGTTAACATTTAAACCCGCATACAATCCTTTTTCATTTACAGCTTCGCTCGATTCGGATACTGCCTGATTAAAGAAACTGTGATAATCTTTAGCATAATTGCGATAGGTTAAGGCTGCAGAAACGGCTGGCGATAAACTAATGAGTACACCATTAATGTAAGCATAGCCACCACCTAAACCTTTTGCTGCCTCGCCATAGAGGTACATATTATTGTAGGTATAATTATAAAATATACCCAAATTAGTTAACGATTTGCCAGTGAAACTATACCAGTCGTAGGCTGCAGCTTGCGTAATAAAACGATTCTTATAATTGGTATGATAAGCTATAGCACCAACAGCAAATTCGTTTTTGGCATATTGAACTGTAGTTCCAAACACACTCTGTGCCAAAACACCTTTATTCTTAATCTCTGTAGGCGTTCTATGCAACCCAGTTTGATTAATTGTAGACTGAATTAAGTTTCCATCAGAATCTAACTTTTGACTAGCATCAAGATTGCGGAATGAGACAAAAGGAGTAATGTCTATATTCTTAAATAAATTAATTGTTGCAGCGCTGCCTCTAAAGAAGGAATATTCATTGGTAGAATTGTAAGGCCTTAAACCTAAATCTTTTTTAGCTACGCTGGTTACGTCGGGCCCTTTGCCATAGGAAAAACCCGACCATAAGGTTAAGCCCTGGCCGAATTGCAGTGTATAATCGCCAACTACCAATTTTTTTAATTTACCCAATTTGAATAGCGTGATATTTCCTGAATAAAAATCGAAAGGCTTACCAATAAATTTTTCTCCGGCATCTTTATCTAAAGTTATGGCAGCTGATAGGATTGAATTATATTGATACCGGTAACGCATCTGAAATCTTTCTGGCGAACCTAAATACCTGTTCCCAGGTAAATCGGTATAACCCCTCTGTTTTTGCAAAGTTTGCGCGAAACGCATCATCAGGTCATTTTCACCAGCACGTATGAGGTTTTTAAAACTGAGTTCCTGATATTCGGCGATATTGGTTAATGTTACAAATGGAAGCAAGGTTTGGATTGTTTTAATATCAAAGCCAGCAATACTTTGTAATTCGAGTACATCTGCAAGCGGACCATTTTCCTTTATATGTGTAAAAAAATTACCAATCTGTAAGGGTGATAGGAAAACCAAAGTTTTTAATTCTTCAACTGAGGTACGGTTCAGGTTAATTGGATGTTTACGATATTTCTCCAAAATATCAACCAACTCGGTCATATCATAATCATCAGGCAGGTTTTCAGCTATACTCTCCAAAATATCGCGTATATCTGTTTCTTGTGCATGGGTTTGGGCATTTGCCATAAATCCAATCATCACAAAGGCAGCAATTAATATCTTAAACGCATAACGACTTCCAGTTAGAAGTTTATTGTAAAGATCAGTAAGCCATGAAATTACCGTTTTATAGCTGCGAAATATTGTATCTCCATAAGGATTTACTGGTGGCAACCAATTACCAACTAATGCAAATAGAACGACACCCAAATGTTTCTTGGGAAATAAATAATAGGGGAAAGGAACGGGCAATAACGCACACCATATTTTCATAAGCAGGGGTTAAACTGGTTAATAAAAAATAGGGTGATTTTTGTATTGGTGATTCTAATATAGAGAAATAATTAAAAAATTACAAAAAATGTATTTTTTAATTACCTATATTAATGGATAAAATCTACAAAAGTGAATGAATAGAGCGTTTAAAGTTCTTCTGCCAGGTTTACTAAAAAACCTTTCAGTTTTTCTAACGAATCAATAATCTTTTGATTCTCTCTAACACCTGTTTTATTGTTCTTCAAATAGTCTTTAGCACCTTTTAATGTAAAACCTTTTTCGTCAACCAGATTGAAAATAATTTTTAGGTTTTCAATATCTTCTGGCGTAAAAAGACGATTGCCTTTTTTATTTTTTTTAGGCTGGAGGATATCAAATTCTTTCTCGTAAAAACGGATC
Organism: Pedobacter sp. AK013; assembly: GCF_014205835.1. Classification (GTDB taxonomy): domain Bacteria; phylum Bacteroidota; class Bacteroidia; order Sphingobacteriales; family Sphingobacteriaceae; genus Pedobacter. The sequence goes on along the minus strand of NZ_JACHCQ010000024.1, from coordinate 50,052 downwards.
TGCGATGCGTTAACATTAAACATTTCAGTCACCTCACCCATGGTATAATACATTTTATTAATGTCTCTTTCTTTATACGGCATATTTTGTGATTGATTATGAGTGTTTTATATCGATTAATTAAAGTATTCAAATGTAGCTCGATTTTTCCTTATTAACGCAATAAAATTTTAATTTTGTTCCCTCCAATAATATTGAAATGACAGCAAAAGAGATTAGACAGGCATTCCTTAGTTTTTTTGAATCAAAACAACATCATGTTGTTCCTTCCGCACCCATTGTGGTTAAAAACGACCCAACTTTAATGTTTACCAATGCGGGCATGAACCAATTTAAAGATCTGTTTTTAGGGGAGGCGGTCATAAAATATTCTCGTGTTGCTGATACCCAACGCTGTTTACGTGTTTCTGGTAAACATAACGACCTGGAAGAAGTGGGTATTGATACTTACCATCACACCATGTTCGAAATGTTGGGCAATTGGAGCTTTGGCGATTATTTCAAAAAGGAAGCTATTGCCTGGAGTTGGGAATTACTGACCGAAGTTTACAAAATCCCGAAAGAAAAATTATATGTTACCTATTTCGAGGGCGACGAAAAAGAAGGTCTGGAGAAAGACCAGGAAGCTTACGATTTATGGAAACAATATGTTGATGAAAGCCATATTTTACCTGGAAATAAAAAAGACAATTTTTGGGAAATGGGCGATACCGGACCATGTGGGCCATGTTCTGAAATCCATGTAGATTGTCGTACCGATGAAGAAAAAGCTTTAGTTGATGGGGCTACCCTGGTAAATGCAGATCATCCCCAGGTAATCGAAATCTGGAATAATGTATTTATGCAGTTTAACCGTTTAAAAAATGGTTCATTGCAAAGCTTACCTGCTAAGCATGTAGATACAGGTATGGGGTTTGAGCGTTTAGTTCGTGTTTTACAGGAAAAATCCTCAAATTATGATACAGATGTTTTTCAACCGCTAATTCAATTTATTGCTGAAAAATCTGGAAATAAATATGGTACAAATGAAGAAACAGATATTGCTATGCGTGTTATGGCTGATCATATCCGTGCAATTTCATTTGTAATAGCAGATGGGCAACTACCATCAAGTAATGGTGCGGGGTATGTTATTAGAAGAATTTTACGCCGAGCCGTACGTTATGCTTACACGTTTTTAAATTTTAAAGAGCCATTTTTAAATCAATTGGTTCCTTTATTGGCTGAACAATTTAAAGGTGTATTTGATGAATTAATTTCGCAACAGGATTTTGTGCAAAAAGTAGTTTTAGAGGAGGAAGTCTCATTCTTAAAAACACTAGGCAATGGCATTACTAGATTTAATGAATATATAAACGCTTCAATTAATCAACGAGATGAAAAACATCCATCCTATAAAATGATAGAAGGAAGATTTGCATTTCAGCTGTATGATACTTTTGGTTTCCCGATAGATTTAACGGAGTTAATGGCAAAAGAAAAGGGCTGGATTGTTGAAATGAACGGTTTTAATAATGCATTAGGCGAACAAAAAAATCGCTCTCGCGCTGCAACAGCCATAGATACAGGTGATTGGATTGTAGTAAATGCAGACGATCAAAGTGAATTTGTAGGTTATGATGACTTAGAAATCGAAACCGAAATTTTAAAATATCGTAAAGTAAAAGCCAAAGGCAAAGAACAATATCAGATTGTTTTGCGCCAAACACCTTTCTATGCAGAAAGTGGTGGTCAGGTAGGAGATACCGGCCGTTTAGAAGACCACAGCCGTCAGTTTTGGGTAGACATTACCGATACTAAAAAAGAGAATGGCTTAACGGTTCATTTTACCGATATTTTACCTGATAATCTGGAAGGTAAGTTCTGGGCCGTTGTAGATGAAGATAAACGCATTTTAACTGAAGATAACCACTCTGCAACACATTTATTGCATGCAGCCCTTAAACAAGTTTTAGGCAAGCATGTTAACCAGAAAGGTTCGTTGGTTAATGCAGATTATCTGCGTTTCGATTTTTCGCATTTTGCCAAAGTAACCGATGAAGAATTAGCACAGATAGAGGTAATCGTGAACCAGAAAATCCGCCAGAACATTAAGTTAAAGGAACAGCGTAATGTTCCTTATCAAGATGCTATTGAAAGCGGTGTAACAGCTCTATTTGGCGAAAAATATGGCGATTTTGTCCGTATGATTACTTTTGACGACCATTTCTCTAAAGAACTTTGCGGTGGTACACATGTAAAAGCTACAGGACAGATTGGTTCATTCAAAATTATTTCTGAGAGTGCTGTTGCAGCTGGTGTTCGCCGCATAGAGGCCATTACTGCTGATAAAGCTGAGCAATATTTCTTAGATCAAAGAAAAGAACTAGGCCATTTAAAAACATTACTAAATGGAAGTAAAGATTTATCGGCATCTGTTCAGGCTTTATTGGATGAAAATGCAAAACTGAAAAAGGAAATTGAGAAGTCTACAATAGAACGTGTAAATACCTTAAAACATGAAATCGTACATCATGTAAGAGGAATTAATGGCATTAACCTGATTGCTAAACACATCGACCTGCAAAGTGCCGAGGCTGTTAAAAATCTGGCTTTCTCTTTGAAAGATATGGTTGATAATTTGTTTCTGGTTTTTACTACAGAAATTGATGGTAAACCAGGAATAACCGTAATGCTTTCCGATCACCTGGTGAAAAAAGGATTAAATGCTTCAAATATTGTGCGCGAATTAGGTAAAGAGATTCAAGGTGGTGGCGGAGGACAACCTTTTTATGCTACTGCAGGAGGTAAAAACCCAGCAGGATTAAAAATTGTGTTGGAAAAAGCAGAGAGTTTTATTCCTTAAAAATATCGCCATTGCGAGGAACGAAGCAATCTTATTGATCGATATTCATAAAAAAAGAGGCCCTAAAGCCTCTTTTTTTTAATGTCTACCATGACCATGTTTTTCCCGGTGCCCTCTGGAGAACAAACTCGCATTCACATTTCTATCGTGGTACCTGTTATCTTCCCTGTGGTTTCTGTAGTTATTTCTTGGAGAATTGTATCTCATTCTGTTCCTACCACCATAAGAGCCACGGTAATAATTTTCACGGCTAACATAGGTTACCCTATGTGTGTTATAATTGCGATAAGGGTTGTTTCCATACATTACAATTTTTCTTCCATGATGCAGGTCGTAACCTCTATATCTTGCTGGTAAATATCTAGATCTTGTCCACCTGTTTCCACTTAAATAAACAAATTGCCTTTGAGGGACACAATAATAAGATTGAACTTCTGGAAGATAGTAATAGTTAACGTTTTCATAACCTGCAGGAACCCAAGCTGGTTGAGCACCAATATTTACACTAATACTTACTTGAGCGTTAGATTGATTAGATGTTAAAGCCACGATACCCAAAATCGCGGAGATGATAAATAACTTTTTCATAATAATCTATTTTATTTGTGTGTACTCTAACAATTCAAACGCTGTGCCAAAATTTCTATTGTAACAGATATATAAAAAAAGGAGCTTTTGAAACTCCTTTTAAATTTATTAATCCTTTTCTTTACCATTTCCATGGCCTTTACCATTTCCGTGGCCTTTACCATTATTCTGTTTTCCGTAAATCTTTTTAGCCTGTCCTGGAGGCATGCCATGAGGATGTCCTTTTACAACATAATATTTACTATCACGGCTATCTCTAATTACAAACTGATCTTTATTGCCCTTATATTTAGCATATTTTATCTTATCGCTTTTAAAATTCAGATAGGGCCTAGGTGAATTAATTACAACTTTGTAGCCATTATATAAATCATAATTGCCATATCTTGGCGGTAAAGAGTTAGAAAAAACCCATTCGTTTCCGTTTAAATAGACAAACTGTTTTCGCGGAACATAATAATAACTCTCTATATCAGGGAGATAATAATAATCAACATGGTCATAACCTGTTGGTCCCCAAAGCGGCTGCGAACCAATGTTAATATTCACGTTTAACTGTGCTTTCGCAGGGATGCTGAATAATGAAACCATCATCAATACAGCCATTAAAAATAATTTTTTCATAATCAAGTCATTTAGTTTTTATAGCCAAACCGCGTGCCAAAAGCAGGTGAACAAAAAAAGGAGCCCCATTTGAGGCTCCTTTTTTTACAATTAAATATTTAATGACGTTCGTTACCGCGGCCTTGATTGTTATTTCTTCCAGGGCGGTTATTACCGTCTCTGTTATCGTTTCTTTGTTCATTGTTTCGGCCAGGTCTTAAATTTTGATTTACCCTTACAACACTTTTCTCTCTACGTAAAGGGCGGTTATTATTAATCACTACAGTTTTATTCTCATTATAGTTTGGATGCCCTTTTACTACATAGTATTTCGTATCACGGCTGTCTCTTATAATGCTTTGGCGACCACCGTAATTTTTATACTTACCGTACCTGGCAGCATAGATATTGTTTCTTAAATACGGTTTCGGCTCATTAATCACCACTTTATAGGTACGATATACATCAAAGTTCCTGTATTGGGCAGGCAAGCTATTTGCCCAAACCCAATGTCTTCCATTAGGATAGATGTATTGTGCAGAAGGCACATAATAATAGGCATTAATGTCTGGGAAATAATAATAATCTACATGGTTGTATCCGGTTGGTCCCCAAACTGGCTGCGAACCAATATTGATATTTAAGCTAACCTGCGCTTTTGCATTATTTATGCTGAATAATGAGACCATCAGAACTGCAGCAAATAAAACTAATTTTTTCATAATGTTTTTTAATTAAAGGTTTCTTATATGTGTTGCTGGGATAGACAGCGCTAATATGATCTGGTTTAATCAGCGTCATTCCATTTAACATTCTTTAACGATTGTAGATGCTAATGAGTAATTTTACTCATTTTACTGAGTAATTTGTAAAAATTGATATAAATGGCTTATTACAGTATTTTAATAAGTATTTTTTAATATAAAAACTAGTAAATGAAGGCTACTTTTATATTATAGAATTAATTGAATTTAGCAGCCATTTTGAATTACTAAATACATTGAGTAATTTTACTCAATATAATGAGTAAATTGTTAAATATGTTTCAAAGATCTTATTTACAGAAGCTTACAAAGGTTATGAATGAGCCAAAAAGGTTTATTCAAGTCCTTGTGGGGCCTAGGCAAATAGGTAAAACAACATTGATCAGCCAATTGGTCAAGGAAATTAATACACCTTATATATTCGAATCTGCAGATGCAGTTGCTGCTTCAGATAGGACCTGGATAGAGCTGATATGGTTTAATACCAGAGAACTGTTAAAGGAACCTGGTGTTGATGAATATCTTCTTGTGATTGATGAAATTCAGAAAATTGATAATTGGAGCGAAATTGTGAAGCGCTTGTGGGATGAAGACATGCGAAATGGGGTAAACTTAAAAGTAATTTTATTGGGGTCTTCTAGATTGCTAATTCAACAAGGATTAACAGAATCATTAGCAGGGAGGTTCGAATTAACCTATTTAGGACATTGGAGCTTTTCTGAAATGGAAAGTGCTTTTGGTTTTACTGCCGAACAATACGTGTGGTTTGGTGGCTATCCAGGCGCCGCAAACCTCATCAACGACGAAGAGCGGTGGAAAAATTATGTCTCAAATGCTTTGATAGAAACCAGTATTTCGAAAGATATTTTAATGCTCACCCGTGTAGATAAACCTGCTTTAATGAAACGCTTGTTTGAATTGGGTTGTCTATATTCCAGTCAGATATTGTCTTTCACTAAAATATTAGGTCAGCTCTCTGATGCAGGTAATACCACAACATTGTCTCATTATTTACAGTTATTAGATACGGCGGGTTTATTGGGTGGGATTGAAAAATTTGCAGCCGATATGATCCGTAAACGTTCATCCAGTCCAAAATTCCAGGTACATAATAATGCTTTGGTAAGTGCCCAAAGAAATGAATTCTTTGAAGAGATAAAAAAACAACCAGCAGAATGGGGGAGAATTGTAGAATCATCAATAGGCGCGCATTTATTAAATTTCTCATTTGTAGAAGGTTATAAGGTGTTTTATTGGAGACACAGAAATGATGAAGTGGATTTTATTTTAGAGAAACGAGGTAAAATAATTGGCATAGAAGTTAAAAGTACAGGCCAGGTGACAGGTACTTCGGGAATGGATGCTTTTAGCAAAATGTATAATCCTGATAAAATACTTTTAGTAGGAGCAGGAGGGCTGCCTTGGCAGGAGTTTCTAAAAATTTCTCCATCGAGCCTTTTTTAAGGAAAGACTAAATAATAACTATATTTGACACATTAATATTAACCATAGATTAAATCTGTATTGAACAGTACAAGCTATGGTTAATAAAACTTATAATAACACGAAGCTTTAAATGCCTTTACAAGAAACAAGCCCCCAAACTGCTTTCGAACTCGTTTCTGGATTAGAAATCCACGTTCAGTTAAATACCCATACTAAAATATTTTCTGCTGATAGTGCATCTTTCGGGGCTTTACCCAATCAAAACATATCTACGGTTTCACTGGCATTGCCTGGAGCTTTACCCAAGTTAAATAAAGAAGTAGTAGCAAAAGCTATCCGTATAGGTTTAGCTTTAAACTGTACCATTAACCAGACCAATCATTTCGACCGGAAAAACTATTTTTACGCTGACCTGCCGAAAGGGTACCAGATTACGCAAGATAACCAACCAATCTGTGTAAATGGTTTTTTGGAACTTCAATTGGCTGATGGTACTACAAAGAAAATCGGAATTAATCGCATTCACCTGGAAGAAGACGCTGGAAAAAGTATTCATGATCAGGACGATAACTATTCGTTGGTTGATTTAAACCGTGCGGGGGTGCCGTTAATTGAGATTGTGACCGAACCGGATATCCGCAGTTCGGAAGAAGCTTCTGTTTTACTAAGCGAAATCAGGAAACTGGTAAGGCATTTGAATGTAAGCGACGGAAACATGGAAGAAGGCAGTTTGCGATGTGATGCTAATATTTCTATACGGCCACAGGGTACTACCGAATTTGGAACACGCTGCGAAGTAAAAAACCTAAACTCTATGCGTAACGTACGTAGAGCAATGGATTTCGAATTTGGCCGCCAGGTAGAAGTGATTAGCAACGGAGGAAGAATTATCCAGAGCACCTTAAACTTTGATTCTGAGAAAGGTACTACTTCCCCAATGCGTACTAAAGAAGAAGCGAATGATTACCGTTATTTTTCAGATCCGGACCTTCAACCCATTTATATTTCTGATGATTGGTTAGCAGAGATTAAGTCTTTAATGCCGGCTTTACCAAATGAAATTTCTCAGCAAATGATTGCTGACTATGGGATCAGTAAAGCTGATGCAGCACTTTTTGCTGAAGATTTAGACCTGTTAAATTACTTTAACCAGGCTCAATTAGCTGTTCACAACAAAAAAAGCTTAATAAATTGGTTAATTGGTCCGATTAGAGCTGTTTTAAATGAAAAAGGGATTACGATCTCCGATTTCAAAGTAAATCCAACACAACTGGCAGAGGCTATTAATCTGGTTGATGATAAAAAAATTACACAGCAAATTGCGATTCAACAACTATTACCAGCGATTGAGTTGGAAGAAAATGCAAAAGTTGCCGATTTGGCACTATCATTAAACTTACTAATCTCTGAAAACGGAGATGAATTAAGTAGTTTTATTGATGAAGTGTTAAATAAATACCCACAACAGGTAGAAGCGTACAAGAAAGGCAAAAAGGGCGTTTTAGGTTTGTTTGTTGGCGATGTAATGAAACTAGCCAAAGGAAAAGCTGATGCTAAAAAATTAAACGAATTAATACTTGAAAAACTAAAATAATGAGACTAAAACAATTGAGCCTGATCATGCTGATCGCGATTGCTTTCACTGCATGTAAACCCAAAGATAGCTTTACGATTGATGGAACATTCCAAAACCCGGGTACGGAGAAGAAAGTATTTTTATATGGGATGCAAAATAGCAATATGGTTGCAATCGATTCAACTAATTTATCAGAAAAAGGTGAATTTAAATTTATCCGTAAAACCCCATCAGTTGATTTCTTTAGGGTATCGGTAGGTAACCATGAGTTTATGTTAATTGCAAAAAATGGCGACGATATTAAATTGGAAGCTGATTTGGCCGACAAAACAATGGCTTATAAGATTTCAGGGGCAAATGAAGTAGAAAAATTATCAGAACTAAATGCGATTAGAAATAATTTTGCCAAACAGGTAGAGAAGCTACAGGCCGATTTCGAAGCAAAAGTAGCAACACAACCTCAAAACAGGGCGGCTGTACTAGAATCAATGAAACCCCAATACGAATCGTACATCAATCAATTGAATATGCAGATTATAAAATTTGCTAAAGACAACAAAGGTACGCTTGCCAGTTTCTATGCTATGAATACTTTAAGTCCACAGGAATTTGAAGCAGAACTGGTACAATTTGCAGATGAAGTTAAAGAAGAAATTAAAGGCAATGCCACTGTTGATGCTTTTGTAAAACAGATGGCACTTTTAAAAGCGGTTCAGGTAGGACAGGTTGCTCCAGCATTTACCATTAATACAGCGGATGACAAACCAGTGAGCTTATCAGACTATAAGGGAAAATACGTACTAATCGATTTTTGGGCATCATGGTGCCAGCCTTGCCGCCAGGAGAATCCGAACGTAGTTAAGGTGTATAATAAATATAAAAATAAGAACTTTGATATTATTGGTATATCGCTGGATACCGATAAGGCCGCATGGTTAGGTGCAGTAAAAGCTGACGGATTAACCTGGACACACGTTTCGGAATTGAAAGATTTTAACGGTGTAACAGTAAAAAATTACCAGGTGCAAGCTATTCCAACTTCCTACCTGGTTGATCCTTCTGGAAAAATTGTGGCTAAAAACTTGCGTGGCGACCAACTGGAGGCATTTTTAGCCAAAACGTTACGTTAAAAGAAATTCCATGTTAAACTAATTTAAGTAATTAACAATTTCTTAACTTAGGCTTAACTAAATATTGCATCATAGGCACTACTTTCGTAACAAATATTTAACTATGAACAACGCAGGTCAGAAAATATTAATTGTTGATGATGAACCAGATATTCTGGAACTTATTGAATATAACCTTAAAAAAGAGGGTTATCAGGTTTTCACAGCTACCAATGGCCAAGAAGGAATTACTGTTGCGAAAAAGGTACATCCAGATCTGATTATTCTGGATATTATGATGCCTAAAATGGATGGAATTGAGGCTTGCCGTTTAATGCGGGCAATACCCGAATTTAAGAATACATTTATGGTTTTCTTAACTGCCAGAAGTGAAGAGTATTCAGAAATAGCAGGTTTTAATGTGGGTGCTGATGATTATATCGCAAAACCAATTAAACCACGTGCTTTAGTTAGCCGCATTAATGCAATTTTAAGGCGGAATACAGGAACAGAAGAAGTATCTGAAAACAAATTGGAAATCGGCGATTTAGTAATTGACCGAGAAGCTTATTTAGTTTTTCAAGGCGGTAGCAAGGTAGTATTGGCCAAAAAAGAATTTGAGCTTTTATATTTATTGGCATCAAAACCGGGAAAAGTTTATACCCGCGAATCGATCCTTAAAAACATCTGGGAAGATTCGGTAGTGGTAACAAACAGAACTATTGATGTTCACATTCGTAAACTAAGAGAAAAATTAGGCGAAACTTATGTATCAACCGTAAAAGGGGTAGGTTATAAGTTTGAGCTTTCTTAAGTAATAATTATAAAAGCTAAAGTTATTAAGCCGCTCTGATCAACATCGGAGCGGCTTTTTTGGACTTAAAATCTTCAATTAGATCCTGAAACAAGTTCAGGAGGACGATACGCGTAAAGAATTCGTCATGCTGAATTCATTTCAGCATCTTTCCAGAATGTGGTCCTGAAATAAATTCAGGGTGACGCCTGCCTTAAAAAAATAAAATCGTATTTTTGTGCCTCATTAATATAGCACAGTTTGAAGTTTCCAAATTTTAAAGACCTTATTCTTTTCGAAGACAACGATTTTATTGTAATCAATAAACCTCCATTTTTAGCCTCGCTTGATGAACGTGGTGGATCTGGAGAAACCAATGTGTTACGCTTGGCCAAACAGTATAGCGATGATGCACAGGTTTGTCACCGTTTGGATAAAGAAACTTCTGGTGCTTTAATTATTGCCAAAAACCCTGAAGGTTATCGCCATGCCTCCATGCAGTTTGAAAGAAGAAAGGTGAATAAAACCTATCATGCGGTAGTAGATGGGCACGTCATTTTCGACCAGTTAACGGTTGACCTTCCGATCTTGAACGATGGCAATAAAAATGTAACCATTGATAGGGCAGAAGGTAAAAGAGCAGAAACCATTTTCGATTCGTTAAAATACTACAAACATTATACACTGGTTGAGTGCAAGCCAATAACTGGCCGCATGCACCAGATCCGCATTCACCTGGCTACACAAAGAGCGGCCATTGTTGGTGATGATATGTACAAAGGGAAACCTGTTTTTCTTTCGTCAATTAAGAGAGGTTATAAATTAGCCAAGGGTGAGGAGGAGCAACCTATTATGAAACGTTTCGCATTACATGCCAGACATTTGGTTTTTAAAGGATTAGATGATAAGGATATTGTGATCGATGCACCTTATCCAAAAGATTTTGCAACCTTAATTAAGTTATTAGATAAATTTGATGCATAAAACGACTCTTTAATTGGCTCGTTTCGTTGTTTTTGTTACTTTTGGGCTATTCGCCCTCTATTAAAAAGCAATAGAATGTACATCAGATTTGTAAATTACCTTGATAAGATTAACCAGTACCGAAAATCTAAAATATCAAATCGTAATTTCTTAATTATCCTTGCCGTAATTGTTGGGATTTTAGCAGGACTCGCTGCAGCTGTTTTAAAAAGTTTAACTCACCATATCGAAGAATTTCTTCAATCAGACTGGCACTGGAAATATAAATATTACCTGTACTTTATATTTCCGATGATCGGTATTTTCTTAACGGTTTTGTACATTAAATACTTTATTCGCAAAACAAAATTCGAAACGGGTTTAACCCCTTTACTTTATGCTATTTCAAAAAAATCGAGCAAAGTAGAAGCACACAATATTTATTCGCAGATTATTACGGCAGCCGTTACAGTAGGTTTCGGTGGATCAACAGGTTTGGAAGCTCCAATTGTTACCAGTGGATCGGCAATAGGCTCAAATCTAGGCCGTTTACTGGGCTTATCTTACCGCGAAATTACCATGTTAGTGGCCTGTGGTGCAGCAGCTGGCATTGCAGGAGCATTTAATAGTCCTGTGGCGGGTATTGTTTTCGCTATCGAAATTTTATTACCAGAGTTTACCATTCCCGCATTTATTCCGTTGCTATTATCGGCAGCAACGGCGGCAGTAGTGGCGAGGTTATTTTATACGCAGCAGCTTTTCTTTTTGGTTACAGAGGGCTGGAAAGTTAATGCTTTGTTTTACTATGTAATACTGGCTTGTTTTATTGGCTTATTCTCAATTTATTTTACAAAAGCCAATTATGCAGTAAAAGGATTGTTCTATAAAATAAAACATCCTTATACCAAAGTGATTGTAGGCGGGTTGATGTTGGGAGCCCTGGTGTTTCTATTTCCAACTTTATATGGTGAAGGATACATCACAATAAAAGGATTATTAAAAGGTGATTATAATACCGTAATCAACAATAGTATTTTTGCCGATTATAGCTCTATTTCGGCGGTGGTTGTACTGTTTACTGTTATCACCATTTTTATGAAATCGATCGCCACCTTGGTTACCTTAGGTGCAGGAGGTAATGGTGGAACATTTGCGCCAAGTTTAATTATGGGCGGTTTAATTGGGTTTATCTTTGCCTATGTGGTAAATCTATCTGGTTTGGCGCAATTAAACATATCTAACTTTATTGTTGCAGGTATGGCAGCTGCTTTAGGTTCGATTATGCACGCTCCTTTAACGGGTATTTTTTTGATTGCCGAAATTACGGGGGGATATATTTTAATGGTGCCGTTAATGATTACCACTGCCATTTCTTATGCCATTAATCGCAGTGCCCAAAAACACTCTATTTATACCAAGGCGCTGGCTGATAGAGGCGAACTCTTATCGCATGATGATAAAGATACTACCGTTCTGAACCAGATGAAGCTGAAGTATTTGATCGAGAAAACTTACCCTCAATTAAATATGAACGATCTGATTTCGGTTAAGATGAATGAGATTATGCAATCGCATAAAAATATCTGTGCGGTTACGGACGAATTAGGCGATTTTAAGGGGATCATTTACATAGAAGAACTATTTAATGAGATGCTAAATCACCCTGATAAGGAAAATTTACAAGCTTCTTATTTGGTACAACCTGTACCAAATACCATTACTGAAAATGATGACCTGAAAACGGTTTTAGAAAAAATGGAGCAGGATAATGTATGGATTTTACCAGTGTTAACCATGCAAAACCAGTATTTAGGTTTTGTTTCTAAAACGGCTATTTTTAATAAATATAGGGCATTACTGATGAGGCAGAATGATTATATGGGTTGATTCTAATTTCTGAGGATCGTCATTTCAACCGTAGTATTCTCAAGGAGCTCCTTTAGAATAGATTTTTTTAATTTCATTTGTCAGTCTGAGCTTGTCGAAGACTTTTTATAGGAGAAAACAAAAATATTTTTCCCTCGACAGGCTCAGGATGACAATATTTTTGTTTTCTCCTTAAACTTAGTTGTACTTACAACTACATCTTATTCCGCTCTTTTTAGACCAAATTTCTCAATTTTACTATATAAGTGACTTCTTTGGATATCAATTTCGTCAGCCGTTTTTGATACATTCCAGTTATTTTTTTCCAGCTTGAACTTGATGAATTCACGTTCCGCGTGATCTTTATAGTCCTGAAAATTATTGAACGAATCAAAAGAAGAGGCCAGGCTCAATCCACCAGCACCCGCAATCTGCGCACTGCTTGCGGCACCAATGTTTGTACCACCACCTGGATTAGCAAAAGCACGCACATCATTTTCGGTAATAACCTTATCGCTTAAAATAATCAAACGCTCAATCATATTGTGTAACTCGCGTACATTACCCGTCCAAGGCAAAGCTTTTAGGGCAGCCATTCCGCCATCGTTTATTTTCTTAACCGGCATTCCATAATCGCTGCAGATACTTTCTAAAAAGTTCTGGGCTATAACAGGAATATCATCAGTTCGCTCTGTTAAATGTGGAACATGGATATTGATTACATTTAATCGATGGTACAAATCCATCCGGAAGTTACCATCTTCAATTTCTTTCAATAAATCTTTATTGGTTGCCGCTAAAACGCGAACATTTACTTCGATTTCCTTTTCGCCACCCACACGAGAAATTTTATGCTCTTGCAAAGCACGTAAAACTTTTGCCTGGGCAGACAGGCTCATATCGCCAATCTCGTCCAAAAATAAGGTTCCGCCGTTAGCCAGTTCAAATTTACCAATACGTTGTTTTACAGCAGAGGTGAAAGAGCCTTTCTCGTGACCAAACAGTTCACTTTCAATTAGCTCTGATGGAATAGCAGCGCAGTTAACCTCAATTAAAGGGCTGTCTGCTCGGTTAGATTTTTCGTGTAACCAACGGGCTACCAATTCTTTACCACTACCATTTGCGCCGGTTATTAATACACGGGCCTCGGTAGGCGCAACACGCTCAATGGTTTCCTTAATTTTAGAAATGCTTTCCGATTCTCCTAAAATCTCACGGGTTTTACTTGCTTTACGTTTTAAAACCTTCGTTTCGGTAACTAAATTTCCCCTGTCTAAACCATTACGTACAGTAATCAGTAAACGGTTTAAATCAGGTGGTTTTGAAATAAAATCAAAAGCTCCTTTTTTACTGGCTTCAATGGCAGTTTCAACTGTTCCATGACCAGATATCATAATAAATGGTAAATCAGGTTTAATGATCTGTGCCTGTTCGAGCACTTCCATACCATCCATCTTATTCATCTTGATATCGCAAAGAACCAGATCGAAATTTCCTTTTTTGATCATTTCGAGACCGTCAATACCGTTATCGATATCTTCAACATCGTAATTTTCGTACTCTAGAATTTCGCGTAAGGTACTCCTTATCGCACGCTCATCGTCAATTATTAATAATTTAGCCATTAGAGATGTATTCTTTAATTTTGAAATGCGAATATATTGTTTTTTAATTAATGTATAGTTTTTTATACAATTTCTACGCTATAAACCTGAAAAGGACTTAAAGGTTTTAATCTCAGTAGGAATAATCGAGTTTAAATCTGCTCAGATCTGTTTGGCGCATTTTCTTGCGGTTTAATTCCACTTCATAAATGCTTTTGCCCAAATTTTTCATAAAGGGGAAACAAACGGTATCGTATTCGTATTTATTATCGTTAAATATGCCATCTTCATTGCTCTGTACCACCGCCGTTAAGAAATACTCAATCCCATTTTTAAAATCAACGAAATAAGAATTATCAATGATGTAGCCATAGCTATCGCCATATTTGTTGAAAATTCTAATGTTTGGATCTGGTGTTATCTTTTCTCTTCCATAATACAGCATCTTCGCGTAGGTTGTCCAAAACTCTTTAGGATCGTATTTAGGATAATCGCTTTCTGTTGGATATTTACTCATATAGGTATAAATCAGCTTATAATCTTCTACAGTCAGGTTAAACCTTTCATTAGTTGGAAAAGCCTCAGGGAAAATTAATTTCTGCATCAGTTTTTGCTGATCATTGATGGCGAAAGCATTTTTTCCTGCTAGACTAAATGGTTTATTCACCAATTTATCGGCACTGTCCAAATAGCCTTTGCCCATTACCAGGTTGGTTAACTGCAATTCGTAATCTTTTGGATCGTATTATGCCGGTTGATCATAAATCAACCGACTGTCATTATAAAATTTAATAGGATTGGTATGTTTGGCAGATTCTCCAGCATCACCAATGGCCAAGCGGTTTAAAATGCGACTATCGTTTAATCCATTTGCTTTTAATTTTTCGTTAATTTCTGCCCGGCCGATAAATTCGAATAAACGGTTAAAGGCATCGTTATCACTGGTAAGCAAAATCTTTTTAACGTAATGTTCTATCGATGGAAGCCCATTTTTAGCACTTGTGTCTGTTAAAACTTTCGTTTGCCCTTTATAAGCACTATCGGTAATCATAGTGCATTTAGCGGTTAAACCGGTATTTTTTAATCGGTTTATTTTTTCCAGGGCAAAAATTACTGCAGCAAGTTTAACAGTACTTGCAGGATAAAAATAATGGTGCGGATCTAAATTATAGCTAAGCGTTTTAAAAGTAGGTCTGTTTTTTACATCACGGTTAACTTGGGTATAAAGGATTTGAATCTGGTTTTTATCAGGATGGTTAAGTACTGAAGAAAAAAGTTCTGGTTTGGTTTCCATCAGTTTCTTGAGAAAAACAGTATCTGTTTTTTGTGCCATAGCAAATATACTGATTGACGAATATGCTATAATTAAAATCCTTTTCATGAGTAGAAATTTGATTTCTAATTTAGCTTTTTCTATTAAAACCACCATTTTCCATCATCCATTTTACATGTTGTTTAAATTTGTTACTTTTGCAGCGCTTTTGGTTTCCGGCTTTACACCCGGGATTAAAAGGGAATACAGTGTAAATCTGTAACTGTCCCGCAGCTGTAAGCTCTATAACGTTTTTCAATTCTTAAGTCACTGCCCAATTAACTACTGCGCGGGAAGACAGAAAAAACGGGAGTAAGTCAGAAGACCTGCCTTTAGCGTTTAATTTCATAGCTTTCGGGGATTGAAGCTTGGATTGAGATATTAACGTTGTTCGTATTTTCATTTCCTTTTCTAATCTGTTGGCTGTGAGCAAAACTCACAATCAAATGAACAAAAAAAGTATGCTAACTGTAGCAGGGCTGGGGCTCGCACAGTTAATGATTGGCCAGGTGGCTAATGCTCAAACTCAAGATAGTTTGCAGCTCAAAGATGTTGTAATTTCTGCAACCAAAAATGACCAGAAACAATCCCAGACCGGAAAAGTGGTCACTATCATCAGTCGCGAAGTATTGGAGCGCAGTAACGGGAAATCATTGCCAGAACTTATTAGCGAGCAGGCAGGGATTATTGTAGCGGGTGCTAGCAGCAACCCTGGATTAAACAAGTCGGTATTTTTTAGAGGTGCAGGAAGTGCTTATGCAGTGGTTTTAATTGATGGTATTGTACAGAACGATCCATCAGGAAACGGAGGCGCATTCGATTTAAGATTGATCTCTATCGATCAGATCGATCACATTGAAATTTTAAGAGGAGGCCAGTCTACCATTTATGGTTCTGATGCCGTTGCAGGGGTAATCAATATTATCACCAAAAAGGGTGGCCCGAAAGGAAATACCGTTTATGGTGTGGCCAGTGCGGGTAGTTACGAAACTTATAAAGGAACCATTGGTTTAAACGGTGGAGTTGAAGGTTTTTCTTATAACATTAACTATACCCATGCTAAAACCGATGGGATTTCAGAAGGAGCAACACCAGTGGGAAGCGCAGCGATATTTGATAAAGACGGTTTTAAAACCGATGCCCTAAATGCAAACTTTGGAATCAAATTGGATAATCATTTCTCGGTAAATCCATTTGTACGTTATTATTATGGTAATTATAAATTTGATGGTGGTGCTTTCACCGACGCCAACAATTATTCGATTTTGAAAAACTTTGCTGCAGGTACCAATGCCAAATATGAATTTGCTACCGGTAAAGTAACTTTAAACTATAGCTTCGAAAGTACCAGAAACGATGCACACAGCCAATATCCTAGTGTTAATGAAGGTCGTGTATCATTATTGGATTTATTCTACAACCAAAAGTTAGGAAACAAACTCGATTTATTGGTGGGTATCGATAACCGTGTGATGAAATTATCATCAGCAACGAATAAGCCCGAAACTAATATTTTTGCTGCTTATGGATCATTATTCTTACACGATTTAAGTGTATTTAACCTTGAAGTTGGCGGACGCTACAATAAACACGAACAATATGGCGAAAACTATACTTACTCCATCACCCCAAGTATTAACATCATTAAGGAAATAAAGTTATTTGGAACAGTTTCAACAGCATTTAAAGTGCCTACCTTGAACATGCTTTTTGGTCAGTTTGGGGCTAATTTGGACTTAAAGCCTGAGAAATCTAAGAATTACGAGGCTGGTGTTAATTTTAGCTTTGCTGACGACAAATTTAGCTTACGTTTAGCAGGTTACAAGCGAGATTTAACTGATGCAATCATTTATGCTTATCCTAATGGATATATTAACCAGGTAAGTCAGAAAGCTAAAGGTTTCGAAGTTGAACCAGGGGCTAAATTCAGTGTGTTTAACATCAATGGTTATTATGCTTACGTAGAAGGGAATGAGTTTAACTTTGTTGATAATGCCGTTGCTAACTATCTTTTCCGCAGACCAAAACATACATTTGGGATCACTGCTGGCGCACAGGCTACAAGTAATTTATATTTAAGTGCCAATTTCCGTTACTTTGGTAAGCGTAAAGATGGTAATTTTGCCACTTACACGGTAGATAATTTGCCTGCTTACAAGTTGTTAAATGCTTGTGCAGAATACGCTTTGGCTAAAAAACGTGTAAAACTGTTTTTCGATGCTAAAAATATCCTGAACGAAAAATACAACGAGATTATTGGTTATAATAGCTTAGGTTTCAACTTTAATACCGGAGTAATTTTTAATATACACTAATAAAATTTAACTTTGCAGCATACATATTAACCAAAAATAGGATGTCTCATTTAAAATTTAATCCACGTACTTTAATTTTGTTGTTAATGATATTGGCAATAACGGCTTTCCGTTTGCTGGTAACATTTAACTCAGATGAATTAAAGTTTGCTAATTTTTCATCAATAGGAGCGGTAGCTTTATTTGGCGGAGCATATTTTAAAGATCATCTTAAAGCATTTGCTTTTCCGCTATTGAGTTTATTTTTAAGCGATTTAGTGCTTTATACAACCATCTATAAAAAGTATGTAGATATATTCTTAATTCAGGAACTTTGGACCTACCTTGCAATTGCATTAATGGTTTTGGCGAGTCGTTTCTTATTAAAAAAGGTAAATATTGCCAGCTTATTACTTTCTACAATTGTAATCGTATTTATCCATTGGATTGTAAGTGATATTGGCTCATGGTATAAGAACCCGCTATATACACAAAACTTCAATGGGTTTATAGATTGTTTAATTAAAGCCATTCCATTCGAGATCAGATTCTTAGAGGGAACAGTGATTTATGGTGCATTACTTTTTGGAGCTTTTGAAATTTTAAAAGCAAGATACCCAGTATTGAAACTGCAAAGACAAAAGTTGTAGATATCCATTGTTTGGTATAATACCAATCAAGCGAAAACAACATAGAAATCCTCTTTTGATTCGATTCAAAAGAGGATTTTTTTTAACTTAGACTCTTCATTATGCTGAGTTATTTCAGCATCTAACAAAGACTGTCAGCCCCTGAAACAAGTTCAGGATAACACATAAAATATTGATATGAAAGTTGTTTCCTTTTTACCTGCTGCTACAAAAATGATTTACGATATGGGCCTGCAAGAATATCTCCATGGGGTAACATTCGAGTGTCCTAAAGAGGCAGCAGTTCAGCCTAAAGTTGTACGCTGCATATTAGAAGGCAAAAACTATTCAAGCGTCGAAATAGACCGTATATTTTCAGCATCAAAAGCACAAGGCAAAAGTTTGTATTGGGTAGACGATGCACTATTGGAAAGCATCGCCCCTGATGTGGTTTTTACACAGGATATATGCGAAGTGTGCAACATCGATACGGTTTGTACCGAAACAGCCGTAATGAAGCTTAGTAAACAACCTATACTCGTTCCTTTATCGCCAAATAACTTACAGGATGTTTTTGAATGTGCCATTATCATTGCCAGGGCTTTAGGAAAGGAAGAGGTAGCGTTAAACTATCTGGCAGGGCTGCAAAAGAAAACAGATCATATTTTAGATCAGCTTAGGGCAAACCGTGCGCCTTTAAAAAGGATGATGTTAATGGAGTGGATCGAACCGATCTACAACTGCGGACATTGGATTCCATTTCAGATTGCTGCCGCTGGTGGTGTTGATATGCTGTCTAATCCCGGTGGAGACTCTATCGTAACGCAATGGGATAAAATTCTGAAATATAATCCAGAGGTTTTAGTTATTGCCCCATGTGGTTTTGATATGGAAAGAAGCATGGAAGAAATGGAGCTGCTAACCTCAAAAACAGGTTGGAAAGAGTTAGAGGCCGTAAAAAGCAACCAGGTTTATATTGCTGATTTTGATATGTTTACCCAGCCCAGTATAGGTACGCTAGTTGAGGGTATCGAAGCTTTAGCTTGTATGTTTCACCCAGAGATTTTTATAGCTGACAAAAACTTAGCTAAGAAGTTTATTAACTTTTCGCAATCCATAAAATCACCAATATCGATGCAATCATTTAAGTCTGTGTAATCAATCATATTTATGAAATTAGTTGTTTTAACAGGAGCAGGAATCAGTGCCGAAAGTGGGTTAAAAACATTTAGGGATTCTGATGGTTTATGGGAGGGTTATAATGTTTATGATGTTGCTACCCCCGAAGCCTGGGAAAGAAATCCGGAATTGGTACAAGCGTTTTATAATGAAAGAAGACGTCAGGTTTTAGCTGCAAAACCCAATCTTGCTCACCAGATACTGGCTGAATTAGAAAAAGATTTTGATGTTGAGATTATTACCCAAAACATTGATGATTTGCACGAGAGGGCAGGTTCTACTAAAGTTACGCATCTTCATGGTGTAATTACCAGGTCTCAATCTGATAAAAAAACAGATTTAACCTATCCCATTGTAGGTTCAGAAATTAAAATGGGCGAGCTTTGTGAGCTAGGTTCTCAACTTCGTCCACATGTAGTTTGGTTTGGCGAAGCCGTACCCATGATTGAGGTAGCCGCTAAACGCTGCAAACAGGCCGATCTGTTTGTGCTTATCGGAACTTCGTTAGCTGTTTATCCCGCAGCAGGTTTAATCGATTTTGTGCCTTCCTTTGTTAATAAATACATTATTGATCCAAAAACACCCGATGTAAAACGTTATAAGAACGTAATCAACATTGAAAAAAATGCAGTAGAAGGCGTTGCGGCGTTAAAAGAAATCCTAATCAATGCCAGATAAAAAGATTTGTATTTTTAATTGGAGTGGCGGTAAAGACAGCACATTGGCTTTGCATTATGCTTTGCAAGATCCCACTATCGAAATCCGATACCTGATTACTACAGTTACTGAAAAATATAATCGTGTTTCCATGCATGGTGTTAGAGAAGCTTTACTAATCAAACAGGCTGAAAGTATTGGCATTCCACTGTATCAGATCCGTTTGAGCGAAATGCCCGATATGGCAAGCTATGACAGTACCATGAAGCATCATCTTTCTAAATTTAAAGAGGAGGGGATTACCCATTCTATTTTTGGTGATATCTTTTTAGCCGACTTACGTACTTATCGCGAAAACAAATTGGCAGAAATTGGGCTTAAGGCTATTTTCCCGCTTTGGAAAAAAGAAACACAACATTTAATTGAAGAATTTCTAAACCTGAACTATAAAACCATCATTGTCTGCACGCAGCAAAATCTCGAAAATTTCTGTGGAAAAGTAATCAGCCTTGATTTAATCAAGCAGCTTCCCACAGATATTGATCCCTGTGGCGAAAATGGAGAGTTTCATACCTTTGCATTTGAAGGACCAATTTTCAAAAATAAAATTGCCTTTACGACGGGAGAGAAGGTATTCAGAACCTATAATGCCCCAAGCAAAACCGCAATTGATGATGATTCACCCTGCTCAACCACTGCACTTTCTGGCTTCTGGTATATAGATTTATTGGAATAATTTTTCTTTTAAAAACATTTTGGCATCATTTTTTCTTTAACAATAATAATTAACTAAATCACACATCGTTTGAAACCTGTTTAGCAAGGTTAGGTAGCTAAACAAGTATCATTAAAAATTAGGTTTATGAAAAAGATATTGGTAGTAATCGCATTAAGTTCTTCAGTGTTATTTGCTTGTAACAATAAGGCAAAAGAAGAAGCAGCATTAAAACAGCAACAGGCCGAAAAACAGTTGGCTATTAAGGCCATTAAGGATAGTTTAAGATTAGATAGCTTTAAAAAAGCTGAAGTTGCGAAAGTAGAGCAAGAAAAAGAAGCTAAACATCAGGCAGAACTAGCTGCTGCAAGAAGGGCAAGCTCATCTAGATCTTATGCAAGTTCTGGTGGTGGTTCTACTGGCGCTTATGGTGGTGCACAACCAACAGCTAAGAAAAAAGGTTGGAGTGATGCAGCTAAAGGTGCAGTTATCGGGGGTGCAGCAGGAGCAGTTGGTGGTGCTTTAATCGATAAGAAAAAAGGTAGAGGTGCTATAATCGGTGGATTAGTTGGAGCAGGTGGCGGATATTTAATCGGCAGAGGTGAAGATAGAAAATCTGGTCGTGTGCAGCCTAAAAACTAAAAAAGGTTTTTAAAATATATGGAGTCGCGATGTAAATCGGGACTTTTTTTGTGCCCAAAAAAATGATTTATATATTTAACGAAAAAAGAACCATGATAGAAACTCAAACCGCAGATAAAGGACAGATCCAACACTTCGTAATGTTCTGGTTAAAACCTCAACTAACCAAAACCGAAATTGCAGATTTCGCTAATTTCTTCGAAAGCTTAAAGCCAATCAAATATATCAAAACATTAAGCTACGGTCTAGCCGCTAACACACCTGTACGTCCAGTAACCGATAACTCTTTTACTTATTCGCTAACCATTACGTTCGCCAACATCGCAGACCATAATGCTTATCAGGAAGATAAAGCGCATCTGGACGCTGTAGAGAAATTTTCGAAAAACTGGTATAGGGTAGTGGTACACGATACGGTCATTTCTTAATCGTATTAGCCAAGGAAACATGGGGTAAATGGAATTCCATCGTTTCATCATCTTGAGGGATAATTTATTGGTATAAAAATCAATATTAATCGCAATGAGATTTTAAGCCGTGATAATCCTCAAGAAATCGTCATTCCCAACGTGATTGGGAATCTTAATGCCATACGAGAATGACAGCCGTTATTGGAATCTGCTAGTAGTAGAGGTAGTGAAAAATCTTTATTGTTAGTTTTCTCAATGACAGAGATTGTATTAAGATTTACCACTTGAATGGGAATGACGACTTTTCTTAAAAAACTGTGAATGATAACGGAGTTAAGAAATCTTTGAACTATGGATAAGTCATCGTTGATAAAATAACAATTTATCGCCTAAAGTACCAAACCTCCCATTTATTTGGTTAAATAAGCATTAAGAATTATATTTTGTTAATATATTTAAAATAAAGTATATCAATAAGTTACCGTAAATCATTTAAATGAAAACTGGCATTGAGCATGATGCCAGCAGCGAAAAATAGCGATAAAATCAAAATATAATTTCGAATAACTAGTTAATTGATTAATAATCAATTATTTACATTGTTTAATTATTAATATTGATGTCTGTTATATGCAGATGTAAAATCAGAACGCATTATTTTAAAACGTGCTATTACTGTTTGAATAAACACTTCATCTATAATTTCAAACACATCATTAACTCCACCTCCACTTAGATCAAGTTCTGCAAGTTTATAACTTTGCTCAAAAGTACCTTGTTCAAACTTTACGATGTATTTTTGATTCATCGAAAAAATGGTAATCTTACATTCCGGATGTGGAAGTTCTGCTACTACTCTCATTTATTTATATTTTTATTTACAATTCAACAGATATACCATTTAGCGTGCCCCAACTATCTACAATCGAGAAACGGGCAAATAACTCCTCTTTATACCATTCGCGTTCCCTGGTAAGTTTAATCACATCAGCATGATCAATAGATTTGTAAGCATAGTTCTTCATGCTATCCGAATCAGTCCAGACTGAGAACGTGGCTTGATCGAAAAATGGATTTTCTCCAATACCTGCTGATAAAATAAAACCTGGGGCAATGCGCATGGCATCGGCTGCCCTTTTAATATTCTGCCTAAACTCTTTTAACCTGTTATATTTAATTGCAGCTCTGGTAATTACAGCAATTTTTCCTGAGTGACTTCTGTTTGTTTCTTCAGTTTTAAATGGCTGTACTGCTGACCATAAACCATGACTAGATAAAGGATTTAATAAGATGGAAAAGTTTTCAATTCCAAAGAAACTAAACCATTTCAGTACAAAAGAATCACGATAAAAAGCATCACAATCATTCTGGTCATCCCAGGTTGTAAGTACTGCCCAATGCTTATAATTGGGGGCTAGGTCTACCTGAGCATCTTTCCCGCTTCCCATTAATTTCCAGAACCTACATCTTTTATTTAACCATAATGGTAGCCTTAAAACTGCCATTCCTATAAAGGCAAAAGGCACGGCGAGGCCGCGGAATTTGGTAATGGTTAAGGCTACGATCATAAACTCATGATTAATTAGGCCAAAACTAAGAATTTTAAGGATAGGTTATCATTCAAATTTTCGTCATTAAAAACCTTGGTTAGCCTGTATTTCATAAATCATAATTAACTTTGATTATAGAAATTAAAAAATGGCCGAAGATTTAACCATCACCAGAAACGCATCAAAGGAAGAACAATATCAATCGATCATCCCGCAGATCGACGCTTTACTTTATGGTGAAACAGATTTCATTGCAAATCTTGCAAATGTAGCAGCAGCACTAAAAGAACAATTTAACTGGTTCTGGGTAGGGTTTTACCTGGTTAAAGAGGATGAATTGGTACTGGGGCCATTTCAAGGCCCGGTAGCCTGTACACGCATTAAAAAAGGGAAAGGGGTATGCGGGACGTCATGGCAACAGGCAAAAAGCATTATTGTTCCGGATGTGGAAGAATTCCCTGGTCACATCGCCTGTGCATCTGCTTCCAGATCAGAAATTGTTTTACCATTGGTGGTGAACGGAGAAGTGATAGGGGTTCTAGATGTGGACAGCGAAGTTTTAAATAAATTTGATGAAACAGATAAGGTTTATTTAGAGAAAGTTATATCGGTTATATTGAATAGATAGTTAATATAAATATATTGAAGTTAAAGCAAGAATATTACCTTAATGAAGATGTGGTTAGCTTAGCTAAAGATCTGTTGGGTAAGGTATTGTATACCAAAATTGATAACGAAATTACCGCAGGGATTATCGTAGAGACCGAAGCTTATTTTGGCATAAAGGATAAAGCTTCACATGCCTATGGTGGTCGTAGGACCAACAGAACAGAAACTATGTACGGTAGTGGCGGTATTGCTTATGTGTACCTCTGTTATGGCATGCACAATCTCTTCAATATTGTAAGTTCCAAAGAAAACGATCCTCATGCTGTTTTGATTAGGGGTATTGAGCCTTTGGTTGGGGTTGATATTATTGAGCAGAGGAGAAACATGTCGCATACAAAAGGCGCCATTTCAGCAGGTCCGGGCTCTGCGGCAAAAGCATTAGGGATTGATAAAACTTTTAATGCCAAAAATCTTACCGGTGATGAAATCTGGATCGAAGACCATGCTATTCGATATCAAAACGAAGATATTGTAGCTGCGTCACGCGTAGGGATTGCATACGCTCAGGAACATGCTTTGTTGCCTTGGCGCTTCTTTGTAAAAGGCAATAAATATGTGAGTAAACCAAATAAGGTTTAATAAAATAACATAAATTGAAAAGCAGGTTTGGAAACAATACCTGCTTTTTTTGTAATATTGAGGCGATGAATTTTGAAAACAACTTATTATTTGCACAAACACAAGACGAAGCTGACGAGTTACGTAATTTTCGGTCTCATTTTTTATTCCCAAACCATAATGGAAAAGATTTTATTTACCTGTGTGGTAACTCGTTAGGTCTTCAACCTAAAGTAGCTGGTGAAGTTTTAGAAAATCAGCTTAATAACTGGGCGAACTATGCTGTAGAGGGGTGG
Organism: Pedobacter sp. AK013; assembly: GCF_014205835.1. Classification (GTDB taxonomy): domain Bacteria; phylum Bacteroidota; class Bacteroidia; order Sphingobacteriales; family Sphingobacteriaceae; genus Pedobacter. The sequence goes on along the minus strand of NZ_JACHCQ010000024.1, from coordinate 24,984 downwards.
TTTGATGGAAATGAGCCCTGGATGTTCTATCATAAAGCACTAAAGGATCTAATAGCTCCGATTGTCGGGGCATTTCCAATGGAGGTATGCCCAATGAATACCTTAACTGTAAATCTCCATTTGCTAATGGTTAGTTTCTATCAGCCCAAAGGCAAGCGTTTCAAAATTATTATGGAAGGCGGTGCATTCCCGTCTGATCAATACGCTATTGAAAGCCAGGTGAGGTTTCATGGTTTTGATCCAAAAGAAGCGATTATAGAGGTTTTTCCTAAAGAAGGTGAAGAAATACTTCGTACTGAAGATATCGTTGCTCAGATCAAAGAAAATGCAGGTGAAATTGCATTGGTGTTATTCGGTGGAATTAATTATTACACCGGGCAATGGTATGATATGGAAGCCATTACAAAAGCAGGGCATGAAATTGGGGCAATTGTAGGTTGGGATTTGGCCCATGCTGCAGGTAATGTACCTTTGAAGCTTCACGATTGGGGTATAGATTTTGCCTGCTGGTGCTCATACAAATATCAAAATTCAGGGCCGGGAGGAATAAGCGGGATCTTTGTTCATGAAAAACATTTCAATAATACCAAACTAAATCGCTTTGCCGGATGGTGGGGTTACCAGGAAAGTAAGCGTTTTAAAATGGAAAAAGGTTTTGTTCCAGAAGCCGGGGCAGACGGTTGGCAGATAAGCTGTACACAGGTAATGCCTATGGCTTTATATCATGCGTCTCTTCAGATTTTTGAACAGGCAGGCTTTATGGAGCCATTAAGAAGTAAAAGTATTACTTTAACTGCTTATCTTGAATTTATTATAAATAAAGTAAATAAAGAAATAGGTGTAGAGCAGTTTAAGATCATTACGCCTAAAATCGCTAAAGATAGAGGGGCGCAATTATCTATCATTGCACAACGTAATGGTAAACAGATCTTTGATGGTTTAATGGCCAATCATATACTTGGCGATTGGCGCGAGCCTGATGTGATCCGTTTAAGTGCTGTCCCACTTTATAATTCTTTCGAAGATGTTTATCATGCCGGACAAGCACTTTTAAAAGTAAGTAAAGCAGTTTTACAATAAAGAAGCGCAAACGCTCATCAAATAAAAAAACTAAGAAATGATTAATTACAATCCTAAAGACTGGAGCACCTTCATTTTTCATATTCACAAAAGCGACACTTTTCGGAAACTGTGGCCATTAATGCTTGCAGTAGCTGTTTTTTCGGGCTTGGTAGCATTTGCAGAACTCAGTTTTTTTCAACTTTCGAAAAGCAGTTATGTAACCAATATTGGTATGATGCATAGCTTGTTGGGTTTTGTGCTATCGATGTTATTGGTTTTTAGAACAAATACGGCATACGACAGATGGTGGGAAGGAAGAAAGTTATTGGGCTCGTTAACAAATGTGAGCCGCAACCTGGCTATGAAAATAAAAGCGCTTAAATTGACAGAAGAGGATATTCGCTTTTTTGAATACGGTATTCCAAAATATGCTTTTGCCTTAAAGGAGCATTTACGCGAAAGAATGTATTTTGGTAAAAATAGTCTTTTAATAGAAGTTGAAGAAGGTAAACACATTCCAAATCAGATTGCAGGGAGCTTGATTAGCAGGTTATACGAATTACTCGGAAAAGGTGCTATCTCACAGGAGCAGTTTATTGTGTTTTCAGGCGATTTTAATCAATTTACTGATATCTGCGGCGCTTGCGAACGTATCAAAAATACACCGATCCCATATTCTTACAGTGCTTTTATCAAGAAGTTTATCTTTATTTACGTTATTACTTTACCTTTTGGATGGGTATTTAGTTTAGGTTATTTTGTGGTGCCGATTGTTCCCTTTATTCTCTATGTATTAGCGAGTTTGGAGCTGATAGCTGAAGAAATAGAGAACCCGTTTGGAGAAGATGCGAACGACCTCCCGGTAGATCAGATCTGTACGAACATCGAAAAACACGTAGAGGAGATTTTAGGTTAATGATTAAGATTGCCTGGCATCCACTCTACGCGCATCCTTTACCCGAAGGGCACCGTTTTCCGATGCTTAAATATGAATTGATACCTGAACAACTTTTACATGAAGGCACTATAACATCGCAGAATTTATTTAATCCTGAGCAGGTTTCTGAAGACATTATTCTCCTATCTCACGAAAAAGCATATTGGGAACAGCTTAGGGATTTAACATTATCAGCAAAAGACCAAAGAAGGATAGGTTTTCCTTTAAATGCGCAGCTTTTAGAGCGTGAACTGAGAATTACACAGGGCACAATCGATGCTGCCCATTTTGCATTAACTAACGGCATTGCCTTTAATGTTGCAGGAGGCACACATCATGCAGGCAGCAACTGGGGAGAGGGTTTTTGCTTGCTAAATGATCAGGCCGTTGCGGCTAATTATCTGTTAAATAAAAATTTAGCTCAACAAATCTTAATAATCGATTTAGATGTGCACCAGGGGAATGGCACTGCAGAAATCTTTCAAAACGAGCCAAGGGTATTCACTTTTTCTATGCATGGCGATAAAAATTTCCCTTTTAGAAAAGAAATTTCAAGCTTGGATGTGCCTTTAGATGATGGTGTACAAGATGAAGAATATCTGTCATCTTTAAGTGTAAATTTAAAAAAGGCATTCGAAAGAGCAAAGCCTGATTTTGTATTTTATCTATCAGGGGTAGATGTGCTTTTTACTGATAAACTGGGTAAACTAGCTTTAAGTAAAGCAGGATGCAAAGAACGTGACAGTATGGTACTGCAGGCCTGTAAAAATAAAAATCTACCGGTGCAGGTGAGTATGGGCGGTGGTTACTCCGCCGATATCAGAGATATTGTAGATGCACATTGTAATACCTACCGGCTGGCTTTTGATTTATTTGTTTAAGCCCACACACAAAACCATAATATCCTTATCTTCGCGGCTATATGTTGGAGATTATTTATCAGGACGAAAATCTAATTGCAATTAACAAACCACATGGATTATTGGTACATCAATCTTCCATTGCGAGAGATGCCACAGAGTTCGCGCTTCAGTTATTAAGAGACCAGGTTGGCAAACATGTTAGTCCGGTGCATAGATTGGATAGAAAGACCGGCGGAATCTTATTGTTTGCTTTTGATAAATCGCCTGAAATTGCTGTGCATCAGCAGTTTATGAACGCAGAGACCGATAAAAAATACCTGGCTATCCTACGTGGTTTCACACCCGATACCATGGATATCGACTATCCGTTAGCCAAAGAAAACGGAACCATGCAAGATGCTTTCACTTCGTTTAGGACACTTCAAAGGGCAGAGGTAGCAGTAGCTTTTGGTAAGCATCCTACATCGCGGTATTCATTGGTAGAGGCTACACCTAAAACGGGGAGGATGCATCAACTGAGAAGGCACTTTAGCCATATATTACATCCAATTATTGGAGACAGAACGCACGGCTGCAATAAACAAAACAAATTTTTCAAGGAACAGTGGGATATGACAACTATGCTGCTCCATGCTTCAGAATTAACATTCTCTCATCCCATCACAAAAGCAAAAATCCATTTAAAAGCTGGTTTGCACAATGAGTTTAAAAGAGTGATGGATTTTATGAAAATGGCACAGTAACACAATTTTTGCCATTAAAATCTGTTTATATAGCATCTATGATTAAATACTTACGTTTTACACTCCCAGTTTTAGCGCTTTTTGCAGCCAGTTGTTCATCTGTTTATATGCCAAACGTTCCAAATACCCCCATGTTGAGTAAACAGGGTGAATTTAGTGGTGGTGCACATATCTCTTTAAAAGGCAACGCCAGTGTTAATGGCGCTTATGCCGTTTCTGATCATATTGGTGTGCTTTTTAGCGGATCGAGGATGAATAGCGAAAGAAAAAGCAAGGATTTTGGGCACAAACTTATTGAAATTGGTGGAGGATATTTTGATACTTTTGGGCCTGACAATAACCGGATTATAGAAGTTTATGCAGGTGTAGGAAAGGGTTGGAGCGATATTACCTTCCGCGATTATAAAGATGATATCCTTATCAGTTCCGAATTGCAGGAAGTAGATTACCGGAAAACATTTTTACAGGTAAATTATAGTTCGAAAAAGAAAAACAACCTGCATTTATTTGGAACCGACTTCCCAATTAACTACGGTACGGCATTAAGGATTAGTCATATCAAGATGGATAGGTTCTTTTTAAATGGCGTTGTTCAGCCAAAAGAAGACAATATTTTCTTTGAACCCGTATTCTTTACGCGTATGGCACTCAGTAAAACTTTTCAGTTGCAATATACCACAAGCAGTAATATTGGTTTAAAGAGCCGCAAATACATGTCAGCAGGCAATTCTATCTTTACCATCGGTGTTGTGGTTAATGTAGGGGGTAAATAGTATGAGTAAAGCCCTTTCGACAGGCTCAGGATGGCATAACAAATAATTTAGCTGGTATTTTAATCCATTAATAAAAAAAATGTCAGTCTCAGCACGTCGAAGACCACTAGCTAAGATTCTTTGCGGCTACTCAAAATAACATTACCCTGCTTTCAAACTCCTTGTTTTATTCTGAAAACGCATAAACAATAGGATAGAAGCCGTTAACAAACCTAGTGTTAGTCCATACCAAATACCATTAACACCTAAATTAAAATGAAATCCCAGTATATAACCTATAGGAATACCAACCACCCAATAAGCTAAAAAGGTAATAAAAGTAGGAACGTTAACATCGCCAATACCACGTAAAACACCTAAACCAACCACCTGTGTGCCATCAAACAGCTGAAAAAAGCCAGCAATAATCAATAACTGGGCAGCAATAGGAATAACGGCAGCATCTTCTGTATAAATAAAGGGCATTATGTTGTTTGCCAAAACAAAAATCACTGCTGTGATAGACATAAACAACAAAATAACGTGGTAACTGGCTATGGCAGAATGACGTAAATCGTCGAAATTTTTCTTGCCAAAGTTATTTCCCGTCTTAATGGTAGCTGCTGATGCTACACCGCTGGCAATCATATAGGTCATGGCGGCTAAGCTAATCGCGATCTGGTGTGCAGCCTGTTCTACCGCACCAATTGTGCCTATCAGTACAGCTGCACCGCTAAAGGCACTGATTTCAAAAGAATATTGCATGGCTACTGGCATCCCAATTTTAGCAATCTTAATTGCTCTTATTTTATCAAAGAAAGTGGCTTTAAAACTGATCAGATATTTTTTAAAGTGCTGGGAACGCAGTACATAAAAACACATTACGGTAGCCATTAAAATCCTGTCGATTAATGTGCTTAAACCTACACCACTAACACCCATTGATTTAATACCGAACATTCCTTTCACGAAAATGATTCCTAAAATAATGTTGATGGCATTTCCCCAGATAGAAACAAACATGGCTTGTTTAGTAAAGCCTAAGCCTTCTGCAAACTGTTTAAAAGTCTGAAAAATTAATAAAGGAATGATCGAAACAGATAAAAGATTAAGATAAGGTTTTGCGTAACGTACTACTTCAGGTGTTTGCTCCAGGTGATCGATCACAAAAAATATCCCCAATTGAACAAGTATATATAAAAATATACCTACACAAATATTAATGATGAGACTGTTTGAAAGAAGCTTTCCGCATTCGCCATAATTCTGACGACCGTTTTCCTGTGCAATAAGTGGTGTTAAACCATAAGAAATGCCTAACCCGATTACGAGGATAAGCATAAATATACTATTCACTAACGAAACCGCAGCTAATTGAACGGTATTCGTAAAATGACCTACAATAATACTATCGGCCATATGTACCAAAGTATGGCCCACCTGAGAGCCTACAATTGGCAGCGCCAAATGAAGATTTTCCTTGTAATAGGGCTTGTACTTGGTGTAAATTTTAGAAAACATAGGTTTGCAAAGGTCGGGTTTTTAAAACTCAAAAAATAGGGATGTAGAAAAGTTAATGTAAGGTTTTCGAAAGATGATCGTTATGCCGAATTTATTCGGCATCTATCATGCAAAAAATCGGTTTGTTTAGATTCTGAAACAAGTTCAGGATGAGGGGGGCAGGTAATGGGCTTGCAAGAAAAATTACTTCACTGCAATAAAATACTCTTCCTTTTCTGTGGTATGCGATTTGATCACATTGGTCAGAATTAAATTAACCAATACTTTCTGGGCTTTGCGGTACGAGCTGCGCAACAGTTTGCTAAATTCTTTTAAGGTAATCTTTTCGTTTTGCTCCAGGTATTCAAGCAGTTTTTTTTCATTTTCAGAATAGGAAATAAGAACCCCACTGTTTTTATATTCCTGCTTAAGTACTTCAAGAATAATCCGGCTAGCTAGAACACTTTTATCATCAATGCGGATATAAGCCCACCATTTTTTTTGATGATCAAGTGCATAATGTGGCTTGGTATCACTTTCGGGAATATTAACTACCAAAACCAATTTATCATCTACATAAATTTCCTCGAAGTAAGGCTCAATTGCCGGTTTGCAAAACTGGTGCGCAGAAGTTAAGATCATATATTTTTCCTCTTCTTCTGATTTTACGCCTTTAACAGATCCATCATCAGCCACTCCGATTAATAATTTGCCACCTTTGTTATTGGCAAAAGCAACCAAGCTCTTGGCAATTTTCTCGGTACTGGTAATGGTTTTCTTAAAATCGAGCATAACGCCCTCACCCTGCAAAATTAAACTCTTAATACTCGGCATAATCTAAAAATTAATAAGCAACTCTAGGCGTTTCGCCCTGATGCAGGTTTCGGATATACACTTCATTCATCACGGTAGCACAGAGCTCACCATCCTTATTTGTAATTTCCATCGGGTAGGCTTTTACAAACTTCCCAATGGTCTTTAATGCATGTTCAGCCTCATTCAGCATATCATCAGTTACTGTTATGGTAAAGTATAAGGTAGAACGACCGGGTTTTAAATACTGGATAGAGGCACTCTTTAACCATACACGGACTTTAAAGCCCCGGCGTTGCATTAATTGATCAAATAACAGGGCATAAAATGGATCTGTAGCTGCATAAATAGTACCTCCAAAAATAGAGCCGTTATAATTTTTATTCAGAAAACTCTTACTAAGCTTAACCGTACAGCTTCTAAAATCATTTTCAAATCTCTGAACCCAAATGCGTTGAAAAAATAGGGGTGGGTAAAAACGCATTACCCATTTGAGGGTATTTTGAGAAATAATCATACTTACTAATATCAGAAAGTTTTATCACCTTTTAAAGTTTTGCAGATCTTGTTTTAGTAATATTTCCGTAATTTAGAAATATGTATGTTTATGATACCATTACCGACGCTTTAATAGATTTAGATAGTCGTGGTTATAATTTAGATTTCAATTTAACGGCTGATGCTTTAGCATGTAAATCAGTTAATTTATTCCTGAAGCCTGAAGAATTTGAAATAGATGAGGTATACCGTTTCGAAGGAATGACTGATCCGGCTGATAGCTCGGTTGTTTACGCCATTTCGTCAAATGTAGGAAGTTTAAAAGGCGTATTGGTAGATGGTTATGGGGTATATGCTGAAAATATATCGTCAGAATTGCTGAATAAGTTAAAGATCCATCATCAATAATACTTTTATTTTGTAACATATTAATAATCAATATTATCGATAAAAAATTGGCGGTGTGAAATAAAAAAAAATAAAACCAAATGATTATAAGGTTGTTAGTTTGATAGATAACAATAAAAACTATGAAAAAAATAATCTTAAGTCTTGCTTTTGCGGGTTCTCTTATGATAGCCGCTTCAGCATGCAATTCGTCTAAAAATATGGCTGGTTCTTCAGACAGTACTGCGACGGATTCTACAAAAATGATGGATACAACTAAAAAAATGCCAGACACAACCGCTAAAAAAGTGCCTGACACTACCAAAATGCCACCTGATACAACGAAAAAAAATCCTCCAATGTAGGAATGTAAAAGCCACTCTAACGCAAGAGTGGCTTTTATTTTAAAAAACTATTTTAAATATTTGTGTTATTGCGTACTTTCAACGCTTAAACCAAATATTAAATGGATCTTCAAGCAAACGCAAACAACCGCAATGTAATTTTCTTAGTTATTGTAGCTGCTTTGGGCTACTTCGTAGACATTTATGATCTTGTTCTATTTTCTGTTGTACGGGTAAAAAGTTTTACCGATATCGGCGTCTCTGCAGCGCATATGCGTACCGAAGGAGAGTATGTGATTAATATGCAGATGTTAGGTTTATTGCTTGGAGGCTTACTTTGGGGTATTATCGGCGATAAATTTGGCAGAATAAAAGTATTATTTGGATCAATTTTGATGTATTCGTTAGCGAATATAGCCAATGGTTTTGCTACAGATGTACATACTTATGCCATTATCAGGTTTATAGCGGGCATTGGTTTGGCAGGAGAGTTAGGCGCGGGGATTACCCTTGTTACCGAAACCATGGATAAAGAAAAACGTGGTTACGGTACTATGGTGGTAGCTGGTATCGGTTTACTGGGAGCAGCAGCAGCAGCTACAATTGGCAAACATTTTACCTGGCAAACTTCTTATTTTGTAGGGGGTGGCATGGGACTTTTGTTATTGCTTTTACGTGTAGGTACTTTCGAATCGGGTATGTTTAAACATGCCGATCAAAGTAAGGAGGTTTCGAAAGGTAATTTTTTTATGCTTTTCTCCAATCGGAAAAGATTTTTAAAATACCTGGCCTGTATCTGCTTAGGACTTCCACTTTGGTTTATTGTAGGTATTTTAGTTACTCAATCGCCAGAAATTGGTAAAGCGCTGGGCGCTAAAGATTTATTAAATGCGGGTACAGGGATTATGTACACCTATTTTGGTATTGCCATTGGTGATGTGGTATGTGGCTTTTTGGCTCAGGTGTTAAAATCACGAAAAAAAACAGTACTTATTTTTCAAAGTTTATCGGTGATTACCGTACTTGTTTATTTAAATAGTACAGGTTTAACCGAGAGCAGTTTTATCCTGATCTGCCTGTTTATGGGCTTTGCAGTTGGCTATTGGGCAACATTCGTTACTATTGCCGCTGAACAGTTTGGCACTAACATCCGTTCGACTGTTACCACTACAGCACCAAATTTTGTACGCGGAGCGTTAATTCCAATCACATTTGTTTTCGAATTTTTTGTACACCGTTACAATATTGTTTCGGCCGGTTTTATAGTTATGGGAATTGTAACCGTAATTGCCATGATCTCTGTTGCTTCTTTAAAAGAAAGCTTTAATAAAGACCTCAACTATTTAGAACATTAATTTTTAGGGCTTTGGATTAAGAACTAAAGACTTCAGACTAACAGCAATGTCAACAAAATGTACTATCTAAACATAAATCAATATTGCTGCTTTAATACCTTTAAATTTGTATGGAAATAGAAAAAATCATCATGTTTAAAGAAGAAGTAGCAGCACGGTACAAGCAAATACAGGATGAAATTTGCAGGGGATTGGAAATTGCCGATGGCAAAGGGAAATTTGAAGAGGAGCTTTGGGAAAGAGATGGTGGGGGAGGCGGACGTACCCGGATTATGCAAAATGGTGCAATTATCGAAAAGGGTGGAGTAAATTTCTCTGCTGTACATGGTAAGTTGCCTGAAGCGGTAAAAAAAGCCTTTAATGTAACAGAAGATGATTTTTTTGCTACTGGAGTTTCAATTGTGATTCACCCAAATCATCCATTGGTTCCGATTATCCACATGAATATCCGCTACTTTGAACTGAACGAAGAAACACGCTGGTTCGGTGGAGGTATTGATTTAACACCACATTACGTGTTCGAAAACGATGCCCGTTTCTTTCACCATAAACTAAAACAGGCTTGCGACGATTTCAGTGCTGAGTTTTATCCAAAATTCAAAACACACGCCGATGATTATTTCTTTATTAAGCACCGTGAAGAAACCCGCGGTATTGGCGGTATTTTTTACGACCGACTAAAGCCTGAAAACACCAATCTGTCTTGGGAACAGATTCTGGATTTCTCCATTAATATTGGCGAAACATTTTTGCCCATTTATACCGAATTAATTGATCGTAACCGGGATAAAGAATTTACCGAAGCACACAAACAATGGCAATATCAGCGTCGTAGCCGTTATGTAGAATTTAACCTGGTATATGATTCCGGAACAAAATTCGGCTTAGAAACCAATGGCCGGATCGAGTCTATTTTAATGAGTTTACCACCACAGGCCAACTGGGGCTATAATGTTCAGCCAGCAGTAGATTCGGAAGAATATAAAACTTTGCAGCTGCTTAAAAAAGGGATTAACTGGGTTTAAATGAAATCACTAAGAAACCGTTAAGTTTCATTCGCTGAGTGTTTTCTTTCCGATCAAAAAATAAATTAGAGAACCGAAAAGTGGTAAAAACAATACTACGTTGGTCCACATCCATTTTTGACGTCTTTTGCTGTATGGAAATTTCGAAATGTCTAAAATAACGTAAATATTTACTAACATGATGAGCATTACGACAATAGCGAGAATTATTAAATAAGCGTTCATACGTAAATATAGTCAATTTTAAAACAAGGTTAAAGATGGCGCTATCTCATGAAAACCAGCTTTCAGTTTTCCGATTCTAAAATCATTCACAACATTATGGGCCATTCGGGTTGGTTCAGGGATTCTATAATTTCTGATACTTTTTTTTATCACCTCAAGACTTTTTTCTTGCGTAATTAAATGTCCGGCAGAAATATAAACAGGCGCGCAGTTGATTTTTGTTTTCAGTGCAAAGCCAAGCATTTCGCCTGCATTATTTTTAATTTCTGTAGCACTATATTTGGCATTTTCTGGCTCATGATTTTTTCCGTGTAAAAGACTTTTTGCGCAGCCGATTGTGGCTTGATTAGCCAAAATGCCAAAATGCGAAGCAACGCCCATTCGTCTCGGGTGCAAAATTCCATTTCCATCCAACACTACAACATCTGGCTTATCTACAATCAATTCCCAAACTTTTAATAATGCAGGAACTTCTTTAAAGCCTAAAAATCCGGCTTTATATGGAAAACTGGTTTCATAAGTTTCTAAAGCAAATGATTTTAAAACCATGCCAGGATAAGTTAAGATCACTATTCCAGCATACATGGTTGTACTGTTTCTATTAAATGAAATATCTGCACCGGCAATGGTTTGGACTTTATCAAGTGATTGAAACTTTAACTGTTTGGCTAATTCAACTTGGTAAGCGGCTGCATCTTCGAAGCTAAAATGATCATACATGGTTTTAGTACAAGTTAATGCTGTAAATTGTTTGATTAAACCTAATTGCAACAGTTAAACCATCAGCGTGTGGGTTTAATTTTTTTAGCAATGCTATAATTGTAATAACTAGGAAAGTAGTATTAAATTTCAATACTTTAAGTATTTTAGGGGTATATACCAGATTTTGTCTTGAAAATGACCGATATAGCCTTTTTTGATATAGAACTAAATGCTACAGGCAAGCAGTTGCTTGATATCGGCTGTATTTTGTCGGATGGGGCAGGCTTTCATAAAAACCAACCCGAAGAATTTGCACAGTTTATCGGACAGTGCAGTTTTATTTGCGGACATAATATTGTGGCACACGATCTGGCTTACCTGCAGAGGCATTTTGGTCGTACTGAATGGGGTCTCGATAAGGCTATCGATACGCTGCTATTATCGCCTTTATTGTTTCCGAGGCAGCCCTATCATCGCCTGCTCAAAGATGATAAAGTTCAAACAGAAGAAAGAAACAATCCTTTAAATGATGCAAAAAAAGCTAGAGATCTGTTTTACGATGAATTAAGCGCTTTTGGAACGCTTGATGATACATTTAAGTTGATCTTATATGGTCTTTTGCGGGATCAAACCGGCTTTGATAATTTTTTCAGGTATTTTGATTATTCCCCACAAGTGAATAAAGAACAGCTGAAGACCAATATCATTACCTTATTTCAAGGTAAGATTTGCAAAGAAAGTGAACTCGATCATTTTATAGATACAACTCCTGTTGCTTTGGCTTATACTTTAGCCTTGCTTCATTGTGATGATCGTTTCTCTATTACTCCACCATGGGTATTAAAAAACTACCCCGATGTAGAGCGTCTGCTTTTCATGATGCGGAACAATCCCTGTTTGGAGGGATGCGATTACTGCAGTCGTGCCCATGATCCGCTGCTGGCTTTAAAAAAGCATTTCACTTTTTCAGGCTTCCGCAAATATGGTGATGAACCGCTGCAGGAAGATGCCGTTAGGGCAGCTATCCGGGGCGAATCAATTTTGGCTGTATTTCCTACAGGAGGCGGTAAGTCTATTACTTTCCAGGTACCTGCATTGATGAGTGGTGAAAATGCAAAAGCCTTAACAGTGGTAATTGCGCCCTTACAGTCTTTGATGAAAGACCAGGTAGATAATCTCGAGAAGAAAGATATTACAGAAGCGGTTACCATCAACGGGTTGCTAAATCCGGTAGATCGGCAAAAAGCCATTGAACGCATTGAAAATGGACATGCAAGCTTACTTTATATTTCGCCTGAATCGCTCCGTTCAGTTACTATTGAACGATTGTTGCTCAAAAGAAAGATCGCTAGGTTTGTGATTGACGAAGCACATTGTTTCTCATCCTGGGGGCAGGATTTCCGGGTAGATTACTTGTATATTGGAGATTTTATCAAAAATCTCCAGCAAAAGAAAGGGCTCGATCATACCATTCCGGTGTCATGCTTCACGGCTACCGCAAAGCAAAGGGTAATTGAAGATATCCGGTCTTATTTCAAGGAGAAATTACAACTCGATTTGAGGGTATTCCGGGCTGATGCTTCGCGCACCAACCTGCATTACCGGGTATACCAGCGGGATAATGAGGAAGAAAAATACAATCAGCTAAGGAACATCATTGAAGAAAAGAATTGTCCTACCATTGTATATGTGTCACGTACGAAAAGGGCCAGGAAGTTAGCTCAAAAGCTAACCAGTGATGGATTTGTAGCCAAAGCCTATCATGGCAAGATGGAGAAAGACGAGAAGTCGCAAAATCAAAATGCCTTCATGAATGGTGAGGTCAATATTATGGTGGCTACTTCTGCCTTTGGCATGGGGGTTGACAAAAGTGATGTGGGTGTGGTTATCCATTACGACATTTCGGACTCACTGGAGAATTACGTGCAGGAGGCGGGAAGGGCAGGACGTGATGAACAGTTACAGGCCGAGTGTTTCGTACTATTTAACGAGGAAGATCTGGACAAACATTTCATCCTGCTCAATCAAACCAAAATTAGCAGTAAAGAGATTAACCAGGTATGGAAAGCTATAAAGGAATTAACCAGGTCGAGGGATAAGGCTTCCAATTCAGCATTGGAGATTGCCAGGAAGGCAGGCTGGGACGATGGTATTAGTGAGATTGAAACCAGGGTGACCACTGCTATTGCTGCCCTGGAAGATGCCGGCTATTTAAGGCGAGGGCAAAATATGCCACGGGTTTTTGCCACCAGTATCCTGAGTAAAAATGCGCAAGAGGCGATAGCGCGGATCAACGCATCAGAAAAGTTTTCTGAAAATCAGCGGGATCAAGCAGTGCGCATTATTAAAAAACTGTTTTCCAGCAAAAGTAAAAGATTGTCTACAGACGAAGTGGCTGAGTCGAGAGTAGATTATATAGCCGATCAGCTGGGCATGAACAAAGAGCATGTAATCCGGGCAATTGAGTTAATGCGGGATGAAAATATACTCGCCCATACCAAAGATCTGACCGCTTTTATTAAGAAAACAGAATCTGTCAGCAGATCATTAGCCATAGTAGAAAGCTTTAGAAAACAGGAAGAACTTTTATTGGCGCAGTTAAAAAACGAAGAAGCTGCTTACTATTTAAAAGAGATCATTGAGGTATTTTTGAAATCAGACATCAAAGACAGCTCGCTTAACCAGTTAAAGACCATTATTAATTTCTGGGCGATAAAAAAATGGATCAATCGCCGCAGTCTTGAACACACAAAGAACCATATCCAAATTGGTTTATTGGTAGACAAAAATACCTTTCGCGAAAAGCAGGAAAAACGGCATTTACTCGCCAGGATGATTACGGAGTACCTGCACAAAAAAGCAGTAGCACTAGTCGCACCCGATAATCAGCAGGAAGAAGTATTGATCGAGTTTTCGGTACAGGAACTTAAAGAGATGGTTGAGAAGGAGCAAGGCATGTTTTCTATACATACTGATATCGATGATGTCGAAGACAGCCTTTTTTACCTGTCGCGCATAGGAGCCATAAAGATCGAAGGTGGCTTCATGGTTGTACATAATAAGCTCACCATTGAGCGCATTCAAAAGAACAACCGCATACAATATAAAGAAAGTGACTACGACAAGTTAAAACAGTTTTATCAGCAAAAAGTACAGCAAATCCATATCGTTGGGGAATATGCCCAAAAAATGATCCGTAACTATAACGAAGCGCTAAAATTTGTAGACGATTATTTCAAATTAAACTATCCTTCTTTTCTATCTAAATATTTCCCAGGAAGCCGACAGGATGAAATAAAACGCACCCTCACGCCTGCAAAATTCATGAAATTATTTGGTGCGCTTTCGCCAACGCAATTAAAGATCATTAACGATACCAGCAGCCAGTACATTGTAGTGGCTGCCGGGCCTGGTAGTGGCAAGACAAAGCTATTGGTACATAAACTGGCCTCCTTGCTGATGGCCGAGGATGTAAAACATGAGCAGTTGCTGATGCTTACATTTTCACGAGCAGCAGCCACAGAATTTAAAAAACGACTGATGGAACTGATTGGCAATGCAGCCCATTATACCGAAATCAAAACTTTTCATTCTTATTGCTTTGATCTGTTAGGTAGAGTAGGAAGCCTTACAGAATCTGAAAATATTATACAGACTGCAGTGGAGAAAATAAATGCTGGCGAGATGGAACCCTTCAGGATCACCAAATCCGTGTTGGTGGTAGATGAAGCGCAGGACATGAATAGGGAAGAATATGACCTGGTAAAGGTTCTGATGCAGCAAAATGAAGATATGCGGGTAATATTGGTTGGTGACGACGACCAGAATATCTATGGGTTTCGCGGGGCAGATTCAGCCTATATGCAAGCACTTATTACCGAAAAAGATGCAATTAAGTACGAGCTTACGGTAAACTACCGCAGTAAAAACAATATTGTATCGCTGGCCAACCAATGGGCCGCCACCATCAGCCATCGGCTCAAAACCGAATCTTGCTTTGCCAGCCAACATCAAAATGGGCCTATTTACATCACGCAATATGCTCATAACCACATTGTCGTTCCACTGGCTGGAATTATAAGCAAGGCAGAACTATCCGGGTCTACCTGCGTACTCACCCAAACCAACGACGAGGCCATGCTGCTCTGTGGTCTGCTCCTGCAACAAGGGGTACAGGCAAGGCTTATCCAGTCAAACGATGGCTTTAACCTCTGCAATCTGTACGAGCTGCGTTTTTTCTCCGATATGATTGATAGCTATGCAGACAGCCCGCTGGTAACCGAAGAAGAATGGATTGATGCCAAGCGACGTTTAATGGAACATATTCACACCAGTGAACAGAAAAACCTGGCTGCTGCTGCCATCCGTACATTTGAAGAAGTGAATACAGCCAGAAAATATAAGAGTGACTGGAAGGCTTTTCTTTTTGAATCTAAAGTAGAAGACTTCCTGGATATTGATACCGTAATGATATACACTTCTACCATTCATAAAGCCAAAGGCAAAGAGTTTGACAACATATACCTTTTATTGCAGCATTTTAAACCACTTACGGATGAGCACAAACGGCAATTTTATGTAGCCATTACCAGAGCTAAAACCAAGCTTAGCATACACTACCAGGGCCAGTATCTTCAGCCTTTTTCTACAGAAGGGCTTGTTTATACTGAAGATGAAAACCTGTACCTGGAGCCGCAACAGATATCTATGCACCTCACCCTTAGAGATGTGCAACTGGGCTATTTCGAATATGTACAATACCGCGTCAACTCACTTTTTAGCGGCGCATCTTTGCAGCCATCACAAGAAGGTCTGACCAATACCCAGGGTGAACTCATTCTTAAATATTCTCAAAAATTCAGGGCAATCTTACAGGAGCGCTTCGATCAGGGATTTAAAATTACTGCTGCCAGGATAAATTTTGTAGTGTACTGGAAAGACGAAGCCAAACAAAAAGAATCTAAGATCATTTTGCCGTCGTTGTTGCTGCAAAAGGTATAAGTACACTGTTTTTATGGTATGGGCCCTGCATTCTTTATTGTGCAAAATGCGTTATGTTTTTGTCTTATAATTAATATTATGTTAAGTTGTATCTTTAAATACAACCCTATTCCACTTAAAAAAAACTGTAAATTAGAGTTCCTGAAGTTTTCGGTTAAGCTCCTGAACTTTGTCGGTAGCTTTCTTTTTCGTGTAGATATCGATCAGTAACTGAACTGTTTTTTTGTCGTTCGGATTAATTTCATTTGCACGTTGCAATGCGAACTGCGCGCGATTAATTAGTCCATTATACTTAGCAGCTTTATCTGCTTCATTTTTACTCAGGGTCTCGTTGGCTGTATTGATATAAGCTAGACTCAATTGGTATAGCGCGTCAAAATAATTCTGATCGGTAGACAATGCTTTATCATAAGCTATAATTGCTGTAGCATTATTTCCGCCAATTTGTTGCAGATAACCGTAAAGAAAATATAGTAGTTTACTTCCTTTTTCTACTTTTAAGTTATTTTCAATTAAGCCCTGTGCTTTACTGTAATTCTCGGTATCGAGTAAAAGATTGATATAATCGTTCGTTAAAAAACGGTTGAATGGATTAAGCGCGAGCCCGTCTTCTAATGTTTTAATTGCTGTTTCGTTTTCTGATTTAACGACATACATCTGAGCCATTTTCTGAAAAACAGACGGGTTTTTAATGCCGTTTTCTTTAGCACGCTTAAAATAAGTTAAAGATTCATCATATGACTGAATGTTTAACGCGCATATTGCGGTATTTAATGCTAAAGTGGTGTCGGCTGGAAAATTATCTGATACTTCTTTTAAGTCTGCAAACGCCTCTTTAAATTCATTGTTAAAGTAGGCTTCATTGCCTTTATCTTGCTTTTTAATCAGAATGTTGTGCTCTGATGCCTTAATAAGTCCCCCATTGTCATTGTAGCGATCAAGTGATTTTGCTTTGGCAACAGCCTCAATGGCATTATCGTAAAATTTGGTTGCATTATTGGGATCGGTATCTATTAATGCAGCAAATGACATTAAGTAAGATTTTATTGACCAGGTTTCGGCCCAGTTTTTTGTTTTATTATCTTTTTCTGCAGACTCAATTGACTTTAAACCTTCATTTATAATAGCAAGTTGCTTTTTCTCATCTTCTTTATTGGCAATAGATGCTTGCAGTTTACCCACAGCATTTCTGGCAATAAGGATTTGAGTTTTTTGGGCCACAGCATTAAAAGAGACGAAAATTAAGGCAATTAATAATATTTTAAAGCAATTTTGCATAAGATAAATAATGTGGTAAAACCGTACGTAATAAACCATAAAAATAAACATAAAAAAAAGAGCCCCGAAATTTCAGGGCTCTTTTTTTAAATCGGTATCAGAATTATTGTTTAGGCAATGCATCTAAACGTTTCTTGATGTCTTCGTAATTTTTAGTGTCATTTCTAAAAGCGTAGATCGTTTTCAGGGTTTCTAATGCACCCTGGTTTTTGGCATCAACCTCTAAAGCTTTTTTGTAAAAAGGAAGAGATTTATCTAACAATGCATTCATTTTGGCTGTTACTTCGTTAAATTCTTTTACTTTCTTAGGATCAATTTTATTTCTGTCAGCCTGTAATTTTAAAGCCTGACTGAAATAGATATTACCTAATAAAACCTGATAGTTAGCATTGTTAGGTTCTTTTGTTGCTAAAGCCACTAACATTTGCTCAGATTTTGCTGCATCACCCCTATCAATATAAATCTGAGTCTCAGTTTTAATCCAGTCGGTATTATCAGGGAATTTCGCATTTGCTTCTTTAATAATAGCCAAAGCAGCGGTTGTATCTTTTTGTTTAGCTAATGTAGTTGAGATAATCTCAGAATATAAATCTTTAGACTGTGGAGAATTCAAAGAGATTACTTTTTTGAACTGGGTAATCATATTTGGATAATCTTCATTAAGCCTTGCCGCAATACCCGCATTTAGATACATCGCAGTATCGTTTGGATTAATCACTGTTGCTGCTACGAATTTTGCATAAGCAGTTTTGTAATCTTTCTTATTGTAAGCAATTACACCGCCATTTCTAACTGCGTTACTAATATTGATTTCAGCTGAATTAATGTTATCTTTCTCAGTACCTTTAGTATCCAGTTTTTTTGCTTCGACAATAGCTTCTTGAGCGATTTTCAAATTTGCATCAGCGTTTGCAGTGCTTGTTGAATCTAAAATTGCTGCAGAAGAAGCAAATAAAGCACGATAAGACCATGCTTCAGGCATTACTTTAGATTTTTCATCAGCAATAGCTTTATCTGTGTGAGCCAACCCTTTCGCTAACGACTCAAGTTTCTTCGCCAATGGCGTTGATGCACTTGAAGAAGTTAACTGGAACAAACCCCAATCGTTTTTTGCTGCGGTTACTTCACTTTTCTGAGCAAATGCAGCGCTTACCGCACCTGCTAGAACTATACTTAGAAATACTCTTTTCATAATTTTTATTCTAATCTTATTTTTAGTTAATTTTCTTCTTCCGTTTCGTTATCTGAATCAGCCTCTTCTTCCGTATCGTCAACTTCTGGAGTGTTATCTGCTTCTAATTCTTCACCGTCTGTAACTACAACATCAGTTAAATCTACTGTTTCTTCTTCGTCCTCTTCGTGATCAATTTTGGTTACCGATGCAATCTCGTCGTCACCTTTTAGCGAGATCAAACGAACACCTTGAGTGGCACGGCCCATTACCCTTAATGCTGACACCGGAATTCTGATTACAATGCCTGAACGGTTAATGATCATCAAATCTTCGCTATCTGTAACGTCTTTAATCGAAACTAATTGTCCGGTTTTTTCAGTAACATTAATTGTTTTTACCCCTTTACCACCGCGGTTAGTTACGCGGTAATCTTCAATATCTGTACGTTTACCATATCCTTTTTCTGATACTACTAACACGGTAACTTCCGGATTGTTTACAGCAATCATGCCAACAACCTCATCCTCATCGTGCGCGAGCCTAACACCGCGTACACCAGTAGCCGTTCTGCCCATCGGACGAACTGTTTTTTCATTGAAACGGATTGCCCTTCCTGAGCGTAATGCCATCACAATTTCGCTTTCGCCATTGGTTAAACAAGCTTCCAACAGTACATCACCCTCATTAATGTTGATGGCATTGATACCATTTACACGTGGACGTGAATACGCCTCAAGAGAAGTTTTCTTAATGGTACCTTTTTTAGTACACATAATAATGAAATTGTTCTCTAAGTATTCCTGGTCTTTAAGGTTTTTAACCTTAATATAGGCTTTAATTTTTTCCTCTTTCGGGATATTGATAATATTCTGGATCGCTCTTCCTTTACTGGTTCGCGAACCTTCAGGAATTTCGTAAACCCTTAACCAGAAACATCTTCCGGCTTCGGTAAAGAACAACATATAATTGTGGTTTGTAGCCACGAGCATGTGCTCTATAAAATCTTCATTTTTTGAAGTACTGCCTTTAGATCCTTTTCCGCCTCTACCCTGCGCTCTGAATTCGGTTGCTGGAGTACGTTTTACATAACCTTCGTGAGAGATGGTGATGACCACTTCTTCATCATCGATGAAATCTTCCATGCTCATATCTTCGGCCGAGTGAACGATAGTTGTTTTACGCTCATCACCAAATTTCTGTTTAACTTCTTCAAGTTCATCTTTGATGATCTTCATCCGTAAACCTTCATCTGCCAGAATAGATTTCAAGTATTCGATGGTTTTCATTAATTCGGCATACTCTTCTTTGATCTTATCACGCTCTAGTCCTGTTAAACGACGAAGCGTCATATCCAAAATCGCACGGGCCTGAATATCGCTCAGTCCGAATTTCTCCATTAAGCCTAAACGGGCTTCATCTGGTGTTTCAGATGCACGGATCAATTTAATTACTTCATCTAAATGATCTAAAGCAATTAAATAACCTTCTAAAATGTGTGCACGTTTTTCAGCTTCAGCTAATTCGTATTTGGTACGGCGAACAATCACATCATGACGGTGATCCACAAAATGCACAATTAAATCTTTAAGATTTAACATTTGTGGACGGCCTTTTACCAATGCAATGTTATTTACACTGAAAGAAGTTTGTAATGCGGTATACTTATAGAGGTTGTTTAAAACGATAGAAGCATTTGCATCACGTTTAATTTCATAAACGATACGGATACCATCTTTGTTCGATTCGTCTTTAATGTTAGAAATACCCTCAAGTTTTTTCTCACCAACCAATTCGGCGGTGCGCTCAATCATCTGTGCTTTGTTAACCTGGTAAGGAATTTCGGTAACAATAATTACCTCACGGTCTTTAATGTTCTCGATTTCTGCTTTTGCACGCATTACGATACGGCCGCGACCTGTTTCGAAAGCCTCTTTTACACCGGTATAACCATAAATAATACCACCAGTAGGGAAATCTGGGGCTTTTACAAACTTCATTAATTCCTCTATCGTAATGTCTCTATTGTCGATATAGTTTACCACACCATCAATTACCTCGGTTAAGTTGTGAGGTGCCATGTTGGTAGCCATACCTACCGCAATACCAGAAGATCCATTAACCAATAAGTTAGGGATTTTTGCAGGTAAAACAGTTGGTTCTTGTAAGGTATCATCAAAGTTTAACTGAAAATCTACCGTATCTTTATTGATATCGGCAAGCATTTCTTCAGCAATTTTCGAAAAACGTGCCTCAGTATAACGCATTGCAGCCGGAGAGTCACCATCAATGTGACCAAAGTTTCCTTGTCCATCAACCATTGGATAACGTAAGCTCCAATCCTGAGCCATACGAACCATGGTGAAATATACAGATGCATCACCATGAGGGTGATACTTACCTAAAACCTCCCCTACAATACGGGCAGATTTTTTATGTGGTTTATTACTGGTTACACCAAGATCGAGCATGCCATATAAAACACGGCGGTGTACCGGTTTCAATCCATCGCGTACATCAGGCAAGGCCCTCGATACAATTACCGACATTGAGTAATCAATGTAAGCCGATTTCATCTGCTCTTCTATGTTAATTGGAATGATTTTGTCGTTCTGTTGATTTTCTAAATCTTCTGCCATAAATTATTATTCTCGTTACTTAAAACGATATTAAAAAAGGGTATTACTATAACCTTGCGAATTTAACAAAATTTAGGCGAATTAAGGTATTGTGGAAAAGTTTTGACCTTTGTTATAGGTTTTTTACGCCCAATATGATTTTAAGTTAGTGAAGGCTAGTTTAAGCGTTTTTTGATCTCAACTTTGTAACTTTTTGAGACGTGCCAAGTTTGTCTGATTGGTCTGGTAATTTTTTTTGTAAATGTAGCTTGCTACGCGAGTGGTGGTCTGCTGCCTATTACCGCTCCAAGATTTTTTGAAACCTGATAGGTTGTAGAGAACTAAAATTTACATTCTTGAGTAATTCTGATACTTTTGTTTTATATGGCAAATGAAAAGAAATCTGCAATGAGTTTTATTATGGTTACCCTCCTGATCGATTTTACAGGCTTTGGGCTAATCATTCCGGTGTTACCAAAACTTATACAGGATTTTACTGGTGGCGGCTTTGGTTTGGCCGCAGAATATGGTGGCTGGCTCACACTTGCTTATGCATCGGTACAATTTATATTCTCTCCAATTATTGGTGCGATGAGCGATCGGTACGGACGAAGACCAGTATTATTAAGTTCTTTGTTCGGTTTAGGTATCGATTATATTTTTTTAGCCTTTGCTCCTTCCATTATTTGGTTATTTGTAGGAAGGATTATTGCTGGGATTACAGGGGCTAGTTTTACAACCGCACAAGCTTATATTGCTGATGTTTCACCTCCTGAAAAAAGAGCACAAAACTTCGGCCTTGTTGGTGCTGCATTTGGTGTTGGATTTATTTTAGGCCCGGTTTTAGGTGGTGTTTTTAGTCATTTTGGTACCCGGGTCCCTTTTATGATTGCTGCAGGTTTATCTTTAATTAACTGGCTTTATGGTTATTTTATCTTACCAGAATCGCTACCAGTGGAAAAACGGAGGGCGTTTGACTGGAAAAGAGCAAACCCCATTGGCTCGTTGCGGAGTATTGGTAAATATCCGGCATTAGCCGGCTTAATGGCTACGTTATTCTTATTGTATTTTTCCAGTCATTCGGTTCAGTCTAACTGGACCTTTTATACCATGGAAAAATTTAAGTGGAATGCTGCATGGGTAGGTTATTCGTTAGGATTTGTGGGTTTGGTTATCGGCATTGTTCAGGGCGGATTAATCAGGATCATTTTACCAAAAATCGGAGAAAAGAAGGCCGTTTATTTTGGTCTCGTTTTGTATATAATCGGCTTTATTGCTTTCGCTTTTGCATCAAAAGGCTGGATGATGTTTGCCTTTATGCTCCCCTATGGTTTGGCCGGAATCGGCGGGCCTGCTATGCAGGGGCTTATTTCCAATCAGGTGCCTGCGAATGCACAGGGCGAAATGCAAGGTGTTTTAACTGGTTTACAGAGTTTAGCAGCCATATTTGCGCCTTGGGTAATGACACATATATTTGCTTATTTTATAGAAGGGAAAGCACCGGTTTATTTTCCAGGCGCACCGTTTATCCTTAGCGCAGTTTTAACTTTAATCGGATTGTTTATCGCTATTAGGGCGTTGCAGAAGTATCATTAACCAAAACTTACTCTTTTATGAAAAAAATAATACTATTTACATTTTTATTTTATTCCTTATTTATTATTGAAAATAAATGTTGTGCTCAAGATAAAGTAGTTGACTGGGAGGGAACGTATACAGTAAATTATCAAGCGAATTTTAAAATTAAGATCTATAAAGTCAATGCAAAATATAAGGCTTTAGTGACAACTGAGTTTACGGATCAATTGTGTAATACAGAATTTCCTGACGAGCATACAATTACTTTGTTTTTCGAGAGAAATACCAGAGGAAAAGGTTTATCATTTATAAAAAAAGGTGATTGGATTATACAAATTAAAAACATAAGAAATGATTACTATTTTATGCATAGAGGCTTTCCTCTAACATCAAATCCTAATGACATCAGAATGAAAAGAGTTAAATAATCTTACCATGACGACTTAAAGTAATTCATTGGCCAAATTAGCCAATTCGCTCCTTTCGCCTTTATGCAGGGTAATATGCGCATAAAGCGGATGATTCTTTGCATTTTCAATCAGGTAGGAAAGTCCATTACTTTCCGAGTCGAGGTAAGGCGTATCAATTTGGTAAATATCACCGGTAAAAACAATCTTGGTATGCTCTCCTGCCCTCGAAATTATTGTTTTAACCTCATGAGGCGTTAAATTCTGTGCCTCATCAATAATAAAGAAAATTTTAGTGAGGGTTCTTCCGCGGATAAAAGCCAATGGTGCAATCGCTATTTTTTCGGTTACAATCAGTTCATCAATTTTTTCCGACATTTTATCATCACCAATGAATTGCTCCTTAATGAACCGCAGGTTATCCCAGATAGGTGCCATAAAAGGGTCTGTTTTCGATTTGGCATCGCCTGGTAAAAAACCGATGTCTTTATTGCTCAGGGAAACAATCGGTCGGGTAACATAGATCTGCCTGAAATTTTTGCGTTGCTCTAAAGCACTTGCCAGAGCCAGCAAAGTTTTACCTGTTCCGGCGTTTCCTTGTATACTTACCAGTTTAATGTTGGGATCTAGCAGCGCATGTATGGCAAAAGCCTGTTCAATATTTTTAGGTTTGATCTTGAATATGGCATCGGTAGAAACCGCAGAAATGGTTTTTAAACTATTGTTATAAAATACGTTTGCAGTTTTTCTTTTATTCTTTAAAATATAAAAGTGATTGGCGTTTTTTGGCGGTAATTCGATCTCGCCAGCATCAATAAAAGGCTGTTTTTTTACTTCCTCAATAATCTCAATTGGAAAATCTATAAGTTCTGTCTTCCCGGCGTAAAGCTCATCTACATTTTTAATCTTACCTGTTTCGTAATCTTCTGCATTTAAATCCAGAGCTTTTGCTTTTAACCGCAGGCAGATGTCTTTCGATACCAACACTACTTTTTTATCTGGATATTCTTCTTTTAAACTTAATGCTGCATTTAAAATCTTATGGTCTGTTTTGCCTTTCCCATACACTTCTTCTGCATTTGTGATTAGTGGCCTTTCATTTAAAACTACTTTAAATTTTCCTGATCCTGGACTTTTTAGCGAAATCCAATCGCTGATCAGTTTTTGTTTTGAAGTTTCATCAATGAGACGGATAAAACTTCTGGCCTCAAAATTTCGGGTATCGTTGCCGCTTTTAAAATTATCGAGCTCTTCTAAAACCTGAATGGGAATGGCTACATCGTGCTCATGGAAGTTATTTATCGCATCATGATCGTATAAAATAACCGAGGTATCTAAAACGAATATCTTTTTTGACGGATTGGAGATTGATTTACCTTTTTTGGCCATTTGGTAAATTTAATATTTTAGGGATTAAATAAAGCAAATTCCCTTAATGATATTTCTAAAATGTTTAGAAATTTAAGCTATTATCTGATGCGATCGCTACTCGGCGGCGAGCTGAAGAAAGGCTTTGTTGCGAGGCCAAACAAAGGATCAAGCGGAAAAGTTGGGGGGGATGTTTTAAGCATATATTTTCGACAATCTGAATAAGAAGAATTTAATATCCCTTACACCTCTAGAGGTTGCTCTAAAAGCTTTGATCTTGGCATTGAAAGATTCTGCTGAAGCGTTTGTTGCTCTGTTGATAAAGAAGTTAAGGATATACAGATAATGTGACTGGAT
>NZ_JACHCQ010000023.1 GCF_014205835.1 Pedobacter sp. AK013 | reverse complement strand
AAAACATAAACAACCTTAATTAGCCAATAAGCCTTATTTATCTTCAATAATCAATTTTAACCGGACAACAGTGAAATAAATTCAGCATGACGATTCTTGTAAGGGAACTACTTATTAAAAGCGGTCATGGTGTGTGCCGGGCCGATGGTTACAAAACTTTTAATCAATTCTACACTTTTATCAATCAATGCAGGAAGTTCCAACTGTTCATTTTTATCAAACAAACCCAAAACGAAGTCTACTTGCCTGCCTTTCGGGTAATCGTTTCCAATTCCAAAGCGAAGGCGCGCGTAGTTTTGCCCACCACAAACTTCTTCGATGCTTTTTAAACCATTGTGACCCGCGCTAGAACCTTGTAATTTTAACCTTAGCTTTCCGAGAGGCAAGGCAAGGTCATCAACAATAACGAGTACATTTTCCGGTGCTATTTTCAGCTCTTTCATCCAATAGTTAACGGCCTTACCACTCAGGTTCATAAAGGTTGTTGGCTTAATTACATGTAGTTTTTTACCTTTAAAGCCCACCTCAGCATAATAGGCCAAACGGATATTATCAAAGCTACCACCTAAACCTTTAACCAGTTCATCAGCAATATCAAAGCCAATGTTATGCCTGGTATGTGCATAATCCGGCCCGATGTTTCCTAAGCCTACTATAAGATATTTCATGGGGCAAAGGTAGAAGCTTAAAGCGAAAAGACCAAAGGCTAAAGCGAAAGCTTTTTTTTGTTACTCGTCACCCTGACCTGTAGCATAGCGGAAAGCTACGAAGTAAATTTATTTCAGGGTCTCACTATTTTCAGATGCTGAAATAAATTCAGCAAGACGATATCCTATAAACAAAAAGCGGTAAAGAATTTCTTCTTTACCGCTTTAAATCTGTGAACTCAGCGTACTATTTTTTACCTTTAGCAGCTTCAGTTTCAGCTTGTTTTAATGCTCTAGACATTGCAACAGAAACGATAGTATCTTCAGGAGTGTTAGTGATTACGTATTTATCACCTTTAAGGTCACGAACACGGAATAAACTACCTACTTCTAATTTCTCTAAGCTTACTTCTACGTTTTGTGGCATGTTAGCTGGTAATGCTTTAACACGTAGTTTACGTAATTTCTGGATTAATTTACCCCCCATTTTAACACCTGGAGAAGTTCCTGTTAATTTAACCGGGATCTCCATAACGATTTCTTTCTCATCAAATAACTGAAGAAAATCGATGTGTAATAATACGTCGGTAAGTGGGTGAAACTGCGTATCTTTTACGATAGCTTTGGTTTTAACACCATTCACATTAATTTCCACAAAGTTTACATCCGGGGTATAAATAACATCTCTTAAGTCAGCAATAACCACAGCTAAGTGTTGTTGCTCTTTTCCACCATACAATACCGCCGGAACTTTACCTTCGTAACGAAGTTCCTTGGCATCGCGTTTCCCTACGTTCTCTCTTGGAGAACCGCTAATTGCGATTGTTTTCATTTTTTTTTATTTATTTAATTATTAGTAGTCAGTATTAAGTATCGAGTATCAAGACCTTAAGCCTTCAACCCTCTACCTTCCACCTTAATTTACACTCTAAACAGATCACTAATCGATCCATGCTCGTTTACATTGGCAATTGCCCTTGCAAATAAACCGGCTGTACTTAGCACCCTAATTTTCGGACTTTCCTGTTTCAATGGGATAGTGTCCGTAACGATCAACTCGGTTAATACCGAATTTTCTACCGTTTCTATTGCTTTGCCAGATAATACAGCATGTGTACAAACCGCTCTAACACTTGCTGCACCGTTTTCCATAATCAAAGCCGCAGCTTTTGATAGGGTTCCGGCGGTATCACAAATATCATCGATTAATACGACATCCTGCCCAGTCACATCACCAATAATCGACATAGATTCGATTTCGTTGGCACGTTTACGGCGTTTATCGCAAATAATTACCTCAGCGTTAAAAAACTTGGCAAAAGTACGTGCCCTATACGAACCGCCCATATCTGGCGATGCAATAGTTAAGTTTTTTAAGCCTAAGCTTTTGATATAAGGTACAAAGATTACCGATCCGTCTAAGTGATCAACCGGAATATCGAAGAAACCCTGTATCTGTGCAGCATGTAGATCCATCGTCATAATACGGTGAATACCTGCTGATTTTAATAAGTTAGCCACTAATTTGGCACCGATTGCTACACGCGGTTTATCTTTTCTATCCTGACGGGCTAAACCATAATAAGGAACAACTGCAGTAATGTAATGTGCCGATGCCCTTTTAGCAGCATCAACCATTAACAAAAGCTCCATTAAATTATCACTAGGCTGATAAGTAGACTGGATTAGAAAAACATCACTACCACGAATTGACTCATCAAAGGAAGGCTGAAACTCTCCATCACTGAATTTGTGAATGGTTACGCTACCAAGTGGCTTGCCGTAATGTTCGGCAATCTTAAGTGATAATCCCTTAGAACCTGTTCCGGAAAAAAGCTTTACCGGGTTAAACTGCAATGGCATGGGTTCGTGTAGTTACGGTTAAAAAAAATCGGATCATGTCTATTTAAAACATGATCCGTTATTAAATTTAGTTGTCCGACCTGGATTCGAACCAAGACAAACGGTACCAAAAACCGTTGTACTACCCTTATACTATCGGACAAAAACTTCTCAAGGATATTCTCCTCGAAAGGGAATGCAAATGTAGGAACCTTATTTTAAATATGCAAGAGCGATTTTAAAATATTTTTAATTTCTCTCCCGCTGTTCCTGTTTGCGATGCAAAGATAAAAAAATCATTACATAGCGTGCAACATTTTCTTTTTTTATACGACTTTTTTTACTACGAACCACTTAAATCATTTATTATCAAAGACTAAAATTAAACTATGAATTACTCAAGGATTAACACCATTGGAGGCTGGCTCTGTTTTATCGTTGCCGCGCTCACTTACATCTTAACTTTAGATCAATCTGTAAGCTTCTGGGACTGTGGCGAATTCATTTCTTCTGCCTTCCGAATGGAGGTGGTTCACCAACCAGGTGCTCCAATAGTCTCCATGATTCAAAAGTTATTTTCGACACTCGCTTTTGGCGATAAAACCAAGGTAGCCTATTTCATAAATATATCTTCTGCGCTTGCAAGTGCAGGTACCATTCTCTTTTTGTTCTGGACCATTACTGCACTGGCCAAGAAAACAGTAATTAAAAAAGGCGAAGAAATTACCAAGCAAAAAATTATCGGGATTATGGGTGCCGGTTTGGTTGGCGCCTTAGCTTATGCTTTTTCTGACAGTTTCTGGTTTTCGGCTGTAGAGGCCGAGGTTTACGCTATGTCGTCGCTTTGTACGGCTATTGTATTCTGGGGCATATTAAAGTGGGAATCGCAGGCTGATGAACCTAAATCAGACCGTTGGTTACTTTTTGTGGCTTACATGATGGGAATTTCTATTGGTGTACACATCTTAAACCTGCTTACCATTCCTGCCTTAATATTTGTTTATTATTTCAAAAAGAATCCATCGCCCAGTTGGCAAAGCGTTTTAAAAGTATTTTTTGTTTCAATTGCTGTTCTGGCAGCCGTTCAATTTGGCATTATTCAATATGTAATATCTTTTGCAGCAAGTTTCGATTACTTTTTTGTAAACACCATCGGTTTAGGTTTTGGAACAGGCATATTGTTTTTTGCGGTGCTCGTAATCGGGAGCTTGGTTTATGGCATCCGTTATTCTATCCTTAAAAATAAGAGGATTTTAAACCTGGCCATGTTATTTACCGTTCTGCTACTTTTTGGATATAGCTCTTTTGCACTCCTCATTATCAGGGCGCAGGCTAAACCAAATTTAAACAACTATAATGTAGATAATGTATACTCTTTTTCGAGATATGTTGGTCGCGATCAATACGGCGATAGGCCACTGCTTTATGGAGAGAATTACAATTCAGAAAAAATCGGCGTTGAAGAAACGGGTAAAATTATCCGTAAAGGCGACAAAAAATACGAACCGGCAGGCACAAAATCGGCATATATTTTCGCCGATAAAACTTTACTGCCGCGCATGTACAGCGATAAGCCTGAACACATTAACTTTTACAAAAGTTACATGGGTTTTAATGATGAGCACAAACCCACCTTGATAGATAACTTAAATTACATGTTCTCTTTCCAGACCGGACAAATGTACATGCGTTATTTTATGTGGAATTTTGTAGGCAGACAGGATAATGAAGATGGGCAGTTTGGCGGAAAAGATGGCAATTGGCTTAGCGGCGTAAAACCATTAGATGCAATCAGGCTTGGCAGTCAAAAAAACCTTCCACCATCCATCGTAGAGAACAAAGCATACAATAGGTTTTTCTTTTTACCCTTAATTATCGGTTTAATCGGTGCCATTTGGCATTTTAAACGTAATCAAAAGGATGCTGGCATTATCGGTTTACTTTTTGTATTTACCGGGGTAGCAATAGTTGTTTATCTTAATTCTGTTCCTGTTGAGCCTCGTGAAAGGGATTATGCCTATGTGGGCTCTTTTTATGCTTTTGCCATCTGGATCGGTTTAGGAGTATTTGGATTAAAGGATTGGGTTTTCCAAAAATTAACACCCCAGCGTGCCAGCATTTTTGCCACAGTTATCGCCTTGTTTGGTGCGCCGATAATTATGGCCAACCAGGGGTGGGACGATCACGACCGTTCTGACAGCCACGTAGCGAGAGATATGTCTGTCAATTACCTAAAATCGTGTGCCCCCAATGCCATCTTGTTTACTTATGGCGATAATGATACCTTTCCGGTTTGGTATGCACAGGAGGTAGAAAATATCCGTCCGGATGTGCGCGTAGTAAATTTAAGCTTATTTACGGCTGATTGGTACATTGATGGGATGCGAAAAAAGCAAAACGAATCTGCCCCCTTACCCATCACCTTAAAGCATGAGCAATACGTTGAAGGCACGAGGGATATTATGTATTATCAGGATTATAAGATTGCACAGCATATTGAGTTAAAAGAAATTTTAGACGTACTTCTATCCGATCATGACGAAGATAAAGTAACCATGACAGATGGTTCAAAATACAATGTATTACCAACCAAAAACCTTAAACTGGCCGTAAGTCCGCAACAGGTTTTAGATACCGGCACTGTACCCAAGGAAGATGCCGGTAAAATTGCAAGCAGTATGGAATGGACTTACAATTCGAATTTTGTAACCAAAGGCACCTTAGCTTTATTTGATATTTTAACACACAATAACTGGGAACGCCCGATTTATTTTAGCGGTGCCATGCCAAACGAGCAATATATAGGGCTTAACAAATACCTCTATTCTGAAGGATTAAATAAAAGACTGCTACCCTTAAAACCAGATACTGCAATTACACAAGATTTTGATCGTGTAAACCTGAAACCCATGTACAATAACCTGATGAATGTTTACGGCTTTGGCAACATTAAAAATGCCAACCATTTAGACAGGCAATCTGCTGATGATGTAACCATGTTCTCTAACATGTTTAATGGTTTATTAACCGGCTTAATAAACGAAGGCAAAATTACCGAAAGCAAAAAAGTGGCTAATAAATATTTTGAGGTGATTCCTGCTAAATTTTACAGTATGCGCCAGGTAATGAGCACTTATTATTTAACCGAAAACCTGTATCGGTTAAATGATCTAAACCGCGCAAATGCAATGATTAAAAAAACTGCTGATTATATAGGCAAAGAGTTAACCCATCTTGCTGATGTTTCGGAAAGCAAAAACCAGCTATCATCAGAGCAGGATATACGTTTCTATCTTGGCTATTTAGGGCAAATGGTAAAATTAACCGAAGTATTTAAACAAACCGGGCTAAACAAAAGCCTCGAAAAACAATACAACGATCTGATTATAAGGTTTACCCCGTTTGCTGCAGGCTAAGCAAAAAACATTCTAAATTTTAACCCATAGGCAGATTTCACCTTTCTGCTTATGGGTTTTTGCTTCCCAATAAATTAAAATCCTTTATGTTAAAGGCCTTAGGCCGTTAAAAATTGTTAAATCAATCTAAAAATTTACCTGTTTTATCGACTAGAATAGTTAATTTCGGCAGCATTTTTATGTGAAAACAATTTTTAATATCATTATACAAACCAATGAATTATTCAAAAGTTAATAATATAGTAGGCTGGATCTGCTTTTTAATTGCTACACTAACTTACGTTTTAACCTTAGAGCCTTCTGCCAGTTTTTGGGACTGCGGTGAATTTATCGCATCGGCATTTAGAATGCAGGTTGTTCACCAACCTGGCGCACCATTATTCTTAATGATCCAACGTTTCTTCTCTATTTTTGCAGCTGGAGATTTAACCAAAATCGCTTACTGGATGAACGTAGGTTCGGCTGTTTCGAGCGGAGCAACCATCTTATTCTTATTTTGGACCATCACTGCATTGGCTAAAAAAACGATATTAAAAGCTGGTGAAGAACTAACAACAGGTAAATTAATCAGTATTATGGGGGCAGGGGCCGTTGGTGCTTTAGCTTATACTTTCTCTGATAGTTTTTGGTTTTCGGCAGTAGAATCGGAGGTTTATGCACAATCATCGTTATTTACAGCGATTGTATTCTGGGCTATCCTTAAATGGGAAGCACATGCCGACGAACCACGTGCTGACCGCTGGTTACTGTTTATTGCCTATATTATGGGTTTATCAATTGGTATCCACTTATTAAACTTGTTAACCATACCAGCACTTGCTTTTATTTATTATTTCAAAAGAACTGATAAAGCAACAACATCAGGAATTCTTAAAACCCTTATTGTTGGTATCTTAATCTTAGCGGTAATCCAATATGGTATTATCCAATACCTGGTTTCATTTGGTGCTTATTTCGACCTGTTCTTCGTTAACACATTAGGTTTAGGTTTTGGAACAGGCGTTTTGTTTTTCGCTATTCTGTTAATTGGCGCCCTGGTTTGGGGAATCCGTTATTCGATCAAGCATCAAAAAAAATTATTAAACCTAGGTTTAATTTCTACGGTTTTAATCATTTTCGGTTATGCATCTTTCTCGATGATCATTATCAGGGCAAAGGCAGATCCGAACTTAAATAATAGCGCGCCGAAAGATGCTTTCTCTTTCTTAAGTTACCTGAACCGCGAGCAGTATGGCGATAGACCATTGGCTTATGGACCAAATTATAACTCTGAAAGAACAGGTGTAACGGAAGGTAAAACCATCTGGAGAAAAGGTAAAGACAAATATGAAGTAGCGGGCAAAAAAACCGATTACGAGTACAACAATAACACTTTATTGCCACGTATGTATAGCGACGACCCTAAACATGCCAGTTTTTATAAAGAGTGGATGCATTTGGATGATAGTAAACACCCGAACTTAGTTGATAATGTTGGCTTTTTGGCGAGTTACCAGATTGGTTACATGTATATGCGTTACTTTTTCTGGAATTTTGTTGGGCGCCAGAACGATGAGCAAGGCCAGGGCAGCGGATTTGAAGGCGAATGGATTAGTGGTATTAAACCGTTTGACAGCTGGTTGCGTGGCGATCAAAGTCATTTGCCACCATCAACTGTTGATAATAAAGCATACAACCGTTTCTTCTTTTTACCCTTAATTTTAGGTGTTATTGGTGCACTTTGGCATTTCAAACGTAACCAAAAAGATGCGGGAGTTGTAGCATTACTATTCTTCTTTACCGGTATTGCCATTGTATTATATTTAAATCAAAAGCCTTTAGAGCCGCGCGAAAGGGATTATGCTTATGTAGGATCTTTCTATGCCTTTGCCATATGGATTGGGCTGGGGGCGCTGGCTATTAAAGAGTGGTTGTTTAAAAAATTAACCCCAACTGCCGGAGCTATTGGGGCAACCGTGATCGGATTATTGGCGGCACCGGTAATTATGGCCGAACAGGGATGGGATGACCATGACCGTTCTACCAAACTGGTTCCGCATGATATTGCTTTGGATTACTTACAATCCTGTGCGCCAAATGCCATTTTGTTTACTTATGGCGATAACGATACTTACCCGCTTTGGTACATCCAGGAGGTAGAAAATGTTCGTCCTGATGTGCGTATTGTAAACCTAAGTTTATTCGATACAGATTGGTACATCAACGGTTTAAGGCAAAAACAAAATGAATCTGCTCCATTGCCAATTTCGATGAAACCAGAACAATATGTACAAGGTGAAAGGGATGTAATGCCATACGATGATTATAAAATTGCAGGTAGTGTTGAGCTTAAAAACGTAGTTGATTTATTGTTATCAAACGATGAGAGTGATAAAGTTGCCATGCAGGATGGATCAAAATCTAATTTCTTACCAACTAAAAACCTTAAAATTACGGTAGATCCGCAGCAAGTGGTAAGTACAGGAACAGTACCCGCAGCCGATGCTTCAAAAATTACCACCACCATGGATTGGAAATTTAATAAAGGTTATGTTACTAAAGGAACTTTGGCCATGTTCGATATCCTTGCGCACAACAATTGGAAGCGCCCGATTTATTTCGCTTCTACAGTACCTTCAGATCAATACAATGGCTTGGATAAGTATTTATATAACGAAGGCTTAGCGATGCGTTTACTGCCGCTTAAGGCTGACACAACAGCATCTGAGGATAGACCAGAGCAATTAAATACACCTGTATTGTATAATAATGTGATGACTAAATTTAAGTGGGGAAATATGAAAACTGCTAAATATTTAGACCCTCAATCA
Source organism: Pedobacter sp. AK013 (assembly GCF_014205835.1). Taxonomy (GTDB): domain Bacteria; phylum Bacteroidota; class Bacteroidia; order Sphingobacteriales; family Sphingobacteriaceae; genus Pedobacter. The sequence goes on along the minus strand of NZ_JACHCQ010000023.1, from coordinate 103,937 downwards.
TCAGATGATACTTTTATTTTCACCAATATCTTCAGTAGCTTAACCAACAGCTTAATTAAAGAAGGTAAAACTGCTGAGGCAAAAAAAGTGGTGGATAAATATTTTGAGGTAATGCCTGATAAATTCTTCGGCATCCGTACTGTTGTAGTGAAATTCTATCTAGCTGAAAACCTATATAAACTAGGCGAAACTGCCAGAGCTAATGATATTTTAGACAAATCTGGCGATTATATCAATAAAGAGTTAAACTACCTGGCAGATATTTCACAATCAAAAGGTTTAACCGGATCGCAGAACATTCAAACCGGCTTATACTATCTGGATCGAATGATTAAGACCAGTAAAGCTGCGGGTCAGGATAAGTTGAGTGAGAAACTGCAAAAAACATTTAATAACCTTGAAGGCCGTTTATCAATGTTCTTCCCACAACAAGGTCCGCAATAATAAACGGATCTGGAAATAACTTACAAAGCAGCTGCATTAATTTGTAGCTGCTTTTTTTGTTCAAATTTTGAAGGTTCTGGAAAACCTGTAAGGTTTAAATCGTAGCCCAAGTTGGCTTAATAATAATTAATTTTCCACTCTGTTATCCGTGCAATCGTTCATGCTGAATTTATTTCAGCATCTATCATGCTACAAAGACCCTGAAATAAATTACCTTCGGTGAGCTCGCTAAGGCTCGGTTCAGGGTGACGGATCTAATGATATTCTTAAAAGCTGGGGATTTATTCACAAAAAAATCCCGTTCAGCATGGCCAAACAGGATTCAAATTTATTTTAGTTAATGATTATTCGTTTACAACACCCATCGCACAGAATTTATCAATTCTCTGTTCAATCAGTTTATCGGTTTTTAGTTTACCTAAAGTGGCTAAATCTTTAACAATATATTCTTTTAATGTTTTGCCCATCAACTCCGGATCCTGATGTGCACCTCCAAGTGGCTCAGGAATAATGCCATCTATTAGTTTGTTCCCAAACATATCATCAGAAGTCAATTTTAAGCACTCAGCAGCTTTCTCTTTAAAATCCCAGCTTCTCCATAAAATAGATGAGCAAGATTCAGGGGAGATTACGGAGTACCAGGTATGCTCTAACATGTATACTTTATCGCCGATACCGATACCCAAAGCACCTCCAGAAGCACCTTCACCTACAACAATGCAGATAATCGGTACACGTAGAACAGACATTTCCAATAAGTTTCTGGCAATAGCTTCACCTTGTCCACGTTCTTCGGCCTCTAAACCAGGGTAAGCCCCCATAGTATCGATAAAAGAAATAACAGGTTTATTAAACTTTTCCGCCAAACGCATTAAACGCAATGCTTTGCGATAACCTTCTGGGTTGGCCATACCGAAATTGCGAAACTGACGCTCTTTGGTGTTTTTACCTTTCTGATGGCCAATAACCATTACCGTTTGACCATTTATAGAAGCAAAACCGCCAATAATTGCTTTATCATCTTTAACCGTTCTATCGCCATGCAACTCAATAAAATCATCGCAGATCATATTGATGTAATCGAGTGTTTGCGGGCGATCGGGATGACGGCTCATCTGAACCTTATTCCAACCGGTTAAATTTTTATATAAGTTATTGGTAGTTTCATCTAATTTACCATCAAGCTCATCTAACGTGGCAGACATGTCTACCTTAGTTTTTTCCGCAACTTGCTTAACCTTTTCTATCTGCTGAACTAAATCGGCAATAGGTTTTTCAAAATCGAATGATGTTTTTATTTGCTGCATAATTGAACCACAAAAATAAGTAATTATTTTTAGTTTGTAACCAACAGTTTTTTGTTTAGAATTTGCGGGACTTAAATCGCTTAATGCATAAGCAAAATTATTCGTTTTTTTGATTTGGAAAGCAAATTGCAGTAGTGTTTTGTTTGAGTTCCGTCCTGCTCTACCTCCTGCCGATGAAAAATCGGCAGGAGGTAGAGCAGGTTTAGATTACAGCTGTTCCTGCTACTATGAGGGGTTTTCGTGTCATTGCCTAAAAAGAGCCTGGAAAAAACACGGGCCTGGAAAAAGGAATTATATATGGATTACCACCAAACGTTCCTACGGAACGTTTAACGCCAATTATACAATTGGCTACCTAGGAGCCGTCCCTATGGGACGGCTTGTGTGATGAAAATCTTACGTTCCATTGGTCAATGTCATTAAGTTAAGCGTTTTTAACCACAGGCGCACAAAGCGGCCTATAGAGACGCCTCCTGGGCAGGAACGTTCATTTTTTCAAAAAAGAAAGGTATTTGTAATGACGAGGGGTTTTAATACCACTAACCTACCTAGCCCTGATTGAAATGGAAAGCCCGCAAACGAGGTACGAGTGCGGACTTGTAATGGAAAGCAGGATTTACGATAATTATTACACAGCACCTGCGCTCCAAATAAATCAAAAAGAGTCGACAACTTTAATAGCAATCTGCATAAGAAAGTTGTCAACTCTAAAATCTTAGAACTTAGCAGCCACGCCTTCCTTTGGCAATGCTTTTTTAATAAACTCGCGGATGTGGTTATTAGCCGTTTTGAGATCATCCTTCCGCAAATACATCATGTGCCCACTACGGTAACCTTCCCAGCTCATACGGTCTTTCAGTTTACCAGCTGCATCTAGCTGCCACATGCTATATTTGGCATTGAAATAATCGCAGGCCCCATCGTAATAACCCGATTGCACCAATAAATGCAGATAAGGATTCTGTGCCATAGCCTGGCGGAGATTATCGCCTGTCTGATCTCCAGATTTATCCCATGGGTATACAGAACCGAACATATTGTATTTCAAATCTGTTTTATAGTTGAGCTCGTTGCGGATGTACATATTAATGGCTGGCGTAAAGGAATGCAACCAAGAGGTTAGCTCTGCATTATAATCGGGTCCTTCGCCTGCACTCATTTTATCGATACCGCGGTAGCGCGAATCTAACCTACCAACGGTAAAGCCTTTATCTCTCAGTAATTCTTTCCAAAAGAAATCGGTTGGTACGTTGAGGTTATAATCTAAAATCACTTTTTCAGAAAGACCTGAGTAACGGGCCATTTTTACGGCAATGGCCTTCTTTTTATCGGCACTCAACATCCCACCCTGCGAAATAGCAGGAATTAATTCGTTAATGGTGAAAGTTTCTACTTCTGGCAGCATTGCTGTTAAATCTTTTGCCTGTAAATCTCCGGCCAGAGCTTTATGGTACCATGCTGTTGCGGCAAAGTAAGGTAAACGCAAAGCTGCATCAACGGGTCCACTACGTTCAATACCCAGTTCGGTTGGCGAAACCAATACCACACCATTTAAATACATCCATTGGCTGTTCTGCAGCTCTAAAGCCAAACCCGAAACACGTGTAGTACCATAACTTTCTCCGATTAAAAATTTTGGAGAGGCCCATCGGTTATTCCGGGTTACAAAAGTATTGATCCACTCGGCCAGGTATTTAATATCGGCACGTACACCAAAGAACTTATTGGTTGGAATATCTTTACTCACGACTCTGGAATAGCCTGTGTTAACCGGATCGATATATACAATATCTGCCACATCTAAAATAGAGAATGGGTTTTCTTTATAACCATAAGGCTGTACGGGATAACCTTCGTCATCAATATTCAAAACCACGGGACCAGTATAGGCGATGTGCATCCAAACTGAAGCTGAACCCGGGCCGCCATTAAAAGAGATTACCAAGGGTCGCTTATTGCGATTTTGCACGTCACTGCGTTCGTAATAAGTATAAAATAAACCAGCAATCGGTTTTCCATCTTCATCCCAAACTGGCAGCGTACCTGTTGTAGCCTTATAGGGAACAGATTTACCATCGATATTTACGGTGTGATTGGTAACGACCGAGCTCTCCACTTTAATGGTCCTTTCATTTACTGAAGATTTCGGTTCGTCTTTAACAGTAACCTGGGTAGTGGTTACGGTCTCTTTAGATTGGCTTTTTCTTGGTTCTTGTTGTGCATATGCAATAATGCCCATGCTTAAAAACGTAGCGAGTATAAATCTGAATTTCATTGTTTTGGTTTGGTTTCTAAATATCAAACTATTGTAGCGTTAATCAAAAAGCGCATTAGAAATGTTACCATAAAAAAACCAGCATAGCTTTTGGCAATGCCGGTTCTGCAAAAAACTGCTGCAATGAAGCAGTAGACTCTTTATTTGGGGTTGTAACTTAAATTACAACGGCTTCTGCACTTGTATCTGAAATTTGCCAACCTATAGTTGGGTTTCCAGTTACCAATACATTTACAAAATATTCATAATAAGACCCGGCTTTATACCCTTCAAAAGTATCGGCATAAATTGGGCCTGAAGAATGAGACACCGATGTTAGCGGAACATTACCCTCTCCCTGTATGGTTACCGTAATGCTAGAATAAACCTGGCCAGTGGTATACTGAAGTGTTGCCACCGCAGCCAGGCCATTACTGGTAGTAAAATTTTTGGTAACCGTAACCACACCCCTCCGCATTACCTTTTTAGGGGAAAGGATTACTTTTTCCGGGGTAAAACTACTAAACAGACAAACTGTAAAAGCTAAAGAAGCGACGAGCAAAGCAATTGTTTTTTTCATTTTCTTTTGTTTAAATGGGTTAAATATTAATTAAAAATAATTTGTGTATAGCGCCAGAAAATACAACTACAATCTTACGCAGTAGTAAAAGTGAATAACCATTAAATTACGGGCCAGATATAGTAGCTTGATAATTAAAGATAATGCTTTACGAAGGATATATTCATCCAAATAAACGCGCAAACGTTTGACTGACAACAGAATACCAAATCTAAAAAAATAACGAAATTAAATATCTGCGACTGTTTAATATTACAGTTTAAATATAGTTTAAGCATAAGAAAACAAAGTCTCAAACTGATACAGCACAAACGTTTGCTTAAAATGTTATTCAAAATGCCGGGAATAAAAAAGCCGACAAGCATATTGCAATGTCGGCGGGTAAAAACTGAATTAATCGAGATGCGGTATTGTTTAACTCTTTTTTATCATTTTAAGGCCAGAATCTCTTCGTCTGACAGGACTTTGTTCCAAATTTGTAATTCGTCTAACTTTCCTTTAAATCCACCTACTGTTTGAAGTGGGAAAAATAAAGTTTCCGATTTGCGGACTTTTGTTTTGTCTTTATCTGTAAACACGATCCAATTATCGTATAATCGCTTTTCGAGTTTACCATTTACATAAAGGCTGGTGCCCTTATTGGTTCCGGTTATCACCACATGCGTCCAACTATTTTCAGGCACAGCATATCCAAAATCAATATCGTAACCTTCTCTTGAAAAGCCAAGTTTGCCAGAGCCTGTTTGTCTTAATTTTACAGTAGCGTTAGGCGATTCGAATAACACTGCACCATCCAAGTTGTTATTGGCAGGGTTTACCCAAAACGAAACGGTATAATTATATCCTATTTCAGTGTATGGCAACCGGGCATAACTATTTTTCCCTGAAAATGATAGAGCATTCTTTGAATATCCTTCTGCGTAAACAGCTCCTGTGGTTTTAATTTGACTATCCTTTTTATCAAAGTTAAACAGGGTTGCAAATGGCGCATCGTTTTTAGATAACTTTCCACTTATATTTAACGAAGGGCCCTCTCCTATTTTTTTACTTAAAACATTAAAATCGTCGAATTTTAAAGTAGTATTACTGCCGCTCCACATCTTTTGCGATAATACCTGCATGGCAGGGAATACCCTGTCGTGTACATCTTTTTCTGTAATTCCATTGCCTACAATATCGTTCCACACCGCGAAAGACCCACCTAATATAGTCGGATCGCCTGGTTTAAACTGAACATTTCCTATCATAGAAGGTGTCCATTTGTTATAAAGATTTTTAATATTCAGGTAATCATAATAATAGCCAGCTGCAGGTACAATATACAACCACCCATCTGGCGTACTGATTTGCTTATAGCCCAGTTTCTTCATTTCAACAGGGTTGGCATAACCGTTATACCAGGTATTCATCACTACATTTTCTACTTTTACAGGAGTAGTACCTTTTGCGTGGGTTAATGCTCCCCAAAGTCTAACCTCTTTTCCAAAACCTTCTACATATTTAATCATGCGATCGGTAAAAGCCCTAAAAACTTCTGCATCTTTTTTAGCATATTCATCTGTACCGATGTGAACCGCTTTACCGGTAAATACCGGCGTGCTGCCAGAAATATACTCTTTAAATACATTTTCCATAACCGTATAACTAAGTGGATTATGCAAATCAAGATGGTCCATGCCATATGCCTTACTGCCAATTTCGGGAACCACTTTGGTAAAGGCCAGTGCATGTGCCGGTGCATCAATTTCCGGAATAATACGAACTGCATACTTATCAGCCAACTGTTGCAGCGCTATAAATTCCTTTTTGGTATAGGAACCATCTTTTGCGGTTAAGCCCGGATAGGTTGTATTTTCTAAACGGAAAGCCGAATAGGTATCGGTCCAATTATCGTTGAAATATTTTTTAAACCCGTTATCATTTAAGTGGATCTGAAAATCGTTCAATTTATAATAAGACATGAACTTCACATAATCCCTTAAAAACTGCAGGCTAAAGAACTTACGTCCCACATCTAACACAAAACCGCGTACTTTAAATTCTGGATAATCTCTTGCTGATCCTTTTGGAATAGCATTTTTCTGCTCCAACAATTGCAGCAAAGTTCTCGTTCCCCAAAACAGCCCCTGATAATTTACGGCACTAATGGCAACATATTCATCTGTATTAAAGTAATAACCTTCTTCGCCAATACTTTTATCCTTTTCATTTAACGTTAAAAAAATATCACCCTTCTTAGGCTTTCCTTTTGCAATTAACAGGTTAAAACCCAACAGATCTTTCAGCTCTTGTTTTAAAATGCTTGCTGCGTTCTTCAATTGTTTTTCATTCGCTGTGTTTAAAACAATTCTGCTTGCTGTAGTTAAAGAGAGAATGCCTTTACCTCCGTGCCATTCGCGTAATGAAGGGATTACAAAAGGCTGTGGATTGACACCTCCATCAGAGAATTTTCCAGGAACAGCGATCTGTTTAGACACATCATACTTTATCGAATCACTTAATTGACTGATCAACTCGAAATACAAGCTCACATTTGTTGCAACCAAAGGGGTAGTTATGCTTCCAGATCCATCAATAATGGGTTCGCAATTACTTCCCTTGAATACCAATAAATAACCTTTGGGACTTGTGGGGAAAATAACTTTCTTATCGCCAGCTTTTATTTCTTTAATATCAGGCACCGATTGAATAACAGTGCTGTCGGCTTGACCAAATAAAAGACCTTGAGTGACAATAATGAAACCAAGAGTAAATAAAATGCTTTTCATATGTAAATGATGAATTATTATAATAACATTAAACACATTGCAGTTTTTTATGCTGAAGATGATGCGCTTATGCGTTAAAGATAAACTAAACTTCTTTATACACTCAAGCAAGTTTTGCGCAAACGTTTGATGAAAATACGATAGAAAATAATGGAACAAAAAAGCCGACACTGCATAAGCAATGTCGGCCAGTAAAAACCGGGATGATATAAATTATTTATCCCACCAAACTCTACCGGTCAGATTATCTCCGCCTGGTACAGCTGCAGAGGCGGCCTTGTAGTTAACCCCATTCTTCGTTGCCTCTTCTACTGGATACGGGAAACGGCGGGGAATAGTTCCATTAGTTGCATTTCCTGGGTAAACCACGGGGCTTAGTGTCGGGAATCCTGATCTGCGCCAATTAGACCAGGTTTCGTAAAAATCTAACATGGTACATGTATGTAGCCAGTATTGGGTATTAATCATTTCTAATCCATTTGCTGGAATATATGGATTGGCGATAGCGTAGGCATCGGCTATTGTGCCCGATATTGCCAGGCTAGCATCGTATTGTGATAAGAAAGTGATACCAGCAGATAAACCATTAGCATAGTGGGCCGCTGCAGATCCGCCAATTGCCCATCTTTGGGCTGCTTCTGCCAATAACAATTCACTTTCGGTATAGGTTAAGATAAAAGTTACCCCGTCTTTCTTAATCATTGCTGGGTTTGGTGATGAATAAGCAGCAAAAGTTGTATAAGAAGCATCTTGCCTAACATCTCTGCCCGCTATACCGCTCAGGTCTTTTCCATTAGGCATTCCTTTTTGTAAAAGCGGATCGGCACTGTAATTAGGATTTTGTGTTTTACTGTTTTCATCAAGATAAAGACCTGTAACCGCAACTTTCCCTAAACGTGGATCGTTCGCTGTTTTTAATTTATTAATAAATGTTTGCGACCACTTCACATAATAATTTTCTTGTCCGCCATCTCCGGCCAGTACCTGACTATTACGGTTCTGAGTTACTCTTGCACCTGATACATCATGTTTAACGAGCGCGTTATCATCATTACTAATCATTGTTTTACCAATAACTTTTTGAGCGTAGGCCTTAGCCGTATTTTCATCTACTTTGGTTAAACGCATGGCTATACGTAACAATAATGTATTTCCAAACCTTTTCCATTTATTAATATCTCCTTTGTAAATGGCATCTCCAGTAACCTTATCTCCATTAATATCCAATGCATTTGTTGCTTCTTCTACTTCTTTTAATAAATCGGTATAAATTGCCTGTTGTTTATCATATTTAGGTGCTAAATTACCTGTGTAATAACCTTGTCCTGCTTCCGAATAAGGAGCATCGCCATACAAATCTGTAATGCGTTCAAAGATCAGTGCTTTCCATAACCGGGCCACCTGCCGAACGTTATTATACTTAGGAGATCCTTTTGTAAATTCAACAATATCTACAATCGGTTTAACCTGCTCTACGTAAGCCCCAACAGTTGTGCTACCCCAGTATGCTGCGGTATAACCCTCGTTAAGTAAATATTTATCACCTGCCCAATAACTCAGCACGGTAGAAAGTCCCTGCATCATGGTTGATGAATAAATGAGGTTTCCTCTCCACGTGTCGTAGGCGAAATCGATACTCCCGGTGTAAGTAAGCTGAGCAGTAGTTAAAGTATAATTGGGATCAAAAGTTGCTGCTCCATACGCAGAAGGGTTGGTATTGATATCTTCGAAATTTTTGGTACAACCCGAGATCATTAACATGCCGATACAAAGTAACAGGCTATATTTTTTTAATATGTTTGTTTTCATTGTTCTGTCTGTTTAAAATTAAAGCTTAACACTAAGGTTTATGCCAAACGTTCTAACTGGTGGTACACCACCCAGTTCCAATCCCGGAAAAGTGGCGTTATAACTCGATTCAGGGTCAATATTATCCGTCTTTTTCATTAGGATAAATAAATTTCGACCAACAAGACTTACATTTAAGCCATGTATCTTGTTATTGAACATTTTGGCAGGAAAGTTATAACCCAGGGTCATCTGCCTGAACTTTATGAAACTAGCATCCTGTACAAATTTATTTGATACGTTATCTGCAGAAAGCTGATAATAAGCTGCAGCAGTATTTCCTAAAGCTTCACGGTTTTCAAGTGTGGCCTGATGTAACCCAAATACATAGCCATAATAATCGGTAGCAGAGAATAATTTCCCGCCCCATTTACCATCAATCAAAAATGATAATGTTGCCCCTTTATAATTAAACTCGTTATTCCAGCCAGCAAACCATTTATTATAAGCAGAGCCATATGCAACAAGATCTCCACGTTGGGGTGCACCGTTTGCGCCGAGCATGATATTGCCCGATGCATCGTACTTATAATCATAAGCCATTACCTGAGAGGCTGCTTTGCCCGGAATATTCTGTAAAAAGCCAACTCCCGACCTTGAAGTAGCAATAAGATTTGAAGTCACACCATCTGCAAGCGAAATTACTTTGTTATCGTTATACGATCCGTTTAAAGAAGAAGTCCATACAAAATCTTTGTTTTTTACCACCTGACCAGACAGCAACAGCTCTACTCCTTTATTTTCTATTTTGCCCGAGTTCAATACCGCACCACTATAACCAGTTGAGGTAGATGTGGTTACAAAAGTGATTTCATCTTTAGATATTTTTTTGTACCAGGTAAAATCAAGGTTTAAACGGTCTCCGAAGAAACGCATTTCTGTTCCAATCTCCAATTCTGATGCTTTTGAAGCCTTTAATGCAGAATTAGGAATATTTACATTCGAAATGGTACCCAACGGCAATCCGTTTAAAACTTCACTTCTTAAACTATAGGTCAACAAAGTTTGATAAGGATCAGTGGCCTGGCCAACTACTGCATAACCTGCCCTAACTTTACCAAAGCTTAAAAATGATGGTTTCCAAAGTTCTGAAAAAACAAATGAACCGCTAATAGAAGGATAAACCACATTTAACTTATTGTCTTTACCAGGAGTTGCCAGTGTAGAAAACCAGTCGGTACGTCCGCTACCAGTTAAATACAAAATATCTTTATATGCGAGTTCTAAAGTACCATATACAGATTGTGTTTCGGCTTCGGATGCGACATAAGCCACTGATTTATTTTTAGCATTTAAAATATTATAAACGCCCATTACGGCAAAATCGGCGCCACTATTGGTCGTTTGAGTTATACTTGTTCTACGGTAGCTACCACCGATATTTGGTGTAATCGAGAAATCTTCGTCTACTTTAAAAGGCTTGCCGATTAATACATCGACGTTAACATCTGCAAATTTGGTAGCCTGCTCTACAATTTTACCGGGAGCATAATAAGCTGTACCCGAAGGCACTACATTTTTATAGGTATCGTTATAAGAATCGCGACCGGCACGGCCTTGTAAAAACAAACCATTATCAAAAGTATAACGGGCATTAAAAGAGCTGATCAAGCGGTCGCGTTTGGTATTGTTTACAAATTCGTTTGCCGCAAACCAGGGATTGGTTGCATAAGCATTGCCTTTATTATACTGAATTTCATTTCCATTTGCATCTTTCCATGGATCGAGGTTTTTTACACTTACACTGGTTGGTAAAAAAGCCACATTATAATTGGCATTACCTGCACCATCTGATACCATCGGCCTGTTTTTAGCCTGCTCTAGAATGTAATTCATGCGGGCATCAATGGTTAAGCGTTTAATTGGGTTAAAGGTACCTACCAGGTTAAAAGATTGTCTGTTTAAGCCAGAATTAGGCACAACCGAAGTATTGTGAACATCGTTGGCAGATAAACGGATGGAACCGCCATCAAAACTTTTATTCAGAGCCAGGGTGTTAGACCATGTGCCTCCGATACGGTAAAAATCTTCTATATTATTTTTCTGTGCAGTATAAGGTCTGCTTACCCCATCAAACTGAACCACGTTAGATCCATCTAATCTGGCACCCCAGCTCGATCCACCTACCTGTGCAGCAGCAGCGGCATCAGTAGGCTTTACACCATTGGCGCCCTGTCCGTAAACGTACTGCCAGTTGGTTCTGTCCATTACCTGCTCTGCAACGTAATTGGTATTAAATTCGATGCTATTGCCCTTTCCGCTTTTTGTAGTGATCAGAATTACTCCTGCTTTTGCACGGTAACCATATAAAGCTGCAGCCGCAGCACCTTTAAGTACTGAAATACTTTCAATATCATCTGGATTTAAATTTCCAACCGCATCCCCAAAATCTGGTGCATTATCGTATTGGCTACCAGAGTTGCCATTGGCATTTAGGTTATTTAAACCTACCGGTTTATTTTCCATCGGTACACCATTAATTACATATAAGGGCTGGTTGGTTTGGCTTAAGCTGGAAACCCCGCGAATGGTTACGCTGGTTGCTGCACCAGCACCGCCTGATGTGGAACTGATATCTAAACCAGCTACTTTACCGACTAAAGAATTGGCTACATTATTTTCTCTGGCCTGCGTTAACGTTTCGCCACTTACCTGTGTAACCGAATAACCTAATGCTCTTCTTTCTTTTTTGATACCCAAAGCAGTAACCACCACATCGGTAAGCTGTTTGGTGTCATCTGCCAGTACGATATCAATACTGTTTTGCGTACCTATTGCGATTTCCCTGGTCTGAAAACCAGCATAAGAAACCACCAAAACTGCATTTTCGGGGGCATTTAAGACGAATTTTCCGTTTATATCGGTAGAAGTGCCAATACCGGTTCCTTTAACCCGCACACTTGCTCCAGGTAAAGCCCCTCCAAGGGCATCTTTTACGGTTCCGCTAATAGGTACTTCTTTATTTTTGCTGATTACGATTAAGCCACCTTCAGAAACAGAATATTTCAGGTTGGTTCTGTTTAAAATGGCTGCCAGCACATCCGTAACCAAAGTATTGGTTACCGTAATGCTTACGTCTTTATTTACCGGAACGTAAGAAGAACTGTAAACAAAATGGTAACTGCTTTGCTGCTCAATAATCTGTAATACCCTGGCTAACTTTGTTTTTTTAACATCTAAAGAAATTTTTTCCTGAGAAAAAACCGATGCCGAAACATTAAGACAGGTAATGAAAACCATAATACAGGCTAGTTTCATTAGCATAATGAATTTTAGAAGCGCCTTATATTTTGGGCGCCCTTGCAGTAAGTAATAATAAATCATATTTTTGTTTTTTTGGTTGCATAAAGTTCTTGGCAGCAATCTGTTTGCGCATAAACTGCCATTAATTAATCAAAAGAGAAATTGTTAAGGGCGGTGCTCCAACACCGTCCTTTTTCTTCCTATTTCGAGATGGTTACCTGTTTTCCTTTTATCTCATATTTAAAATTATTTTCAGCTGCTTTTAAAGCATGTAAAACTTCTTCAATGCTTTCATTTGTAATGGTTGCCGTAAAGCGGTATTTTTCTATCGAAGGATCTGTAAATTTAATTTCAACGTTATACCATTTTTCTAAAACATTCTTAATCTCATCAAAATCCTGATCATAAATTTCGATCCGGTTCTGTGTCCAGGCTGTTTCTACAATGGTGCTGTCTTTAATCTTTGTGTAATGGTTAATGGTAATTTCGGGCTGTAAGGTGGCGTGCTTAGGTAATTTACTTTTCTGCTGCTGAGCAACACCCTTGTAAAAAGTAACTTTCTCACTTGGTTTTAAGGTAATGGTTCCGCCGTTACCATTTACACCTTCCATTGTAATGAGGCCACGGATTAAGGTGGCTTCTGATGTTGTTTCATCAGGATAAGCCTTTACATTAAAAGCGGTACCCAATACATTGATGTTAAAATCGGTTGTGTGCACTTTAAAAGGTTTGTTTTTATCGTGGGACACATCAAAAAAAGCCTCACCGGTTAAGGTTACTTCTCTGTATTGATCGTTAAAACCTTTGGTAACCGATAAAGAACTTTTGGCATTTAAGAGTACTGTTGTTCCATCCTGAAGCTTAATTTTTTTACGCTCACCGCTTTTTGTTGTAAAGATATAAACCTCCTGTGCGGCATTTTCTGTATTGTTATGCTTAAAGTATGTGTTATAAACCAACACTGAGCCAAGCACTAAAACTAATGCTGCTGCAATTTTAAGCCATAAATAATGGTTCAGTTTAACCGCTTTTTCTTCAGGAAACATACTTCCCCTTAAAATCTCAGACTGTTTATTCAATGGGCGTTTATTCCCGCTCAATATCACGTAAAGTTTTTTTGCTTCTGCAATTACTGCAGCCTGCTCAGGGTGGGCATTAATGTACTTTTCCCAATATCCAATGCAAAGCTTGTCGGTACCAGCACAATATTGCTGGAAAGTGCTATCGACAAGAAAATCTTCTGCATTGAATTTACTTCTATCAACCATTATAATTTGCCTTTTATATATCAGTGCCCAAAAGCTTTACTTTTTCCTAAGAAAATTTTAACTTTTTTTTAATGTGACCGAATATATGCCCTGAACAGCATCAGAATAAGGAAATTTAATTTGCAGAAATACATCTTCCGAAGTCTAAAAGGCGTTAAGTTTGGCTGTATTAATAAATATCCTGTTATTTTTCGAAAAGCAATTACAGAAGCTTTTCGGTAAGTATCAGCCCTGCCATCCGCTTTACCTCTCTGCGTTCGGTGCCCGCTCCTGTCAGGTTTAGGTGGCTCAGGCTGTTTTACTATTAGAGGTTGCAGGGTGCAGGACAGTAAACCGCCAAGCCCCCCCCCTAATTCCCTAAACCCGGTAGTAACGGAAATCCTTTTTATTGCTTAAAACAGCATTAAACTATACTTATTGCTGGCATCGATAAATTGCAATAAAAAGATTGAAGTGCATAACGGGGCTACAGTACATACGGAGACTGGAATGTTCGTTTTCAAAACATAGAAAAACTAACTATTAAACCTACCAGATGCTTAAGATTTACGAAGTTTCCCTTACAGCCCCCACTAACTTCGTAAATGATTTTATGTATTAAATTCTTTTCTCAGAATTTTAAGCGCATCGTAAATGGTATTATAGGCTGTTTTTATAGTCTGGTTACTTTGTTCGGCAATCTGCTCATAACTTAAACCTTCAAAAAATTTTAAATGGATCAGCTGTTTTTGCTTAAAGGTGAGTTTTTCCAATGCATTTTTGAGCTGATGCTGCACCAGTTCGTCGCTTTGCACCTTGACAATAAACTCTTCATAACTCATTTCCATCCAATCGCCATCGGCCCCGGCATTAAAAAGCGCATCGTTAATTTTACGCTTTCTTTCTAATATTCTGAGCAGTTTGCGTTTAAGAAAGGTACGCAGGTAGGCTTCAACATGATCAACACGGGTTAAGCTTTCATGTTTTTCCCAAATGGTGGTAAAAACAAGATCTGTAGCTTCGCTAGCGGTATCCGCATCGGCACAAACTCTGATCCCGAAATTTACAAGTGGATAATAAAGTGCCGTATAGAGATCAAAAAATGCATCTTTATCGCCAATCCGTAATCGTTCCCATAATAAGTGATGCGCTAATTTGTTCTCCATTAAATTGTTAGTTGTTATCACAATATTAACTAAAAACAACAAGATTATTATCTGCAGATTTTGATCATTGCAAAAAACCGGTCAGGCTTAAAAAAACAATAGGTTTGAATTCTATTTTAAAGCTGTTTTACTAAAAATGTGATATTCTCCCGGTGCTAAAGTTTTATTATAGCTATTTGATAACAAGTTAATACTACTTCCATCAGCATCAATCCAGGTACCTGATGAACCGAAATCTATATTAGCGACTTGGCTCACTACATCAAAATTACCAAGCACAACAACTGTATTTGCCACTTCGGTTAACTTGATATATTTGATTCCACCAACCAGGTTATAACTTGAGTTTGTTGAATTAAAAATGCTGTTATTCTTTTTTAACCTGATAAATTTAGCATAGGCATCGTACAAAGCTTTACGGTTCGCATCTGTGTAATAATCCCATTTAATCGGTTTTTCACCTGTTCTTCCATTAAAATCGATGCTGATATCGTAACCCAGTTCTCCAAACTGCCAAATCATTTTTGGTCCGGGAATGCTGAACAGAAAGGCAGCTGCTAGTTCTTCTCTTTTTAATGAGGTGGCCAAATTCCCAATTATCGTATAATTTCCTGAAGCATTTCCATAGGTAATATTTTTATAGTTCAAACGCTCCTCATCATGACTTTCGCCGTAGGTAACCAGGCCATCAGATTTGGTAAAACCATGATTGGCATAAAACCCCCATTGAAAATTAGATCCACCCAACCAGCCCATTGTGGCCTCGTTCATATCGCGGTTCAGGTTATTCCAAAGCATCATACCATCGTCTGCCAGTACCTTTTCTTCCGATTCTTCGGTAAAATGTTCTAAAATCACATAAAAATTGGGATCTAAACTTTTGATGTAACCATTATAGTCTTTCCAGATGGCGATACGGCCAGCATCGTATAACCTGAACTGCGCATCATCGGTTGATGCTTTTTGGGTAAAACCTTTCGAAAGATCGAAACGGAAGCCATCAATTTTATATTGTTGCATCCAAAATTTCATTACATCTTTCGAGAATTTTTTGGTGGCTTGGCTTTCATGGTTAAAATCATACCCCACATTAAAAGGATGTTTGGCATCAACATTAAACCAAGGGCTATTTGCAGTAGGTTTTGAACCATCGAAATACAATTGTACCATAGGCGATTGTCCGAAAGAATGGTTCAAAACCATATCCAAAATCACAGCAATACCCCTGCCATGGCATTCATCGATAAAATTTTGTAAAGCCGTTTTGGTACCGTAATATTTATCGGGCGCAAAATAAAATGATGGATTGTAACCCCAGCTTAAATTCCCTTCAAATTCATTTACCGGCATTAACTCAATTGCATTTATGCCCAAACCCGTTAAATAATCGAGTTTGGCCAAAGTTGATGCATAATTATGATCGGCGGTAAAATCGCGGATGAGCAATTCGTAAATTACGAGGTTATCTTTAGCTGGACGGGTAAAGCTGGCATTTTTCCAAGTATAAAGTTGCTGATTAGCCTGCATTACACTTACAATTCCTGTTGTTTTACCTGTTGGATAGACTTTTAAATTTGGGTACGTTGCTGCAGTAATGTATTTATCGTTATCAGGATCGAGTACTTTCTCGCAATAAGGATCCGCAACCTTTAGGTTTCCATCTACATAAAACTGATAGGCATATTCAGTAGTCGGATTTAAATTATCTACCTGAACCCACCAATAATTTCCATCAGGTGTATTTTTCATGGGTAAAGTAGTCGTAGACCAATCGTTAAATTCACCAATCAACGCGACTGATTTTTTATTGGGTGCATACAAGCTTACAATAGCCGATGTTCCGTTGTTGATAAATACCACACCATCTTTAGCTCCCGCAGGTAAGGCTGCTGTTTGGTTTGTTGGCGTTGGTTCTAAGCCAGCGTCTGTTAATGCTTTTTTGCAGGCAGTATTAAACGCTGTTACCAATAGCAGTAGGTAGATAATTTTTTTCATTTGGTTAGAGTTTTTTTATTAATTCACGTCAATAATATCGTTAATGAACTGTGACGACACAGGCCATTGAGATCTTATATTGACCTATTTATATCGTATTGGTCTGTGGGGACACAGACCAAGGAACACAGACCAAGAAATAGTTTATACAGATCTATTTTCTTCTACTCCAAGCTTTGAAGCCAAGATTTCGTCTGTTTTCTTTGGTTCGCGGATAAATACATAACAGATTACAGCAGCTAAAATCATTAAACCACCGCCCAGTTGAACTGCCAAAAGCCTATCGTTATGGAGTACATTACGCATTAACCAACCAAAACCTAAGGAGGCAATAATCTCTGGCAATACAATAAAAAAGTTGAAGATGCCCATGTAGATACCGATTTTATCTTTGGGTAAAGATCCGCTCAACATGGCGTATGGCATAGAAAGAATACTGGCCCAGGCAATCCCCACACCTGTCATACACAAATACAGCATATTTTTATCATGTACCCAAGCTACGCTGATTAAACCGATGGCCCCACAGATTAAACAAAGGGCATGTGTGGTTTTGCGTCCCAATGCATCGGCAATTTTTGGTAACACCAATGCAAATAGAAAAGTAATTACGCTGTAATAAGCGAGTGTTAAACTACCAAAATCTGCGCCTTGTGCATAAACCGGATCAGCAGCATCTTTACCACCAAAAACATTAACAGCAACAGCCGTAGTATAATAGAACCACATTAAAAACAAACCTGGCCAGGTAAAAAACTGAACCAAAGAAACAATCTGCATTCTTTTAGGCATATTCCTCAGGGCAGAAAAAATTTCCCTTGCACCACCACCAAAACCTTTATTGCTTTCTTTTACTTTTTCTTTAAAATCTACATCCTGAGGTGGGTATTCTTTAGTGGTAAGTACCGTCCATAATACAGCGGCGAAGAAGAAAAAAGCCCCTATATAAAAAGAAAACTTTACGTTTTCTGGAATACTTCCTTGTTCTGCGGTGTTGGTTAAATGGAATACATTGTTCATAATCCACGGTAAGGCCGAGGCCACACTACCGCCTAAACCAATCATCATACTCTGCATAATAAACCCCCGGTTAACCTGGCTATCGGGCAATTTATCGGTAACAAAAGCGCGGAAAGGTTCCATGGCAATATTTCCAAAAACATCCAGGATCCAAAGCAAACCCGCCGCCATCCATAAGGCGCTACTATGTGGCATAAAAATTAGCGCTATACTACTCACCAAGGCGCCAATCATAAAATAAGGCCTTCTTCTACCCCATTTTGGGTGCCAGGTACGATCGCTGAGATAACCAATAATTGGCTGTACCAATAAACCCGTTAAGGGAGCTGCTAAAAACAATAATGGAACCTGATCTGGATTGGCACCAAGGTTTTCGTAAATGCGGCCCATGTTTGCGCGCTGTAAATCCCAACCGAACTGGATACCAAAAAAACCAACACTCATGTTGATAATCTGTACGAGTGTTAATTTCGGGTTCTCGAATAATGTTTTTAAGCTCATTTTTTTTTGTTTAAGCGCTTAGCGCAAGGCGCAAGGCGATATATTTTGATTACTATATTATGTTCAATCGCTAACCGCACGACGCTTGACGCACCGCTAGTGGTTAAAACGCTATCACCTGTGCACTTACCGGCGCAATTGTTACAGGTATACTTGTTTCTGCCGGGATATTTAATTTTCTGTCTGTTAACAGATCTGTAACCGGAGATGAATGTTTAACTTTTAAAATCTGATCGGGGATTTCGATATTGGCGATTAAGGTTTGTGTCCGATCAAAATTGGCCAATACCAATAAACGCTGTTTGCCCGAATAACGGATAAAAGCATACATACGGTTATTCATATTACCTGTAGCTGGCACCTCATAAATCTCACCGTTCATTACGGCATCGCTGGTTGAGGTAACTTTTAATAATTGTTTATAAAATGTTCTAAGTTTTAGCTGATCATCATTTAACTTTCCGCCATCAAAAGCCCCGTTATTCATCCATTTCTGGTGTTTTGGAACACCCCAATAATCGAAGATGGTTGTCCGGTTATCATCTCCACCAAAACCTTCCTGTCCTTTTCCTGGCTCGCCAACTTCCTGACCAAAATAAAGCATTACCGGACCTGAGCCCAATGTTGCTGAAACAACCATCGCTGGTAAAGCCAGTTCAGCCCTGCCTGCAAAGCCGGCAGAAGCAATCCGTTCTTCATCATGGTTTTCTAAAAAACGCAACATGTGTTTGCCAAAACCCGCACTCTCTACCTGCCACACGTGTTTAATCGCTGCTACATCTGCGGTTGGCTCATTTCTGATCAGTTTTTTAAGTCCATCGTATAAACCAACTTTATCATAGAGGTAATCGAACTTGCCTTCATCTAAATATTGACTGTAAACTTTTGGGTTGTAGGCTTCTCCGATAAAAATTAAATCAGGATTCACTTTTTTAACCTGTGGAATTACCCAGTTCCAAAAAGCAATAGGCACCATTTCGGCCATATCACATCTAAAGCCATCTACCCCCTTATTAGTCCAGTAGGTTAAAATATCACGCATTTTTAGCCAAACGGATGGAATGGGATCAAAATATTGCTTTTCACCGTTCTGATAATCTATGCCATAATTCAACTTAATGGTTTCGTACCAATCGTCGTATTTAGGAGAGGCTGAGAAAACATTATTCCCTGTAGCCTTAGCGGGGGTTTCATTAAACTGATCATCCTGAATGGTAGAAAGTGGCGTTTTTTGTCCACCAGCCGGAACCACAAAATGTTGCCCTGGAATGTAATAAAAATCGTTTTTAGGACTAAAAGCTTTGCTCACATCATCCTTGGCACCAAAATCGATTGCATTTTTTGGTTTTGCATAAGAATGGTAGCTTCTGGCCACATGATTGGGAACAAAATCGATCAGCACTTTTAAGTTTTTAGCATGTGTTCTTTTCACAAGTGCTTCAAACTCTTTCATTCTGTTTTTAACATCAACAGCCAGATCTGGATCTACATCGTAATAATCGCGGATGGCATAAGGCGAACCTGCTCTACCCTTTACCACATCAGCATCATCCGGTTTAATTCCATACGCAGAATAATCGGTTAAGCTCGCATGGGCGAGTGCTCCGGTGTACCAAATATAGTTTACATGGAGTTCTTTTATGCCATCTAAAGCTTTTTCGGTAATATCGTTAAACTTACCGGAACCATTTTGCTCGATGGTTCCGTAAGGGGCATTAGTTGTATTTTTATTCCCAAATAAGCGGGGCAATAACTGGTAAATAACGATCTGCTTATCGTTCATTTTTGTACGCTGTTTTTGTGCAAAGGATGGCAGTGAAAATAGTAAAAAGAAAACATACAATACGCAGGTCTTCCCCCTGCCCCCTCCCAAGAGGGACAAAAATAGAGTCGAAAAGCTTTTTCCAATGATGGAAGATTGAGATTTTAACCCACTACCTTCAACCTTTAAACCCTCTACCTTTCTCATACGAACGCTGCATTGTTCACTTCAATTTCGGTATTTCCTCCCAATTTATAGACCTGATTTCTGATACCGATTTCTAAATCAATGGTTGCATTGTTTTTAATACTGATACCGCTTTCGGTAATATTAACCTTTAAGGTAGCTCCCCTGAAGCCGACGGTAAACGAGAAAGACTTCCATTTGCCTGGCAAGAAAGGATTAAACTGCAGTTTACCATCGCGTACACGCATGCCTGCAAAACCTTCTACCACACTCATCCAGGTACCGGCCATAGAAGTGATGTGCAAACCATCTTCGGTATCGTTGTTATAATCATCTAAGTCTAAACGGGCGGTACGTAAATAAAATTCGTAAGCACGGGCTTCGTCGTTTAATTTTGCGGCCAAAATACTATGTACGCAAGGCGACAATGAACTTTCGTGCACAGTACGAGGCTCATAAAAATCGAAGTTGCGTTTTAATGTATCCAGATCGTAATTTTCTTCAAAGAAATATAAACCCTGTAAAACATCGGCCTGTTTAATAAAACACGAACGTAAAATCCTGTCCCAGCTCCATTTCTGGTTAATTGGTCTTTCGCTTGCAGGCAGATCTTTTACTAAAGTTTGTTCTTTATCTAAATATCCATCCTGTTGTAAGAAAATACCCAATTTTTCATCTTGTGGATAATACATTTTCTCGATGATATCGGCCCAATCAGCAAATTCCTTTTGATCGAAATTTAAGTTTTTTAACAAACTATAGTATTTTTCAGGTTGCTGTATTTTTACAATTTCGGCTGCTTCGGTTGCATATTTCATACACCATGTTGCCAGAATATTGGTGTACCAATTGTTGTTTACGTTGTTTTCGTATTCATTCGGCCCCGTTACGCCAAGCATTACATATTGCTGTTTATCGTTGCTCCAGTTAACACGCTGTTTCCAGAAACGGGCGATACCGATCAATACTTCTAAACCGAAATCAGAAAGATAACTTTCATCGCCAGTATAACGGATATAATTAAAAATGGCAAAGGCAATGGCTCCATTGCGGTGGATCTCTTCGAAGGTAATTTCCCACTCATTGTGGCATTCTTCACCGTTCATCGTTACCATTGGGTACAGTGCGGCACCAGCTGTAAAGCCTAATTTTGCTGCATTTTCAATCGCTTTACCCAATTGTTTGTGGCGATATACCAACAAGTTTTTACTTACTTCCTGTGGAGCTGTTGCCAGGTAAAAAGGCACACAATAGGCCTCAGTATCCCAATAGGTTGAGCCACCGTATTTTTCGCCCGTAAAACCTTTCGGACCAATGTTTAATCGGTCGTCTTTACCGGTATAAGTTTGAAAAAGCTGAAAGATATTAAATCGGATAGCTTGTTGAGCCGAAACATCACCTTCAATAACGATGTCGCTTTCTTCCCATTTCGTTGCCCATGCTTCGCCTTGTTCTTTTAACAAAGTATCAAACCCCTTGGCAGATGCTTTAGCAATTACCGATTTTGTTTCTTTTAAAAGTGACTCTTTTGGGTAATTTTCTGAGGATAAATTCGCGGCAATTTTAACGAGCGTAATCTCTTCATTTGCTTTTAGATCAAGAGAAAAAGTTTGTCCAACAAATTTCTCTTTTCGAACTGCATCCGGACTGATATCTAATTTCTCCTCATTTTTATACAGCGCAATATTACTCCCTGTACAAACTTCAAATTCTGTTTTCTTTGTCCTAAGTTTAATATAAACCTCATTTCCAGTAATTTCATCTGAAACTTTATCCCAGAATTTTTCGTCGTAGTTGCTGTCCTGATTTTTAACATCGCCATCAATAAAAGGTATTAATGTTAATCTGCCATCGCAATTTAATGGTGTAATACTATAACGGATGGCACCAACCTCATCATCGGCAATGCTGCAAAAACGGGTCGATTTAACTTTTAAGGTTTTACCGCTTTTTAATTTCGCTGTAAAGGTCCGCTCTAAATATCCGGCATGCATGTTCAGCACACGTTTAAAATCACTTACCTCCGCTGTTGCTAAATCAAGAATTTCATCGTCTAGCTTTACTTCAATACCTACCCAGTTTGCAGCATTTAATACTTTTGCAAAATATTCGGGATACCCGTTTTTCCACCATCCCACACGGGTTTTATCTGGATAATAAACACCTGCAACGTAATTCCCCGGTAGGGTTTCTCCGGTATAAGTCTCTTCAAAATTAGCGCGCTGGCCCATACGGCCATTACCCAAACTGAAAATACTTTCCGAAATTTTATTTAAATGTGGATCAAAGCCTTCTTCGATAATATTCCACTCATCTGCTTTAATGTAATTTTTCATATCTAGTATCAAGTAGGGAGTTACTTGTATCAAGTATTAGTATCGGGTATCAAGATAAATTCACCACTTGATACTGACTACTTAATACTTGCTACTCCTTTACAACTCTTCTAAGTCTTTAACTGTTAATTTGTCTAATCCGCTTACTACCTTATCAGCTTCGGTAAGCACGCTTTTTTCGCCTATACCGATGGCTTTCATTCCACCTCTTTTTGCAGCTTCTACTCCTGCAACCGCATCTTCAAAAACCACACATTCATCAGGTTTAAAGCCTAGAAGTTCGGCTCCTTTTAAAAATA
The DNA here is from genome assembly GCF_014205835.1 of Pedobacter sp. AK013. GTDB lineage: Bacteria > Bacteroidota > Bacteroidia > Sphingobacteriales > Sphingobacteriaceae > Pedobacter. The sequence continues at coordinate 80,981 of NZ_JACHCQ010000023.1, read as the reverse complement.
CTTCAGGATCGGGTTTTGATTTGGTAACCATGTTTCCGTCAACTATTTCATCGAAGAAACGAGCAAGATCTGTTTTTTCTAAAATGATGCCTGAATTTTTACTCGCCGAGCCTAAAGCCAATTTGTAACCCGCTTTGTGAATCGCGGTTAAGAAATCAACCGTACCGGGCAAAACTTCTGCTGGTGTCATTTTGGTAATCATATCTACATACCAGCTGTTTTTCAATGTCGCCAGTTCTTCTTTTTCTGCATCGGTTTTCTCTATTCCTCCCCAGTCGAGAATCTTATTTAAACTTTCTACTCGGCTAACACCTTTCAACTGTTCATTCTGCTCTTCTGTAAAATCGAAACCCATGGTATTGGCCAAGCGTTTCCAAGCTTTATAATGGTAAACCGCGGTATCTACAAGTACGCCATCAAGATCAAAAAGACAGGCCTTTATTGAGGCAGATGGAGGAAGGTGGAAGGTGGAAGGTTCTGTATGATTATTATCTTGCATCATTGTTATTTTTTTTATTATCGAGTAGAGCGTATCAAGCAGGGAGCATTGAGTATCAAGACTATAGTATCTAGTAGCAAAATATAAACCCTATACCTTACCCCCTCAACCTCTTACCTTTTCTATCTTAACTCAAGCACCAACGTTGTTTTGCCAGGTACTTTAATGTTTTTGAAATCGATATTTTCGCTTGTGATTACATTTTTAGCGCTTGTAATTCCTGTTGTTCTTTCGGCGAAACGATCGGTATTTAATGTTTTTTCTTTTTCAGTGTTATTTACAATAACCATTACGGTGCCTTTTGGTTCGGTATTGTAGCGGAAATAAACATAAATATCATCTTGCGGCACAAATTGCATCAATTTACCGGTTTGCAATGCAGCGCTGCTTTTGCGGAAATTGGCTAAGGTTTTAACAAAGTTAAAGGCCTCATTTTCTTTATCCGTACGGCCACTGGCAACAAATTTATCTTTTTTGTCGCCCTCCCAACCACCAGGAAAATCGGAACGGATCAGTCCATCTGGATTGGAAAAGTTTTTCATTAAAATTTCTGTTCCGTAATACATTTCAGGAATGCCGCGCATGGTTAACAGGATGCTTATTCCCATTTTATATTTATCGAAATCTTCGCCAACCATCGAGTAGAAGCGGCTCATATCGTGGTTATCCAAAAAGATGCAGTTGGTATTTGGGTTTTTATAAAGAAAATCGTGCGCTAAGGTGGCATACAAACGGTTGATTCCGTCTACCCAACCATTTTTTCCGTTTATCCCTTCGTAAATCGCATCTTTTAAAGTGGCATCGGTAATGCCTTGCAAATGGGTATCAAAACCGCGGTTAACGGTATTGCCACCTGTAAAAAAAGCCTGATTCGCCACTGCGGTTACCAATGTTTCGCCAAAAACTGATAAGTGCGGAAATTCTGCCTGAACTTTTAAAGCCCAATCGGCCATATAAACCGGATCGTTATATCCGTAAGTATCCAAGCGTAAACCATCAATACCAGCATATTCGATCCACCAGATGTGGTTTTGGGTCAGATAATTCTGCACATATGGATTGGTTTGGTTTAAATCTGGCATTGAAGGTACAAACCAGCCATCTAACATCTGTTTACGATCGGCCGCGGATGCGTGTATATCCATTATGGTCTGATCGCGGTAACTGGTTTGGGTGTATTTTGGCCATTGGTTTAACCAGCTTTTCATTGGTAAATCTTTATAAAACCAATGTTGGGTGCCAATGTGGTTGTGTACAATATCTTTAATTACCTTTAATCCTTTGGCATGGGCAATCTCGACATACTTTTTGTAAAGTGCATTTGTTCCATAGCGGGGATCAATTTTATAATGATCGGTTACCGCGTAGCCGTGATAAGAAGCTTGCGGCATGTCATTTTCTACCTCTGGGGTCATCCAAACTGTGGTCACCCCTAAATCCTTCAGGTAATCGAGGTGGTTAATTACCCCCTGAATATCACCGCCATGGCGATAGTACATGCTATCGCGGTTTAACGCGGTTTCGGTTAAACCTTGCACCACATCGTTGCTTTTATCGCCGTTCGAAAAACGATCGGGCATCAGCAAATAAATAAAATCTTTGTTGGTTACGCCCTGAATTCTGCCCGTACTTTTATCGCGGTTTTTTAATTCGTAGGTGTAACTGAATATCTTTTTGCCGTTTACAGAAAAATTAATCGGGAAACTTCCGGATTTTACTGTAGCGGCAAGTGTTAAATCGAGAAATAAATAATTCGGGTTTTCAACTTTGTTAACCTTTACGAGTTTTACCCCTGAATAAGTTAATGAAACCGAGCTTGAAGCAATGTTTTCGCCATGAACCAATAATTGCAACTTAGGATTTTGCATCCCCACGTACCAGAACATCGGTTCTACACGCTCTAGCTTTTGGGCAAAGAGATTGATACTGTTAAACAGTACAATAAGGATAAGCAGCATTTTTTTTAATCCCCGCGCATTTACGTGGATTTTAGTTTGAGCATTAAAAGGAGAATGAATAACGGAAAGAAACGTAGCAGGGGCAGAAGATTTTATCATGCTAAAACTTTTTAATGTTTTTAAAAATCCTGCAGAGATCAAAAGATTTCTGCAGGAATAGTTTAGTTAATGATTAAATTTTAACCATGGTGAAAGCACCTGTTTTACCATCGGCATTAAGTGTTAAGGTTAGCTTATATGTACCGGCAACAGTAACATTAATATCTGCACCACCATCACCAATACTGGTTCCCCAATCGTGATTTCTTCTGAACTTAAAGGCACCTGGAGTTAAAGCAACTGTTCCAATCCATGTATTTTTGCCATCATTTACCGGGCTTAGGTCGGTATCAACAGACCAGTTACTTCCGGGAATTGCATTACCAATAATCGACCAGTAATCTGCATTGGCTATGGTATAGACATTCGCATTAAGATCAACAGTTAACAGTTTAAAACCTGCCGAAACGGAACTGATATCGCCACCTGAAGTGCTGAGTTTACCACCTCCGGCATCGCCATAAGCTACGTCCCATTTTTTGGCTGGAGTAACTTTAAAATTACCACCATCGAACTTAATAATTCCGGTATAAATGCCATTTCCAGTGATGGAAACTAAACTGTCGGCTGTTGCCGGGTTCCATCCTTGATATGCTCCAGGCACATATACCCATGAAGTTAAAGGAAATGGCTTTGCACTTATAGAAACAACATTGCTGTAAACCGGAGCTACCGCATTAGAGATGGCCGCTTTTACCCTGATTTCTACATCAGAATTTACAGCGGTAGATAAATTTAAAGAAAGCAGTAAGTTATTAAAATCCAATCCATTGTAACTTTTAGTGGTCACATTTGCATCAATAATTACTTCTTTTGTTTTATCTGCTGCAAAATTTGCCCCTTTAGGAGACAGTTGTAAGGTATTGGTTACAGCTGCCTGATAACCAAAATTAGCATTGGTTAAGGTAAAAGTAATCACATTGGTGGTGAGCATGCTTTTGTCCAAAACTACCGACGTAGCCGAACTTTTTAAAGAACCTCCGGTACCTGCATTGGCTATGGCACGGGTTTCGTCTTTTTTGCATGACCATAGCGATAGCGCGATAAAGCTAAGAGCTAAGGATTTAAAGAATATTGATTTCATCTTTATAAAATATTAAGATTAATAACCTGTGTTTTGAACCAAATTCGGATTAGCAATTAAATCTGCTGTCGGAATTGGATATAAGTTACGGTAAGCGGGTAAACTTGCTCCTGCTTTAACACCACCTTTGAATGGCCATAAATAAGAAGCCCCGGTAAATTTACCATAGCGGATTAAATCGGTACGGCGGTGTCCTTCCCAATACAATTCGCGGGCACGCTCATCTAAAAAGAAATCTACCGATAGGGTACTTACATCGCCACTGTTGTTACCGTAAGCACGGCGACGTAAATTATTCACATATATAAGTGCTTGTGCAGTACTACCACCTGAACCACCACGCATTACGGCTTCACCATAAATTAAGTATTGCTCTGCCAAACGGAATAATGCAAAATCTAATGAACTGAACGTTCCGTTTAACGATGCAGGTGTAACTCCTCCTGAAGTAACGTTTTTAAATTTGGTTACTCTTAATCCATCTGTAAATACTCCAATGTCATCTACATTGCTTTTTGTACCAAAAAATATACCGCGTTTATCTGCCGTTCCATTAGGATCAGGAAATAATGCCGGTAAATTCTGACGGGTCCTGTTACCACCCCAACCACCTGAAGGTACTCCATATGATGCAGGACTCATGTCTGCATTAATTGCAGCATTAATTAAAAAGGTAGTTCCACCGTAGTTTGTTCCCCTTACACCATCATAATTGATGGTTAAAATGTTTTCTGTATTATTTAAGTTGTTATCTGCTAAAAATAAATCTTTGTAATTGGCTTTTAATAAATAACCAGAGTTGATAACCTTAGTTGAATAAGTAATAGCTTCAGTATATTTTGCTGTTCCGGTGTAAACCTGAGCATTCAAATATAATCTGGCTAACAATGCCCAGTCTGCAGCTTTATCCGCACGACCATAATCGTTAGTACGAGGATCAGCCAAATCGCCTTCAATGGCTTTTAATTCTGATTCTACATAAGCAAACAAAGCTGCTCTTTGAATTTGCTTAGGATTGGTTTTACCAATTGCATCCTCTTCTGTTACAAAAGGGGGATTTCCGAAACCATCTAATAAAACCCAATACTGAAATGCTCTTAAGAAACGGGCTTCGGCACGGTAGCGTTGAACAGCTGAAGCATCGGCACCGGTAATATTCCGACTCGCCAGCTTCTCTGGTGTACTTTCGCGAAGAAACTCATTGCAAATGGTGATTTGCAGAATGCTTTTAGAATATAAACCTCTTAAAAATTGATTATCGGTATTCCAGGTTGCGTAGTCTAATTCGGGAATACCGGTATCTCCCCAGGCACAAACTGCTTCATCGGTTACCAGCTCCTGGGAGGTCCAGAATAACCTAAAGAAATCTGCAAATCCAGCATTCAAGCCACCAATATCGCTATTATCTGATCCTGTTGGACTGGTTAATGCATAAGTAGCGTACAATTTTACCAGTTCTTGTTTATATCCTGCAGGTGTAGCATATACTACATCGGCAGTTACATCATTCGTAGGCTTTAAATTTAAGGCATCTTTCTTACAAGAATTTAAAGAAAGTAATAAACCTGTGGTTGCCAATATTATTTTAAACGAATTTTTCATTTCTCTTTATCTTTATTAAAAACCAACATTTAAACCTAAAGTGTATGTCCTTGGTCTAGGATATAACTTAAAGTCGATACCATCTGTTAACTCAGGATCTACTCCTTTATATTTAGAGATTACGAACACATTCTGGCAGTTGGCAGTAATTCTTAAATTGGTGTTGCTATTTTTAAATAACTTACCGGCATCGTAAGCCAGGCCAAGGTTATCCATTTTTAAGAATGAGGCATTTTTAACATAGTAATCACTTAAATACTGACTTGTAGTGAAATTGGTGTTTAAGAAATCTACACCAGCATTGTTAATTAAGCCCGCTGCACTAAGGATATTGTTTCTGATACCAAAGTTCGATGAAACGTTATCATAAACATAATTGCCCAGGTTAGCTCTCAATACCGTACTAATGGTCCATTTTTTATAGCTGAAGGCCGTGTTGAACCCCAAGGTAATTTTAGGATCTGGCGACTTATAAAAATACTGATCGCTTGAGTTAACCACACCATCACCATTTAAATCTTCATATACGCCTTCCAGTGGCTTTCCGGCGCTATTATATACCTGTTTGTAAACAAAGAAGGCACCAGGAAGCTGATTTACCGCATTGTACTTAATGGTAATCCCTGTTCCGCCAGAAATATCGCCAGCACCTTGCTTGCTTCCCGGATCAGGATTTAAAGTTAAATTGGTTACCTTTCTTTTGTTATAAGCGGCATTAAAACCAAAATCCCATGAAATGTTTTCTGTTTTGATCGCTGCAAAATTCAAGCTAAACTCAGCTCCTCTTACATCCATATTACCCACATTGGTAGTCAATAGGTTGTTGAAATTGGTACCCACCGGAATATTTACAGTTGATAAAAGATCCTTTGTTTTTTTGTAATAAACATCTAAGGCGCCATAGATTCTTCCTTTGAAAAAGCCATAATCTAAACCAGCATTATAGGTTGTTGTGGTTTCCCATTTTAAATCCGGATCATAGGCAGAAGGTGCGTAATAATCGTAAAAAGTATCACCAATCTGGTACTGGCCTGTATTGCTATTGGAATAATATTTAGCCAAATAACTATAATCGCCAATGGTATCACCATCTTTATTACCCGTTTCACCGTAGCTTAATCTCAGTTTTAAATCTGAAACCGCTTTACTTTCTTTTAAGAAGTTTTCGCCCACAATTCTCCAGGTAAAACCAACCGAAGGAAAATAACCCCAACGGTTTTCGGCAGCGAACCTTGATGATGCATCTGCACGCATAGTTCCCGAAAGGATATATTTATCAGCTAAAGTGTAAACCAACCTTCCGTAGTAGGACAATAATTTGTTGCGATCAACAGAGAATGGAAACTTAGGTGTTGTTCTTAATACACCTGTTGCGCTATACTCGTTAAAGCTATAGTTTGTTTTAGCATTATCATAATAACCATAACCCGCAGTTACATCAAAACGGCTTCTGATACTGGTCACATCTTTGGCATAGTTTAAATAAAACTCTGATACCTTATTGTTGGATGTATTTAGAGATTGGGTAGCCGATCCGTTAGTTGAAAAACTTGTAGCGGCAAATGCCGGAACAAAAATACGTCCTGCTCCCTTAGAAACATCGTAACCTAAATTTAAGTTAGCATGTAATTCTGGTAAAAAATGGAAAGAATAGTCGAATCTTACATTTCCAAAGCTTCGGGCAGCATTTCCGTTATTATCTCTTAGCATGATCTGCGCTACCGGGTTTCTTGGTGCATTAGGGTTTAAGGTTCCATCTGCTCTTAACCACTCGAAATAATTTCCAAACTGATTATTTGCGGTAACCGATTGCGTAGGATCAAATTGGATCGCATTGGCAATGGCATTATTGTTATCATTCGCAAAGTGAGATTCGGTTAACGTACCTTTCAGGCTTAAATCAATTTTTAAGTGATCGGTGAATAATCTTGGGGAAATCGTAATGGCTCCTGTAGCCCTGTTAAACTTATCGGTAATTAACAAACCCTGTTGATCTAAATAACCTGCAGATACGCGATAAGGAACCCCGTGAAATTTACCTGCAATACTGAGATTATTATCAGAAGCAAAAGCATTTTGAAAGATTTCATCTTGCCAATCGGTATTTGCTTTTCCTAAAAGCGAAACAAATGTTTTGCCCTCTGCATAAGTTGCAGTTGGATTGGCATTTACAAAAGTACGGATTTGATCTGCCGAGAGCACATCTACCTTTTTTGCAATGGTTGCAACAGAATTATTTGTACTGAAATTAATTACAGGTGCACCTGTCCCCCCCTTTTTAGTAGTAATTAAGATTACGCCATTAGATGCTCTCGAACCATAAATTGCTGTAGCATTTGCATCCTTCAACACGGTAAAATTCTCTATATCATTTGGATTGATCAATGATAAAGGACTAGGTGCGTTATCGATTGATTTTCCACTGAAGGGAACTCCGTCAATAACAATTAAAGGATCGTTACTGGCATTTAAAGAAGCTCCTCCACGGATACGGATCTGACTACCAACCCCTGGCTGACCGCTGCTGCTAATAATGTTAACCCCAGCTACTTTACCTTGAATTAATTGTTCAGGCGTTGTAATCGTTCCTTTTTGAAAATCTTTGGCACCTACTGTAGTGATTGATCCGGTTAGGTTTTTCTTTTCTGCAGTACCATAACCGATTACCACTACCTCGTTCAGTTTTTGTGCATCAGGCACCAATTGAAAATTAACAGTAGCATTTGCTGAAATGCTTACGGCTTTATCAAGGGTTTGATAACCGATAAAACTTACAGATAGTGTTATCGAACCATTCGATAAACCTGCTAGTTTATAATTACCATCAGCATCGGTTGATGTACTTCTTGTTGTTCCTTTTACAACTACAGAAGCGCCAGGTAATGGCAGGCCGGTTTCATCAAGCACTTTACCAGATACCGATCCGGTTTGTGCTTTTACCATTAATGCTGAAAAAACTAACAGCACCAAAAGCCCCTGTTTTAACAGGTAAAATACTCTCATATTTGAAGCTCGTTTAAGTATAAAAATTTGGTTAAATATTATAGTGATTTACACACAGGTCTAATTTACAGCTGTTAATGATATTTCAAAATTTATTTAAAAAATATATTTCGGGCTAAAATACAGACAAGAAAACCAGCATAAAAATTAGCTTTTTCTGGCATGTAAAAATCTATATTAAATAATTGTTAATTTTTTAATTATCTAATAATAAGTATATTAAAAATGTAAAATCTAAATTTAAAGTGTAATTATTACACTAAGCCATTTTTAATGCTTTTTTCGGGAACGTTCCCGAAAAAATTGGATCAAAATTCAGTCATCTTTCGGGAACGTTCCCGTAAATCGGTCTAAATTCTGCGTATTTTACACTAAGTGAAGAAAATTTTTGAAAATTTTAGTCTAAAAACATGCCCGTTTTTTGAGCCATTTTTTAGCCATTTCCGGTCGAGTTTCGCTTGATAATTTTAGACACTAAAACTACCTCATTTGGCAGATTTTTATCGGCATGATTATCTAAAATAGTAAACAATAATTTAGCCGCTTCCTCTCCTATTTCGGTGGCCGGTTGGGTGATGGTGGTGAGCGAAGGATTTAACAAGGGAGCAATTTCCAAACTAGAAAAACTGATCACTTTTAAATCTTTTGGGATGTTGATATTGAGATCGTAACAAGCATAGTAAGTAGCAAAAGCCAAACGTTCTACCGAGGTGAAAATACCATCGGGTTTTAATTGAGTTAAAGCCTCTTTAATGATAATGCTATTCTCTTCGTAACTGTTGCTGCAATCTATAACCAGGTTTTCTTCGAAAGGAATCTGGTGTTTAGCCAGTGCATCAAGATAGCCCTGCATACGGGTTTTACCTATTGATAAACTTTTATTAACCACCAGGTAGGCAATTCTATTGCAGCCCTGCTCTATTAAATGTTCTGTAGCCAGAAAACTGCTATTATAATCGTTGGTAATTACTCTTGGTGTATCAATATCTTCATAAATTCGGTCGAAAAATACCAGCGGTAATCTTTTACTGCCAAATTTATTGAGGTAATTATGATCGTTGGCTTCTCCGGAAACCGACATAATAATACCATCGGCCCTACCATTGTGTAAGTGGCGAATGAAGGTTACTTCCTTTTTATATTCATCATCCGTTACGTAAATGAGAATATGATAACCGTTTTCTCTGGCTACCCGCTCAATACCGTGAATAGCCTGCGAGAAATAGTTGTTGGCCAATTCGGGCACAATAACCGCAATGGTTTTGCTTTTTTGCTCCCTTAAATTACTGGCGTAATGGTTGGGCTGATAGTTTAATTCTTTCGCCTTGGCTAATATACGCTCTTTGGTAGCACCATTAATGTCACTATTATCCCTAAAAGCCCTCGAAATTGTAGAAGTAGATAAATTTAATGCTTCTGCTAACTTCTTAATATTAATACTGTCCATCTTTGGCTATTAAACCCAATTAGTTTGAATAAACGCTGTAAATATAAACTATAAATGTCCGAAATATTTTATAAGCTTTAAAATTATTCCATTTGTAAGCTCGGCATTGAGCTATAAGATCCAGTAATAAAAGTGGTTGATGCACCCCTTGGCAAAATACTTTAAATAAATATTCATTTTTTTTAAAACAAAAAGCATCTTTACCGCATTAATAACAGTACGCGATCAATCATCTTCTCATTTACCAGTGAAAAACAAAACGATATGAAATAAAATTACAAAATGGGAAATAAGAAAATACTCATCGCAGATGATGATGAAGGAATTGTTGATGCTGTGACGATGATTTTGGAAGTGATGGGTTATGATGTTGAGTTTACATATGATGGTGGGGCGGTTATAGATGCAGTAAAAAATAAACCAGACCTGATTATGCTAGATATCTGGATGAGTGGACATGATGGCAGGGATATCTGCAAACAGCTTAAAAACGACCCTCAATTTAAGGAAATTCCTATTTTAATGATCTCAGCCAGCAGAGACATCAGGCAATCTGCACTGGATGCCGGTGCGAATGATTTTATGGAAAAACCATTTGAAATGGATTCGCTGTTGAATAAAGTAGAAATTTTATTGGATTAGCCAACCGCTACCCTCATGTGTAGCAAAGCGGAAAGTTATGGAGTAAACCGGGCCTTAATCGAGTTCGCCGAAGGTAATTTATTTCACTTTTTTATGACGATCCTGTTGGTCATTTGCTGCAGGGTAACGCTGCAACCGGGGCTAATTGCAAAATCGGTGTTTCATTGGTAGGGTTGCAGATGCCCGCTTTAGTGATTATTTAATTTCTTTAAAATAAATCCTTTCGGGCAATTGTTCAAAAATAAACTCCGTTACATGACAAAGCCAAAGTTTATGGTTTTTAAATTCTCCTCTAAATTTTTCTAACAGATAGTCGCCACCACCGCCTAAATTCTCTTCACGCACATAAACAAGATCCAAAATTTCAGCATTTTCAATATACTCATCAGCCATCAGTAATTTGCATTCATCCGCGGCAACCGCTATCCAGTTTAATAATTCATCGGCACCTTCTACCATCTGCAGATCGGCTATATCGCCGCCCCATTCCGGTATATCGGCATACCATTCGTGCTTTGCATTTTTATAAAAACGAATTGCTCTCTCCATATTTTGTAAAGAAAAAAAAATCTAGCTCAATAATCCTGATAAAAATCACGAAATTTAGATCATTGCATGTCTGATTCAACTCCAACGGTTTTAAGAAAAATAATCCATATCGATATGGATGCTTTTTATGCATCTGTAGAGCAGCGCGATTTTCCTGAATACCGAGGGAAGCCTTTAGTGGTAGGTGGCAAGCCCGATAGCCGTGGTGTGGTTTCTACAGCCAGTTACGAAGCCCGACAATATGGAATCCGTTCGGCAATGTCGAGCAGCAAAGCCTACCAGCTTTGCCCGACAGCAATTTTCGTATACCCACGTTTTGATGCCTATACCGCGGTTTCGAGAGCGCTTAGGGAGATTTTTAGTCGATATACTGATATTATAGAACCCCTTTCATTGGATGAAGCTTACCTTGATGTAACGGAAGACAAGCTCGGAATTGGATCAGCTATTGATATTGCACAATCAATTAAAGACGCGATTAAAAATGAGTTAAACTTAACGGCTTCGGCAGGCGTATCCATCAATAAGTTTGTGGCCAAAGTAGCTTCAGACATGAACAAGCCCGATGGTTTAACTTTTATTGGCCCGTCGAAGATTGAAGCTTTTATGGAAAAACTCCCGGTAGAAAAATTCTTCGGGGTAGGTAAAGTTACCGGCGCCAAAATGAAGGCCATGCAGATTAATACAGGTGCAGATTTAAAAAAATTAACTGAAGCCCAGCTTGTTGCCCAATTCGGGAAATCGGGAAAGTTTTATTATAAAATTGTTCGTGGTATTGATGAACGCCCGGTTCAGTCGAATCGCGAAACCAAATCAGTTGGTGCAGAAGATACCTTTCCCGAAGATACCAATGAAGATTCGGTGATGCACGACCTGCTGAAACAGATTAGTGAAATCGTGGCCAAACGTTTGGAAAAATACCAACTGAGCGGTAAAACAGTAACCTTAAAAATCAAATTTGCCAATTTTAAACTCATTACGCGCAGCCGGTCTTTTGCTACGCCGATAAACAAAGCAGAAGTGATTTATGCAGAAGCCATCAAACTTTTAGAAGAAGCAACCATTGGGCTAACCCAAGTACGGTTGTTGGGTATTACTTTATCGCGGTTTTATGATGATGTGGAGATCGAAAAGCCAGAAAGCAATCAATTAGAATTTGAGTTTTGAAAAATAAGTCGTCATTGCGATGAGGCTATTTCGGCCGAAGAAGCAATCTTACAAACGCTATGATTTTTATTTCGGTCATTGAGGCAACAATGGGCAAGATAAAAAAAACAATTTTCATTTGAAGCGCAAAGCCGGTAAAAAATTGTAGGTTTCTTCCCGTTTTACGCTTATACGCTTCGCTGCCTCGTACCTCGTTGCTGCAGGGTAACGCTGCAACCGGGGCTATATTCAGATCTGTGGTGGCACAGACCAAGAGGAGAGATACTGATATTACGTGAGGACACGTAGCATGGCGGGAATAAAAAAGGTCCTACAATTTAATGCAGAACCTTTAATTGTTTATTTTAAGGGGTAAAATTATCTGCCAGCCAATTTATCGGCAAGCATTTTCATATAAAAACCGCCAACTACACTCCTGGCTTTAAAGTTATCGCGTATACCTGTATTTGAATCGTAAAAATCGTTCAAAGGTACTCTCGATTCAGTTTCGATAGCGTGTTTGTACACCGGGTGCACCAAAGCCTCAAATTCTTTTTGGGTAGGAGCAAAAGTGGCCGTCCATAAAATCCAGTCATTTTTGGTGTAGGCTTTTCTGCTGTCCAATGGAATGCCATACCTGTTTTGTTTGGTTAGGTAATATTTAGTTTCGGTATCGTAAATCTTTTGAGGGAACAGATTTAAGTTTAATACTTTATCCCAAACCAGGTTGTATTTCTGGCTCCAGGTAGCTTTATTATCAAAAGTTAAGGCATAGTGATCGCCTGCATCGGCCATTTCTATCCATTTTGGCACCATATTTTCGGCAATATCACGGTATTTTTTAGCTATGTCTGTATAACCTAAAGTTTGTGCCATTTGTGCATAACAGGCAATACCTACAATTGCTTTTACCGATAAATTGGCATTACGGGCCAGGTGACCAGCAAAATCATCGGTACACAATTGCGTTTTAGGATCTAAACCCTCTTTGGTTAAATAATCTACCCAGGTGGTCAAAGTTTTCCAGTGTGCTTTGGCGTAGTCGGCATTTCCTTGTGCTTTAGCAATGGCAGCAGTTAAAATAATCATGTTGCCCGATTCTTCTACCGGCATAGGCTCGCCATAAGTTTGTCCATTTGCCAAAGGATAGGTACCTAAATCGTGCGCAGCCCAAGGGTGGGGATATTTTCCGCTTTCGCTGAAATAGAAAATACCGTTCAACATGCCCTGTAATAATTCTGGATTATAAATGAGGTATAATGGCGCCGAAGGGTAAGTTACATCAACAGTATTAATAAAACCACCACTGTTGTTTTCTTTAGATAACCATAAAATTTCGCCCTGCGGACTCTTTACCAAAGTATGCGCAGCAATGCTCTGACGATAAGCTAAAACACATAAATCTGCATATTCTTTACCACCTGATTTTAAGGCATCAGCATATAAGTTTTGATTAAAAGCCTCGCATTTCTGAATCACGGTTTTGTACTCGTCTGCAGCAGCGCTTAATTGTGCTTCGATGGTTTCTTTACCTGAGGTATTCCACCATGGTCTTAAGTTTTTATTAAAATATTGAACGGAATAAATTTCATCATAACCCAATTCAACATATTTTTCTACCGCAGCTTTACCTACCGGTCCGAAAGGGATAACGGTATTTAATGCAAGCATTTTACCCTGTTTAGCCGTTGAAGCCGAATTTCCTTTTCTAAAAGCATCAGCAGCATCTTTTTCGGTCGTTACAAACTGGATGGCATTGCTTGTTTTTGGCGCAGCCACATAAAAATAGCCCCAATCAATGCGCATGTCATCACTTGCTTTTTGAAGAACTGGCTGTTCTACTGTACCCGTTTTTAATACCGATAATTTGGCCGTGCTATATTTACTTGCTGTAACTTCTTGCGTAGGGCGGTAAACTGCAATGTTTGATGATGCACTGAGGTATACTTTTACCTGGTGGGTTTTACCATCATTTGCTTTTACCTGATAGGAGACGTAAGAAACCGGACGTGCAAATAAGCCCATATCATTCATTAGCAAAGGAGATGTAAAAGTTAATTTTAAATCTATCTTGCCGCAGGTAAAGTTATAAATGGTTTGTGTAGCATTAATATCAACACTTTTTTGTTTAGCTATCTGTACTTTTTCGGCATTATCCTTTAATTTGTCTACTAAACCAAAATCAAGAAAACGGCCCCCGGCAGTATTAATCAGGTGGATGGCAATTACATTCGATCCGGCTTTTAAAGCGCTTTTATCCCCATTGCTTAAGGCAATGTATTTAAAATCATTGGTCCAGCCTTCTTTGGTATAAATTTTCTTCCCATTTAGGTAAACCTCAATATTATCGTCATGGTTGAGCTTTAAAAACAGTTCGTTTATTGATGCTGGGTTAGCTATGTTAAAGGTTCTTCTTACCCAGATATCGTGCGATTTCCACAATGTTTTCACATTTTTGGCATCGTCTCCTATTGGGGCATTACCTGTTTGCCAGTTGCTGGCCGTATAATTTGCAGCTTTCCAATCGCCTTGAGGTTCGGTTTCTGTATATTTTACTTCGTAACCTTTTTCATCTGAAGCAGGTACAACTGTTTTGTAAGTAGTGGTTTCTTTACCTAAAAAACGATAAATTCCACCATCAACATTAATCATCCCCAAAAGAGAATGATCGGCACCCGTCCAATGTTGGGTAGCAGATTCGTTTAATTTATCGGTGTTAGACCAAATGCTAAAATAGGTATTGTGCGTAATTAAGGGATAAGCCGGGGCTTTACGCTCTTGTGCTTTTAGCAAACCGCCTACAAATATGCAGCCCAGTATGCCCAAGAATTTTAAAGTGTTGGTTTTGTTCATAATTTGTATGTGTGTTGAAATCTGATTTATATTCTGGTTAGATTTAACGTTAGTTAAACGTTTTACTAAAGTATAAAATATAATTTACTTTTTGCTAGAGATGCTGATTTTTTAATTGTCTTTTTGACATTTAAAATCAATCTTCAAAAAAATACATGAAGTTTTTAAGCTCCATGTATTTTTCAAATTGTGTGTAAAACCTATTTAAACTAAGGCTGTTTTTTGTTGATTGTCCACTCGGCCAATTGAAATATACGGCTACCCCTGTTTGCTTTGATGTACAAACGGTAGAATTTATAGGCCACATAGTTATCAAAGTGAAAAAGTTTGGTTTGTTTTCTGCTTGGTCCGCTGTTTTCATTTGCCCATGGGCACACCGTTACGGTATGTAAATCGGTATACTGAATGCCATCTAACGAGCCCTGTAAAATCCAGTATCTCGGATCGCGGTCGGCGGCATCGTTCCCTGAAGTCATGGTATAGGCACCCACTACTTGTGGTGTATTAAGCTCGAAAGTGCAACGTTGTGTACCATCAAAACCTGCCTGCAAAAATTTGGTATTGATGTCCTGATCGACAAGTTTACTAGATCCTTCAGCAGAATTGGGACCTGCACCAGCCTCGAGGTTAACTGAAAATTTACCGCCAATGGTTTTCATGTAGTTTTCGCCATATTTGGTTGGATCGAAGTTAGGGTCGACCACTTTCAGGTTAATCTCTTTAGTTGCAGAGTATCCTTGTCCATTACGGATGGTTAAAATTACCCGGTAAGTACCCGGAAAACGGTACACGTGTTTAGGTGAAACCTCAACCGAAGTACTGTCATCACCAAACTGCCACAACAAAGTTTTATAATTTTTGGGATCGGCCGTAAACTGCACCTCCTGGTATTTCGCCGGGTCTGGTATTTTATAATCGAATGCAACCAGTGGTTTGGGCTCTTCTACTACCGGTACAACCTCTTCCGTACTGTTCTTTTTGCACTTTACCGTTAACACAACGATAAGCAGTAAAAGTGCACAGATGTTGAATAATCTTTTCATGTTACTTTTCATATCTATTTATGTTTATGGGGTTGGGAATAATTGTGTTTTTGGAATAACACGTTTACCTGTAATACCTGCCGAAGGTACTTCATATTCAAGTTTGGCTTCTTGACCACCAACATTTTCGCGGTGGTGTACCTCAATTCTGTATTTGATTCCTCGCTCTAGCCGGATGGTAGCCTTCCTTCCAGGCTGACTCCATTGTGTGGTGTAATCGTCGATTATTGCTTTCCCATTAATAAATAACCTTGAACCATCGTCCCATGTAGTCTGGTAGAAAATATAATCGCCTCTTACCGGTGCCAAAAATTCTCCCGACCATCTTGAAGCAAAATTATCAAAACTTACTCCTGCATTTTTAGGCCAGTCATCACCGGCGAAATTAATTTCGGCATCAATCCTTGTTGTTGTTGGTGCTCTTCCATCATCAGGTGCCAGCTGGGTATCGGTATAGTATTTCGCAATTAAACCAGTACCGTTGCCAATAATCGGGGAGTTGTTATCGAGGTTTACGCTTGGATCTACCACCACAATTACTTTACCTTTTGTAGGGTGGATAACGTGATTGGTATTATCGCTAAGGCTTAAAGCAAAGGCAAATTTTTTATTGGCTACGATGTTGGCATCAAAAACCGGCCACGGAATGGATAGCCTGACCGTTGCACTGCTTGCCCCGGTGTTAAACCGCACCAAAGTATCGAGGGTAAAATCTTTAGCAGCCAAGTGGATGGCATTTATTAGGGTACCTGCCGAAAGTAAGGTGGCAATGGTATCGATATTATCTTTGATCTTAACATTAAAGGCTGTTGTAGGCGCATTATCCAAACTGATAATCAATGGAATGGTGACCCCGGCAGGCCCAACCTGATAATTTGGTCCCTGAACAACTGTATAGATACCACCGCCTTGAAAAGTAAGATAATGTACATCACTTTGTTTCAGTAAATCGGATGTATTAATAACAACCAAAATAGTAGATTTACCGCTGGCAATTTTGTTGCCTTTGCCTGGTGCAGATAGCTTTAAAGCAAAAACCACTTTCTTACCCAGGTAACGTTCCAGTACAGATCTGCGTACAATAGCTATTCCTTCAGCATTATCGGTACCATAAGCTACATTAATTACATTGGGGTATTCTACCGCTGCCGATGGCATGAGTACGGCATTGGTTAAGCCTCCGTTATTAATTAACTGGGTAACGGTATCGTTATTTAAGGTTAAACCTACCTGAAAAGCCTCTTCAGCCATACCCGAAAGGGAGATTTTGAAAGGCACTTTTACAAACTGGTTGTCCATGGTTACATTGCCTACCACAATTCCTTCTCCTGTAATGCTTTTACCGGCCGGATCAGGCAGTTTCAAATCTTCTATCTGCGATTCTTTACAAGAATAGGCACCAATAATGATGATGAAACCTATTAACAGGGTGTATATAATTTTTTTCATTTTTGATATTTTTAAATGATGGCAAAATTTTATTGATCTAACCAAACTCTTCCGTCAAGCGCCCAGTTTTGCTTGTTGGCTATCTTTAACCAGTTAATTACCTGAACGGGTATATCTGATGTTTGTGGAACCAGTACCGCCAAAGTGCTGGCAGAAGGCGGACAGATCAGATCGTTGAAGTTTTCCCAAACATATGGTCCCTGTAATTTGAAATCTCGGGCCTGCGACGAAAGATCGACCATTTTATCACCATTTCCATCGGTAGCAGGCCAGTAACCAACTAAATAGTTATAAGATGGGTGACTTTGATCGATAGCGGTTTCGCAAGCATATTGCTGAATTACCCCATCTGGCACACTTAACTTAAAGAAACGGATATCACTAACATACACATCAGGTTCTCCGTGCCCCTGTCCATTTAAATAACCCAGTTTAAGTGCGTTAGTATTGGCCAGTGAGCCTGAAGCGGTAATTTCCAATTCGTTGTTAAAAGTACCATTGGTGTAGGTACGGATAAATCTTTGATTACCACGTTGTTCTAATTTAACCGAAAGGTTTTCCCAACGCCCCTGAATGAGGTCGCCGCCTCTGCATTGCCTATAATCGCCATCTTTTGTACCTCTCCACTCAAAATACCAGTAACGGTCTTCGAGATAGATTACCCAACCCACACTTGGGTGCCCACTAGACCATTCGTTACGTTTGCCCAAAATGCTTGGCCAGAAAAACTGATCTTTGTTTTTCTTCACCTTAAGCTCAATAGTCATTTTGGTGGTATCATCAATATTATAAACATCGGCATCGGTTCCTGCAATTTCCGCCCTAATGTCCTGCCCAACCAGTTTAACCGTTTTACCCAGGTACCTGTTACCGGTAAATGGCTTCACAAGGATCCTTTTCTTATAGCTTGCACTGTAATAAATCACAAACGCATTATTGGCTGTTTTACTAAAAATGGTTTGATCGTCGGCATTTGGAGGAAGTGTAAATGCACCTCCATCGCTTGAAGCAATTACCACCAGCCAGTCTTCGTTTGCATAGTTTTTACGCTTTTTTAAGGTAGACATAATCTCTCCTACTCCGGCATCAAATTTCTCTATAGCTGCTTTGTAGGCAGGGAATGAATTGTCGTAACCAGAAGCGATACCGGCTTTATCTACATCCGTAAAATGCCCTACCACCACCGAAGCGGTATCGGTATTGAGCTGGTTAATTACCGCAGCTTTTACCTGGTCATCGCCAGCTACCAGATCGCTGATATCGGCCCCGGTAGTTAAGCTCTTAAATACTGTAGAGGAGGTATAAGCGGCAATTTTAGTCTGTGGCCTGCTTTCTTTAATCCGTTTAAAAATAATCGGATAATTCTGCAGGTTATTATTGGTCAGCGCATCATCATTTACCAAACTTTTGCTTTTCTTTACCCCGGTTAACATGTTTGCCCAGTTACTCGCATTCTGTGTAGCCTCCGGTTCATTTAAGGCCACCCAGCTGTAAATAGAAGTTGGCAGTAAAGCGGTAATATTTGGAATATTGGCCGCAGCTACAGATTGCCCTCTTGCACCATCAACAATCAGGTACAAAACCTTACGGCTGCCGTATCTTACCTTTGTGGTATCGGTACCATCTTTAGCGGTAAGCGTCCTATCGAAATCTTTATTACAAGAAAGTATCGCGATTGCAATTATTGCGGCCATTACACCCATCAATAATTTATATTTTTTTATTGTGCTCATCTTAATTTATGTTTAACTACGCTTATTCAATAGTTACTCTTACCATGTTGTTATAAGGCTGATTATCGAAACGATAAAAGCCACCAATCAGCAATAATGCTTTTTTACCATCGGCAGATTTGGTTTCAACCACATCAGAAAGTCCACCAGAAAATGGTCCGGTAGTATTGTATCCAGGCGCAAGCAGTCCTGTTGGTGTAAGCACCATAAAACCATTTCTTGTTACATTATTGTACTTTTTAAAATCGCCGCTTACCACAATCAACCCGTTCGAAATCTGGCGGGCAAAGTAAGGGTAGCCACCTTCAAAGAATCTGGCGTTGAAAGACTCATCCAGACTACCATCTTCATTAATGAGCGCCATTCCATTTACAGGTTTGCCATTGTATTTTGTAAATGCCCCTGTAATGAAGTATTTTCTGGTAGTGGCATTATAGGTAAGCGATGTTATTCCATTATCTACCCCACTACCCGGATTAAAGCTCTGATCAACCGTTCCGTTGGCTGCCAGTCTTAATATCTTTACGGCAGGTTGCCCATCGAAAGTGCTGAAGTTTCCAAAAACCATCAGTTTTTCAAAGTTGGCTGCATCGGTATGCATATAGGTATCAATAGGGCCATTTGCACTTACATTACCTTTATTGGTTGCCGTATTAAAACGATAGGTTTTATCTAGCGAACCATCTAAATTGAATCTTAAAATCTGGCGTATTTCGGTACTATCCAGAATAACAGTATCGCGTGTAAAATCGTAATTGTCTTTATCGTAAGTACGTTTTACATAATACCTGAAATTACCAGTGGCCAATATTTTCCCCTGGTGCGGATAAATGCGGTTGATGAATTCGTTGGTACCACCATTAAATTTCGGAAACCATTTTTGGGTAACAGTATCAGTTAAGGTTGGTTTCTTTTTGGTTTGTATTTTAATGGTATCAATGGCGCCGTTAGGATATAAAGTAGTAATGTTACTGATGTTTTCGGTACGCTGATTGTAACCGCTAAAACCACCGGCGATGACAAACCTGCCACCGATTTCGATTACCCGCGATAATGAACCATTAGCGCCTCTGCCCGTTCTGAAAGTACGGTCGTAATCGCCGTCTAATGATGTTCTGGCAATACGATTAATGTTGGTAATAATCCCTTTATTATCGTAGTTATTAAAAGCACCAATTACCAACGCACGACCATCCTGCATTTCGTAAAACTGGCTTACGTAACCGTTTGCACCTGCTGCTGCTTTCCAGGTAATATCATTTTTAATAATACCTGTTACCGTAAACTGCGGGCCTAGGATTAACTGATCGCCAATGGCAATTGAAGTGATCCCCGTACTACCGGCATCGGGTACCTTAACGGTAATTTCGCTTGCGGTTACGCTTACTACCTGTGCTTTTTCGCCGTTAAACATAAAGATTAACTGATCTTTATAGGGCAAAAGTCCGGTGGCTTTAATGGTAACGGTTGTACCTACAATACCTTCTGCAGGTACAGACGGTAAGGTCTGGCTTATACCAATGCCCAATGCAGCCTTTCCATCTGCATAGGGATCGCTACCCAATTCTTCTTCTTTTTTACATCCCTGAATAACCAGGCCGCAAAGAAAAAATACGATTAGCATGTATTTTATTTTTTTCATGTTTTTGTTCTTTTAAAATGATAACAGGCTAATTATTTGTTACTTGGTGTTAAACCGGTATTGTATACATCGTTAAAAAACTCGAAGAGGCTAAATCCAAGGTATGCACCCTGGTAACGCAAGGTGTGTACCATACCATTGGTAGGCTTGATATCTGACGATGCTACATAGCTGATGTACCAATTGTCGTTCGGCTTTGAAATATCGGGTATATATGAAAATACCAATTGCCTGTAGCCGATGTACTTAATTCCATTGGCACTGTTATACACCACTCCTATGTTCGATACATCGTTGTTATAATCGTAATGAAGGGCACCTGGATAAATGCTTTTTAAATCCATATCAATCTGCGGATAATCTTTTAATGCATTTACTCCTTTAAACATGTAGCGTTGCAGGTATTTGCGCCAAATTAGCGGGCTAATCTGATCAAGTGTTTTCACAGTATCCTTTCCGGCTTCGTAGAGCATTTGGTTTAAAGAAAGTAATCTTGGGTTTTTATTCCTGTCGTTGGTATGGATATCGCCGATGGTCCTTTTAATCACATCATCATCAAAGGCAAAGAAGGTAAAATCTTCTTTACTGAACTGTTCTTCCATACCAGCCAGCTTAACTATCTTCGCTACGGTATCAAAAGGGACTTTTTTATCCTGCAGGTATTTAAGCATACTGCCCTGATAATCGGGATTGGCCCTACCGCCATCTATATAATATTCGTCACGTTTACAAGCGTTTAACAAGAGTAAAAGTGCCGCACATATCATCATTAGCTTTTTCATATCTTCTTCTTAATCTTTTAAATCAAATTAATTACCGCCATTAACCCAGTACTCATTCAGTACCATATACGGGTTGTTATTTAATGCGCTTGAGTTTATTGGCCAGGTCCATGCGCCACGGCTAAATTTATCTGCCGTTAGTACATTGTACGACCATTGGTTACTTAAAATTCTTTTGGTACGTACCAGATCAAAATAATGGTGACCTTCGCCAATCAGCTCTCTCGATCTTTCGTAAAAGATAAAATCTTTAAGGGCCGAGCCACCGCCGCCAGTGTATTTAGAAGCTTGTGCACGATCTCTAACCATATTTAACAATTTGATCGATTCCGTATCTTCACCCAGGTTGGCCAGTGCTTCGGCTGCCAGTAATATTTCGCCACCATACCTGAAAACCATAAAGGTGTTATCGGGGTTGGCATCTTCCTCGCCTGTAGAAAATGAATTTTGTGCAAACTTCAGCATCATGAACTTTCCGTTATCGGCGAAAATATCTTCGTTAAACCAGCTGGTAATCCGCTTATCGCTACCATCCTGAAAAAGTTTTTGCATATATTCTCCACGGTAATAAGCAAAACTCACACGGTGGGTATATTCTGGTCTTTTATACGGATAGTGCAAAAACATATCCGCAATAGGCGCAATATTTGCATTTGCATCGCCATAGTTAATACTGCGGTAAAACTCAAATAAGCTTTCATCCGAACGTCCTTTTACTACGGTTGCCCACTCATTAATTGGCAATAAACGGTACGCATTACTCGCAATTAGTTCTTTACCTAAATCGGCTGTTTCCTGATAATATTTCTGGGCATTGTTGGGATCGAAACCTGCATTCCACATATTCATTTCCATCATCAGCGCCACAATACTACCCCGGCTTGCACGTACCCCTTTTAAAGAAGGGTCGGTATAGGTCCAGGCGATCGAATTTTTATAAGTTTTAAGATCGGCTATACATTTGTTCAATACTGAAACAAAGTTTTCTCTAGGTTGCGCCGCAGAGTGAAATGCATCAGTATAATACACTACGTTGCCATATAAACGCACCATGGTGAAATAGCTTAGCGAGCGGATAAATGCGGCTTCAGCTTTAAATGAATTTTTCTCACTTTCTGATACGCCTGGAACACCTTCATCCAGTTTGGCAATTAAAATATTGGCACCCTGAATGGCCTGGTAATAAGCCGTCCAGTCGGTAATGCGGCCAAAGTTGTAGAAATCCCATGGCCTGCCGCCAGAAATTAAGAATAAGAGGTTGTTTTTACCTAAAATCTCTACAAACTCACGGGCAGGTGCCAAATCAGACTGACTTTCGTACAATACTTCGCCCGAACGGTATTCGCCGGTGGCACCAATAAAGTGCGTTTCGTTATACTTGCCAAAAACAATACGCGATAAATTATAAATGTTGGCCACCACGTCTTCTTTCGACTGGAAGAAATTGTTTCCGGTTAATTTATCTAGTGGCTGTATATCTAAAAACTTTTTACAGGAAGGCAAACAGAATGTTGCCGCCATAATTATAGTATAAATGATAACTTTTTTCATAATAATATTGATTAGTTGCCTGTATTAAGTTCTAAGTTTAAACCAAGGTTATAAGTACGTGGTACAGGGTAACCGTTTGAAATATCGCGACCTAATGTGGTTACGTTCTCCGGGTTAGGGCCACTATATTTCGAAAAGGTGATCAGGTTATTGGTCGAAGCGTAAATCCGCAATTGGTTCAGGCCAAATCTGCTGATCCATTTTTTATTGAACATATAAGAAAGTGTTACATTACTCACTTTTAAATAGCTTCCGCTTTCCTGCCAAAGGGTTTGATCTGCACGCAAAGGCTGAATCTGATCGAAACGGGCATAATCGTAAGGGTAAGGATATTTCGCTACATCGCCGGGTGCTCTCCAGATATTCAGATCGTTTAATGGCACCACAGAGGTTTGCGAAAAAGGGTTACGCATAATGGCAATCCTATCGGCCAGGGCATTGTTTAAGATCGTCCGGTCTGCAGTATAAGTTGCATACACATTTAAACCCCAGTTTTTATACCTGATGTTGGTAGATAAACCTCCTGTAACCAAAGGCTGCGAGTTGCCGGTAATTTCATAATCGCGGTTATCTAAAATATAATCGCCGTTAACATCTTTAATAATCGGATCGCCACCTAAGAAAAACTGGCCATTGCTCTGGTACCTTTTTCCGGTAACCGGATCTACAGGTACATCAGCATCGGTTTTGTAAACGCCCTGGTTAATTCTTAAATAGTTTGACAGTGTATTTCTGCCTACACGGAAAACATTGTGCTGTAAATAACCTGAACCGTCGAACCTGATGTACTGCCCGTTATATTCGGCCGGAAGTTTTAACAGTACATCGCGGTTTAACGCGCCATTTACCGATACTGAAATATCGAGGTCTTTGCTTGTTACCGGCCTGAATGTTATCATGAGCTCACTACCATAGTTGGCAATACCCAAATCGTTACTAGCCAGTTTATTAAAGCCTGTAGTATTCGATAAAAACCTATCAAACAACAGGTTATCTACCTTTTTGTAATAGGTATCGAAGTTTAGCGATAACCTGTCGTTAAACAAACCTAAATCGAAACCCAGGTTGTATTGGGTAGTGGTGGTTGGTTTAAGATTCGGGTTAGGAACCAGATCGTAATTGATACCAATAGTAGGGTTGTTGTTAAAGTTGCCATTAAGATTATAAATACCATAAATACTTTGCAGGTTTCCGGTCGGTACTATGTTCTGTCCCCAGGTTAACCTCAAACTACCATACGATAGCCACTTTAAATCGGCCAACCAGTTTTCTTTGTTAAAGTTCCACCTTAAACCTACCGATGGATTTTTAGAATAAGGATTTTCTAATCCACTTGATGAGGTACCATCTAAACGGTATGAAAATTCGGCTACATACTTTTTATCATAATCGTAAGAAAGTGATCCGGCAAACGATGCAATGGTTGCATTTCTGTAATTGCTTAATACACCACCACCTCTAGAATTATAATCATCGTAACCTACAGGACCTTGTAACTGGTCGTTAGGTAGTCTTTCCTGGCGGGTAATGCCGGCCTGTGCACCTTGTTTATAAATCTCGTTAAAGGTATTTACGAAAATGTTGTGTTTTTCGCCAAAGGTTTTGGCATAAGTAATACCATTACGGTTGTACAACTGAAAGTTTCTACCCACGTAATCGTATAGTTTGGCATACTGGCCATTGGCAGCAGCCGGCGTAAAGGTAGATTCGGTATCGGAAGTATAATCGTAACTTAAAGTAGAAGAAGCCGCCAAACCCGGTATAAATTCGTATCGTGCCTCTACGTTGGTACGTAAGTTCCGTGAGTTGTTATCGTTTAAAGTTTGTAAAGCCGATAATACGCCTCCGGAAGCCTGGTAGAAAGAAGGCGGAGGCAGTAAGGTAGAAGCCTGCCCGTTAGCAGCAACACCTGATTGAAGTAAGCCCACACCATTACCTTTATTCTGCTTACCTACCGAACCATTAATGAAACCAAAAAACCTGAATTTATCATTTGGCTTAAATTCCATGTTCATATTCAGGTTGTAGCGATCGTAACCTGTATTTTTAATTACCCCTTTTTCGGTATAATAACCTACGTTGGCTTTATAGTTAAATTTTGGGTCGCCACCATCTAAGGCCAAATTATGACTCTGGTTGTAAGTGGTTTGGTAAAATACGTTCTGCCAGTCGGTAGAGTTGTTCCAGTAGGCATTTAAACTATCGGCTAAAAACGGTGTGTTAGAAATATTACGGATATCGTTTACGTTTTGCGCATTGAGGATAATCTGCTGAATTTTTAATGAGCGCTCGGCGTTTCCCCCCAAAGTTTCGCGCAGTTTAGGTGGTGCATTAACAAAGGCATTAGTTACGTATCTGATGCGTGGCACTTTAGAGTTACCCCTTTTGGTGGTGATGATAATTACCCCGTAAGCACCTCTCGATCCGTACATCGAAGTTGCCTGGGCATCTTTCAGGATCTGGATATTCTCGATATCTTCCTGTGGGATTAAAGAAAGCGGACTTACCCCCGGGCCCTGGCTCTGAAAACCAAACTCGGCAGCTTTATCGGCATCTAATGGCACACCATCAATAATATATAAAGGTGATGTAGGCTGCAGGAAAGATTCGTTACCGCTGCCCGAGATACTTAAGCTCGAAAGACCACGCACCTGTACAGAACCCCTGAAACCAGGTGCACCGGTATTGTTCTGAATGTTTAATCCAGGAGCTTTACCTTGTAAAAGCTGCTCGATATTCGATACCGGAATATCCTGAACATCTTTTGGCGAAATTGAAGTTGATGCACCAGTGGTGGTTTCCTTACTTCTCTTCTGGTAAGCCACAATAATTACCTCATCGAGCGCCTTACGATCTTCGCTAATGGTTACTGTAATATTGGTGGCCCCGGTAATTTTGGTTTTCTGGGTATTAAAACCTAAAAATTTAAATATAAGCGTTCCGCCAACGGGTACATTTACGCTAAACTGGCCTTTGCCATTAGTTTGGGTTAAACCTTTATTGGTTTCTTCTAAAATTACCGAAACCCCAGGTACCCCCTGTTTGGTTTCTTTATCTAAAACCGTACCATTCACAATAATGAATTTTTCTTGCGAATAAGCACTTGTTCCTAACATTATGCATACGATGAGTAATGCATAAAAAAGTATATTTCTTCTCATAATATTAGCTTAAAATGGTGCTTACTCGCTGACAAATTTTGGGTTATCTGTTTTAAAATGAAATACAATTTCCCAGTCGCCTGCCCTATAAATGGCGAAATCGATACCGAAGTTGGCAATGATACGTCCGCCACCAAATGAACCTCTCGAGTAACTCAGCTCGGCCTTTGCCCTAGAACCGCCGGTAGCGTACGAGGTTGGTATTTCTACCAGCGGAATGGGATAAGCTACATCGTACTGTACATACTTATCGGTTTTCTGCATGTTAAAACCATGTATCATTTTTTCCCACACAGTTTCGTTAAAAAAGGCTGGATTGATTTCTACCGAATCTTTATTTAAAGCTTTTATTCTTAAAGAGTGTCCGTTACCACCTGTAAACGGGCGGATGTAAACCACTACATCTTTCTGATCGTTGTTGCTAACCAGGTTTTTATTGCTGTTGGCTCCGATTACGTTGTTTAAATAAGGGCGGATATAATCCCTTAGTTTTTTATCGAGCGGAAATTTAGGGTCAGGGGCAGGCAAGCCTGTGTAAGCATTAAAATCGTTAGATGGCTCGTAAGGGCGTTCTCTGAATGGCCTTATCTGAAAATCTTTAATTAATCGCTCTCCACCTGTATTTTTGACTTTCACATCAAAAAAACGGGTATCCTGAGAAAAATTGGTACTATCTGTTGGCCTAGGGTTGATCAGTTGATTGGTTGCCGATGCCCATAAAATAAACTGCCCTGAAGAACGGATTTCCAATAGCGAATGCTCTTCCAATTTTCTTTTGGCTTCGATTTCGGCCAGGCTTTTTTCCAAACCCGTGTAAGGGGCAGTCCAGACGTAAGTAGGTACCCTTTGGAAAATATCGCTCACCGGCCGTCCATCTCCAAACCTTGCATTTACAATTTCGAAAGTGATTGGGGCTGTTGAATTATCACCATTAAAACCGCCTATTAAATTATTACGGCCAATAATTGGCTCCAGAATTTTATTGCTAAAATTTACATTGTTACTTAAGTAATCTTTTTCGTCAGGCAAATTGTATAGTTTTTTACATCCGCTAAAAACAACCACCGCAAGCGCTATAAAAAGATGTTCTTTTTTTACGATTGACTTCATAAGTTTTTCTAATTTATTTTTTCCGTACTCCATCATCTATTTCGTTTTATTAATTGTCCATTCTGCCAGCTGGAATACGCCACCGCTTCTTAGCTCGGTAATATTTACCCGGTAATACTGGTAGGCCACAGTATTGGTACACCTGAACACTTTTTGCTGGTACCTTTCTTCGAAGAAGAAGTTGGTAACGCGGTGCAGCTCGGTCCAGTTTACACCATCCTGAGAGCCCTCGTAAGTCCAGGCTTTCGGATCTCTTTCTACTGCATCGTTAGCCGATGTTAGGGTATAAACCGACGATACTTCTGGTGTCTTAAGCTTAAACTGCATGGTTAAGAAGCCCTGCAAATCGCATAAGAACTTGGTGTGATCATCCCCATCGATTACTTTTTTAGAGTTCTCGCCACTGGTTGGCCCACCACCATTTTCTCGGTTGGTAGAAAAAGTTCCACCCACGGTAACCATTAAGTTTGGTGGTGGTGGCACAAAGGTTAAACGGGTAACAAAGCCATCGAAACCAAAAAGGTGATCGGGGCTGATTACATGTACAATTCCGTTTTTGGTACGGATATTATTGGAAGCCGTTGTACTGGTAGACCAGTTTCTGATAAACTTACTTTTTTTGGTATTGCTGAATTCGATTACTTCAGGTCCGGCGCCGACCTGGCCCGATGCCGATCCTTTTACCGATTTGGCATGCATAGGATAAGCTACCTTTACGCTGGTTAAATTCAAACCATCCTGCAGTTTTAAAGAATCAGTTGGTTTTACTCCCCTGATGATGTAATAAGAAATCATGGTATCCAACTGTACACCATCAATATTCGATAGGAACAAAGGATCTTTATCTGATTGTTTTCTTAAGGTATTTAAGTTGCGCAAAGCCAGTTGAAAACTAGGATTGGTCACGGCAAACAAAGTAACATTACTATCCGTAAGTGTTTTTTTCAGTCCCATCCTGTCAACCGCTACAATAAGCGAATCGTAAACACCAGGCTTGCTTTTTAGATATTCATATATATTTCCCGAAAACGGCGCGGCCTCATCGGCAGCATCGTAATAGCCACCGTTCTTTTTACAGGCCGAATACACCAGGGCGAGCAATAAAAGCATGGTTATGGCTCCCGCATATTTTACAAATTTTTTCATCTGATTATATTTTAATGGTGACGAAGCCATCATGAGCTTAAACATTTCGCCATGCGATCTGAAAGCTGATGATGGTTTCATATCCTTATTGTTAGCGCCAGTAAATGTTCTGTGTTAATAAATTATTCTGCAATAAAAGCTTACGCGAAATTGGCCAGTAAATACCGCCCGAATTAATCAGGGCCATAAATTTGGCATCGTTCTGCCTGATTTTATTGTAGCGGATCATATCGTACCAGCGCTGTCCTTCGCCCATTAATTCGCGGTGCCGCTCTTCAAAAATCATTTTCAGAATATCAACCTTGGTCAGGTCTATCACAACCTCTGTTCCTGATGTTACCCTTCTGGTTATTACCTGGAGCAATTCATTTTTAGCACCTTCCTGATCGCCTAATACCGACAAGGCTTCGGCACGCAAAAGCACAATATCTTCTAAGCGGGTAAAAATTAAAGCACTGGTAAAGTACCTGAAGTTTGGATCGGTACCCCCACCCTGAATGACCTTTATTTTACTGAAGATGGGATACTTACCATTTAAGTTGGTAAAATACCTGTCGAATTTCGACTGACCTAAAGTATCAACAGCAAATCTTTCATCTTTCGGAAGGTTGAAGTATTTTAAGATCGAATCTTTGGGCAAATAAATATCTGGTATGGCTTTGGTAATAATTGGTTCAGCCAGTGTCAGTTCTTCCAAGTGCCCGGTTGATGAACCATCAATATGGCCGTAGTCGGAGTTAAAGCCAAACATTTGCCTTGTGTTTTTATTATAGAAAAAGCCATTCGAATTGCTTAAATCGGTTACCGATGTAAAACCACCACCGCTTCTGCCATAATTATCTTCAACAAATTTGGCATATTTGGCCACGCTCGAATAGTCGGCTGTCCAGGCTGCAACATGAGCTAAAACAGCATAGGCCGTAACTTTTGTAGCCAGGGCACCACCCCAGCGGGTCCTGTCTTCGTTGTAGTAATTGCTGGGCTGTTGAATATCCCCGCCACTGTAAATGTATGGCAGATCAGCAGCGGCCCTTAGCATTTCGCTTTCCACCCATGCTAAAATCTTGGCCTGGCTTTCACGTGGCTTGTTTTCAAATACGCCTTCGTTTGAGGAAATAATGAAAGGCACATCGCCCCAGATACGTACCATGTAAAAATAAGCAAAGGCCCTTAAAAACCGGGCTTGTGCCATATCTACAGTCATATTGTTATCCGAGTAACGTTTATCGGTTGCTTTAACATGGGCAACATTTTCCAGAAAAACATTTGCTCCGTTAACAATAGCATAAAACCTGGTCCAATCTGAAAGTGACTCTACCACAGGATATGATGCATTTAAATTGTTGCTAATAACGGCTTTAAGGTCTTGTCTTTTCGGGCTGGTAAACTCGCCCGTTCTTACATCACCATAAATCCAGTGGCTGTTGTTATCAGATAGTGCTGCACGGGTAAGTGCATAAACGCCCATAATACCTGCTCTTGCATCTTCAACAGTGTTCCACATATTTTTTTCGCCCACAACGCGGGTCGAATCGGTTTCCAGGGCTTTATTACAACCCGATAAAGCCACTATAGCCAGCAGAAATGTGTATAATATCTTTTTCATCGTTGTTGATGTTTTGTTTGTATTGCTTTCCATATTATAATTCCATTTTAAAACCCAGGGTATACGTTCTTGGTATAGGCTGGCCATAACCTGTATCAATACCATCGTAACTTACCAACTCGGGGTCTTGCCCGGTATAAGGGGTAATTACAAATACATTATTAACCGATCCGTATACAAAAAACTTGTTGATTTTAATGTTCTTCTTTTTCAGTACGGTTCCTAAATCATATCCGATTGAAACGGATCTCAGTTTCAGGAATGATGCATTTTCCAAAAACAAATCCTGATCGGTACGGTAAGGGATTACCGTACTCCATGGGTTATACAGTGGGTATTTGCTGTAATCGCCTCTTTTTTCCCAGAAAGTAATTTCTTTTACCGAGGTCATATCGGTATTGCCCTCACGGTTTACAAAATCAAAGCGATTGGCCATATCCTGGTTAATCAGTTTGCGGCCCAGATTGAAATACAGGTTGGTACCTAAGCTCCAGTTACCGTAGGTAAAAGCGTTATCGAAACCACCCGATAAAACCGGTAACGAATGGCCTTTTAATACTTTATCTCTTTCGTCGATAATGTTGTCGCCGTTCTGGTCTTTCCAGCGCGGATCTCCGGCTTTTAAAGGTGTACCGTTATATTTTAAAGGCTGGCCGTTTACTACGGGCACCTGGTTATTTGCGGTGTAAATACCTTCATTCTCCAAAAGCCAATACTGATCTACCGGCTGACCAACTTTTAAGAATCTGTTGCCGATAATAATTTCGTTTAAGCCTCTTGGCAATGCCGTTAACTTATTGCTGTTGTGGTTAAGATTAAGTGCTGAATTCCATGAGAATTTGCTTTGTGCAATTACCAATGCGCTAATGGTTAAATCTACCCCGGTATTGGTCATGTTCAGTCCACTTTCTATCGATTGTTTATAGCCATACTCAGCGTATGATGGGATGCCCAGCAGTTGGTTTTTCTCTGCTTTGGTATAAAAATCAGCAGATACATGCAGGCGGTTTTTAAGCATTGCCACATCTACACCAATGTTGAGCTGATCGGAATATGACCATGGCACGTTATAACCTACCCAACCAAAAGAGTAAGGCCTGGTAAGCACACCGATGCCGTTATAACCTGGTACAGTTAAGTTTCCGGCATAACCAACCGATGCGGTATACTGTGGTCCCTGTGCATAGTTATCGTAGGTAAAAGTCCTACCTAAACGGCCGACGCTTGCCCTTAAAACCAGATCATCAACAAACCTGGTATCCTTCCGCAATTCGTTTTTCATATTCCACGCTGCTGAGATTACTGGAGAATAAAACCAGCGTTTGGTTGGCTGTGCATTAGAGGAACCATCCAAGCGCAAAGTGCCCGAAACGAAATATTTATTGTTGTACGAATAATTTACCTTACCATAGAATGATAGCAGGTTATCTACTGTCTTATCTAAAAACCGGTAAGTAAGTTCTCTCGGGAAGGCAACCGGTGTTAAATAAGCTCCATTATCTGAACCATCATCATTTTTAGGTTTAGAATCCAATAAGTTAATTTTGATATAATCGTTGGCGCCTTTATAAGCATAAGCGTAGTTGTACTTATAAATATCCCAGATCATCGATTGGCCCAGCTCAAAGTGAAAATCATGTACATTTTTAAGGTTCAGATCATAAGTAACCTTATTGTCCATCATTAAGCGCTGGTTAAAGCCATAATAGTTAGATGCGTAACTATTTCCCTGCAATAATGTACGGGCGTAAAAAATATCCCTGTAACCTTCGTTATAATCTACATTAAACGAAGAGCTCATTTTAAATTTGCCCAAAGTACCTACCAACTTGGCGAAACCCTGTATACTATTGGTTTTATTATCATCAAAACCTTTCGTGTACTCATTCAGGTAACTGGCATAATAATCTTTATTAGGTGCCAGTGGCGCACTCAAATCAGGGAAATAGTTAATTTGTGCAAAGCGATCCCTCAAACTCCTGTTGCGGTTGCGGTTTAAACGGTTACCGTTAATCATTGCAGAAAACAATAACCATTTAACAGGCTTCATATTAATGTTAAACATAGCGCTGTAACGGTCTAAACCAGTTCCATCGGCTACGCCCTCGCTTTTGGTATTACCCAGCGAGAACCTGAAACTCGCCCTGTCCGAACCTCCTGTTAAGCCTAAATTGATGCCATAAACCAATGCATTTTTATAGTATAAATCGGTCCAGTCTGATTTACCACTATATACATTATTTAATGAATCGCTCAGATAAACCGGGTAAGCCTCGTCGTCAGAGTACCTGCCATTTGTAGTATAGATGTCGTAAAAGCGTTGTCTGAATGCATTTTCGTACTTACCATTAATGGTATTAACGGTTGGTTTTTGCACCATACCGATGTACGAGTTAAAGCTAATGCTACGTGCAATGCCATCAGGCGTTTTAGATTTAAGGAGGATTACACCATTTACACCCCTTGGCCCATAAATGGCTGTACTGGCTAAATCGCTTAATACCTCTACCGATGCGATATTGTTAATATCTATGGTGCTGAGCAAATTGGTGGCCGGACCAATCCTGTTGAAATCGTACTGCTGGATATCAAAAGCGAATGGATGCTCGCCAATGAGTGGAATCCCATCCAGTACAACCAAAGGCTGCGAGGCATATACATCCTTTTTAGATAAGAGCGGCATAGGCGCTCCCCTTAAAAACATATTCTGTATGGTACCAGGTTCGCCCGATGGCTCCTGAACGTACAGGCCAGCATAATTGCCCTTTAAATTTTGCTGTAATGAAATGGCCGGGAAAAGAGATAAATCTCTAGTGTTTTTCTGTACACCGCCAGATAACTTGTTGTAAAGTGTTTTTTGCTTAATCTGGTTTAAGCTGTCTTTTCTCAATGAATCTTTTAAGGAAACGAACATAATTTTAGTCGTATCCTGCAGAACAAAGTGTTTAATCGCTAAGCCTTTATGCAGTTCATTAGCGCCAGCAAAAACTGGTAAAACGTTTAACGTAAACGCCGCAAAAAAGCCAAGGCACGCCCATAAGTATCGCATAGTTAATGGATCTTTAATTGGTAAAAAAATGATTTCTAAAACTTATTTTTTCGGAAACGGCAAGATATGTCCTAGGTTAAAAAGACAGGTACTTCGGTAGTAATAGTTAAGGATTCTCATAAAATTTAGGATTTGGTTAACTCAAATATATAATATACTAAAACGTTTTAATAACGAATTGTCATTTTTATGAAATTTTTATAAAACAGGGCAATAATATTTAATTCTATTAAAATAATTGTCAACTAGACAGGTAAAAAAATAAATATTATCAAAATATTTTAAGAAAGTAACATCCTATAAAACAGCAAATAAGGATATTTTTAGCCAGCAAGTACAATAATTCGAACAATTTTTTGTTGCTGTTTCTTTAAAAACTTAAACGTTTTAGTAAA
Source organism: Pedobacter sp. AK013 (assembly GCF_014205835.1). Taxonomy (GTDB): domain Bacteria; phylum Bacteroidota; class Bacteroidia; order Sphingobacteriales; family Sphingobacteriaceae; genus Pedobacter. The sequence continues at coordinate 47,432 of NZ_JACHCQ010000023.1, read as the reverse complement.
AGCATGAAATATGAAGAAAGCAGTTAAATTAAACAGCAAACAAATTTTGGGCAAGGGCATAGCCATTCCCCTACAATAGCCTCTAAAATTAACCGGGCTATGATAAGGGTTAATACCACAAAATTAAAAGTTAAATTATTTATCTTTCGGTAGCTACCCGATAGGTAGGATCTTCTATAATGTTCACTGCTATAATTTGATCAGCATTTTTCAACGAGCGTTTACAGTCGTTACTCAGGTGCTTCAATTGGAGTTCCTTATCAACCGAACGGTAGCGTTCGGTTAGTTTATTCAGCGCATCAATACCCGACATATCAAAAACACGGCTGTGCTTAAAATCAATTATGATATGCTTGGGATCATGGGCCACATCAAACAGCCCGTTAAAATTGGCAACCGATCCAAAAAACAAGGGGCCAAATATTTCATAGGTCTTTACACCATTGGCATCAGTATGTTTACTGGTGCGTATTCGCTTAGAACTTTCCCAGGCAAAAACAAGTGCCGAAATAATTACACCTATTAATACGGCAAGTGCCAGATTATGCAGCCAAATTGTAATTACAGCCACCAGGATACCAATGATAATATCCTGTACCGGCATTTTATTAATCACTTTAAAGCTCATCCATTCAAAAGTACCAATGGCTACCATCATCATTACACCAACCAAAGCAGCCATAGGTACACGATCTATTACCGGAGCACCTACCAAAATAATTACCAGTATAGTTAAGGCGGCAATAATACCCGATAACCGTGCCCTGGCACCTGCTGAGAGATTAACCAGCGTTTGGGCTATCATTGGGCAGCCGCCCATACCAGTAAAAAAACCGTTCGTAATATTGGCAATTCCCTGTGCAATACTCTCCCTGTTCCTATCACCTTTGGTTTCTGTAATTTCATCAACCAGATTCAGGGTAAGCAGGCCTTCTGTTAAGCCCACACCAGCCATAATGAGTGAATAGGGAAAAATGATCTTTAGCATATCGAGATTCAGCGGCACTTTCGGAATATGAAATGGCGGAAAACCACCATTTACCGAAGCAATATCTTTAACCAGTTTGGTATCGATTCCAAAACCTAAAACAATAAGAAAAACCACAATAATAGCCACCAATGAGGATGGAATGGCCTTGGTTATTTTTGGCAGAATAATCACTATTGCTACGGTGAGCAATACTAAAGCCAGCATAATATATAAAGGGGTGCCGCTTAACCACACGATCTTGCCGTTAACAAGAGTTTTGAACTGTTCTAGCTGCGACATAAAAATAATAACTGCCAAACCGTTAACGAAGCCAAACATTACTGGCTGCGGAACCAACCTTACAAATTTCCCAAGTTTAAACAACCCTACTATAATCTGAATTACGCCTGCCAAAGCCACTGCCGCAAAAACATATTCTATACCCTGGCTTTTCATTAAAGCAATGAGGGTAATTACCGTTGCTCCTGCCCCACCCGAAACCAAACCTGGCCTGCCGCCTAAAACGGCTGTAACTAAACCCATAATAAAAGCAGCGTATAAACCTGTTAAAGGAGGGAAACCCGCAAGAATAGCAAACGACAATGATTCGGGGATCATGGTCATGGCCACCGTTAAACCTGCAAGAATTTCAGTTTTATAGTTTATCTTCCTAGAAAAATCGAAAAGTTGCAGATAGGGTTTCATCAGTTAAATTATTTGTAGCTACAAATATCCAACTTTATTGAAACATTAGTTCTATAATAAAAATAGACACTGAATAAGTTCAGCATCCGCTGACAAATAATTTTTATTAACAGACAACAAATCCGTAAGGCCAGAAAACTAGTTCGGGATAACTTTTTTACGTTTAAGTTCGTCAAACAGATCGAAAAACATTTTTTCGGTATCGATATATTCATGAAAGCCCAATCGCCTGGCTTTGGTACCATCAGAGAAAAAATCGTAATCCCACGAGAAAACAAAATCACCAAAAGCCCATGAAGACACTTCTTCATAACTGTGTTTAACCAGGTTATGTTTTCCTTGCAGCTGGGCCCACACAGCCGATTTATCAGCCATAATGGTTTGCAAAGGCATCTGAAGCGGAGGGGCAGTATCCATTTTAAAATAAGTTGCAATTTTAGGCCAAAGGTCGTTCCAACGGATCAAATCACCATTGGTGATGTTAAAAGCCTGATTGGCACATGCTGGGTTTGTAGCCGCCCATACTGTTGCCTTAGCCAATAATCCGGCGTCAGTAATATCTAAAAGTTTATCGTAAGCACCTAATTTACCGGGAAAGCGCAAAGGCAAACCTAATTCTTTCGATATAGAGGCGTAAACTGCAATTACAGAAAGTAAATTCATCGGATTGCCTAAAGCCGTGCCCGCAACCACCGATGGACGGAGCGCAGACCAACTCCATTTTTTATCCTTTTGTTGTGCCTCAAGAAACTGTTGCTGGTCTATATTAAATTCTGGAGGCATATGCCTCCCGTCGGTTTCTTTTGCAGGTGTTTTAAAAGGACCGTAATGCGCCCCGTATACTTTATAGCCTTGCATTAAACTGATGTGCTGTAAGCCTTTTGCAATACTTTCAATAGTGTTAACCACATTTACAAGCATCGCCAGGTTAGGTGCTACCAGCTCCGCCCATGTAGGTTTATCTTGATATGCGGCATAAAAAATATGTGTTACACTGGTTAAGGAGCTCAATTGTTTCTTACTATCCTCTAGATTGAGCAGATCGACAGAAATGTACCTGGTCTTATCTGTATCTAGCCCTCCCCGACGTGATAAACCTATAATATCCCAATCGCCAAGACTTTCTAAATGGCTGATTAAATTACTGCCAATTACACCATTTGCCCCTACAACCAGTGCTGTTTTACTTTTATTCATGTCTTTTAATTAAATTGATCTATGTTCAGTAAAGATCCTGACAAACCGGAGATATGTTTTTGTAAAAAAGTATCATAGATTTGTACAAATCTATGATGAAGCGATATGTCCAGTTTCAACCTATTGTTATTTCAGAATTTGAAGTAAGCAAATGGCAGCATCCTGTGCATCGGCACAATCATTACGAACTGATTTACATTAAAAATGGGTCTGGACGTCATATTATTAACGAAATCCCGGTTGTTTACGAAAAAGGAAATCTCTTCTTAATTGGTCCGGAAGATGAGCACCATTTCGGAATTGCTGAAAAAACACATTTCATTTACATTAAGTTTACCGATATATACATCCATCAAAAGGAAATTAACCCAACAGGTTTGCAATACCTGGAATACCTGATTAAAAGCCGCGAAACACATTTTCTGGGGTTTAACTTTACTGTCGACGATCAGTTGATTGTAGAAAATATCATTGCGCTCATTTTATCACTCAACGTAAACATGTTGCAAAATGAAGCTTTCATCTGGACACAGATCTTAATGCTTTCTACTATTATGCAGCGCAACATGCCCGAAATCAGAAGTAGCGCTCAACGTTCAAAAGACATTCAAGCCATTTTCTGTTACTTACACAAGTATATTTACCAGCCTAAAAATTTAAAGGCGAATGTAATGGCGGCACATTTTAATCTTTCAGAAGATTATTTAGGGCCTTATTTTAAAAGAAATACAGGCATAACCTTGCGTCAATATGTTCAGGATTATCGCCAAAATTTAATTCAGCAGCGAATAGAAAGCGGGAGATTTGGATTGAAACAAATTGCCGCAGAGTTTGGCCTTGTAGATGAAAGCCACGTAATTAAACTGTTAAGAAAAGTCTGAAGGCAAGAATTAAACGATGGAAAAACACAAAATACTTAGGCCTGAAACGCAAATCCAAGCCTAAGTGTATATTGATAATGAGCAATAGTATTTATTTAAAACAAACTTTTTGCACCTACTGAAAAACCAAGATCGATAAAACTCTGTGTAGACCATTTAATTTTGAGTGGAGTGCCTGCATCTTTTATGGTTTCTTTACTCACATCCTTACCAGTCCCATAATTAATCTGCGCGAAAGGATTTTTATCAATATTGAGCACTAAAAGTAATCTACTCCCTTTTTGCAGCTGCTTGCTGAATACTCTCGATCTATAAAAAGGTATGGTTTCTAATTTCCCAGGTTTAAGCAAGTGCCTTCTGCTCATATCGTATGCATAACTGGCCTTTCCTAAATAATAAGAGAGCTGAAAATACTCGCCAGAGGGGGTAACTTCATACAGAACCAAACCTACATCCATATCCTTTTTGTTGATGATGGCTTTAAGCCGTCCCTCTAGCGCCCCCGATACAGAAACAGGCTGATTAAATGGCTTCGTGATAAAAAAGAGTCCATTGGATCTGTCAATTTCTTTTTTGATGATCGGATCGGGATAATAATCATTGTAGAACTTAGTTCTGTCTGCCAGATCAACCTGTTGGCTCATAAAAACCTCTGTATCTGGCTTTTGCTCTAACAGCATCGTTCCATTCACTGTACTATCCAAATAAAACCGGATACGATAGTCTTCCATCTTTGCCAATGAAGAAACATGTTTCCACTTATTTGCGCCCATTACTTCAAAATTGATCTTATCTTTTAACAATGTGGGTTTATTTCCGCCTTTGAGGATATAATCGAGCCATTGGAAAGTGATTTCGCGGGTATTGATTAGTGCAATTGAATCTACCTCATAGCCCTTCAGCTTGGCTACTCCACCTATCTGCGATCCAAAATGATCATATGGGCCTATAATTAAATAATGTTCGGCCGATGGATTATACTTATAATGTTCGCGCAGGTATTCTAATGCCGAAACCTGCCCATCATCATAATAGCCGGTAATGCTGAGTACCGGAATATTAATGTGTTTAAAATCGCGTCCATAGGGCACCATCGATTGCCAATAGGCATCGTAATCTGGGTGACTAAGCCACTTCTGTAATAATGGATTTGGTGTGCCATCAATGCTGTCAATTTTGTTGTAAGCTGCCCCACTATACCACCAATTAAACTTCATGTTGCGCCAGCGCGCATTGTCATTATTTACCGCGTCATCGGTATATTTATTATTGGTAATATAAAAGGCCCATTGGTAATTGGCAGTTAAAAAAACATTATTTTCCATGGGCAAACCAAGCCCCGGAATAGCTGCAACATAGGGCACAATGGTTTTGAGTGCTGGATGCAGGTGTTTAGCTGCTGCCCATTGTGCAAATCCTGAATAACTTCCACCATACATCCCCACCCTGCCATCGCTCCATGATTGTTCAATAATCCAATCGATCACTGCATTTACATCTTTGGTTTCATGTTCGTAAGGCGCTGGCCTATCAGGGCTGAGTCTTTTTCCCCTAGCATCGGCAACAATGCCTACATAACCATGATCGGCAGCATATTTGGCTTCCATCAGGCTTCTGTTGGTATTTGAGTAGATAAAATAAAATAATGCAGCAGGTAATTTCTGTCGCACACCTTTTTTCCTGACCACTACAGCGGATAAAGTAATGCCATATTTTGTTTTAATCATCACACTATCGTTGATGATATAATTAGTAGTATCGGGCAAGGTTAGTTTTTGCTGTGCAAAAGTTTCAATGCCCATTACGAGGCATAGCGCAGCCACACCCAGTTTTACCAAGTTTATTTTCATAATTAAAAATTTAATCTTTTATAGTTTAATCAGGTTCCGGAATTTAATAGCCTGACGTTCTGATATCCGGATCGATTCTCCTGTTTTAAGTTCTACCAAGGTGCCATTATCATCCTTTTTCACCAAACTGATATAATCAATGTTAAATAATATACTTCTGCTGGCCCTAAAAAATCTTTGGCAATTGGGGTTTTCTTCTAGTTTATTTAACGAGGTTTTAAGCAATACCTGCTCCTCGCCGAAAAAGAGTCGTGCGTAATTCTCTACCGACTCAATTAAATGCACATCTTTCCATTTTATAAGGTGATGTTTGCCCCTGTCCTTTATAAAAACAGTTGCGCCATCATTCGTAACGATCTTTTCTATGGCTTTATCCATTGCACTTTTAAAGCGTTCTTCCCGTACAGGTTTCATCAGGTAATCCATCGCGCTTACTTCAAAAGCCTGCACCGCATAGTTATCGAAAGCGGTTACAAAAATCACCTGTGGCACATGTAACAAATTTTCCAACAGGTCGAAACCCGAACGACCGGGCATCTGTATATCCAAAAAAATCAGGTCGGGCTTTAAAAGTTCGATAAGCTGTTCAGCTTCATCGGCATTGGCAGCCTCACCCAATACAATAATCTGTGGGTAGCTTTTCAGCATTCTGACCAGTTCCTGCCTTGCGCCACGTTCATCGTCAATGATTAGTGTCCTAATGTTATTCATCTGATCGGGATTTTAATTTCGGCACAAACCTGCTGATCCATTTCATAAAGACTGAAAGCTGCTTGGCGATGGTAACCGAGATCGAGCCGTTCTTTCAGATTTTGGAGCCCGATTCCTGCAGCCCTTTTATCTTGCTCCAATTTACCAGGATTTAAAACACGGATACTTACCAATCCATCCTGCTCTTTAATTACTATATTAATCTTCCCACCTTGTTTCTCTAATGCAACCCCATGTTTTACCGCATTTTCGACCAATGTTTGAACGCATAGGCGTGGCACCATCACTCCGGAGAGCGAAATATCGATATCTAACTCATACTGTAATCTTTCTTCCATTCTCAAACCCTCCAGTTCCAGGTAATCTCTCACCAAATCTAATTCTTCATTTAACCTAATGAGCATAGCGTTGCCTTTATATAATCCACTACGCAACAATTCGCTTAATAGATCGATTGCCCTAGCTGCAGCATCGGGGCGGGTATACACTAAAGATTTTATGTTATTGAGCGCGTTGAATAAAAAATGAGGGTTTAATTGAGCCGAAAGGTTGTCTAGTTGCGATTGTTTAAAACTAAGCTCCAATCTGGCATTTTCTACCGATAACCTGACTTCTCTTTTCGCGTAGTGATAAAGATGATAGGCTAAAAGCCATATGGCCATTAAGCGGATACCGGCCATAAAAATACTCGCCGTATTTACACTAAAAAAACTGGTAAATGGCTGTGGTGGATGGCTTAGAAACAGCTGCCTTACCAGATACAATTTACTAATGGTAACCAAGGTATAAAAAAAACCCATCACCGGAATAACAACCAACATTCGCCAGATCAGCTTCTCAATCGCCAAATCTTGCCAATTGTTTTTATTAGCAAAATTACGGTACAAATGTGTAAGCAGAATATACATCGCCACATCTGAAACAAACTGAACAACAGCCAGATCGAATCTAAAATTACCCGCAGCAGTCCAACCTTGAAATGTCCAATACAAAGCAGCTATCGACCAACCAATTAGCTGGCATTTCCAATAAAGCGATATATAGGGTTTCTTTTCCAAAATTTTCTGAGTAAAACAAAGCAACGAAAACTAATTTTAAGAAAAAAGATAAAGTACAGGAGCGTAGGTTTTTGGGGGATGAGTGTTTTTTACCCTGTAACCGGAAGTCGGAGGGCTGGGGTCTATAGTGCAAAAAAAAATTGTCTTTGTGCGCTTGGTGGTTACAGAATGGAAAATTTAAGAAGGAATTGATTCTGGCAAGTTTAATACGACAATATTTAAGAACGATTTACCAAAAAGATTAAATTTATATTAAATAGTTATTGTTTAATTGCAATACACTAAGATATAGAGCTTTAATTACTAATTTTTGTCATAAACAGATGGTTCAAAGCTATCTTGCCAAACATTCATTCAAATTCTCTAGGCTTTACAGAAGCAGATCTTAACACCTCAAAATCTCAGAAAATGATAAAACAATTTTCATTAGTTGTTACTATTTTATTCGCATTTAGCCTTTGTAAGGCGCAAACTATTTTTATCTCGCCTAAAGGGAATGACAAAAATCCGGGCTCTGTTTATCAACCTGTAAAAACCTTTGCTACAGGTATAGCAAAAGCTATGGCACATAAAAACAAAAAAGTAATTATCGAGCTTAGTGGCGGCACCTATCCGGTAGATAAAACGGTTGAAATTACTTCAGAAAAATTTCATTTCCAGTCGCTTACGATTAGAGCTAAGGCAAACCAAAAAGTAGTCATTTCCGGATCTCAGCATTTTAAACTTTCCTGGAAACCCTATAAAAACAACATTCTATCGGCCAAAATGAAGCTGGCTCAAGCCCCTGATGAGCTATTTATGAATGGCAAAAAATTACCGATGGCGAGGTACCCTGATTTCGATGCCACGGCCCGGGTATTTAACGGAACTGCAGCAGATGCGATTTCTGCCGAGCGCGCAAAAAAATGGCTCGATCCTGCGGGTGGCTATATACATGCCTTACACCAAGGCGAGTGGGGCGATTTCCATTACCTCATTACCGGAAAAGATAGCACAGGAAAACTGCTTTACGAAGGTGGCTGGCAGAACAACCGTCCTGCTAAAATGCACGCAAAATACCGTTATGTGGAGAATATTTTCGAAGAACTCGATCATCCGGGCGAATGGTATTATAATCAAAAAGAGGAGATGCTATACCTGATCCCCCCTACGGGAAGTAACCTGCAAACAGCCGATTTTGCCTTTACCATGGTTAGCGACATATTACATATTAAAGGAACATTAGCAAATCCTATTAAAAACATAACCATAACAGGCATCGATTTTATACAAACAGCACGAAGTTTTATGCAGGTAAAGGAGCCTCTTTTAAGAAGCGATTGGGCCATATACCGCGGGGCAGCAATATTGTTAGATGGTAGTGAATCTTGCGTCATTAAAAACTGTAACTTTTATGACTTAGGCGGAAGTGCTATTTTTCTAAGTAATTACAACAAGGAAGATCGTATCAGCAACAATCATATTTATAACATTGGGGCAAATGGAATTGCATTTGTTGGTAATCCCAGTGCGGTACGTTCACCTTCTTTCAGGTACGAAAATTTTGTGCCGTATACTGAAATGGATATGCAACGCGGGCCAAAAAGTGCCGATTATCCGCAACATTGCCAGGCAATAAATAATCTGATTCATCATACCGGCCAGATCGAAAAACAATCTGCAGGAATTCAAATTTCCATGTCATCAGGCATCCTAGTTAGTCACAATACCATTTACCATCTACCAAGGGCAGGTATTAATATTAGTGAGGGTACATGGGGCGGGCATTTAATCGAATTTAATGATGTTTTTGATACCGTACTAGAAACGGGAGATCATGGCGCTTTTAATTCATGGGGCAGAGACCGTTATTGGAGACCTGAGAGAAATCTTATAGATAGTATTGTTGCCGCAAAGCCGGGCATAGAACTTCTGGATGTGATTAGTCCAATTGTTTTACGTAATAACCGTTTCCAGTGCGACCATGGCTGGGATATCGACCTGGATGATGGAAGCACCAATTACCAGATTTTTAATAACATATGCTTAAGTGGAGGATTAAAACTCCGTGAAGGCTACCACCGCAACGTATATAATAACATTATCATCAACAATACCTTTCACCCACATGTATGGCTAAAAGAAAGTGGTGATGTTTTTAAAAATAATATTTTAAGTGCAGCATACGCCCCCATACAGATGGAAAACTGGGGAAGAGCGGTTGACCATAATTTCTTTTTAAGTAAAGATGCACTAAGCAAAACGCAAAAATTAAACATAGATGCCAACAGCATAACTGGTGAGGTAGCTTTTGTTGACGAAAATACCGGCAATTATCACCTTAAAAAAACTTCAGCAGCTTTAAAAACCGGTTTTAAAGACTTTGATATGAACTTTGGCGTAACAGATGTACGATTAAAAAAACTGGCCGCATCACCTCCAATAAAACCTTTAAGTAACAACTTAAACCGTAAAAAAACGATAACTGCCGAATGGTTAGGTGCCAGCTTTAAAAACATCGAAAGTTTGGGCGAAAGATCTGCCGCCGGGCTGCCAGACAATAATGGCGCTTTACTTACTCAATTAACCAAAGGATTAATTGCAGAAAAAAATGGATTAAAGAAAGGTGATGTTGTTATAGGTTTGGATAATAATGAAATAAAATCTGTTGCCGAACTGCTAAAGATTTATAGCGAAGTTCGTTGGAAAGGACATGTTGAAATTGTCATTTTCAGAAACCAGGCGGAACAAAAATTTCAGATCTCGCTTAAGGATTAACCATCGTCAAAAACCGGCACTTAAAAACAGGAATAAATGATCGCACAAAATGATCCATATGGTGTAGCGCTTATTGGTATTATTACGTTTTATATCAGAACTATTAGTCTAAAAACCACCCACCTATGAAAAACATACTTTTTCTTTTTGTAGCCTTTGCTCTTGTTTCTTGTAAAAAATCGGAAAGATATGGTCCGCTGAACCTAAAAAACGGGCAGGAAGTTGAATTGCTGGTAAGCCCTCGCTATGCCGCAGATAATGATGTACTTTTAAAGTTGCCCGGCAATGTAGATGCGGGTGCTTCGCTTTGGGGTTTTGATCAAAGGGAACCTGGTTATACTTACCGGGTTAAAGCCAGGTTCAACCGCGATAAAGAGCCACTTCAAGACGGGCCTGAATATTACTTTATTTTCGAAAAGATAATTAGTAAAGAACAATATAGAGGAAGTGAATCTTTCACTGTGCAACTCATTACTAACTACGTTGTTGGCGGACCAAATATTAGGTTAAGCAAAACAGGAACCGATTATTATATGATTCCAGATAAGTTACAGCTCACTTATGCAAATAGTACCGTTCAGAACGAGCTTGAAGAAATCTGGCAAAATGCACAGGAAATCCGTGCAAACTGGCAAAAAGGACAACGACCAAAATGGAAGGCCATTAAAGCTACAGTGGTACATGATCAGCAGAAGTTTGGGAAGGCTTATTTAGTACAACAGATTCAATTTATTGATTAATAGGTAATGCAAAAAGGAGAATGGTTTTAGCACATTCTCCTTTTTGGTAATTGTATTGAAGCATACTAGTTTGTGTATTTTTTGCGCAATTCTTTTAGATCGTTATCATTAAGCTCCATTTCAGTCTTCAAAAAATCATCAACGCTTCCATATTTTGAAATAATAGCATTGTAAGTGGCCATGAGGTATTCTTTCTTTACACTGGCAAGATCTTTGGCTACCTGCTCTTTAATACCCATTTGCACCATACCTTTTATCATTTTTTCGTTTTCTTCTTTACGGAATTCGTTGCTCAATAAATAATCTTCTAAAATGGTTTCTTCCGGAACTCCTAAAGCATACAGTAACAAAGCTGCCCCTATACCCGTTCTATCCTTTCCTGCCGTACAGTGAAAAAGCAGTGCTGACGAATCAGGCTGTTTGAGCAGGGCTTTAAAAAATGGCTGATATTTATCTTTCAGATGTGCGGTTTGACCATAAAAAGATTCCATCAGAGAATCGGCTGAATTTAACTTAGCTATCTGCATCATCCAACTGCCCAGGTTTTCGCTTCCAGCTGGCAATTGCAGGTAAGCTGCATCTTTAGGCAAACGGTCTTTTGCCTTTGCCACTTCATCATTACCTCTAAAATCGACTACAGAGCGAATGTGTTTTTGATCAAGGAGTAAGAGATCTGCATCAGTAAGCTTACTGATTTCTCCAGATCGGTAAATTTTCCCCCACTTTACGTGGGTGCCCTGCCTGGTTGCGTAGCCACCCAGATCTCTAAAATTTGTAGCACCTTTAACCGCAACAGCCCTCGTACTATCAATAACCGCTGCAAAAGTAAACTGCGCGCTGAATATCAGGCTTAAAAACAGGATCATGTTCTTTTTCATTTCTCTTTATTTAAATGATAAATAAAGAGCATCTCTTTTCAAGGATGCTCCTTATCTTAAACTTTATTATTATATATTACTTAAGCAACCACATCAGTTGGTTTACATCATCATTGCCTCCATATTGGCTGGCAATTGCTGCTTTGTAGTTTGCATTGTTATTGTTTTGCTCATCAACAGGGTATTGCCAACGAACAGGGATTTTTTGAGAAGGATTGATGCCGGGACCGTTGTTTGAAAATGCAGGCACACCGGTTCTTCTCCAGTTGTAAAATGCTTCCCAACCCGAGTTTTGCCAAAAAGCGACATATTTTTGTTGAAGGATCTGCGTTAATCCGGCAGCATTATCGCCTTTGTATACTACATTGTTATTGTTCAGAAAATCAGTTGTGTTTAAGGTAACGGTTCCAAGGGTTAAGCCTTCGCGGTTACCAATTGTATAGGTCTGGCCATTAACAACTCCATAAAAACTTAATGAGGCATTGATTCCGTTGTTGTACCATGTAGAGGCAGACCCTGTTAACCAACCCCTGTTAATGGCTTCGGCAATATTGAAACACATTTCTGGATAACCAATCAAAATTAGGGGCTCCGGCCCTACAAAAGATGCATAATACCTTTTAAAATTAACATAAGAATACATCCCCAAAGCATCATTTGCCGTTAAGCCTGCCTGCGTAAGTGAAATATCAGAACCTACATAGGCAGAGAAATCAGATACGGTTTTACCAGCGGTAATCTGGGCCGGTGCAGGTGTAGCTACGATGAAAGTTCTCGGATCTTTGTTGGCGGTGGCAATATCCAGATAGGTTTTACTGACGTTACCAAAAAGGTTGTAAGTTTCATCAGGATTATAGATATACTTATTTACAGTAGCATTGAATTTGAAAGTGAGGTTATCTGTATTTCCACTTAGAATTGGGTATTTTGCAGGATTTGCGATGATGGCCGCAAACTGTGTTTTGATATTCAGATCAGCATTATCATCGGCTCTTTTGCTCAACGAAATCAATACCCTAAGTTTATAAGCGTTTATTACCTTTTGCCATTGCAGGTAGGTGAGTCCGAAAATGTCTCCACCTACTGCTGTAGAAGAATTTAAGGGTGTTATCAATGTAGACATAATGTTATTTGCATCTTCCAATAACTGCAAAGAATTTTTATAAACATCGTGCTGGGTATCAAACTTTGGTTGGAAGATGTTTGTATTACCCGCTTCCGTCATCGGAATATCACCAAGCCTTTGTGTAAGCCAGATAAAACTATAGGCCCTAAAGAATTTTCCAAGAGCGGCATATATGGTATTTGCTGAATTAAACTGTGCAGCTGCCTGACTTTCCATTTTAGATACGTACCTTATAATATCGTAAGTAGTGGCGGTATTGCTAAATGCATAGGCATTTGCCCCGCGGTAATACGCGTTAGAAGAAGTTGTAAACTGGTTCCAACGCATTACCTGCCCAAATGGATCTTCCTCAACGGCATTTGCAGCCTTATCAACAAAACCCCCACCTTTATAAAAACTCCAGGTAATGTGGTTTAATAATAATGAAGCTGGAATGGTAGAGTTTTCATTTGCAACATTTGGGTTTGGCAATAAATCTCCTTTTTGACAGCCGAATGTGCCAACAAGCAGCAAGGCCAAAGCTGATATTTTGAATATATTAGATTTCATATTTTAAAGTTTTGAGCATTAGAAGCCTATGTTAATATTAAAACCGTAACGACGGGCAGTAGAACTCTGTAAATCCGATTGCTTTCCACCCAAACTTCTATTGGTTAAATTAAACCCTGAAGCATACTGATCAAGATCGATATCTTTACGTTCTGCGAAGTAAAGCAGGTTTCTGCCTACCAGTGAGAATGAAGCTGAACGGATGAACGATTTTTCAAGCCATTTTTTCGATAAAGAATAACCGATTACCACTTCACGCAGTTTTATATAAGAACGGTTAACCATAAATGGCTCATCGAATTGCCCATAAACACCATTCTGGATATAACTTCTTAAGGTTACCGCTTTTGTGTTCGGGGCAAAAGTTAATTCGTTATAGTTATCTATTTTTCCGTTGGTATAATGAGGTGTACCCGATGTAATTACCACACCGCTTCCAACCATGGCTGCAGTAGCATTGACTACCCCACCGTTTGTGCTCTGCCACTCTTTTAAACGGGCATCGCCATACTGGCCTTCTACCAATTCAATGGCGTTACCAGCATTCATCATCTGTGCATACACATAATCGAATATTTTTCCGCCCGAGCGCCCATCCAACTGGAAACTAAAGCTTAAATTTTTATAGGTGAACCTGTTGTTTAAGCCAAATACAAAATCAGGGTTGGCATAACCTAAAAGCTGGTTGTTGTTAATACCTGCCTGTTGTGCTAAAGGCAAACCACTTGCATCGTGGATTACCTGCCCATCTGGGGAACGCACATAAGCACGGCCATAAAAGGCATCTAAACGTTCGCCAACTTTATAATTATGACCGTTAATTGGCAAAGCATCTACACCCCCAAAAATTTCTTTTAAGGTTTCTTTGTAAGTAGATACATTAGCCATTATATCCCAAGAAAAACCACCTGCTGTTTTAACAGGTGTTCCGTTAACCGAAAGCTCCCAACCTTTCTTTTGCGAGGTAATGGCATTTACACTCCTTGTAGCATAACTGGTAGAGGGCGCCAAAGCCAATTGATAAATAAGCGGGCCGTTTACCGAAGTAAAATAAGTGAATTCGGCACCCAATCTGTTTTTTAAGAATTTAACATCAACACCTGCTTCGTAAGATTTTACGTTAAACGGTTTGATAGATGGGTTTGCAATATTTTTAGAATAATCTACCGATGGTGTATTGTTATAATAGGTAGTTGAACTGTAAGAATTCTGGTTATCGTATGATGGTCCATCGTAAGATGAGATCAGTTCGGTTCCATAACCACCATAAAGTCCACCACCTAATAATGAGCCTACGGTATTTCCTGTTAAGGCCTGATAAGCTGTACCAATTGTTGGGTTGGTTAATGCACCTTTTACATCAGCAAATGAAGCCCTTACTTTTAAAAAGGACATAAAAGAAGGTAGCTTGGCATAATCAGAAATTACACTGCTTAATGAAACAGATGGGTAAAAGAAGGTACTCTGTCCTTTTGGAAGCGTAGAAAGATCATCTACACGACCAGTGGTATTAATGTTTAACCAGTTTTTAATTCCTAGATCCAGCGAGTAGTAACCACTGTACACCTGCATTTTTGAACCAAATGTATAACCTTTGATAGGCCCTTTGGAGTTGGCAAAATTGTAAACGTTGGGAATATTCATGGCAAAAGTTGTTTCCCAGTTAGAGTTATATTCGAAAGTTCTCAGGTTTCCCCCCACTGATAGGCCAAGGTCAAGCCAATCGCCTATTTTATTATTGTAATTTGCCAGTACATCGTGGTTGTGCTCTAATAAACGACGCTGATCTTCGCGATAATCACCATACCAGATATTATATATACCACCGGTTTTATTAAACTCATAATCATTAACGTACTGGTTTAAATTGGTTGATGGCGGTACTTTTTCTGTCCTCAACTGGTTCCATGTGGTAATTTGGGTACGGGCAAGAAAATTTAAATGCTCATCAACCTTATAGCTCAGTTTCGCATAACCATTTATATCGGTTTTATTATGGCTGTGCAGCCATTCGTAAGCGGTAAAATAAGGGTTATTATGTCTTCCATATTCAACAAAGTTCTGAACAAGTCCTTTTCTACCACGCTCTCCACCCCAATAATCTTCAACTTCTGCAACATCCCAGCTGGCCGAACCATACACCTTAAACTGGTACACATAGCTGTTGGGGCCGTACGAAACATCTGGAATATTGGGCGTATACTGCGAGTTAAAGTTCAAACTTCCATCCACGCGTAACTTTTCGCTGAATTTATAACCTGCCGAAAGGGCAAAATTATCGATGTTGAGCTTTGTATTTGGCGCCATGCCTTTTTGATAGGTATGGGTAAGCGATGCCCTTAAATCATATTTATCGCCAGAAGCACCCACCGAAACATTATTGGTAGATAGTACCCCTGTTTGCATAAAATTCTCAAAATTGTTTACGCCTTTGGCCGTCCATGGTGTTAAAGTTCTTTTGCCATTGGCATCCAGCGGACTGTTATACTGTGCTACACCCTGTCCATCGAACTTTGGTCCCCAGATATTTGTCCTTCTGTAACTACCATCCAGATCGTAAAGATCAGATCCATAAGCATATTTATAATCATTTCCATAACCGTATTGAGTCTGATTTTCGGGCAAAGCCACAAATCCGCTTTCAATCATGGTACTACTGTTAAAATCAACGGTAAACCCGCGGCTGTCTTTAGCGCCTTTTTTGGTTGTGACCAATATTGCGCCATTCTGTCCTCTCGATCCATAAAGTGCTGCTGCATTCGGGCCTTTTAAAACGGTATAGGTTTCAATGTCATCAGCACTAATGTTCCAGGTATCTGAATTTACAGGCACACCATCAACCACAAATAGCAGATCGGTACTTCCGCGTAAAACAAGCTGTGGCCGGCCAAGCATTTCGGCATTACCACCAACTGTTAACCCTGCAACCTTTCCCACTAATGAGTTGATTGCATTTGGCTCGCGTGCTTTTACAAGATCTGCACCTTTAACTTCCTGTGTGGCATAACCGATTTTTTTGATTTCTTTTTTAATACCCAGCGCGGTAACAACTATATCAGACAGTACATTTGCATCATCTTTCAGACTGATGTTTATTATCGATTGGTCTCCTAGCACAATCTGCTGAGTGGTAAAGCCTATTGAAGAAATAATAAGTACCTGTCCCTTTTCTGCTGAGATAGAGAAAGTTCCGTCAGCAGCACTGGAAGTGCCCATGGTGCTCCCTTTGATCACAATACTGACACCTGGCACAATTGCCTGAGTTCCATCTTTAACAATACCCTTATATTGGGTGCGTTGGGCAAATAAACCTGATGTATGCGTTAATAGCACAAACAAAAAGCAGGCCCTGAATAAAATTAGTAAGTTTTTTTCCATGAAGCGTTCTATAAATGATAAGCTGCGCAAAAATAGAAGCACTACATTATGAGAATGTTTAATACGCAATATGAAATATTAAACTTTCTATTAAGAAATTGAAGAAAAAACAGACAAAGTATGGTCTTGTGTAAAGAAAACAATAAATTAAAAATGCGGTAGTAATTTTAAAACGGCTTAACAGAACTTATTTAAGATGTAAGCGCTGGTGGCCTTGAACTAAAATGAAGCTGATTTACTATAAACTATGGTAAGAATCAACACCCAAAGCCATTAAGCTATAGTGGTAAACGATTAGCAGAAGTTTGGGAAGGGTTATTTGGTAAGCAGATTAAATTTATTGATTAATGGATAATACGTACATGTTACCACATATCTAAAACAGCTGCATAAAGCGGTTAAAATATAGATGGACTGAAAAAAGATCTTTCTATTTCGTTACGCTTGAGTCGGAATGATCTAAGGCTGTGTCTTTGCGCCTTCACTTCGTCATCTTTGCGATTAAAATAAGGATATTAAGTCTTTTGGTCTGCATAAGCAACATCATAGTGATGGTTTGGCTTTAAATAGATCACATTATTTTGAAAATCAAAAACCGTATTGAATCTTTTCAGAATATCCGTTCCAAGGTAATGAACGTTAACACCGGGCATGGGTTTGTTTTGTTCCATTATCTGAGCGGGAACATTTTTTAATTCAAAATTACCAATTTTCAAATTTTGCAGTTTTACAGTAGTTACTGGGATCTCATTACCGCCTATTCCGTGCATAATTACCTTTTTGATAATTTCCATCTTCTCGGTTGGGAACTTCATTTCCCGCAGCAAATCGTTATCAAGCATAGCCGTGCGCTGGTAACCTAGATCGAAGAAAAACAGGCTTTTATTTTTGGTTCCATCTTGCGAAATTTCACTTTCTATAAAAGGTTTATTTTTGATATAAGTGATCTTAAACTTGGTGTATTGTTTATCCTGTAAAATCTGTTTTGGCATGGTAGAATGCACCATCATTTTATTCTGATCATAATCTAACGCTACAATCATTCCATCGAATATATCCCATCCCACCAAGCCATCAACTTCATTTCCAGCTAATTTGATATCATAAATTTTGCTTTTGTAAGTGTGGTTTCCTATTTTAATATCATAATCTGTGTTATAAAGCCTGGGTTTCGATTTCACTTTTCCCGCCAATGCAGCGGTGGTAAAATCTATATCATTTGCTCCCGAATCAAAATTCATTAACAGGGAATCAATACCATTAAAAACGACCGGCAAAAAATTCGTATTGTATTTATTTACAAAAAAAGGTATTGAATCATGAATTTCGGGAGATACCTTACTGAAGTTTTTTAGTTCAGGAGCGGTAATT
Organism: Pedobacter sp. AK013; assembly: GCF_014205835.1. GTDB lineage: Bacteria > Bacteroidota > Bacteroidia > Sphingobacteriales > Sphingobacteriaceae > Pedobacter. The sequence continues at coordinate 29,261 of NZ_JACHCQ010000023.1, read as the reverse complement.
TGGGTGCGACACGAATCTTTGCCGTTTAACAAAACAATAAATTCCTTTTTCTGCCCGGGGCTGATATTAAAAACAATCGAATCAATATCAGTTTTGAATTTTATGTTTTTCGGTTTTATGAATTTACCTGTTGTAAACACATCTAGTTTTATTTTGGGATTGATATACCAGCTCGATACAACGTTATTTTCTTCGTAAATTTTTGCCTGGCCAACACTTGCTTTTACAACTGGTAATTTCTGTTGAGCTAAAGCAGAAAGAGAAAGCAAGACGATTAAAATAGGCAATATTCGTTTCATGAGCAATTAATGATATTTAAGGTTTAGAGCTTGTAAAGAATTGGTATTTAAGGCTGCCACCGGAAACCAGAACTAAAGATAAAAAGAATTACAACCATTATAAGGCCTTATGCAAATTTTTGAGAATTGTACTAACCAGACAGATCAAATGCGTTAGGTATCACATAAGTCGCGTTTAACCCCTTAACTTGTCGTTTTTACACATTAATACCTATTTGGCTTTATTATACCTTTGAATAAACAAATTAGAAAACAATATGGCAACTCAAATTTTTGTGAACCTGGCTGTTAGCGACCTTAACAAATCGGTAGAATTTTTCACCAAACTGGGTTATACTTTTAATCCACAGTTTACCGACGAGAAAGCAACCTGCATGATCATCAGCGATACCATTTATGTCATGCTGCTCACCAGAACCTTTTTCCAAACTTTTACCAGCAAAGAAATTGTGGATACCAGCAAAGCAATAGAATGCTCTATTGCCCTATCGGCAGATAGCAAGGATGCGGTTAACGAAATGGTAGATAAAGCAGTAGCTGCTGGCGCCACTATACCTAATCCAGCTACCGATTATGGCTTTATGTACCAGCATAGTTTTGACGATCTTGACGGCCACCACTGGGAATATATATGGATGGACCCGAATGGTATGCCTGAGCACCAGAGTTAATTTATATATAACTTAAGTAAAAAAGGCAAGTACGAAAAATCCGTCACTTGCCTTTTTATGACATTATCGATTGCTGTGTCCTAAAACAACAATAAACATTGCAGACATATATGTCTTAAGTGTTGAATAAATTGCCTGTATGCCTATTGGCTAGTCATTAGTAACCTTGTATGTGTTAGGTGGTAAAAAATACACTGTCTCCCTAACTTCTGTTCCCGCTCTTGGCCTGTCTAATCCCCTGACCATCGCTTAAATTAAGCCTATAAACAAAAGTGAGGCGATACCTGGCCGCATTGGGACTGTTTACCTGAGTAATGCTAAAACCCTGCCCCGTTGTAGTGGTAGAAAATTTGCGCAGGTTAAACAGATTGCTCACATCGAACAACAAGCTAGCCTTATCTTTTAAAAAGTTCTGACCAATCCCCATATCGATCGAGTGGATTGCTTTCATATTGCTCTGTGCGTTATTAATTGCACCGGTAAAATTATAACGGGCCTGCACACTAAATTTACTAGGCAATTTTACCTGCGTACCTAATCTGGATGTATATGTATTGCCCGAAAAAGCGAAATCCTGGTTAGCATAAATTCCAGCTTGGCTGAAGTGATAAGCATTCAATTCCATATTCATTTGCAGCCATTTGTAAGGATTATAGAGCACCGAAAGTTCTGCCCCCGAGCGTTCTTCTTGTTTAATGTTAACGGGCATGGAAATAAAAAGCCCTTTTTCGCGGTAATTGTAATCGATCATTACCCCGGTGTTATGCTGGTAATATACTGATGGATTGATAATAAGCGTACCTATACGTTTTAACAAACCCAGTTCTAATACATTGGCATAGGATGGATTAAGACCGGGATTGCCCACATACCTCGAATTGTAATCGGTTATTTCGTTAAAAGGATAAAGGTTGTTTAAAGCCGGGCGGTTAATGCGTCTGCTGTAACTCAACTGCAACGAAGTGCTTTTGCTCATTTCGTAACCCAAATGCAGGGTTGGAAACAGTTTTAAATAATCCTTTTTACTGTCATATACATCTTTCCGATCGTCGATACGCACTTCGGTATATTCGCTACGTAGCCCCAATTGATAAGAAAAATGGCTGATTTTACTGTTGAATTGTAAATAAGCACTTCCAATAAATTCATTGTACCCCACGCCATTGTCAATGTTATCAATTACCGCCCAGCCATTCGCCGTTCTTCCTTCTGCCAAGAAATCGCTGTTTACCCTCCGGTTTTCGGCTTTAATGCCATAGGTTAAGGTAGCTTTGCTATTTAGGGGGATAACCATATCGCTTTGCGCAGCAAAATCTTTGCTCGAACCAATATTACTTGTCCTTATTTCGGGCCGTTGCTCAACCGATGGCGATATTTTGCTCGTGGCAAGATTCCAGTTTTTAGCACTATTCCAAAAATCGTACTGCATATCTACCGTTAATTTTTTACCAGGCTTTTTAAAGATCCGGGTGTAGTTAAATTCGACTTGATTGTAATTTCTGTTTTCCCACGATTCGCCTGTACGTACCAGTGAGCTATCGGGAGCCGAACTGAAATAATTATAACCCAGGGTGGTTTTATCGTGGTCTTTTGTAGCATTGCGCAGGTAAGCCATGGTGATGGTGTTTAAACTATCGGGCTGATAATCGGCCCCGAAATAAACCAAACGGCCATCGTCATGTCGGTTTTCATCCTGGCGCTGGTTAAGCATAGAGTTGAAACCTTGTTGATTCACGGTTTGATTAGTTTTATATAAACCCACATAATCAGAAAAGCGTAAGCCAATGGTTGAAAAAAGATTTAATTTATTTGATTTATAATTTAAACTCGGCGAAATCCGGTTATCGTTCGGAATGCCGCCCACCAGCCGAAGCTGCCCGTTAAAACCACTTTTTTTATTTCTTTTCAGCACAATATTAATAATCCCTGCCGAGCCCGAAGCATCATATTGTGCAGAAGGATTGGCAATAACTTCTACCCTTTCTACCTGGTCGGCAGGCAATTGTTCAAGCGCCGTTCCTGCAGTTAAACCAGACCGGCTGCCATTAATCAGCACTAAAACACTACTGTTTCCGCGCAGGCTTATGCCACCACCGGGTGCAACACTTACCGAGGGCACCCCCGCCAGTAATTCGGTTACCGAACCCGATTGCGAAAGAATATCTTTTCCAACCTCAAAAACCTTTTTATCTAACTTTAAACTTACAGCTGCTTTTTCTGCCGTAACAGAGACTTCGTCTAACATCTTTGTATCGGGTTCCATTAAAACAGTTCCCAAATCAACTTTATTCTTATCAGCCTCAATGGTTACACTTACTTTGTGGTAGGCCATAAAACTGAATTCGATGCTCAGCTTGCCTTGTTGTGTGGTGCCTAAAGTAAACTTCCCTTTGTCATCGGCAATGCCAGATACCAGTAGTTTACCGGCTTCATTTAAAATGGTAACACTTGCAAAAGGTATTGCTGCGTTGGTTGTTTTCTCTTTAACATGACCGGAAAACGAACGCTCTTTTAATTGTGCGGTACTGTTTAACCAAAAACAAACAAAGAGGGTAAAGGTGATAGCGATATGTTTCATACTGCAAGATTAGTCCTCCCAACTGAGCACTAAATAAAAAAACATGCAAACAGCTCTATATCCTTTTGAAATGCATCAAGTCGGTTTATCTTTATCTTACATTTGGATTATGAAACGTATTATCCTGTTTATATTTTCCGTAGTTTTATTTTGCTCCTGCAAACGACAGGTATTGTACGAAGAATACGATCCCATATTTAAAACAGGCGATGATGTGGCCTGGGCTGCTAAAAGCTTAAACGAAACTGGCTGGCGACAAGAGCGTGGCGCTACCGGCCGGCAGGTTTTCTGGATCAGGGAAAAAACCGAACTGATTGCCAACAGCGGAGGTGCATTGGGCCTTCAGGTAATTGCCTTTGGGGCTTATGAAATTTATTGGGATGGGGTTAAAATAGGGATCAATGGGAAACCCGGCTCGCCCATTGTTGATGAAGTTCCGGGTAACGAAACTATAATTCTTCCTGTTCCCGATTCACTTTCCAAACCTGGCAAGCACACCGTAGCCTTGCGCAGCACACAGTTTAGTTACCCCAGGGTGCAGCGTAACGTGGGCGTAAAGCTTGATACATATGTTAATCTCATTCGCAGGCCGCTGCTTATTTCTTCACTCATGTTTATCATGGCTGGTGCTTTTCTGGTTGCCTCGCTATATTATATTTTTCTATATTTCAACAGCCATAAAAAACAATATCCGGTACTTATCTTTTCTGTAATTTGCCTGCTCTTCTTTTTACTCCTGATTACCGAGTACATTAAATTTTATATTGAAATCCCCTATCCCAAATTCTTTATCCGAATGGAAGTAATCGGGTGGCTAACTTTTTCTATTTCGCTCCTGGTGCCCCTTTACTTCTGTATCCAGTTCGGCATTAAAAGAAAATACCTGTTGCTTTGCTTACTTTTTGGTGTGCTGCTATTTATTTATATCCGCAATTATGGCCACTACGATCTATCGGCCATTTATTACAGTAGGGCCATGTGGCTTACCATGCTGCTTATTGCATTCGATGCGGTTTACCGGAAACAAAAAGGCAGCTGGCTGCTAATGGCAGGCATTTTAGCAAGTGCCGGCATGAATTATTATTTGCTTTACGATTTTGGCATATTTATCTTCTATACTTTTATTGTTGTGTCTATGCTTTATCTGCATACCATCAGGATGAAAAAAATAGAACAGGAACATTCCAATTCATTGCTGCTTTCATCGAGGTTACAGCTCGAACTTTTAAAGAAAAACATCCAGCCGCATTTTATCAAAAACACCTTAACCTCGCTTATCGACTGGGTAGAAGAGTCGCCTAAAAAAGGAACCGAATTTATTCAGGCACTGGCCAATGAGTTTGATATCATGAATGCCATATCTGAACAAAGTTTAATCCCCATCAGACAGGAAATTGCTTTATGCCAGATGCACCTCAAAGTGATGGGTTTTAGAAAAGAAATTAGTTACGAATGGGAAGATAGCGGAATTAGTACTTCGGCAACCATACCACCGGCCGTTATCCATACCCTGCTCGAAAACGGCATTACACACAATACACCACAAGACAATGGTACAATTAGATTTAAACTTTCTTTTAGCCAAAACGATGATTTTTGCCAATACACCTTCGAAACCTTAGGCAAAAATAGAGAATTACAAACCAACCGCAGTGGTGGAAACGGTTTTAGGTACATTAAGGCCAGGCTCGAAGAAAGTTATCCGGGCTGCTGGCAATTTTCATCCGCAGCATCAGCACAGGGCTGGACGAGTATCATTAAAATAAACAATAAATCAAAATGACAATACTGATAATAGAAGATGAGGCACGGATAGCGAAAAGGGTTGAACGAATGACTGCCGCTCATTTCGAAGGTAATGCTTTAATCCAGATCTGCGATTCGCTTAAAAAGGGAATGGATTTTCTGGAAAAGAACAGCATTGATATTTTGTTACTTGATCTTAACCTCAATGGGAAAGACGGTTTTGAAGTATTACAATCTTTAACCTCGCGCTCTTTTCAAACCATAGTGGTTTCGGCCAATACCGAAAATGCACTTCGTGCTTTCGAGTTGGGTGTACTCGATTTTGTTCCAAAGCCTTTCGATCAGGAACGGCTTACACTGGCGCTCAGCAGGGCAACAGCTACAAAAAAAGAACTCAGCAGCAACTTACGCTACCTCACCGTGCGAAAAAACGGCAGTGTCCGCCTCATCGAACTTAGCCAGCTCAACTATATTAAGGGTGCAGGTATATACAGCGAACTGCATCTTCTGGATGGCAGCAGCACGCTGCACGATAAGGGACTTGATACACTGGAGCAAATTTTGCCGGCTGGTTTCGAACGCATCCATAAATCGTATTTGGTTCAAATGAAACAAATGGAGCAGATCTTAATCTCTTCGGGCACCAAATACGCATTAAAGCTTAAAAACGGAGAAATTTTACCTATTGGCCGGTCGCGATATAAATCCTTTAGAGAACGGATCGCTTTGCAGGAGCAGGAAAACCACAGTTAAGCAGGCGGACCTTGTTTTAACCAAAATCTTTAGTCGCTTTTGCCCCCTTAATTTTGAACGATCTTGTTGGCCACCATTGGAAATATATAGAGTGTCCAAATGAGGCACCTGAACACCAAAGTTAATTGATCAAAAAAAACAATCATACTGTCACACAAAGATTTTTTAGGTGTCTTTTATGGATATGAATAGAGCCATACTTTTTGCAACCCTTTTGTGCGCCTCCATTACCCAGAATCTTTGGGCGCAACGAACCGTAAACCTGATCACCACAGATCTGGATCATTTCTGGCAGGCTTACGATAAAATCAGTTCAACAAAAGATACGAGTTTACAATACAACTATCTTAAAAATTTATTTCTGGAGAAGGGAACACCCGGACAAAAAGCGATGATACAGGCAAGGAATTATACCCCAAAAGAGTACCTGGATGCCATTACCCAAAAGCAAACTTATTTTAATTCTATCCGTTCCAATACCTTAAAAGCGAAAGATTATGCAAAAGCCATTGCTCTCAAAATTAACAAGCTTAAACAACTTTACCCAGCTTTAAAACCTGCAGAAATCTATTTCACTGTAGGTGCCTTTAGAAGCGGCGGAACTACCATGGGTAAGATGGTATTGATTGGAAGTGAAATTGCCATGGCACAAGAACATCTTGATAATTTGGTTTTCACCAATATCCACGAATATGTGCATACCCAACAAAAAACAAATATCGGAGACAATTTATTGGCGCAATGTGTATTGGAAGGTGTTGCAGAATTTGTTTCTGAAAAGGTAATGGCCATTCCTTCTACACTTCCTGCACTTGCCTATGGCAAAGCACATAACGAAAGTATCAAACAGGCATTTGCACTGCAGATGTTCAATACCGGAAATGGTTTTTGGCTATACAGCAATGCTGAAAATCAATTTGGGATAAGGGATCTAGGATATTATGTGGGTTATGCCATTGCCGACCAATATTATACAAAAGCAAAAGATAAAACCAAGGCGATTAGCGAAATGATTGAGCTTGATTATAATAATATAGAAGCCCTAGCTACATACGTAGATCAATCTGGTTATTTTGATCAAACCGTTAAGCAATTAAAAGATGGGTATGAAAAAAGCCGTCCTTTTGTGGTGAGTGCCACCCCAGAAGAAATAGCAGATTTAGGTGATACCTTGAACTACAAATTTAAAGTCGTTTTTTCAAAACCCATGGATAGGCGCTTCAGAAACTTTGATTTTGGACCTTTGGGCAAGGAAAACGCAATGTTTATTAAAAATTTTATTGGCTTTTCGGCGGACGGTGTCACTGCCGAATTCGATGTTCAGTTAAAACCCAATAGACAATATCAGATTGTACTTGGAGAGAGTTTTAGAGATTTGAATGGCGTAAAGATCAAACCTTACCTGATTGATTTTAAAACCAGAGATAAATAATGCTCAACAATTGAATGTAGATATTCTTGGGCTAAAGGCTAAATCATATAAGAACAATCAGCCTAAATGGGCTTGTACTTCTTAAATGGCAAGGCACTCAAAGTTTAACTGACCGTTCTAGTCAAAGGGCTAAAACAGAATTTCCCCCTTCTTCATGGCTCCTTACACCTCAATGTCATTAAGTTAAGCGCGGCAGTGTCAGTCTGAGCGAGGTCGAAGACTTCTTGAGCTTGATAAATTGCAAATAGTACGCTACCATTGACAGATCTTATAGAAAAATCGTCATTTCGACTGAAGCTAGCCGTTTTTTTTTCCCGCAGCGAAATGGAGAAATCTATAGAGACAGATTTCTCGACTGCGTTGCACTCCGCTCGAAATGACGACCCCGGAGAGGGCTGTCATCCATATTAATTTTTATAAGATAAATTACTCCTCAAGGTGACGTCTTTTTGTGATTTATCCTATAACTTAATGACATTGCCCTGCGCTCAGGATAAACTTCTTGTCCAACGTAAATTTTAAACAAAAAAGGTCTGAGCCTTAATTCGATCTATTGATTTTTAGTTTTGCACTCAGGTCATGAAAATAACTTGGGGACCATATTTCAAGTACCTTTGAATCCTTTATAAATCTAGAGATGTCAGCCTTGACAAAATCCATTTTGACACTTTCGATCTTTTCGCTCAATAATTTCCTGAACTCCTCCTCATTGATGGTCTCTTTTTTCCAGTCCCCGCTGTCTATCGCCCTTAGCAGGAAATGGTCGAGATTAAGAGGATATCCTTTTTTGATGTACCATTCCATATCATACCAGTCCCGCCCTTTTACATTCGTGCCCCACTTGCGAAAAAGTAATGCATGCATCTTTCCGGCAAAAAGGTCAGGGAGCGACAGGCACTTCACATAAAACGAAAAAGGCTTGAGTAATAATTTTTCCTCAGTAGCAAACCCCAATGGAGGGGCTGTATCAACTTCTATCTTGATCTTGATGCTGGCTACTTCCTTAAGTCCGTTCTGCGGGATGATACCCTCCAACACAAGTTCCTTCCAAATGGTTTCCGATTTTAAAAAGGCAGAGTTGATGTTGCTCTTCACTGCCTTCTGTTTTTCCGAAATAGATACCTGCATCCCGAGGGCAGCGAACTCATTTATGATAGCATCTTGGTATTTTTCCAATGAAAAATCCAGGTCAACGGCAAGCAACGAAAAATCCAGATCCTCTGAAAATCGGTCGAGTCCGTAGAATATCCTGAGCGCAGTTCCGCCATAAAATGCCGCCTTTTCAAAAAAACCGGCACGGTTAAGTCCCGCTAATGTGATCTCCTGCATGATTTCTCTCAATGCATCTTTGGCTTCTTCCCTGTTTACGGGATGATAATCTTCGAGCCACTCCTTTATCATATTTTTTCGATCATTTTGATTAACATTTCCAGGCTTTCCCTTTTGGGTGCATTTTCGAGCCAGCTCAACATCACATTTAGATCAAATTTAGCTAGATCTTCTTCCTCCATTCTCAGGTTTCCAAAAACATAATCCCTTGCAGAAGATCGGCTTCTTAAGGTTATGCCTGCTGTTGTAGCTATTTTATCGCATAGTGCCTTTTCGGGGATTGCTATTATGGCTTGCTGGTCTTTAGACAAGCTCACAGTGGCAAGGCCGAATGCGTAATAAGGCAATGATAGGTTGGTATAGGTATATAGTCCAATGTTGGTCTGGAATTTCCTTGAGGCTTTTGTAGTCATTGAAGTGACCGCAAAAACCTTCTCTGGAATTAGCCCGTAATGAGCGAGTGCACTTTCCATTGAAAGGTAGCTTGGTCCGAGTATATGGTTGGCTAACAGTGCGCTTTCAGGCCGTTCAGCACCAAGAGACCTACCCGCTATGTAAAGTCCTTTTTTGATCGGCTCGATCAGGCCATCCGATTTTAAAGATAATATTTTATCATTTGGCCGTTTATAGTCTTTCAGAAGACCCGCTAGGAGCTGGTGGGTCAGCGGTTGGTTAGATAGTTCTCTTAATGCTGTTCGAATATCCATTGTAAAATATTAGCAAGATAAACGACTAAATATCGTTTATCTTATTATAAAAATACATAAAATATTTAGATATGCAAAATATTAACAAGATAAACGACTAGTGTTCCTTCATGCTTTCACATTTAACAAATGCTTTATTCTAAAAAGCTGAAGTTATTAAAGGGGTAACCTTCAAAGATTATCTCAATTAACACCAAAAATTAGCCAGAAAATGAGGATTTATACGATTTTCAGACTTGAAAACTTCTCGCTCAGCTCTAAACGCAAAAAACCCACAACTTTCGTTGCGGGTTTTGGCTCCCTCTGCTGGGCTCGAACCAGCGACCCTCTGATTAACAGTCAGATGCTCTAACCAGCTGAGCTAAGAAGGAGTACTGGTCATTTCCTAAAACGAGGTTTATTTACACTTTGTAGTTAAACACCCTTGTTCGTTTTGGGAGTGCAATATTAGCGCTTTTAAACTATTTATGCAAAAATTAATTCAATTATTATTTAAGAAAACAACCCTCCCTTTATAGCGGAGGATTGTTTTCCATATTTCAAACTGAATATCAGATCGTTAACAATTAAGGTTTAACAATCCACGGTGCCAGATTAATATCGTCGGTTCCGTTATATTGACGAAGTAAAGCCTGTTTTAAGTTTTCGCCGTTAGTCGTTCTTTCAATAGTAGGATACTGAAAACGTTTCGGAATCCTTTGGCTATTACCTATACCTGGCCCTACCTGGAATTCAGGGATACCCGTTCTGCGATATTGATAATAAGCTTCAAAACCAGAGTTACGGAAATAGGCCAGGTATTTTTGGGTAAGGATCTGCTTTAAGCCTTCAGCTGTGTTGCCAGCATATTTTATTACGGGCTGTGCATAATAATCTGTCTCGAAAGTGAAGTTTACATTGTAAGTTTCAAATTCGCCGAGTTTACCATCTTTTTTAAGGAAAGTAACCACATTAACACCATCCTTGATACCATAAAAACCAATAGAGGCTTGGATACCTTTTTTATACCAGCTTTCGGCATCGCCTGTAGCCCAGCCACGGTTAATACCTTCCGCTTTGATAAAACAGAGCTCGGGATAAGAAATAATGAAGGTATTTTCGGCAGTATAACCACTATAATACCTGTTCCGGCCAATAAGCGAATACAAACCCTTTTGTACCTTATCCAACATCACACCCTGATCTTCGCCCGTACTTGCACCCACAAAATTGCGGTAATCGGTAATGGCATAACCGTTGGCCTCTGCTACTCCTCTTGCTGGCTCAGCAACCATATAAGCTCTAGGGTCTTTATAACTCGAAAGCGTATTCAAATAAGTACCAGCCATGTTATAACGCAAAGCATCGTTACCAAAGTTATCTTTGTTGTTTGGATATTTGTTAAAACTTTCGTTGTACACAAACTGCAGGTTATCGGCCATGCTATCCATTACCGGGTATTGACCAGGATTATTCAATACCGCAGCAAACTGTTGTTTTACCTGTAGGTCAGTATCGTCTACTTTAACACTCAACTGAATCAAGGTTCTTAATTTAAAGGTATTCACGACTTTCTGCCAGGCAATTAGGTCATTTTTAAGGTAAATATCGCCTTTTAATTCTTTGTTGCCCGCAGCAATTAAAGTCGTTAAATCGTTGTTCGATTCTTCTAACCAGGTTAACGATTGTTTAAAGATATCTTTTTGGGTATCGTACTTTGGAGTAAGGTTGGCAAAACCTTTTAGGGCTTCCACCATCGGTAAATCACCCACTTTCAAACTCATTTTCACAAAGAAATACGCTTTAAAGAATTTAGCTAAAGCCAGGTAAGGTTTAGCTACTGCACCACCTAAACGGTTGGCTTCTTCTTCCATCTTTACTACATTTTTTAGGGTAGTATAATCTAAAGAAGCACCTGTCCAATCATAATTATTGGTTGCATAGTAGAAATAGTTGGCGGCAGTATACTGGTTCCATCTTTCTGAGCCCGAAAAAGGTGCTTCATACATATCGAACAAAATACCGTTCAACAATAAGTTCGGCGGAACAGTTTCGGCCTGGTTTGGATTTTTAAAATTTTCTTCAAATTCTTTCTTACATCCGCCACAAACAGCAACGATGATGAAGAGGAACAGTATTTTATATATTGATTTCATGTTCTAGTGATTAAAAAGTAACATTAAGGTTAAAGCCTACACTTCTTGTAGTTGGTGTTTGCAGCGTAGAAGTCCCTTCCCTACCCGAATACTGATCTACATCCACATCGTTATAGGTAGAATTGATAAAATACAACAGGTTACGCCCTACTACCGAAATATTGGCCGATTTGATAAACGTGCGTTCCAATAACTTTTTGGGCAACTGGTAGCCAAAGGTTACTTCGCGTAATTTGGCATAGGTACGGCTCATCATAGTGTTTTCTTTGGCACCATAAAAAACACCCAAATAATCCTGCAGTAACTGAGGAGTTGTATTCGGTTTAAAAGAAAGGTCGCCATAATTGGTAATTACACCCGTTATCGGATCGAAATTAAGTTTACCGTTATTGGCAATCACTACCCCGTCGCCTACCCATGTACCTTTGTAAGTTGGATCGTTTACACGCAAGTAATCCTGGTATCTGGCTTCGCCCATTTTACCTTGGATAGTTTCGATCTGGCGACCACCCTGGAACGATTTTAGCCGCACATAATCTTGCATCACGCCACCCACTTTACCATCTAACTGGAAGCTGAAAGAGAAATTTTCATATCTGAATTTATTACCGATACTCCATACCCAGTTTGGATCGGCATGGCCTAACAACTGGTTAACCGGCAATGAAATGGGTGTTCCGCTTGAAGTATGGATCACCTGTCCGCCTGGGGTTTTAGCTAAAACAGAGCCATAGATATTATCGATACGATCGCCCGCTTTAAAGAATTGATCAACTGAGGTTTCTCCTGTTGCCAGCTCTTTGTAAACCTGTTTGTAGGTAGACCAGTTGATCATTACATCCCAACCAAATTTGTCGGTCAAAATCGGCGAACCTGATAGGCTCAACTCTACACCACTGTTCTGCGTTTTACGGCCGTTGATGGTGTTTGTTTCATAACCCGTAGCTGTTGTGATACGTTGTTGGACAATTTTCGGCCCATCGATATACCTGAAATAAGTAGCCTCGAAACCTAACCTATTTTTCAGGAACTTAAGATCGATACCACCCTCGTAATTGGTTCTGCTCTGTGCTTTTATGGTATTTAGATCAATCAGGTTATTGGCATAATAAGCTCCCGATTGGTTGTTATAGGTTGGCCTGATGTTATACGGAGAAGAAAGACTGTATCTTGGACCACCGTACGATGAAGTGTACTCTGCACCATAACCGATTGGATAAGTTTGTAATGGCGTGGCACCGATATAGTCCTGCGTGCCCAAACCAGGGTCTTTAACATTGGCATACGATGCCCTTACTTTTGCAAAAGAGATAAAAGCAGGCATTTTTACATAATCCGACACTACCGAACTTAATGAAACCGAAGGATAGAACGCTGAATTATTACGTGGCGAAAGCGCAGAGTTTTTATCTACACGACCAGTAGTATTGATGTTTAAATATTTTTTAAAGCTTAAATCAACTGAGTAAAAAGCACTTAACACCAACATTTTAGAATTAAAATTGAATGCCTTTACAGGGTTTTTAGAGTTAGAGAAGTTATACACTTCCGGAACGTTTAAATAATCGGTTGTGGTAAAACTCGAATTGTAACTGAAGTTACGGGCATTACCGCCACCAAAAGCACTGATTTCGAATAAATCACCAATGTTTTTGTTAAATTTTAATATCAACTGGGTATTGTTTTCGAACATGCTACGGCGGTCTTCCCTATAATCGCCCAAACCTTCTTCACGTCCGTAAGGGTGAGCAGAAAATGGCATTTTCTCTGTTCTTAACTGATCGTAAGTCGAAATCTGCGTTTTTAACAACACATCCAATCCTTTGGTTACATTATAGTTTAATGAGGCATAACCGTTAATATCGTTCTTTTTATGTCCGCGCAACCATTCGTATGACATAAAATAAGGATTATGGTAACGTTGGTATTCGGCATAGATAGACTGGATACCTTCTTTGCCCGGCTGCCAGTAATTTTTCATATCGTCGATGTTCCAATCTGCACCGCCCCAAAGGGTCATGTTATAAATTATACTGTTCGGACCATAGTTTACATCCGGAATATTATCAGAAAACTGGCGGCTGTAATTGATATAGGCTTCGGCCCTTAGTTTCGGGCTGATGTTATACGAACCGCTCAAATTAAAATTGTTGATATTTAATTGTGTGTTCGGTATAATTCCTTTTTGGTAATTATTAGAAATAGAAACCCTTAAATTATACTTATCTGTTGCAGAAGATAAGGCAATGTTGTTTGCAGAAAGCAGTCCCGTTTGGATAAAACGTTTTAAGTTATCTTTTCCGCGCGCTACCCAAGGTGTACCCTGGCGCACACCGTTTACAATCGGGCTATCATATTGAGGAATCAACTGACCATCGAATTTTGGCCCCCAGATATCATAATCACCATCATTTAAGCCACCACCCTTTCCGTCGCCAAAGGCATAGGCACTGTGCTCGCCTGGTCCGTACTCATCCTGGCTTTTCGGCAAAGCGATAAATCCTTTGTTAAATTGGGTGCTCGAATTTAACTCTACAGTAAAACCCTTATCGCTTAGCTTACCTCTTTTAGTGGTAATTAATAATGCACCATTATAAGCCTGATAACCATAAAGCGCAGCAGCTGCTGGCCCTTTAAGCACAGTATAAGTGTCGATATCATCGGGATTGATGTTCCAGGTATCCGAATTGATCGGCACCCCATCTACCACTACCAAATTAACATCGTTGCCACGAAGGTAAAGCGACGAACGGCCCAAAAGCTCTGAAGATACACCAACAGTTAAACCGGCAACCTTTCCCACCAAACCGTTTACCGGATTAGCTTCCCTGGCTTTTACCAGATCGGCACCTTTTACCTCCTGAATGGCATAACCCAGGTTCCGTTTTTCTTTACGGATACCCAGCGCAGTAACCACTACCTCGTTTAAGTTTTTTGAGTCTGTTTTTAATGTTACAGTTAGGTTTGCGCCTGTAACCTGAACTTCTTGCGGAAGGAATCCGATCGAACTAAAAACAAGTGTTTCGCCTGCTTTGGCGTCAAGGGTAAAGCGACCCGACTGATCAGTAGAAGTAGCTTTTTTAGTCCCTTTTACCAGTACACTAACACCAGGAATTGGTTGTTGAGCATCATCTTTAACCAGACCGGCAATTTTTGTTTGTGCCCAAGTAAAATAAGGCGTGAGGCATAACAGCAGTAAAGCTACCATGCACATCTTCATCTTGTAGAGATGTTTCATTTATCTATAATTTTTTAGGTTTTATAGATGCAATGATAAGATGTATATGTTAGCCTAATGCCAACTTTTAGTTAACAAAAAACCATATTTTTGTTTAGTATTTGTTAACTAAATATTTTCTTAATGCTTTCTGCAGCATAACCTGCACTCGCGGTCATTCCTTTGCCGCCAATGGCAGTGCGGATATGGATTCGATCGTCGAGATCGTAAGTTACAATGTGTTTTGTTGCGTGCTGCGGATAAAATCCGGCCCAGGTATTTTGCAGTTTGCGCACATCGAAATCAACAATCCGGGCCGCTTCTTCGAGCACGAGCTCATTAATATGCTGGCTTAAATCGAAACCAAGCTCATCGAAATGATTTACATCAGCGTATACGTGCGAATCGCCAATAATGATCGTATTATCTGCAGCCTTTTTAAACAGGATATGAATACCCCATTTTTTCAATTCTTCGTAATGTTCAGGAGTTGTAATGCTTTTGAAAGAAGGGCAATAGTGCTCGAAGCTCTCATAGCGCCTGGTGGTTAGTCCTGTTAAAATATTACCAGCTAAAGCAACCTCTGGCATAGGGATACTGCGCATCATCTGTAGCTTACTTACCACAATACCACTTTCACTAAACAGTTCAGGATAAAGCAATTTAAATTCGTAACCGTTACAGATAATAGCTTTCTCTGCCGTAAAAAGTTCGCTATTGTTTCTTAAACCAACCGCTATGCCAGTACCTTTGCTTTCGCAGGCCGTTACTGGGCTATTGTATTGAAGTGTGTACTGTTCAAATTTAGTCTGCATATATTTATGCAGGCGATGGATCATTTGATCTGGCGCTACACTAATTTCCTGCGGAAAAAAGATGGCTTCTTTGGCATAAGAAGATTTAATAGCAGGATATTTCTTTAAAACTGCTTCCTTGCTAAGCAATTCGGTTTCATAACCGATGGTATCGTAATGTGCTTTCAGCTCATGGATCAAGGTCTGCTCATCGTTATCTGATGCGATGTACACACTGCCATTTTGCTGCACGGAAATATCGAATTCCTGCTGAATGGATTTATAAATATCTAAACCAGCAACACCATATCCGAACCACTCGGCTTCCATACCCGAGGGTACCACCTGACCAAAATTGCGCACAGTAGCACCTACCGGAAAATTATCTTTTTCGAGCTGTAAAACCGATTTTCCTAAAAGTAAAGCATGGTAAGCATGAAAAGTCCCTAAAATTCCCCCGCCTATTACAATAAGATCGAAATGTTTATTCATTGTTTATTTTTTGCTGATGTCAAGATGTTTTAATTCATCCAGGCATCAATGTTAAGTTAATATTGTTTAGCTGCTTTATCTTTTAAAAATTATGCGTCATTCCCGCGCAGGCGGGAATCTTAAAGCCTATTTTACGATTATACATAAGCTTTCTTCTCTTCAAAAGCATTCATGAGCACTACCTGGTTCCCAGTCGAGTTAAGAATGACGATCTCTTGCGAGCCACCGCGCCCTGTACTTCTACCATTTAAGAAATGTTAGAAACATATAAGCTTATGACCTTATATTACTTACATGGTAAAAATGACATCCAAAAAAACATCTTTTCACTTTCCTGCTAAAATTGCACCCCCAGCCACCTGCATCTTTTTATTTGTAGCGAATGTTTTCCTCCTGAAATAAATGAGCGAGAGCACACTGCAAGCTCCTCCAATGAGTGGCACAGCAAACAAACACTGTTTAAAGAAATGCATCCAGCTAATATTAGTTTCGCCAAATTCGTGCATCATCAATACAGAAAAACTACCTACATAACCAATAGAATCGGCCACGTACATAATAAAACCGATATTGCCTTTGTAATGAAAATTGGCGATCATCCGTTCAAAAAATATAGCATTATACGGAATGTATGCCATAAATAGGCCCATCCCGAGTATAGCCATCCAGCTCACAGGCCCAATGTAGCCCCTATCGAAAAAGAATGTACTTACGCCAATTAGCAAACAGCCCGAAATAATCATGGCGTGGATCACAGTAAAAGCTTTGAGATTATCTTTAATCAGGATCAAAAGCCCCATCATCACCAATACTACAACCGAAATCAGGGTATCGATCTGCGTATAAATATGGTTGTTATGAATACCTAAGCCGTTCCAGATTTCTACTTCGAAATTATCGCGCATATCGCGGATACAGGTAAGCAATACGTAGATGATAATGGTTAAGATGATACCCGGCAAAAATGTGGTGATAAACTTTCTGCGCTGTTTTGCATCCATTGGCACCCGCTTGGTACGTAACTCCTGATCTTCTTTGGAAGGCGGCGGAATAACCTCCAGACAAAAAACAAACAGGAACAATGGAAGCAGAAAAACCAGTCCGGTTAGAAAAGGCATCCAATAATCGCTTACCAAAGCAAACGACATCAGCGTACGTGCAACCGTTTTAACAAAACCTGAAGCAAATATTAAACTGATCGACATTAAGGCCCCCATAAATTCGGTTGTTTTTCTTCCTTCCAAATAACTGAACACCAAACCCCAGATCATGCCCAAAGGGAAACCATTGAGGAAAAGAAATACAATATTGTAGGGAGCAGGTACCAAAGCAAATCCGAGCAGGGCAAGCCAAGAAAAAAGAATCAGAAAAATGATACTCCTTGCCCGGTTACTTTTCCCCGATTCGGAAATAAAACGGATACCATAAAACTTACTTAAGGTATAACCTACCATTTGTGCAATAACCAACCAAACTTTATAATCGATATGCAGAAATTCCTGATGTTCAAAAGTAGCAGAAGCAAAAGCTTTACGAAAGGCATACATACTGGTATAACAACCAAATGCTGCTATACCACCAAGCATTGTAATTAACCAATAAGGCCAATTAAGTGCTTTTTTGCGGGCAAGATGAAGTAAACTCATCCTAATATCTGCTTATGTTGTTTATCATACCGAACACCACTAATTTGATTGACATATGTATTTTATTTAAAAACACAATAGTAAACATTGTTTATTATTAGTAAACAATATCAAGGTTATCAAATTGTTAAGTTTTTACCGTGTAAGACTTGTATTTTATTTCGTAAAAGCCTCTAATACCGGCCTTCCTCTCCAACTTTGCGGTTGTTGCAACCTCATTAACCAGGCCAGTGTTGCTGCCGTATCGTAGGTAATAATCGCATCTTTTAATTCGTGGTTTTTACGAACGCCAGGGCCTGAGATAATCCACGGGATCTGCACTTCATCGAGCGATTTACCACCATGGCCTTTGCCCTTACCTCCATGATCTGCAGTAACCAGGATAACGGTTTCATCTGCTATTCCTGCATCATTAACCGCTTTTACAATTTTACCAATCCGCTGATCTACCAACTCCAGTTGCTTATAATAAGCCGGTGTGCGGTGGCCGATAGAATGTCCTGTACCATCAGGTTCATCTAAATGAAGAAAAGTAAAATAGGGCTTTTCTTTTTTGATAATCGCAACAGCGGTATCCGTACAAAAATCATCGTTATCATTCCCGTTGACGATAATATTTACTGCTTCTTTTTCGAATAAATAGCCAATACCACTCCAACTATAAACAATAGCGGTTTTAGCCTGTTTTTTTTGATCTCTGATTACACTAAATATGCCAGGGAACAGACCACAAGATGTTTTGGTGATAGATGGAATTTCGGGTACTTTACTATCCCATTCGGTATAACCATGTTCAGTCGGTCCTGCCCCCATTAATAAAGAAGCCCAGTTTACAGCACTGGAAGAAGGCAATACACAGCGCGCCTGCGTGGTCCAGGAGCCATTGGCCATTAATGCTTTAAGATTAGGCATATTCGCCTCTGGCAAAGCGTAGCCGCCAAAGCCATCGCAACCGATTAAGATAACGTGTTTAATTTTTTTAGATTGTGCCTGGGCAAATACACATAAACAAAGTAACACTAATGTACTTTTCAAAAACTTTTTCATCAATTTATAATTTAGTTCAATTGTTGTAAAGCCATCAGAATCCGTTCGTCCCACTATGTGGTTTGAAAAATCATGATGGTTTCATATTTCTATTACCGAACCAAAGGTTGGTTTATAAAGATGAAGATAAATATTTGTTAAGTATTAATAAACTTTGTTTATAAAAATATTACTCAAAAAAATAAATTACCAGCATTAGCGCCTTGCTATCGCCAACATTAACCGGGGTATGCGAAAGCCTTCCATCGAAAAGCATAGAATCTCCTTTCTCGAGTATAATTTTCTTTTTCGAAAACTGGTATTCTACCTTACCTTCTATCATATATTTAAACTCGAAGGCTTCGGTTTTCACCATTGGGCGATGCGCATTTACCTCCAACTCGAGCAATACAAAATCGGCAGTAGAAAATTTAATATTCTTGGTTAAAATACGAGAGTAGTTAAAACCCAAAGCCTGTTCCTTTTCGAATTTCTGGTATTGATCTTTTCGTTTCACCAGAACAGGAGCATCTTTTTTATGAAAATTGATATCTTTAAAAAAGCTGTTCAGATCTATCTGCAGGCTTTTAATAATATCCATCAATACCATCAATGATGGAATAGTTCTGCTGTTTTCGATCTGAGAAATAAGGCCTTTGCTTACCTCTGCTTTATCTGCAAGCTCCTGAACGGTAATGCCAAGTTCTTTACGTCTTTCCTTAATTTTTCCGCTTATCTGTAAAAGAATTTCATCTTGCATATGCTAAAATCGTATTAATAACGCTAATGTATTATTTTATTCCTACAATCTAAATCAACAATCGCATAAGTTGCATGTCCACATTTTTTAACATGGTTACGAAAACAATCGCCGCCATTTTCTTGATGGCGGCGATAATAAAAACTTAACGGTAATGTCCGGGTACCCAATACCGGCCACCATAAGGGCCAATAGTATAATGCCCACGTACCCAGTGTGCCCTTGGTGCACGTGCGTTTACCACGCATGCACTAAAATTAACTGCCATAACCAATAAGAGCAATGCATTTACAATCCTTTTCATAACCTAACCTTTTAAGTGAAAAATAAATCAAGCTTTACGCTGTGTGTTTTATTTTGACGGGGAGCGCACAAGAAAGGTTTAATTAGATACGTCAAAAAGATTTTCTGCGTTTTCGAATGGTCGTCAACCCGAGCGAAGTAATGCAAAGTGGAGATATCTATGCTTGACATCAATATGTTTCCATCATTTGAAAATGAAAGTTGGTATTTCATCGGTAACTTTATTCCTTCTTTCCGTTACAAGTCCACGCTCATGCCTTGCTTATAGGCTTTTGCAGTAAATAGGATTATTACTATGGTGTTCACGGCCAAACAAAAAACGGCCTGACCTTATAAGATCAGACCGTTGTATATTGATATTAAAAAAGATTAGAAACTATATCTTAATCCCAATTGCATCTGATAACGAGAGGCAAAGAAATCTTTTGAATAAGAGGTTACATCTTTTTGCGCAAAAGTATAAACCGGGTAAGCAGTTGGTGTTCCCGCAGTTGCAACTTTGATACCCATGCTAGCCATAGAGTTATAAGTATTAGGAGAAAAATACTGAATACCCCAGTCTTTATTTACCAAATTGGTCAGGTTGATGATATCGTAAGTTAAAGTTAAAACGTGCGGGTGTTTTCCTTTTGCTACCTGAATATCCTGAGAGAAACGGAAATCAGCCTGAACATTCCAAGGCGTACGTGCACCGTTACGTTCTGTAAAATTGCCACGACGGGTGCTTAGGTATTTGTCACCGTTGATATAGCTATCAAACGCTGCTGCCTGTGCAATTCCATCAGGTGTATTGGCAAAGAATTTCTGTGTTTCGCCTACAGCCGGCACGTACATCAAACTTACCGTTTGTCCAGTTCCGTTGATCCTGGTATTTACTAAACCCAATGAATATGGAGAACCCGACTGGCCGCTGAAGAATAATGAGAAGTTAGATACATATTTACCGTTTTTAGCCCAATCTAACCTATAATTGATGGTAGAGATAATCCTGTTACGAATATCGAAGTTAGAATAAGCCAAACCTGCATTGTTCGGGCTAAGCGACTGGTTTAACTGCCAGTTAGATTCCATGGAGTTACGGATACCGTTGGCAATATCTTTCGATCTTCCATAAGTGTAGGCAACCATCATATCCAAACCGAAAGGAAGTGATTTGCTTACCTGTGCCGTTAAACTGTATTTATATCCTTTATCGGTGTTCGATAATAAATAAGCATTGGTATATAATGGATTGATTTTAGCACCAGAGTAGATCGGCTGTTGTTTCTGTGTATCGTAAACCATGTAAGTAGGGTTATCTACATAGTTAATCTGCTGAAACTGCACATCTTTAATCACCTGGCTAAAAATTCCCTCAACTGTAAATTTCCACTGATCGTCTGTTTTATAATCAAAAGCCAGGTTACTTCTCCAGGCTTTTGGCATTTTAAAGTTGTTATCAACCAAATCTACCTGCGTAGCCCCGTTTGCATCTTTAACATTAACATTCTGTTTAGTTACATAACCAGCTTCGCCATTACCAGTTAAAGCATCTTTAATCGGATCAGAACCTGCTGCCGGTATAACAATTTTGCTAGGATCTGCATTTGCATAAACGTACGATTTATCAAAAGCACCATAGTTTACACCATTATTGTAATAAGCATAACCGATCCATGCAAAAGGCACACGACTGGTAAATAAACCGGTACCACCGCGCATCACCAGGCTTTGGTTGCCCAATACATCGAAATTAAAGCCAACACGTGGAGAAACCTGGATTTTGTTCAGGAATTTTCCGGTAATTGACGATGGCTTTGTATAAGTATAAGTTGTACCGTAATTCGGGTCAACCGGTGAATTGGTTGTTTTTGGACTTAATGATGGCATGTCAGGTAGGTTCGCCATATCAAAACGCAAACCAGGTGTTAATTTAAAACGGTCGCCTATGCGGATTTCATCCTGACCATAAACACTGTACATGTTCACGTTAAATTTCGCAGTTGGGTTCGCAATAATGTTATCACGCGTATTGTCGTCATAGTTATAACTTGTACGCACCCTATTCGGCTTGTTAGCAAGGAAATCGGCAATACTGCTATAAGCTACGCGGCCGTTCCATGAGTTTACAAAACCATAGTTGATGTTATAAAACTCATTGTGTGTACCAACCGTAAAAGTATGGATACCCTTGCTATAAGTATAGTTGTCCGTAAATTCGAAAGTATTCTGTTTCATATTGAAGATACTCGCCTCGCGGTCTGTACCTAAAAACAATGTTCCTCCGTTAGCAGCAATCTCAATCTGTGGCAAAGCCGGATTAGAAAGCGGATCACGGTAATCGTGAATGGTAGAATAACCTACAATCAGGTTGTTGGTGGCCGAATTCCCGAAACGGGTTTTCAAATCAGCAACGGTTGAGGTTTGGTTATTGTTCTGTCTGAAATCGATACTGCCAAACCTAAAGTTAAGCTGATCTCTTTCTAAGTTTGTTGCTTTCGAAATGATGGTATTATTTCTGATGGTTAACTGGGTATTTTCACTGATATTCCAATCTAAACGGTTAAAGAATTTATTAGATTGCGAATAAATGTTATAATTACCGAACGCACCTGCATCTACACCATAAGCGCTTGCCATACGATCAGAAATCTGTTGCGCATCACTTGCAGTAAGCAATTTCATGTCAGATGATCCTGCACCTAAAATTACCGGATCCTGACGGCGGGTAATCTCCTCATTGGTGAAAAAGAACAATTTATCTTTTATAATCGGAAAACCAACACGGAAACCAGTTTGGTAATCGTGAAAAGCAGAAGGCTCTTTGCTGTTATCGCCGATTTTATTTCTACCGATCAATGCTGCATTACGGCCATAACCGTAAACCGAACCCACTACCTCGTTGGTACCACCACGCGTAACAGCGTTAATACTACCACCTAAAAAGTTACCCACTTTAACATCATATGGAGAAAGTAAAACAGTAACATCCTGGATCGCATCAAGCGAAACCGGATTGGTACGTGTGCTGCTTCCTGGCATACCAGAGCTTCCACTCTGACCTCCCAATGAAGGACTAAAACCGATAGCATCATTGTTAATTGCACCATCGATAGTTACGTTGTTGTACCTAAAATTGGTTCCACCAAAGGTATTATCTTTACTGCCTTGAGGAGTAACCCTTGTTACATCCTGCAAACTGCGGTTCATAGTAGGCAGGGTTTTAATCTGGCCTTCGCCAATGCTTGTACCTGCACCAGATTTTGTTCCGCCTTTTTGACCCTTAACACTTACTTCGGCTAATTGATTGCCTTGCTCCTGAAGATCAATATCAAGCTTTACATCCGAACCTAATGTTAAATAAATATTTTCTTTTACCACTGGGCTATAACCCACAAAGGTTACAGTGATTTTGTATGGTCCGCCTGGGTTTAAGTTGCCAATACGGAAAAGCCCTGATTCGTTTGACGAACCTTTAGATACAGTACCCGTTGGAACGTGCACCATCACAACGGTTGCCCCTGGGATGATACCTTTGTTATCCTTAATCTTTCCATTAATACTAGATGTTGTAACCTGCGCCTGAGCTAATGTGACCAGGAGCACAAGAATACTTACTAGGGATAGTATACGTGATTTCATTTTCTGTTGTTTTATTTTGGCACAAAACAACAGTCTTAATGTTAATTCAATATTAACAGTAAATTAAGTTTAACCTTAGGTTAACAATATGAAAATTGAAATTAAACAATGCGAAAACAATTCCTTAACAGCCCTTTAGAAGCCGGAATATGATAAAGAGCAATATGATCAAATATCAGGCATAAAGATGAAGATTACATGAAGATTTACTTATCAGGAAGCTTGGAGTGTTTAGTATGCAGCACCAAGAAGATTAAAGCAGTTAGGGCTGAAGCCTGGCGCCTGGCGGTGACGACCATGTTAAGCACTGCTCAAACCTGCATCTGTTAACAAATGATTAATGACCAGGAGACTAATGCACCAATAGTTACTTCAGTTTAGCGCTTGGCTACAATTAACCGATCAAGCAATTTAAACAGTCGACCAAAAAACTTATTTTTACCCCCATGACAATAAGATTAGCCGTTACAGAAGATATACCATTTATTATGCAACTGGTACGCGAGGTTATACCTTTAATGCATGCTGCTGGAAATTTCCAGTGGGCAGATGATTACCCCAACCCAGAAGTATTTGCCAACGATATTACTATCGGTCAATTATGAGTAGCTGAGCTGGAAGATAAGCTTGTTGGTGTTTCTGCAATTACTACAGATCAAGATCCCGAGTATGCCGATGCGGGTTGGGACATTACCGAAAAAGCCATTGTTACACACCGCTTAGCGGTAGATCCTAATTGCCAGGGCAGAGGCATTGCCAAAGCTTTAGTGAACCAGGCCGAGCGGGTGGCAAAAGCTTCAGGCGTTTCTATCTTAAGGGTTGATACCAATAGCAAAAACATGACAACCCAAGCACTTTTCCTGAAGCTTGGTTATCAATTTAGTGGTGAAATTAGCCTGGCCAAGCGCCCAGGCCTACATTTCTTTTGTTATCAAAAGTTGCTGTAAACATGAGTTACACTCTTAACAAACCACGAAATGCTCTTGCAGCATAGTAAGATTGTGCGCCATTATGATACACAAATACATGATCGTAACGGCGATCGCCAAAAATGGCGCCACCCAATTTTCTGATCTCGGGAGGGGTAACAATCCAACTCGATGTTTTAGTATCGAACTTTCCGAGTTGTTGCAAAAAGCGATATTGTTCTTCTGTTAAGAGCTCTACCCCCATCATAGCGGCCATATCAATCGCATTATTTTCAGGCTGATGTTCCTTTCTTGATTCTAGCCCTTCCTGATCATAACAAATACTTCTACGGCCTTTAGGGCTTTCCGCCGAACAATCATAAAAAATGTATTCGCCTGTTTCTTTATCAAAATCAACGACATCAGGCTCGCCACCAGTTACTTCCATTTCGTTGAGTACCCAGAATTTCTCGTACCTTCCAATTAATTTTTCTTCTACTTTAGCCCATTCGATATCTTTATGGCGACTCATATTTTTCTCGAAACGGGTTTTTAGCGTATTCAACAATTCATGCGTTTGTTCTACAGATAGTTCTTTTTTGCTCATGATGATGGTTCAGTTATAGTTGCTCAGGTTCCTAGTTTTAAAAATACCAATTTATATATAGCGTAAGGCCTGTGTAAATAATAAGCTTCCTACATATTGCAGTTTTGGAACTAAATGTAGTGAAAAAGGAGTAGCAGCTCGTACAAATAAGTCGTCTCGACTGGTGCAACGCGAAATAGAGAGATCTATATAGGCAAATTTAGCTCCTCCAGGGTGTTTTGTGATTCTCGACTACTACTTTGCATTGACTATTTAGTTGGTTGCCATCTGGCAATACAAATTAAACATATAGATTTCTTCACTACGGTCGAAATGACAATCCTTTAAAACTAATCGTCCAATCCTTTACCGTTTAAAATCTTCGGTATAAATTTTTCGACCCTCGCCGCTCTCGTTTTAGATTGTTTGGCCGCCGAAAAATATAAAAGGTATCCCCTTTGGCGTCCTGGGGTTAAGGCTTCGAAAGCTGTTTTTAAATCAGGAATGTGATCCAATTTACTTTGAAACTCCGCAGGAATGTTATATTCGGTAGTTTTCTTCAGTTCAACTTTCAAACCAACTCTTTCTACCTCAATAGCTTCATAAATATAAGTCTTCAAAACGGCTTTCAGTTCTACTATTTTGAGGGCATTGGTAAAACGCGCCTGCCTCGCCGACTGTACATTCTTCGTTTGTTGAATCAAGATTCCAGCTGCATCATTCAATAAAACACCTTTAAAAAACAAAAACGCACAGTATTCTTTAAAATCATGTATTAAAACGATGTTGTTTCCGTTAAAAGTGTAACAGGGACAGCCCCATTTCAATTCTTCAGTAAGCCCGCAATCTAAGGCGATTGTCCTTAATAGCAACAGTTCTTCCTGCCACTTTTTAGCTTTATCAAAATAAAAATCAACTTTTGGATTCGTTTGCATATCGGTCGAATTTTGCGGGTTATGTTTTCGCCAATAAAAATACTTCTCCGCTCGCCGGGGAAAGACTATCGGCTCTATTTATAAAATAAAGTTGTTCCATATCTTTGGTTGATATGGTTTCTGCTTCTTTAAATTGTGCTGTATGCGCTAAATCTACTATTTCCTCGGGCGAAAAAAAACTTACAAATGGAGTTCCGTTAGCACGGGCACCTTTTTCTGCTATTTCCTGCATAGCTTTATCCTCTTCATCCAGTAATTCAACAGGTAGGTAAAATGCCATAGCCAGCGTTGAGCCAGGGGCAAGTTTTGCCAACTGACTTAGTGTATCAAGAATTGCTGCTTTGCTCAAGTATAAAGTTACTCCGGTACACGCAATCACCACTGGTTTCCTAATATCGAAGCCCGATTTTAACAATTCTCTCCACCAGGAAGACACTTCAAAATCTACTGGTACAAAATGTAAATTGTTGGGTTTAGCTAAACCAATATCAGCTAAGCGTTTTTGTTTCCATACTAATGTATCAAGCTGGTCAATTTCATAAATCTGTAGTTTGGAAGCAACATCCGTTCTACGCTGAGCAAAAGTATCAAGCCCAGCACCAAGGATAACATATTGATCAATTCCTTCCTGGCTTTGTGCAACAATTAAATCTTCGATAAAACGGCTGCGTGCAACAATCGAAGCGCGAAGACGCCTGGTGTATTTCATATCGGGGCGCTCCATCCAATCATCAGGAGGCATAACCAATTTCAATCCAATTTCATCTTCGAGAATGTGTGGTTGTGCATCTACCTGCACATGTAACGCTCTCCATAAAGCAGTCCTTACAGCTGTATGGTCTGGTTCAGTTGTATTTTTGTGCTGTTCCATTTTAACTATTCAACTTTTGATCATTAAAGTTAACCGAAATTAATCTTTCTATCTGCTGGCCTGAAATACCACGACAACACGGTTAACACGAGCAATAATATTGGTCCAAAGTATGCTGAAACACTGGTATCGCCAATGGCGATATGCGAAAAAACAGCGCCAGACATGGCAAAGAAAAAGCCGGCATAAGCCCATTCTTTCAATAACATAAATTTAGGGATTAAGACCGCAATAACACCCAAAATTTTCCAAACACCTAATATCGTCAGAAAATAAAGCGGATAGCCCAATTGGGTAAATAACGCTACTTCTTCTTTCATTTTGATTAACTGTACTATTCCAGTTGATAACATGCCTAGCGAAAGCCAAACAGTGGCAATCCAATAGATAATTTTATTACTTTTTGCCATGATGCATTATTTTATTTGTTTTAAAATGTTTTCTAAACGATGATGTGCCATATTAATACCCTGAGCAAAAGGTAAAGCAAGTATTTGATCCCTCACCACTACCGACTTATAAACCACATGCATAGTAAGTTTACTTCTGTTATCGGTCAGTTTTTCGAAGGTTAAAAACTCGAGCTGAACACCGAAAGGGGTATGCTCCATTTCGAATGTACGCGTAATTTTTTCATCGGTTATGAACTCGTGTATAACTCCAGTGGCCACAAAAGCTACGTTTCCCTTGACATCAGCTGTTTCGAACTGGTAACTACCATACTTTTTGTTTTCAAGCTTCAACACTTTGGTCCCCATCCATTGCGCTATAATTTCGGGCTCAATGTAAGCCTTAAAAAGCAATGCTACAGGCAGATCAAATTCTCTTGTAATGATTATTTCCTGCTTGCCATTTTCGGCATCAATTTTTGTTTTCTGCTCCATGTTATTTACTTGGTCTGTAGTTTTTCATAATATCTTCCAGCTTATTAAATCTGTCGTCCCACATTTTGCGGAACGGCTCAATAAAATCGGCAATTTCTTTCATTTTTTTTGCGTTAGTGTGGTAATGAATCTCCCTCCCATTTTGTTTTTGTGCTAACAATTCACACTCGGTAAGAATTTGCAGGTGTTTTGAAACAGTTGGCCTTGCCGTATTAAAATTGGCCGCTATGGCCCCCGCCGTCATAGACTGCGAAGCCACTAACAATAATATGGCCCTCCTGGTAGGATCGGCAATGGCCTGAAATACATCTCTTCTTAAATTCATTATGTAGCTATTTGACTACAAATATAAATGTAGTCATTTAACTACGCAAGTTTTATTAAAAGTTTTTTTTACTTTTTCAACAAATCGTCATAAAATAAGTCTTTACTCATCTTATCTATCCAGAATCTCAGTCCTGCTTGTAAATTTCAATATATTTGATCTATACGCACCAAGCAAACTATTTACAGAGAAGAAGCCCGTAAAACCCCGAAAAGATTATGAAAACTTTTAAAATATATCAGATAGATGCTTTTACAAAGGAGAGATTTAGTGGAAATCCAGCTGGCGTGGTTGTAAATGCCGATGGATTGACAGACACACAAATGCAACAGATTGCAAAAGAATTAAACAATTCTGAAACGGCTTTTCTTTTTTCACCTGATGATCATGATTCTGACGGCTTAATCAGATATTTTACACCATTAGCAGAAGTTCCGATTTGCGGTCATGCTACGATTGCCGCAATGTATGCAAAAGCTATTGAACACAATTTAGACTCTTGCATTTTAAGGTTTAAAACCCAGGTTGGCATACTTCCTTTTGAAATCGTTAAGAAAAATGAAGATTACCAGGTAATCATGACCCAGGGTAAATTTGAACTCAGTCCTACATTCGATACCAACACCGCTAAAAAAATATTAAATGCCCTAGGACTTGATTATTCTGATACAGATGAAAGATGTCCTATTCAAATTGCCTCTACAGGACATTCTAAAGTGATGATTGGGATAAAAAGCAGGAAAAAACTTAATGATTTAAACCCAAACTACACCAGTTTGACTGATCTAAGCAAACAGATTAAATGTAATGGGTACTTTGTATTTACATTCGACTCAGATGATAACGACATATTGATACACGGAAGAATGTTTGCTCCGGCAATCGGAATAAACGAGGATCCGGTTACAGGTAATGCAAACGGGCCATTCGGAGGATATTTAATACAGAATAAAATCATTGACGCTAAGAATGACCTATTCGAATTTAATGGTAAACAAGGCGAAAAAATGAAAAGGCCTGGAGTGATAAATGTGAGTGTTAAAATCGAAAATGACCTCCCTGCAATAATTAAAATAAAAGGGAATGCTACGGTAGTATTTAAAACAGAGATTAAAATATAGCGATAGTTGGATCAAGCGGAAAAGTTGGGGGGGGGATGTTTTAAGCATATATTTTCGACAATCTGAATAAGAAGAATTTAATATCCCTTACACCTCTTGAGGTTGCCCTAAAAGCTTTGATC
>NZ_JACHCQ010000022.1 GCF_014205835.1 Pedobacter sp. AK013 | reverse complement strand
TAGGTGTGGTAACTCAAATATAACACTACAAAGGGTAGACTTAAAGCTACCCTTTTTTATAAACAAAAAAATATTTCTCCGGACAACAGTGAATTTATTTCAGCATCTTTGGCAAAAGGAAAACAATCCTAAAATAAAATTCAGGCCAACGAATAGTTTGGCTGTAATACGGATAAATAGAAAAGGAAGGTTTTTCTGAAGAGCAATTGCAGTAGCGCTTTTTAGTATTCGTCCTGCTTTTTGCTTATAGTCCCGATTAGAAAGAAATCGGGAGCTAACGCGTCAATCAGGTCTATAAAGTAATGTCTTTGCTACTATTAAGAGTAGGATAGCATAGTTTTATATAAATTTCCTTTTTGGGCCATGGTCTGTGTCCTCACAGATCATCTGATATGAGACAGGTTGTGATAAGGGCAATTTCGTTTTTTCTGCACCATTCAACCCCAAATAGTATTGCTGATTGCGCCACTTAAACCTGATCGCAGTGGTTCCGATTTAATCACTATTCTTTGCTTTTTTTTATTGTGTGCTTGCTTGTTTCACAGGTTTCATCGGAAGGAACGGAGAGCGGGGCTGCACAAGCCTAAAAGCCACTGCACCTGATTTCCAAAAAAAAAGTTACCTACCCTTTTTTTGCAAGTCAAGCTATCAGTTTGCTTTAACTCTATGGAGAAATGTATCAGCTACTTTTATAGAATTCTCCATTTCGTTGCACTCCAGGAAATGACGAACTCATTTAGAAAAGCTTTTAAACAAAAAAAGACCATCTTTCGATGATCTTTTCGTAAATATGTTTTAAGTTAAATGATTATTTAACTTTTTCTTGAGCTCTTGCAATATAAGCATCAATTAATTGCGCTTCTGCACTCTCAGGATATTGTGTTTTTACTTTAGTATAAGCTTCAACAGCACCTTTAAAATCATTTTGGTTTTCGCTAACCAATCCTAATTTCTTTAGAAACATAGGTGAAGTAAATTTGCTCGCTTTATCTGCTGCTTTTTTGTAATACGTAGAAGCTTGTTTATAATCTTTCAATTCGCTGTAAGCATCGCCTAATAAACCCAAAGCCAATGGATCTGCAACCGGGCTGCCAGTAGCACTATATTTGCTTAGTGCCTCTATAGCTTGTTTATATTCGCCCTTACGCAAGTAAATACCGCCTAAATAAAGGTTAGCTAAGTTTGCCGATTTTGTGTTGTCGTATTCTTTAGCTATTTGCTCTAAGCCTGGGTAACCACCTTCGCCTTTAACAGCTCTATTCGATAATGAATCTACACCAACAAACTGCTCTGCTTTGTACATTTTGCTAGCGGCTTCTTCAGCACGACCTTTTAAATACACGCCTTGATACCAAAGATATATTAAAACTAATAAAACTACAGCACCTGCAATAAACAGTAAGCTCTTATTATTCTCTTGTAAAAATGAACCTTTTTTAGTTGGTTGAATTGTCTGGTTATCTGTTGTAGACATGTTTATTTAAAAAATTTAAGATTGCAAAAATACATTTTTCAATCAAAGTATCAATCTTTATTTTGAAGTATTTGATTAAACATTAGTTATTTAGGCGCGCAGATTGTAAAATCGTTATGATAATTAGCGTAACAAGCTAATCAGTGTGTTAAACCAGGTTTGGTTGTCGCTAAAAATACCAGTGTGGTTAATCACCAGGTATACCGTTTGACTTTCGGAACGGCTCACTGTAGATCTAATTCTGATGGGTTGCCAAAATGCACCGAAATTTTTTGCAGATGAAGCTGGGAATAAATCGTCGAAGCCCATGTAAACCTCTTCTATATGAGATAATGGAAGTTCCAATTGTTCATCTCCCGTAATAAAAAGACCGTTAGAGGCTAATAGGATATTGCCTTCGTGATTGTGAATAGGCTTTAAAAACGAAAATAAACCTGCAATTTTTTTAATCCAGCCCGAATTTTTCTCATTGGTTAGTTCATGGTCATAAGACCATAGAACATTACCTTCTAACATTTTTTGTGCAACCATCTAATTTTACTTGTTATGAAAGTACAATTTTTTTAAATGTTATTAACGTTTATTTTAAAGAATGGATGTTAAGAGGCTAAAAAACGGTAAATTTGTGACATATTTATGTGGTTAAAAAATATTACCCTTCTAAATTTTAAAAACTATAGTGATGCAGATCTCCATTTCTCGGAAACTGTGAACGTTTTTACGGGTAATAATGGTTCAGGCAAAACGAATATGCTCGATGCCATTCACTACCTTTGTCTATGTAAAAGTTACTTTAACCCCATCGATAGCCAGCAGATTAAAACCGATGAAGAGGTTTTTATGATCCAGGGCGATTTCGAACGTAACGAAAAAAACGAAAAAATTTCGTGTGGGGTAAAGCGCAATCAGAAAAAGCAGTTCAAACGTAATAAAAAAGAATACGATAAATTGGCCGATCATGTTGGTCTTTTCCCGGTAGTGATGGTTTCTCCATATGATGTGAACCTGATTATGGAAGGTAGTGAGGAGCGGAGAAAGTTTATCGATAATGTAATTTCGCAAACGGATGCACATTATCTGGATCAATTGATTACCTATAACCGTATTTTATTAAACCGGAATGCTTTGCTAAAGCAGATTGCCATTACCAGAAAATACGATCCTACACTGCTCGAAATTTTGGATGAACAGCTGATTATAGCAGGCAATAAGATATTCGCCATCCGTAAAGCCTTTATGGATGGGTTTATTCCGCTGTTTAATCAATATTATACCTATCTTACAGACAACAAGGAAACGGTGGAACTGAATTATCAATCGCAATTGAATGAGTCTACTTTCGATGAACTGTTGAAAAAATCGGTAGAAAAGGATCGTGTGCTGGAGCGTACCACAACGGGCATACATAAAGATGAATTGGCTTTTGTAATCAGTGGAATGCCTTTAAAAAAGTTTGGCTCACAAGGCCAGCAAAAGTCTTTTTTAATTGCCTTGAAAATTGCGCAGTATGCTTACCTGGCTAAAAACAAAGGATTTAAACCTTTGCTTTTGTTGGATGATATTTTTGATAAGCTGGATGATAACCGCGTTCAAAAATTAATGCAAATGGTTTCCCACCATGATTTTGGGCAGATATTTATTACAGATACAGGAAGAGAAAGAGTAAAATCAATTTTTGAAAAAATAGAAGTTGATGTAACTTTGTTCGAAGTAGATAACGGAAAGATACAAAATGCGTAAGCCTAATGACGTTACCGTAAAAGATGCCATCAGCAAAATGCTGGATGTATACCGTTTGCGCCGTAAATTCGACGAAACTTCGATCTTATCTGTCTGGCCGGAAATTATGGGCACTGCAATTGCCAACCGAACCAAACAGATTTATATCCACGATAAAAAGCTTTTTTTACGGATAGAATCTTCAGTAATCAAAAATGAGCTGATTATGGTGCGGCATGGAATAATCCAGAAACTAAATGAACATGCGGGTAGCGAAGTGATTACCGAAATGATTTTTTTATAGGTATAATAAAAGAAATTGCATCCATAATATGGATTTGTTATACTGAGCTTGCCGAAGGACATGTTTAGTTTCAGGCGTTTCGATAGGCTCAACGTGACAGATAGAAAAACTAACTCTTTCCTCCGCCAAATATCTTTGACAAAATCCAGATCAGCAGTGCAACAACTACTACAACTACAATAACGCCAACCCAAACGCCGGCTTTAAATATACCTTCTACCAGTTCGCAACTGCTTAAGGTGGTGCATAAAAATGCAATTAATACTAATGGGAATGCTTTTTTCATATCATGTTAATTTGTAATAGCTAACATTGAATACGGGAGAAAGTTTTGGTAAATGACTTATTTGCTTTAGTCGTTCTAGTTGTGGCGTCAGATGGTAACTCTGACTGCAGATTTAAGGCCACTGCCTGTTTGTTTAATAAACCCGACAAAGCGGAATAGCCCGGAGCGTAGCGAGGACTATAAGCGGTGGCGGGACTGTAGGTGCGATGAAATGCTGAACATTCATTTTCAAAAAAAATGTCTGCTTAAGAATAAACAGACATTTTTAAAAGATTTCTCCATTTTGCTATGCTACATCCGATAGCTATCAGATCTAGATGACGAATAGAGATTTTTATTTCCCATTTACTTTTAGCAATTCAACCTCAAAGATTAAAGTGCTATAAGGTGGAATATCCTGTCCTGCACCACGTTCGCCATAAGCCAGGTTGTAAGGGATAAAGAATTTGTATTTCGAACCAGCAGGCATTAATTGTACACCCTCGGTCCAGCCTTTAATTACCTGGTTTAAAGGAAATGAGATAGGTTCTCCTCTGTCGTAAGAGCTATCAAATTGTTTCCCATTTAATAATGTGCCTTTGTAATGTACCAATACCGAATCGGTAGCCTGTGGTTTAATGCCTGTACCAGCAGTTAAAACTTCGTATTGTAAACCGCTTGCAGTTGTTTGTACACCTGCACGTTTTTTGTTCTGTTCTAAGAAATCTTGTCCTTCTTTCATAATTGGTGCGTATTTAATTTTATTTGCTGCTTCTTCGGCTTTGTTTTTTACCGATGATGCCTTTGTTAATGCTTCATTTATACATTGTTGGGCCTGCTGTTGGGTTAATACAACTTTGCCGCCTGTAAACGCATCTTTTAATCCTCTTAACAAGATATCGTAATTTAAGGTCGAAAGGCCAGTTGTTTTTAAACCGGCACCGATTGAAGTACCAAAAGCATAACTGGTAGAATCTAATGTAGATTTTAAACCAACAGGCGCAAAAGTTGATGTTTTAGTGGTTGTAGTTGGTTTTTTGGCAACAGGTTTCTTTGCTGCTGTTTTGGTTTGTGCATAAGATGCAACAGCGATACCAGATAGACATACCGCTAAAAGAATTCTTTTCATTTGTATTAGTTTGTTTTCATTTGTGATGAAGCTACCATCATTTATAAATGAGGGTAGTTTCATTGATTATTTTTTTTAAGGCCGAAAGATACAAAATAGATAAAACAATAAAACCCCGGATATTCGGGGTTTTATTGTAAGTTTTTTGTGTCGGGAACTAGAAACGTTCGTCTGCCTTGAAGAAGAAGTTACCTTCAATTTCTGCATTTTCGTCAGAATCTGAACCGTGAACTGCGTTTGCATCGATTGATTTTGCATATTTCTGACGGATTGTACCTTCTGCAGCTTCAGCAGGGTTAGTCGCTCCGATCAGTTTTCTGAAATCTTCAATGGCATTGTCTTTTTCTAAAATAGCAGCAACAATAGGCCCTGAAGACATAAAGCTTACCAAATCTTTGTAAAAAGGACGCTCAGCATGAACAGCATAAAACTGACCAGCAGTTTCTTCTGTAAGTTTAGTATATTTTAATGCGATGATTTTGAAGCCAGCATTAGTAATGTCGTTAATGATTGATCCGATATGGCCGTTTGCTACTGCATCAGGCTTAATCATGGTAAAAGTTCTGTTAGTGCTCATTGTGTTTTGATATCAATTTTTTTGCAAAATTACGTTTTAATTGATGAATAATCAATAAACATTGTTTTTCGGTTTGCAAATCGATGTTAGTAATAGATTATAGGCTTTAAATGGCTAATTACGCTTTTTGTGACTTTACAATCCTGTTAATCTCCATCTCTTTTAAAACTATGATCCTACTCATCCTAAAATTCTTTAATCCTAATCTAAATTTACTTAGCTTTGCAGCGCAAAAAATATATGCTTACACTAACTGAATTAAAAACATTATTGGCTACGCCACAACGTATTGTGATCACTACGCATCATAAACCCGATGGCGATGCAATGGGTTCATCTCTGGGGCTATATGGGTATTTAATTCAAAAGGGCCACCATGTTAAGGTAATCACGCCAACAGATTACCCAACCTTTTTGCATTGGATGCCAAATAATGGCGACGTAATTATTTTTACTGAACAACAAGAAGCGGCAGCCAGGTTAGTGGAAGAAGCTTCACTCATTTTTTGTCTTGATTTTAACACCTTAAGCCGTATTAATGAATTAGGCGAATTGGTGAGGGCTTCAGGAGCAAAAAAAATCATGATCGATCATCACCTGGAACCTGAAGATTTTGATGACTACCGTCACTGGGATATCAATGCTTGTGCTGCTGCGCAGTTGGTTTACGATTTTATTGTAAATCAATTACAGGATGGCGGGTTGATCAATAAAGATGTAGCTTCTTGCCTGTACACGGGTATTATGACCGATTCGGGATCTTTCCGCTTCCCATCGGCAACTTCAGAAGTATATCGTATTGCCGCAAACCTGATTGATTTGGGGGCCGACCAATCGAAAATTCACGAGTTGGTATACGATAACTCAAGTGAAAACCGATTGCGCTTTTTAGGCTATTGCCTATCTAATAAACTAGAGGTTTTAAGAGATTACAATACCGCGATTATTTCGGTTACCAAAGAAGAATTGGCACAGTACCATAGCATTACCGGCGACACAGAAGGCGTGGTAAATTATGCGCTTTCCATCAACGGTATCCGTTTGGCCGCGTTAATTATTGAACGACCAGATAAAGTTAAATTATCTGTTAGGTCTACAGGCGATTTCCCTGCCAATGAAATCTGCAAAAAGTATTTTAATGGCGGTGGTCATAGAAATGCGGCAGGTGGTGCAGCAGAAAAACCATTAAATGATGTAGTTAACGAATTTAAATCGATATTAGCAGAATATAAAGAACAATTGATCGCCTAAGGGCAAGAAATAAACACTAAAACTTAAAAAAGTCAAATTAATAAATGAAAAAGGGAATTATTATTCTAGCAGCAGCTACTTTAGGCTTAGCAGCATGTAAACAAGAGAAAAAGGGAGCTGGTGGCTTATTGTATACCATTCACCACTCGGCAGGTAACGAGAAAATCAAAGAAGGTGATATCGTTAAAATGAATTTTATCCAGAAAAACGATAAGGATTCAGTTTTATCAAGCACTTTCGATAGCGAAACACCTGCATTATTTCCTGCACAGAAAAAAATGTATGCTGGTGATATGAACGATGTTTTAACATTGTTTGGAGAAGGCGATAGCGCTACATTTAAAGTAAACTTAGATACTATGGCATTTCATAGTAAACAACCTAAACCAGAGCAGTTCAAGAATGATAAGTACATGACTTTTACGGTGAAAATCGAGAAAGTATTCAAGAAAAAAGCTGGCGAAGCTGACTCTACTTTTAACAAAAGAGCACAGGAATTTTTCCAGGCTGATTATAAAGCTAGTTCAGAAAAAAAGAAAGCTGCTGAACCTGCTAAGCTAAAAGCTTATTTAGAAGATACTAAACTGGCAACCAAAACTACAGCAAGTGGTTTACACTACATTATCGAAAATGCAGGCAGTGCAGAAAAACCGGCTTTAGGCGATACTGTACTAATTGAATATACTGGTAGAGTAACTAAAAAAGGTAAAGATGGTAAATACAAAATCTTCGATACAAGTGATGAGAAACTGGCTAAAGCAGAAAAGGAATTTAAACCAGGTAAACCTTACGGTCCTCAAAAAATGCCAGTTGGCGGTACAATCCCAGGATTTACTGAAGCTTTACAGTTAATTGGTAAAGGTGGTAAAATTAAAGTGATTATTCCTTCTAACTTAGGTTATGGCGAGCAAGGTGCACCTCAGGTAGGTATTATGCCTTTCAGCCCAATTGCTTTCGATTTAGAAATCAAAGATATTATCAAAGGAAAACCAGCTGCAGCGGCTCCAGTTCAAGTGCCTGCTCCGGTAGTTAAAAAATAATTTCTTTAAGATATTTTAAAATCCTGCTTATTTATTTAAGCAGGATTTTTTTTATCCACTTTTTTCTACGTTGAACCGATAAATAAAACATTTCAAAGATTTATAAAAACTTATTATAACCTATCTTTGTAGTGATCTAAATAAATAGCGGGTATTTTGAAAAAAAGATATGCGGGCTGTTTTTATACAAATAAAATTTAAATGAAGAACGGAATTATTATTCTCTTGGTAGCGGCTTTGGGCCTGTCTGCCTGTAACAAATTCGAAAAGGGTGAAGGAGATATGACTTACAAGATCTATAAAAGTGATGGTAAGCCGAAAATTCAGGATGGCGATTACGTAAAGTTAAACGGTGTTCAAACGGTAGAAACCAATACCAATCCCGATTCGGTAATGGTAAATACTTACGACAATGAACGTCCGGCTTTCTTTGCCATCAGCAAATCGATGTTTAAAGGCGATTTAGCTTCAGGACTAAAACTGCTTGGAGAAGGCGATAGCGCCGTTTTTAAATTGAACCTGGATTCGATGGAGAAATATTCGGGGCAGCCAAAACCAAAAGGACTGAAATCAAATATTGCCTCTTTTACCATTAAAATTGAGAAAGTATTGCACAAAGGGAAAGATCCCGATTCTATTTTCGAAGCGAAGAAACGCCTTTTCTTTGAAACGGAATACAAGGCGCTAAATGAAAAAAATAAAGTGGTAGAGCCTGCTAAAATTGCAAAATACGTTGCCGAGAATAATTTAAAGGTAACTACTGCGCCATCTGGACTACAGTATGTTATTTCTGCCCCTGGCAACTCAGAAAGGGCAACTTTAACTGATACGGTATTAATGGACTACACAGGCCAGTTTACCAATAAAAAATCGAATGGAGCATTAAATGTTTTTGATACTTCAAATGCTAAAATAGCAAAAGAGGCTGGTATTTTCTCTGAAAACGTACAATATGTACCGCGTAGCTTACCATTAGGCCAATTGCCACAAGGCGTTATTCAGGGAATCCAACTTATTGGTGTTGGTGGTAAGATCAAAATGATTTTGCCATCAAGATTAGGTTTTGGTGAAAATGGGGGCGGACCCATTAATCCATTTACACCCCTGGTTTTTGATGTAGAACTTAAAGGTATTATTAAACCAAATGTGGCGGTACCCCTAAGCAAGTAAAATATTTACCATAATATATAAAGCGCAAAGAGCAGTAAATTTCAATACTGGTTTTGCGCTTTTTTTGTATTAAGAAATTGATAATATAATAACAAAATAAAATTTTTGTTTAAATTAGATTAACAAAACAACAAATCATCCTTATTATTACTATGTGCTCAAGCAGTAATATTATGCTTCTGAGCCTGAAAAAGATGTTGCCCGGCATATTTTTTAGGCTGTTTATAAAGGATGGATATAGTGCCCATTTAATAGCTTCATATCGATCCCTACATAAAAAACATATTATTTCAGAATGGCTTCACTCAACCGTTATACAAAAGCGGAGGACTAATTTATTGAAGATGCAAGAACAAATTGCTACTACCTTAGTTAAAAACATAAAATTTAAAGCTTTTGATAGAATATTGGATAAGTTTTGAATAGCTATATTAAACTTTTGTTTAAAAATCTATTCAAACTGTTTTTCCAAACTTCAGGTGAAAATGATTAACGTTTAAAACTAAACTTTATGGAAAAGATCAAGGTCTTTTTAATTCACGATCATGATTCATTAATGGATAGTGTTGAATCTATTCTAAGTGATTTAGAAAGTATTGCTGTTGTTGGTAAGGCCAACTCTGCTGCGCTTGCCGAACAATTGATCAGGACTAAGACACCAGATATTGTAGTTGCAGATGTTAGTGTTTGCGAGAAGGTTGGAGCTGATTTAACTAAATTGATTAAAAGAGAATTTCCCAAAATTAAGGTTATTGTACTTTCTATGCAGGATGATTTTATCAATATTTCGAAAATGATCAAATCTGGCGCAACTGGTTATCTTTTAAAAAATGTAAAGTTTCACGAGCTGTATAAAGCAGTTAATAAAGTTATGCTTGGCGAAACCTATATACAAAATTCCATTACGGCTAAATTTATTAATGGTTACCAGCGTGAAAACCATACAGAAGAAGTGAATATTTTATCGTCTAGAGAAGTAGAAATTATTAGGTTGATTGCCAAAGAATACACTTCTGCAGATATAGGCAGAATGCTATTTATTTCAGAGCATACAGTAGAAACCCATCGTAAAAATATATGGCGTAAAACTGGTGTTAAATCAATTGTTGGTTTACTGAATTTTGCACATGAGCACCAGTTGATTTAATTTTGAAACAGACCTCACGGGTTTCAGAAACCTGCGAGGTCTGTTGGTATTTTTAAGACTGAGCTTCTAGATATTGTGCATAACAATAGCCTTCTTCGCCATCGTTAGTCCGTACCAGCCACCATAAATCGTTGCTTCTGTTTACGAGGGTAATCACCTCGCCGTGTGCAGCTTTACCTACAATAGGTTGATCCGTTCCCGGACCTTTACGGATATTTAAGTTACTGCTCTCAGTGATAACTTTTGCGTGTGTAACTGCAGCATCAATAGCCACGTTTACGTTCAGAACCAGGTCGCCTGATGTAAAGTTAGGGTCAATCTGATTATAAACTTCCCAAAGATGATCTTTAGTTGCGCCATCGGCGGCCGTTCCATCGATGTATAAAACCCCGTCTTGCTCCCTTACCGCTAAATCTGCTATGCCTGCCGCAGTTGCTGCGTCAGTTAGTGCTTTATATTTATCTGCTAATGCCATGGTCAGTTATTTAACGGTTAATTTATTGTCGATTTTTTTAGGTTTTAATGCACTCAAATGTTGCATTAAAGTTATTAGTGAGGCTTTTTTAATTTCGCCGGTTAAGAGAACTACACCATCTTTAACTTCGGCTTTCACCGTTGGGAAATCTTTGGTAGCATCAGCAACATTTTTAATTAAGGTTGGGTCTTCTGCAATTACGACAGGTACATCTGTTGGTTTAACTGTTAAATTGTTGATTACAGATTTTACCCCTTTTTCTGCCTTTGCAATTTCTGCTGCTTTGGCTTTTGTGGCTTCATCATCAACTTCACCAGTTAAAGTTACTTCGCCCTTAGTAACAGCTACGGTAATACCAGCAGCTTCTTTGGCTTGGATTGCAGCCTGGATTGCCGCATCTTTTGGTTTACAGCCTACAAAAAATAGTGTAGTTGCAATAACCATGCTCATTAATAATTTAGTTGTTTTCATCCTTTTGATTTTATATTGATATTATTTGATAATACAATGTTTAGAAATTAAAATAATTTCCTTTTTACTCGGTGGGATGACTTCGTTAAAGCTAATATATGAAATACGTTTAACTAGAAACTAAAATCTTTTATTTATTTATGAATAAATTTTAAACAGCGCCCTGGCTTAATCGAGATTTGATAATCTGTATTTATAACAGTGGATTTGTGACCAAAAAGGGGAATGAAGTGATCAATCATGCTAACAACCTGCTCAGGCGTTAAAAACTTAAGATGACCAAAAATTAGATCCAATCTTTAAAGGGCTTAACTGTTAAATTGGAATTATAATATTTTTCTTCTTCAGTAACCTCTCTGCTTACCCAATCTGGAAGGTCGAATATTTCGTTTTCACTTTCAAGTTCAATTTCGGCAACAATTAGTCCTTTATTATCGCCTAAAAATACATCTATCTCCCAAACCTTACCGTTATATGTAATTTCATAACGGATTTTCGAAAGTTCAGATAAGGAAAAGTTATCTAATAATTCTGTGGCTTCACCAACAGGTATTTCATATTCGTATTCCATCCTGGTGGCACCAATGGTTTGACCTTTTATGGTTAAAAAGCCTTTGGTATCGGTTGCCCTTACGCGTATGGTTTTATCTTTATCGCTAAGCAAATAACCTTGTCTAAGAAGTTTTCCTTCTGGTTTGCTCAGGGTATCCCATTTTTGCTGATCGATCAAAAACTTGCGTTCTATTTCTTTTCCCATTATTTGGAGAGTTGTTCTAAAATACTCATCGCTGCCTCATTATCTTTCACATTCACAAATATATGGTCGTGATAATAGCCTGCGATTACGTTGCAGCTTATACTTTTTTTGGATAGTGCAGTTGAAAATGCTGCTGTTAAACCTACGGCTTCTAAAGAAGAGTGTACTGTTAATGTGATCCAAGAAGCAATAAAAGTATATTCAAGACCTAAATGATCTGCAATTTCTTTTTTTAAGACAACCGTGGTTGCTTCTTGTTCTTTGAATAAACCAATTGCCAGGTTGATATCTATTGTGTTTGGATGTTCAACCCTACAGAATACAAATTCGCCGGGGTTATGCACTGGTTTCATTGTTTTTAACAGTTTTGCTAAACTTTTTTCCCCTGCCATTTTATCTTGCCCTTTTCTGTAAATCAGCAACAGGCATGCTGATCAATCTTCCAATAGGTTGTTTACCCCGATAAGTAATTACACGTAACATACTGGCATCTTTTGGTACTTGTAATGCGGCTGTGTATTTCGGATAAAAACGATCGGGAGTAGAATTATCAAAGCTATAGTAGATATCCAGGCCGTCTATTTCTGTAGTTAATTCGATCATTAACTGTCTATCAGCACTGCGTTTTACTGTAAAAATCGGATCGTAAATGGCAGGTGAATATTTAATTTCTGCGAAATCTAATCGTTTGAAATGCTGTTGTGTACGATCAACAAAATTTGTCCAGTTTTTCTTTTCAATCGGACTCCAGATCGATTCCGAAATGGCAAATGCACGTGGCCAAACCATATATTCTGCCTGGCGGAAAGTAAAAACCTGTTCTGTCCAAAGGTTAGCCTGTGCACCAATTACATATTGTGCGTTTACACCAGCTGGAATAGGGTTAAATTGATAAGCTTTGTTTAATCTTAGCGAAGCATACACTTTAGGCTCGGTAATGGCATCAGCCTGCATGTAATCCAGATATGCAAAATCAGTTGGGCTCATTACCACATTGTGCTTTTCGTTCGCTGCCTGGATGCCATATTTCATTCCTCTCCAGCTCATTACAGCTGCTGTTGGCGATACACCTCCTTCAAGAATTTCGTCCCAGCCCATAAACTTTTTTCCTTTCGAAATCACGATCTGTTCTACACGTTTTTCAAAATAAGCCTGAACCTGGGGAATAGTTTTTAAACCTTCGCGAATCATTAAAGCTTTAACCTGATCGTTCTTTTCCCAGAAATTATGAGGGGCTTCATCGCCACCCATATGGATGTATTCGAAAGGGAAAAGTTTAGCAACCTGGGTAAGTACCGAATCTAAGAACACATAAACTTTTTCGTTTGCCGGGCAAAGCGTATTATCAACTAAAGCAGTTGGTGGCGCACCACG
Organism: Pedobacter sp. AK013; assembly: GCF_014205835.1. Taxonomy (GTDB): domain Bacteria; phylum Bacteroidota; class Bacteroidia; order Sphingobacteriales; family Sphingobacteriaceae; genus Pedobacter. The sequence goes on along the minus strand of NZ_JACHCQ010000022.1, from coordinate 100,855 downwards.
GCTCCAATCCATAATTTTTTCACCTGAGCGAACTTTATAATTAACGGCATCTGGCGTGCATGATAATTCTGGGTAGGAGGAGATAATGGCTAAACTATGTCCCGGAACATCAATTTCAGGCAATATGTTTACAAAACGTTCTTGCGCATACTGAACAAGTTCTTTAATATCCTCCTGAGTATAAAAGCCGCCGTAAGTACGGGGCTCATCAGCGGTAGGTGGGATGAAATCACCAAAAGTTCCGGTTTTTTTAACGCTCCAGGCACCTATTTCAGTTAACTTAGGCAAACCTTTAATTTCAATTCTCCAGCCTTCATCATCGGCAAGGTGTAAATGCAGGAGGTTAAATTTATAGCGTACCATGTCGTCAATAAACTGTTTTACTTCCTGTTTAGTGAAAAAATGACGGGCAACATCGAACATTAAACCTCTCCAGCCCAATTTTGGATAGTCTACTACATCAACGCAGGGCACTTTCCATTTAATGCCGCTTACCTGCTCTTTACTTTCTATTTCGGCCGGGAAAAGCTGAAGTAGCGATTGAACGCCATAAAAAATACCTGCCGGTTGATTTGCAGTGATGACAACCTGAGTAGGATTAACATTTAATTTATAACCTTCCTTACCAAGCTGTGCATCTTCTTGCGTGTTTAAAATTAGTTTAATAGCTGGGTGGCTTGAATTACTCACTGTACTTACAAATTTCCCTGTAGCAGTAGTAATCCGTTCAGAAAGATATGCGATTGATTGTTTTAATTCCCCACTTTTAACAGCTTGGATCGTTACATTTTCAGGTAGTGTGAAAGTACCTGCCTTTTTCATTAAGGATACAGGCTCGGGTATAATGGCGATGGGTGTTTGTACAATCGCGCTTTCGGAATCACCGATTTCAGTTTCTGTAACAATAGATTGAGCGAAGGTATTGGCTGCAAAAAAACAGCAGGAGATAATCAGGAATAATTTTTTCATTAAAATAATTACAACGGTTTAACCGGATAAGTATAATTCCGCAATTTATTAAAAAAGATTTTAATGGGTGGTATTTGTGCGGAAGGAAATGCACAAGAAGGCAGATAGCGGAGCGTATAGCGGTTAGTGTTGGATGAAAATCGTAATTGAATTTATGATATTATTAGAGATTTGTCGGTCTGAGCGGAGTCAAAGACTTAATTGCAAAGTTCGTCTACACCAGATACTTCATTGCACTACCAATAACGGATTTAAAAAGATCGGTCGTCATTGCTGAGGCACGAAGCAATCTTACAACCATTATTACTGGCGTGTGCTTTAAGATTGCTTCGTCGGCAGAAAAAGCCTTCTCGCAATGACGTTTCTCGTAATTTACAAAAACTGTTTCAGCCATTCTATTGCTTTTTCATCGTCCGTAAATGATTTAATCGGGATAGGTGGATTTTGAAACTTAAACAGGATCTTCATAATCAGTTGCGACAAACCAGGTTTCGAAACCATCGCCATGGCAGTATAAATTTGAGGCAGCTGCTCCGTAGAAAACTTTCGGGTTTCTTTGTCCGGAACAGGAGAATTTTTTAAGTAAATTAACAGTGGGACTTTCTTATTTCCGGTAATTTCCTTCACCAGTGCAACATTGGCTGTAATATTTTCTACGGTACGTAAGGTGCTTTTACTGTAAGAAATCAATATCCCATCATCCGTTAATAAATAATCGGCAATTTCGCCTTCAATAAGCTGTTTATCGCTATCGTTTCTCATTTTATTATCCTCTCAAATGATAACCTTTTGGTTTAGTAAAGGCTCTTAACCCCTGATGTGACAGGGTAGCGCCAATACCCGAATATTTTCTTCCGCTCCAGGGCAGTGCTGCACTTACCCGATCACAGCAATTCCAATAACCCGAGCCAGCATCTAACTGGGCCAATATTTTTTCGGCCTTTGCTTGGTCGGCCGTATAAACCGACGCGGTTAACCCATAATCGGTATCTTTCATCATACTTAAGGCCTCAGTATCATCTTTCACTTTCATTATACCGATAATTGGTCCGAAACTTTCTTCTTGCATCACCAGCATATCATTGGTTACCTCAGTTAAAACCGTTGGTTCAAAATAATAACCTTTTCCCGCAATGGCCTTTCCGCCTGTTAATAATTTTGCACCTTTATTTAAGGCATCTTTAATTTGGTTTTCCAACACCAAAATTTGTTCCTTCCGTGTTAAAGCACCAATATATACACCATCGGTTGTTGGTTGGCCTGTTTTCCAGCTCTTAACTTCAGTAACAAAGGCGCTTAAGTAATTGTCGTAATTTTTCTCGTGCACATAAATGCGCTCAACTGAACAACAACTTTGTCCATTATTGTAAAAAGCACCATCGGCAGTACCAATAGCAGCAGAAGCCACATCGGTTACATCTTCGGCAATGTATAATGGATCTTTTCCACCTAACTCCAATTGACATGGAACCATTTTTGCCGCCACTTTCTCGTAGATGAATTTCCCCGTTTTATAGGAGCCCGTGAAGAAATAACCATTAAAATCCATCTCTAACAATGCAGATCCCGTTTCTTTCGCGCCAATAGCGATTTGGAAAATATCATCAGGCACCCCCGCTTTTTTTAATAATTTTTCAATCTGTAGTCCAGTTAAAGTAGCGTATTCTGAAGGTTTGTACAACACCGCATTGCCACTTAATAATGCCGGGATAAAAACATTTACGCCAACCAGGTAAGGGTAATTCCATGCTGAAATGTTGCATACCACACCCAATGGTTCATATTTAATGATTTCTTTCAAACCTGGTTCATCAACCATCGCCTCATCACTTAAATATTTTTCAGCATTATTGAGCATCCATTTAATACGGGCCCTTGCGCCGTTAATTTCATTACGCGATTGCTGGAGCGGTTTGCCTACTTCGCTGGTTAGCACAGCAGCCAGTTCTTCTATTTCAGCCTCCAGCAAATCACTGAATTGGGCGATAATTGAAATCCTTTCGTTGAGGGTTCTGTTAGCCCATTGTGGTTGAGCCTTTTTTAAAGTTGCTAATTTGGTTTGAAGCGTAGATGAGTTATCTTCCGTCAAACTGGTAATAATTTCTTCTGTTGCTGGGTTGATGATCTGCATGTTCTTCATTTTCTTGCCACGGATTTCATAGGACACAGATCTTATATAGGGTTTAAGACTAATACCTTAAATTAGCTTACCGATCTCTATCTGTGTTTATCCCTTTTACCTGTGGTTGATATTTAATTTTATCGCGTTAATAAAAGCCTCGTGTATATTTTTGCTAAATGGGCTGTGCTGATCTTTTAAACGTTCGGGATGCCATTGTACAAATAACAAAAAGGATTTTCCTTTGGCTTCAATTCGTTCCATTGCTTCAGTAACGCCATCTGGTGATATTGCGCACACCACCAAACCTTTCCCTGTTTTATCAGTGCTTTGGTGATGGTTGCTGTTTACTAAGCCCTTATCGGTATTTACAATCTGGTTCAGCCACGAGGAAGGATTTACCATAATCTCGTGATAGCGATCTGATTTATCGTGCATTTTGGAATGATCAAATTTGCCCCACGTCGGGATATCAGGGATCAAAGTTCCGCCAAAAAACACATTACCCACCTGCATACCACGGCAAATGCCCAAAACAGGAACAGAATTGGCTTCGGTATAGGCTAAAACCTTAAATTCAAACTCATCACGTTCTTCATCAATATCATCATCATAACAGTAAGGGTAGTATTCTGGCAGATTGTAAAGCCTCGGATGCACGTCTTCGCCCCCTGTTAAAACAATACCGTCGCATTTTTTGATCTCTTCGAAATTGTTGAGCTTGTATCCGAGTTGGATTACCTCCACACTTTTATTATAAGATAAGACCCAATCCCGATAGATGTCGAATTTGCTACAGTCGGTAACACCAATTATTATTTTATCAGACATTATAACTATGTTTTTTACCACAGATTTCACAAATCAACACAGATTTTTGATGGTCGACAATGTGTTTAAAAGATTTTTTTATCTGTGTTTATCCTTTTATCCGTGGTTAATATTTTTTAAAGTGCAGTTAAATACAATTGTTTAAAATCTGCTCTGCTTACCGGTTTTGGATTGTTCGGATGTGCAAAATCTGCAAAGGCTAAATCGGCAAGTGTTTCGATATGTTCATTTTTAACGCCAATATCACTCAATTTATGCGGAATATTCACTTTCGTGTTCAAATCGAATAGATATTTTACAACAGCTTCACCATTTTCATCTTTAAGGTCCAAAGTACGGGCGATTTTTTTAAAACGGTCTTCAAAACCTGCAATGTTAAACTGCATACCGTAAGGAATATTCACGGCGTTAGCCAAACCATGGTGGGTATCTAAAAGCGATGAAAGCGGATGCGCCAGCGAGTGTACTACACCTAAACCTTTTTGAAAGGCAATAGCACCCATCATCGAAGCCATTAACATTTTACTGCGGCTTTCTAGATCAGGATTGTTAGTTGCGCGTTCCAGAGAATCTTTGATTAATGAAATTCCCTCCAGTGCGATCCCATCACACATGGGATGGAAATTTTTGGCCAGATAAGCTTCCATGTTATGTGTTAATGCATCCATACCGGTTGCGGCAGTGATGAATGGGGGTAGATCCATGGTGAGCTCCGGATCTGCAAAAACAATCTGAGCCATTAATTTGGGGGAGAAAAGAATTTTTTTTTGGTGAGTTTCATCGTCGGCAATAATTGCGCTACGGCCAACCTCACTTCCGGTACCAGATGTAGTTGGGATGGTAATAAAATGCGGAACATCGTTTGTTACGTAAATATCACCACCGATTAGATCATCATATTTGAATAAATCGTCGCGGTGGTTAACACGTAACACAATTGCACGGGCAACATCTAAAGCGGCACCACCGCCAATACCAACAATACTGTCGCGATTGGTGGCATCCCAAACATCAGTGCCTTTGTAAACATCGCTCTTTACAGGGTTTTTGTGGATGTCGTTAAAAACCTCAACAGAAATACCTTTTGTCTTTAAATCTTCGACAATTTTTTTAAAAAACGGAAGTTGCGCAATGGTGGGGTCGGTTACAATTAATGGCGCTTTTAAATTATTCGCGCTTAAATAGGTGGGCAACTCTCTTACTGCACCGGCACCAAAACGGATGGTTGTAGGGAAATTAAACTGATGGATTTTATCAAATATCATGACAATTGTTTTTTATCTTTTGTTTCTCAAATTCACGTCATGCTGAATTTATTTCAGCATCTATCCTGCAAAAGATTCTGAACCAAGTTCAGAATGACGGCTATTAACGTTCCAGAATGACGACTCTATTGTTAAATAATTTCTAAATATCTTTTCAACTCCCAGTCGGTTACTACTTTAGCATATTGCTTACATTCCCATTCGCGAGTCATCGTAAAATGATCAACGAAATCGCTACCCAATAATGCTGCGGCTAAGTCAGAATTTTTCATCTTTTGCGTAGCCTCAAATAAATTGCGTGATAATACCCCATTCGAGAGATCGGTATATCCATTTCCCTTGGTAGCAGGTTGTTCGAGTTTCAGCTTATTTTTAACCCCGTACATCCCAGCTGCCAAACAGGCAGAAAGTGCCAGGTAAGGGTTTGTATCTGAACCCACTATCCTGGTTTCTAAACGTGATGCCTTTTTGCTTCCAGGCAGCGCTCGTAATGCCGTTGTACGGTTATCGATTCCCCAGGTTACCGTAGTGGGCGCCCATGCACCTTCAACTAAACGTTTGTAACTGTTTATGGTAGGGGCTATCATGGGTAAAAGGTACGGAAGGCAGTGTAGCTGACCTGCGATATAACTTTTCATCGTCTCGCTCATTTTATCGGCATCTTTTTCGTCGTAGAACAAGTTGGTCTTTTTATCGGTATCCCACAGGCTTTGATGTACATGACCGCTGCATCCTGGTAAGCTTTCACTTATTTTAGCCATAAATGTAGCGATGATACCATGTTTATAGGCAATTTCCTTTACGGCCGTTTTAAATAGTATAGCCTGATCTGCAGCTTGCAAGGCAGGCGCATATTTGATGGCTGCTTCATAAACTCCTGGCCCGGTTTCGGTATGCAAACCTTCAATCGGAATATTGAATTTATTGAGCAGTTCGAACAGGTCGCTCATAAACTCGTTCTGGTAAGTGCTTCTCAAAATGGAATAGCCAAACATGCCGGGACTTAGGGGCTTTAAATTGGTAAAACCTTTCTCGTGGATGGTTTCTGGTGTTTCCGAAAAATTAAACCATTCAAATTCCTGTGCAAAAAGCGGCGAAAATCCTTCATTTTCGCATTCTGCAATTACTTTCTTTAGCAACTGCCTCGGACAGACGTCATTTGCCTGATCCTGATCGTCAATAAAATCTCCTAAAAAGAAAGGTACCCCATTCTCCCAAGGGATTTTCCGGAATGTACTCAGATCAATTTTCACCTGTGCATCGGGATAGCCAGTATGCCAACCCGTATATTTTCCGTTTTCGTAAGCCACATCGCCCGCATCCCAACCAAAGGTAACGTCACAAAAACCCAGACGGCCTTTAACCAGTGATGCAAATTTTTCGGCAGCTACATATTTTCCTCTTAAAATGCCGTCGATATCGGCAACAGCTAATTTTACTTTTCCAGAGGGATGATTTTTAACGTAATCCAGAATTTCTTTGCTCGTACTCATTAATCTGCCTTTTTAAAGATTTTGTATAGAAGAAATATGCCTAAAACAATGCCCAAATAAATTAAACCTAATTTAAGATTATAAATCAGCATTGCGATGAAAGAAACGCAGGAAATAATTAAGGCAATAATGGGAAACAGGGGATAAACCGGGGCTTTGAATGGTCGTGCCATTTCAGGTTTATTTTTCCGTAGTACCATAACCGAAATCATCGAAATGATATATAAGGTTAATGCCCCAAATACCGAAATGATAATAATTTCGGCAGTTTTACCTGATAAGAGCGCAATGATGCCAATTACCATATTACCAATTAACGCATTTGCGGGCGTTTGAAATTTAGCAGAAATTTTTCCGAGGATAGCTGGGATACTTTTTACGCGGCCCATCTCATAAGTAGAACGACCAGCTGCCAAAACCAATCCATGAAATGATGCGACCAGACCAAATAACCCTACCGTGATAAGTAAATGATACATCAGGTGATTATCGCCTGTAATCATCGAAAGGGCAAGTGGCAAAGGCGAATCAGAAGTTTCGCCTGATTTTCCGTTTTTATATACAATGGCTTCCCAACCACCTATGCCAATTGTGGAGGTGAAAACAAGCACACATAACACAACCAAAGTAAATATACCCCAGCCAAAACCTTTGCTGATATCGCGCTGTGGGTTCTTGGTTTCTTCCGCTACATTTGCAACGCCCTCAATGCCCAGGAAAAACCAGATGGCAAAAGGGATAGCTGCAAAAACACCGCTCCAACCATTTGGAAAGTTATTGTGGGCCAGATTTTCTGCATGAAATTTAGGCAATGTAATTCCAGAGAATAAGAGCAGTTCGCCGACTGCTAGAACGGTAATAATTACTTCGAACGAAGCTGCGGCTTTTACGCCATATACATTTAGGGCGGTGAAAATAAAATAAACAGCAATTGCGCTCGTAAGAATGGGTACCTGCGGAAAAAAGGCATTAAAATAAGCCCCAATTGCAAAGGCTATGGCAGGAGGGGCAAATATAAACTCGACCATTTGAGCGATACCGGCAATAAAACCAATGTTTTTGCCGAGCGCGGTATTAGCGTAATCGAAAACGCCACCCGCTTTTGGTATAGCGCAGGCCAGTTCGGCATAACTGAAACTAAAGGTAACATACATCACCATAATGGCAACCGTTGCGATGGCCATACCAAGTGTGCCGCCCTTTTCGAGGCCTAAGTTCCAACCAAAATACATTCCCGAAATTACGTAGCCAACTCCGAGTCCCCACAGCATAAATGGGGTAAGCGTTTTCTTTAAGCCATCTTTTTGTTCCATTGGCAGGATTTACAAGATTTAAATAGGTTTATAAAATTTGCTCGAAAATGATAAACTATTAGCTTCGGTATCTGATGTTTAAAGTAGTAATTATTTTTTAGTTAAGATGATAATATATTTCGTTTTTGGTTAAAAATAAAAAACCAATGCCTGAGCATTGGTTTCAATAAATTCGTTAAGAATATGCTGTTTTGGCTATTCCGAATCACGGTTTTTATTCGCAATCTGGCTGTCTCTTGTATTTTTCTGCACCGTAATGGCGCCAAAAAGCGAGAGTAAAAAGGCAAAGGCATAAAACCCTTTTTCGCTGGGCAACAAAGTAGCATTCCACAAACCGATTACCAATAAAGTAATGGTTAAGAGGGTAGAAAACCAGCTCAGGCCATAATAAATTTCAGTAACCGGAATTCCTTCCAATTTATCGCGAACAGCTTTTTGTAAAGAAATTACAGCGAAAAGGCCAAACATCAATACGGTAAAATAATATCCTTTTTCATTGAGAAGCATATCAGAACGCCACAGGCCTACAATAAAGCCGATCATTCCGATACCTAATGCAATCCAGGCGGCAGCCACGAATGCATTCGATGGTTTTTGATTCATTGTTTTTGAGATTTAATTTAATTCAATAGACAACGCTAAAGATTGGCAAAAGGTATAAAAATTAAAAGATAGTATTTTAAATTATTTTGGAAGATTAGCCTGTTGGGTATAAAAAACAAACAAAATCCTGTCTTTTGCATTATAGCTGTATAATCTTATCTTAGTTATATGCGAACATTGCTTACTTCTGCCCAAATGCGCAGTGCTGATCAGTTTACGATTGTCAATAAACCCATTGCTTCTCTCGACCTGATGGAAAAAGCTGCAAAGGCTTTTGTTCAAACTTTTTTAAGAGATGAGTTCGATACCAATAAAAGCGTGGCCATAATCTGCGGAAAAGGAAATAATGGGGGAGATGGACTGGCTATTGCACATTTGCTTCTCGCAAACGGGTATGAGAATTTAAAAATTTACATCGTCAACTTCAGTAAAAAACAGAGCGACGATTTTGCGATCAACCTGCAACGGATTGAGGAAACACGCTGTAAAAAAACAATCGTTAATCAGGCTTCCGATTTAAAAAATCTGAAAGCCGATTTAATTATTGATGCGATTTTAGGCTCTGGCCTAAATAAACCTTTAAGCGGAGAATTTGAAGCGCTTGTTCAGGCCATTAACAAGCTGAATAAAAAAGTATATGCGGTTGACATACCCACAGGCTTTTTTGCTGAAGGTAAACTCGCTAAAGATTATAATGGCATAAAAGCCTATAAAACAATTTGCTTTCAACGGCCTAAGATTAATTTTTTCTTCCCTGAGTCAGCCATGGCGACAGAAAAATATGAGGTGGTTGATATTGATCTGGATGAGGCTTTTATCCAGAAGCAAGAGGCAGATTTTTATTTAGTGGAAGAAAATGATATTGAGAACATTCTGCGGCCCCGAAAATTGTTCAGCCATAAAGGTACTTACGGCCACGCATTGATTATTGCAGGCAATAGCAATACCATGGGTGCGGCTTTGCTTTCTTCGGCGGCTTGTTTACGCGCAGGGGCAGGATTAATTACCGCGTGTATTCCACAGGGTGGATTTACCGCCTTAAATGCCACTTTACCAGAGGTAATGGCATTGCCAAGGGATGAATACACCAGGATAGGGAATCCAAAGAAATACCAAGCAATTGCTATCGGCCCTGGCTTAGGTACCGAAGCTGAAAATGAAAAACTCCTGGAAAGTTTGATTATGGCCAACCAAGCAATGATCATTGATGCAGATGCTTTAAATATCTTGGGCGAACGGCCCGACTTGATTGCTAAAATTGCCGCAAATAGCATTATCACCCCTCACGTGAAAGAGTTCGATCGGTTATTTGGTGAACATGATAATTGGTGGGACAGGGTGCAAACAGCTGCAGCACGGGCCAGAAAACAGAAGATCATTATCGTGCTTAAAAACCAGTATACTTTTATCTGCCTGCCCGCAGGTAAGGTGCTTATCAATCCTACGGGCAATCCGGCTATGGCGCAAGGCGGAATGGGCGATGTTCTTACCGGTATTATTGCAGGCTTTGTAGCACAGCGGTATTCGGTAACAGATGCCGCTATTCTGGCGTGCTACATTCATGGAAAAGCTGGCGATTATTTAGCGCACGAACAATTTGTGGTTACCGCATCGCAGGTTGCAGCCAGGATATCAAAAGAAATTAAAGTGCTCATATCTACATAGTTTATTTACCACGTGCCTAGCCTCAATTGTGAAAAAAACGCTATTAATGTACTATAGTTCTTGTTTATAATTTTCGGTTCGTTTATCGGAAGAGGAAGTGTCGAATCTTTCCAGTTAGAGTTTTTTGGCGGGCAATGTGTTTTGGTATAGTCCTATGAAGAGGTGAAATGTGCGGCCAAATCTTAATGTTTGGTTTGCTAGAAAACAAACTAAGACGCCAGTGAATGCGATGGTCGTCATGCTGAATTTATTTCAGCATCTTTATTGCAGTTAAGACCCTGAAATAAATTCAGGGTGACGATTCAGAAGGTATAAAAACAGAATCCCAGCATTGATAAAATGCTGGGATTTAATGTTTTGAATAAATAACTTCTATTTAAACACCACCCATTACGGTTAACTTATCCATTGTTGGGTTAACGCTTCCGCCCACTGGCTCTAAGGTTACTGCAAAAGCCTGCGCTTCTTGAATGGCCTGCATTTTTACCAATGCCTCGTTGTTCGTCGAATCGGTTTTTCCGAATACGCCTAAACTTACGGGTTTCCCATTTACCAAAGCCCACAGCTGATATTGATGTTCTGCATCGGTTTTGGGTAAATCCATAGCTACATAATTAATCAGCACACTTTTATCTTTCTTGTTCCAGTAAACTTTCATTTTAGAAGTAGGGCTAAAAGCCTGGCCAGCCATTCTGATGGTTGCCCATTCTTTGCTATCGGCCATTGCAGCCATGTTATCTAAACCTTGGTTTTCAAATTCTAATTTGCTTACTATACCAGCAAATTTTTGTTTATCAAGGTTTAAACTAGCAATTTGCTGGTGTGCAGCATTTAGCTTGTTATAGGTAATAAACAATGCAGCCGTACTTACTACCAATAAAGCTATACAAGCAACTAAGGCGTAACGCAAAGTTCTTACTTTGGCATCACTTCCATCTAAACGTATAATTCTTGGTTCTTCTGTATAAATGGGCTCGGGTTGAACATTCACATCCTCTTCAACTTCACTTAAACCCAACTTTTCGAATAATCTTGTTTCTACATCTGCAGATGGTTCTACAGCATTTTGTATAGCATATTGCTCCATAGCTTGCTCAATGGCAGCTATTTCATCTCTAACCTCGGGGTATTGAGATGCCATTTCCTCTACCTGCAACGTTTCTTCAGGAGATAAATCACCTAAAACGTACAGCTCAAGTACTCCAGATTCTATATATGCTTTTAAATTTTCCACGCTCAATTAAAATTCCTTCTCAATTCAATAATGGCCAAACGGATCCGGGTTTTCACCGTACCTAATGGCAGATCTAACTTTTCTGCGGCTTCCACATGGGTAAAACCTTTATAATAAACTAAATCAAGAACTGCTTGTAGATCCGGTTTAAGGCTATCTACAAGTTGCTTAACTCCAAGAATATCAGGGTTAAACGTTACCTTGTTTTGTTCATCAACGAAATTTACGTTATTTTCTATATCTTGGTTTTTGAGTGAATTCTTAAAATCTTTAGAACGTAGTTTGTCGATCGATAAATTGCGGGCAATATTCATCATCCACGTAAACAAACGTCCTTTAGTATGATCATAGTGTGCAGCAGACTGCCAGATTTTTACAAAAGTTTCTTGTAGCACATCTTCAGCAAGCTCTGTATGGGTGATAATGCGCGAAATAACGCCATAAAGCGCTGATGAGTACATGCTGTACAGTGTTTTTAGAACCGCAGGATCTTTTGAATGCAGTGCTTGAACAAGTTCGGGCTCGGTTAGGGTTAATTTTTTTAATGCAGTCACTATTGGTTACTAAGATACAACACAGAACAGCAAAAACAAAAAAATGTTTTATAAACGTATTCCGTATAGGAGTGCCTTATAAAACATTTTAACAAGGGTCGCTTAATACTGTAATTATGCTATCCCATCAATAGGGAAAAGGTGTTTTTCTGCATGGTAAGATGAACGTACCAATGGCCCGCTTTCAACATATTTTAAGCCTTTTGCCAAGCCAACTTCTTTGTACATGGCAAAAGTATCAGGGTGTATCCAGTCTACAACCGGGTGGTGGTTGCGTGTTGGCTGTAAATACTGACCCAATGTTAAAATATGCGCGCCATTGGCAACCAGGTCGTCCATAGCTTCGAAAATATCTTCTTCGGTTTCGCCTAATCCTAGCATAATTCCGGTTTTTGTTCTTAAACCAAATTCAGAAATTCTTTTTAGTGCTTCTAAACTCCTGTCGTATTTAGCCTGAATCCTTACTTGTTTGGTTAAACGCTTAACCGTTTCCATATTGTGCGAAACCACTTCAGGTCTTTCTTCTAATACGCGGTATAAATTATCCCACTGACCTTTAAAATCAGGGATTAAGGTTTCTAAAGTGGTAATTGGACTTTCTCTCCGGATAGCCTGTAAGGTTTCTGCCCAGATAATTGAGCCACCATCTTTTAAATCATCTCGATCTACCGAAGTGATTACACAATGTTTAACACCCATCAGTTTTACCGAATTGGCTACGCGGTTCGGCTCATCTACATCAACAGCCAAAGGGCGGCCTGTGGCTACTGCACAAAAAGAGCAGCTACGTGTGCAAATGTTCCCTAAAATCATAAATGTTGCCGTACCTGCACCCCAACACTCGCCCATATTAGGACAATTCCCACTTTCGCAGATGGTATGGAGCTTGTGCGTGTCTACTAAACTGCGAACTTGTGCGTATTCTTTACCAACAGGCAATTTTACACGTAACCAATCTGGTTTACGTTTAACTTCAGTTACAGCAGGTACTACCGGTAAATCAATCATGATACAAAGTTAACGAATAGGATTGAAATGTTACAATGTAGAAATGTTTGAGCGTTGTAATAATAAGTTAGGTTAATTGTTTAAATCGGTTAACTGTGGCTAAGTCGTATACTTTAGTGTTGCACAAGTTCAGTTGCCTAAACGTGGTAGGTTGTGCTATCTAAACCCTATTGAAGTGGCAGCTCCCGATTTTTCCATCGGGACTACAGCGGAAAGAGGGACTACTTTTGCCGATGAGCGGTACAGTACCTTTTCACAAAAAAAAAACAAACAATCTGAAAGCTTTCGGGCAAGGTAAATAATGAAATATGCTGCTTGTAAATGTTAGCTAAAAATCATAAGCTAACAATACCATTGCCTATGGTGCCAGGTATTTCTATCTGACGCGAAAAAATTAATCCAGCTCCATTTCAAAAGCAATTTGTCGTTTATTTTCTTTAAAGCCAATCTGCTCGTAAAACCCATGACTTTCGGTGCGTTTGGTGTTACACCTTACCTTTAGTTTTTTCACTTCATGCTTTTTGGCCCAGAGTTTTACACGTTCAATAAGCTGTTTTCCTATTTGCTGGCCACGATAATGAGCGTCTATAATTAAACCACCTATTTCTACAAAATGATCGGCTTCTATTCTGAGTGTATAAAAACCATGAATCCAGCCTACCACTTTATTTTCGGCTACCGCAACAAATGCACAGTTTTCGTTACTGTTATTGATGTGTTTAATCCTGGCTGATGTTTGCTCGATATCACTTTCGTAACCCAGTTGTGTAGAAAGTATGGCTACGCTTGCGGCATCTTTTTCCGAAATTTCTCTGATCTGAATCATTTATTGATGTTTGATAGGTAAACCTAAAATAAGGATTTAAAATTTGTTCTATGGGTTTACAAGCCAAAAGTACACAAATAACCAAACTAAACCCTATTGAAGCGGCAGCCTGAGCCCCTTCGGCGAAGCTACAGCGGAAAGAGAGACTGCTGTTACCGATGAGCAGTTGCGTACCTTTTCTAATAATAAAACAATAATTTAAACCTTGCAACTATCTTGTTTGGTATTAGATATTTCTACCCGACACTTAATAAAAAAAATAAAGTGGAATTTTACTTCAGTCAGAAGGTGGCACCTGACAACATGGATAAATGTTAAAGAAAAATCATAAGCGGGGCAATGGGCAACATTCCATCATTTAATCATTTTAACTTTCTAACTTAATATTACATTTGCAATATGAATACTGGCTTACAGCTTTATAATACGCTTTCGCGCAAAAAAGAACTTTTTCAACCCTTTAGTGCACCCAATGTTGGGATGTATGTTTGCGGTCCTACGGTTTACAGTGATGTACACTTGGGCAATTGTCGCACGTTTATTTCTTTCGATTTAATTTTTAGGTACCTGAAGTATGCTGGTTATAAAGTGCGTTATGTACGTAATATTACAGATGCAGGCCATTTAGAGGGCGATAGAGACGAGGGCGACGATAAGTTTGCAAAACGCGCAAAATTAGAGCAGCTTGAGCCAATGGAAATTGTGCAGAAATACACTTTAGGCTTTCATGATGTATTGCGTATGTTCAACACGCTGCCGCCAAGTATCGAACCTACTGCCACAGGCCACATTATTGAGCAGATCGAAATGATAAAGGTAATTATTGCCAATGGATACGGTTATGAGGTTGATGGTAATATATACTTCGACGTAGAAAAATATAGTAAAGAATACAATTATACCATTTTAACCAACCGCAATCTCGAAGATATGCTGAACAATACCCGCGAACTGGGTGGGCAGGATGAGAAACGTGGCAGGTTAGATTTTGCCCTTTGGATAAAAGCGAAACCAGAAACGCTAATGCAATGGCAATCGCCATGGGGCATGGGCTTTCCAGGCTGGCATATCGAATGCTCGGCCATGAGCGCTAAATATTTGGGCGCCGAATTTGATATTCATGGTGGTGGAATGGATTTGGCGGCAACGCACCATACCAATGAAATTGCACAGTCTGAAGCTTGTAGCCATAAACAGCCTGCACGTTACTGGATGCACACCAATATGCTTACCGTAAATGGTACGCGGATGTCTAAATCAGCTGGTAATGGTTTTCTTCCTTTGGAGTTGTTTACGGGAGATCATCCTTTATTGAAAAAAGGTTATAGCCCGATGACGGTGAAGTTTTTCATGCTGCAGGCGCATTATCGCAGTACTTTAGACTTCTCTAACGATGCATTGGATGCCTCAGAAAAAGGATTCCGCCGTTTAATGTCGGCAATTGGCCTTTTGGATAAACTATCGGTTTCAGAGCAGAACGATTTTGATATTGATGCATTGAAAGAAAAATGCGTTAATGCCATGAATGACGATTTTAACAGTCCGATTCTGATTGCCGAATTGTTTGAAGCAGTAAGGATTATCAATACGGTTTACGATGGTAAAGGAAAAATTTCTGCCGAAGCCCTACAAAAATTAACACAACTGATTAACGATTTCGTATTCGATATATTAGGATTGAAAGATGAAGACGCTGGAGGAAATGACTTAAATGGCGTTTTAGATATGGTAATTAACCTAAGAACTGAAGCAAAAGCCAATAAAGATTATGCCACTTCCGATCGTATCCGTATTGGCCTGCAGGAATTGGGTATTCAGCTTAAAGATGGTAAAGAAGGCACAACCTGGAGTAAGGCTTAAAGCATTATTTCATAGTAAAAAATCATTAGTCGGTTTTTATCATGAAAAAAATTGGTTTGGTCGGCGGAATAAGTTGGGTATCGACCTTAGATTACTATAAATTTATAAATGAGGGCGTAAATAGGCATTTGGGCGGATTAAATTTTGCCGAGTGTTTAATTTACTCCCTTAATTTTGGCGATGTGCAGGATAAAACCTGGGAAGGATCATTTGAACTGCTTTTAAATGCCTGCCAGAGTTTAAAAAGCAGTGGGGTAGAGGCTATTGTGTTATGTGCCAATACAGCCCATTTATTTGCTGATGAAATTGAAAGTCGTATTGCGGTGCCTATTATCCACATTGGCACTGAAACCGCTAAAGCTTTAAATAATGCCGGGCTTAGAAAAATTGGCCTTTTGGGTACCATATTTACCATGGAAAAAGATTTCTATATCAAAAAACTTCAGGATAGCGGATTAGAGGTTTTAATTCCCCGACAGCAGGATACCCGAAATTATATACAGTATACATTAAAAGAAGAACTGGGCAGAGGGTTGATTTTACAAAACACTAAGGCGCGTTATGTAGAGATTGTTAAAGAACTGGTTGCAGAGGGGGCCGAAGGTATTATTCTGGGCTGTACCGAAATTCCAATGCTTATTAGTCAGGATGATTTTGATATGCCAATATTCGATACCACTAAAATCCATTGCGAGGCGATTGTGGATTATATTCTTTCTTAGAAGTTAACCGTGAAAAAATAAATCCGATGCATTTTGAATTTATCGGGAAGTCTGTCCCCCTTTGAAAGGGGCAAGGGGGATGAAGATTAGATTAATTTAAAAGATTAATTAAAAACGCAAATCGATTGCTATCTTCATTTTCCTTTCTAAGAAAAGGTTTAAAACGCAATGGATAACAACCAGAATAATTCTAAATTAAAAACTTATGCGAGAGGCCATCGAAATGATAGTACAAAAGCAGAGATAAGAATGTGGTGTGAATTGTTGAGGAATAAAAAAATGTTGGGATATTCTTTTTTAAGACAGCGACCGATCGCAAATTATATTGCAGATTTTTTCTCAAAAGATTTAAAATTAGTTATCGAGGTTGATGGACTTTCACATGAATGGGAAGGTCAATTTGAAAAAGATCGAGTACGTGAAAGCATTTTGAAAACATTGGGTTTTCATGTGCTAAGGTTTAGCGATGATGAGGTAATGAACGATATTGAGAATGTGAATAGGACGATTCAGAATTTCATAACAGATTGGGAGCAACGTCATCCCCCTGCCCCCTTCAGAAGGGGGACGAGTGAGTCGTGAAAAAATAAATCCTATGCATTTTGAGTTTACCGAGGGGTCTGTCACTTTTTAAGGAGCCGGGGAGAATGAGAGATAAAACACACTACTTTAAACAATCTTCCGTTAGATTAAACAATGAATAAAAAACTTTTAATCCTGCCTTTTATTACCCTGATGGGATTACAGGCTTGTAGAAATAAGCAAGCTGATACCAACCAGGGCGAAGAAAAAATAACACTGGCATCTCCTGATTTTAATGCCGATAGTGCTTATACTTATACCAAAACGCAGGTAGATTTTGGTCCGAGGATTCCGGGAACCACAGCACATCAAAAATGCGCAGATTATTTGGTGGCAAAATTAAAGTCGTTTGGTGCCAAAGTAAGTATTGAGGGTGAAAAAATGCAAACCTATGATGGCAAGAGCTTTCAACTGAAAAATATTGTTGCGGCTTTTAATCCAGATAAAAAGAAAAGGGTTTTAATTACCGCACATTGGGATGCTCGCCCGTTTTCTGATCAGGATACGGATCCTGCAAACCATGTAAAACCTTTCGATGCGGCAAATGATGGTGCCAGTGGCGTAGCGGTAATTTTGGAAATGGCCCGTCAGATCAATCAGAAACAACCAGATGTTGGAGTTGATTTCGTATTGTGGGATTTAGAAGATTATGGCAAGGCCAATGATGAAACACCAGATGAAACTACGTGGTGTTTAGGCTCTCAGTACTGGGCTAAAAAAGCAATTGCATCAGGATATAAAGCTTTGTATGGTATCAACCTCGACATGGTTGGTGGCGGTAGTGCACAGTTTACGCAGGATGAAGTCTCTCGTCAAGCTGCTCCAAATGTAGTAAATCGGGTCTGGGACATTGGTAATGAAATTGGCTATGCGTCTTACTTTACAAAAATTCCAAGTGGAAAATTAGTTGATGATCATTTTTGGATGAATAAAGCAGGCGTTCCTTCTATCGATATTATCCATTATAATGATAACAGTGGTTTTTATATCAATTGGCACACACAATTGGATAACTTAGCCAATATTGATAAAAATACTTTGAAAGCCACCGGTCAAACTGTTTTAGAAACCATTTATAGAGAAAAATAAGTAGCCTCAATGTGTAATTGTTAATTACTTTTAAGGCCATGCATTAAAGAAAATTTTATATTCGCCAAACATATTATCTTAATTAATAATGAAACAATTATTTTCAACTGCAATAGCTTCGCTTTTAGCCCTAAGTGCTTTTGCCCAAAAAAGCGATGGAACAACCAAATCTTTAGTAAATGCTGAAAAGGATTTTGCTAAGTCAATTGCCAAAAATGGAGATAAAGAAGCTTTTATAGACTATTCAACTACAAGCACGTTAGTGTTCAGACCAAATCCGGTTAATGCCAAAACTTTTTACGCAGGTAAAGCAGCCGCAGAAAACGACGTAACGTGGACACCAAACCTGGCCAAAGTATCGCGCAGTGGCGATTTAGGTTTTACTACAGGGCCATATGAAGTTGGCACTTCAGAGAAAAAATACGGTCAATATTTATCAATATGGAAACCGGAAAACGGCAGATGGAAATTAGCTATCGATTTAGGAACAGAAAGCAATAAACCTTTGGCTAAAGTTACACCACAATTTATCGAACCTAAAGATCATGTTGCACCAAAGTTCTTAAATGAAAAAGAAATTAAGGCTGGGAAAGAAATTATCTTAACAACCGAGAAAACATTAAATACTTTGTTAAAAACACACGGAATTGCTGCATTTGGAGGTTTTTTAACTAACGATGCACGTTTACTTTTTCCTGGTAACGAAGCCATTGATGGAAAAGGAAAAATTATTGCATTCTATAATGGAATGATCAGTAAAATTAATTTAAAAACAACAGGTGTAGATAAAGCAATTGGTAGCGATTTGGCTTATACTTATGGTATTGCTACAATCGATTACAAGGCCGATTTACGCGAAAGTTTTAACTATGTTTTCGTTTATGAAAAGGGAGCCGATGCAAGCTGGAACTTAATTGTACAGGCCTTTGTACCAGCAGAAAGATAAATAACAAATGTGAATTAAAGAGGGCTCTCCATAAAAAGAAGCCCTTTTTTTATGTCGGCATTTTGCTTTTACCCACAATAACGTTCTAGCGTAGCCCCGATTGAAGTAGCATCCTTGGAGCGCAGCGGAAAGATATAGCGTAGTGGGAACAAACGGTAAAAGTAGCACAGTTTTTGCGCTTCAAAACAGAGATATCACTAATCAAACAGCCTATTTTACATTTAAAACCCATGTATAAAAAATTACTTCTGCTCTCTACCCTAATTTTATTGTGTTTTCATGTTTCTGCCCAAAAAAAGAAATTCGATGTACAGGGCAAAGCTGGTGCGCGCGGTATTATGCCCGAAAATACCATTGAAGGAATGTTAAAAGCCATCGATTTAGGTGTAAACACATTAGAAATGGATGCCGTAATTTCGAAAGATAAACAGGTAGTGCTTTCTCAAGAACCTTATTTTAACAACGAGATTTCTTTGCTGCCCAACGGTAAGCCCATTACCTTAAAAGACCAAAAGAGTTATAACATCTACAAGATGGATTATGAGGAAATTAAAAAATTTGATGTAGGGAGTAAAGTTCACAACCGCTTTCCTGGACAGATGAAGTTTAAAGCTTATAAACCATTGCTTTCTGAAACAATAGATGCGGTTGAGGCTTATGTTAAAGAACACAAACTGGCCAAACCTGTATATAGCATCGAAACGAAAACGATTAAAAATGGTGATAATGAATTTCATCCGGAGCCAGCAGAATTTGTAGACCTGATTATGGATGTAATTAATTCGAAAAAACTTGCCAAAAGAGTGATTATCGAATCTTTTGATATGCGTACGCTGCAATACCTGCACGAGAAATACCCAAAAGTACAAACCTCATTGTTGATTGATGAAAAAGAACCCTTTGAAGATTATATTGATAAACTAGGTTTTAAACCGACTATTTATAGTCCTTACTCGGTTTTGGTTGGTAAGGGTTTGGTAGACCGTTGCCATGAAATGGGTATCAAAATTATCCCTTGGACGGTGAATACGGTAAAGGAAGTGAATTATTTTATGAGCCTTGGGGTAGATGGCATCATTACGGATTATCCCAATATTATGGGGCAGCTTAAATAGATTCTATCCGTAGAATTAAGCGGATCTCTATACGGATTCTGGAATAAGATTAAGTTTCAAACTCAATTTGAAGAGCGAGTCAGAGATGCTTATCCATTCTCTAATTGGTAGAGACCTTCGGAACTAAACGGAAAGATTATGTATGTTGTAGGCAAGGAACAAAAAAAGCGCTGTTTTACAGCGCTTTTTTTTGATTTTTTACTAATGCCTAGTGGTGCGATTCAGGAGCTTCTGTGTGGTGTGCCTCAGTTTTCTCATGTGAAGAACTTTCTTCTTCATGGTGGAAAATAGGTCTTGTGAAAGCCACTAGAAGGATTAAAACAATAATCCATGCCGTTAATGGCAAAGCCCAAATGCCTTTTGTTTGCTGAACCGGTGCGTGTGAATCGTGAGCTGACATATCGAATATTTTTGATTTAAAAATTTATGCTTTGTAATTGTGGGGTAAAGATAGCAACAAAATTAAAATAACAAGGGGAGTATTTTAAGATATTCCAGCTAATTACAGGGATAAAAGGCCATGCCTTTTATCCCTGTAAATCATAAATCATTGCTTTTGTGCTGTTCATTTTGCTTTTAATGCGGTTTTGGTGTTCCTGTAAAGTGTTTTGTTCATCCTGAACGGCATTAAACAGTTCCGCTTTTTTGAAATAGTTTGCTGCCTCTGCAAAATTTTGCTGTTGCTCGGCATGTAAGCCTAAACACTCATATATATGTGCTTCGCAAACCCCAGGTATAAGTAAAGCCTTTTCTGCAACCTGTTTCACCAATTTGTGCATTTTAAGTGTAATAACAAGTTCCAGATAAGGTTTATAGACCTCAGGGAAATCGCGATCCAGCTCAATACAGCGTTTATAATAATAACCTGCGGTTTTATAATCTTTAAAATGGTTTTGATAAATATCACCTAGCTGAAAATAAGCCCTTGCATAATCAGGGTCGAAAACAATAATTTCGTTAAAATACTGAAGTGCCTTAGGTAATTCGCCCCAGTGCAATTCTTCAATGGCCTGCAGATATTTTTCTTCTGCAGTGGTATAAATGTCCATAACGGATATAATTAATTTTGATAAGCGGTTAAATGCTTAACAAATGCGTATTAAATTGATTTTTAAATTTGGGGTTTTAGGGTTGAAACTTAAAACCGTGTTAAGGGTTGGGAAGGAAATTTAAGCCAATACCCAAGCCCTTTATGCCACAAGACTGGCTAAAGTGCGATTTTTGGATATGTAGTTGACATAGCATTTCTGTAAAATTTGTTGCAAAGATATTTATTTTCAGTGGATTGCAAATTATTTTTTCGATTGATCAGTTTTTCATCTTGCCAAGCGCATTTTTAATCTGCCGCCTATGCCTTAAAATATGAACAACGGCATGCTCTAACATTTGTTCCACATCGTATTGCTGTCCCCACCTTGTGTTTATCTTTTTAGATTGATCGAACTCTTCCATCGTGATGTTGGGATACCTGGTGAAAAAGTCCTCGTTATATTTAAGTGCTTCCCGGAGCCTTGAGATATAAGGTGTGATGTGGTCAAACTGCAGTCGTTCCGGTCTGACTGTTTTTAATCCAATAGAATTTTCGATATAAACGGCATAACTGAACATCGAGGCGGCTACATGTGTTAAAATAGTCTGGATGGAAATACAATCTGTATTTGAACTTTCTGGCTCAATGGTTTTTGTTAGTAAGTGCTGACTAATTGGTTCGATTACCACAATTAGTTCGTTTACCGCCTTTTTATATTCATCCATCAGTGCTGCAATGGCACCTGTAAGGTTGCTGTCTTTCATCGTTAACTCAAATATAATGCTTTATGATGAGTTTGTTTTTTAATCGGAATTTTGTAATCCCAACCGGTGTATAAAAGGATTTCAAATCCTTAGTTCGTTAGACGGGATTACAAATCCCGACTGGCGGAATAATTTATTTGCATAAAATCAATATGAGCGACAGACACGTTAACGTAAATAACTCCTAAAGGTTACCGTCATTTCGAGCGGAGCATAGCGAAGTCGAGAAATCTAACCTCGAGATAGATCTCTCCATTCCACTGCGTTTCAGTCGATGACGGTTTTTATTTAGAGTCTGTAAATGGTAGCGAAGTCGAAGAATCTCTGTTCCGCTGTATTTCATCCGATAACTATGGGATCGACGTGACGGTTTTGTTTGTTGGTCGTGATTTGTAGTCCCGATAAGCAAGATTCAAGTCAGTATATCGATTATTCCTATGTACACTGGTAAAGGAATAATTGCTGAAATCACCATGAATTCTTTTTTCGACCGGCCTTTACTCACCAGGGTGATGATCAGGAAAGTGACAAAGTAGATAAAAGTGAGAGATAGGATGCCTACAATCATACCAAAATCGGGCATGCCGCATCTTAGTTTTGTACTTACTGGCAGGGTATGAAAAAATATGAAAGTATATATCCAGCTAACGATATAAAGAACTAAGAATATTAATGAAATTATCCTTCGCCATATAAATGTAAGGATGGGATTTACGATTTCCATGTACCTCTTTTATTCTTAATGCCCGGAATGTAAAAAAGGTAACCAAAGTTTAATATTGGTGTTCTTTTTTTAAAAGAAAGATAATTCACAGGAATCTGTAAACCCTGAAATAAATTACCTTCGGTAAGCTCGCTAAGGCTCGGTTCAGGGTGACGATTCTGGTAGGTCGGGATTAGAAATTCCGATCAGCTATTACAATAAATCTTTAATAATTTTTTCGATCGATAAACCTTCGGCTTCTGCACGGTAGTTACGCACAATGCGGTGGCGTAAAATAGGCTCAGCTACAGCTTTAACATCTTCAATATCTGGTGAGTATTTCCCTGTTACTGCGGCATGGCATTTTGCGCCCAGTACTAAAAATTGCGAAGCACGTGGACCAGCACCCCAGCTGATGTATTTGTTAACTGCATCAGTAGCAAACTCGCTATTAGGGCGGGTTTTAGCGGCCAGTTTTACGGCATATTCCAAAACATTATCAGTAATAGGAATATCGCGGATTAATTTCTGGAAATATTGAATATCATCTGCATGGATAATTTTCTGCAGTGGCGTGGTTTTATTGCTTGTGGTGTTTTTTACAATGTTCAATTCATCTGCAAAGGCAGGATAATTTAACTGAATATTGAACATGAAACGATCTAACTGAGCTTCGGGTAGGGGGTAAGTTCCTTCCTGCTCAATAGGGTTTTGTGTGGCCAAAACGAAAAATGGTTTTGGTAAAACATGAGTTTGCCCGGCTGCGGTAACCGATTTCTCCTGCATGGCTTCAAGTAAGGCAGCCTGAGTTTTTGGTGGAGTACGGTTAATCTCATCAGCGAGGATAATATTAGAAAAAACTGGCCCTTTTATAAATTTAAAGTGCCTGTCTTCCCCTAAAATCTCTGCACCAATAATATCGCTTGGCATTAAATCGGGTGTAAACTGGATACGGTTAAAATCGAGGTCTAAAACAGAAGCTACTGTTTGTACAAGTAAAGTTTTAGCTAATCCTGGTACGCCAACCAACAGACAATGTCCGTTACTAAAAATGGCGATTAAAACAGATTTTATGATGTCATCTTGTCCAACTACTACTTTGCTTATTTCGGCTTTAATGTTGTTGAAAGATTGATGAAGTGCATCAACAGCTTCTACTTCGTTCTTATACTGCATTGGTGTTATTTTGCGGCTGTGGTTTTAGTCCAAATTTTTAATTCATCACAGGTGTTAAATTCATCGTCGATCTTGATGTAAGTACTTTCGCGACGTTTTTCAAACCATTCGCTTAAAGTACGATTAATTTTATCACTTTGTGCCGCATCTCTGATTTTTGGAAAATCTTGGGCTAAGTTTGCTTTGTGCGGCGGAATTTTAGACTTTAAATATAGAATACGGTACCCTTGTTTTCCATCAGGCGCAGTAAATAAATTTGGTTTAGAAATGCCACCAATTTTCATGCTATCGATTACCAAAAACACCGAAGGATCTAATTTATCAACCGGAATAAAGGTACTTCTTGCCTGAACATTTTCGGCATTAAGCATCATACCACCATTATATTTACTCTCTTTATTATCTGAATAAAGGTTTGCCGCAGCTGCGAAACTTAGTTTTTTACCGATAATATTGTTGTAAATGCTATCTGCATGCAATTTTAAACGTGTTAAACTTTCTGGTGTAGTTTTAGGCATGATTAAAATATGCCTCACGTGCACCTGCTCACCTCTACGTTCTAAAACCTGTAAAAAGTGAAAACCATAATCTGTTTCGAACACAGGCGAAATTTCTCCCGCTTTTAGCTTAAATGCCCAGGCCGTAAATTCTTTAACCATGGTATTTCTGTCGATAAAACCATAATCGCCGCCATCGGCAGCAGAACCTGGATCTTCAGAATAAGTTTTTGCTAAAACCCCCATATCCTCGCCACTTTTAACCCTCAAACGAAGGGCTTCAATTTTATCGCGGAATTTCTGTTTTTCTGCTCTGGTTAACTGCGGGTTTAAAATTACTTCCCCAACTTCTACCTCGGTATTAAATTCTGGGATGCTATCGCCCAAAGATTTGAAATACTTTTCAACCTCCATTGGAGTAACATTGATGTTTTCGGTAATTTTTTGCTGCATTTTTTGCGCAATCAACTCATCTTTTACTGATGGTCTGATCTCATCTTTGTACTGTAATACCGATTTGTTTAAGAACTGCTCCAAACGC
The DNA here is from genome assembly GCF_014205835.1 of Pedobacter sp. AK013. Classification (GTDB taxonomy): domain Bacteria; phylum Bacteroidota; class Bacteroidia; order Sphingobacteriales; family Sphingobacteriaceae; genus Pedobacter. The sequence goes on along the minus strand of NZ_JACHCQ010000022.1, from coordinate 75,950 downwards.
TCTTGGCCGCCGGCACGTTGCATGCTGTAACGCATACGCTTGTTTACTTCATCATCAACAGCACCATCTTCAACCATCACCGAATCGATTTCAGCCTGTTGTTTAAGTAATTTTTGGGTTAAAGTTTGTTGTAATATTTTACATTTAATATCATTGTTGGGTTGGTTTCCCTGATAAAGATATTGTGTATATTGTTGGTTTAAATCTGATAGTAGGATAATATTATTTCCTACAACAGCAGCAACTTTATCTACAGTATGCTTTTGAGCGAAACTGTTTAAAAACAGGCAAATTAAAGCGGTTGCTACTAAAAAAACTTTCTTCATTCTATTTGTTATATTTTGCAAATTTAATACTTATGGTCAAAAAAATCAGGTTGGTTATAACTTGGCAAGCTTTTTCAACTCGTTTTCATTAATTTTGATCTGATATTTTTGTTTTAGGCTTTTTAGCCATTTTTCTTCTAAACTTAGTTGGTAATCGGCCACTACCTCTCCTCTAACTTCGCTTAAAGGTTTATTGTAATTTTGTTGGTTTTTGGTGTAAAATTCGTTTATCGCCTGCTCGTCTTCCTGTGCCTTGTTCCATATTTTTTGTTCAGAAACATTGAACATTAAAACCCCTTCACGGTATTCATTCAACAAGAAATCTTGATCTTTGCTGCTAACCCCAACTTTTTTATGTGTGGCCAATGCATCCTCATAAGTTTTAATTTCTTCCTGGTAGCTTGCGTTTTTATCCAATCCCATCTCCCGGGCATCTAAAACCTTGAGCTTAAAATTTATATACAAGTTTAAATAGGCTTGTAAAGTGTCGTACGCAGCACTAACGTTTCCGTTATGGCTTTTTTTGTATGCCCACATAAATTCTTTAACGCTTATTGATTTGCCGTTTACCACAGCAACATTTTGCGCAAATGAAATGCTACAAATAAAGCTGAAAACAAATAAGCAGTAAGCTTTCTTCACGCAGAGCACTCTATAAATTTTAAGGGATAAAAGTAACAATTAGCGACGCTATTATAAGATATTTAACTAATTTTAACAGAAATTATTATCCAACAAAAATACGAATGGAAAACCAGGTTACCAACAATGCGAACGCTTTACGTTTATTTTTTACTGAAGAGGTTTTTTTGGTAAAGGATGAAAGCGTAGAAATTCTGCCTTTGCGTAATCCAGAGCCTGTTTTGGTTGCCGAAAATGTTTCTGTTATTGAAGCAAAAGAACCTGTATTAAAACCAGAAATAGCACAAATTCCTGGGATTAATTCTACAAATATACCTAAAGTTTATCCACAAGGCCCTGAAATTCCGCATATTGTGGCCGAACCAGCGCCCGAAAAAACGTTTAAATTTTTAGGTGGAAATAAAAAATCTGTGCTCATTTTGGTTAACGATAATGAGCATGATGTAAGCACCGAGCAGGGCAGGGAACTGTTGCGGAAAATTGTTAAAGCCGTTGATTTGGGCACACCCGATTTTGCTATTTTAAATTATGCAAATTATAGCGGAACTGACTATGCAGAACTGCAACGGTTTTTTAAGCCTGCCATTATGTTATCTTTTGGAGTAGAAATTGCCGACCTGAAACTGAACCTTACCTGGCAGAATGAAATCATCGTTCACGAAAGCACAAGAATTATCTTTGCTCCAAATCTCCATCATCTTGATAGTGATTTAACCGCTAAGAAAACACTTTGGGGGCATCTTCAGAAAATTAAATAGCAGTTTCGCAAGCGTATCAAGTGCTGAGATAATGGTATTTTCATTCTGCTCCAGAAATCTTAAACCCTACACCCTAAACCTTTTACCCTTCATACAATGAAAAAACTTGTATTTGCTACTAATAATCAACATAAAACCGAAGAAATACGCGCTGCGCTTAAAGGCAAATACGAAGTGCTAAATTTGGAAGATATTGGTTGTTTGGCTGATATCCCCGAAACTGCTGATACTTTTGAGGGCAATGCAACTTTAAAAAGTTGCTACGTGGTTGAACATTTTAATTTAGATTGTTTTGCCGATGATAGCGGTTTGGAAGTTGAAGCTTTAAATAACGAACCTGGCGTTTACTCTGCCCGATATTCTGGCAGTCGGAATAGTTTAGAGAATATTCAGATGGTTTTGGCTAAGCTTGAAGGAAACCCCAATAGAAAGGCAAGGTTTAAAACGGTGATCTCTTTAATGCAAGAGGGTAAAAACCATATTTTTGAAGGTATAATAGAAGGAAGAATCAGAACAGGTTTATCAGGTTCGAAAGGTTTCGGTTACGATCCTATTTTTCAGCCAGATGGTTATGATATTACTTTTGCTGAAATGGATATGGAAGAGAAGAATAAAATCAGCCACCGGGCCATCGCACTTAAAAAGATGTTGGATTTTTTGAATGGACAGGTGGATGCTTTGCCGGATTATTAAATTTTGATGGATCGTCATTTCGACCGTAGTGGAGAAATCTTTTAATTAAAAGTCCAAAGATTTCTCCATTCCGCTGTGCTCCAGTCGAAATGACAATCACATTTATTGCATTTTACCAGCCACCTTTTTCACCTGAATAGAATCTTTTTTCGTTTGAACTGAGTCCTTTTTCGGTAAAATAGGTTTTATGCCAAAATTGGCCGTGTCTGCCGGTTTAACTTGTGGCAATTTCTTATCTACATTTAAGCTATCTTTTTCCGATGTGATTTTTGGCTTAACCGCAGGTACCGTTGTTAATGGTTTATTTGTTGGGGCTGTGGTTTTAGCACCAGCTATGGTTTTACCCACAGCCGTTTTGGTCTTTGTTTTGGGCTTGCCAGAAGAGCCTATTGCGTCTTTTTTTGATTTTGGGCGCTCAGTAGGTTTCCATGAAAAACCTTTTAATACATGATCTTTTGCAATCGTATTTTCAGGATTCAAAGCCCCTTCTATTCCCTTGATATAAACAATTTCTTCAATGGCATTTTCCTTATCCTTAAAAATGAACTTTATCCTGCTGCTTAGGGTTTGGTTCATTTCCTTGTACACCTTTGTGCTGTCATCCTGGGTATAATAAATGCTTTCGGCATTACCATCTACATATAGGTTCTTGAATTTTCCGTTGGTAAAGAACCCCGTCATTAACCTTCCCTTTATCTGGTTAAACCTTAATGAATCTTTTGGCGTATTAACTAAAAATGCATTTCTAAATGCCTGTAAGTTATTTAGTTTTTTATTCTTGAACTGAACATATATGGTGTCGCCAACCTGTTGAGAGCCTTCAGACCAGATGATCGGGTTGCTGTAGCAACGTAAAGTAGAATCGGCACTGGTATAAAACAGACTGTCGGTTTTGGCCTGTATATTCGTTTTAAAAATTTTAACACCGTGGTAAGCTTTAATAATACGTGTTTGAACAGTATCAGCCGGGTTAAATTTGGCAGTATCAGTCTTAAATACACCAGGTTTTAAGTTCCCTAAAACTTTTGTTAAACTATCTTTAACGCCAGATTTTGTTATTTTTTTTTGCAGGCTATCAATTTTCGTTTTTGGAATATCCTTTACAATTGGAGAAGCCTTGTCGGTTACCTTTTTTTGCAAACTATCGATTTTGGTTTTCGATACGTCCTTTATAATCGGACTGGTTTTGTCAGCTAACTTTTTTAGGCTATCTGTTTTAAGGTTAGGTAGGTTTTTGATAATAGAATCGGCTTTTCCTTTTAAAAGGTTGCTCTTCTGTAAACTATCTAAATTAACTTTAGGCAGTCCTTTGCTAAGGGAGTCTATTTTCGATTTTAAGCTATCAATACTTTTATCTTTCAGGTTAAGCTGGTCTTCTGTTTCAGCATCGCCTTTGTTCCTTTTCTTTTTGTCGGCCTTGCTATTTCTAGCATTACGCTTATTTCTGTCTTCTTTTTGGGTTGATTCAACCTCAGGTTTATATTTTGGCTCTCTTTTTTCTTTTTTTCCACCATCTTCATCATCCTCACCAACCTGGTTATCTGCCTTGATCGAGATTTTAGGTATTAATTTTAAGGTTTTTTGCAGTACCATTTGCGTTTCCAGTGTATCCGCACCCATCCATAAACTATCAGGTCTTTTTTTATTCTTTACCATTACAGAGTCTTCCGTGCCTATTCCTAAATAGGCATTTCTGGTAACTAAAGTCCGCTGATCTAGCTTATAGTAATAACCTAAATCGCCGAACATTTTCATCTTATCTTTCGTGTCAGAGAAAACAATATTTTTAACTGCTTTGCCAATGCCTTTCTTCCCATAATAGTATAAGCTATCGCCTTTTAAAGATCTTGTGCCTTGTGTATAAAGATTTTTCTTTCCAAAAAAAGCATCTTCCGTCAAGGTGTTGTATTGGCCATTTTCAGTATACAGATTGTCATCTTTGCCCTTGATATTGGTTGGTCCGTAAAAAAAAGTCCACTTACTTTGTGTATTGTAGCTCATGGTATCAGACTTTATGGTCGATTGAGGCGTAACTACAACTACATCATATTTAAAATAGGCATCGTTTGAGTTGCTAAAATAATAACCGTTTTTACTGGTAAGGGTTACATCTTGATTGACAATTTTTCCTCCGCTGGTATAAGTGCCTATCTTGCTGAGGGTATTGTAATCTAAAATATTGGTGGTTAAAGTGGATGTGGGGTCTTTCATCACCACATTTCCGGTTAAATGTGCATGTTTTTTATTACCATCATACTCCAGTTGGTCTGAATAAATATCGGTGGTAAGCTGGTTGATATGAACGTTTTTAAAAGCTTCAAAATAGTTCCGTTCGCTATAAAATACGGCGCTGTCGCAGGTTAAAGTGGCGTTGTCCTGTTGAAAAACAGGGTTACGCAGGTAGCTGATTTTTTTCTTGGTATCTCCAGTTATTTTGGAAAACGAGACGATTTTAATTTTCGAAGCAGGTTGCTGACCGAATAAAAATACTGGACTGATTAAAAGAAATAAAAAGACAAATAGTTTTTGCACACTACAAAGTTAGTTTTTTGTTCCGAACGTTCGGAATACCAGTTAAAATTAAATATTTTTGGTGGATGTTACCCGTAAAACAATTTCAGGATTTTATTGAACAGCAACAGTTGTTTGTTCGGGCTAACAAGATTCTTTTGGCCGTAAGCGGAGGAAAAGATTCTGTATTAATGTTGCATTTGTTTAAAGCAATAGGCATTGATATTGGTGTGGCACATTGTAATTTTAATTTAAGGGCTGATGAAGCACAACGTGATGAAAGTTTTGTGGCACTATTGGCCAAAAATTTAGGATTACCTTTTTACGTAACGCATTTTGATACCAAAAAATATGCGGCCGAAAATAAAATTTCTACTCAGATGGCAGCGCGCGATCTGCGTTATAATTGGTTTGAAGAAATTAGGTGTGCAGCAGGGTACGATTATATTGCACTGGCCCAACACCAGAACGATGCCGTAGAAACCGTGCTCATTAACCTTACCCGTGGCACAGGCATAAGCGGATTGCATGGCATTTTACCTAAACGTGATTTACTGATCAGACCCTTGCTCTTTTTAAATCGGCAGCAGATTAATGAAATAGTAAGGACCAATAACATCGATTTTGTGGAAGATAGCTCGAATGTAAGTACGAATTATACACGGAATAAAATCAGGCTACAGGTAGTGCCGCATTTACAGGAGATTAATCCTAATCTTGAAAAAACATTTGCCGAAAATATCTCACGCTTTGCTGAATTGGAGAGTTTTTTAAATACCCGGGTTCAGAAACTTGCAGATAAAATTCTAAATAAAAGGAAAGATGGCATTTATATCCCTTTGGAAAAGGTTTCTAAATTAAACCCGCAAAAGCTCTTGCTTTACGAGTTACTTAAGCCTTTTAATTTTGGCGAAAATGTAGTGCAGGAAATCTTAGATAGTTTAAGAGCTTTAAGTGGTACACATTTTTTTAGTAGCACGCATCAGGCCATTATCAATAGAAATGATCTGGTTATTGTTGAAAAAAACACATCAGTTGCCGCTAATCAGTTTATCCATCCAACAACAGAAAACATTGTTTTTGCTAATGATGAAATTTCTTTAACATTTACAGATGAGGTGAAATTCGAAAAGAATTTGAATAAAGCCTTTGTTAATGCCGATAAATTAATTTTTCCTTTGGTGCTGAGGAATTGGCAAAATGGAGACAGATTTATTCCACTCGGTATGCGTAACCCCAAAAAGGTAAGTGATTATTTTATCGACGAGAAAGTTCCCTTACATTTGAAAAGCGTTACGCCGATTTTGGTTAACGGAAATGGCGAAATTGTTTGGATTGCAGGTATGCGGCAGGATAACAGATATAAATTAACCTCAGCAACAAAAAAAGTTGCTATATTCGAACTCAAAATTAAATAATTGGAAAGCAAATACGCCTATATCGAAAAACAGTACATTGGCCGTGATTATGTTCGTATTTTCATTAGGCTTATTATGGCTGCATTCTGTTTTGCAGCTTACGTTTATGAGCGCGATCGCGACAATACGCAAGATCTGTTCCTCGTTGTAGGTTTCGGGATTATAGGCGTTTCCATGCTTTTGCTTTTCCTTATTCAATACAAAATTGTGGTAGATAATGGCAGCATGATCTTGGATGGTCTTTGGACAACCAAACGTGTTAAAATTGATCTGAACAGTATTGTTGATGTTCGTAAGGCTACTTATAGCCGTTATTTTTTCAATAATCCGGTTTATAACCTGCACACAAAAGGTACGATCCGATTTTATTCATCGGGTAAAGATGCGGTTGTTTTAACCGATCGCGATGGCTTGGAATATTTTATTGGTACCCAAAGGCCCAACGAACTTTTCTTGGTGATAAAAGAGGAAATGAGAAACCTAAAATAATTATTTGAGGAGAAATTTCCTCAATTTTCCCCATCTTACATTTTAGTGATTTCTATGTTGCCTGTTATTAAAGGTTACATGAGGTTTTTTGATTTGGCATTTTAATTGAAAGTTTGCTGATATAAGGGAGGATGTTTTAGCCGCAGATTCGCAGATTAAATAAACTTATATTTATGGGAGATTCATATAGTGATATTGATTATCCTTTTCAGGAAGAATGTTATTTGTTAATTGGAATTATGATGGAAATACATCGTATTTTGGGGAAAGGATTTTCAGAAATTGTCTACAAGGATGCGCTAGAATTCGAACTTAGGAATAGAAATATCAAGTACGAAAGAGAGAAAGAATTTTCTGTAAATTACAAAGGGACTATACTTAAACATAAATCTTATGCTGATTTTGTTGTCGATGATAATGTTATTATCGAGGTGAAATCTAAATCTGAGTTGATAAATGAACATTATGCACAAGTTTTGAATTATCTGGCAATATCAAAACTAGGAATAGGTTTGTTAATTAATTTTAATGAGAAATCTTTGCAGTACAAGAGAATCATTAGAAGCTATTAAGCTTCAATTTTCGAACTGAAATTAATCTGCGAATCTGCGGCAATTGTTCTCAAAAAGCTATCTGTTTTTATTGCAATAAGCCGACATGCATTATAGCGTAAAATGGGCTACATTTGCGGTAACAACAATACATTTACGATGAAAATAGGAATTGTTTGCTACCCCACTTTTGGCGGTAGTGGAGTAGTTGCAACAGAACTTGGTAAAGCACTTGCTAACGAGGGGCACCAGGTTCACTTTATTACCTATAGTCAGCCTGCTAGGCTCGATTTCTTTTCGGCTAATCTGTTTTATCATGAGGTTTCGGTAAGAGATTATCCGCTCTTCGATTATGCTCCGTACGAATCGGCTTTGGCCAGTAAACTGGTAGATGTTGTTCGTTTTGAGCAGCTTGATGTGTTACACGTTCATTATGCCATTCCGCATGCTTCTGCAGCCTTTATGGCAAAGCAGATTTTGGCAAGCTATGGTATCCACATTCCAGTGGTAACCACTTTGCACGGCACAGATATTACCTTGGTGGGTAAAGATCCAACCTATAAACCTGTGGTTACCTTTTCTATTAATCAAAGTGATGGCGTAACTACAGTGTCGGAAGATTTAAAAGAAGATACTTATAACCATTTCGAGATTACAAAAGAAATTAAGGTAATCCCAAATTTTATAGACTTTTCACGATTCAGTTTACAGGCAAAAGGGCACTTCAAAAAAGCAATTGCGCCAAATAACGAACGCATTTTAATCCACACCAGTAATTTCAGGAAAGTGAAACGTACGGCTGATGTGATTAGGATTTTCGAAAAAGTACAGGCGGTAATTCCATCAAAACTTTTAATGGTGGGCGATGGACCTGAGCGTGTTTATGATGAGCAGCTTTGCAGATCGTTGAATATTTGTGAAAATGTAAGGTTTTTAGGTAAGCAAGATGCAGTAGAAGAGATTTTATCCGTTTCAGACCTTTTCTTAATGCCATCAGAATCCGAAAGCTTTGGCCTGGCAGCATTAGAGGCCATGGCTTGTAAAGTGCCGGCAATTACCACCAATGCTGGCGGTTTGCCAGAACTTAATGTTGATGGTTTTTGTGGCTACATGAGCAATGTTGGAGATGTTGACGCGATGGCGGCTCATGCTATTGAAATTTTAAAAGATGATGAAACCCTGAACCGTTTCAAAGAAAATGCTTTTGCAAGGGCACAGGATTTTGATCTGAAAAAGATCCTACCGATTTATGTGAGCTATTATAAGGAAGTAATTGAAAACTCTTTGCAGGCTAAGTATTAAAATCAAGGTTTAGAAAAATTTATTTGGCCATCCGATATATTTCGGATGGCTTTTTTGCGATATACATAAAGATAAATTGATTTATATTGATATTTTTCTTACTGAGCATGAGATGTATATTTGATTTTTAAATCTAAATCTATGCTTCACAATTTTTTTAAAAATATCTTTAAGAAAAAGTCATCTAATAAACTTACTAAAAGTCAATACTGGAAAAAATTTGAACTCGTAGAATTATTTGATGATTTATTCAAAGCAGAAACATTGTTAAAGGGTTTAATTCAGGAAGATATAGGGGGTGTTGAATTACAAAAATTTACTGATCTCTTTGTTGAAGAACTTTATTATATTCATGGGGATAATGTCCCTGATTTTACAAGTATTATGAATCTGTTTAGACCTAATGGAGAATGGGATTCTTTTCCATTTTTGAAAGGAGATAGACTGGGAACTGAAATTTATAGAAGATCAAGTAGATGGAAGCGAAACCAGGGCTTTAAGATGGGGGACAAAGTATCATTAGAAGGCGAATTTGGTGTTGTATTAAATACTGACAATGAATTTTGCGGATTAATTTGCTGGGATACTGATGTTGAAAATGATACTGAAGATTGGAGGGGTATGTTCGAATCTTTTCAGGATATTGGTGGAGAGATAATTGATCCAGATTATAAATTCAAATTTATCAATGATGACGGTTCTAAAAAATGAACTGCTGAGAACACCTCAAAAAAGAAATACTCATCAAAAGTAAACTTTCTCAAAATCAAATGATTATAAATCGTATCTTTGCCGCTTGAAGCGGTTTGGTGGATAAAGATTCCTAAAATCATTTCAGCAAAATTAAAAAGAGGTTATCCCAAATGAAGAAAATAGTTGATTACAGAAAGCTTTTGAGCGTAGATAAAAATGCTGAGTTAAAAGAGCTTAAATCTGTGTACCGCACATTGATGAAAGATTGTCACCCCGATAAATTTCAGCAGGAAGAAGAGAAATTAGATGCAGAAGCTAGAAGTAAAGAAATTATCGAAGCTTATCATTTCTTGGTAAGTATTGCGCCAGAAACACGTGAACAGAATATTGAAACGTACACGCAAACTACTACCTTATCGAATATTCAGGACTTCGAATACAAACAACAGGTTTTAAATATCCAGTTTTTTGATGGAAGTGCTTACGAATATTTTGATGTACCAAGGGCAATATACGTGAAGCTGGTTAACGCCGATTCTCCAGGCCGTTTTGCCCGTAGGCATATCTTTAATGAATTTCCATATCGTAATGTGGCCAGGGTTGCAGAACCAGCATAATAAGCGATAGTATAATATAATATTCGAATGGCCCCAATAAAAATTGGGGCTATTTTTTATTCCGTCATGCTGAACTTGTTTTAGTATCTATCATGTACTATTCAAACTCAAGATATTCTGACCATTGCAGTTCTTCTGGTAAAAGCTGGTTGCTAAATTCAAGATGAATTACCCTTCTTTTTTGATTGTTGGTTGTTCTGTTTGAGCTGTGCAGGAGCAATGGTTTCATAATCATCACGCCACCTCTCTCTACATTGCAGCTTGTTTCTTTTTCTATGTCCCAGTTTATGGTTTCGGGACGGTAAATACCTTTGCTATGTGAATTGGCAATTACTTTTAATGCACCGTTCTCCTCGTTTGTATTGTCAAGGTGGATGCGGATGGTGGAATTACTTTCGAGTATATTAAGTGGCGGCTGTACGGAAAACTGCTTATGTTTGTTAGTGTACGGGCCAAATCCGGCTATTTCCAGTTTCTGGTTAACTGAAATGGTTAAATCCTGATGATAGGAAACAAACCAGTTCGAAGTCTCGGGCTTGTCGAAATAGATCGATTTAACAAGAAAATAATCTTCGCCCAAAACCTCTTTTACGATATGTTTGAGTTTGTGATTAAAAATAAGGTCGATTGTTTCCGGTACTTCCTTTAAGAACTGACGTATGGCAAAGAGATCATCCGATTTTCTAAAGGTTTCTTTTGTAGAATCTGCCTTATTAATAATTGTTAGGATATCTTCAACTTCCTGATCAGTAAATACATCATCTATTACCGAAAATCCTAATTCCTTAAGTTCTCTTTCCTTAACCATTAAATCCATTATCTCAATTATTCAACATGGGTTTAAAGCGGTTATCTTTATTTCTTAAATCTAAGCCGCCTTCGTAAACAGATTTTAGATTGACCAAATAAAAACTCCAGCCATTATGACAACCCAGGCGAATATTTTTCTTGGCATTATCATCTATTGGAATATTTTTTTGAGTTAATTCTACAATTACGTATTCGAACTCTTCTCTGAGTTTAATATCAACCAAACATTCGCCTGCAAAGGTAAACTGAAACTCGTCTTTGCCGTTGGCTTCGGTTATCGTTCCATTTTCAATATCATCATACAGATACCAAATCCATTTATACCTATCGCCTTTAAGTGTGTTTTGTGTTTTGGGGATCAATACGCTGTTCTCATCGGAGAATTCAGCCTCACTTAAAAACCATTTCTCAATTTCACTGGTTTTTGTCCAGGCATTGTACATGTCCTCAAGTTTTGCCTTAACAGCAATCTTAATGGTGAATTTGGTCCAGTCGAAGTTTTCCATTGGTTTAATTTTAGGCGATTAATTAAAAACCAAACAAACTGGGGCACCCACATCGATGCGTTTACCACTATCGGTTAATTTACCAGTGGTTTTATTTCGATTAAAAATAACGATGTTATTGGTGTATTGGTGGCCGATCAAGAGAAATTTTCCAGTAGGATCGATGGTGAAGTTTCTTGGCCCTTTGCCCATTGTACTTACTGTTTCGATAAATTTCAATTTTCCAGTCGGCAAGACCGAAAAGGCAGAAATGCTATTGGCGTCTCCGCGATTGGTTTCGTAAAGGAATTTTCCATCAGCCGAAACATGGATATCGGCGCCATCAACTTTTCCTGAAAAGTCTTTTGGTGTAGTGCCAATCTCCTGGATTTTGGTTAAATTCCCATTTGAATAACCGAAAACAGTTACGCTGCCATTAAATTCGTGCGCTAAATAGGCAAATTTTCCATTTGGACTGAAAGTGATGTGCCTCGGACCAGTGCCTGCATTAGTTTTAATTACAGACTTAACGGTTAGGATTTTTTCTTTAGCTGCAGGATTGTATTTGTAAATGTAAATTTGATCTTCACCCAAATCGTTAACAATTAAATATTTATGATCAGGGGTGAATTTAACCATGTGTACATGTGCGCTTTCCTGCCTGCCTTTAGGATCGATGCTTTTTCCGGTATGTTTGATTGTTTGTAAAGCTTCGGTTAATGCACCATCTGCTTTTCGCGAAAATACGGCCAAACTGCCTCCGCTATAATTGGCTACAATTACATTTTTGGCATCAACGGTAATAAAACATGGATCGGCACCGTGGCTGTCTACTTTATTTAAAAAAGTTAAGGCGCCGGTTGCCGCGTTGTATTTAAAAGCACTTACTGTGCTGGTAGCCCCGGTTTCATTAACGGCATAAATAAATTGGTTATCTGGTGAAACAGCTACGTAACTTGGATTAGCGGTGTTTTTTGCAATACTTTTTACAGCAGCAGCCCCAGTTAGGGTGTTAAAGTTATAAGTATAAATCCCCTCGCTTTTTCCTGGCGCTATATAGGTGCCCACAATCAGATTGTAGTTAGTTTTTTGAGCAAATGTTAAGGTAGATAGTATAGTGAGCGTAAGTAATGAGCTAAATTTTTTCATGAAACGATGATGTTGATTTTAACAAATATGGGAAAATTTTAATGTAAAAGAGGTAACTGTCATTCTGAACGCAGTGAAGAATCTGTTTTTGATTTGCGCAGACGGTTGATGGATGCTTTGATCTTTTTGTCGTATAAAAGTTAGGCATTTGACTCCCATTGATGGGGATTCTTCACTGCGTTCAGAATGACAACCTCTGTTATGTACAAAAAAAGGCAGCCGATCGGCTGCCTTTATGTATTATTTTATTAAATGTTTAATCTGGATCAATTCATGATCTTCGAGATAACGCCATCTACCGCGTGGCAGGTCTTTCTTCGTCAGATTGCCATATACTACACGGTCTAATTTTTCTACGTTGTAACCCAGGTGTTCGAAAATACGACGAACAATTCTGTTTTTACCACTATGGATCTGGATACCGATTTCTTTTTTGGTTCCACCCGCAACATAAGAAATGTTATCAGGTTTAATCAGTCCATCTTCCAGCTCTAAACCAAAAGCAATTTTGTTTAAATCGCCTTGTGATAAAGATTTATCCAATTCAACATTGTAAATTTTGGTAATCCCGTTTTTAGGATGGGATAATTTATCTGCTAAATCACCATCGTTTGTCATCAACAATAAACCTGTTGTATTACGGTCTAAACGGCCAACCGGATAAATGCGCTCGCGGCTCGCTTTGTCAACCAATTGCATTACGGTACGGCGCTCCTGCGGATCGTCGGTAGTGGTAATGTAGTCTTTTGGTTTATTCAATAACACGTAAACTTTCTTCTCGCGTTTCAATAGTTCGCCATTATAGCGCACTAAATCTTTTGCAGGGTCAACTTTATGTCCTAATTCGGTAATGGCTTCGCCGTTTACCGTAATAATGCCGGCAGTAATTAGCTCATCAGCCTTACGGCGAGAGCAGATGCCTGCATTTGAAATATATCTGTTAAGGCGAATTAGACCCTTATCTTCATTTGTTTTGCGGCCTTGGGTAATTACAGTGCGTTGTGGACGGTTAAATTCTGTATCTCTTGGCTGTACCTCTTCGCGTTTTCTAAACGGACGGGTATCACCCTCTCTTGGCTCTCTAGGCTTTACATCTCTTGAACTTCCAGCGCTTGGCTTGAAATCATCAGATTTGCTTCTCGATTTGTATTCTTTATAGCCACCTTCTCTCGGTTTGAAATCGCGGTCGCCTGTTCTTGGCTTGTAATCCCTTGATCCACCTTCTCTAGATTTAAAATTGCGGTCGCCAGTTCTCGGTTTAAAATCTCTCGAATCTCCATCCTTAGATTTGAAATCGCGTTCTCCTGTTCTTGGCTTATAATCTCTTGCACCACCTTCTCTGGGTTTAAAATCTCTGTCTCCTGTTCTTGGTTTGTAATCTCTTGATCTCCCATCTCTCGATTTGAACCTGCGATCTTCTGATTTTGAGTTATTGTCTCTTGATTTAAACTCGCGGTCTCCAAATTTGAATCCTTTCGAATCTCCATCTTTCGATTTAAAGTCACGGTCTCCCGTTCTTGGTTTGGAATCTTTTTTATCTCCGAAAGATTTCGATCTGAAATCTTTACCGTCTGCGCTTCTAGGCTTGAAGCCATCTTTTGAATCGGATGATTTTTTGAATTTGCTGTCTTTGTCGTCTGATCTTCTTCTGTCAGACCCGGCCGAATTACTTCTGCCTTCTGTTTTCCGACTGCCTGGTTTGGACTTGTCATCCCGACTGTTCCTGTTGTTTTTATTTATCATGATACGCTTTTAACCACATTAAAAATGCGGGCTGCAAATTTATAAAAAATAGCTGAACATAACAATTTCCGGAGCGAAAAAATCAGATAAAAAAAATAGCATCTAAAATAAGAAAAAATGGTTAAAAATCAAAATTGAAAATCGCTGTTTAAAGTGCTTTAAACAACGATTTTTGCAGGTAATTTTGTAACTATTTGATAATGTGCTTATTATTTTTTAGCTTTGCCAGCGTTTTTATATAAGTTCACCAAAAAAAGGAGGAAAATGTTAAAGAAACACATCGTACCATTTGCGGTAGTGGCAACACTATTTATCTTGGCAAAAGTGTTCGCTTACCAAATGCCCTTAGCACAAAAAAGTCTTTTAAAAGAAGAAAAATTAAACACTACAATACCCAAATCTGATAGCCTAAAAGTTGAAAATGCGGAAAAGCCGCTATCTTTAATGGCACAGTTAAATTTTGCAGAAGAAACCCTGCCATTAGGCGATAAAAAGGTAGAACGCAAAATGAAAAAAATCCTTGCAGCACACACTTACGGAAACACACAAACCAATAAATTGCATGCAAAAGCTGCAAAATGGTTTCCTGTAATTGAGCCAATTCTTGCTGCCTACGGAATTCCAAACGATTTTAAGTATTTGGCCTTAGTCGAATCTGGAATGGCGGAAGGGGTTTCTCCAAAAGGTGCAGCCGGAATCTGGCAGTTTATGCCAGGCACAGCCCGTACCTATGGATTAAGAGTAAATGGAAATGTTGATGAACGCTATAATTTGCGTAAATCGACTATCGCTGCCTGCAAATACATTAAAGAAATGTATCAGGGACTAGAAAGCTGGACATTAGTTGCTGCAGCTTACAACATTGGCGACGGACGCCTGCGCAAGCAAATCGATAATCAAAATCAGGATAATTATTACAAAATGAAGCTGAACCGCGAAACCGGTGGCTATGTTTATAAAGTAATCTCCATGAAACAGATTATGGAACATCCGAAACGTTACGGTTACGCAAAACCGAGAGTATTATTGGCCTACAACGGCGAATAACCTAATTAAGATAAAGACAAGCATTTGGTAAAGCGTCCTGGTTTTCGAATCAGGACGCTTTTTATTTACAGGTAATTACACTGATTATGCGATTACACAGATCTAGCATAAGAGGGCGTAAGGTTAATTTCTCTGCATCATGCCAACTAATGAACCAAATGAGCAGTTATTGACTCGGTTAGCAATGTTCAAGCCTCTGCAACGTATTAAATAAGTATTTTAAAACACTAGTTTATCTCATGGTGTTTTCCCTAACCCCTAAGATGAACTAATGACCAATGAACGATTGAACTAATAAATCAATTTCCTTTCTTTGTACTATGTTCAAACTGCGTATCCAAAAAATCATTAACCAGTCGGGTGATAACATTACTTTCCAATTTGAAGCCTTAGGGGAGGATTACCCTAAATATCTCGCTGGACAGTTTTTATCACTGGTTTTTGAAGGGAAGCATAAGGAAATCAGGCGTTCGTATTCTTTTAATAGCTCGCCCGATGTGGATGAGCCTTTAGCGATTACTGTAAAAAGAGTGGAAAACGGAGAAATATCGAGGTTTTTGCACCATAAAACTTCGGTAAACGATATTCTGTTGGCCCAAGAACCACAAGGCATGTTCAGTTATTTGCCTGATGAAAACCTGGAACGTGATCTTTTTTTGTTCGCTGCAGGGGTAGGGATCACCCCATTGTTCTCGATTTTGAAAACGGCATTGGTGCGTGAGAAAAAATCGTTGGTTACATTGGTATATAGCAACCGATCAATGGAGGAGGCGTTGTTTTATGATGAGCTGAACGAGTGGCAAAAGAAATACCCTGAAAGGTTAAAGATTGTTTGGGTTTTTAGCAATAACAAAAACTTAATGACGGCCAGGCTGAATAAATTCTATATCGAAAAGCTAATCAAAGAGCATTTACATTTTGATCGAAACAATGCGCTGTTTTATAGCTGCGGACCGATCGTTTATATGGATTTATGCCGGATTACCTTACTGGGTATGGGCTTCGACATTAAACAGATTAAAAGAGAAACCTTTGTGTTGCCGGAAGATGAGCGGGATGAAGACGACGGTTCTGCAGAAAAAGTTGTTGATAAAAATACTTACTCGGTAGTTTTAAACTTTAAAGGAGAAACTTATCAACTGGATGTTCCTTGGCCAAAAAGAATTCTGGATGTTGCACTTGAAAATAAAATCAAACTACCTTATAGTTGTCGCGGGGGCGTGTGCAGTACGTGTGTAGCCAATTGTACCAAGGGCGGTGTAAGGATGGATTATAATGAAGTGCTTACTGATGATGAATTGGAAAGAGGCAGGGTGTTGGTTTGTACAGGGCACCCGACTGAGAATGGGACGACGATAGAGTGGTAATAGTCTATTGACCATTGGTTACGAGATGTTACTTTGTCATCTCAAGCGGAGAGAAACGGAGTCGAGAGATCTCTTAAATCCAATTAATGAATATGAAATTTTGTTTCTTCGGTCTTTTCTAAAAATACAAAACCATTGTATCATTTACCGCGTTTGTGAAATATGACGAAAACTTTTTTGCGTTTTTAATCTCCTTCTTTTGTTTACCTCTGGTTTCCTTAGAAATAGAAGTCTACATTATGACATTTAATCCTTAATCAAGATTGGTTTTGACTTTCTTTTTGATAAAATTTTTAGCAATTTTGCGGATTGAAATTTCGTCTTTTTATAGACTGAATTTTGCCTCCAACTTTAAATAAATATGAGCAATAAATCTATCGACCTCGGCGAGCAAAAAGATGTAGAAGTATATGGTGCGAGGGTACATAATTTAAAAAATATAGATGTAAGTTTTCCGCGCAACCAACTGGTTGTAATCACTGGTTTAAGTGGTAGCGGTAAATCTTCGCTGGCTTTTGATACGATTTACGCAGAGGGGCAGCGCCGGTATATGGAAACATTTAGTGCCTACAGCCGCCAGTTTATGGGCGGGATGGAACGCCCCGATGTGGATAAAGTTTCTGGGCTGAGTCCGGTTATTGCCATTGAACAGAAAACCACCAGTAAAAACCCTCGCTCTACAGTAGGTACCATTACCGAGATTTACGATTTTATGCGTTTGCTCTATGCACGTGTTGCTGATGCTTTTTCGTACAATACTGGCGAGAAGATGGAGCGGATGAGCGAAGATCAGATTCTGCAGAATATCTTTAATAAATTTGATGGCGTAGCCGTAAATATTCTTGCCCCTGTTGTTAAAGGTAGGAAGGGGCATTACCGCGAACTTTTCGAGCAGATACGTAAACAAGGTTATGTTAAGGTTCGTGTAGATGGAGAAATAAAAGATATTACCGCTAAAATGCAGGTAGATCGCTATAAAATCCACGATATCGAAGTGGTGATTGACCGTTTGATTATTGATGTGAAAGATAAAAAACGCTTACTAGATTCGCTGCAAACTGCAATGAAAATTGGTAAAGGTGTAATCAAGATCAGCGATAAAGACAATAACGTTGCGCATTTCAGTAAGTTTTTGATGTGTCCAACCACGGGTATATCTTACGATGAACCCCAGCCAAATAGTTTTTCGTTCAACTCGCCTTATGGTGCCTGCGAGCGTTGTGATGGTTTGGGTTATATCTTCGTGGTGGATAAAGAATCGGTTATCCCGAATCCAAAACTGAGTATCCTAAACGGTGGTTTGGCGCCTTTGGGCGAATATAGAGACATTTGGATGTTCCAGGTATTAAAAGCTTTAGCTAAAAAATACAATTTCTCGCTTTCTGCTCCGATCGAAAAATTAAGTGACGAGATAATCAATATCATTTTAAACGGTTCGCCTGATCTGATCAAAGTTGAAGTAGAATACAACAAATGGAACGTTCAGAATTATAACATCACTTTTGATGGGATAATTAAAATGCTCGAAGAGCAAAACGAGAAGCGAAGCGAATCAGCATCTGACGATATGGACGAATTCAGAAAACTGAAAACCTGTCCGGAATGTCATGGTGCCCGTTTAAAAAAAGAAAGCCTTCATTTTAAGGTTGATGGCAAAAATATTTTCGAGCTTTCATCCATGGATATCAATAATCTTCATCAGTGGTTTGAAAAAGTTGATGAACGTTTATCCGACCGTCAGAATATTATTGCCAAAGAAATTTTAAAGGAGATTAAAGCGAGGATCGGTTTTTTAACAGATGTAGGTTTAACTTATTTAACTTTAGACCGTACGGCCCGTACTCTCTCAGGTGGCGAGGCACAACGTATCCGTTTGGCCACGCAGATCGGTTCGCAATTGATGAACGTAATGTACATCCTTGATGAGCCAAGTATCGGGCTGCATCAGCGCGATAACGAGCGTTTAATCAATGCACTTAAAAATCTCCGTGATCTTGGAAATACAGTTTTGGTGGTAGAGCACGATAAGGATATGATTCTGGAGGCCGATTGGGTAATTGATGTTGGCCCTGGGGCGGGTATCCATGGTGGAACCGTAGTTGCTGAAGGAACGGCAACAGATATCCTAAAATCAAAAACCTTAACAGCCGATTACCTGAACGGCAAAAAGAAAATTGAAACACCAAAAAACCGCAGAAAAGGAAATGGACATAAATTGTCTATCGTAAAAGCTACGGGGCATAATTTAAAAGAAGTTTCGGTAGATTTTCCTTTGGGTAAATTTATTGCTGTAACCGGGGTTTCGGGCAGTGGTAAATCGAGTTTGATTACAGAAACTTTGTATCCTATTTTAAATCATCATTTCTTTAGGGCGAAAAAACAACCTTTGCCTTACGAGAAAATTAATGGATTGAAAGAGATCGATAAGGTGATTGAAATCGATCAGGCACCAATCGGCAGAACGCCACGTTCAAATCCTTCAACCTATACCGGCGTTTTTTCCGATATCAGAAATCTGTTTGTGCAATTGCCAGAGGCGAAAATTCGTGGCTATAAACCAGGCCGTTTTTCTTTTAATGTAAAAGGTGGGCGCTGCGAAACCTGTCAGGGAGCTGGTTTAAAGGTAATCGAAATGAATTTCTTGCCTGATGTACAGGTGCCCTGCGAAGAATGTGGCGGAAAAAGATACAATAGGGAGACTTTAGAAGTGCGTTTTCGTGGAAAATCAATCAGTGACGTATTGGATATGAGTATCGAAGATGCTTGCAATTTCTTCGAAAACATTCCGATCATTTATAGAAAAATCAAAACATTAAAAGATGTTGGTTTAGGTTATATCACGTTGGGGCAATCGTCGGTTACTTTATCAGGCGGAGAAGCGCAACGTGTTAAACTGGCTACAGAACTTTCTAAAAAAGATACTGGAAAAACCTTCTACATTTTAGATGAACCTACAACGGGGCTTCACTTCGAAGATATTAATGTGCTTTTAGGTGTATTGCAAGAATTGGTTGATAAAGGAAATACCATTTTGGTAATCGAACATAATTTAGATGTGGTTAAGGTAGCCGATTGGGTAATTGATTTAGGAGAAGAGGGGGGCGCTGGCGGCGGAAGAATTTTATTCGAAGGTACGCCAGAAGGTTTGATCCAGAATCCGATCAGTTCAACTGGTAAATTCTTGAGAAAGGAAATGGAGTGGAGTTCACAGTCTGAAGTAGGAAATCAGGAGTCCAAAGTTAAAACACCGAAGAAAAGCAAGGCTGAAACGAAATAGAACTTCTTATGAAAGCACCAAGAGCGGTAAATCCATCCTGATACTTAATTCTAAATACTTGATACTATAATAAAACATGCTTTTCACCGATACCCATACCCATTTATATTACGAGCAGGATGCTGAAAAACAGGCCCAGTTAATGGAGCGTTGTTTTGAGAACGATGTTAACCGTTTGTTTTTGCCTAATGTTGATGTAAAATCAATTGCTATGATTGATGATCTGGTGGCTAAATATCCGGAAAATTGTTTCGCGATGGCGGGGCTGCATCCCTGTGACGTGAAGGAAGATTACCTGGTACAGCTAGACAAAATCTACAATAGCATTTCTGATCGGAAAATTTATGCCATTGGCGAAATCGGGATTGATCTGTATTGGGATAAAACTACTTTAACCATTCAGCAAGATGCTTTTCGTAAACAGATTGCCTGGGCAAAAGATTTAGGTTTGCCGATTGTGATCCATTGTCGCGAGGCTTTTGATGAGGTTTTCGAGCTGTTGGAAAATGAAAGGGACGAAAAATTGCGGGGTATTTTTCATTGTTTTACTGGTAATTTGGCACAGGCTAAACAGGCTATCGATTTAAATTTCTATTTAGGCATTGGTGGTGTAGTTACCTATAAAAAAGCAGGGTTGGATCTGGTATTGTCAGAAATTCCCTTAGCTAACCTGGTTTTAGAAACAGATTCGCCTTATCTGGCTCCGGTTCCTTTCCGCGGAAAACCCAATGAAAGCAGTTATTTAATTTATATAGCCCAAAAACTAGCCGATATTTATAGCGTCTCTATTGAAGAAATTGCAGATGTAACTACTGAGAACTCAAAAAAAATTTTCGGAGTTTAAGAGATCGTCATTACGAGAAGGCTTTTTCGGCTAACGAAGCAATCAATTGGTGACGGTTAAGTCTCTGAAACAAGTTGGAGATGATGACGGAATTGAATTTCTTGTATTGTAATATATTGGCTTAAAATTTATTATATTGGCAATATATTAACGTTTTTTGGCTTTTTTGTTGGTAATTTAAAAATTCAGACTGATCATTTGTAATTTTTTAGTTTCTTTGCGGTGAGCAACCTTCAACCAACCAAATGACCAAAATACTTATAATTTATACCGGTGGTACCATCGGAATGATTAACGATCCTACAAATGGAATGTTAATTCCATTTAATTTCGAGCAGATAAAAGAAAACGTTCCAGAATTAAGCCGTTTAGATTACGATTTAGATGTGCATTCCTTCAATCCTGTATTGGATTCATCAAACATGGATCCTGAAATATGGAAAACATTAGCCGAACTTGTTTATCATAAATATGATCAGTACGATGGTTTTGTGATCCTTCACGGATCTGATACTATGGCGTTTACCGCATCAGCATTGAGCTTTATGCTCGAAAATCTGGCTAAACCTGTTGTTTTAACTGGTTCGCAACTTCCGATTGGCGAAATCAGAACTGATGCCAAAGAGAATCTGATTACCGCTTTAGAGATTGCAGCGACCAAAGAAGACGGTAAAGCACTTTTTCCTGAGGTTTGCATTTATTTTGATGCACAATTATTCAGGGGTAACCGATCTATAAAATACAATAGTGAAAAGTTTGAGGCTTTCCGCTCGCCAAATTATCCAATACTTGCCGAAGCGGGCGTTCACCTTCAGTTTTACAGAAATTATATTCTTAAAACACCAAAAGGAGAATTGAAATTGCATACCAATTTTAATTCGAACATCGGTGTGCTGAAATTATATCCTGGTATAACGTCACAGGCCGTTCAGGCAATAACAGATTCAAAAGTAGATGCCATTATTCTAGAAACTTTTGGCTCTGGCAATACCACAACGGCACAATGGTTTCTAGATAGTTTGCGTCAGGCTATTTTGAATGGAAAAATTATTATCGATATTTCTCAATGTAAAAAAGGTTCAGTTCAGCTTGGCCGTTACGAAACGAGCAGAGAATTACTGAAAATGGGCGTATTAAGCGGTTACGATTTAACTTTCGAAGCCACTGTAACCAAACTGATGTTTGTAATGGGCTTGGGTTTATCCGTAGAAGAAAGCCGTAAACTGATGGAAGAATCGTTAAGAGGTGAGCTGACTAAAGATTAGTGTTGGTCGGGATTTGTAATCCCGTCTACAGAACTAAAGATTTGTAATCTTTAAGGCCAACAAGGTCGAGATTGCAGATCTCGACCAACGAATTTCAAAAACCTGCTAACTTTGTTTAAAACGGTGGGTTTTTGCGTTAGGGATTGTAAGGGTTCAGTGCCGATTTTTCATCGGTACCGGAGCGAAGCGCAGCCCTGAAAAGCCCGACCCTTGCGTAGCTTGGGTAACGCCCAAATCAGTTTGCGGCTAGCAATTTACAGTTTTCAGTTAAGGATTTTCTTAGACCTTATGTTTTGCAAACCTATGAGCGCTGAATCCCAATAAGTAAAACTTCTGCAATTATGACTAACATCATTTCGGTTATAATTATTTAGCCCTATTTTTGCTGTAATAGACTCGTCATGCTGAACTTGTTTCAGTATCTTTCTGGTAAGAACTGATCTCAATAATAAAATCGGGACAAGGTGACGTTGCGAAGAAGACATGAAAATAGAACAAATATATACAGGTTGCCTGGCAGAAGCCGCTTATTACATCGAAAGTAACGGTGAAGCTGCAATTATTGATCCTTTGAGAGAAGTTGCCACGTATTTAAAGAAAGCGGAAAAAACTGGCGCTACCATTAAATATATTTTTGAAACACATTTTCATGCCGATTTTGTTTCCGGGCATGTAGATCTGGCAGAGAAATCTGGTGCCGAAATTATTTACGGCCCAACTGCTAAAACCGAATTTAAATCGCACATTGCTAAAGATGGCGAACAGTTTAAAATCGGAAACGTAACGATTACCGCCTTGCATACACCGGGGCATACTTTAGAATCGACAACTTACCTACTAAGCGATGAAAATGGAAAAGATTATTGCATTTTTAGTGGCGATACCTTATTTATTGGTGATGTTGGTCGACCTGATTTAGCGCAGAAAGGTCATTTAACAATGGAAGATTTAGCCGGAATGCTTTACGATTCGTTAAATGAAAAAATAAAACCCTTAGCTGATGATGTAATCGTTTACCCGGCGCATGGGGCAGGTTCTGCCTGTGGTAAAAGTATGAGTAAAGAAACTTTCGACACTTTAGGACATCAGAAGGAGGTTAATTACGCTTTAAAAGCCGAAACAAAAGAACAGTTTATTGCCGAGGTAACAGATGGTATTTTGCCACCGCCACAATATTTTGCAAAAAATGCGGCCATTAATAAAGGTGGTGTAGAAAGTATTGATGAGGTTTACGAGAAAGGTTTAAATGCCTTAACACCGCAGCAATTTGAAGCTACTGCAAACCAAACAGGGGCTATTATGCTCGACACGCGCGATCCGCAGGTTTTTGCCAAAGGTTTTATTCCAAATTCAATAAATATTGGCCTTAACGGCCAGTTTGCACCTTGGGTTGGTGCTTTGATTACCGATTTACAGCAACCAATTTTACTCATTACTGATAAAGGTAAGGAAGAGGAAACCATTACCCGCTTAACCCGTGTAGGATATGATAGTACTATTGGTTATTTAGACGGTGGTTTCGAAAGATGGACAGATGCTGGCAAAGAAATCGATACCATTGAATCAATCTCTGCAGAAGCATTTGAACAAGCTAGCCTTACCGGAGAAATTACAGCACTTGATGTGCGTAAACCAGGTGAATACGAAGCAGAACACCTAGAGTTTACGCTGAGCCGTCCGTTAGATTTTATTAACGACTGGACCGGTGAGATCAATCCAAAAGCTACTTATTACATTCACTGTGCAGGTGGTTACCGCTCGATGATAGCCACCTCTATTTTAAAATCGCGTGGAGTAGAAAATGTAATTGATGTTGCGGGCGGTTACGGTGCAATTAAAAATACTGGTTTAAAAAGAACCGATTTCGCCTGCCCAAGTAAAGCAATGAAGGTATAATAAAAGCACCCGTCACATTGAGCTTGTCGAAATGCAATCAAGGTTCTTCGACAGGTTCAGAATGACAACCTAAGATATAACTAGTTTGGCAAATCAAAATCATTACGACATATTAATTATAGGTGCTGGCCCGATAGGGATGGCTTGTGCAATAGAGGCAAAAAAAGCGAACTTAAGCTATGTAATTGTAGAAAAAGGTGCATTGGTGAACAGTTTGTTCAATTATCCTGTATTTATGACCTTCTTTTCTACTTCTCAAAAGTTAGAAATTGGAGGGGTACCTTTTGTAACCATTAATCCGAAGCCTAACAGAAATGAAGCCGTTGAATACTATCGCCGAGTAGCCGAAAAATTCGATTTAAACATCCATCTTTTTGAAAGGGTACAGCAGGTAATTAAAAACGATAGCAATATTTTCGAAATCAATACTTCTAAAACCAACTATACCGCTAACAATGTAATTGTAGCCACTGGCTTTTATGATGTGCCTTTAGTGATGAACGTTCCAGGAGAGGATTTGCCAAAAGTAACACATTATTATAAAGACCCACATTTATATGCCTTTCAGGATGTAGTAGTTGTTGGTGCCAATAACTCGGGGGTTGATGCTGCCTTAGAAACCTACCGCAAGGGTGCGAATGTAACCATGGTAGTACGCAGTAACGATCTCGGTCCACATGTTAAATATTGGGTGCGCCCAGATATTCAGAATAGGATTAAAGAAGGTGAAGTTAAAGCACTTTTCAATTCAGAACTGGTTGAAATAAGGGAAGGCGAAGTAGATATTAAAACGCCAGAAGGAATAAAAACCATTCCAAATGATTTTGTAATTGCCATGACTGGCTATCAGCCAGATTTTTCGATGTTAAGAAAATTCGGTATTGACCTGCCCGAAAGCCTTTGCCCTGCCTACAACGAAGAAACCATGGAAACCAACGTAAAAGGATTGTATTTGGCTGGCGTGGTTTGTGGTGGATTGGATACGCACAAACTTTTTATCGAAAACTCAAGGGTGCACGCTGAAATGATTGTGAAGAATATTCTGAGTTAAATTTCTTCCGAAGTTTAGCCAGGGGATTAGCGATGGAAAAACTTGTAAGTCTATAAGACGGCGTTCGATTAACATATATTGGTGTTGATTTTTAGCCTTATTGCCTAACACAATGTCATGCTGAACTTGTTTCAGCATCTTTCCTAAAATAGACCCTGAAATAAATTCAGGGTGACGATCCCACTGATATGACTAGATCAGTGAGCGGGTACCTTCAAAGTACTTCCCACAAAGCTTTCAATCGCCTTTTCCACACCCGGCAAATCTTTCGAGGTAATATACGATCCCATTACATGGTTCCCGGCATTGGGGATAGCTACTTTTCTTTTTAAATTACTCGGTGTACCCAGTTCATCAAACATTTTCAGCATGGCGTCTACCCGAACAACGGGATCCTGTTCGAGTTCATTTTTGTAATAGTAAAGCATTAAAACTGGTTGCTTTACTTTTTGGAAAGTTTTTTTCACCATACTGCTCTCAATAAATTCTTCTAGTTCTACTAACGATTCGAGGCGGTAATTGGTGTACCAGTATTTCTTGTATTCGTCGGTGCGGTCGTCTACTTTACGTTCATCGCCACCCACAACTTTTCTGGCAATCTGTAAGCCCCATGGATTATTCAAAAGCCAGGCATTTTTATCATTAATAGCCACATTGGGCGACAATAAAATTAAACTGTTGATTTCAGGATAGGTGGCCGCTAACTTTAACGCGACAGTTCCACCAGTAGAAGTGCCTACTAAAATTACTTTTTTGCCCAGTTTTTTACCGATGGCATAGGCCTGTTTACTGGTTTCCCAAAGGCGGTCGGCAGTAAAATATTGCATGGGCGCAAGTGTATCTATACCATGGTCGGCTAAGCGTGCCAGATATAAATTGGCATTTAATTTTTTGGCTAAATTTAAATATACCGGGTTGCCTTCAGTTTTTGATGCTGAAAAGCCATGTAAATACACAATGGCATACTCGGTTTGCTGATGAAGGGTATCGGCCCAGATGATTTCTGCTTCGTTGCCTGGTTTTATCTTATGCATCGATTCGATACTGGCAACATAACGGTCTAAATCTTCCAGATCTGGAACCTGTATAAGTTCTTCATTGTAAATCGGCTTTTTGGGTTTTGGCCCCAATAAGTAACCTGCAACAATTAATGCCGAAAGGCCGATAAGTACTTTGTAGCGTTTTTTCATGCCATTAAATATTGGTTTAAATGTAAAATTTGAATTTAAATAAAGCTAATTTTTAGATGAATTAATTATCGCTTCGAGGAGACTTTACCTGCACTACCCCATAATATTGAACCTGATAGCGCCAAATAGCCTACAGGCCGAAGCATGAGGGCGAGGCCTATGGGCAAAAGCAGGAGTAAAGATGTTAAGGATTGCTGTTATCGCTTTTCAAATCCTTAATAATACGAATACACATTATCTTTTTATGGGAAATTAGCTTAAGTTTGCAATCAAAATTTTTCGACTTAATGCCGGGAATCGAACAGATAAAAACACCTATAGCTGCTGATATTAAAGCGTTTGAAAAAACCTTTAAAGAATCGATGCATAGCGACGCACCGTTGCTGGATAGGATTACCCATTATATTGTAAAGCAAAAAGGTAAACAAATGCGGCCTATGTTCGTATTTTTTGCAGCTAAACTGTGCGGTGGAATTACAGAATCAACCCACCGTGGGGCTGCCTTGGTTGAGCTTTTACATACCGCTACTTTGGTGCATGATGATGTGGTAGATAATGCATACGAACGCCGCGGCTTTTTTTCTATCAATGCTTTATGGAAAAATAAAATTGCCGTTTTGGTTGGCGATTACCTACTGGCCAAGGGATTACTACTTTCAGTAAACAATAACGAGCACCGTTTGTTACAGATTGTATCAGAAGCGGTGAAGCAAATGAGCGAGGGTGAGTTGTTGCAGGTAGAAAAGGTAAGGAGGATGGATATTTCGGAAGACTTATATTTTGATGTGATTCGTCAGAAAACCGCTTCTTTAATTGCGTCTTGTTGTGCTGCGGGTGCTGCTTCGGCGGGTGCTGATGATGCAACGATAGAAAAAATGCGCTTATTTGGCGAAAAAGTTGGGATTGCCTTTCAGATTAAAGATGACACCTTCGATTTTGGAACCGATGATGTTGGCAAACCTTTGGGGATTGATATTAAGGAAAAGAAAGTAACCTTGCCTTTAATTTATGCCCTAAATAAAGCGGATAAAACAGAACGTAAAAAAATGATTAACCTGGTGAAAAACCATCAGGATGATCCCGTTAAAATACAACAGATTATTGATTTCGTAAATGCCCACCAAGGTGTGTATTATGCCAATGAGAAAATGTTGGAGTACCAGCATTCAGCATTTGATATTCTGCACAGTTTTGAGGCAGGCGAAGCACGCACTGGTTTAGAACAACTTGTACTGTATACCACTGAACGTAAAAAATAATGGGTAACGAATTACTTTTTAGCTTAGGTTTTCTTCTTTTTATTGTGTTGATTCTTGCTTTGGATCTTGGTCTTTTTAGCAGGAAAGAACATGTGATAAGCTTAAAACAGGCTGGAGTAATGAGTTTAATTATGGTGGCTTTGGCAATCGGCTTTTACTTTATCCTGTTAACAGAGGGGCACCAACTACATGGAATAAAGGATTTTGCACACCTGCAACAAATTGTAATACAGCACCAGCACCATATTAAATTAATTCCTAATGATTTTGAAGGCAGTTTAGCGGTTTATAAACAAAACCTTGGCCTCGAATTTTTAACTGGTTATGTTATTGAATATGCGCTTTCGGTAGATAATATCTTTGTGATTGTGCTCGTTTTTTCTGCCTTTGCCGTTGAAGAAAAATATTACCACCGCGTATTATTCTGGGGCATTTTGGGTGCCATTATCATGCGTTTTATCTTCATCTTTGTTGGTGCAGCACTAATTGCAAAATTTGCCTGGATACTCTATTTGTTTGGCGCTTTCCTTGTTTTTACGGGCATAAAAATGTTTTTCAGTAAAGATGAAGATGATAAGATTGATCCGGAAAATCACCCTGTGGTAAAATGGGCCTCGAAAATATTTTCTATCCACCCCAAATATGAGGGCAAAAAATTCTTTGTAAAAATTAACCATAAAACACTGGTTACGCCATTATTTTTGGTGCTGCTAATTGTTGAATTTACCGATCTATTATTCGCGGTAGATTCTATACCAGCTATTTTTGCAGTAACCAAAGATCCTTACATTGTATTCTTTTCTAATATTTTTGCCATCATGGGCTTGCGCTCCATGTTCTTTTTATTGGTTAACATTATTCATAAATTCCATTATCTAAAAACAGGTTTAGCATTTTTATTGGCTTTTATCGGTATAAAAATGTTAGGGCATACCTATCTGGAAAAATGGGGTTTCACCACGGAACATTCGCTTATTGTAATTTTAAGTATTTTGGTAATCAGCATTGTAGCCTCGCTGGTTTTTCCAAAGAAAACAGTGCATGCACAACCTTAGGATTACCATTTGAAATGTTTGCCACTAAAATTATTCTAAAAAACCTAAGCTGCATGTCAAGCTGAGGCAAGAGGCATAAATTTCATTTTTTGGCTTTGCATTTTATCTAACTAATTTATTCCTTTGCTACACTAGTTATTTGCAACACCAAAATGCTGGCCCTACATAGCTAACTTTATACATTATGATACCTTTCAGTAATTTACTTATTTTTTCTTTGGCGGCATTGGTTTTGGTTGTGAGCCCTGGTCCAAACATGTTATACCTCATTTCCAGGTCTATAATCCAAGGTAAACAGGCTGGGCTAATTTCCTTGGCTGGTGTGCTCTGTGGTTTCCTTTTCCACATTGTGATGGTATCTTTTGGTTTAACAGCAGTGCTTTTTGCAGTGCCTTATGCTTATGATACTTTGAAGGTTTTTGGTGTATTATACCTGTTATATTTGGCCTACCAAGCGGTAAAACCAAACAGTAAAAGTATTTTTGAAAGTCCACAAAATTTGCCGCACGATAAACCGTCTAAGCTATTCAGTATTGGTTTTTTAACCAATGTACTAAACCCCAAAGTGGCAGTGTTCTATCTGTCGTTTTTTCCTCAATTTATAAAATCTGAATATGGTTCTGTTATGACCCAAAGTTTGCAGCTCGGTATTACTCAGGTTTTAGTGAGCTTTACAGTTAACTTAATCATTGTTCTTTCTGCTTCAAAAGTAGCGGTGTTTTTTGCCAAAAGTCCAAAATGGGTTAAAGTTCAGAAATGGTTTATGGCAAGTGTGTTAATGGGGCTGGCTTTTAAAATGGCATTTACAAAAGCAAAATAAACGTTACAGCTGGCAATCTCTACCGAAAATTTGTATTTTCAGCAGATAAACTAAACTTAATGAAATACCTTTTCTCTACCGCGCTTATTTGTACCACTTTGCTTGCTAATGCACAAGATAAATTCGGCGATGTTTTTGCTAAAATTAATGCTGATGTACAACAAAACTCCAAAGCTTATCAAACCCTTAAATATGAAACCGAAACCATCGGTCACCGTTTAACAGGCTCTGCAAATGGAGCAAAGGCTGAGCAATATGCTTTTGATTTATTAAAATCTTATGGCTGCGAGGTGAAATTTCAACCTTTCGAAGTAGAAAGTTGGGCCAGAAAAACCATCAGTGTAGAAATTGGTAATGATAAAAACAGCCTGACCAAAATGAAAGCTGTTACGCTGGCACATTCGCCAGTGAGTGCGGATGTTACCGGAGATATTGTTGATGCGGGTAATGGGCTTGAGGTAGATTATCAGGCCAGCCCCGAAAAGTTTAAAGGTAAAATTGCCCTGATTTATTTAGGGGTATTACCAGGTTCTCCTGCAGGAACAAAATCATTGCACCGCTCAGAAAAGACCGCCATAGCCACAAAATATGGTGCCATTGGTGTAATTATCATTAATACGGTAAAAGATGGTGTGCTTTTAACTGGAACCGCTTCGGTAACAGGCAAGTTGATCTCTATTCCTGCTATTTGCATTGGCTTGGAGGATGGAATGGCTTTAAGAGAGAAAATTAAGTCGCAGCCGCAGATTGCCCACATCGCTATGACTAATTTCTCGGGTTTGATCAAAGCTAGAAACGTAGTGGCTACTTTTAAAGGAACTGAATTGCCCAAAGATAAAATTGTAGTTGGTGGACATTTGGATAGCTGGGATTTGGCAACCGGTGCCATCGATAATGGTATCGGCTCTTTCGCCATTATGGATATGGCACGGACTTTTAAAAAGCTGAATCTAAAAACTAAACGTACTGTAGAATTTGTGCTTTTTATGGGTGAAGAACAAGGTTTATTAGGCTCTAAAGCTTATATCAATCAGGCTAAAAAGGACAAAACCTTAAACCAGGTAAAGTTTATGTTGAATTACGACATGACCAACGACCCGAAAGGTTTTTCTACTTCAAGAACAGAAATGAAAGATTTGTTTACGGCCTGGGGAGCCGATATCGTAAAAATAGATACTGGTTTCAAAAACCTGTTTAATGCCGGTGCAGGGTTGCATAGCGATCATCAGCCGTTTATGCTGGAAGGTATTCCCACTGGCGGTGGTTTTGGTGGTAAACTGCCAAACAATTCTGGCCCATTTTATCACTCAGATGGCGATAGCTTTAAACTGGTTGACGAGCAGGAACTTAAAAATACAGTACGTTACAGCGCCATGTTAACTTATGCCTTAGCCAATACACCGAAAATTCCCGTTGGTGTTCAGGGCGAAGAAGAGTTAAGGGCTTTCTTGGAATCTCAAAACTTAAAGGAGCCTTTGAGTATTGCTGGTGAGTGGAGGTGGAAGTAATGATTTCTCGACTTCACTGCGCTCCGCTCGAATGACGGAACTCAGTTTATTTGCAGAATGATCCGATCAAATGTATGGTATAATTAGCACTACCCACTAATATAGCTTTCCAATTGTGAAATGGTCTGTTTCTGGTCTGCGATGATAAACTTCACCACATCGCCGATCGAAACCATTCCTTTTACCTCATCGTTTTCTACAATTGGTAAATGGCGGATGTGTTTATCGGTCATCAGCTCCATGCAATAATCGATACTGTCGCTTAAAGTAATGGTGATCGGGCTGGCCGTCATGGCTTCTTTAATTAAGGTGTCTTTTGATGATTTGCCCTGAAGGATGATTTTTCTGGCATAATCGCGTTCCGTAAAAATGCCATGTAGCCGGTCGTTCTCCATGACCAATACTGCGCTGATGTTCTTTTCTGTCATTACTTTTAAAGCATCTAAAACAGAAATATTTTCTGATACCGAGATAATCCGTACCTGTTTGGTATCTAACAAGTGTTTTACGCTTTTCATAAAACTTAATTTGGTTATAACAATTTAAGAAATAATTAGCTGTAAATCAAAGTTTTGTTTTAGGTTGATCTCAGCTTTACAAACGCAGCACAGTTTTATGTGATCTAAACCTTATGGGAACGGCAGCCTCCGATTCTTCATTGGAGTTATAATGTATGACAGGGCTGAACCCGACCTAAGAACTGCAGGATTTGCTTTTCAAATGAATTATTATCTTTTTAAAGCACGGTTTTGCTTAATAATGAGATTCTTATTATAAACTTAGAGATTTTACAATCCTCCAACCCGCTTACCCTTTAATTATTTGGGTTTGACAAAGCTATGCCGTAACTTTGCATTTCATTTTAAAACAAATAATTATGTCATCAGTAGAGACTTCTTATATCCCTTACAAAGTTAAGGATATTTCACTGGCAGAATGGGGCCGTAAAGAAATCGAATTAGCCGAAGCAGAAATGCCAGGTTTAATGAGTTTACGCAAAGAATTCGGTCCAACACAACCGTTAAAAGGTGCGCGTATTGCAGGCTGTCTGCACATGACCATCCAAACGGCTGTATTAATTGAAACATTAGTGGCCCTTGGTGCAGAAGTTACCTGGTCATCTTGCAATATTTTCTCTACACAAGATCATGCTGCTGCTGCAATCGCTGCTGCGGGTATTCAGGTTTATGCTTGGAAAGGCTTAAATGAAGAAGAATTCGATTGGTGTATAGAACAAACTTTACACTTCGGTCCGGAGCAACAACCATTAAACATGATTTTGGATGATGGTGGCGATTTAACCAATATGGTTTTCGATAAATATCCTGAGCTAATTGCAGGCATTAAAGGTTTATCAGAAGAAACTACAACTGGCGTTCACCGTTTGTACGAAAGAATGAAAAACGGAACCTTGCACTTACCTGCAATCAACGTAAACGATTCTGTTACAAAATCTAAATTCGATAATAAATACGGTTGCCGCGAATCATTGGTTGATGCAATCCGTCGTGCTACCGATGTAATGATGGCTGGTAAAGTGGCTGTTGTTTGTGGTTATGGTGATGTGGGTAAAGGTTCTGCAGAATCTTTAAGCTCACAAGGTGTACGCGTTATTGTTACCGAAATTGATCCGATCTGTGCTTTACAGGCTGCAATGGAAGGTTACGAAGTTAAAAAACTGGCTAATGCCATTAAAGAAGCAGATATCGTAGTAACTACTACCGGTAACTGTGATATTGTTCGCGAACAACACTTCAGAGCATTAAAAGATAAAGCGATTGTTTGTAACATCGGTCACTTCGATAACGAAATCGATATGGCTTGGCTAAACGGTGCTTATGGCGATACTAAAGTTGAAATTAAACCTCAGGTTGATAAATATACCATCGATGGTAAAGATGTAATTATCTTAGCCGAAGGTCGTTTGGTTAACTTAGGTTGCGCAACTGGTCACCCAAGTTTTGTAATGAGTAATTCATTCACCAACCAAACTTTAGCTCAATTAGAGCTTTGGACCAACACTGGCGCTTACGAAAACAAGGTATATACTTTGCCTAAACATTTAGATGAAAAAGTTGCCCGTTTACACTTAGAAAAAATCGGTGTAGAGTTAGATGTTTTGGATCAACACCAGGCTGATTATATTGGCGTACCGGTAGAAGGTCCTTTCAAAGCAGATACATACAGGTACTAATTCAGTTTACAGTTTTTAATTAGCAGTTAATTAAATACCATAATATCGAAGGGATGTGCAGATTTGCATATCCCTTTTTTTTCCACTCCCCGACGGGTGCCTGTAAGGCGGGGCGTTTCCAGTTGTTTTTTTGAAAACGGACGTTCATTGCTCTTCGGAGGCTTCAGCCCTGCTGTACACTTTATCCCGATGGAAGAATCGGGATGTTCGTTCCCATCAGGTTTATTTTACAAAGAATTGTAGTCCTTTTGTTTTTGAAAACTTACATTTGAAAAAAGAAGGTATAATGAAAAAGTTAATATTTGCTTTAATTCTTGGCGTATTTGCAGTTTCTGCGAATGCTCAAACCACACCTAAAAAAGCTGAAACAGCAAAAGTAATTACCAAACAAACGGTAGATATTGCCTGTGGCGAATGCCAGTTTAAAATGAAAGGTAAAGATTGCGAATTAGCTGTGAAAATAGATGGTAAATCTTATTTTGTGGATGGAAAAGGTATTGACGATTTTGGCGATGCCCATGGCGAGCATGGTTTTTGTAATGCCGTAAGTAAAGCAGAAGTTACCGGCGAGATTGTAAATAACCGCTTTAAAGCAAAAGAAATAAAGTTATTGCCGGTTAAGAAGTAGTTTTACCGCAAAGAACACAAAGCTTTTCGCAAAGAGGCGCTAAACTGGATCATCGAAAACTATTTGACCGGGCTTTGTGTGCTCCGCGCCTTCACTCTGCGTCCTTTGCGGTTAAAAAGCAGGTTATTCAAATTCCTTTTCCAAACCCTCTCTTAAATCGAAAAGCAACCACTGTTTGTTCTTTACATCCGCCTGTTTAGTTTTTAATAACCGGATGAAATCTTTTACACCAACTTCTTCATTTCCGTTACCGTGGATAAGTACAATGCTTCCTGCATTAGGCTGTTGTCCTTTGGCTAACCAGGCGTCGCTTCCAATCGGAATTAATCCGTAGGCTTCAATTTTTTCAACAATGGTCTTATCAGATACCAAGCCCGGGAAACGGAAAAATACCGATGGCGTTAATCCATTTTTGAGCATTAGTTTTTCGTTTTCCAATACCTCTACGTCTAAATTGGTGCCCGGTGCGAGTAAAAAATTCTCTGCCAGTGGCAGCTTATTTACCTCATGGTTGTAGGTATGGTTTACCCAGGTAATGTTCAGTTCTTTTTTCTCCGTTAGGCTTTTCAGCCAGTTCAGGTCATCCTGATGTTTAAGCATCCATTTGCCCGAAACGGAAACTGCTAATGGCGCAGGCTGTTCTATCTTTTTAAATTCATCGAAAACAGACTGAAAAATAATCCTGTCCAAAGCCTTGTGCGATGGACAAAGATCGATCGTTAAAGTAATTCCTTTTTCATTCGGGATGGCGTGGTCGATCCCTGCATTTTGAAGCTGCAGATCTTTAGCGGCTGCGGCTTCTAGGGATTTAATATATGCTGTATTTTTAAAAATGGCTAATACGTTGGAATACTGAAGGCTGCTTGTGGTATAACCAGCTGCTAAATCAACTTTAGTATCTAAGGTTTCGGGATTAACCAGTAATAAATATTTTTGATTATTTGCAAAGAAACTTCTCAATGCAATCAGCTTCTCGTTAGCACCTGTTGCCAGGGCAAAACTTACCTTATACCGTTTAAGGTTATCAAAATTCTGAGCAGAAACTTGAGTGCTGAACAAGCAAATGGAGAAAAAAAAGAGCAACAGATGTTTAGATAACTTCATATTTCCTTATTTAAAATCTTTCTAATTTAAGCCAAATCCATTATCTTTACAAACATCGCCATGAACAAAGAAAAAGTAAAATTATGGTTTAAGCGGGTGGGGCTAGTTGGGTTTTTATTCTTCCTGATTAAAGGATTAATATGGCTTGTGGTGTTCTATTTTATTGGCAAAAACGTTACTTAAATAGTTCATCGTTCAGTGGTCATTAGCTCATTAGTCCGCGCAAATTGCATAAAAATTTTGAACCGACCGTCATCCTGAACTTGTTTCAGGATCCATTTCGAAAGTATTTTACCTAAATGTAAACAACATATTCGCCAAAAAATTCCATACAAATACAATTACAATTGCAAAAAACTTCGCCACGTAAAAGTTTGTTCCGTTTTTCCGCTGATGAAAAAGATAAATAATAAAGGTATTTAACCCTAAACCGATTAAACTCACCACTAAAAATTTGCTGAATTCAGTTCCCCAATGGCTATTGGTGCTCTGAAATGTCCATACCCGGTTAATGAGGTAATTATTGGTTACGGCCAAAGTAAAACCGATGGCATTAGAAATATATTTGTTTATCCTGATTTTCTCTTTGCATAGCCAAGTGGCACCGAAATCAATCGCCATGCCGAGGAAACCTGTCAATCCAAATTTTAAGATGCGGAAAAATAAATCCATCAAGTTAAAGTATTTTTATTAGAAAGAAATGTTCTAGTACTTCTTCTCTTGTGTTTGAATTTAAGAATTTTGGCGTCAATTTAGTCGTATGGAAATATCTAAAATCCTGTAATATTTTTGCGGCATACTTAAATCTTACATTGTCTATGTCTCTTTTGTCAACAAATAGAATTAATCCTTTTGGATTAACTTTCTCCAGTTCTTCATAACTCCAGAAATATTTAGGCTCGCCTTCGGCGTAAAAATCAAAGGAGTATGCGTCGCTGTAAATAAGTACCATGGGTTTTGTACCTGGATAATTTTCTTTCAGCCATAAACCTGCTTGCATACCGGCTTCGTATTTTAAAAGTGTGGGATAAAAGAAAGATGAAAGAAATATCATTAAACCTACCGAAGTTAATAAGGTGCGGCCAATTAGTGTTTCCGTTTTTAATCCTTTGAAAATTAAAAAAGAAACTGCCAATAAAATGACCAAAATTGCAACTGCGATGTAATTATTGGTAAACCCGAAAAAGACAGCAACGGCAGATAACATCAAAACGATTAAAACTGCCAGTGCATTTTGAATGATGAAAAATACCTTTAAAATTTTGCCTTCCAACTTCTGTACATATAGGGCCGTAATAATTGCAAATTGTGGGAGAATGATTAAAATATAATGTGGCAACTGAAATTTAGACAATGAAAACAACAGGAAAGTAATTGCCGCACTGGTCCAGATGATAATGCTTTGAGCAGGTAAACCGGCTCTGTTTTTCTTTTTAAAAAGATTAACTGCTGCTGTATAAAAAAGTATCGACCAGGGTAAAAATGCCCAAAGCGTGGTATGCAGGAAGAATGAAATATCGCCTTTGCCTTTTATCGGTCCACTGTTAAAAAAGCGACCGAATTGGCTATCCCAGAAGAAGAATTTTAAGCCAGAAATGCCAGTTTTTCCAAATACCACTTTCTCGGGATGTAAATCAAACTGAACATATAGAGCATATAGTTCTGGAATAATAAAAATGAAAATCAGCACAATGGCCAGCCACCATTTCGGTTTCAATAACTGTTTAAACTGACTGGTTAATAACCAATAGATAATGAAACCTCCAAAAACAGGAATCAATACAAATATGCCTTTAATCATAATGGCACAGGCGGCGAAAAAGGAACCTGCAACAATATGCCAGAAAGAACCTTGGTGTGCTTTATAATAATGATAAATGGCTGCCAAGGTAAAAGTGGTAATGTAAACCTCGGCACGTACATCAAAAGTGGAAATAAGGATATGCAGCGAACTTAAAAAAATCAATACGCTGATTAACCCAGTTTTTTCGCTATAAATATCCTTTGCCAGTTTATAAAGGTAACCTGCACCCAATAATCCGAACAGAAAAGACGGAAGTTTATAGGCAAAAGCATTAATCCCGAAAACTTTAAATGAGGCAGCAGCCAGCCAAAAAGTTAAATGTGGTTTATCCAGCCAATCTGCACCACGAACATAAATATTGATCCAATCATTTCGCAACACCATATTTTTGGCTATGGATGCATAAAGTGCTGAATCGGGTTCCATCACCCCACCAAAAAGAGCCAATATACTCACCAAAGCAATCAGGACGATTAAAATTCTATATAGGGAGGTATCTTTTAAGTTCATTTACAGGAAGCAAATATGAGCAAAAAAAAGTCAAATTTTTTTAAGGTTTAAGATTAACAGGGGCAAAGCATTATCTTTGTCGCATGACAAAGTTATCGGTTAATATCAATAAAATTGCTACACTCCGCAACAGTCGCGGGGGTAATAATCCTGATCTGGTTAAGGTTGCATTAGATTGCGAGCGTTTCGGCGCACAGGGAATTACCGTGCATCCACGCCCTGATGAACGCCATATCCGCTATCAGGATGTGTACGATTTAAAGGCTGTTATTGCGACAGAATTTAATATTGAAGGAAATTGTAGGGAAGATAAATTTGTTGATCTGGTATTGGCCAATAAACCTGCGCAGGTTACTTTGGTGCCTGATGCCGAAGGTCAGATTACTTCAAACCACGGCTGGGATACCATCAAACATCAAGATTACCTGAAAGAAATGGTTGCTGTTTTTCAAAAGGAAGACATCCGTGTTTCTATTTTTGTTGATCCTGTGGTAGAAATGGTAGAAGGTGCTGTCGAAACCGGAACAGACCGGATTGAACTATATACCGAAGCATATGCCCATAATTATTTTGCCGACCGCGAAAAGGCGGTAGTGAGTTATATTGCTGCTGCACACCATGCCAATAAAGTGGGTTTGGGTATTAATGCGGGGCACGATTTGGATTTACACAACTTACATTATTTTGCGCAGAGCATCCCAGGTTTATTGGAAGTTTCAATTGGTCATGCTTTAATCAGTGATGCTCTTTATTTAGGTTTGGAAACCACCATTCAGAAATATTTACAACAACTGGCTTAGAAAGCTAATTGTACTTGATTCTCTATACTTGATACGTTATAAATGTTAAAAGGAATTCTCCTTGTTTTTTTGGGCGCCTGTAGTTTCGGTATCCTTTCTACGTTTGTTAAACTGGCTTATCACGAAGGTTATACCTTAGGCGATGTTACTGGTACTCAAGCTTTTTTCGGCGCCGTAATTTTATGGATATTATTTTTCCTTCAAAGCAGAACCGCCAGTTATAAAGCTAAAGCTGTGCCTGCCATAACACCCTGGTGGAAAATGATAATTGCTGGTACCTGTACAGGATTGGTGAGTATTTTCTATTACCAGTGCGTAAAGTTGGTGCCTAATTCGGTTGCCATTATTTTATTGATGCAGTTTATCTGGATGAGTATTTTAATGGAGTACCTCATCTTTAAAAAGAAACCGACAGGCTTACAGCTTTTGGCTATTTTATTGGTTTTAGGCGGAACGGTTTTAGCCAGCGGAATGGCAGAAACCAGTATCGAAAGTATGGATCTTAAAGGGATAGGTTTCGGTTTGCTGGCTGCACTTTGTTACGCCGGCTTTCTATTATTGAGCGGTAGGATCGGAAATGAATATGTTCCGTTAAAGAAAAGTGCCCTGATGATTAGCGGTGCCTGTATATTGATCTTCATTGTTTTCCCACCAGTATTTTTGTTTAATGGTGCATTGGGTGGAAGTTTATTGAAATGGGGATTGATTATCTCGGTTTTTGGTACGGTTATTCCACCATTATTTTATGCTGAAGGCGTGCCAAGGATAGGAACAGCCATTAGTTCTATTTTAAGTGCTGCAGAATTACCTGTTGCCGTAATGATGGCTGGATTTGTACTGCAGGAGCAGGTATCGTTTTTAAGGTGGGTGGGTGTTGTGGTGATTTTATCGGCAATGGTTTTGCCTAATCTGAAGTATTTAAAGCGAGATTAATCTAGTTTTTACCGCAAAGCACACAGAGAGAAGGTACAGAGGGCTCAAAGCTGGGCTATTATTTTTAACAATTAAGGATATAGGGGGCAAGAGGATCTCTGTGAAAACTTAGTGCACTCTGTGGTTTATATTGGTTGTATATCAAAAAATTAAATATCTTTAAAAGCATAAACATATACGCATGAAAAAATTGACTATTTATATTTTATCTTTTATCATCGTTGGATTAACCGCCTGTAAAACCAAAACCACTATTAATCAGGATGAGGCTGGAGCAGTAATTACTGATTATTTGAAAGCTAATCCTGAATATAAAACTACACGTTTCAACTTTGGAGAAATAAAGTTTAACAGTACCAACGATATGTTTGAGCTTGGTAAATATAAAACTTTAGCAAGCAAAGGCTTGGTGACATTAGATTTGAAAGCGGCTAAAAAGAAATTCCTTTCAAAAGATAGCAGTTTCGTTTACCAAATTACCTTAACCGACAAAGCGAGTCCGCTGGTTTTAAAACAAGATCGCGATAAAGCAACAGTAAAAGTGGTAGAATATGTTCTAGCCGATGAAAAACCTGTAGATTTTTCTCAGGTAAATTCGAGTACGGCAAAAGTTACCGTATCACTTAAAATGAATACCACCGATTTTGAACCCTTCGATAAGGATGCCAATAAAAACAGCAACTTCATTACCAAAACCTATAAGTTAAAGCTGAGTAAAGACGAGGGTTGGAAAGTGCAGAAGTAAGGGGAAGGTTAAGCTGAAAGGCCAAAGGTTTAAGCTAAAAGCCTGAATTTAAAAATAGATGATTCTAATGCATTCTGCAGCCTAGGTTTATTGCAGTTCCTTTTGTTTATAAAACCGACAGCAGCGAAAATCCTTTTTGGTCGCAGCAGCCCTGAATGTACTGTCATGCTGAGGTACAAAGCATCTGCAGCCGATGAAACAGATGCTTCGTGCATCAGCATACAATAATCACAAAAAGATTGAAGCGGATGGCGGGAACAAATTTAAATTTCAGTACAGGCATTGCTTTCCAAATAATCAAAATTTTACTTGAAATTGAACAAACGTTTGTCCTGGTCTTTGCTCATAAAATCTACCTATTTTGTAGCTTTTAAGCATAAATAAGACGCCTTTTTTACACTGATTGATAGTGAAATACAGCTTCATTTTTGCTACCTTTGCACGCAAATTTATTATTCATACCGCATGAGCTTAAATATCCACTACAAGGAAGATTTTCAAAATCGTCATATTGCTCCTAATCAGGCTGATACAGCCGAAATGTTGCACACTGTTGGCGTAAATTCTATTGATGAGCTGATTGAACAAACTGTCCCGACGGCAATTAGGTTAAAACAACCTTTAAACCTGCCTGCAGCGAAATCAGAAACTGAATATCTTGGTGCTTTAAAACAAACTTCATTGTTGAATAAAGTTTTCAAAAGCTTTATCGGTCAGGGTTATTATGACACCATTACCCCGGGTGTAATTTTACGTAACGTATTCGAAAACCCAGGATGGTACACACAATATACGCCGTACCAGGCAGAAATTGCCCAGGGCCGTTTACAGGCTTTGTTAAACTTCCAAACCATGGTTATCGATTTAACCGGGATGGAAATTGCAAATGCATCTTTATTGGATGAAGGTACTGCAGCCGCGGAGGCGATGTTTATGCAATATAGCTTGCGTAAAAATCAGGCGGCTAAAAAGTTCTTTGTTTCTGAATTGCTTTTCCCTCAAACGATCGATATTTTAAAAACACGTGCTAACCCTTATGGCATTGAACTGGTTATCGGAAATCATTTAGATTTTGTAGCCACTGAAGATTTCTTTGGTGCTATTGTTCAGTATCCGGCAGGAAATGGTGAAGTTTTTGATTACAAAGACTTTGCATCTGCATTGCACAACCAAAATATTAAATTAACGGTAGTTGCCGATATTTTAAGCTTAACCTTATTAACGCCTCCGGGCGAGTGGGGAGTTGATGTGGTGGTAGGTACAACACAACGTTTAGGTATCCCAATGGGCTTTGGTGGACCACACGCAGCATTTTTTGCCACTAAAGAAGAATATAAACGTAATATCCCAGGTCGTATTATTGGTGTAACCATCGATAGCCATGGCGATTACGCTTTGCGTATGGCTTTGCAAACCCGCGAACAGCACATCCGTAGAGATAAAGCAACATCAAACATCTGTACCGCACAGGCATTACTAGCTATTATGGCTGGTTTTTATGCTGCTTATCATGGTCCGAAAGGATTAAAAGCCATCGCAGAACGTACACATGGTTTAGCCATCAGTTTAGCCGCTACATTAAAAGATTTAGGTTTTGAGCAGTTAAACGCTGCATATTTCGATACCATCCGTTTCGATTTAGGCGATTTAAAAGGTGGTATCCACTCCGGATGTATCGATAATGAAATCAACTTAAACTATGTTGGTAACGTTGTGACTATTTCGTTCGACGAAACCAGTACTTTCGAAGATGTAGCTTTAATTGCTAAAATCTTTGCTAAAGTTAAAGCTGTCGCAGCCGATCAGGTTGAAGTAGTAGAAAATGTAGAAACCGTTATTCCGGCTGCATTACAACGTACTTCAGCTTATTTAACACACCCAATCTTTAACTCGCATCATTCAGAGCACGAGATGTTGCGTTATATCAAATCATTAGAAGCTAAAGATTTATCACTTTGCCACTCGATGATTGCTTTGGGTAGCTGTACCATGAAATTAAATGCCACGGCAGAGATGATCCCGGTTACCTGGTCTCATTTCGGTCGCATCCACCCGTTTGCCGCTGCAGATCAGGTATTGGGTTACTATTCTGTTTTCAATGAATTGGATAAATGGTTAAGTGAAATTACCGGTTTTGCAGCTATGAGTTTACAGCCAAATGCTGGTGCTCAGGGCGAATATGCGGGTTTAATGGTTATCCGCGCTTATCACCATGACAGAGGCGATTTCCACCGTAACGTAGCCTTGATTCCTGCTTCGGCACACGGAACAAACCCTGCTTCTGCTGCAATGGCCGATATGAAAATTGTTGTGGTTAAATCTTTAGAAAACGGTAATATCGATGTTGAAGATTTAAAAGCGAAAGCAGAATTACACAAAGATAACCTGTCGTGTTTGATGGTAACTTATCCAT
Source organism: Pedobacter sp. AK013 (assembly GCF_014205835.1). Lineage (GTDB taxonomy): Bacteria > Bacteroidota > Bacteroidia > Sphingobacteriales > Sphingobacteriaceae > Pedobacter. Next base: position 34,053 of record NZ_JACHCQ010000022.1, on the reverse strand, counting down.
CTACCCACGGAGTGTTCGAAGAAAGTATTATCGAAATTTGCGAAACTATCCACGCTAATGGCGGACAGGTTTATATGGATGGGGCAAACATGAATGCACAGGTTGGTTTAACAAGTCCGGCTAATATCGGTGCCGATGTTTGTCACTTAAACTTGCATAAGACTTTCTGTATCCCTCACGGTGGTGGTGGTCCGGGTATGGGCCCAATTGGTGTGGCTAAACACCTGGTTCCTTATCTTCCAGGTCATGCTGTGGTTGATATCGACAAAGGAAAATCTATTTCTGCAGTTTCATCTGCACCTTGGGGTTCGGCTTCTATCCTGATCATTTCTCACGCTTATATTGCCATGATGGGTGCTGAAGGATTAACCAACGCTACTAAATATGCCATTTTAAATGCAAACTACATGAAAGCGCGTTTAGAGCAACATTATCCGGTACTTTATTCAGGTGCTCAGGGCCGTTGTGCACATGAGATGATTTTAGATTGCCGTTCGTTCAAAGCTTTCGGAATTGAAGTGACCGATATCGCAAAACGTTTAATGGATTACGGTTTCCATGCACCAACAGTTTCGTTTCCGGTTGCAGGTACCTTAATGGTTGAGCCTACAGAATCGGAGCCTAAACACGAGCTAGACCGTTTCTGCGATGCTTTAATTGCGATTAAAAATGAAATTACTGCAGTAGAAAACGGTACTTTAGATAAAACAGATAACCCATTAAAAAATGCACCGCATACGGTTTCGGTAATTACTGCTAACGAATGGGACCATGCTTATAGCCGTCAAACTGCTGCATTCCCGCTTCCTTATGTATTAGAACGTAAGTTCTGGCCATCGGTTGGCCGTGTTAACGATAGTCATGGTGATCGATCATTGATCTGTGCCTGTCCGCCGGTAGAGAGTTATTTGGAAGAGATCGTTCCTTAGTAAGGTAGAGGGCGGGAAGGTTGAGGGTTTTCTTTTCCATCGCCTTAATTACTCCCGATCGTCATTGCGAGGAGGAACGACGTGGCAATCTATTTAGATAAATTATTATAAATGCCTAGGTTCGTGTCTTCACGAACATATTGATCTGCAAGTTTTATGGATTCGTTTCATAAAACTTGCAGATTTTTTTTGGAAATGAATGCCAGTTTTCCATCGGAGGCTGCAGCCCCGCCATTCGTTTCAATCTTTTTGTTTTGTAAATCCCCTATTATCGTCATTGCTGAGAAGGAACGACGGGGCAATCTTTTACTGTAAGTGAAAACAAAAAGGATTTTCGCTGCTGTCAGGTTTAGAGATGAGGGGATTGGGGTGTAAACACTTTAGTAAGTGCGATATTTAAATAAGCTATTGCTTTATTTATAATTTATTTGCTTTTGATCCCATTTCATTGGCTTTTTTTTCTAAGCCGGCATCATTAATAATTGCGTTTGGTTTTAATTGTGCCGTTGGTTTAACCTTGCCTTTCTTCTGTTGTACCACATGCCATGCCTCGTGTGGTAAATGTCCTTGCTGGCCTGGAGCTATTTGAATATCCGTGCCTTGTGCATAGGCCGAAGCAGCCAATTGTGCAGGTTTATCAGAATTGTAGTGAATATTCACATCATCCATTGAGATACCTGAAAGGGCTTCAATTCCATTTTTTAAATTATCGGGTAATTTTTTTGCCATTATTAAATATAGGAAGAAAATATCGTTTATAATCTTCCACATTTTTATTGCAATTGTTAACTCTTTTGTCCTTGTAGATAACTGCATTAAAAAAATCGATGAGCTGGGTATAAAAGAATAACAGATCTGCATTTGCTTTACCATTTACACTATAATCTATTCTCTAATTTTATATAAAGTCGTAAAAAAATAATGTAATTAATCAATAAAATTAAGTATTAAATTATTTTAATAATGTAATTACGCGTTTTTATGATTTGTAGCCTTATTTTATAAATATTATATTGGGGTTATCTATCAATTATGACTAAAATCAATTATAATAAAATAAAGGCCGCCTTAGCGGAAAAAGGGATAACCAATAAAGAATTGGCTGATGCGCTAAAAATTGCGCCGGAGACCGTCTCAAGCTGGTGTACTAATACGGCTCAGCCTTCAATTAAAAGACTATTTGATGTAGCAACATTTTTGGATGTTGAAGCAGGCGAGCTATTGGTTAGCTGGAGAAAGAGGAATATTTAGAGGTTGGAACAACTCTCCATCCTATGTCTTTTTAGGTTTAGCACAAAAACCCTCTACCTTCCGCCTTCTACCTTTCTGTTCACATAAAAAAGTAAACAAATTAAACCATTGTTATAATCCTGCAGTCAATAGAATGATCTTGAATAAATCCGATTATTTTTGAAAAACTTAACATAGGTCAACAACAGTAAATCGAGAGTTCATCTATATTTATATCAAATTTTAAAAAACCAGAAAATGAAATTAAAAATTAGCTCAATTTTTTTATTAGTGGCAGCAGTAGCATTGTCAGCTTTTAAAAACCCAACTAAACCAGTAACTTATACTGTAGATGCAGCAAAATCAACCATTACTTGGGTTGGTAAAAAAGTAACAGGTTCTCACAACGGAACTGTAGCTTTACAATCAGGTACTTTAGCCGTTAATGGTAAAAGTGTAACTGGTGGTACATTTGTAATTGATATGACTTCAATTAAAGATGCTGATGGCAGCGCAAAATTAGAAGGTCACTTAAAAGCAGACGATTTCTTCGGTACAGCTAAATTCCCAACTTCAACTTTCGTAATTACTAAAGTTGCTGGTTCAGGAGCAAATGTAACTGTAACAGGTAATTTAACTATCAAAGGTATTACTAAGCCATTAAGCTTCCCTGCAACTGTAACAGTTAATGCAGATGGTACAGCTTCAGCTTTAGCAGGTAAAATCGTTGTTGACAGAACTAAATATGACATCAAATATGGTTCTAAATCTTTCTTCGATAGCATTGGCGACAAAGCGATTGATGATAACTTCGAATTAGCCGTTAAATTAGTAGCTAAAAAATAATTATTTCCGTCTCGGAAAAGGAGAGCTCAGACATTGTCTGGGCTTTTTTTGTTTAACCGCAAAGTATGCAGCGTTTTGTACAAAGAGCACTAAGCTTCGCCTCTGAGCGTGCAGAGGAGCATAGCGTTATTAAGAATTCTAAATATGCACCCTGCTGTGTCTTTCGTTTCCTGCTCTGGGACCTTTGTGGTAAAAAAGAATTATAAGAGAGCCTTTCACCGTTTAGGAAAGCAGTTGCTGTACAATAATTAAGGTGAGTTCCCGCTCTGCGCTATATCATTTGGCTGTTCTTCACTGCGTTCGGCACCATAGCCAAAAGGATGTCGCTTTGATCGGTTTAAAGATTAAAGGCAGTGCAAGAAATAAGGGTTGCAGTGTGCAGCGAAATTAAAGATCTCTCCGCTGCGGAGATGACGAAAATATGCAAGTACGTACTGAGATGAAAATAAATTGATTTTAATTCTCAACTCATACCAAAGCCACCATTGAGCTGTTCACGCTAATGACTAATGACTAATGACTAATGACTAATGAACTACCTAATTCTAAACCCACCTTCAACTTCATCCACAAACCCCGTAGCTGCACTTTTGCCATGATAGAACAAACATTCCCAGTTTTCTTCGGCTGCTCTTTTGCCAAATTCTTTGCGGAGTTCCATTGCCTTACGACCATCAAAATCGTATTTGGCAATAAAGTTTTTAACCAGTTCTTCAGGTTCTGGCAATACATCACCACCAAAAAATACTTTCTGTTTACCTTCGGTTAAAAGGAAAACTTGGTGGTTGGGGCAATGGGCTCCTGTAAATTCGTAAGTAATGGTTTCGTCCAATGCGCCATCGCCTTCAACAAATTTCAATTGCGCGTTGCGCTGCACAAAATCGAAAATATCGGTATGGTAAGAAGAAGAAGTGCTGCTAAAAGCCGTTTCCCATTCACCTTGGTTAATTACATATTCTGCATCAGGGAAACTCAACTCAACTTTCTCATTTCCTTGTTTATGGATCATGCCACCAGAATGGTCATAATGTAAATGCGACATCAAAACCTTGGTTACATCCGTCGGGTCGAAACCTGCATTGCGGATGTTTTTATGTAAAATCAGCTCGCCGTGGTCATCACTAAAACCTAAACCCGTGTCAAAAAGAATCAGATCATTCTTTAATTTAACCAAAAATGGCTGAACATTGATGAATAACGATGCGGGTCTGTCTTTAAAATGATGTATAGCGGGGTCGAAAGGCACAAATTTCTTTGTTGCATCAACAGAATAGGTTCCTTCGAATAGGGTGTGAACTTGCAAAATGTAGATCTTTAATGTTTTTACAAAGGTAACAATCTAAACATTAGTATTTGTTTTGGTAAAAGCTTGGATACTTCCTTTTTTTGTAAAATATGATGCTTAAATTTCACACATGAATCTCCGAATCTTAATTTTTCTACTGGCTTGCAGTTTTTCGATACAATTAAAAGCACAGCAAAAACCAAACGTAATTATTGTATTGGCCGATGATATGGGGTATGCCGATATTTCCTGTTATGGAAGTCCGCTGATTAAAACACCATTTTTAGATGGAATGGCTGCAAAAGGGATAAAAGCTACCAACTTTGTTACTACCTCGCCAACCTGTACGCCCTCAAGGGCTTCTTTACTAACAGGTAGGTATTGCAGTAGGATGGATTTACCTTGGCCAATTGGTCCGGGCGATAAACGCGGAATACCCGAAGATGAAATTACCATTGCACAGCTGCTTAAACAATCAGGCTATGCTACCGCTTTGGTTGGTAAATGGCACTTAGGCGATCATGGTGTTTCGCTGCCAAACAAAAAGGGATTTGATGAGTTTTATGGACTTTTATATAGTCATGATTATAGAGCGCCTTATGTTAAAACCGATACCACAATTAAGATATTCAGAAATACCAAACCAGAAATTTATAAACCGCACGATAGCATTTTAACCAGTTCTTATACCCGCGAGTCAATTAAATTTATTAAAAAAAGTGCAGCAGCTAAGAAACCATTTTTTCTTTACCTGGCGCAGAATATGCCACATTTGCCTGTTGCTTTTGCCGCGCAAAAAAGTAGAAAAACACCTTCAGCAGGCGGAGAATTGGGCGATGTGATCGAAGATATCGACGCAGGTTTAGCTGAAATATGGAAACAGGTAGTTGCTTCTGGCCAGGCCGATAATACCATTTTCATCTTCACCAGTGATAATGGCCCATGGATTAATGCGCCACAGCGGATGTATGAGGATGGTTTTACCAAATTTTACCATGTAGGTTCCGCAGGAATTTTTAGGGGATCTAAAGGCATCTCCTACGAAGGCGGTCACCGTGTGCCGTTTATCGTATATTGGAAAGGTCATACGCTTAACAATACTCAGTTAACCAAGCCGATTTCTAATCTCGATGTTTTTCCTACGCTGGCCGAGTGGACCAAGATTAAACTTCCAGAGAAAGTATATGATGGCGAGTCTATCTCTGGTTTGCTAACCAACAAAAATGATAATAAAAAGCACCGCCCAATCTATTATCATAATTATGTTTTAGAAGGTGTAAAAGATGGCGATTGGAAACTGAGGATTACTAAAAAGGATGATAAAGAGCTGAGCGAGCTTTACAATTTATCTTGGGATCCGGCAGAACGTGTGAACTTAATTGACGATGCAAAGTATGCTGATGAAAAAGCACATTTGATGCAGCTTTATCAGGCTTATCCCGGAAATTCGAAGTAAAAACTAACTTTTTGTATTTAAATGCTTTGGACAGTAGCGTGTTAAAGTTTACCACCATCATATTTAATTAAAATGTATATTTACTGTTCGGAGACAGAATTAAATGGAAAAAAGATGGGTGCTGGCATCGGATTGTAATGATGCCACGGTAATTAAAATAGCAGAACAACTCAACATAGATCGCTCATTGGCACAGATACTTGTGCAGCGGAATATTTGTGATTTTGACCAGGCGAAAGATTTCTTTAGACCAGATCTTGATCATCTCCATGATCCTTTTTTAATGAAGGACATGGATGTTGCTATTGCCCGTATCGAAACTGCTCTGGCCACGCAAGAAAAAATATTGATCTACGGCGATTATGATGTAGATGGTACAACATCGGTGGCACTGGCCTTCAGTTTCTTTTCACAGCTTACCGAAAATATAGAATATTATATTCCCGATCGCTATCTGGAAGGTTACGGCATTTCTACCGCAGGGATTGAGTATGCAAATGAAAATGGATTTTCTTTGATTATTGCCTTAGATTGTGGAATAAAATCTATCGATAAAATTGATTACGCCAACACTTTAGGTGTCGATTTCATTATCTGTGATCACCATCTACCCGGAGATGAACTACCTCGGGCTATTGCCGTTTTAGATCCTAAACGTGCTGATTGTGCATACCCTTTTAAAGAACTTGCAGGCTGCGGTATTGGTTTTAAACTGGCGCAGGCTTATGTGCAAAAACATCAACTCCCTAAAGAAACTTATCTGCAATATTTAGATTTGGTAATGGTAAGCATTGCCGCTGATATTGTTCCTGTAGTTGGCGAAAATAGGATTTTAGCTTATTACGGCTTAAAAAAATTAAATACCAACCCTTGCGAAGGTTTGCGTGCTCTGATGGAAGTGTCGGGCAAAACCGAAAACTATAGCATTACCGATGTAGTTTTTACCTTAGGCCCGCGCATTAATGCCGCTGGAAGGATAGACCATGCCAAGCATGCGGTTGCCATGTTACTTTGCCAGGTAGATGGAAACGCACTAGAGCAAAGCGAACTCATCAACCTTAAAAATACTGAACGTAAAACTTACGATCAGGACATTACCCGCGAGGCTTTGGCTTTAATTGGCGAAAGTGATATTTTAATCAATAAAAAAACTACTGTCGTTTTTAACGAAAACTGGCATAAGGGGGTAATCGGAATCGTAGCTTCACGTTTAACTGAAAAATATTATCGCCCTACAATCGTATTAACAAAATCAAACGGACATGTAGCAGGTTCTTGCCGGTCGGTAGTGGGTTTCGATTTATATGAAGCTTTAAGCGGGTGTGCCGATTTACTGGATCAATATGGCGGGCATAAATTTGCTGCAGGTTTAACCATGCAGCAACATAACGTAGATGCCTTTGCTGATAAGTTTGAAGAAATTGTATCGGCTAGTATTACAGAGGAGTTGCTTACACCGATGATCAGGATTGATGCTGAAATCGATCTGGCACAGATAGATGGTAAATTCTATCGCGTTTTATCGCAAATGGGACCCTTCGGGCCAGAAAATATGGCACCTATTTTTGTTACCCACAATGTATATCTCGCACAGCACGCCATGGCTGTTGGTGCAAATCATTTAAAAATTAATATAAAACAACAAAATTCGCCTATTTTTGAAGGCATTGCATTTGGGTTGGCCGAATTTCAAAATCTTTTACAACCAAAGGTACCGTTTTCGGTTTGTTATACGTTAGAGGAAAACGTGTGGCGTGATAAAAAACGTTTGCAATTAAATATTAAAGGAATAAAAGTTAATTAACTATAAAATAAATCGTCGTGCTGAACTTGTTTCAGCATCTGATTAGAAAGATTCTGAACTAAATTCAGGATGACGGAGCAATCAATATATGATATTAAGAGCCGAAAATCTCGTTAAAAAATATAAACAGCGTACTGTTGTAAACAATGTTTCCTTTAACGTAAGTCAGGGGGAAATTGTTGGTCTTTTAGGCCCAAACGGTGCCGGAAAAACAACTTCATTTTATATGATTGTAGGGCTAATCAAACCAAATGAGGGGCGTATCTTCTTGGAAGAAGAAGACATTACTGAAGATCCGATGTACCGCAGGGCACAAAAAGGCATCGGCTATCTGGCTCAGGAAGCATCGGTTTTTAGAAAACTTACCGTTGAGGATAATATCCTGGCCATTTTAGAAATGAGTAAAATGAGCAAGGAGGAGCAGCGAGATAAACTCGAAGAGCTGATTAATGAGTTTAGTTTACATAAAGTACGTAAAAACCGTGGCGATTTATTATCAGGTGGAGAACGTCGCCGTACCGAAATTGCCCGTGCTTTAGCTGCCAATCCTAATTTTATTTTATTGGACGAACCTTTTGCAGGGGTAGACCCAATTGCGGTAGAGGAAATCCAGAGTATTGTTGCCAAACTGAAACATAAAAATATAGGAATCTTAATTACCGATCACAACGTACAGGAAACACTTTCCATTACCGATAGGGCATATCTGCTTTTTGAAGGTAAAATTTTAGAACAGGGTGTTCCAGAGGTGTTGGCTGAGAACGAGATGGTAAGAAAAGTTTATCTTGGATCGAACTTCGTACTGAAACGTAAGAAATTTGATGTTTAATAAATTAATCACCAACAAAAGTATTTCTGTGGACAAACAAATTCTAATTTGGTGTGTTGCCTAATCGCGATGTTAAAACAAACTGCTATAAAATTATTTACGCCGTATAAAAATCTGTGCTTATCTGTGAAAATCTGTGGTAAAATGAAGCTCATTAATTTTAACATTTAAAAATGGCATTTGTAAATTCAATTTTTACCTGGTTAATGAAAAAGCGGATCCACCAGATCGAGCTTTTTATGAAATATCCTTACGACGTTCAGGAAGAGTGGTTTCATACCTTGATTGATAGTGCCGAAAATACCGAATGGGGCAAACTATACGATTATAAAACCATCTTGACTCCACAACAATATCAGGAACGTGTTCCGATCCAAAATTACGATACACTGAAGCCTTACATTGAGCGCATGCTGAATGGCGAACAGAATATTCTTTGGCCATCTGATATCAAATGGTTTGCAAAATCATCAGGTACCACGAGCGATAGAAGTAAATTTATCCCGGTTTCTCCAGAATCGCTGGAAGAGTGCCACTTTAAAGGTGGTAAAGATATGCTATCCATTTACTGCAATAACCGTCCCGATAACCAGATGTTTACCGGAAAAGGTTTGGTTTTAGGCGGTAGCCATCAGGTTAATCAGTTAAATGAAGATTGTTTTTATGGTGATTTATCTGCCGTGCTGATCAAAAACCTGCCAATTTGGGCAGAATACTACCGCACGCCTGATATGTCTATCGCTTTGATGGATAATTACGAAATTAAGATGGATAGAATGGCAGAAGCCACTATCAACGAAAATGTAACCAGTATTTCGGGGGTGCCAACATGGACTATTGTACTGGCTAAAAAGGTGCTCGAACTTACGGGAAAGCACAATTTACTGGAAGTTTGGCCGAACCTCGAATTGTATATTCACGGTGCGGTAAACTTCGCACCTTATCGTGAACAGTTTAAACAGCTCATCCCATCCGCCGACATGTATTATCTCGAAACCTATAATGCATCAGAAGGATTTTTTGGTATTCAGGATCAGGATAACTCAGAAGAAATGTTGCTGATGCTCGATTATGGTATTTTTTATGAATTTGTGCCAATGGAGAATATCTGTGAAGAAAATCCTAAGGCATTGATGCTGGGTGAAGTAGAGTTGCATAAAAATTACGCCATCGTAATTTCTACAAATGGTGGTTTGTGGCGCTATATGATTGGCGATACCATTCAGTTTACCTCGCTTTCTCCTTACCGCATAAAAATTACCGGGCGTACAAAACATTTTATCAATGCTTTTGGTGAAGAAGTGATCATTGATAATGCAGAACAGGCCTTAACTAAGGCTTGCCAGGAAACCGGCGCAGAAATAAAAGATTATACGGCCGGACCGATCTACTTTAAAGATGAAAAAGCCGGTGGGCACGAATGGATCATCGAATTCGATAAACAGCCTAACGATTTTGAAAAATTTGTTGATGTAATGGATCGGACCTTGCGTGAAGTTAACTCTGATTACGATGCCAAACGGTTTAAAGATATGGCTTTAGCCCGCCCTAAAGTGCACAACGCACCCGCAAATACCTTTTACAATTGGTTAAAGGCGAAAGATAAACTCGGCGGACAACACAAAGTACCACGTTTAGCCAATGAGCGTAAATATGTTGATGATATTTTGGAGATGATGAAATCAGCTTAACCTTGATTTAGGTATGTCAGTATGAGCCTGTGGAAATTGATCGCAATTGCTTTCGATATAAGTTATTGGCATTCTTTAACAAAAAAATAGATGAAAAATATCAGCTATAAACGTGTGGCCTGGCTATTGTTTTTTGCCTATTTCTTTGTGTTAATGGTGCAGATTACTTTACGGTATATCCCAATGAGCGGTGAAGTTTCTTTTCTGCAGATTAAACAGACTGAAGTATCAGGAATCAAAGCCTATCTTCCCATATTTTACATCCATGTCTACAGTGCCATATTTGTACTGTTAGCTGGTTTTACGCAGTTTAATTCTAAAATTTTAGCTAAATATCCCAAGGCACATAAATGGTTGGGCTATTTGTATGCAAGCTTTGTATTGTTATTTGCCGCACCCTCTGGCGTTTTTATCGGCTGGTTTGCAAATGGCGGTTTAATGGCTAAAACCTCATTTGTTATTTTAGGTGTTTTATGGTTCTGGTTTACCTTAAAGGCGGTTCTGCTGATTTTGAAAAGGAAAGTCACCGACCATAAAAAGTTTATGTACCGCAGTTTTGCTTTGGCAACTTCAGCCATTACCTTAAGGTTATGGAAAGTTATTTTAGTATATTTATTTCATCTGGCACCAATGGATGTTTACCAGATTATAGCCTGGTTAGGCTGGATACCCAATTTATTAATTGCCGAATGGCTCATTAAACGGAAAATAATTTAATTGATGAAAAAGATCTTATTATTAGCGCTGTTCCCATTTTTGATGCTTTCTTGCAGGGATACTAAAAAAACAAATGAACAAAAAAAGGCCATTGAGGTAGCTCAACCGGAAATCCACAAAGAACTTTACGGTTTTTGGGTCGGCGATTTTTATTCGGAAGATGAACTGGAATACGATGGCGATATGACTGATGCGGTAAGAAAACTCAATATTAATATTAAAAAGATAACCAAAGATACGGTGATTGCTCAGAGTGTGGTTTCAGGGAACAGCCGGCCATTATTAGGTAAACTATTTGACGATGGTGGGAAAATCACTTTTGTGTTAGATGAACCAGGCAGCGATAAGTACGATGGAAAGTTTGAGATCACTCTAGTTGGCGATACCTTAATCGGTAAATGGAACGCTTATAAAACTGAATTGAAATGGCCCGAAAGGTACTTTAAGCTCATTAAAAAGGCATTTACTTACAATGCTAACCTAATGTTGCCAAGCGAAAGCAGTTATGTAGACTGGAGCGATCATAAAATGATAAAAAGAGTGGATACTGCAGAAGACGGAAAAATAGATACCCTAGAGGCAAATGCTTTTTACAGAAGCGCCTCCGATCAGATTTTTAAGTTAAATGCTTCAACCGCTGTGCTCAAAGAAGAAGATGTAAAGAATTTAAGAAAACTAGATCTGCAGATTATTAAAAATACCATTTTCGCCAGACATGGCTATGCCTTTAAAAAACAAACTTTTAGAAATTTTTTCGATCCTGTAGAATGGTATGTTCCTGTTAAAAATAACGTTGATAATGATTTAACACCGATAGAAAATAAAAATATCAAGTTATTAGATCGTTTTACTAAATACGCGGAAGACAATTATGATGCTTTTGGCCGTTAATTTGTAAAGGATTAACCATGAAATTGAACAGGGAAAAAATATTGGGTTTCTTCAAAAAATCGCAAAGCAAAGCTTCGGTAATCTTAAGTGATAAAACCAAAGCCAGCAATACGATTAAAGACGCGCTTGGTAAGGCAGTAACCAATAAAGGCGATTTAGAAGGGGTTTGGGCCAAGCTGGTATTGTTATTTGCTGTTTCTAAAGATTATGTGAACGGCGATTATACCGAAATTCCTAAAAGATCAATCATTGCCATTTTAGGAGGACTGATTTATTTTTTATCTCCTATTGATGTAATTCCGGATTTTGTACCTGTTCTGGGCTTTGTTGATGATATTTATATCCTAAACCTGGTGTACAGGCAAGTGATTAAAGACCTGGAGAAGTATAAAGCCTGGAAAGATGCCCAGGGAAAATTTATTGGTGATATAAATGGCTCAACCGCAACATAGTTTTCTAGATTGGCTGGGAAATCACCTTTTTAGCTGTCCCTTTAAAGCGAATTTTGGGATAGATTGTCCAGGATGTGGTTTGCAACGTTCGGTTTTGGCCCTTTTTAAAGGGGATTTAATCGCATCGTTTAAATTTTATCCCGCAACAATCCCACTCGTTTTTGTGGTGTTATTTACCATCGTACACCTAAAAGTAGATTTTAAATTTGGGGCACAGCTCATCAAAATCGTTTTTGCAGGAGTTGCAGTAATTATTTTAATCAATTACATTTACAAAATATACACTCACCAATTGATCTAAATACAGCTATGTCAGAAGAACAAGAGACCCCTCAGGAAAATAAACCTATTGATCTTTCAAAAGATCAAAAACCAGAACCTGCCCCATTTCAGCCTTGGGGTAATGGGCCAGTAACCCCACCACCCTTTCAACAACCACCGCCATTTAGCCAGTTTGGAGGAGGAGGCTTTGGTCAGCAGAACTTACCAAATGCTACAGCTTCTCTTGTGTTGGGTATTTTGGCTATACCTGCGTGCTGTTTTTACGGCATATTTGGATTGATATTCGGCGTAATAGCTTGGATATTAGGAGCTGGCGATATGAAAAAATATCGGTTCAATCCGAGTTTATATACAGAATCATCATATAAAAATGCAAAAGCAGGCAAGATCTGTGGAATGATTGCAACCATTTTAAGTGCACTATTTATCGTGATGGTTATATTAGTCATAGCTGGAGCCATCGCTAATCCTCAGATGTTTGATAACTTTATCAAAGGCTTGAAATAGATAATTAATTTTACCTTAAAAATATAAATCGGATGGTGCATGCCATTCGATTTTCTTATTTTTGTACCATTGATATTGTAAATAAAAAACTAAGATAATGTATCCAGAATATTTAGTAGAGCCAATGCGTAAGGAATTAACCACCGTTGGTTTTCAAGAGTTAAAAAATGCAGCAGACGTAGATCAAGCTATTAAAGGCGAGGGAACTGTATTGGTAGTTGTAAACTCTGTTTGCGGTTGCGCGGCAGCAAATGCACGCCCAGCGGCTAGAGCAGCGGCTGCACATGAAAAACATCCTGATAAATTGGTTACTGTTTTTGCAGGTATGGAAAAAGAAGCAGTAGATCAGGCTAGAAATTACATGATGCCTTTTCCGCCATCTTCTCCGGCAATGGCTTTATTTAAAGATGGTAAATTGGTTCACATGATCGAGCGTCACCAGATTGAGGGTAGACCAGCGCAAATGATCGCTGATAATCTGATCGGTGCTTTTGAGCAATACTGCTAGGAAATGATTACACAGATTGGGAGATTATACCGATAAAAGATAATTTCAATTTATAATGAAATGGTGAATGGAAACATTTACCATTTTGCGTTTAATGGGTTGATGAATAAGATTAGCTTTTACTGGGAGGTTATTTTACTGGATCGTCACCTGTGATTACTAAAAATCCTTATTGAGCAATTTTTCCAGTTCTCCGAAAGAAACATTCATCCTTACACGGCCCTGTTTGGCATAAGATATTTCTCCGGTTTCTTCTGAAATAATTACTGCAACGGCATCGGTTGTTTCAGAAACGCCAATACCTGCGCGGTGCCTTAAACCGAACTGTGAAGGTAACTGGTCGTTATCCGTTAAAGGCAAAATACAACTGGCACTTTTAATCTTGTTTTCAGAAATAACCACGGCCCCATCATGCAGCGGACTGTTTTTCTGAAAGATACTTTCCAGCAAACGTTTTGATATTTTGGCATCAACAAGCTCACAGCTATTGGCAAAAAACTGCTCATCGTAGAATTTAACAAATACCATTAATGCTCCTGTACGCGTTTTCTTCATGCTTTTACAGGCGTCGATAATTGGTTTTATACGGGTTAAATTATTTCTTTCAATCTCTTTTCGGCCAAATAAATACCCCCACCAGGCCTTATTTTTTTGTAAAAAAGCATTTTTTCCGATCAGTAAAAGGAAACGCCTGATCTCTGGGTGGAAGATCACAATCAATGCAATAATTCCCACACTCATAAATTTCTCTATGATGGCTGTAAGTAGCTTCATGTGCAAAGCATCAACAATACGATAGAATATTGCGATAATAAGCATTCCAACCAGCAAATTAACAGCTAAGGTATTGCGGATTAGGGTATAAACGTAATAGATTAAAAGTGCCACAAGCACAATGTCAACCACATCGGTAATGGTGAATTTTACAAAATCAAAATCTAATCCTTTCATTAATGGCAATATAGTAAAACGGTTTTCAGTTTACAATATCGGTTAATTGTTTAAACTGGTTAATTGTTTAATAAAGATCGTCACCCTGAATTTATTTCAGGGTCTCTTGAGAATAGATGCTGAAACAAGTTCAGCAGGACGAACCTAAGAGGAGTCATCACCTTGATCATTTTAGGATATAATAACAAATATTTGACCAAGGTAATTAATCCAATAGCGGCAGTTTAACCCAACATCTCCACCAACTGCACACATTCTACTGCTTCCTTAACATCATGTACCCTTAAAATTCTGGCTCCTTTTTGCAGCGCAATAGTATTAAGTACCGTGGTTCCGTTCAGCGCTTCTGCTGCCGTAGTACCAAGCGTTTTATAAATCATTCCTTTACGCGAGAAGCCTACTAAAACTGGGAGTTTGAAAATTTTAAAAGCCTCCATCTGTTTAAGTAGTTCGTAATTATGCTCGATCGTTTTTCCGAAGCCAAAACCAGGATCAATAATTACATCATGGATGTGCAGGGCCTTAAGGGCGGCAATTTTTTTCGCCAGATAATCAATTACTTCTAGCAATACATTGCTATAAACCGGATTTTGCTGCATGTTTTGAGGCGTACCTTGCATGTGCATCATGATGTATGGTACTTGCAGCTTGGCTACAGTCTCGAACATCTGTTCATCCATATCGCCAGCGGCAATATCGTTAATGATATGCGCACCTGCAGAAATGGTTTCCTGAGCAACTTTCGCCCTGAAAGTATCGATGGAAATAACTGCCTCCGGAAATGTTTTTACTAAATTTTCTACCACTGGTACCAAGCGGTCAACCTCTTCATTGGTAGAAATATCCTTGGCGCCTGGTCTGGATGAGTATCCGCCTATATCAATAAATGTAGCACCTTCACTTAAGTACTGGGCCGCTTTGCTTAAAGCTTCATCTATCGATTTTGTGCGACTATTGCTGTAAAAAGAATCTGGGGTAATGTTTAAAATCCCCATCACTTTTGGCGTACTTAAATCGATAAGCTTACCTTTAATGTTTAAGCTTTGTTTGGGCTCAAAAAAGTTTTTTTCTGCCATAATAAACCCTTTCGGGGATTTGGGTTTCGCTTTAAAAATGTATCTTTAGCTTTTGTTTTTTCACGACAAAAATACACTAAAAACTAAATAATTATTGGCTTTGGCACAAACAAATACCTCTACAGAATTCGATGAAGTGATTGCAGTTTGCAGATCATTATTTTTAAAAAAAACTAAAGATTATGGCACAGCGTGGCGGATATTGAGGCCAAGTTCGATCACGGATCAGATTTTTATTAAAGCGCAGCGCATTCGTACTTTGGAGGAAAAAAAAGTGAGCAAAGTGGGAGAGGGTGTAATATCCGAATATATTGGGATTGTAAACTATTGCATTATTGCCATGATGCAACTCGAATTGACTGAAAGTGACCCGAATGAAATGCCTTATGCCGAAGTTGAAAAAAGGTTTGAAGAAAAGGTAACGGAGACCAAAGATTTAATGTTTGCCAAAAATCACGATTATGGAGAGGCTTGGCGTGATATGCGCATTAGCTCATTAACAGACTTAATTTTAATGAAAATTTTTAGGGTTAAACAGATAGAAGATAACGAGGGACAAACCCTGGCTTCGGAAGGTGTTAATGCGAATTATCAGGATATGCTGAACTATTCGGTTTTCGCGCTAATTAAACTCGGAGTTAAATAAATAGCATAATAGCCTTTAAAAAATAGATACATACAGATGCGAAACATACTTTTAAGATTCTCCAGGATTTTTGTCGGTGCTTTATTCATATTTTCAGGACTAATTAAAGCGAATGATCCGCTTGGCTTTGGCTATAAATTACAGGAATATTTTGAAGTTTTTCACATGAATTTCCTGAGCGGGATGGCTACTGGTATTGCCATTTTACTTTGTACTTTAGAAATTGTTCTCGGGGCCTTATTGCTGTTGGGTTTCTGGAGTGAAAAAGTAGCCTGGGGTTTATTGCTGCTCATTATCTTTTTTACCCTGCTAACATTTATATCTGCGGCGTTCAAAGTAGTTACCAGCTGTGGCTGTTTTGGCGATGCCATTCCACTTACCCCATGGCAATCGTTCAGTAAAGACCTGATCCTTTTAGCGCTGATCATTGTTATTTTTCTAAATAAGAACCTGATCCAGCCTTTGTTCAAAAAAGAAACCATTCAAAGAAATATTGCCATTGCCGTAACAGTTATATCTTTAGGTTTTGGACTGTATACTTATAATGTTTTGCCGATTATCGACTTCCTGCCTTATAAAGTTGGTGCACATCTTCCATCATTAATGGTGATTCCTCCAGGAGAAAAACCAGATGAGTTTGAAATCATGTATCACTTAAAGAACAAGAAAACCAATGAAGAGAAAGATATGAGCGATAAAGCCTATCTTAAAACTGAGATTTGGAAGGATAACAATTGGGAAATTATCGGCGAACCGGCAAAAAGACTAGTTAAGAAAGGTTTTGAACCAAAAATTAAAGATCTGAACATTACTGATGCTTCGGGTACTGATTATACCAAAGAACTGATCGAAAACCCCTACTATAATTTAATTTTTGTGGCTTACGATCTTCATTCAACTAATGAAACTGCTATTGGTAAATTAAACGCCTTGGCCTTAAACGCTACTCAGCAATTTAATATCCGTACGGTATTGCTTACGTCCAATTCTGCTCAGGATGCACAGGCCTTTATCAAAAAGAACAATCTGTTTTCGGAGGTTTTTTATGCCGATGCCGTGCCCTTAAAAAGTATGGTAAGAGCAAATCCTGGTGTTTTATTGATGAAGAACGGAGTAGTGATCAATAAATGGCATTTTCATAACGTTCCTACCTTCGACCAACTTAGTCGAAAATATTTCGATAAATAAACATGATCGGATACGCACTAAAAAAACTGATGTATGGACTGCTGGTAATGGGTGGTGTAATATTGGTTGTTTTTGTGCTGTTTAATATTTTGCCTGGCGACCCTGCACGGATGACGATGGGACAAAGGGCCGATGTACAGTCGCTTGAAGCCGTTCGTAAAGAATTTGGTTTAGATCGATCCAAACCTGTCCAGTTCGTTTTATACATTAACGATTTATCGCCAATTAGTATTCTGGATAATGATAGCACCAATCAACAGAAATACCATTACGCAAAACTGATGGCTTTTGATAAAAAGGCACTGGTGATTAAATGGCCATATCTTCGTAGTTCTTACCAGACCAAACGCGATGTAACGGCTATACTTTCGGAAACAGTACCGAATACTTTTATCCTGGCTTTAACAGCAATGATTTTTGCCACAATAATTGGTGTCTTTTTAGGGGTACTTTCAGCAGTTTATAAAGATTCATGGATCGATAAATCAGCTAATGCATTTGCTATTCTGGGTATATCGGCACCTTCTTTTTTTGCTGGAATTATTATTGCCTGGCTGTTCGGCTTTTTGCTGAGCAATTATACAGGGCTAAAAATGAGCGGTAGCTTATATTCTTACGATCCATTTAATGGTGAAGTATTAACCTTAAGAAATTTGTGGTTGCCGATGATTACCCTTGGTTTAAGGCCTTTGGCTATTATTGTGCAGTTAACCAGAAGCGCTATGCTGGATGTTTTGGCACAGGATTATATCAGGACTGCCAGAGCTAAAGGCTTAAGTAGAAATACTATAATTTATAAACACGCTTTAAAGAATGCCATGAACCCAGTAATTACGGCTATTTCAGGATGGTTTGCCTCTTTATTGGCAGGTTCCTTTTTTGTAGAGTATATTTTTGGCTATAATGGCTTAGGAAGAACAACGGTAACCGCCTTAGAAATGTCTGATTTTCCCGTGGTGATGGGGTCTATTCTTTTTATCGCTTTCGTGTTTGTGGTCATCAACATTCTGGTTGATATTTTATATGCTTATGTCGATCCAAGGGTTAAATTAAGTTAAACGATGCAGGAAGAAGAAATCATCAATTATACCGAGTTTGCTGATGGTCGGATTATCGAAATATTTAAACTAGCAACAATTGAATTGTCGGATGCAGAACGCTTATTTAGTCATGTGCTTAATGCGCAGCATATCTGGGCACAACGGATTTCTGGTAAGAAACCGCTTTATGGTGTTTGGTATACCCATCCAAAAGAAGACTTTGAATCCCTTTCTTTAGAAAATTTTAAACTGATCAGGGAGGCATTGAGTATTTATCCTTTAGATAAAAAGATTTTGTACCGCAACACACAAGGTGTTCAGTACGAAAACCGATTAGATGAAATTTTATTTCATTTATTTAATCATTCTACTTATCATCGCGGACAGGTTGTAACTTTATTAAAAAAAGAAGGTTTTACACCACCTGTAACCGATTATATTATGTTAAAACGCGATCACTTACTTTAGGTTGGTTAAATAGAACACACATGAAAATTTTCCTTATCGGATATATGGGCTGCGGCAAAAGTACAAAAGCTAAACAGTTGGCACATCGTTTAGAATGCCCAGTGATTGATCTTGACGCTGAAATTGTTTCAAAAACCGGTAAAAGCATTGCCGAATATTTTGCCGAATATGGAGAAAGTGGCTTTAGGGAGTATGAAAGCGAAATGCTTAAAACCTTCGATTATCCAGAAACCTGTGTGGTAGCCACTGGAGGCGGATTGCCATGTTTCTTCGATAACATGGAATGGATGAATGCACATGGAGAAACGGTTTACCTGCAAATGGAACCTGCTGCTTTGGTTTCACGTTTACATAATCGCCAAAAGCGCCCGTTGATTAAAGATTTAGATGATGAGCAGCTTTTAGTATTTATCAAAGAAAAGCTTCAGGAACGTGATCCTTTTTACACCCAGGCAAAGGTAATTGTAGACGCATTTGATCTTGATGGGGAAAAGCTCGAGGAGGCACTTAAAGGGAGTCGTTAGCCTGCAGTCCTTAGTCTGGAGTCTTCAGTCTATAGTCGATAATTGCTTTTAGCAATACTGCTATATATCGTGAGCTATCAACCATGAACCATTAAACTATTGACCAACCACTGAACTGATATCATCATCAATTATCTTAGCCGATAACAAAGCAAGTGGAATTCCTCCGCCCGGATGTACACTGCCACCGCAGAAGTATAAATTTTTAACTTTTGAACTGAAATTAGAGTGCCTTAAAAAGGCAGAAAACTGGTTGTTTGAACTGTTACCGTACAGAGAACCCTGATACGATCCTGTTTTGCTTTCTATGGATCTTGGATCTAAGATCTGTTCACAAATAATGTCTTTTTCAATATTTCTGTTTAACAAACGGCTGATCTTTTTGATAATATTTATCTTGGCTTCTTTAATCAACACATCCCAGTTTTGACCGTTATTAGCCGGAACGTTTATCATTACAAACCAGTTTTCACTGTCTGCAGGTGCATCACCCCTGATATGTTTACTGCTGATGTTGATGTATACTGTAGGATCTTCGCAAATGGTTTTATCTTTCCAGATGGCATTAAATTCCTTTTGATAATCTTCAGTAAAGAAAATATTGTGTAAACCTAAATCACTGTAATTCCCATCCATTCCCCAGTAAAATATTAATGCTGAACTGCTGCGCTCCTGATTTAAGAGCTTTTTAGGTTTGGGTATGGCTTTAAGCAAATTTTTATAAGTAAACCAGATGTCTAGGTTTGAAACAACAACATCGGCCTTATAGGTTTTATCATTAACTTTTACGCCCTGTACTTTGGGTTTAGGTTCATTAGAATATATAATTTCTTCAGCTTTTTGGTTGTAATGAAATCTTATTCCTAACTCTTCAGCCAATTTTACTAAGGCAGTAACGATACTGTACATCCCGTTCTTTGGAAGAAAGGCTCCATAGCCGTACTCGAAATGTGGAATTATATTCAATGTGGCCGGTGCCTGATAGGGATCGGAACCATTATAGGTGGCATATCGGTTAAAAAGTTGTGCTATTCTATCATCCTTAAAGAACGCTCGGTTTGCTTTTGCCTGTGTTCTAAAAGCATCAATCTGGCCAAAGCGGAATATCGATTTTAAGGTATCCCAATGGAGGTAGCTTTTAAGTTTGTGCAAACTTCTTTCTAAAAAAACGCGATGAGTAACCTCGTAGATTGTCTCGCTTTGTTTTAAATATCGCTTGACTTCTGCTGCGGTTGAATTGGTTTTCTCTTCTATTTCTTTAGCAAATTTATCAAGATCGGAGGTGGCGTTTAGCCTTAAACCATCTTCGTAAAAGTAACGGCAAACTTCTTTTAGTTTAATGTATTTAAAATAATCCTCAGGGTTTTTACCAGCCAGTTCAAAAAGTTCATCCACATATTGCGGCATGGTAAAAAGACTTGGACCGGTATCGAACCTGAAACCATTCATTTCTATTTCACCCAGTTTGCCTCCGGGTTTAGAGCCAGCTTCGAAAACATCAACTTCATAACCTTTAATTGCAAGGCGGATAGCAGATGCAATTCCCGCAATTCCTGCTCCGATAATTATCGCTTTTGGTTTAGGCATAGTGCGAAAATAGAATAAATATTTTACTAACTTAAGGCAATGACTAAGGATGAAATTATAATTTATAAAAATGAGGAGGGATTGCCGGCAATAGAAGTGGTTTTCGGTAATGATACTGTTTGGCTTACTCAGCAGCAGATGCAACAGCTTTTCAATAAAACTAAACAGAATATAAGTCTCCACATTAAGAATATATTTAATGAAAATGAACTAGACAAAAGTTCAACTGTCAAGAAATCCTTGACAGTTCAAAAAGAAGGCGATAGATCAGTTAGCAGAGAAATCGAATTTTATTCTTTAGATGTGATTATATCAGTTGGCTATCGGGTAAAATCGGTTGAGGGAACAAAATTCCGTATATGGGCCAATCAGATTTTAAGAGATTATCTGATAAATGGGTATGCCTTAAATCATAAAAAATTACAAGAGCAAAGTCAGCAACTTAAAGAATTAAAGCAGGCGATTAAGTTGGTCGGTGCTGTTCAAAATAACCACTTGCTTAATCATGATGAGCTAAAGGATACCTTTAAAATTCTTACAGATTATGTTTATGCTTTAGATGTTCTTGATCGTTATGACCATCAGCAGCTAGAAAATGAAGTTTCTGGCCATAGGGGCGATTTCAAAATAGATTATGATTCTGCACTTGAAGCCATAGATGATTTGAGGGTGAAATTTGGAGGAAGCAAACTCTTTGGAAATGAAAAAGACCAATCATTTAAAAGTTCATTATATACCATTTATCAAACATTTGATGGAGAAGAGCTTTCCGAGTATGGAAGAAAAAGCGGCCAATCTATTATATTTCGTAGTAAAAAATCATTCATTTTCTGACGGAAATAAACGGATCGCTGCCTTTTTATTTGTTTGGTTTCTGGATAAAAATAAAATGCTCTACCGCGAAGATGGTACAAAAAGAATTGCCGATAATGCGCTGGTTGCGCTTACATTACTTATTGCAGAAAGTGATCCTAAAGAAAAAGAGATGATGGTTAAAGTAGTTATTAATTTGATCAACCATAAAAACTAACTTACTTCAATTCGGCTAAATACACTTTTGTTTGTTTTTCGATTTCGCCAGTGGCAAACTTAATGGCCGATCCCACTCTTGTAGTTTCAGATTTTACTGGCATTTCCTTAATCGTTGCCAGTGCATCTACATACCATTTGCACCAAACTTCAACAATGTGTTTTTCATCAGTAACCTCTTTTCCTTCGGCGATGGCTTTTTTGCTCAGTTCAAATTCAGTTTTTAAGCGGGTTAAAGCGTCTGCTTTAACTTGCGAAACAGTAGCTATAGCAGTATTTTCATCTGCCGAAATCAGAGTATAAGCCGCAGTCAATCCACTTATCCCTACATTTTTCATTTCTGTTGGCGAAACTTTATCAATCCTGTCATTATCCGTATGGTAAAACACATCGGTAAAGTGCCACATCAGTAATCCTGGAATTTTATTTTGCAAGAATGGCGTGTGGTCGCTACCGCCTTCGAACGGATTGTAATTAACCGTCCAGTTGGCAAATTTGCCCTGTGCTTTGCAGATATCGAAGATGAAATCGTTAAAATAATGTGGGAAAAGACCTTTCTCAGTAACATCGCCCGCGCCCCATTCGGTATGTTTATCAGTTCCCCTTGTCCAGATGGCCGATGGATCAGGCATTTTTTCAATCAGGAATGAGCCACCGGTTTTTTTAGTGTCCTCGCCAACCATATCCAAACTCATTCCCCACATAATGTCTTTGGCCCGGGTGGTATCTTCGGTAATATATCTTCTTGTTGATACAATTTCGTCGCCCCATAAAAAGGTTAAGGTACGCTTCGGGCTTATCTTTTTTGCTTGATATAATGCTGCTGTTAATCTTGCCATTTCGGCTAATGTGCCAACGCCGCTTGCATTATCGTTTGCACCAGGCTCCTGAACATGGGCACTGAACACAAAACGTTCATTAGGATTTACACTGCCTCTAACATTTGCTACTATGGTTAATTCTTCGGAAGGATAAATTTTGGTCTGAATATTCACCTTCAATTTGGTTTCGCCTTTTGAGCAGACTGCTTTTAATTTTTCTTTGGCGGCATAAGATAAAAGCAATGTCCATACTTCGCTATTGGCTTTCATGCTGCCGAACTGGATAGAAGTTTGGTGTACCTCTGGTAGGGTATATTTTGGCATCGAATAACCCAACACGCCAATGGCTCCTGCTTTTGTGGCTATTTGAAGTAGCCGCGACGGGCTGTTCTCAGAAAATAGGATTTTCCCTTTTAAATCCATTTTTTCTATTTCAGCAGGTAATACGTTGGCGATGTAAACCACACTAGCTGTAACACCACCTGCAGCTGTTGATCCGCAATTGATCGGAATCATGTTGCGGTTAGTTTTATAAGAAATAAGCGGTTGAGATTCGCCAACAATATCTATATTGGCATCAACAGGTTCCCAGGTATTGTTTTTCATCGCTCTTTTTTCGATGCGATAAGTTAAAGGAGCTTCGAACTCATTCTGCTCCTGTTTTACAAAACCAGCCTTTTTAAGGATGCTTTCTACATAATGGATACTGGCATTAAAGCCTGTATTGCCAGGTACACGGAAGTATTTTTCTACAAAAGCAGTTGTTTCGTAGGCATTTTTTTCGGTGAATCCGGCTCGCGTTAGCTTAAAATATTCTTCCGTCGAATTTTGTGCATAACATCCCAGTCCCGCAAAAAGCAGTACAAAAAGTATCTTCGTTTTCATGATCGTTAGTAAAAGCGAAAGTTAATAATAGCTTTTGAATCTTTTATCAATTTAAACAGGTAATTATGTATGCAAATATAATATTGTATGTTATATTTGCATACATGATCCTCCGAAATTTAGAACCAGTGCTTAAAGAAGCGTTACAACGTAGCCCTGTTGTGGTGCTGTTAGGCCCCCGTCAAATAGGTAAAACTACATTGGCCATTAGCCTTATTGATGACGTTAAGTCTATATATGTAGATCTTGAGGACCGGTTAGATCGAGAAAAAGTTAGAGATATCACTGCTTTTCATCAAAATAACAAAGAGTTACTCTTAATTCTTGATGAAGTTCAACGTTTGCCTGAAATATTTTCGCAAATAAGAGGGATTGTGGATAAAGAGCGTAGAAGAGGGAATAAGACCGGACAATTTCTGTTTCTCGGATCGGCATCTTTAGATTTGTTAAAACAATCTAGCGAATCGTTAGCTGGAAGGATTACTTATCTGGAGCTTTTTCCTGTAAATGTTGTAGAGTATGGACAAGAGGATTTAGCTAA
This sequence comes from Pedobacter sp. AK013, assembly GCF_014205835.1. Classification (GTDB taxonomy): domain Bacteria; phylum Bacteroidota; class Bacteroidia; order Sphingobacteriales; family Sphingobacteriaceae; genus Pedobacter. Next base: position 9,870 of record NZ_JACHCQ010000022.1, on the reverse strand, counting down.
GGTTAACGACCTTTGGTTGAGAGGTGGATTTCCGGAGAGTTTATTAGCTGCATCGGAGAAAAATAGTTTGATATGGAGGAGGGACTTTATCAAAACATATTTAGAAAGGGACATCCCGCAATTGGGGCCACGTATTCCTGCAGAAACGCTCGAACGTTTTTGGACAATGCTTGCCCACAATCAAGGTAGTGTGTTAAACGCAGCCCATTTGGCCCGCAATATCGAGGTTACAGGAGTAACTATAGCCAGGTATTTAGACTTGATGGTAGATTTATTATTAGTTAGACGACTAAAGCCATATACCGTTAATGTTGGGAAACGTCTTGTACGATCACCAAAAATATATGTAAGAGATAGCGGCCTTACTCATGCCTTGCTCAATATAAAAAGTTATAATGAACTACTTGGCCATCCGGTAGTAGGTGGAAGTTGGGAAGGTTTTGTGATTGAAAATATTATGTCTGTAATTCCATCAGGAGTGCAAACTTACTACTATGGAACACCTGGAGGTGCAGAAATAGATTTAATTCTAGAGTTTTCAAGTGCCGAAAAATGGGCAATAGAAATTAAAAGAAGTTCTGCGCCTTCATTATCAAAGGGCTTTTACTTTGCTTGTCAAGAAGTAAAACCCAGTAGTAGCTTTGTTATTTATGCGGGTAATGACACCTTTACAATGCAGGGCGGAGCCATAGCTTTGCCGCTGCATTCATTCATGCTAAAACTTATGAGCTACGCGTAACGTCTTCCCTTTTTGTGTTTCAATCCTTCATCAACCGATAACGGGCCTGAACCTACTACCCAAAACATGATGAGCAGAAAGAGTACCAGTACCGAAAACCACAATTCCGAATTCGGTGTGGAGAAGCCCGGCGTAAGGTTAACAAAAAACACCGCAAACAATAAGATTGGAATCTGAATTACAACGGCAAAGCGGGTAACTAAGCCTAAAGTAATTAAAACACCCCCAACCAAATGCGCAAATGCAACAACATGAATGGCGACACTGATAAGCATGCCCGAGAAACCAAATACGTTGTTTTGTGTAATCATGTTCTGAAGAATCGAAGTGTCGCTAATGAAAGAAACACCTTTTCCAAAAATGATCAGGCCAAGTATAATCCGAAGATAATCTAGCCATTTTGAGTGATGAACATCTCCCCAATGTTCAATTTTACGGATAACGTTCATAATGAACCTCCATTTTTATGTGAATGATACTTTAAGTTACGGATTTTTATTTAGTTATCAAATAAAGGTTTGAAAATCAATTGATAATAAACGCTTGGCTATTTAGTTTTTTAATATCATGCTGATTAAAATTTAGGTGATACGGAAAGCCGTAATCGGATGTCACTTTCTATTCTGATGTTTGTGCAAGACAATATTAAAATATCACAAAATTTACCTTTATGCTTAAGAATTTGAAAAAGAATAGAATCGGCTCATTTAACAGCTTGTATATAGTTATTGCCACCATATTTATATTTTCTTGTAAGAAAACAGTTGATAAAAAAACAGAAGTACCTGTAGTTCCAATCGAATTTAGCTATGAGGTTACATGCGATTACTGCGATATTTCTTATGCTGATATGTATAATCAGAATAAAACCATAAGAAATAATAGTGGCAAATGGGCTTATAAAATTAGTTCTAATGTTTCTTTTGATTTAAAACTATCAATTAAAACAAGTTTGTCAAGCGCACAAAATATTCAGGCGTATATTTTAAGGAATGATGAAGTAGTTTATGGTACTCTTGGGTATAATTTTGCTGAAATATCGTATAACACCAAGTTAGGTAACGGTGTTGCAAGTTTTGGTAATTACATCGCTACGGGAACAGGGAGCGGAACTGGAGGAAGTACTGCCCCAGTCTCTTCAGTTTGTGGAGCCAAAAATAAAACAGGAGGATATTGTAAACGTGTAGTTGCGGGTGGGGGGAGATGTTGGCAGCATAAGTAGTAGTTTTTGATCGACACCTAAAATTAACATAAAATTAATTTATACCGTTTTGGTTTTTGGTATAAAATTAGTATTATTGCTTAAATAGATAGGTTTTTTATCATGAGCAAAGAAATATTAGAGTTTTCTGTACTGGTAGATGAAAAATTTGACCTAAAATTTAACTGGTTAGATGGCTTTTGGGGTGCAGCATTTAAATTTTTTGGAAAATAATTTTTAAAATCAGGGTTTTCATTGCCGGACAGTTCTTGTTCGAGTAGGATGATTATGGCCAATCTTTTGACTAATTGGTTTTTTAACCCTCTACCTTTCTGCTCTTAACCTTTAACCTCTTTTTTCTATATTTGCAAAATAATGAGTAGAAGAAAACCTGGTACGGTAACTATTGTTCCAAACGTACATATAATCGATATTGCTGAAGAAGGAAAAGGTGTTGGCAAAGCTGACGAATTGGTCATTTTTGTTGATAAAGCCGTTCCTGGTGATGTGGTGGATGTTCGGTTGACCAAAAAGAAAAAGAATTTTGCTGAAGCAATTATCGATCAGCTTCATGAAAAATCAGCGTTGCGTACAGATCCTTTTTGTCCTCATTTCGGAACCTGTGGCGGTTGTAAATGGCAGCATATGGGTTACGATGCTCAATTAAAGTTTAAGCAGAAAAATGTTGAGGCGGCTTTACAGCGCTTAGGTAAAATAGATACCTCAGGAACTGAACCGATTTTAGGCTCAGAAAAAAACAGATATTACCGCAATAAACTCGAATTTACATTTTCTAACAAACGTTGGTTAGAAAAAACCGATGTAGAGCGCGATGAAGATTTTGATATGAACGCGCTGGGTTTTCACGTACCATTGCGTTTCGATAAAATTTTAGATATCGAGCACTGTTATCTACAGGATGAACCTTCTAATTCGATTAGAAACACTGTTCGTAAATATGCTTTAGAAAATGATTTGTCGTTTTACGACCTGCGTAACCATGAAGGTGTTTTGCGTAACCTCATTATCCGTACTTCTAGCACAGGTGAGGTAATGGTTGCGGTGGTATTTGCTTATCCAGAACAAACACAGGTTGATGGTTTGATGGCTTTTCTTAAAAATGAATTTCCACAGATTACTTCTTTACTGTATATCATTAACCAAAAAAAGAATGACACTATTTTCGATCAGGATGTAGTGGTTTTCTCTGGCCGCGATCATATTTTTGAAGAAATGGATGGTATCCGTTTTAAAATTGGCGTGAAATCTTTTTATCAGACCAACTCTGAACAAGCCTTCGAATTATATAAAATCACCAGGGATTTTGCAGGATTTAAAGGTGATGAACTGGTTTATGATTTATATACCGGAGCAGGAACTATTGCAAATTTTATTGCCAAAAACGTGAAGCAGGTGGTAGGGGTAGAATATGTGCCAACCGCTATTGAAGATGCTAAATTCAATTCTGAACTGAACGGGATCGATAATACAATTTTCTATGCTGGAGATATGAAAGATATTCTCACTTCAGAATTTATTCTGGCCCATGGTAAACCAGATGTAGTTATTACCGATCCGCCACGCGCTGGTATGCATGCAGATGTAGTACAAAGATTGCTGGAGATGGAATCTGAAAAAATTGTTTATGTAAGCTGTAATGCGGCTACTCAGGCAAGAGACTTAGAGTTATTAAAAGAGAAATATGATGTGGAGCGCATTAAACCTGTAGATATGTTTCCGCATACGCAACACGTAGAAAATGTAGTATTATTAAGGTTGAAGGCGTAAAGCAAAAGGTTTAAGGCTATAACCTTAAAATCAAATGTTGTCATATTAAAAAACCTATACCTTAAACCATAAACCTTTTACCTTGAAATGGATAGAGAAGAATTATTAGGCGCAACGCCCGAAGAGAACGGAACACCAAAAAAAAAGCAGGAGAGCCCGCTGGTAAGTTTAGAAAAGGACCTGGAGTTTTATGCTGATGCGATTAAAGAAGTTGCAATTGAGATTATGGTTGAAGGTATTTCTGCTTACCCAATTTTTATTGCACACCAACATGAAGTAAACATTGGCGAACTTATCTTAAATAAAGAAGAGCTTAACACCGATTGGACAATACAGGCCTCTACATTGGAGGAATTTGTAGAAAAAGGAATCATCAGCAAGGAGAAAAAGGAATCCTTCTTAAAGGTTTATAAAAAACCAGAAGATTTTATGTGCGTATTCGTTATTGTTCCAGAGGGGGCCAACTTTATTTACTACCCGTACAGAAAAAGATAGAGGATAGCAAGGCTGCAGGTTTCTTGCTATAGCCAATAATGATCAGAATCTGTGTAATCTATTAATCTGTGCAATCACCGAATAAAAAACGCCGCTTTGCATCCACAAAGCAGCGCGTATTATTAACTAAACTAAACTTTTAATTTACGTGGTGCACATCTCCACTTTTTGAGCTTGATGTTTTCTTGAGTGAAGCATTTCCTTTATAACTAACATCACCACCGCCACTTGCACTGGCCTCTAAACCTTTATTTACGTAAAGATTTACATCAGAGCCACCGGAAGCCTGAACCTTTGCATAATCTGTAATTAATCCATAAGCATCGATATCGCTACCACCACTAGATTGGATGGTCATATTTTCTGCTTTGCCTTTTAAATCGAGATCGCTGCCCCCACTTGATTGAATAGATAAATCGTTGCAAACAATTGTAAGTTTTAAATCCGATCCGCCAGAAGAGCGAATGGCTAGTTTATCTGTCTTGATCTGGTTTTGTGTAAAAACATCCGAACCTCCTGATGCTGCAAGTGCATTTAGGGTTTTAAAACTTACATAAGCTTTAATGGTACGGTTTTTAAACATACCGCTCCAGTCGATGCCGTTTTTAAATTTTATGGTAACATTGCTGCCGCTTTGCTCAACAATGATATCTTTCAATGTTTCTGAATCTGATTTTATACTCACACTTTCACTGCCTCCCTGGGTTAAGTATAAGTCAATTCCGCTACTTACCCCAATGCTGTTGAAGTTTTTAACCGTGAAACTTTTAGTTTCTTGTGCTTTAGCCATATAGCTGGTTACCACTATAAACAAAATGGCTGATGATTTGATAAGGATTTTCATAGTTATTTTTTCGTTAAATGATTCTGAAGCTACCATTACGCTGTATTTGTGAAACAAGGGCTTCGATTTTGTGTTTTGGTTATAGATTAGACGCATCTCTGGTGAAAACGTTGCAAACAATCGAAATTATTTTTCAAATAGTTTGAATTTCATTCTTAAAATCGTTCTTTTTGTATTCAATCCTTTTTATACAATGGCATCGCAATTACTTATTCTTAACAAGAAACAAATTCAGCAGAAAATAGACCGTATCGCTTATCAGATTTTAGAAGATAACCTGAATGAGAAAGAAGTGGTGCTTGCAGGTATTTGGGACCGTGGTTACAAATTAGCGCTAAGGTTAGAAAAAGTGCTTAAAAAGATCTCAGGCTTTAAACTCACCTTACTGCGTATCGACCTGCAAAAGGAAAGCAGCAAATTGGTTGCTTCAACAGATCTGGATGAAAGCCATTGGAAAAACAAAGTGATCATTATTGTTGATGATGTATTGAACAGCGGTAAAACCCTTGCTTATGGTTTGGGCGTTTTCTTAAATACGCCGCATAAAAAAATCCGCACCGTGGTTTTAGTTGATCGAAGCCATAAAATTTTTCCTATTGCCACCGATTTTGTTGGCCTTGAACTGGCTACCATCTTAAAAGAACATGTAGATGTGGTAATGGATGTGGAAGGTGAAGAAGATCGCGTTTATTTGAGCTAAGATGGATGTAAAATGGAAGTTGTAGGATGAACAAGAGCTATCTTTAATCGAAGTAAACCATTCGTGTGATTCGTCATTTCCGTAGTGGAGAAATCTTTGCACAGGATATTAAAAATTCTATATTACTTTTACAAGCGAGGTCTATAAATGCCGTAAAATTTGCAATTAACCCCAATTTTTTGCAATTTCCCGAAATGTATCAGCCTAGAAAAAATAATTTGATCTTTCGCTTTTTCTCCTGGTACATCCAATTTATCATCAAAAAAGATTTTTCGGCTTTTAAATATGGTGAGGTGGGAATTAAACAAGATACTGCCATTTTGATTTTGGCCAATCATTTTAGCTGGTGGGATGGTTTTTTCCTCTTTTACATCAATAAAAAAGTATTTAAGAAGCAATTCCATGTTTTAGTGAATGCCGAAAACTATACTAAAGTTGGTTTTCTAAAGTATCTTGGTGCTTTTGCTGCCGAAAATAAAAGTAAAGATGTTTTGGAAACCCTTAATTATGCAGGAAAACTGTTAGATAACCCCGCAAATTTGGTACTTGTATTCCCCCAGGGTAAATTATATTCTAACCATCTAAAAAATATCAGTTTCGAAAAGGGAGTGATGCAAATGATTAATGCCAGTCAGAAAAAAATCAATATCATTTTTGCCGCAACCTTTATTGATTATTTTGCAAAAAGAAAGCCCTCCGCTTATACTTATTTACAACACTGGGAGAATGAAGAATATGTAAGTTTACAATTACTAAAAAGCGCTTATAATAAACATTACGATCAATCGGTTATTAAACAAAATCAGCTAATTGAATGACAATTTTTATTTACGCCGTTTTAATTTTCCTGGTCATCCGGTTTTCGGTTACCGTTTTCAATTTCCTTTCTAACCCTAAACTGCCGAGAGTAGTTAAACACTATCATGATAAAGTTTCGATCCTAATCCCCGCTAGAAATGAAGAAGAGGATATAATTGAATTGCTTGTCTCGATAAAAAATCAGGACTATATCGATTATGAAGTTATTGTGTTAGATGATAACAGCAACGACAGTACTTTCTCCGTAGTAGAAAACTTTTGCCTTACGAATCCGCAATTTAAAATTGTACAAGGAAAAGAACTCCCGAAAAACTGGCTTGGAAAAAATTATGCATGTCATCAGCTCAGCGAATTGGCTACAGGGAAATATCTATTGTTTATTGATGCCGATGAATCGATAAAAAGAGGGTTGATTAATAGCCTAATCAACCGGATGGAAATTGGAGGTCTGGCTTTGTTAAGCGTTTTTACCAACCAAACTATAAAATCGATAGGCGAATGGTTAACGGTGCCCTTAATGCATTTTATACTGCTAAATTTATTGCCTTTGCGTTTGGTTAAGCTTTCAAAAAATCCGGCATTTGCAGCGGCAAGCGGACAATGCATGTTTTTTAATGCCAATAATTACAAAGAAAACCATTGGCACGAGCGGGTTAAACACCAGGTTGTAGAAGATGTGGAGATTATGAAGTTGGTAAAACAAGAAAAATTTAATGCAGAGGCCCTTTTAGCCAACGGACTGATCTATTGTAGGATGTATAAGAATTTAGGAGGAAGCTTAAATGGTTTCAGTAAGAATTTACTGGCAGGTTTTGGTAATAACATCATAATATTATTACTTTACCAGCTTTTGGTAACTATAGGACCAGTAATTTTAATCTTAAACTTTAATGTTGCTTTACTTGTATTACCATTAACTTTAATTGTATTAAGTAGAATAATGATCTCCTATTTATCGGGACAAAATGTTTTGATAAACCTGATTTTACATCCTTTACAGATGTTGTTCTTCATAATCATTTCATTCATTTCTATAAAAAAACATATTTTTAAAACGAGCACATGGAAGGGCAGAACGATCGAAACGATTTAAAGGTTAAAAGGATTGCAGTTGCAATAATTGTCGTTTTTCATGTGGTTGGCTTGCTTGGTTTCTTAATCCCAGCTGCTCAGCCTTATTTTATCAAACTTGTCCCCTTTCATTTGTTGCTAATGTTTGCAGTAATTGTTTTTTCGTACAATGCCGATGTGAAACGTTTATTGTTACTGGTTTCGGGTGTGTTTCTCTGTGGTTTTTTAGTTGAAGTATTAGGTGTGCATACAGGAAAGATATTTGGTAGTTATTATTACGGCGATACATTGGGGTATAAGGTTGCTGCAGTTCCATTACTAATGGGTGTAAATTGGGTGATCCTTATTTTCAGTGTTGGGCAAATGATGAAAAGTATGAAAATCAGGCATAGTATTTTGGCTTCGGTTCTTGGTGCTTTTACACTGGTAGTGTTCGATTTCTTTTTGGAACCAGTAGCCATGAAATTTAATTACTGGCAGTGGGACTGGCATGAAATCCCTGTTCAGAATTATGTGGCCTGGTTTATTGTTTCGGTAATATTGTTAAAGTTTTACTATGCTTTGGGCTTAAAACAACAAAAATATATTGGCGCTACTATGTTTGCTTCGCAGCTAATCTTTTTTGTTGTCTTATACATGACAACTGGAACAAATATTTTTGCTTAATTTTGTGATACTATTTTAATTAATTTTATAGCATGGAAACACTAATCGTACAGCCTAAAAATAAAAAGCAACTTTTGGCAGTTGAGGCTGTGTTACAGGCGTTGAATGTAACTTTTAAAAAAGAAAAAAGCTATAGCCCTGAATTTATAAATGAAATAGTTAAAGGGGAGGATGATGTGAAAAATGGACGTTTAACAAGGGTTAAGGATGTTCAGAATATATGGAAAAGTATTTTGTAGACATTACGGATCAAGCTAAAAGACAATTGGCTGAAATACTTAAATCAGGAGATAAAGCTTCCATTAAAAAACTCCAGCAAATTTTTATAGAGTTAAGCATTCATCCGGCATCAGGCATAGGTAAACCTGAAAAATTAAAATTTGGATTTTCAGGCTATTGGTCAAGACAAATAAATAAAAAAGATAGGTTAGTCTATAGAATCGATGAAGAGATTATTACTGTATTTGTAATTTCTGCAAAGGGACATTACCACGATAAATAACTAATCCTAAGAAAAAATGAGCAATTTAAACTTACAGGTCAACATCGATAAATCATCAGGCTTTTGCTTTGGCGTAGTATATGCCATAGAAATGGCTGAAGATATTCTGGATAACGAAGGTTATTTATATTGCCTCGGCGATATTGTGCATAACGATGAAGAAGTAGAGCGTTTAACCAATCGGGGATTGAAAATCATCGATCACGAAGTATTAAAAAATTTAAGGGACGAAAAGGTTTTAATCAGGGCCCATGGTGAGGCGCCCTCAACCTATCAACTGGCTTTAGAAAATAACCTGACTTTAATAGATGCTTCATGTCCCGTTGTGCTGAAATTACAGAACAGGATTAAAAATTCGCATGACGATGATGAGCAAGTACTTATTTTTGGTAAACATGGTCATGCAGAAGTGATCGGGCTACAAGGACAAACCGATGGTAAGGCGATTGTTTTTCAGGATTTAGCTGAACTGGACAATGTAGAATTGCCTGCTAAGTTTACTTTATACAGCCAAACCACCAAAAGCACCGATAAATTCTATCACATTAAAGATGAGTTATTGAGCCGTGGTTATGAAGTTAAGGCTAACGATACCATTTGTAGGCAAGTATCTAACCGTTACGAAGAGCTGGAAGATTTTGTAAGTCATTATGATAAAATCGTTTTTGTATCGGGCAAGAAATCGTCTAACGGTAAAGTGCTCTACGATGTTTGTAAAAAACATAACGATAATTCTTATTTCATTTCTAATGTTGAAGAGTTAGATCAAACTTGGTTTAATGAAAACGATAAAGTTGGTATCTGCGGTGCTACATCTACACCAATGTGGCTGATGGAGAAGGTTAAAGCCGCTTTGGAGAAATACTAGAATTTTCTGATGAGTCGTCACCCTGAATTTATTTCAGGGTCTTAAAACAAGATAGATGCTGAAATAAATTCACTGTTGTCCTGTTAAAATTGATTATTGAAGATAAATAAGGCTTATTGGCTAATTAAGGTTGTTTATGTTTTAAAATCTATTTCTAAGGTCCCCGGTTTTAAATGG